>CAMLMV010000011.1 GCA_946481275.1 uncultured Massilia sp.
AGCTGCTGGGCGTGAAGGCCGTGATCGCCCGTTCGTTCGAGCGCATCCACCGTTCGAACCTGGTCGGCATGGGCGTGCTGCCGCTGCAGTTCCTGGGCGACGACAGCGTCGAGACCCTGGGCATCACCGGTAACGAAACGTATGACCTGAAGGGCCTGGAAGGCGAGATCCGTCCGCAGATGCAGGCGACCCTCGTGATCCACCGCGCCGACGGCTCGACCAGGGAAACCTCGGTCCTGCTGCGCATCGATACGCCGATCGAAGTGGATTACTACAAGCATGGCGGCATCCTGCCGTTCGTGCTGCGCCAGCTGCTGGCGGCTTAAAACCGCCAAAGCAAAAAGGCCGGAACCTTGCGGGGTTCCGGCCTTTTTTCATGCGCGTCGCGAATTACGTTTCCGCCCACATCCTCAACAGGTTGTGATAATGCCCCGTCAGCGCCACCATCTCCGCGCCATCGCCATGCTTTGCGCGCAAGGCCTGGATGTTGGTATCCAGCTCCAGCAGCAGCGCGCGCTTGCTGTCGTCGCGCACCATGCTCTGCACCCACAGGAACGACGCCACGCGCTCGCCGCGCGTCACGGGCTTCACTTCGTGCACGCTGGACGACGGATAGACGATCGCATCGCCCGCCGGCAGCTTCACTTCATGCGTGCCGTACGTGTCGACGACCGTCAGCTCGCCGCCGTCGTAGTCGTCCGGATCGCTCAGGAACACGGTGCACGACACGTCCGAGCGGACCGGTGAACCGCCCCGCTGCGCGCGGATGGCGCCGTCGATGTGCAGGCCGTAGTGCTCTCCGCCCGCGTAGCTGTTGAAGAACGGCGGCAGGATGCGCAGCGGGAGCACGCTGGAAAAGAACAGCGGGTTCGCCATCAGCGCGGCGCTGACGATCTGGCCCAGTTCCACCGCGAGCGGCGAACCTTCCGCCAGCTGGCGGTTGCGCTTGACCTGCGCGCCCTGGCTCCCGACGCTCGCGCGGCCGTCGATCCAGTCCGTCGCATCCAGGCGCGCGCGCATGGACTTCACCTGGTCCGCAGTGAGCACGCCTGGAATATGGAGCATCATAGACTGCGCGTCCCCATCAGAACTTGACGTTGGCCGACAGGGTGGCCGAACGGCCCTGGCCCACGCCGGCATAGTGCGGCGACGAGACCTTGTCGAAGTACAGCTTGTCGGTCAGGTTCTGCACGTTCAGCTGCAGGCTGACGTCCTTGTTCAGCGCATAGCTGGCCATCGCGTCGAAGCGGGTATAGCCCGGCACCCACTTGTTGTTGTTGACGTTCGCGTACACCATCGACATCGAATTCAGGCCCATGCCGAACGTCAGCTCCTTCGTGACGGCATACGTCGTCCACAGCGAAGCCGAGTGCTTCGGCGTCGTCGGGAAGCGGTTGCCGTTGTACGGCGAGACGACGTACACGGGTTTCGCGGCCGTGCCGACGTTCAGGTAGCCGTTGTCCGCGATTTCCGCGTCCAGGTACGTGTAGCCGCCGAACACGCTCCACTGCGACGACAGCTTGCCCGAGAAGCCCAGCTCGATGCCCTTGATCTCCTTGCGGCCGACGTTCTGCGTCGTGCCGTCCGGTGCCGTCACGCGGGCATTGTTCATCGTGCTCTTGAAGACGGCCGCCGTCAGCGACAGGCGCCCGCCCGGCATCACGTCCCACTTGGTGCCCAGCTCGAAGTTCTTGCTGCGCTGGGGCTGCAGGTTCTGCACCGCCACCGTCAGCGCGTCCAGGCCGTCGCCGCCGTCGTTGCCCGGCGGGGTCGCCGACGTCGCGTAGGCCAGGTAGATGCTGCCGTTCGATGCCGGCTTGTAGACGAGGCCAGTCTGCCAGCTCCAGAACGTGCTGTCGACGTGCGCCGTCACGGCCGCCGTCGACGACGTCGCCAGCGTGTTCAGCGTGGTCTGGAAGTCGTCGTAGCGCGCGCCCAGGTTCACTTGCCACTGCGGGTTGAACTCGATGGTGTCGAACGCGTAGGCCGCCTTCGTCTTCGTGTTCACGTGCGTCAGCGCGCCCGACACGGTGCGGATATAGACCCACGGATCGTACGGGTTCGGGTCGACCAGCGTCGTGCAGTTGTACAGCGTGGCGGCGCCCGAGGTCGGGCAGGTGAACGTGTTCGTCAGCGGATTGTTCGTGCCCGGCGTGAAGACGTAGGCGGCGCGGTCCGTCGTCTCGCGGTCGAACTCGACGCCCGCGTTGTACGAATGCTTGATGCCGGCCGTATCCAGGTTGCCGGCGATGCTCGACACGTTCGACAGCGTGCGGGTTTCCGTCACGCGGGTGTTGGCGCGGCGCCAGACGGTGCCGTACAGGACCGTGTTGCCCTTCGAGTCGTCCGGCTGCGTCCAGACGTAGTCGTTGTTCGTCTTGCCGTAGCGCGTGACGTTGCGCAGGGTGATGCCATTGGCCAGTTCGTGGCGCAGGTCGATCGTCGCGATGTCGCTCTTCGTGTCGCGGAAGTCGCGGTTGGCGAGGCCGTAGAACGTCGAGCGGTCGACGTTGAACGGGGTGCCGTTGCCGTTCTTCGACACGTTGGTGCCGGTCGTGACCGGGTTGTTGAACGGGATGCCCGTGTCCGGGATCTCGTGCGAGGTCATGTGGTAGACGCTGACGATGGCGCGCGTCGGGCCGGTCAGGCCGAACGTGACGGTCGGCGCCACGCCGTAGCGGTTGCCGCCGACGACGTCGCGGCCCGGCACGTCGTTCTCGTGCGCCATCACATTCAGGCGGAAGGCGCTGTTGCTGCCGATGTTACGGTTGAAGTCGCCCGTGACGCGGCGGTACTTGTCCGTGCCGATGCCGACGCTGGCGTGGTTGAAGTCATACGACTGCGCCGTCTTCGTGATCAGGTTGACGCCGCCGCCGGCCGACGAGCGGCCGCCCAGCGCCGAATTCGGGCCCTTCACGACTTCGACCTGCTCCACGGCGAAAATCTCGCGCGACTGCGAACCGGCGTCGCGGATGCCGTCGATGTACGTGTCCGTCTGGGCGTTGTAGCCGCGGATGAACATGTTGTCGCCGACCGGGTTGCCGCCTTCGGCCGCGCCGATGGTGATGCCGGGCACGGTGCGCAGCGCATCCGTCAGCGACGTGGCGCCCGTCTGCGCGATGACCTCGGCCGGCACGATCGTGACGGACTTCGGCGTGTCGAGCAGCGGTGCGGTGAACTTGCTGTTGGCCGACGTGGGCTGCTGGTTGGCGCCCGTCACCTGCACGCTGGGAATCGACGGGTCGGGCGTGACGTCCGGCGCGGCATGGGCGACGGCGGGCAGCGCCAGCGACGCGAGCATCGCCAGTGCCGGGGCCGGCAACGTGCGGGCATGCTTGCGGCTGGTGATGAAACGGGTGTTGTTTTTCTTCGTGGTCATGGTGTGTGGGGGGACTGCCCTGCCGGGCGTCTCGCTGCGCCGTCGTTAGCAGGAACATGAATGAGAACGATTCGCATTATGATTCTGATTAGTACTTTTAGCAAGCAGAACTGGACAATAAATACGACGGTGACGTGGGAATGCGACGCGGGCAATCTTGCCGCTGTGTTACTTGGGTGTGAGCGAATCAACTACAATACCGGGGATAAGGGTTTATCATGACCCGAGATGTCAACCAAGAATACGAATCACCTTACTGAAGAGACCCCTCAAGCGTATGCGTCGCCCTTCCAAAGACTCACCCAAACTTTCGGCAGAAAGCCAGCGTCTCATCAGCATCAGCAACGCCATCGTGCAGGCCGCCAGCCGCGTTGAAGAACGGACCTGGGAACGCAACCTCGACACGCAGCTGCAGAAGCTGCTCAAGACGAACCACCAGGACAGCATCGACGCCGCCCTCAACGTCCTGTTCAAGGGCGACCTCGCGGTCTACGACGTCCTGATGGATGGCGTCGAGGCGGTCAGCGAGTCCTCGACGATGACCGAGCAGGCCAAGGACGGTACCGAGACCACGTGGCAGGTGCTGCTCGTCGCCGCGCCGATCCTGGCCTGGACCCGCTTCTCGATCGCGTCCGGCACGATCCCCGGCGACATCCTGAACACACTGACGGCGCATTTCTCCGCGCACCTGCTGGCCGACAACACGAAGTTGTCCATCGCGCCGACCCTGTACTCGATCGACCAGCTGCCGCGCACCCACGCCGAAACCTATGGCCTGACGCACAAGCTCGCCGCCGCCGCCCACAAGGGCTCGACGGTGAAGCCGGCCGCGCCCGGCCCGGACACGTCGCAATTCCTGGCCGACACGCGCTACCTGCTCGTGGCCGTCGTGGCCCCGGTGGGCGCCCCGCTGTTCCGCTGGCAGGAGCCGCAGCACCACATCAATTTCGAAGCCGAGCGCGAGAACTGCCTCGAGCAATGGCGCGCCCAGGCCGGCCCGAACATCGCCCGCCTGCTGCCGGGCTGCGGCGTCGAGCTGCTGCTGCCGGAAGCGTATTACGTCGCGTGCCGCGAGGCGGATAAACTGATCCGGCCGGTATCTATCCGCGCCGCCGTCCACTACCTGACCAATACGCTGGGTGTCGAACCGAACGACCTGCGCGCGGTCGTGGCCGGCTTCGGCGACGAAATCAACGACAGCCAGGTCGACGAATACCGCGTCGGTTTTACCCTGCGCCAGTCGTCGGACGTCGTGTACGGCATCGTCTGGCCGCTGTACGGCCAGGAAGACGAGGACGGCACGCCGATGGAAGGCCCGGCCGGCGGCGGCGACCGCCCGCTCGCGCCGCTGGACGAGATCGTCAAGCACCTGAACGACGTCGGCATCACCCACGTCAAGCGCATCGGCGAACGCTACGTCGCGGAGTATTGCGACGACTGCGGCGCCCCGCTGTTCGCCGACCCGAGCGGCGAGCTCGTCCATGCCGAAATGCCGGAAGACACGCCGGCGGGGAACGAGCACTTCCACTGACGCGCGACAGCGCCTCAACCACAAGACCCGGCCACGTGCCGGGTTTTTTGTTTCCAAAAATCAAGGGCTTAAATTCGGGGTCAGAGCACATTTCGACATAAATTCGGGGTCAGAGCTCTTTTTGGCGCACGATCCACGAAGCATGTTTGCTAGGTCGCCGTTATCGCATCACGTCTTCACACGCGAGTCGTCCACGCAGCGCGCAACTTACAGTGGCTTGTTGGGGCACCAGGACATTGATCCGAAATGTGCTCTGACCCCGAATTCCGCCCGAATTTTGCTCTGACCCCGAAGTTTGGCATTTGCCTCTAGTCTTCTTTGTTGACGCACCTTCGACCGGCCGCTAAATTAGTTAACACGTTAACTAAATCGCCGCCATCATGGAACCCGTCGCCATCCCCCTCCCCGGTTCGGACACGATCGCCGCAACGTTGTGGCACGCGCCCGATCCGCATGCCGTCGTGCTGCTGCACCCGGCCACCGCCGTCACTCAGCGCTACTACGAAGCGTTCGCGCATTACCTGCACGGCCTGGGCCTGCACGTGCTGACGTACGACTACCGCGGCACGGGCCGCTCGCGTCCGGCCGACCTGCGCCAGTGCACCGTGACGATGGCCGAGTGGATGGAGGACGACAACGCGGCCGTCACGCGCTGGGCGGCCGCGCGCTGGCCCGGGCTGCCGCTGCTGGCCGTCGGGCACAGCGTGGGCGGGCATGCGATCGCGCTGTCGTCCGCCACCGGGCTGCTGACGGCGGGCGTGCTCGTGGCGTCGCATGCCGGCGTCACGCGCACGATCCGCGGCGCCGTCGAGCGGGTCCGCGTGTGGTGCGTGATGCGGCTCCTCGCGCCCGTCCTGTGCAACCTGCTCGGCTACATGCCGGGCCGCCGCATCGGCCTCGGCGAAGACTTGCCGCGCACGGTGATGCTGCAATGGAGCCGCTGGACGACGTTGCCCGCCTATTTCCTGGACGATCCGGCCATGGATGCGCGCCAGCGCATGGCGCGGGTGCGGGTGCCGCTGCTCGTGCTCGGCTTCGACGACGATCCGTGGGCCAATCCGCGCGCCATCGGCATTCTCGTGCAACCGCTCGTCAATGCGCGCGTGGAGCGGCGCCAGATCGCCCCGCGCGACGCGAGCCTGCCCGCCATCGGCCACATGGGATTCTTCCGCCGCCAGTGCGCGCCCACGCTCTGGCCGCAGGTCGCGGACTGGCTGCTGGCGCACTGCCCCATGAAAGAAACCGCGCGATGACGGCGGCCAGGAAACCGCCCCGCTTCGTCTTCCTGCTGAACCGCGCGCAGAAGGTGCTGCAGCGCTGGATCGAGACGCGTCCGCAAGCCTGGGACGGCATCAGCTCGGCGCAGGCGGGCCTGCTGTTCCTGCTCGCGTCGCGGCGAGAACCCGCCACGGTCGGCGACATCGCGAAGGGGCTGCAGGTGGCGCCGGCCGCCGTCACGAACCTGTCCAAGCGGATGCAGGCGGCCAACCTGATCGAGCGGGTAGATGACGATGTGGACAAACGCATCACGCGCGTGCGCCTGACTGTCCAGGGAGAAGATGCGAGCCGCCAGGCCCACGCCGTGCTGCAGGACTTGAACGCGCGCCTGACGGCCGGGTTCACGCCGGACGAGCTGGACGTCGTCGCGCGCTGGCTGGCGCAGGTCGCGGACCTCGAGCGCGACCTGCCCGGCGCTTGACCCGCAGCGTCACGCGCGCGACCGCACCGGCATGGCGTACTCGACGTCGCCCGGCACGACGGACAGGTCGACCCATCCCTGGCGCCAGGCCTCTTCCAGGTCCCGCTCGATCGGCTCCAGCGTCGCCGGGGCGCCATCGGGAAAGGCGAGCACGCCGCACGCGCAGTTGCGGCCGCGCGCCTTGGCCTGGTACAAGGCCATGTCCGCCAGGTTGACGACCTGTTCCCAGGTCAGCGCCGTGCCGCCGAGCGACAATGGAAACGGCGCGAACCCGACGGACACGCTGACCGGAACGATCGTGCCCCGGTGCTCGGCGGCGTGCGAGGAGATGCCGTGCAGGATGCGCAGCGCCACTTCGTCCAGGCCGTCGCGCGCGACCGCGGGCACGAACGCGAGGAATTCTTCGCCGCCCCAGCGCACGATCATGTCGGTGTCGCGCAAAGCCTGGCGCAGGTTGTGCGCGACCGTCTTCAGCACGGCGTCGCCGGCCGCATGGCCCAGCGTGTCGTTGATGTCCTTGAACCGGTCGACGTCCAGCAGGAACAGGGCCCCCACGGCCGCGTCGCCGCCCGTGCGCCGCTCGGTGCCGGTCCGGCCCATGAATTCCTGGAAGTGGCGGCGGTTGTACAGCAGCGTGAGCGGATCGAGCGAACTCTGCCGCTTCAATTGCTGGTTTTTCTGCTCCAGCTCGGCGTTGGCGCGGCGCACTTTCCGGTACAGCAGGCCGACGACCACCGAGGCCAGCGCGAAGACGATGGCGAGCATCCACCAGATGCGTTGATGCAGGCGGCGGTTGTCCAGCTCCGCCTTCGTGGCCCGGTTCTCCTGGCGCAGCGCGTCGATCCGACGCTGCTTCTTCTCGGCCTCGTATTTCTGCTGCAGCTCCATCAATGCCTTCTGGCGCTGCTCGTCGAAGATCTCGCTCGACAGCTTGCGCTCGCGGTTGTACGCGTCGACGGCGCCCTTGTAGTCGCCGGCATGCTCCAGCGCGTAGCCGTACTCGCGCAGCACCGCCAGCAGTTCCGGCTTGTCGCCCTGTTTTTCATAGGTGGCGAGGCCGGCTTCGAACTGCCGCTTGCCCTCGGCCAGTTGTCCTTGTCCGAGCAGCGCCTGGCCCAGGTTGACGCGGGCGGTGGCGACGTCGTTGTTGCTCCTCGCGTCGAGGGCGGCCTCCAGCGCCTGCGCGGCATAGGTCTGCGCCTCGTGGAACCGGCCCTCCTTCAGGTAGCAATCCGACAGGTTGACGAGCGTGGTCGCCACCATCTGGCGTGCGCCGATGCTGCGTTCCAGGGCAAGTTCCTCGAACAGGGCACGCCGGGCCCGCGCGAACGCTTTCTGCTCGACGGCCAGCGCGAACTCGTCGCCCAGCGCCGTCGCGATATGGCCCGGCGATGCCATCTTCCTGGCCACGGCCAGCGCTTCCCGCTGCGCCTCCCACCCCTTGTCGAAGTCGCCCGTGTTCAGGTACAGCTGCACCAGCGTATGCAGCGCGCTCGCCAGCGGTGCGGCGTCATCCTTGATGTGGCGTGCCATGTCGACGGCGGCATGCAGTTTCGCCAGCGCCTCCGGATAATTGCCCTCTTCCTGGAACGATTGCCCGGCAGCGATGGTCGCCAGCACCCTGGTCGGGACGTCGTCGGTGGTCAAGGCGACCCGCTCCGCCTCGAACGCCGTGGCGTGGGACGCGGCCAGGTCTTCCCGCAAATAAAGCGTGTTGGCGCGCCCGATCAGGCCTTTCGCCAGGGCGACGTTGTCATGGTTGCGCCGGCCATACGTGACGAGCTGGTCGGCCAGGGTCAGCGCATGCGTCAGGTCGCCGATGCCGCGCTCGGCGGTGCTGTAGTGGTACAGGAAGTCGGTCCGCAACGACGCCGGCGCGGTGGCCATTTCCCATTCCATCGCGCGCAGCCGGCGCGACGCCTCGTCCGGCACGAAGCTGGCCATGGCGCCGACCTCGCGCAGGCGGCGTACCTGCGCGTCGTCGCCATGGGCCACGAGTGGGCACAGCAAGACCGCTGCGGCGCACACTGCGCGCAGGCTGGATGATGACAGTACGGAAAAAGCCATTGCGTTCCTCGGACCGGGCCGTAGGACGAACGGCCGCTTGCCGGCGCATTATGCCTGCTGTCATCTAGAAGGTTCAACTCAACTGTATCCCTCTTTATGCAACATGGGTCAGCGCTCGGCGAGCGTCGCCAGATAGCCGTGGATCTGCGACACGGCCGCCGCACCCTCGCCCGCCGCCGCGGCCACGCGTTTCGTCGAGCCGGCCCGCAGGTCGCCCACGGCGAACACGCCGTCCACGCTCGTCTCGAGCGAGCGGGCGCCGCGTTCCGCGCGCGTGTCGGCGCCCGTCAGCACGAACCCCTTGTCGTCCAGTTCGACCCCGCACTCGTGCAGCCAGTCGCTGTTCGGATCGGCGCCGATGAACAGGAACAGCCGGCGCACGGCGAACGATCGCTCGTCGCCGCCGTCACGGCTGCGGCAGCGCACGCCCGTCAGGCCGTTGTCGTCGCCTTCGAGTGCCGCGATCTCGCGCCGCGTGTGCAGGTGGATGTTGGGCGTGGCCGCGATGCGCTCGATCAGGTAGCTCGACATCGTCGACTCCAGCCCCGAGCGGCGCACCAGCATGTGCACCTCGGACGCATGCGCCGCGAGGAAGACGGCCGCCTGCCCGGCCGAATTACCGCCGCCCACGAGCATGACGGCTTCGTTGCGGCACAACCGCGCTTCCACGGGCGACGCCCAGTAGTACACGCCGCGCCCTTCGAACTGGGCCAGGTTGGGCAGGTCCGGCTTGCGGTAGCGCGCGCCCGAGGCCAGCACGACGGTCCTGGCCTGCAGGCAGGTGCCGTCATCCATTTCCACCTTCAGCGGCCGCTCGTGGCACAGCAGGCGCGTGGCTTGCGCGGGGATCGCGACCTCGGCGCCGAATTTCACGGCCTGCACGTAGGAACGGCCCGCCAGCGCGCGGCCGGAGATGCCGGTCGGGAAGCCGAGGAAGTTCTCGATGCGCGCGCTGGCCCCGGCCTGGCCGCCATAGGAGCGCTGGTCCAGCACCATCACGCGCAGCCCCTCGGAGGCCGCGTACACGGCCGTCGCGAGGCCGGACGGACCGGCGCCCACGACCAGCACGTCGAACACGGTCCCCCGCTCGATGCGGGGCAAGGTGCCGAGGCAGCGGCCCACTTCGGCCAGGGTCGGGTTCTTGAGCACGAAGCCGTCCGGCAGCGCGACGAGCGGCCAGTCGGACTCGGTGCGCCAGTGCTCGCGCACGAGCTGGGCCGCTTCCGGGTCCGTGGCTGGATCGCGCCGCGTGTACGGGTAGGCATTGCGCGACAGGAAATTCTCAAGCTCGAACAGGCCCGCGTGCGCGTTCGGCCCGATCAGGATGGGGCCGCCCGGCTTGTTGTTGATGAGCTGCACGCGGCGGAGGATGAACGCGCGCATCAGGCGCTCGCCCAGCTCGGCCTCGGCCACGATCACGGCGCGCAGGCATTCCGCGTCGAGCACGAGGGCTTCCAGCTCGCCCACCGCGAAGCCGTCCGCGAGCGGCGGCCGGCCCGACAATTGCGCCACTTCGCCGCTGAACTGGCCGGGCCCGTATTCGACGACCTCGACCCGCTTGCCGAGCGCATCCGTGCGGCTGCACGACAACCGCCCGGACAACACGACGACCATGCCCGGCGAATCCACGCAGGCGCGGAACACGGTGGCCCCGTCCGGCCACGTGCGTTGCGTCCCGAAGCGGCGCAGGCGCTTGATGTCGTCCGCGCCCAGCACGGGATAGATCTGGTGGCCGCGCGTGGCCAGGTCGATGGCGGCGCGCGCCTCGGAATCGGGCGCGAGGCTGGCGGAGATGAGTTCGGGATCGTGTTCGGACATGGTCGGCGCCTCGTGGTGGGGTACGCCGGCATGCTAGCGCACTTCGCGCGCGATGTGGACTGGATAAATGTAGGGGTTTAATCGTGTCAGTCGCGGGAGCGGACCACGGTGAAGCGCCGCTTCAATCGCAGGAACGGCGTTTCGAACGTCCGATACAGCACCGAAGCCACGGCCACGGTCGCAGCAAAGGCGAGCAGCATGCCGACGTCGTCGCCGAGGCCCGCCAGCCAGGGTTTGAATTTGTCGTACACGAGCCAGAAGAAAAAGATGTGGGTCAGGTAGAGACCGTACGAAATACGCCCGAGGTAGACCAGGGGCGCGGGCAGGAACCGCTGCGGCGTACCGAGCGTCGCGATCAGCATGAGCGCCGCGCCGGCCAGCACGAGGCCCCAGCCTGCCAGGCTTTCGGCCACGGTCGAATGGGGATAATCCGCCTTGATCCCGAACACGGCCGAGGCAACCAGCCAGGCGGCGATGGCGACGATCCACAGGCCGGCCCGCGCGGCAACAGGCCAGTCGGGCCGGAGGCCGCGCAGGGCCAGCGCCAGCAGCATGCCGCCCGCGAAGAACTGGAAGTGCACGAAGCTGTTGGTCCACTGGCCGCTGAAGCCCGGGGGCGTCGTGAAGCCGCGGGCATACCAGACGATCACGCCGTACGAGACCGCGAGCACGGCGACGTTGACGGCAATGAGCGCACGGCGCCCCAGCAAGGCGAGGAATGGAATGACGATGTAGAACTGCTCTTCGACCGACAGGCTCCACATCGGATTGACGGGATATTCGATCCAGCCATTGAACGTGATGTACCAGTTCCCGGCAAACAGCATGAAGCACAGCCATTTCGCCGGCGAGTCCGCGCCGGCGCCGGGCAGGACGTGATTCAGCAGAACGAGCCCGAAAAAGACGAGGAAATACAGGGGCCAGATCCGCAGTATCCGCCTGACATAAAAGGCGCGCACGTCGATGGTGCCGGTCGCGCTCCGTTCCCGTTCCAGCAATTCGGTGATCAGGAAAGCACTCAGGAAAAAGAACACCGGCACGCCATACACGCCGATCTGCGTAAACGCATGCACCCAGGGGTGCCGCGCCTGGTCGATGGGCGCCAGGTCGGTGCGGTGCGTCATGAAGACGAACAGGAACGCGATGAAGCGCAGCACGTCCAGTTCGGGACGGTAATACCGGGGCGCCGCATCCCGTGCGTCCAGCGCTACCGGCAAGTCCATGGTCGTACGGGCGTCCCGCATCGTGTCCCCATCGCAAAGTGATCGATGCGGCCGATTCTCGCCCGGCCCGGCCGGTAGTCGCTAAAAAAAATGCCTCAAAAACTACAAAAAACGGCAGTGCCGGGCGGATTACCGTGCAGGCAGCGCCGCGATCACGCGTTTGGCGAACTCGGCAGGATTGCCCGCATGCCAGCGCCACACGATCACGAGATCATGCTCGGGAGACACCACGATGTCGTTGCTGCCCGCGCCCAGCGCCGCGAACGCCGCCGGCGGCAGCCCCGGCAGGTTCTTGCCCTTCGTGTTCAGCCACCACAGGTAGCCGTAGTCGGGCCCATGCGCGCTGGGCGTCAGTGCCTCCTTTACATAGTCTTTGGGCACGATCTGGCGGCCGTTCCAATTACCCTGGCGCAGCCACAGATAGCCGAAGCGCGCCATGTCCCAGGAATCGATCCACATGCCGCCGCCCCAGCGCGTGCCGCCGCTGACGGACGCCACGAGCTTGCCATTCATGTCCACGTAGCTATTGGTGTACGGCACCCACTTCCATTGGCGCGACGCGCCGATGGGGTCCATGACCTCGTCCTGGAACACGTCCGGGACCGGCTTGCCGAACACGCGCAGCAGCGACAGCGCGAAGCGGTTGATGCGCACGTCGTTGTACTCGTAGAACGTGCCCGGGTCCTGGAACGTCCGCGGCTTGCGCTCGCCCGCGCCGAACGCGTCATGACCGACGAAGTCCGCGTTCTTGCCCCACATGCTGCCTTCCCACTCGGACTCCTGCTGCAGGTGGTGCTTCCATGTGACGCGGGCATTGTGCGGCGAATCGTAGCCGCCATCCTTCACGGTCGCGACTACGGGCTGGTCGAGGTCCGCGATCTTCCCGTCGCGCAGGGCGACGCCTGCGACGGTCGACAGCATGCTCTTCGCCACGGAATACGTGGGGTCGACGAAGTGTGTGTCGCCGAATTCCGCCACGACATAGCCCTTGTAGATAACGACGCCATTGGTCGGCGCGCGTTTCGACGGCAGCGAACCGAGCGGCTCGCCGAACGTCTGCCGCTGGTCGGAAAAGTCGCGGGCGCGCTCCGTCTCGTGCGCCTGCGCGTACGCGACGGCCTCGCGCAGCTTGCCGGCATCGATACCCAGCTGGCCCGACGACTTGTGGGCCCACTCGCCGGCCGGCGGGAAGTAGGACGGCTCCGCCTTCGGCTTCGGCACGGTCGCCGCGTTCACCAGGGCCGGCGCGCATACGGCCAGCGCGAGCAGCAACCGGCGCTTCATGCCTTGTCCTGCCATTGCGCGTACGGCATCCTGATCAGGCTGGAGTTGTAGTAGCGCTTCTCGCCGGTGACTTCCTGTCCGATCCAGTCCGGCTTCTCGAACGCCTCGTCCTCGGCATCCAGTTCGATCTCCGCGACGACGAGCCCCGCGTTCAGGCCGAGGAATTCGTCGACTTCCCACGTGTGGCCCGCGTGCTCGATGCGGTGGCGGATCTTTTCCACCTGCGGCTGCTCGCACAGGCCGTCGAGCAGTTCCGTCGCGTCCGCCACGGGGATCTCGTATTCCCACTCGCCGCGCGATGCCCCCGTGCTTTTGCCCTTGATGGTGATGACGGCCCGCTCGCCTTCGATACGCACGCGCACGGTCCGCACGGCATCGGCCACCAGGTAACCCTGGCGCATGCGCGTCGGGACGCCCTGCCCGCGCCAGCCTTCATTCGCGAGCAGGAACTTGCGTTCGATCTCGACGCCCATATCAGTCGTCCAGCGATTGCAGGATCGGCTGCAGCATCGCGGCACCCAGCGCCGCGCTGCGCGCGCCGTTCCAGCCGACGTACGGATCGGGCAGGTTGGCGTTGTCCTTGAACGGCATCTCCAGCGTCAGCGACAGGCATTTGAACGTGTGGCCGATGTACTTAGACGCCAGGGTCAGCAGTTCCTCGTTGTACTTGCTCGCGGCATAGCCGTAGACATTCTGGAAGTCGGGGCTGGCGGCCATGTAGCGCTCGATGAACGCGTTCTGGGCGGCCAGGCGCTCCGGCGTGAAATCTTCCAGCATCTCGCTGCCCGCCACGAAGTTGTACGGCAGCGCCTCGTCGCCGTGGATGTCGAAGAACATGTCGACGCCCGTCTCGTGGATCTTGTTCTTCACGCACAGCACTTCCGGGCTGCGCTCCAGCGACGGCGTCATCCACTCGCGGTTCAGGTTGGCGCCGGCGGCATTCGTGCGCAAATTGCCCCGCACGGATCCATCCGGATTCATGTTCGGCACGATGTAGAACACGGCGCGCTGCAGCAGCTTGCGGGAAATCGGGTTCGAATTGTCGAGCAGCGCATCCATCATGCCCTCGACGAACCACTCGGCCATTGTCTCGCCCGGATGCTGGCGCGCGATGACCCAGATCTTCTTCTCGGCCTTCGGATTGCCGACCACGACGAGGTTCATGTCGCGGCCGTCGACGGTCGTGCCGATGTCGTGCACGCGCGCGATCGGGTTTTCCGCCACTTCACCGAGCAGGCGCAGATGGCGCTCCCAGGTGTAGGGCTCGAAATAGGCGTAGTAAATGCTGTCCAGCTCGGGGGTGTGGTTGACGGTCATGACCTGGCCGTCGAATGATGTCGGAACCCGGAACCAGTTCTCGGTGTCGTAGCTGGCCGCCACCTGGTAGCCCTCGAAGCCCTTCGGATACGTCGCCTGGCCCGCGTTCAGGAAGCGGATCGTGCAGGCCTGGCCGCGCGCGCCCTGCAGGCGGAAGTGGAACCACTGGTGGATGTCGGCTGCGGAATCCTTGCGCAGCTTGAGGTCGATCTGGCGCGGGTCGGTGGCCTGGACGACGTCGATCGCACCGGAATCGAACAGCTGGCTGATCTTGATGGGCATGGGCGGGTTCCTCGAAAAACGGTCAAAGACCGCATGATAGCCGAGCCCACGCCCGCCGGCCATCATGGTCGGCGGGGACCGTTTCCGTTACGCGTCGAGGTCGATCAGGTCCTTGCTGTAGGCCAGCATGATCTGGCGCATCAGCTCGACGTTGCTGCGGTCGAGGACGACGGTCAGGTCCGGTTTGCGGTCGAGGTTGTACGTCATGCTGATCTTGCCCGGCAAGACCTTGCACTGCACGGTGAACGCGCGCGGGATGTTCGGGTGATCCCAGTCCCACTGGGTGATCTGCGGGCCGGGCGGCGGCGGCTGCAGTTCCGGATCCTGGTTGACCGGCAGGTGCTTGAGGAGCCAGAACACGATCGATGCCGGCACAAAAATGGCGACGTCGCTTGCGCCGTGTGCGGAGAACTTGGTCAACAACAGGTTGCCGACCCGGTCGCACGACATGGACATGCTCTTGACTTGACGGATGACCGCTGATTTCACGACGATTTCCTATGGGCTAAGTGGTTGAAAGCCCGAGGATTTTACCCCATCCCATTTAAGAATTGTGTTAAAGAAATGCAAAACGGGGAGCTCGCGCTCCCCGTGTGGAATCTTGGCAGACGGACGGCGCCGCCACCGTCCCGTTGCGTGGGATTACTGCTTGTTGCCCTTGGACGAGCTGCGCGACGACGAGCCCGAAGCCGACTGGCGGTTGCCATGGCTCATGCTGCCCGCACGACGTGCCTCTTCCGACGTGAATTCGTGGGCGGTGCCCTTCTGGTGGGCGGCCTTGCCGCCCTCGCTGGCGATCTGGCGCTGACGCTCCGGATCCATCGATGCGAAACCGCGGTTTTTGGTGCCGCCGCTTTGTTTGTTGCCTTGATTGCTGGATGCCATGATGTTCTCTCCTCGTTGCAGTTGAAACCGCCGCGTCCTGCGGCAGGCCAGCCGATGCTGTCGGATGAGCGCTCGGTCGGAAAACATCTTAGGCATGCCGTCTAGATGAGACTATAGGAGCATTTCAGCTGACTTTGTAGGACAATGTGACACAGAAAATTCACTCTCGAAACACTACTTCCGGTCGTAAATAACTCGTCGGTAATCGTCCTACATACTCCCGCAACGTCTTCCTATACTGAAGTCTCCCCTGGACGCGCATCATCCCAGTTCCAGATCGAAAGGAGACGACCATGGACGCGAACCAACGCAGCGAAGCGAACAACCAGACGAACAACGGCGCCAACGAAAAATGGACGCCCGGGTCCGAGGGCGCCAGCGCCGACCGCGGCCAGCCGCTCGACCACACCTATCCGCAAGGCACCGGCGTACAGCAGGGCAACCAGCAGCGCGACATCATGGGCAGCCAGGGCAGTCAGGGCGGCGTGGGCGGCCGCGAGTACGGCGAGGACGCCGGCATCCCCGGCGGCTCGATGGAAAACCAGATCAACGGCGGCTCCGGTGCCGTGCAGGGGATCACGGACAGCCACCAGCGCCAGATGGAACAGAAATCCGGCGCCTACGGCTTGCTGGAACAGGCTGTCGGACACCGTCCGAAAGACTCTGGCGTAGATTTGAACCAGCAACGGGATATGCACCGTGACGTCGTGCGCGGCAACCTCCCGTCGCAAAGCGCCCGGCAACCCGATTTGCAGGGCGGCTCGCTGTCCGATTCGCGCGGCAACCTGCAGGCCTCCACGCACACGCAGGGCGGCGGCAAGCACGGCCCGCGCAGCGAACTGCCGTCGCAGCCGCCGCGCGGCTCGATGGGCAACCGCCAGTCGGCATCGGGCTCGACGCAGGGCGGCGGCATGCCGGGGCCGGGCGCGGCGGGCGGCCATGAAGCCCAGCGCGGCAACACGCAGCTGGACGTGGCCGGCTCGCGCTCGATGTCCAACCAGAACTCGGACGTCGGCGGCGTGCACCAGTCGAACGACGTGGCCGGTGGCCTGCCGCGCTCGCCGGGCAACACGGGGGCCGCCAGCACCGACCGCCAGGGCTCGCAGACCGGTTCCCACAACGGCCCGCCCGTGCACGACTCGAACGATGCCGCCGGCGGCTACCCGCGCAGCCCCGGCTTCGCCAACAAGCTGCACGGCGACGACAACATGGACGACGATACCGGTTTCAAGCGCAAGCCCTGAGGTGTTCTTGATCCAGATTCAAGCGCCGGGCTAGTCCCGGAACCCAGCCATTTCGCTCGCGGTCGAACCTGTCACATTGCCAGACCGCGAGCGAAAGCATGCCAAACCAGAACGCGATTGCACTCGACCTTCGTGCTGCCGCCAGTGCCGCCGCCGGTGCCGCCGCCGGTGCCGCCATCGTGCCGGCCAGGGAGGCGTCATGCGCCGCCTGAACGTCCTGACGTGGCATACGCATGGCAGCTACCTGTACTACCTGTCCCATGCGCCGCACGACTTCCACGTGCTGCTGAAGCCGGGCCGCCCGCCCGGCTACGGCGGCCGCTGCGGCCCCTTCCCGTTCGGCCCGAACGTCCACGACCTGCCCGCCGACCAGGCGCGCACGCGGACGTTCGACTGCATCCTGTTCCAGGAAGACCATCACTGGGAACGCGACCAGTACGAACTCCTCACGCCGGCCCAGCGCGCGCTGCCCCGCATCTACCTGGAGCATGATCCGCCCGGACTGCCTGCCGCCGACGTCGCCGACAATGCCCTGCGGCCGCAATGGCCGACGGACGTGCGCCATCCCGTTGACGATCCCGCCGTGCTGCTCGTGCACGTCACGCCGTTCAACGACCTGATGTGGGACAGCGGCCGCACGCCGACGCGCGTCATCGAGCACGGCGTCGCCGTGCCCGACGGGGTGCGCTGGCGCGGCGACGTCGAACGGGGCCTCGTGATCACGAACCACCTGGCGCGGCGCGGCCGGCGCATGGGCGCGGACCTGTTCGCCCGCCTGTGCACGACCCTGCCCCTCGACCTCGTGGGCATGGGCGCGACGGACCTGGGCGGCCTGGGCGAGGTCGACCATCCGCAACTGCCCGCGTTCGCCGCCGCCTACCGCTTCCTGTTCTCGCCCGTCCGCTATTCCAGCCTCAGCCTGTCGGTGATCGAAGCCATGATGATCGGCATGCCCGTCATCGCCCTGGCGACGGCCGAGATGACGACCGTGATCGAGCACGGCGTCTCCGGCTTCGCCGTGACCGACACGCGCCAGCTCGCCGTCGCCATGCGCGCGCTGCTCGGCGACGCCGGCCTGGCCCGCAGCCTGGGCGACGCGGCCCAGGTGCGGGCGCGCGAACGTTTCGCCATCGCCCGCTTTGGTGCCGACTGGGATGCCGCGCTGCGTGCCGTGACCAGCTGACAGCGCCATGAAACTCGCGCCATGAAACTCGACTATCGGCCGCGCGCCGCCGCCTCGCCCTACCCGGCCCACCCTGCCGGCAGCCGCCGCATCGCGCTCATCAGCGATCACGCGTCGCCGCTCGCGGCACCGGGCAGCATCGATTGCGGCGGGCAGAACGTCTACGTCGCCCACCTCGCGCGCGAACTGGCGCTGGCCGGCCACCTCGTCGACGTCTTCACCCGCCGCGACGACGCGAAGCAGAAACAACTCGTGCGCTGGCGCGAGAACCTGCGCGTCATCAACGTGCCGGCAGGACCGGCCCACTACGTCCCCAAGGAGCAGATGCTGCCGCACATCGCGTCCTTTTCCCGCTTCACCGCCCGTTTCGCCCGCCACCAGCCGGTGCCGTACGACATCGTGCACGCGAACTTCTTCATGTCCGGCATGGTCGCCCGCCACCTCAAGCAGGCGCTGGGCCTGCCGTTCGTGATCACCTTCCACGCGCTCGGCCGCGTGCGCCGCCTCGCGCAGGGTACGGCGGACGCGTTCCCGGCGGCGCGCACACGCATCGAAAGCGGCCTGATGCGGCACGCCGACCGCATCATCGCGGAATGCCAGCAGGACCGGCAGGACATGGAGCGCCTGTATGGCGCCAGCGGTGAACGCATCGCGATCGCCCCGTGCGGCTTCGACCCCGACGAGCTGTGGCCCATGCCGCGCGACGAGGCCCGTGCCGCGCTCGCGCTGGCCCCCGACCGCTTCACCGTGCTCCAGCTGGGCCGCATGGTGCCGCGCAAGGGCGTGGACACGGTGATCGAAGCCGTCGCGCTGCTGCGCGCCGCGTACGGCATCGACGCCGGACTGCTCGTGGTCGGCGGCGACGCGCAGCCGGGCGGACGCGACGGCGCCGAACTGGCACGGCTGCGCACCCTCGCCCACACGCTGGGCATCGCCGGCCACGTGCATTTCGCCGGCCAGCAGCCGCGCGCGGCGCTGCGGGTCTGGTACGGCGCGGCGGACGTGTTCGCCACGACGCCGTGGTACGAACCGTTCGGGATCACGCCCGTCGAGGCGATGGCCTGCGCCCGTCCCGTCGTCGGCACCGACGTGGGCGGCATCAAGAGCACCGTCCTCGACGGCACCACCGGATTCCTCGTACCGGCGCGCGACCCGCGGGCGCTGGCCGCGCGCCTCGCCCGCCTGCAGCGAGATCCTCCGCTTGCACGCACCATGGGCGAGGCGGGCCTGCGCCGCGCCTACCGCCATTACACGTGGCGCACCGTCGCCCAGCAGGTCGCGGCCATCTATGCCGCCGTCCTTGCCGAAGCGCGCGCCCCTATCGCCCTGCCCCAACCCCAGGAGTAAGCATGGCCGACCTCAACGCCTCCCCCTCCACCGCAGCGCAGCCATCCGTGGACGCGCTTCCCGACCCCGCCCCGGAACCGGTCCGCTGGCAGCGGCCCCTGCACGGCAGGGTCGCGCTCGTCACGGGCGCCGCCAGCGGGCTCGGCGCCGCACTGGCCGCCGTGCTGGCGGCGGAAGGCTGCGATCTCGTGGCCGCCGACATCCGTGCCGACGCGCTGCAGATGGCCATGCCGGCACTGCTCGGCCACGGCGTGCGCGCCAGCGCGCTGGCCCTCGACGTCGGCGACCCGGGCGCCGCGCGCGCCGCCATCGACCGCTGCGTCGCCACGATGGGCCGCATCGACATCCTCGTCAACAACGCCGGCACGGACGTCACCCTGCCCCTGTCCGACCTGTCCGAGCAGGACTGGCTGCGGGTCATCAACACGAACCTGAACGGACCGTTCCTGCTCGCCAAGCACGCGGCCGCGCACATGCGCAGCCAGGGCGGCGGCGACATCGTCAACGTGGCCTCCACGGCGGCCAAGCGGGCCTGGCCGAACGCAAGCGCCTACCACGCCAGCAAGTGGGGGCTGCTGGGACTGTCGCATGCGCTGCATGCCGAACTGCGGCCGCACGGCATCCGCGTGACGGCCGTCGTCGCGGGCGGCATGCGCACGCCATTCCTGCTCGACCGCTTCCCCGACCTCGATCCGACCCGGTTGCAGGATCCCGCCAGCGTCGCCCAGGCGATCCGGCATGCGCTGCTGCTGCCGCGCGAAAGCGTGATCGCGGAACTGACCGTCCTGCCCATGCAGGAAACCTCCTGGCCTTGAATCGTCGCGTATGAAAGCTGTATTCCTCGACAAGGACGGGACGCTCGTGCCCGACCTGCCCCACAACGTGGAGCCCGCGTGCATCACACTGTGCCGCGGCGCCGGCCCCGCGCTGCGCCTGCTGGTGCGCCTCGGCTACCGGTTGTTCGTCGTCACCAACCAGCCGGGCATCGCGTTCGGGCGTTTCGCCGCGGCCGCGATGGACGCCGTCAGCGCCCGCATACGCGACCTGCTGCTGCGCGAACACCTGGCGCTCGACGGCTTTTATGTCTGCCCGCACCACCCGGAAGGCACGGTCGCGCCCTGGTCGGTCGAATGCCATTGCCGGAAGCCGCTGCCGGGACTGCTGCTGAAGGCCGCGCACGAGCACGGCATCGACCTGCGGTCGTCGTGGATGGTGGGCGACATCCTGCACGACGTCGAGGCCGGCAACCGGGCCGGCTGCCGCACCATCCTCATCGACAACGGCAACGAAACGGAATGGCGGCTCGGCCCCCGCCGCGTCCCGACGCGCATGGCCCCCGACCTGTACACGGCCGCCGTGCTGATCGCCAGCCATGGAGACGCCCCATGACGGCCCCGTGGCAACGGGCCCGGCGCATCCTGTGCGTACGCCTCGATTCGCTCGGGGACGTGCTGATGTGCACCCCGGCCATGCGCGCGCTGCGCCGGGCCGTGCCGGGCCGCACGCTGACGCTGCTGGGCTCACCGGCCGGCGCCGCCGCGCTGCCCTTCATTCCCGAGCTGGACGACGCGATCGCCTGGTCGGCGCCGTGGACGAAATCCTCCGCACCGGTCGGCACACCGGCCCCGATCGCCACGCTCGCCGCGCGCGCCTTCGACGCGGCCGTGATCTTCACGACCTATACGCAGAGCGCGCTGCCGGCGGCCCTGCTGTGCCAGCTGGCCGGCATCCCGCTGCGGCTGGCGCACTGCCGCGAGAACCCGTACGGCCTGCTGTCCGACTGGATTCCCGACCCCGAGCCGGCCACGCTCGTGCGCCACGAAGTGCAGCGCCAGCTGGCCCTCGTGCAGCGGGTCGGATGCCGCAGCGCCGACCTCGGCCTGTCGTTCGTCCCGCGCCCGGCGGACTTTACGGCGGCGCGGGCACGCCTGGCCGCCGCCGGCATCGACCCGGACCGGCCGTGGATCCTGATGCATCCGGGCGCCAGCGCGGCGTCGCGCCGCTATCCGGCCGGCCACTGGGCCCATGTATTGCGTATGCTGGCGCAGGAACTGCAACTGCCCCTCGTGCTCACGGGCAGCGCGGAAGAAGGCGAGCTCGTCGACGGCATCCAGTTCGCCAGCGCCGTCCCGGCCGTCTCGCTGGCGGGACGGCTTACGCTGGGCGAGCTGGGCGCGGCGCTGCGCCTGGCGGCCGTCGTCGTCACCAACAATACCGGGCCCGCCCACGTGGCCGCCGCCGTGGGCACGCCCGTCGTCGACCTGTACGCCCTGACCAACCCGCAGCACACGCCGTGGAACGTGCGCAGCCGCGTCCTGTTCCATGACGTGCCGTGCCGCTTCTGCTACAGGAGCACGTGTCCGGAAGGCCACCAGGCATGCCTGGCCGGGGTCGAGCCGGAGCGCGTCGCCGATGCCGTGCGGGCGCTGCTGGATACCGCGCGGCCGGCGCCAGCCGACGTGCGGGCCGGCGTGCCGGCTGGGTCCGTGTCCACCTGACGGGGCGACGCCATGCCAGCCTTGCTGATGCCGCCACGCCGATCACCGTCCGGATTGCCTGTCCGCCACCTGCTCCACCGCCCCCGCCGCGGACAGGGGCACGGCGGCGCGCGTCGCGTGCGCACGCACGAGCGCCTGCAACGCGTCGCGCTCGACGGTCTCATGGTCGAGCAGCTGGCGGGCCAGCGCATCCAGCAGTGCCCGCTGCTCGCGCAGCGTGGCCCGGACGCGCTCATGCGCTTCGTCGAGCAGCCGGGCGATCTCCGCATCGATCAGCCGCGCCGTGCGTTCGCTGTACGCCGTGTTCGCCGACCGTGCCGGTGCATAGGGCGCGGCGGCGGGCTGCTCGAAGGTGGCCAGGCCGACGCGTTCGCTCATGCCGTATTGCGCGACCATGTGGCGCGCGAGGTCGGTCGCCATCTGCAGGTCGTTCTGCGCCCCTGTCGAGAGGTCGCCGAACACGAGTTCCTCCGCGACGCGTCCGCCGAGCAGCACGTCCATCCGGTCCAGCAGTTCGCTCTTCTTCAGCAGGTAGCGGTCCTCGGTGGGCAACTGCTGCGTATAGCCGAGCGCTGCGATGCCGCGGGGGATGATCGACACCTTCGCCACGCGGTCCGCATGCGCGCGGAACTCCGCCGTCAGCGCATGCCCCGCCTCGTGGAAAGCCACCGTTTCCTTTTCCATCGGATTGATCAGGCGCGAGCGTTTTTCCATGCCCGCGATGACACGGTCGACGGCTTCTTCCACATCGCTGCGCTCGACCCGCTCCTTGCCGCGCCGCGCGGCCAGCAGCGCCGCTTCGTTGATCAGGTTGGCGAGGTCGGCACCGGCCAGGCCGGGCGTCTTCGCGGCCACGGCGCCCAGGTCCACGTCCGGCGCCAGCCTGACCTCGCGGGCATGCACCTGCAGGATCTTCTGGCGGCCCTTCAGGTCCGGCCGGTCGAGCGCGACGTGCCGGTCGAAGCGGCCGGGGCGCAGCAAGGCCGGGTCGAGGATCTCCGGGCGGTTGGTGGCGCCGAGGATGATCACGCCCTTGTTGGTGTCGAAGCCGTCCATCTCGACGAGCAGCTGGTTGAGCGTCTGCTCCTGCTCGTTGTAGCCGCCGACGACGCCGGCCACGCCGCGCGCGCGGCCCAGCGCGTCGAGCTCGTCGATGAAGATGATGCAGGGCGCCACCTTCTGCGCCTGCACGAACATGTCGCGCACGCGGGCCGCGCCGACGCCGACGAACATCTCGACGAATTCCGACCCGCTGATCGAAAAGAAGGGCACCCCGGCCTCCCCCGCCACGGCCCGGGCCAGCAGGGTCTTGCCGGTGCCGGGCGGCCCGACGATCAGCACGCCTTTCGGAATGCGCCCGCCGAGCCGCCGGTAGCGCTGCGGGTTCTTGAGGAACTCGACGATCTCCATCAACTCGTCGCGCGCCTCGTCGATGCCGGCCACGTCGTTGAAACTCACGCCAGTCTTGCTCTGCATGTAGACACGAGCCCGGCTCTTGCCCACATCAAACAGCCCGGCTGCAACGCCACCCCGTTTCGCCATGGCACCCCACATCCAGAACAACAGGAGCAGCGGCAGCGCCCACGACAGCAGCGTACTCAACCATTCACTGTGCTGCTGGCCGAAGTAACGCACGTGCGCCGCGTCGAGTTCCTTGACGAGATCCGGATCGGCCACGCGCACGGCGTTGAACGGACACAGCCCATCCGCATTGCATTTGACGGACTCGGCGCGGTTGCGCGGCAGGATGGCGTCGAGGCCGCCGGAGTTGAGCGTCCCGGACACGGTCGTCTCCGCCAGCGTGACCTCGTTGACCTTGCCGCCGCGCAGCAGCTCCTTGAATTCGCTGTACGCCAGCGGCGACGACGTGATCACGTCCGTCACCGACTGGAACAGCATGAACAGGACGATGGCGAACAGCCAGTACCACAAGATGGGACGGAGCGTATTTCCCCCGCTCCCCTGTGTGTCCGGCTTGCCATCCGTGGATTCCGGTTTGTCGTCCATGAGGCCTCCATCAAACCCTATTGGATCGTCTCGCACCTACTCCGTTTCATTGTAGGCGCGAATCACGGCGTCGTAGGCGGCGATGCAGGCATTGAGGCGGACAATGGCGGCGTCGCCTTCGCCGGTGAGCCGAGCAAGACCTGCGGCAACCGCCGGGTCAAGTTCGGCTGCAACGGCGGTTCCCGTATCCATGCCGGGAGACCGGGTGGCATCAACCGGTCCGGCTGAATCGGCCGCAAGGGCGCGGACAAGGACTGGCAGCCGGCGACGGCCAGCAGCAAGATCGGACTGCAGCGCAGTCCCCTGGGTCTGGACACGAGAAAACTCCTGTTGAAGTTGATGGAGATCGGCTATGGCGGCGTCGAGCCGATCCTGTGCGGCTTTGATGCGCGCGTTCGCCAGGCGCAACGCATCCTGCGCCTGGCGCATGCGCTCGGTCTCGTGGGCTTCGCGGCGCGCGGCTTCCTGACGGACCCCGAGCCCGACGAGATGATCACGATACGCGAGCAGCCCGGCTGCGCCCAGCACGCACAAGGTCACTGCCGCGACCCATGCCGGCACACCCAGACGGGCGAGCATGGCGGCGATCATTGCACGTCTCCGCGGCATAGCGCGCGCTCGGCCTGGCGACGCCGCGTCAGGCCGGCGACTTCGCGTCCATCGACCTTGTTCCACAACAGCAGCGCGTCGCAGGCGCCTGCCATGTCACCGGCATTGGCCCGCCGGGCCATGCTCGAGCGGCAAAATGCGGGAACGCCGATGTTATAGGCGGCGTCGACGAACGCGGTCTTCTGGCCGTCGGTCAACGGTACGTGGATGCAGGCCAGGACGCCGGCCGCATGACGTTCGAGGTCAAGCGCCAGTCGGGCATCGCACTCGGCCGGCGTGTACGCCCGGCCCCACGTTGCATCCTCGGTCGCGCCGTCGCAGTACGTCAGGACGCCACCCAGGTCGCGGTACGTGGTCAGGACGCGACCTTCTTGCGCGGGCGTGAACGCGACCAGCGCAGCCGCCGCCGTTGCGCCCACGAGTCCGGCCAGGCCGGGTCCGGGAATACGGCGCGTCATGAGTAATCCTCCCACGGAGGATCATCCATGTGCGCCAGCGCGGCATCGCTCTCGCGCTGCTCGCGGCGGTCGCGCCGGTACACATAAAGGGCGTTGATGACGAAGGTCAGCAACGCCGTCACGATGCCGACCAAGATGCCAAATTCGGTTAGCGTGAGCGACGCGCCGATCGACGTCATGCCCCCGGCGTAGCTCATCACCTCCGAAGTGCTCGGTTTGCTCATACAGTCCCTTTCGGTTCGACGTAAAAAAACCCGCCGAGGCGGGTTGACGTGGATGCGTTCGTCCAACTGCATCGCCATGCCGGGAAAGCCCATCAGCCTGGTTGGCTCCGGGTCGCCATGACCTGGACCCAGGCTGCACCGGGCGACGTCGCGAACCTGACGGTGTCGCGATACCCGTCGAAGCTGACGATGTAGTCCTTCGTGGCACCCAGGCGTTTCCTGACGCCGGCGACAAGGACGTCCCTGGCGCTCCAGCCGGGCGGCAGCGTGAAATCGGTCATGCCGGCGGTGGAGTCGAAATCGAATGGCGTCGCTTCGTGGGGACCCGTCGTGCGGACGTCCCTGCGACGCAGTTCGTCGCGCAGCATGAGCGCCGGCTGTTCGTATCGGACGCCGCCGGCGCCGGCCGCCGCGAACGCCCCGCGCGACGCCGATATCGTGGCCACCGTACCAACCGGCGACACGGCGCTCTCGATGCGCTGCAGACCGCGGAAACCCGAACGCCCCCAGCTTGTACCGACGTGCAGGACGTCAGTCGTGTCATCGTAGGCCATCGCGGTGACCGAGGCACTTGTGCCATCGATCGTGCACTGCGCGCCGGGTTGAAACAGCGCCAGCTCATCGCGGTAGATCTGGGCGATCTGGTCATCGGAGGGTGCCGTGGCGCCGATGCGGACAAGTGCCAGCTTGCCGATCATCGCAGCCGTCCCCGGAACATTCAGGCCGATGCGAAGTACCGCGCCGGGCGACGTAAGATTCGTCGTCACGCCTGCGTTCACGTTCTGCTGGACACCATTGACGGACAGGTAGCCGCTGCCGGACCGGCGCACGTAGCCGACGAGGGACCACGTATTCAGCGGCACCTTCAATGTGGACACAACAGTTGCCACACCTTGGTAAATCGCCCCGAGATTGCCGCTGGCGTCCGTGGTTAGCGAAAAGTCGCCAGATACGTTCGGGTTGTGCCCGCGCTCAAGAATAAAGACGCTGTTGCCGGTCAGGTAGACCCACGCGAAAATCGAGAAGTCGCCCGTACCGAAGTCCAAGTTTGCGCTGTACGGCTGCTCAAGGTAGCTCGCCGCACTGAAGCCCGTGTAGCCGGCCAGCTGTGCGCCAGTTGCAACAGGCGCTTTTGTGATGCTGCCGTTGACGATCAGACCCGTATTCTTCACGCTGCGATCTGGGTCGGCCAGCTTGACACTGATGTTGTCGAAAGTCGAGTCGGACCCAGCGCCGCCACCCTTCTGCATGTAAACCGTGGTGCGCGTCGTAGTCGCCGTGAACATCACGATTTGACCTGTGCCGACGGTGCTTACATATCCCGTACCGCCAACACTGTTACCGGAACTATCGTTTGCGCCGACGACGTAATTCCCGGAGGTTGCTGTCACATCGTATTTCAGCAGGTAGGTCTTGCCGATCGTCGTGGTGATGTCCTGCGCCAGGCTTACATCCGTTCCGGTCGGCTTGGTGATAGACACACCCGAGACAGACACAGACAACGTCGGCGAATTCACGCCGTACCATCCGCTCGTGTCGGTACTGAACATCCCATTCGTCACCAGCTCGGCGCTGCCGTTGGTCGTCTCGACGTTCGTATCCGCCAGCCATGCGCCGCGCGAGTCACCCACCTGCCAACCACTGTTGTAGGCGGCCGAGGTGAAGGCCACCATCGCCTTTGTTGGCGATGCCGGGTTTTCCTTGTACAGCGTCAGCGGGATAGAGTGGATACTTCCGTTTCCGAGTGCCTTACAGGATCTGGTTTGCGCGAGAACGGCGATCTGACCGGTGTTCTGGTCCGTGCCTGGACGCGCCGGGACGGAACTCTGATTATAGACGGCGTCAAAGGTGTTGTCAATTCCAGTTGGAAGATTGTATTTGGCCCACGACTTATAGGCAACGGTAGATCCGCCTGTCGCGAAAAGCCAGCCGCGCGGATCGATCAGGACGGAAAGCACATAACCGACGTTCGTAATCCAATTCCCGACCGTGCCGTCATGCTTGATGATGCTGACGCCGCCATTCGTTGCGACAGCGATGGTAGGCGTCGGCAAGCCGGTTGCCGGATCGGTAGGCGCGTCGGGCAACACGGTGATCGAGATGTCACTGACGATGCGGTTTACCAGCGCTGGCTGTCCCGTAACGGACACTGTTGCAACTACATTTCGCGCCGACAAAGCGGTGTGAATTGCGTAGGCGGTCGTCGCATCAATATGAAGAAGCGAACGATCTTTTATGAAGCTGATTTCATTTACGCCGCCCTGCGATGCGTTTTGGCCGCCAACTAAAAGCATGCCGTTGAATGCGCATACGGAACTGACGTTATAGGATGCAACGGAATTACCAGCTGGATCGCCAGTAAAAACCATCCACATGGGAAGTGTCGGTTGCGTGGCATCGTAGATCACGACGCGTGCTGCTTCGGCGACGATCAGGGCCAGTGCAGGAAACTCGCGCGTGTTGCCACGATATGTTGGCGCTTCATCCTGTGCTGCGCTGCTTCCGGTAAGACGATAGAACCCGCCATAAGTTGAATTCTGGTAATAGTCGCCCGCAGCTGCGCCAGCGGTAGCCCAGGCATCGCTGATATTGGCTTTCTGGCCCAGCCATTTGCCTGGCGCAAGATCCTCGTTCTCCCAGCTGGTGTGTTTGCAGCGCTTGCGCCAGGCGCCACCGTCGCTGTCGCGGCTCGTGTCATACAAAAAGGCATCGACGACGGCACCGCGATGAAACTGCTTACCGATCGCCGCCATTTGCTCGTTCGGCGCCGTCGATGCCTGCCAGGCAGCGAGAGCCGCATCGCGTGCATTGCCGGCCTGTGCCGCGCTGCTCGCGGCGGCCTGTGCCGCGGCCGTGGCCGCAGTGCTCATTGCCTGAACGTCTTCATCCAGCGTATTCATGGCCTGGAACGCCTGGGTGCTCGGCATCCCGTAATAGAAACGATTGCCCATCAAAACTCCTCGATATCAAGTAAGGTTGCGTATTGCTGGAAAAGCGGTGTGTTCATGGCCGCCATGCCCGACAGCTTTCCGTACAACTGGTGCGTCTGTTCGAGACGCGCGTCTGCGGCATCCGGATACAGGCTGAAGAAGATGGGACGGCGCATGCCGTTACCCCACACGATGCTCCACAATGTGGCCCGGTCGACGGCGCTCAGCGCGGCCAGACTGACCGACTGTGTCTTGTGACGCGTGCCGACGTCGGTGACGAGGTCTCCGGCATCGGTGCGGACATGCTTGCTGGTGTCAACGGCCTGCACGGGCGCGCCGAATTCGGCATTGATGCGCGGCTCCCAGTAGGCCCCGCACACGAGGCGCGCAGCTTCGATGTAGCCGGCCGGGTTCGTACTGTCGGCGATGTCGATCACCAGTTTCTCGACCGTTCCCGGTACTGGCACCCACACGCGGCCATAGGTGCCGCCGCCGTACGCATAGGCGTTGCTGCCGAGCGGAACGGCGCCCCAGTCCCACAAGCCCAGCACCGGGGCCGGGCAAGCTTCGACGGCTCCCGTGTCGAACAGCGTGGCGCCGTCGCCGGTCCGGGCGTAGCCGCGCACGCGCAGGGTGGCACGCGGCGTCAGATTACAGAACGGCAACACGACGCCGGCGATCGCTTCGGCGATCGGCCACGTGGCCGTAATCGTGGCCGCCGTGCCCGTGCTGCGCCAGACGTCGCCCTTGATGTCGGTGAGCAGGCGATCCGCCGTCATGGAGCCGGCCGAACTCGACGCCGTCAGCGTGGCGCGGTCGGCGGCGTTGTCGTAGATGATGCGAAGATTTGGCATGATTGTTTATCCTGCGAGGTAGATACAGGCGATCTGCCTGACGTCGGTCGGAGACGCAAACGACACGTGCTCGCGCGCTTTGGCCACCGTGTACGAACGGATCACGTCGTCGTCCTGGCGCATGCCCTTGCCGGGCAAGGAGCTGGTCACGATGAGGTCGCCGGGGGCGATGTCACCACCTTCGCCGCAAACGTTGATCTGACCTTCGCCCAGCGCATTCACGATCACCAGACGATGGCTGTCGCGGTACTGATCATATTCCGCGACATATTCGTTTTGATCGACATAGACGATGTCGCCCAGGTCATCCTGCATCTCCGCCGGTTGCTTGTAGGCGACCACCATCGCGGTCGGCGCATTCCTGCTCAACGGACCGCCATCGGCGGCCAGCACCCCGACGACCCCTTTTTGCCTGGTCTGCGTGGACGGAGCCACTTCGAAGATCGTGTTGCTGATGTCCTTGCGTGCCATGACCTGGACGTCGACCACGATGTCGCCGGTACAGTACGTGGCATCGTCCGGGAAGAGTGCGTCGTGACTACCCGTGAAAGGCCCGACGGTGCCGTTCGCAGAATAGAACGAATAATCGCCGAACCCAACGAGCCCGTGTCCGCTACCTGGCGTCGCCTGCGCATCGATGGCGCCTGTTCCAGGCGCGGCCAGGGCCGTGCAAACAATGTTGTAACCGGACAGCGTGTGGTAACCCACGTTATTACTACCGTACGTCACGTTCAATGCCGCCCCGGACGCCGCCGACGGAATATTGATACTGGCCGTCGTCAACGTGCCCGACGTGATATTGGATGCCGACAGATTACCGATATACGCAGATCCGATCGCGCCCTTGGCAATGTAGACGCCGATATTGCTCGCATTGATCTGGCCGCTGATGTTGGTACCGAAGGTCGCGCCATTCGTCGCGCCGGCCTGGATCTCCTTCAGCTTGGTGCTTTCCGTCGTGTTGATGCCGGCCAGCGACGTCGGCTTGTTGGCAATCCACTTTTGCCAGTCCAGTCCAGTGCCTGCCCCAAGGATCACATTGCCGTTCTGGTCCCTGATCACCAGGCCCGTCGAGTCGATCGCGGCTGCCTTCACGGAACCAGTGACGAGCAGGCTGCCGTCGAGGACTGTCCCGCGAGGAACCCAAGCCGTACCGGACCAGCACTTCTCCATCACGAAGGTGCCCCCGTCCGAAATCGTCACGACGTCGTCCACGACGTTGTCGCCCGGCGTAGCCGCGTTGGCGACGGCATCGCTCCACGACGTGCCGGATGCATAGAAGTGACCGGCTCCACGCACGCCTGCCGGACCCATCGGCCCGGTTCCGCCTGTCGCACCTGTCGCACCAGCCGGGCCGGCTGGACCTGTCGCACCTGCCGGCCCCGTCACACCATCCCTCACCCGTAGCACGGTGTAGGAGCTTGCATACGTAACGCCGTTATACGTGACCTTCGCGGTGACGACGACCGAGTCGGCCGTGACGCTCGCCGCGTCGAGGATCCGGCCGTTGTTGTCGGTGCCGGCCAGCGTACCGTTCGACGCGGTCCACGTCACCGGGCCGGGAGCACCTAGTTGAAGCGCCGTAAAAAAAATCGATGCCGGCGTGACGCTGCCGTCCGTTGCGGCCCGGATCGTCGGGCTGCTAGCGCCGAGCAGGACACCGATGCCGGTCGAGTCGTAACGCGTCGCCGCGCCACGCAACAGCACATCCCGATCATTCACAATGGCACTCATACCAGCACCCCCACCTTGACGCGCCCGGTACTCCAGTCCGGCGCCAGCGACAACACCATGCCCGCGACGCCATCCCGCATCCCGTACCGCGGATGCCGCAACGTCACCGCCTGCCCCAGCTCCAGCTGCAATAGTTCCGGCATGCCCTCGAACTCATAGACCGTGCGCGGCACCTTCCACAAACCAAGACGGCGCGCGCCTTCCGCGTCGGCGTCGGCCCGGCGCAGCAGCATCGTGTTCTGCTGCACCGGCTCGGCGTCGAGGCGGTAGGTGGCCAGTACGGCCGCGTCGCTCCGCGTGCTGGTCAGCCACTCCGTCGCGAACAACGTCCTGTGCTCTTCCGGAATGTTAGTAACAAGGCCTTCCTGCACGGTCCAGTTCTTGTCGAAGCCGAGCTTCACGGCGCCCGCCACGTCCGTGCGCGCGGTTGGCGCCAGCGTGCCTTCGACCATGTGCTGCGATCCGATGGCGAAAGCCGGGCCAGGCGGCAGCAGCGCCACCTGGATCAAGCGCAGCTGACCCAGTCGCGACATCACAAGCTGGGCGCCGACGCTGCCCGCCAGGTCCTGGCAGGCTGTCAGGATATTCGTCCGGTCCGGTGCATACAGCCCGACCGGCTGCGGATGGGCGGCATCAAACGCTTCCAGGTTGTCCATGTCAAGGTCGGCCGCGGTGAAACGGTCGGCCGCCTTGCCGTAGCCCGTCACGAGACGCTTCACGAGCTGCGCCACCGTGTTCGCGTAGACGCCGGGCTTGTCGCCCTGCACGGACGCGGTGATCGCGCCGACGGATGCCTGGTTCAGCTTGAACTTCCCGGCCGCATTGTCGACCGTGACCGACACGGGAACGCCGTTGTCGCGCACCTCGAAGATGCCCTCCACCGGTCCCGCGTGCACCTGGTAGGTGAGCGCGGCCGGATCGACGAGCAGCGGCGTCACGTTGTGCACTTCGCCGAACGCCACCGGCAGCAAGGCGTCGGCGTTCTGCGTGGTGCCACCCAGCTTTGCTTGCGTGATCGGCGTGTTCAGGCGTTGCAGCTTGTCGCGCAGGCGCAGCGCCAACTTGTCGCGGCCACGTGGCGCGATGTCGGCGACGATGCCGTTAAAGATCATGCGGAAATCGGCGCGGGGCCAGCGTGCGTCGCCGATCCAGGCCTTGACCGGCCGATTGGTCCACACGTACGACGTCCAGGCATCGCGTTCGCCGGTGACGTTGTCGATCTCGATGTCGCCGGCCGACAGCGCGCCATCCCCCTCGAGCGACAGCTGCTCGGTGAACAGCACACCGGCCCGGGCAATCGGGCGGTAGTGGGTATTCGCCGGGACGTCGCCCGGCGCCGTGTTGTATGGCCGCGTGGCCAGGTATAGCGTGGTCTCGACGCCGGCGATTTGCGTCGTCGCCTCGATCAGGACCACGCGGACTGCGGCCGAATGCTTCAGCCACGCCAGGAATTGGTCATCGGTCATGTTGGCATTACCCTCGTTTCACGTGTTTGTGCGGCGATCAGCGCCGCCCTGGTGGTCGCCTCGGCGATCCTGCCGGCCGAGTTGTCCGATACGACCGCATTGGCCGCCATCAGGTCCCCGGTCTGGCGCTCGGCATCACTGCGCAGGCCGCGGACTTCGTCGCGCAGCGACTGGTTGTCCGCACGCAGCGCCTTGATCTCGCCGACCAGTGCGTTCATGTTCGATGTTCCCATCGTGCTGTAGTCGACCGGTGCTGACCGTGCCAGGTAGGCCGCCGTATTCTGCGACCGGACGCCGACGTCCTGACCCGACATCGTCCCGTTCCCGGCGATCAGCTCCTGGTACTCGACGCTGCGGCTGATCGCCTGCGCGACGTCCGCGATCGAACTGCCGGACGCCAGTGCCTGGTCCCAGAACTTCAGGCCCGCCGCATCGGGTGCGCGGTGCAGCATCGACTGGTACAGCGACGTGATCGCGCTTTCCTGCGACGCCGCCACCGCCCCGGCACCGGACGGCCCCATGACGCTGGCCAGGTCCCGGATCGCCTGCGCGACCGACGTGACCTCCTTCTTCACGTCGATCAGGCCCGCGACCTGCAAGTTCAGGGCATTCAGGCTCGCCCTGCCGACGTCGACCTGCTGCTCGGCCCACTTGATCGCTTCCTCGGTCGCGGCCTGCGCATAGGCGAAGTCGCGCTGGTACTGCGCACCCGAGGCATTGACCGCCTGCGACGCGCTCAGGAACGCCTGGTACGCGCTCTGGTACTGGTTCTGCGCGTCGGCATCGCCGGCTCGCGCCGCGCCCAGCGTCTTTTCGTACTGGGCTTTCGCCTCGAGGTACTTCTGCTGCGGCGTGAGCGTGGACAGGTTACCCAGCAGCGCGCTGTCGTGCAGCTTGCGCAGGCTCGCCGCAAAGTTCGACATGCGGTCGACCGTCGCCTGGAGCGCGTCGGCCTCCTTCTGATAGGCGGACGTCAGCGCGGCACGTGCCGACGCGATGCTGTCCGTGGCGGATGCGGTGGCGGGATGCACCTGGGCGAAGGCTTCCGCCAGCTTCATCATCGCGGCGAACTGCTTGGCGCCGGCCTCGGTCGTGAGGTCGAGCGAATCGATCACCCCCTTGAACTGCGCGCGCGTCTGCACCGACGACAGCCCGAGTCCGGCCATCGCGGCCGTCAGCGCCTCCTGCACGGGTTCGAGGCGCTGTGCTTCAGTCAGAAAGTTCTGCGCATAGAACGTGGTCTGCGTGCCGAGCGACGCAGTGCCGCCGGCCAGGTCGATCAGGCGCTCGCGTGCCGCGGCGGAGGCGAGGCCGATGGCGCCGAACGCTTCCTGGGCGGTCTTGCCGATCAGTTGCGCGGCCTTGTCCGTGGCCTGGAAGTCGCCGGCCAGGCGTTGCAGCGTGGCGGACGCCGATTCGCCGGATTTCGTGAACTGGTCGAGATTCGGGACGAGTTTGTTGGCGATGTCGTTGCCGACACCCGTGAAAAATTCCGCAACCGCTTGCTGGTTCTTCGCCGCATCCTGCGTCATTGTGATGTCGAACGACGTCGAATACCCCTTGATGGAATCTGCCGACACGCCGAGCGCCGCCGCGAATCCCGAGGACGCGGATACGAGCGCGGCCAGTCCATCGGAGAACTGCTTGGCAATATCGGCGCCCAGTGCGGACGTATCGGTGCCGTTGCGATCGGAGCGGAACCATCCGCCATCCTGGTGCCAGTTGCTGTAGCTCGAACCGGTCACCCCCGACGTGGTCAGCGTCCCCCGGATGCCGCGGCTGGTCACTTCCTTGTCGCCCATGCCGAAGGCGCGATTGAGTACGCCGCCGATCGCACCGCCGATCGCGGCACCGAAGGCCGTCCCGATGACGGGAATGATGCTGCCGACGACCGCGCCGACGGCGGTGCCGGCGGCGACGACACCCTTGCTGCCGTATTGCCCGGAGATCGCGGTCCCGATGCCGTAACCGGCCATCGCGCCCGCACCGGCGCTCACGACCGAACCCGCCATCTGCCCGTATCCCGCGATCGCGTTGCCTTCCACGCCCAACCCTTGCATGCCCTGGCCGAAGGTCGAGACAGAATCGGATCCGAGCATATTGCCGATATTTGAGATGCCTTTGCCGATCGACGTGCTGAATTCCGCGAAGTTGTCTTTGACGGACTTGAACAGGTTCGACGCGGTCTTGACCAGGTCGACGACTCCGCTCCCGCCTGCGCCGTCGGCACCTGCGGCCTGCGCCAGTCCCGCGCCGCCCGCCAATCCGAGCGATGCGCCGATATTGAAAACCCACTTCTTGACCGTCATCTGGTACAGCAGGTCGATCAGGCCGTTCTTGAGCGTATCGCGCAATCCGCTGAACGCGCTCTTGCCCTTTTCGAAGATGCTCGTGAAAGCCTTGTGGGCGCTTTGCTCGACGGATTCCCACATCTTCTTAAGGGATTCCGTCTCTTCTTTCGTTGCGGGCGAGCCGGCGCCGCGCCTGGCGGCATCCAGCTTCCGGTCCGCTTCAATTTGCTCCTTGAGCGCCTTGTCGACGTCTCTCGAGAACGTCGCCTGTTGCTCGGCCATCTTCGCCTGAGTCCATTCAGCGAGCTTGTCGCTCGAGAACCCGTATGACCAGTCCAGTTGTCGGTCCTGCTGGATTTTCCTGGTCGCCGTCTGGCCATGAATATTCGATTCCGCCGACGTGCGCGTTCCTTTTTTTCTGGTAAGCGCCGAATCGACTGAACCCGCCGCCTTCTTCACCATTTCGTCAAAGCGAATCAACCCGGCCACGTTGCGGTCGATCTCAGCCACCGCGGCTTTGTGTTCAGCCGTGATCTTCGCGATGCGGTCGGAATACGTCCCCTGTGCGCCGGACGCAGCGCGCAGCTGGTTCGCGTACGCGTCGATGCCCTTGGCCGTGTCCGTCGCACCGATCCAGGCAAGCCCCTTGGCGACAAACGACATGAAGTCGGCAAACTTCGCGCCCATGGCCCCGATAGCCGCATCCCAGGCAAAGCTGATCGTTTCCCACGCCACCTGCGCGCCATACTTGACGTGTTCCCAGCCGGTCAGCATGGTGCCGAGGAACGTCAGCCCCGCCGTACGCGCTTCGCCGAAGTTATCGTACAGCCAGCGGCCGAACTTTGCCCCGGCAAACGCCGCCATCATCAGACCGCCGGCACCCCTGACCTTCGTCAGCCAGTCTTCCGCCTGTTGCGCAGAGGCGCTCATGTCACCGAAGCTGTCCGTCAGCGAATCGGCGGTGCCCGCGCCGTTCGACATTCCCGTCTGGATGAGCTGGACTTCCTGTTCGAGGGCGGTGAACGCCTTGGTGACGGTCGTGACGATGAGTGAACCGACACCGAACGCAGAAAAACACGCAGCGGAGATCTCGGCTGCCACCTTCAGTCCCGACACAATGGTATCCGCATGTTTGGTGAGTATTTTCAGCGCATCAGTGACGGCCACGATCGCGGTCCGGGCAACGTCACCCAGGCCCGCTTGCGAAAGGCTCAGCTTGAATGCCTCCCACGCATCGCTGAGATTACCGATTGCACCGTCGAGACTCGCGGCCTGGACTTGCATGGCATCGCCGAACCTGGTCTGCCCGAGCTGCTGCAACCAGGCTTCGATCTCTTTCGCGTTGTTGCCGACGGTGGCCTTCATATCGTCGAACGCAAGCGACACGCGGCCGCCGTTTTTCTCGGCGCTGAAGCCGAGTTTCTCGAGTTCCTTGAAATTGCCTTGTGTCGCATCGGCGACGGCATCGACGACCGTGTCCAGGCTCTGCCCCAAGCCGGCCGCCGTGTTGCCGTACGCCCGTAATGCCTTCTCGGATGGATCCAGGCCCGACGTCTTCAACTTCATGAAGGCCTTGGCGGTTTCCTCGACGTTGAATGGCGTGACGGCGGCGATCGCCTGGAGTTCCTTGAATGCCTGAGCCGCGTTCGCCACCGATCCCGTGACGACCATGAGCTGTGTATTGAGCTTGTCGAACGTACGCTGGGCGTCGAAGAGCTCGATGATCGTCTCGAAGGCTTTCTCCAGCTTTTCGACCGCTTCCTTCAATGCGGCGATCGGCTTGATCGACTCGAGAAAGCTCTTCTCAATGTCACTGATGTTCATGCTTTCTCCCAATGGAAAGCCACCAGAGAGTGGCTTGATTAAATTTGCGAATGCCTTTGTGACCGGACCTTCATTCACCCTTGTGCATCGCCTCCAGCGCAATCGCATCGAACACCTCGATCATGTCCAGCTCCCATGCACTGAATTCGACGCGGTGTAGCGCCTGGTACGCCAGGATGTCCTGCGGCGTGACCGGTCCGGGACCGTTGATCGTCATCGACCGGCCCATGCGCCGGAAAGCGTCCCAGACCGGGCGTCCGATCCGCGGCCAGGCGACATGCAGACGCGGGTCGACGTCGCCCGTGTTCTGCGCGACGCGTTGCAGGTGGTCGCGCAGGGTCGCTCCGTCACCCTGCCGCGCGGCGAGCTCGTACTCGGCGCGGCAGCACTCCGCTAGGCTTTCGCGGAGTCGGCGATAAAAAGCTCCGTCTTGTTGATGCCGGCGCGGACCTGCTGGCGGATCCACTGCTTCTTCGGGTCGGTCAGCAGCGCGCGCACGTTGGTGGCCGAGCACTCGAGCAGCTGGCCGGCGCGGGTGACGTTCCAGCCCAGGCAGGCCGCCACCAGGTAATCGGTTTCGTCCTCGTGGTCCTCGAGCGGGTCGGAGGCCGGCATCTTGCCGGTCGCCGCGAACTCCGCGCGCAGCTTGCGCGTGCGCGCCAGGTCGATGCGCTTGCGCGACTCGTGTTCCGGGCTGGCCAGCTCGATCCAGGTGCTGGTCGGCTCCTTGGTCTTCGGGTTGAGCAGCACGAGCTTGCCGCTCGGGACGTCGTCGTAGGCGTCGATGTCGAGGTTGGCGACGAGCTTGTTCAGCAGGGGGGACGGTTGTGCATTCATGGTGTTCTCTTTCAAAGAATGGGATGGGAAACCGGCCGCCATGGGAACGGCAGCCGGTGCGGGCGCGGTTTACGCCGCGCTGTCCTGCACGGCGATCGTCGTGAGGTCGGTCGGCGCGTTCGTGCCGCCGTTCACGTTCAGCAGGGCCTGGAACGGGATGGTCTGGATCAGGATCTTCTCGCCGTCGTCCTTCGACGCGTCGCTCAGCTTCAGGCGGCCGATGCTGAAGGCGACGAAGTCCGAGCCGGCCGAGTTATCGGCGGTGAACACGGCATAGGCCGAGATCTCGGACTCGTTGAAGAATGCGTCGCGCAGCACGGTCGAATCGAACTTGGCCGTCAGCTGGCCGGTCACGACGACGCGGCCGGACGCGACCTGGTCGGCCACGTTCGCGCCGATGCCCGGCTCGGCGGACTGGCCGCAGGCGATGTCGATGCTCATGCTGGTGATCGTGCCGCCCGACACCCCGCCGATCGACACCACGCCGTTCACCGCCGCCATCGTGCCGGTCACGGTGACGGGCGACGGGCTCGTGAAGTACTGCGCGGCGCCCGCGGTGGCATCCTTGCCGGCGAATTCCACCGAGATCGTCGACATGCCGGTGGCCGGCATGGCCAGCGACACCTTCGACACCTTGCAGCCGCTGAACACTTCGCTCGCCGGGACGTCCGGAAACCAGTGTTCGATCGAGAACGACTTGTCGGTGTGGCCGGTCTGCGGCACCATCGACTTCTTGCCGATCACCGTGACGGTCGCACTGGCGATCGGACCCTCGGCCACCAGGGCGCTGCCGTTCAACGTGCGGCCCGTCAGCACGGTCGCGGTGACGCCGGTGACGAGGAAGTTCTTGCCCAGGTTGGCGGCATTGAAGGCGCCCGCGGTCAGGCGCACGACGTCGCCGATCTTCACGCCGTCGGTCAGGAACGAACCGGCTGCGCGGGTGAGGGTCCACGCGCCGGCCGTGCCGGCGACCGTGATCGACGCGCTGGAAACCGCCACGCCGGCCGCGAAGTCCTTCTTCAGCGCGGCGGCGAGGAAGTCGGCATAGGTCTTGGCCGACAGTTCGCCGGCGATCGTGCCGCCGACCTTGCGCAGGCCGTGGCGGAAATCGGCCACCTGGAAGTCGGTGCGGATCTCGTTGCTCTGGTAGGTGTCTTTGGACAGGTTCAGCGACGAGGTCACGCGGCGCAGCGCCTGGGCGGCGGATTGCGCCGGCAGTTGGCCGTAGGTGGTTTCGGGCTTGTAAGTGACCTGCTTGAATACTCCGCTTGCGGTTCCCATGTTTCTCCTTTAGGACATAAAAAAAGCCCGCAAGCGCATGCTGTGCGGGCTGGTTGACGAACTTGGTATTTCAATCGGCTTCGTAGTACGTGACGCCGAATTCGAGCGCCTGGCGGAACGTGCCGCCGGCGTCGGTGACGTCCGGGCCGGACGGGCCGCGCACGACACTGACGACGTCCAGGCCGGCGATGTGGCCGCTCTGCAGATGGCAGGCGCGGCGCACGGCCGCGAGCAGCGCCTTGGCCTGGTCGTAGCCGGCGCTGACCGCGGTCACCTGCACGCGGGCCGTCACGAGCGCCGCCTCGCCGCGACCGCCGAGGCCGGGCTCGGGCGCGCACGCCAAGTCGGCGACGTACAGCGAAGGCAATGCCGTCGGATTCGGCTGCGGCGCGCCGGACAGGATCTGGCCGGCCGGCACGCCCAGGTCGGCCGCGCCGGCAAGCAGCGCACGGATGATAAGGGTGGACATGACTTCCTTTCGTTCGGGGTAAAAAAAAGCCCGGATCGGGTCCGGGCTGTCGATGGACGGACAACGTTGCCGCTGTCGTGGTCTGTCGCGTGTTTCGGCTATCGGTGGCGGGGGTGCCGCGCATTACGGGTGCCGAAAGAATGTAGGTAGAAGTATAAACAAGACTACTGTGTTTTTATACAGTATCGGCCTAAAACACGAAATATTTTCAGGCTACCGCGCCGCCGGACGGCCTAGCGGCTGCGCAGGCGGCGGCTCGCCAGGCGTGCCTGGCTGGCCGCGATGTTGTGCAGCTCGCTCACCATGTCCTTCACCCGCTCGCGCACGAAGCCGCCGGCGCAGTCGATCGGTGCCTCGCCCTTGCCGCCGCATGCGGCGCACACGCGGGCCTGGGCATGGCCCGTGCCGGCGCAGGCCTTGCACGTGCTGTCGAGCCAATAGGCGAGCGAATGCTCGGCGACGGTGCGGTACAGCTTGTGCGCGGCCTGCGCATCCCATGCCGTGTTCTCCGGCACCCAGCGGCGTGCGCGGCCGCGCTTCGTCACCTGCGCCGTCCACAGCCGCAGCAGCTGCGCCAGGTTGGCGGTATTGCCTTCGAACGCCTGCGCCGTCAGGCGATCGGCATACTTCACGCGGTACAGCAGCAAGCCGATGTCGCCCGTCGCTTCGGCGGCCGCGAACGCCGCCGCCATCAACGGATCCGCATGGTGGTGCCGGTCGTCGTTCGTCAGATTCGGCGCGCCCAGCGCCCGGATGTAGCGGTCTGCAAACCCCATCACTTCCTCCTCGGTCTCCCGGCCATGCCGGCCCTCCGCCAGCACGATGCCGGGATATTATGTTTCGTCGTTATCGGTCCTGCGCGGGCCCGAACAGCGCGGCCACGAGCGGATCGCGCCGCCCGACGCGCGGGTAGCTGTGCACCGTCGTCTGGACGGGCGCGAGCGCGTCGTCGTCGTCGCCGGCAGATTCTTCCGTCCTGGCCGGTGCCACTGCGGGCGCCGGTCCCGCATGCCAGAGGTACTGCCAGCGCGGCTGGCCCAGGTTGACCTTCTCACGGTGGACATGCCCCCGTTCCAGCAAGCGTTCCAGGCGCAGGCGCGTCGCCGCCAGCGAATACCCCGTGCCGTGCGCCAGCTGGTCGGCGAGGTGCGGTCCGGCCCCGAGCAGCGTCTCGATGGCCGCTTCGAGCGGGTCCGTTGCGCGGCGCGTACGCGGTGCGTGCGTGTCTCCCATAAAACCCTTTCAAAGGTTTAGTATTTGACGTAGAGTATAGAACTCTAAACTGATGGACGTCAAGAACACTAAACCAAAATAAGTTTAGAATACTTAACATGAACCTCTTATCCGACCGCCTCGACCACATCTACCGCACGACGCCCCACCTCGAAGGCGAGCGTGGCCAGACCGGCCTCGTCAAAGCCTCGGGCGCGTCAAAAAGCGTGGTGAACCAGTGGCTGACCGGGAAAATCAAGTCGATGGACATCCGCTACGCGCTGAACATCGAGCGCGAACTCGGGTTCTCGCACATCTGGCTGATGACCGGCGAAGGCGACCCGCGCCAGGCGCCCTTCCACGGCCTGAAGGACGGCATGCCGGTGCGCCCGGCCGACAACGACGATGCGGAATTCGTCCAGATCCGCATGGTCAAGCTGCGGCTGTCGGCCGGGATCACGGGCTTCCAGACAGAGCCGGAACGCCGCGACGGCGGCACGCTCGGCATGCGCCGCACGTGGATCGAACGGCACAACTACCATCCCGACCACCTGATGGCCATCCTCGTCAAGGGCGAAAGCATGGAACCGGCGCTGTACGCGGGCGACATCGTCATCATCAACACGCTCGACACCAAGCTCATGGACGGCGCCGTGTATGCGTTCAACTACGAAGGCGAAGCGGTCGTGAAGCGGCTGACGCGCGACGCGGGCAAATGGTGGCTGACGTCGGACAATCCGGACCAGCGCAAATACCACCGCAAACTTTGCCAGGGCAATGCGTGCATCGTCATCGGCCGCGTCGTGCGCAAGGAAAGCGACCGGATATGAAACTCGAGGTCGCCCTCGCCGAGCTGAAAGGCGTGCGCGTGGCGCTGGCCTTTCCGCCGCCGGCCTGGGTCGCACCCGGCGTCGGCGACGTGCTGCTGGAACGCCTGCGCCCGTACTTCCCCACCCTGCCCGTGATGCTCGTGGCCGTGCAAAAACACGGCGTGCGCGCGCATGCCGCGTTCCAGGCGCAGGCGCTCGTCGACGGCGCCGATCTCACGCATCTGGTCCGCACGACGATCGACCTCGACGTGCCGCCGGCCCCGCCGGACGAGCCGCCGCCGTTCTAGCCATCCGGCCGGCAAAACGATTTCGCTCAAACGCCTGCCTGCGCGTATTCACGCCCCGAAAAACCGTAGTTAAGCGTTTTCCTATTTTTGTTGCCACCGCTTCGCATTCTGATTACGATTTGCTCAATAATCAGACCAGCAAGGAGACGGGACCATGACTGCGAAAACGATTTTCTGCGGGATCCTGCTGGCGGCCTGCGCACCGCTGGCCGCAACGGCCGCGGAACCGATCGACGCCGTCATCGCGCAAGACTTCAAGGTCGCCACCGCGCAGTACCGCGTCCTGCTGGACAAGGCCGCATCGCCTACCTGGGCTTCTCCAGGTCGCGCCGCGACGAGGAGCGTCTCGGCGGCATCCGCGAATCGCTGAACGCGGCCGGACTGGGCCTCGCGATCTTCGACGCCGAGGCGCCGTCGCTGGCCGAGGGCGAACGCCTGTGCTCCGCCATCGTGCTGGGCAGCGAGCGCCCGGATGCCCTGATCTGCTACAACGACCTGATGGCGCTGGGCTTCATGAAGGAAGCGTCGAACCTCGGCGTCTCGATCCCGCAGGACATCTCGGTCGCCGGCTTCGACAATATCCCTTACGGCAAATACACGACGCCGGCGCTGACCACCGTCGACCTGCAGAGCGAGCGCTTGGGCGCGACCGCGATGGAAAAGCTGCTGGCCGCGATCCGCGGCGAGCACGTCGAGAAGCTGACCAAGGTCGCGCCGCAACTGATCCTGCGCGCGTCGAGCGCCGCACGCCGCCCCTGATCCGTGCGCGGATGAAGCGGCGTGGGACGCGTCGCGCGTGGATCAGCCGCTGTTGCGCAGCCCCGCCGAAATGCCGTTGATCGACATGTGCAGGCCATTGCGGGTCGCGTCGTCGTCGACGCCCGCCCGGTAACGGCGCAGCAGTTCGACCTGCAGGTGGTTCAGCGGATCGATGTACGGCAGGCGGTTGCGCAACGAGCGCTGCATCTGCGGGTTCCCGTCCAGCAGCTCGTCCTGCTCCATGATTCTCCGGAGGATCTCCACCGCGCGCGCATGCTCGGCGCTGATCGCGCCGAAGATGCGGTCGCGCAGCGCCGCGTCGGACACGAGGCCCGCATAGCGGCTGGCGATCGCGATGTCGCTCTTGGCCAGCACCATGTCCATGTTCGACAGCAGCGTCGTGAAGAACGGCCACGTCTTGTACATCGTGCGCAGCAGCGCGAGGCGCTCGGCCGGCGCGTCCGCGATGAAGCGTTCCACCGCCGTGCCGAAACCGTACCAGCCCGGCAGCATCAGGCGGCACTGGGCCCAGCTGAACACCCAGGGAATCGCGCGCAGGTCTTCGATCGAGCGCGACTTCTTGCGCGACGCCGGACGGCTGCCGATGTTCAGGGCGGCGATTTCGGAGATGACCGTCGACTCCCAGAAGTACGTCTCGAAGCCTTCCGTTTCGTACACGAGCGAGCGGTAGGCGGCGAGTGCTTCGGAAGACAGGCGGTCCATCGCGGCCACCTGCGCCGCATCCGGCTGCGGCTGGGCGTGCGACAGCAGGGTCGCTTCCATCGTCGCGGCGACGAGCACCTCGAGGTTGCGGCGGCCCACGTCGGCGTTGGCGTACTTCGCGGTGATGACTTCGCCCTGCTCCGTCAGGCGGATGCGACCCTGCACGGCGCCCGGCGGCTGCGCGAGGATCGCTTCGTAGCTCGGGCCGCCCCCGCGTCCCACCGAACCGCCGCGGCCGTGGAACAGCTGCAGCTTGATGCCGTGGGCGCGGAAGACGGCGATCAGCTCCAGCTCCGCCTTGTGCAGTTCCCAGCCGGACGTCACGTAGCCGCCGTCCTTGTTGCTGTCCGAGTAGCCAAGCATCACTTCCTGCAGGCGGTCGCGCGACTGCAGCAGGCGCATGTAGAACGGCAGGCCGAATGCCGCCGCCATGATCGCCGGACCGGCGCGCAGGTCGTCGATGGTCTCGAACAGCGGGATGATGTTGACGTCGAGCGTGCCGAGCGTCGGATGCAGCAGGCCCGCTTCCTTCAGCAGCACGGCCACTTCCAGCAGGTCGGAGACGGAGGCCGCCTTCGAGATGATGTAGTTCGTGACGGCGGCGCGGCCGTACGTCAGGTGCGCGCGTTTCGTCTCGCGCAGGATCGCCAGCTCGGACGCCGTCTCTTCGGAATACTCTTCGAACGGCGACACGAGCAGGCGCGGCGACTGCAGTTCTTCCAGCAGCAGCGTGCAGCGCGCGGCTTCGTCCAGCGCCAGGTAATCGACGCCGGGGCGCGCCTGCGTCAGCAGTTCCGCGATCACGCGCTCATGCACGTCGGAGTTCTGGCGCAGGTCGACGGGCGCGAGGTGGAAACCGAATACCTTCACGGCGCGGCGCAGCAGGCGCAGGCGGCCGCGCGCCAGCTGGCGGGCGCCGTTGGCCACGAGCGACGCATGGATCACGTCCAGGTCGGCCAGCAGTTCGGCCGCGCTGGCATAGGCCGTCGCATCCGGTTCATCGGTGCCGGCGACGAGCCACGCGCGCGTCGCCACGAGGCGCGCATGCATGCCGTGCAGCGCCTGGCGGTACGGCTCGTCCTGGTGGTGCGGCGACTGGTCGGGCGTGCGCTCGGCGATGCGGCGCAGCGCCTCCGTGCTGCCGCACAGCGACTGTGCCTGCGACAGTTGCGACGCCAGCGTGTGCACTTCCGGCAGGTAGAAATCCAGCGCGCGGGTGGATTGCGCCTTCAGGGTGGCACGCAGGATGTCGGCCGTGACGAACGGGTTGCCGTCGCGGTCGCCGCCGATCCAGCTGCCCACTTTCATGAACGACGGCAGCTCCGTGTCGGCCCAGGCGCCATCCTTCTGCGCCAGCGTGTCCTCGAGGGCGCAGTACAGGCGCGGCACGCTCTTGAACATCGTGTAGTCGAAGAAGGACAGGCCGTTCTCGACTTCGTCCAGCACCGACAGCTTGGTCGGACGCAGCAACCGGGTCTGCCACAACGTCAGGATGGCGCGTGCGAGCGCTTCATCGTTGTCCTGTTCTTCGTCGGGCGTCAGCTGCGTGCGGTCACGTTCGCCGATCAGGCGCGCGATCGCCATCTGGCAATTGAGGACACTCTTGCGCTGCACCTCGGTCGGGTGCGCCGTGAAGACGGGGCTGACGTGAGCGTCGTCGAAGAAGGCACGCAGGTCGTCCATGCGGCCGGCCGCGAACACGCCGTCGACGGCATGGGCGATGCTGCCCTTCTTCGGCGCCGAGCCGGCGGACAGGTGCGCGCGGCTGCGGCGGATGTGGTGCTGGTCTTCGGCGATGTTGGCCAGCAGCGAGAAGTACGTGAAGGCGCGGATCAGCTGGGTCTTCTCGTCGGACGAGATGTCTTCGAGGATGGCCGCCAGTTCCTCGTGCGCGCTGCCGTCCTCGTCGCGCCGGAAACCGATGCAGCTCTTGCGGACCGACTCGATGCGGTCGAACACGCCATCGCCCTCCTGGGCCCGGATCGTTTCCCCCAGCATGCGGCCGAGCTGGCGGATATCCCGTCCCAGCAACTCTTCCTTGAAGTTCCGTGCCTCTTCAACGCTCATTCAGCTCTCCAAAATGTAAATAATTTACAGAACACGCACCAGTTAACCAGCGTTGGTGGGCAAATACCTTGTATATACCAGCCTTTATACACAGCGCGGCGCGGCATTCATGCAATGTTATGAAATTTTACTACGAACATTGATGAGTTCGGTGGGCCAGGTTGAAAAAATGCTACACATGAGGAAACGAGGCGCCGCCTATTCCTGCTCGAACATGTCGATGATCTCGTCGGCCACCGCACGCACTACCAGCCAGAGTTTGCGGCGCACGGGACAGGCCGGATCGAGTACGGGCAGGCCGTCGGCGCGTGCCTTGACGTCAGGCGATTTCGACCCGGTTGCGGCCGTTCGCCTTTGCGAGGTACAACGCCCCGTCCGCCCGTTTGATCGCCGCCCCGATGTCTTCTTCCGGCTTCAGCGACGTCAGGCCGAAGGATGACGTGACGCGCAACCCGTGCGGCCAGTCCTGCGCCGCCAACGCGGCGCGCAGCTTGTCCAGCATCGTCATGGCATGCGCCACGTCGGTTTCCGGGCACAGGAGCAGGAATTCCTCCCCGCCCCAGCGCACCAGCTTGTCGCTGCCTCGGACTTCGCCTCGGATGAGTGCGGCGAAGCGCCGCAGCACCTCGTCACCGGCGTCGTGGCCATACTCATCGTTGATCCGCTTGAAGTGGTCGAGATCCATGAACACGACCGCCATCTCCTCGTCGACGTGGCCGGCGACGTGCAAGCGTTTCATCAGCACCTCCCTGAGCCCCTGGCGGTTCAACGCGCCGGTCAGCGGATCGGTGTGGGCCTGGTTGGCGAGGTCGCGCGCTTCCAGTTGCAGCGCCTTGTTGATGGCGGCCAGCAGTTCCAGGCGCGCATTGCTGGCGGAGAGACTGGAACGGGTATGCATCAGGCTCAGCGACAACCCCAGCAGGCCGCAGCCGATCCACGCCCCCATCAGCCAGGTCAGCAGCGTGGTATCCGATATCCATTTGCCGCGAAACTGGATGGACCGCACTTCGAGCGTGATCGACTGGCCGGGCGGTACCGATCCCGTCGAAATCTCCACGGCCGTGACGTTATCGAGCCGGGTATACGTTTTCTCGATCGGGACGTCGTGCGCCGTGATCCACCAGTCGGCGGTGCGCACGACGTTGACGGGAATCGTGAACGTGGTCTGCACCGGCGTGTCGAATTCGACGGAGTTGTACCGCTGCGAGTTCCAGTCGTCGACCCTGGAAAATTCCGGTTCGAAGTTCGTCAGGTGCAGCCTGATTTTTCGGCCGGACACGCCTGAATAACGCATGTCGAACGCGATCGAGTCGAACTGGCTGAGGTCGACGCCCTTACCGTCCCGCCCCAGGTGGAACTGCAGTTTGCAGAACGGCCAGGCAAAGCCCGCGCGCAGGTCGCAGCGCATGACGAGGGCATCCTTCGAGAGCAGGAGCGACGAGACGGAATTGCCGTTCTCGTGACGGTCATCGGTGACGGTGGCGCCGTAGGGCTGGCGGGGCGAAATCTCGAAGACCCGGGTCATCCCGACGTGCTGCCAGACCAGTAATGTGGGCGTCAAAACCAACAATAGTCCAACCAGGGACTGGACTATCGTCGTTGCGCGAGCGGGTCGACGAATCATGACGGATCGCTGAGGTATTTATTCGGCGATCAATATACTGAATTCGTGATGCAGCCGCGCCAATTTTCCGTGCGGCAAATGCCATTAACGAAAAAGGCCAGCTCGAAAGCTGGCCCATCTCATCAATTCTATTGGTCGGGGCGAGAGGATTCGAACCTCCGACCACGTGCACCCCATGCACGTACGCTACCAGGCTGCGCTACGCCCCGACTCGGGCCACAATTATAACAGAGGCACACAGGATGACTAGCGTTTTTGTCACGAGAAACTATTTCCAATCCCCGCGCAACGCCAGCACTTCGTCGTACAACCCCTCCGGCGTCACCTGCTGCGGCGGCACCGGCCGCCCGACGGCCAGGGCCAGCTTCGAGCGCAGTCCGCGCGCGAAGGAACGCTCGAACACATTGGACGGATCGCGCGAAAACACGCTGCCCCACAGTCCGCGCAGCGCCATCGGGATCACGGGCACGTGGCTGCGGGCAACGATCTTGGCGATGCCGCCGCGGAATGCATTCATCTCGCCCGTGCGCGTCAGTTTCCCCTCGGGGAAGATACACACGAGTTCCCCTTCGTGCAGCGCCTGGGCGACGTCGACGAACGCCTTTTCCATCAGCCACGGGTCCTCGTGCGCCGGCGCGATCGGGATCGCCTTGCCGGTGCGGAAGATGAAGCCCAGCAGCGGCGTTTTAAAAATGCGGTGGTCCATCACGAAGCGGATCGGGCGCGGGCTCGCGGCCAGGATGACGATGGCGTCGACGTAGCTGACGTGGTTGCAGACCAGGACCGCGGGGCCCTCTTCCGGGATGCGCTCGACGTCCACCGTCGACACACGGTGGATCGTGTGGATCAGCAGCCAGGCCAGGAAGCGCATCAGGAATTCCGGCACGAGCGAAAAGATGTAGATGGCGACGACGGCGTTCAGCAGCGCGGTGGTGAGGAACATCTCGGGGATGCTGAAACCGCGGCCGATCAGGAAGACCGCCACGCCGGCCGACGCCACCATGAACAGCGCATTCAGGATGTTCATGCCGGCGATGGTGCGCGAGACGTGCGCCGGGTCGCAGCGCGTCTGGATCAGCGCGAACAGCGGCACGATGAAGAAGCCGCCGAACACGCCCAGCAGCAGGATGTCGGCCAGGATGCGGAGCGTGCCGTGCTGCGCCAGCACGCCCACGAAATCGACGGGGGCCGTGTTGGTATAGCCGAGGCTCGCGAAGTACAGGTCGATGCCGAACAGCGACAGGCCGATGGCGCCGAACGGCACGAGGCCGATTTCGACCTTGCGGCCGGAGAGCTTTTCGCACAGCAGCGAGCCGGCGCCGATCCCCAGCGAGAAAATCGTCAACAGCAGCACGAACACGCTGTGGTCGCCGTGCAGGTACTCTTTCGCGTACAGCGGGAACTGCGACAGCACGAGGGCGCCGTAGAACCAGAACCAGGAATTGCCCAGCATCGACAGGAACACGGTGCGGTTCTTTTTCGAGAACGCCAGGTTGCGCACGGATTCGGCGACGAAGTTCGCGCTGATCTTCAGCGCCGGCGCAGGGGCGGGCGACGCCGGGATTCTCCAGCTCGTGGCCAGGCCCAGCAAGGCGACGGCCAGCGTCCCGAACGCGACGAGGTGCACGCCGGCGGCGCCGTGGCCGGCCAGGATCGCGCCCATCACTTCGCCGAGCAGGATGCCGACGAACGTGCCCATCTCGATGACGCCGTTGCCGCCCACGAGTTCTTCGGGCTTCAGGTGCTGCGGCAGGTAGGCATATTTCACGGGGCCGAACAGCGTGGAGTGCACGCCCATGCCGGCGACGGCGCCGACGAGCAGCCACAGGTTGTGCGTCAGCCAGCCGACGGCCGCAATGCCCATGATGGCGATCTCGAGCAGCTTGACGAAGCGCGCCAGCCGGCCCTTCTCGACCTTGTCCGCGATCTGGCCCGCGGTCGCGGAGAACACGACGTAGGGCAGGATGAACAGGCCTGGAATGAGGTTGTTCAGCAGCGCGGGGGGCAGTGTCGTCCACGACAGCGCGTCATAGGTCAGCACGACCAGCAGCGCCGTCTTGAACAGGTTGTCGTTGAAGGCGCCCAGGAGCTGGGTCCAGAAAAACGGGCCGAAGCGGCGCTGGGTCAGCAGGGCAAACTGGCTGGTGTGGTTCGGGTGGCTCATGCTGGTCGGTGCGGTCTTGGACGAAGCGACAATCTACAACACAACAGCCGGGTTGAACACATGATGTTGCTGGACTTGAGTCAATGGTCGCGGATTCCGCTACCCGCGGCGACTTGCGCGCATACCCGGGCCGAAAATAATTCGCAATGCGTGAGTATTCGTGAGGCTTTTGCAGCATCCGCCCACCTACAATGCCGTGCATTCACCGACTGGCAATCATAAAAATTACAGCCACGTCGGACTCCCCTCCCCAGCCAGGCGATGCAGCGCGGTTTCGATGTTCGCACCGCGCACGACAGGTTTCCGCTCGCGCGGAAACGGTCGCGCCTGTGGCCCTGCCGCGCAGGCGCGATCGATGATGTGCCCTTTCTTTTACACTCACAGGAGCACCATTGATGAAATTTCTGTCCAAAGCACCGCTCAAATCGATTGCCACCAGCGCCATCGCCTGCATGATCTTCGCCGCCCCGATCGCGGATGCAAGCGACTGCTATGGCACGTGCACGACTGCCGCCAAGCAGGCCTATGCGCAGGCGGAGACCTGGGCGCAGCAGCAGGCGGCGCAGAACTGCGGCCAGACCGCGCATTCGGCCGCGGAATTCCAGGCGTGCTACAGCGCATCCCAGCCCTGGATCTACGCGCAGGCGAACGGCGCCTATAACTACGTGTATTCGTATTGCATGGGCCAGTGCTCGTGAGTTGACGCCAGGTGAGGAGCGCCCGGCCGCATCTGCGTCCGGGCGCTTTTCCGCCAATCGATGATCCGGAGAGACAATGCTACATGACCTCGGCAAGTACGCGCTGATTGCGCTCTGCCTGTTCTGCGCGCCCACCGCCAACGCCCAACAGGCGGTCACCATCCAGGGCCAGAAACACCCATCCGCGTGGTTCAGGGCCGAAAGCCGGCACCTCGTGGTGTATGCCGACACGACGCGCGACAGTGCCAGGCTGATGATGCAGAACCTGGAGCGCCTGGACGACCTGCTGCGTCTCTACACGAAGCCGTTTTTCAAGAGCCCGCCGAACGAACCGAAGCTCACTTTCTACTACCGTCAGCGCAAAGGCGACCTGCAGCAGGGTGATGGCCATCTGGCCAAGGGCGCCGTCGGCCTGTACACCAGTTGCAGCGCCGGGGTGCACGGGGTTGGCGTGGAGATCGGTCCGATGCCCGACAGCGAGACCCAGACCTACCTGTTCGAAGCCTACGCGCGTCATTTCCTGTACCACTACACCGATATCCGCGCACCGCTGTCGTTCATCAACGGCTTCGCGCAGTACTTCGCCGCTACCCGCGTCACGGACGACCAGGTGGTCGTCGGCCAGGCGCCGGCAGCCGTCGCGGGCTACCTGGACTTCCTGCGCAGCGGACGCCGCTACAGCCTGACGTATGCCGACGTCCTGGACGACAACGACAGCGAAGGCCACGGCTACGCCGGCCCGGCGGGCATCGAACTGGAGTTCGCGGCCCGCGCATGGCTGCTGACCCATTTCATGCTGTCGTCGGAAGCGAACCGAACCCGCATGGCCCGCTACCTCAACCTGGCCAACGGCGGCACACCCGCTCCCAAGGCGTTCGAAACGGCCTTCGGCATGAAGCCGGACGAGCTCGACGAGGTACTCTGGCGCTACCGCCTGCGCGATGCGAAGGCACTGCGGATCGCAGCGCCCGTCCTCCCCGTCGCCCGGATCGACTATACGGGCCTGCCCGAGTCGGTGAGCGATTACGTGATGATGGATGCGACCCTGAAGTCCTGTCCGGCACGCGCGACCGGCGAAGCCCTGCTGCGCAGGATGACATCCAATCCCGACGGCATGCCGAACCATCCGCTGGCCCGCATGGCGCTGAGCCGCGCGCAGGTCGACTGGGGCAATCCGCAGGATGCCATCGCCTATCTTTCCACTCAGCGCACGCCCGAGGCGCTTGAACTGCTCGGTCGCGCTCACTTGCGCCTGGCGGAGGGGAAGGAGGGCGCTGCGCGCGCCGCCATGCTGGAGACCGCGCGCCGCCACCTCGTCGACGCCGTCAACGCCGCGCCCTCCTCGGCCACGGCGGCGTATGCGTTGCTGCGCGCGGAACTGGCGTCCGGCGAGCCGCCCACCACCACGGCGCTGACGGCGGTCCGCCTGGCATGGGAGAACGGGCGCGAAGTCGGCGAATACGCCCGCAGCGCCGCGCTCATGTTCGCGTACGCCGGCGACCACGCGACATCGCGCGAAGCCTTCAACGTCTTGATTCGCAACCGGCGCGACCCGGTGCTGGCCGCATGGGCAACCGAATGGAACGCACGCATGGTGGCCGGCGTCGACAGCGCCGCCGTGCTGGCCGAACTGCGCCGTCCGCCGGCGCCCGGGGCCGCGTTCCGCGAATGGACCGTCGCGGGCAACGTAACCATGGCAAACGTGACCCGCGCCGCCGGCCTCGCCGATTTGCGCGACTATCTGGATGGTCAGAAAAACCGGGGAGGCTCGCCGGCGGCGACCCAGCAGCAATTCGAACTCCAACAGCAGATCGAAGCCCTGACGACGGACCGCTGGATCGACGTGCCGTGATGATCAGGCCACCCGCGTCCACATCCGGTACAGCGGTGCTATCCCCAGCACGACGACGACCATGCGCGCGACGTGGAACGCCGTCACGACGGGCACGCCCAGGTGCAGCACGCGCGCCGTCAGCGCCATCTCGGCGATGCCGCCCGGCGACGTGGCCAGCACCATCGTCCCCGGATGCAGGCCCGTCACCTCCGCCACGCAGAACGCGAACAGCCCGGCCAGCAGCAACGTGACCGCCGTGCACGCGGCCACGCTGGCCAGGAAGCGCGGCGCCGTGTGCACGAACGCGGGCGTGAACCGTGTGCCGAGCGAGACGCCGATGAACAGCTGGCCCGTGCGGATCATCCATTCCGGCAGGCGCGAGAGCTGCACGCCGGCCGCCGTCAGCATCAGCGCGACGACGAGCGGGCCGATCACCCAGGCGTTCGGTACGCGCAGGCGTTTCAGCGCCAGCGCGGCGCCGCTCGTGACGGCGACGAGCACGCACAGGCCGGCCGCGTCGACCCGGCCGGCGAGCGGCACGAACGCATCCAGGCCGTTGCCCCAGCCGTGAGCGGCGAACCAGCGCACGGCGAACGGAATGGTGCCGACGACCATCATGATGCGCAGGCTGTGCGCGGCCGCCACGCGTTCGACGACGGCGCCGTGGCGCTCCGCCTGCACGGCCATCTCGGATGCGCCGCCGACGGCCATCGCGAAGAAGGCCGTCGCGGCGTCGCTGCCGGACAGGCGCCGCAGCAGCGCGCCGCCGGCCATGCCGAGGCAGATGGCGAAGGAGACGGCCAGGACGATCCAGCCGAGGTGCCGGGCCAGCACCGCCAGCACGGGCGCGCTGAAGTACAGGCCCAGCGCGGTGCCGATGGCCCACTGCCCCGCTTCGCGCGCCTGCACGGGGGCGGAGAGGCGCGCGCCCAGCATGCAGGCGATCGCCGTCGAGAACAGCGGGCCGATCATCCACGGCAGCGGCGTGTCGAGGAAGATGCAGAGCTGCGCCGCCGTGAAGGCCAGCGCCAGCGCGGGGAGGAACGTCCTGATCAGAACACCCAGAGCTTCTCGGCCGGCATCTCGAGCCAGTACTGGCCCGGATCGACGCGATGCTTCGAATACGCGCGCACGCTCGCGTTGCCGTGCTTGAACAGGCACTCCCACCGGTCGCCCAGGTACATGCAGGTGGACAGCGGCAGCTGGATGCCGTTGTCGACGGGCGTGCGGCCGATGCGCACTTCTTCCACGCGGATCAGCGCCGACGCTTCCACGTCCGGATCCGATGCACCGCTGCCGCGCGCCGTCGCGTTCAGCGCCATGCCTTCCACCTGCACGCGCGCCGCGCCGCCGTTGCGCGCCACCACGCGCGCCGGCAGGCGGTTGTTACTGCCCATGAACTCCGCGGTGAACAGCGTGTCCGGCGATTCGTACATCGATTGCGGCGTGCCCTGCTGCTCGATCTTGCCGTTGTTGAGCAGGAGGATGCGGTCCGAGATCGCCATCGCCTCGGCCTGGTCGTGCGTGACCATCAGCGCCGAGAGGCCAAGGCGCACGATCAGCTCGCGCAGGAAGGCGCGGGCTTCCTCGCGCAGCTTGGCGTCCAGGTTCGACAGTGGTTCGTCGAGCAGGATCACGGGCGGGTTGTAGACGAGCGCGCGGGCGATCGCCACGCGCTGCTGCTGGCCGCCGGACAGCTGGTGCGGGAAGCGTTCGCCAAGGTGGCCGAGGCCCAGCTGCGCGAGCACTTCGCGCACCTTCGGCTCGATGTCGCGCGCGGTCATCTTGCGCAGCTTGAGGCCGTAGGCGACGTTGTCGAACACGGTCTTGTGCGGCCACAGCGCGTACGACTGGAACACGAGGCCCAGGTTGCGCGCTTCCGCCGGCAGTTCGAGCTTCCTGCTGCCGTCGAACACGCGGCGCTCGCCGATGTCGATCGTGCCGGCTTTCGGGCTTTCCAGGCCGGCCACGGCGCGCAGCAGCGTGGTCTTGCCGCTGCCCGAGGGGCCCAGCAGCGCCACGACTTCGCCGCGCTGCAAATGCATCGACACGCCCTTCAGGATCGGGTTGGCGGTGGCGCCGCTGCCGTAGTCGAGGTGCAGGTCGTTGACGGTCAAAACGTTCATGATATGTCTCGTATTGGTTTAGTTATGCAGCTTGACGCCGAAGCGCAGCGCGATCCCGAGGCCGATGGCCACGAGCGTGATGTTGATGAACGAGAGCGCGGCCACGAGGTCCGTCGAGCCGCCGGCCCACAGCGACACGAGCATCGCGCCGATCACCTCGGTACCGGGCGACAGCAGGTACACGCCCGTCGAGTATTCGCGTTCGAAGATCAGGAACACCATCAGCCAGGCGCCCAGCATGCCGAACTTGATCAGCGGGAGCGTCACGTCGCGGGTCACGCGGCCGCGGCTGGCGCCGACGGCGCGTGCCGCCTCTTCCAGTTCCGGGCCAACCTGCAGCAGCGACGTCGACACGAGGCGCATGCCGTACGCGAGCCACACGACGGAGTAGGCGAGCCACAGCGCAAAGATCGTCGAGCGCAGCTGGCGCAGTGCCGGGATGAAGTGCTCCGACAGCCAGGCGGCCACGCCGTTGTCCATGCCGTGCAGGATGCCGTCCAGCCAGCTCGGCACGAACAGGAACACCCACAGGAACGACAGGCCGGCCAGCAGGCCCGGCACGGCGCGCGGCACGAGCACGCTGTAGTCCAGCAGGCGCGTGACGCCGTCGTTCTTGCGGTGCATGGCCAGCGCGATCGCGGTGTAGCAGGCCACGGCCAGCGCGCCGCCGATCACGCCGATCAGGATCGTGTTGACGATGCCGCGCACGAGCGACGGTTGTTCGAAGATGTCGCGGAAGTGCTGCAGCGTGAGCACGTCGGCCAGTTTGACGCCCTCGCCCCAGTACTGGACGAACGAGCGCAGCACGATGCCGGTCAGCGGCAGCACGATGGTGACGGCGATCCACGTGCCCAGCACGGCGAAGGCCACCCACTTCCACTTGCCCAGCGCGAGCGGTTTCTGGCGCGCGCCCTTGCCCTTGATGGAGACGTATTTGTTGGCCGACTTCAGGAGCCAGCGCTGCAGCATCACGAGCGGCATCGTCACGGCGACGAGGCACACGGCGACGGCGGCCATCAGGTGGTACGACGGCGTGCCCAGTTTATTGGTCAGCTTGTACAGATACGTGGCCAGCACGAGGTGGCCTTCCGGGTCGCCCAGTACGAGCACGAGGCCGAACACTTCGAAGCCGAGGAAGAACACGAGCACGCCCGCATACGCGAGGGCCGGCATGATCATCGGCAGCGACACGTTGAACATCACCTGCCACGGCGACGCGCCCGAGACGCGCGCCGCTTCTTCCACGTCGGAGCCGAGGCTCTTCAGCGCGGACGAGGCGTACAGGTACACGTGCGGCACGTGCGTGAGGCCGGCGATCACGACGATGCTCGTGAACGAGTAAACGTTCCACGGCACGAAGCCCAGCAGGTCGTGCGCCCACGTCGAATAGAAGCCGACGGGGCCCATGGAAACGACGTAGCCGAAGCCCATCACCATCGGCGACACGAAGATCGGCACGAGCAGCAGCGGCGCGATGATGCCGCGTCCCGGCAGGTCGGTGCGGACCATCAGGAAGGCGAGCATGCCGCCCAGCGGCACGGCGATGGCGGCGAGGCCGGAGGCCAGCACGAGACCGTTCTTGAAGGCGAGCCAGAAGTCGGCGTCGTCGAAGATGAAGCGGTACGCATCCAGCCCGAGCATCTTGTCGGGCATGAAGAACGGCGCCGTCAGGAAGCTCTGGTAGAAGACGAGGTACAGCGGCAGGAAGATGGCCACGCAGGTGACCAGCACGACGATGGCGCGCGTCCAGTTGAAGCGCGGCGCGCGCACGGCCGGCAGGCTGCCGGTGTCGGTGCCCTTGGATTCCAGTGGCATGGTTGAAGTAGGCATGGGAGTGTCCGATCGATGTAAAGCCGGCGGGCGCGTGGCCCGCCGTGAGACGACTTACTTCTTGCCGGCGGTGGCTTTCCACTCCTTCAGGAACGCCAGGCGCAGCGCCGGATCCAGGTACTCGCCGACGGCCGGGCTCACCGGCAGCGGCTTGATGTTCTTCTCGCCGACCATCTTGATCAGGTCAGTGGACGTCGTTTCGCCCGTGACGTCGGCGCGGATCGCATACAGCTTGGAGGCGTTGGCGATGATGGTCTGGCCGCGGTGCGACAGCATGTAGTCGATCCACAGCTTCGACGCGTTCGGGTGCTTGGACATCTTGTTGATGAACTGGACGCGCGAAATGATCAGGGTGTAGTCCTTGGGCAGCACGACGCCCAGCGACGGATCGTTCTTGGCGCGCACGAGCGCATACGAACCCATCACGTTGTAGCCGATCAGGTTTTCACCCGACGAGATGCGCTCCAGCATGGTGCCGGTCGACGACTGCACGCGCACCCTGGCCACGCCGAACGCCTGCTCCAGCTGCTTGTATTGCGGGAAGGCGCGCGCGTCCTGCGTCATGAACATGAAACCGACGCCGGATTTCTCGATGTCGTAGGTCGTGACCTTGTCCTGGAACTTCGGCTGCTGGATGATGCGCACGAAATCCGCGTGCGTCTGCGGGACTTCCTCGGGCTTCAGCAGGCGCTTGTTGTAGACGAAGGCGGCCGGCTCGAACGTGGTGCCGTAGGCCATGTCCTTCCACGTGGCCCAGCCCGGGATCTTCGCCGCTTCGACCGATTTATAGGGCAGCGCGTAGCCGCCGGCGACCAGCTTCATCTGCAGGTCCATCGCCGAGGACCACAGCACGTCGGCCGTATCGCCGCCGGCCGCGTTCTCGGAGAAGAAGCGGTTATAGACTTCGGTCGAGTTCATGTCGTTGTACTCGACGGTGATGCCCGGGTACAGCGACTTGAAATCGGTGATCAGCGGTTCCGCGGCCTTGCTGTCGGTGGCGCCATAGACCACCAGCTTGCCTTCCTTCTTCGCGCCGTCGATCAGTTGCTGGTAGCCGGCCGGGTAGCCAGCCGGGACCTGGGCCAGCACCGGTGCAGTCACTGCAAAGATAGCTGCTGCAATCAGGGTCTTCTTGAAATTCATGGTTGTCTCCTAGGGTGTTGTCAGTGTTCGCGGACCAGGTTGAATTCCCTGGCCTGTCGGTTGTAATCGTTGATGGCCTGTTTGACCCAGCGCGTGAGCGCGTCGCCCGTGAGGGAGAACGGGTACAGGCCGGCCTGGGCACGCAAAGCTGCGAAATCGGGGGTTGCCTGCATGCGGGCAAAAGCGTCGACCCAGCGGCGGTAGTCCGCATCCGGCACGCCGGGTCCCATCCACACGCCGCGGATCACGGGCCACACGATGTCGTAGCCCTGCTCGCGCGCCGTCGGCACGTTGGCCAGGACGCCGGGGAGGCGCTTTTCCGCCAGCACCGCCAGCACGCGCACCTTGCCCGGGCCGGCATACAGCGCCGCTTCCGACGCGTCGCCCGAGATCACCTGCACGTAATTGGCGCTCATCGCGGTGAACGTCTCGCCGCCGCCTTCCAGCGCGACGAAGCGCAGGCGGCGCGGTTCGATGCCGGCGCGGCGCGCCAGCAGCGCGACCTTCATCCAGTCCTGGCTGCCGATGGTGCCGGACACGCCGATCAGGACCTGCTGCGGGTTCTTGCGGATCGCGTCCATCAGCTCGTCCAGGCTGTGCCACGGCGCGTCGGACCGCACGGCGATCATGCCGTAGTCGACGCCCAGCGCCGCGACCCAGCGCACGTCCTCCGCCGTCGCCTTGCCGAACTTGCCTTCGGCGAGGTTCAGCAGCGAACCGCCCGAGAACGCGACGAGCGTGTCCGGCTCGGCGCGCCGCTGCGAGACGAGCGTGTGCCACGCGACGGCGCCGATCCCGCCCGGCAGGTAGGCCAGTTTCAGCTTCGTGTCCGGCAAGGCCTTCTGGGCCAGCTTGCAGGTCAGGTCCATGGCGCCGCCCGGTTTGGACGGCACCACGCATTCGGCCTTCGCACTGGCCGTCGTCGCTGCCGCGTAAAGTACCGCGGCGGTCAGGATCTTGATGGCGCGCTTCATGATGTTGCGGCCGCGGTCGTGATCAGAACCGGTACTGGATGCCGGTGGTGACGCCGGTCTGCGTCGACCCGAAGCCCGGATCGTCGCGCGACAGGCCCACGAGCTGGCCGTGGTCGGCCTTGGCATGCGCCACCGATGCGTACAGCCAGACGCGCTTGGACAGCGAGTACATGGCACGCCCCACGAGCATCGTCGGATCCGCGTCCTTCGCGGACGGCAGGTTCTTCGTGTTGACGTGGTAGACGGCGCCCGTCAGGGTCCACGGGTAGGCCGCCCAGGTGGCGCCGGCCCAGTAGGTGTCGCCGCGCACGTCCGCCGTGGCGGCCTTGCCCGCCTGGAGCTTGTAGCCGCGCATGCCGGCCTGGTAGGTCATCGGACCCGCCTTGTACAGGGCGCCCAGGTGGAAGGCCGTCGTCTTGTCGCGGTTGCCGGTGGCGGCGAGCGTGTTGCCGTTGATTTGTTCGTACGACGCCATCAGGCCGACGGGGCCGCCGAACCAGGAACCGCCGGCGGCGTACTTGCGGCCATCGGCCGCGCTGCCGGCCTGCTCGCCCATGCCGATCGTGGCGCCGTAGGTGAAGCCGCCCGTGGTGCCGGTGTACTTGATCAGGTTGTCGAACGCGGTCGTCATGCCGTACTTCGACGGGCCGGTGGCGTTGCCGCTCGTGGCCCACGAATAGTTGGGCGCGAAGCCCATCGGGTCGAACTTGATGACCAGGTCGTAGGTCGTCGTGAACGAGCGGCCGATGATCACGCGGCCAAAGCCGCCTTCGAGGCCGACGTTGGCCTGGCGCTTGAACAGGTTGCCGTCCTGGGCGCCGGTGTCGAGCATCACGCCGCCTTCCAGGTTGAAGACGGCTTTCAGGCCGCCGCCCAGGTCTTCGCTGCCGCGGAAGCCCCAGCGCGACGTGTTCTTGCCGCCCGAGACGACGCGCACCTGGCTGCCGTCGTTGGCGTTGGCGTGGTTCACGTATTCGACGCCGGCATCCATGATGCCGTAGACCTGGACATTGGTCTGGGCGGATGCGTTCAGGGAAAGCGCTGCCAGGACGGCGAGCGCGAGGGCCGATTTCTTCATATTGTCTCCGTTGTTGTAATCCGTGCGGTCGTATGCCGCTTCGTGAGACCAAGGATAGGTCCGCTTACCTTTCAATCAGCTTTCACTGAACCTTTCAATCACCACCGTTGTGGAAAACACGTAACGATGGAGACACGAAGCGCATCGTCGCTTACACTGGCGCGATGCGAATCCTGTTAGTCGAAGACCACGTCGAGCTGTCGCACTGGGTATCCAAAGCCCTGCGCGACGCCCATCTCACCGTCGAATGCGCGGCCACCGGGGCCGACGCCGACGCGCTGCTGCACACCCAGGACTACGCGCTCGTGATCCTGGACCTCACCCTGCCCCGCATGGACGGGCTGGAGGTGCTGCGCCGCCTGCGGGCGCGCGGCGGCACGCGCGGGCGCACGCCCGTGATGATCCTGACGGCGCGCGGTGGGCTGGAAGAACGGGTGCAGGGCCTGAACCTGGGCGCGGACGATTACCTCGCCAAGCCGTTCGAACTGGCCGAACTGGAAGCGCGCGTGAAGGCGCTGCTGCGCAGGAGTGTCGGCAACGAGGCGCTCGTGCACACGTGCGGGCAGCTCAGCTTCGACACCGTCGCGCGCATGTTCACCTACTGCGGCGAGCCGCTGGCGCTGACGCCGCGCGAACACGCCGTGCTGGAAGCGCTGATCTCGCGCCCCGGCCGCGCCGTGTCGAAGGAAAAGCTGTTCGACGAAGTGTTCGCGCTGGACGACGACGCGAACCTCGACGCCATCGAGCTGTACATCCACCGCGTGCGCAAGAAACTGGACAAGCGCCCGGACGGCGGCGCCGCCATCGCCACCCTGCGCGGCATCGGCTACCTGCTGCAGGAACGGCCGCCGGCCGCGTCCTGACATGCTGCGGGCGTCACCGAAGCTCGGCAGCCTGCGCAACCAGCTGCTGCGCTGGCTGATCGTGCCACTCGTGATCCTCGTGGCGGCGAATGCAGTGTCGCTGTACCGCGACGCGCTCGACGCCGCCGACATCGCCTACGACCGCTCCCTGCTCGCGTCCACGCGCGCGCTGGCGGAACGGGTGTCCGTCCGCGACGGCAAGGTCGTGGCGGACGTACCCTACGTGGCGCTGGACAGTTTCGAGACCGACACGCTGGGCCGCATCTACTACCGCGTGGGCGGGCTGCACGGCGAGACGGTGTCCGGCTATGACGACCTGCCCCCCGTCCCGAAGGACACGCCGCGCTCGGAACTGTATCCCGCCCTCGTGCGTTTTTACCACGCCGACTACAACGGCGAGCCGGTGCGCATCGCCGCCCTGCTGCAGCCCGTGTACGACGATTCCATGCGCGGCATCGCGCTGATCCAGGTGGGCGAGACGCTGGATGCGCGCCGGGCGCTGTCGCGGCGCATCCTGGTCAATACCCTGTGGCGCCAGGCGCTGCTGGTGCTGGCCGTGGCCACGCTCGTGTGGTTCGCCGTGCGCCTCGTGCTGCAGCCGCTGATGCAATTGAAACAGGTCGTGGAGACGCGCGCGATCTCCGACCTGTCCGACGTCGACGAAGCCCTCGTGCACCGCGAAGTGCGGCCGCTCGTCGCCGCGATGAACGGGACGATGGCGCGCATGCAGAACCTGATCGCGAGCCAGCGCCGCTTCATCGCCGACGCGTCGCACCAGCTGCGCACGCCGCTGACGGTGCTCAAGACACAGGCGGAACTCGCGCTGCGCGAAAACGATCCGGCCGCGATGCAGGCCATCGTGCGCTCGATCGCGGCGACGACCGATTCGACGGTGCACCTGGCGAACCGCCTGCTGACGCTCGCGCGCATCGAGCACGGCGGCGCGAACGCGGCGCTGGCGCCCGTGGCGCTGTCCGACGTGGCGCGCCAGGTGGGGCTGGAACTGGCGCTGCCGGCCGTCCAGAAAGGCATCGACCTCGCGCTGGAAGCGGAAGACGACGGCGCCACGACGATAGCCGGCCAGGCGCTGCTGCTGCACGAACTGGCGAGCAACCTCGTCGACAACGCGATCCGCTACACCCCGCCGGGCGGCACCGTGCTGCTACGCGTACGGCGCCTGATCGGCGTCGTCGTGCTGGACGTGCAGGACAGCGGGCCGGGGCTCGATCCGGCCGAATACGACAAGGTCTTCATGCCCTTCTACCGGGCACAGGCGACGCTGGAGAGCAATCCGGGCGGCACGGGCCTGGGTCTCGCCATCGTGCGCGACATCGCCACGGTGCACGGGGCGACGCTGGAGCTGGCCCCGGCCGAAAGCGGACGCGGATTGAAGGTCGGCGTCACATTCCCGGCGCCGGCGATGGTCAGCGATAATCGTCCGGCGTGAGACCGTACTTCTGCATCTTGTAGTACAGCGTCTGCTTGGGCACGCCCAGCGTGGCGGCGACGTCCACGACGCTGCCCCCTGCCCTGCGCAATTCCTGTTCGATGACGGCGCGCTCGAACGCACCCACCTGGTCCGCGAGCGGCACCGGTGCCGACGTGCGCGCGGCCAGCAGCCCGTCCGCGCCGCTGGACAGGCCCAGCACGAAGCGCTCGGCGATATTGCGCAGCTCGCGCACGTTGCCGGGCCAGTCGTGCGCCATCAGCGATTGCATCAGCGGCCCCGGCACCGTCGGCGCGGCGCGCTTGTAGCGGGCCGCCGCGCCCAGCATGAAGTGTTCGAACAGCAGCGGAATGTCCTCGCGCCGCTCGCGCAGCGGCGGCAGGTTCAGCACGATCAGGTTCAGGCGGTAGTACAGGTCGCTGCGGAATTTCTGCTGGTCGGACCATTCCTTCAGGTCGACCTTGGACGCGGCGATCACGCGCACGTCCACCGGCACCGGGTGGTTGGAGCCGAGCCGCTCGACGTAGCGCTCCTGCAGCACGCGCAGCATCTTGACCTGCAGCGACAGCGGCAGGCTTTCGATCTCGTCGAGGAACAGCGAGCCCTTGTCGGCATGCTCGATCTTGCCCACCTGGCGCTTGGTCGCCCCGGTGAACGCGCCCGGCTCGTGGCCGAACACTTCGCTCTCGAAGATGTTTTCCGGGATCGCGCCGCAATTCAGGGCGACGAAGTGATGCGCGCGGCGGCGGCTGAACTGGTGCAGGCAGCGCGCGACCATCTCCTTGCCGGTCCCCGTCTCGCCGTAGATCAGCACGTCGGCCGATTCGTCGGCGAGATCCAGGATCAGGCGGCGCAGGTTGCGCATCGCGGCCGAATCGCCCAGCAGCATCGCCTCGATGCCTTCGCCGTTCGCGATGCGGTGGCGCAGCGTCTCGACTTCCAGGATCAGGCGCCGCGTCTCCAGCGCGCGCTGCACCGCCTCGACCAGCTGTTCCGACGAATACGGCTTGGGGATGAAATCGTAGGCGCCGCCGCGCATCGCGCCGACGGCCATCGAAATGTCGCCGTGGCCCGTCACGAGGATCACCGGCACCTGCGCGTCGATGGCCTTGACGGCGGCCATCAGCTCGATGCCGCCCATGCCGGGCAGGCGCACGTCGCTGACGACGATGCCGGCAAAGCCGTGTTTAATCTGCCCCTGCGCCAGCGCCGGCTCGGCGGCGTCGAACGCCTCGACCTGGAAGCCGGCGAGATCGAGCGCCTGCGCGCTGCCGGCGCGGACGATGGCGTCGTCTTCGACGAGCAGCACTTTCATGGATTCATACATTGTTGTCTCCTACTCCGCCCGGGGCAGATCGATGATGAACCGGGCGCCGCCCTCGGGCGGCGACTCGGCCCGCAGCCGGCCGCCGGACTCGCGCACGATCTGTTCGGAGATCGCGAGCCCGAGGCCCAGCCCTTTGCCCTGCGGCTTGGTGGTAAAGAAGGGTTCGAACAGGTGCGCGCGGACGTCCTCCGGAATCCCGGGGCCGCTGTCGGTCACGGTGATGAGGACCCGCGCGCCGTCGCGCCCGGCCTCGACGACGAGCTGGCGCGAGCTGCTGCCCGCCGTCTCCATCGCGTCGAGCGCGTTGCTGAACAGGTTCACGAGGACTTGCTGCAGCCGGTTGCTGTCGCACAGCGCGTACAGGTCGCGCGGATGCGTGGCCATGCGAAAACCCACGCGCTCCTGCGCGATGCGGCGCTCGACGAGGAACAGCGCCGCGGTGACGGCGTCCGCCACCGGCACGGCGCTCGGCCGCGTGTCCGACTTGCGCGCGAACTGGCGCAGCTGCCCGGTCAACTGGCCCATGCGCTCGACCAGCTGCGAAATGGTCGTGAGGTTCGCGGAGGCGTCGGCGAGCCGGCCGCGCTCGATCAGCACGCGGGCATTGTCCGCCATCGTGCGCAGCGCCGTCAGCGGCTGGTTCAGTTCATGCGTGATGCCGGCGGAGAGCTGTCCCAGCACGGCCATCTTGCCCGCCTGGACCAGTTCGCTCTGCGCCTTGCGCAACTGTTCCTCGGCCTGGCGGCGCACGGCGTTCTCGTCGCGCAGCTCGCGCGTGATCTGCTCCAGGCTCGCGGTACGGTCGGCCACCAGGTTTTCCAACTGATCGTAGGCGCGCTGCAAATCCTCGCGGGCCCGCTGGCGCTGGCGGCCGAGGCGGTGGCGCTGGCGCGCATACAGCACGAGCATGACCGCCAGCGCCTCCGACAGCACCGTCAACAGCGCCGCCGCGCGTGCGCTGGCGCGGGCCGGCGCGAGGTCGGACAGGTACACCATCTGCCAGTTGCGCCTCGCCAGGCCGCGCGACTGGCTCAGCATGGGACCGGTGGCCGGCGGCGGCCCGGCGACGATGCGCGCGCGGGCGTCGAGCGCGCGCACCTCGCGCAGGCCCAGCGGCGTGAGCGCATGCGAGAAGTACTGGCGCGACTGGTCCAGTTCCTGCCGCGCGGCCGGCGTCAGCGGTGCCAGCGTGCGGTATTTCCATTCGGGCACCGAACTGAGAAAGACGACGCCATGCGCATCCGTGAGCAGGGCCCTGCCGCCGGCCTCGGCCCAGCTCGCTTCCAGGCTCTCGATATTGACCTTGACGGTCGCCACGCCCAGCATGCGGCCGTCGTGATAAATGCCCCGGGCAAAATAATAGCCGGGCTCGCCCCGCGTCGTGCCGACGCCGTAGAAGCCGCCCGGCATGCCCCGGAGGGCGTCCCGTACGTAGGGCCGGAAGGCGATGTTGTCGCCGACGTAGCTGTCGGGCGCGCGCCAGTTGCTGGCGGCCTGCGTCACGCCCTGCAGGTTGCTGATGTAGATGCTGGTGGAGCCGGCCAGGCGGTTCACGCGCTCCAGGTAGGTGTTGACTTCCCTGCGCAGCGCCTCGTCGCCGGGCTGGCGCAGCATGGCGATGACGTCCTTGTTCAGTTCGAACGTACCGGGCAGGAAATCGTACTTGGACAGCAGGTGTTCCAGGCCGGCCGCGTACGTGTCGAGCCGCTGCGCGCCGGCCAGCCGCAGCCGGTCGATCGCCGCATCCTCGGCATAGCGGTAGACGATGGCCGCCAGCGCCGCGCACACCAGCAGCAGCATGACCGACAGCCCCAGCCGGCGTGGCCAGCGGCCGGCCGGGCGCGGGTTGACGGTGGGTGCGGCTGCTGGCATGGCGGTCCTGGAATGTTTACGTTGTGCGATTAAAACACATGACGCACGCCCAGGTTAATGCCCGTGGTGCCGGTGCCGGCGTTCGTGGCGTCGCCGACCGTGTACGCGGCGCCGCCGCGGTTGACGATATGGCCATACGCCGCATACAGGTCGGTGCGGCGCGACAGGCTGTACTCGTAGCCGATCGCGGCCTGGCGCGCGTGCGCGTCGCCGCCGGAATCGTCGCGGTGGACGATCACGGAGGCCAGCACCCTGCCCGCGGCGCCGGCCTGCACGGCCGCGCCCAGCAGCGCGTCGCGGCTGGCGCGGCCCAGCACGTTGCGGTTGCGCGCGAAGGCCGCGTGCGCCGTCACGATGCCGAAGCGGTAGCGGGCCACCAGCATCGTGTTGCGGTCGTGCGCGGCGCCCGTCGCATCGTTTTGCCGGTGGTGGGTCAGCGCAAGCGTCAGCGGACCCGCCTCGTACGTGGCCGAGGCGTCGAGGGTGCGGTTCTTCGCGGCGTCGCCGGCCGCCTCGCCCGCGCCGTACAACACGTCGGCGGACAGGCCGTTCCACCTCGGCGACTGGTACTCGACCGAGTTGTCGACCCGGCCGAGTCCGGGCAGGATGTTCTGCGCATTGCCCGCGAGGCCCGTGCAGAACGGGTCGGCGATGTCGCGCATGACCTTGTAGTACGGCGCGTACTGGCGGCCCAGGCTGATCGTGCCGGCCGCGCCGGACAGGCCCACGTACGCCTGGCGGCCGAACAGCAGGCCGCCCTGCGCCGCCTTGCCGGTGTCGATGTTGTAGCCGTTTTCCACCACGAAGACGGCGCTCAGGCCGCCGCCAAGATCTTCCTTGCCCTTGAAGCCCAGCCGCGAGCCGGACGCCACGCCGCTGCCGATGTTCTGCGACGAACCCGCGGCGCCGCCGTGGTCCAGCACGATGCCGGCATCGGCGACGCCGTAGACTTTCACGAACGATTGCGCCTGCGCGCAGGATGCAAACATGGCGAGCGCGCACGCGCCGGCGCCGGCGATATGACGATATTTCAATGAAGTCTCCGTTGATTTGATTTGTTATGTGGTCAGCCGACTTGCGCGACGACGGGTGCGACCTGCTGCGGCTTCTCTTCCAGCGCGCCTTCCCAGTTGGCGACGACGGCCGTGGCGACGGCATTGCCGACGGCATTGGTGGCCGAGCGGCCCATGTCGAGGAACTGGTCGATGCCCATCAACAGCAGCAGGCCCGCTTCGGGGATGTGGAACTGGTTCAGCGTGGCGGCGATGACGACCAGCGACGCGCGCGGCACGCCGGCCATGCCCTTGGAGGTCAGCATCAGCAACAGCAGCATGGTGATCTGCGTGCCCAGCGACAGGTCGATGCCGTACGCCTGCGTGATGAACAGCACGGCGAAGGTGCAGTACATCATCGAGCCGTCCAGGTTGAACGAATACCCCATCGGCAGCACGAAGCTGGAGATCTTGCGCTGCACGCCGAACTGGTCGAGCGCCAGCAGCAGCTTGGGATACGCGGCTTCCGAGCTGGCGGTGGAAAACGCGAGCAGGAACGGTTCGCGGATCAGCGCCAGCAAATGCAGCACGCGCTTGCCGATGAACAGCGAGCCGCCCAGGATCAGCAGCACCCACAGGGTCAGGAGACCGAGGTAGAAGCCGCCCATGAATTTCGCGAACGTGAGGAGAATGCCCAGGCCGTTCGTGGTGATGATGGAGGCCATCGCCGCGAACACGGCCAGCGGCGCCAGGTTCATGATCACGCCGGTAATGCGCAGCATGACCTGCGCCAGCTGGTCGATCACGGCGGTGAGGCCGGCTGCCGACTGGCCCAGCGCGCCCAGCGCGGCGCCGAAGAACAGCGCGAACACGAGCACCTGCAGGATCTCGTTGTTGGCCATCGCCTCGATCGGCGACTTCGGCACCAGGTGGGCGGCGAAGTCCTTCAGGGTGAACGCCGTGGTCTTCAGGCCCGTGGTCGCGTCGACCGGCGGCAGCGGCAGGTTCAGGTGCGCGCCCAGCTGCATCACGTTCGACAGCACCATGCCGAGGCTCAGCGAGACCAGCGACGCGATCACGAACCAGGCCATGGCCTTCATGCCGATGCGGCCGGCCGCGCGGCCGTCGCCCATGTGCGCGATGCCGACGGCCAGCGTCGAGAACACGAGCAGCGAGATGATCATCTTGATCAGCCGGAGGAATACGTCGGTGACGATGGAAATGTGGGCGGCGATGTCGGCGCTGATCTTCTTGTCGGCGACGGTTTCATGCAGGCCGTAGCCGACCGCGGCGCCCAGTACCATCGCGATCAGGATGTACAGGGTCAGGGGACGCTTCTTTTTCACTTTGATCTCCAAGAATCGCGGCGTTTCTTGGCGCCGCGTGTTGTCGTGACCCGGCGGGAACCGGGTGCGACCACAACAGCAATACGCATGCCAAAGCCCTTGCCAGAAAATTTATCTGGCAAGTCCTTGATTCGAGGAGAGTTTTTCTGAGGAAACTTGAAACCGGGGGAGCGCGCCGTCCAACAATCCTGACGGTCCGGATGGGTGCCGTATGAAAAGTTGGACGGCGTTCAGCGGACGACGCTGGCCGACGGCGCTTCGTTGAACTGTTTTCGGTAGCCGCGAATCAACGACGAGCGGCTCTTCAGGCCCAGCCGGTTGGCGGTCTCGAGGATGCCATCGGTGCTGCCGTCCGCCGCCAGCAGCTCGGCGCGCACCGCGTCCAGCCGGATGCGCCGCAGCACGGCGGTCGGCGACATGCCGAGATGCTCGCGGAATGCCTGCTGCAGCGCCCGCTCGCTGACGCCGATATGGGCCGCGATCTCGCCGGTACTGAGGTCGTTGTTGCGGTAGTGATCGGCGATGTAGCGGTAGGCGCGGCGGTACCTGGCGGGGAGGCGCGCACTGATGTCGTCGCCGGGCGGCGTCAGACCGTCCAGCGGCGCGCAGACCTGGATCTCGCTGCGCAGGCATTGCAGTGCCTCGGCCGTGTAGGTGGAATACAACCGGAGCGCCGCAGCGCTGTCGCCTTTCAGCATCGCGATCTTGGCCTGGCAATAGCGCAGGTCCATGCTCCAGCGCCGGTCGCGCGGGTCGGCGCAACGGGCACGCTGCAGGCTCTGCTCGGCCAGGTCGGCGTGCCCGCCGGCCAGCGCGGCCAGCGCGATCTCGACCTGCATGTCCGCGTCGCCGGTGCCGTGGCGGACCAGCAGCGTCATCACGTCGCGTTCACCGTCGGCCAGGCTCGGCAACAAGGCCAGGCAGGCATGGCGGCGGGCCGCCAGTTCCGGGACCGGGTGATGGGCGTCGCAGGCGGCCATCGCGCCGGCGAGACGCTCCCATTGAACACGATGGTCGCCGGCCGCGGTGGCCGACTGCCAGAACACATGGTCGCGCAGCGCGGCGGCGCCGCGCACGCCCAGCCGCACTGCGCAGTCGAGTGCCAGCAGGTCGGCCAGCAGCAGCCAGCGGCCGTCCTCCATTGCCGCGGCCAGCGCGCGCGCCTGGCGCAACGCGTCGTCGCACGCCGCCTGCTGGCCCAGCTGGTGGTGCACGAGCGCGGCGCCCAGCACCGCTTCGGTCTTCGCCGGCACGGTCGCTGCGCCGTCCTGGACGATGCGGACGAAACAACCCAGCGCGGCACTGTAGCGGTGCAGGTTCAGCGCCTGCCAGCCTGCGTTGCGGCACGACAGCAGACGCAGGGTGTCGTTCGACCCCTGCAGTTTCTGCGCGCGCCGAAAATAATCTTCGGCATCTTCTTCGTGCCGCAGCAACAGGGCGGCATCGCCCAATGCCTGCCATGTGCGCGTGTCGTCGTCGCCAAGGCGCTGGGCATGGCGGCAGGCAGCCCGGAAGTCGCCCTCCTGCATGGCGCGGGCATAGGACGGCATGGCCTGGTCGTGGGTTTGTGCGGATATCAGTGCGAGATAAATGTGAAACAAGGGCATCACCTCGTTGTAACGACATGCGGTGCAGGCATGGTCGCAGAACGGGCGCGCGCCGACGACCCCGCAGATGTCGGGATGACAAGCAGACAATTGCTCACCACAAACCTGCAGCTCGTCATACAATGAAATGTTTCAGAAAATTAAGCATAAATCGGAGAACACATGAGCGATGCGGCACCATTGACGATCCTGGTGCTGGAAGACCAGGGTCTGGTGCGCGCCGGCATGCGGGAACTGATCCGCATCGCCCAGCCGGATGCGCACATCGAAGAGGCGGCCACGTACGGGGACGCCATCGCGCTGTTGGGCACGAACCGGTTCGACCTTGCCTTCCTGGATTTCACGCTGAAATCCGAAAAGACCGGGCTCGATGTCGTCAAATACCTGCGCGAGCACAACCTCGACACGCGCGCCATCATGCTGTCCGCCCACGCCGACCGCGAGATCGTCCTCGAATGCATCCAGGCCGGCGCCTGCGGCTACATTCCCAAGGACATGGACCACGACGGCATTTTCCAGCGGGCGCTCGACACCGTGTTCCAGGGCGGAATCTTCGTGCCGGCGACGGCGATGACGCGCGCGGGCGTGCCCGCGCCGCCCGTCCCGCCCCTGCCCTGCATCCCCGCGGCGGACCTCGGCGTCACGGGGCGCTGCCTCGAAGTGCTGTATTACCTGTGCCAGGGTTTGCCGAACAAGGCCATCGCCAACAGGATGCAGGTCGAGGAAGGCACCATCCGCAAGGACTACGTCCCCAAACTGTTCCGCATTTTCCAGGTGACGCGCCGCACCGAGCTGCTGGTCGAGGTGTCGCGCCGCGGCGTCATCGTACCGCCGCTGCCGCGCTGAGGGACGGCGCCGCGCCGCACGCCGCGCGGATCGTCGCCAGCAGCGTCGCCGCCGCCACCGGCTTGCGCAGCACGGTCGCGTGTTCCAGCCCATCCGCCAGCGTCACCGGCGCGCTTTCGCCCGTCAGCACGATGACGGGCAGCGCGGTGTCGAATTCGCGCGCCACCGCGCGCACCACGTCGCGCGCCGTGCGTCCGTCCGGCAGCGCATAGTCGGTCAGCACGAGGTCGGGCATGCGTTCGAGGCCCGGCAACAGGGTTTCCAGCTCGGCCAGCGAACCGGCCGCTTCGTAGCGCACCCCGTATTCGCGCAACAGCAGTGCGGTCGACTGCCGCACGAGGCCGTCGTCCTCGACGTACAGGACGTACAGGCCGGCGACGTCGGCGGCCGTGGCGGGGACCGGCGCGGCCACGGGCGCCGGCGCGGCGCCGGCCGCCGCGCGCGGCACGCTGACGGAAAAGCGGCTGCCGGCACCGGGCCGCGAGCGCAGCTTCAGGCTGTGGCGCTCGAGCAGCGCCAGCGACGACGCGACGATGGACAGGCCGAGACCGATGCCGCGGTTCCGGTCCCGGCCCTGGTTGTCGACCTGGAAGAACGGCTTGAAGACGTCCTTCTGCAGCGCGGCGGGAATTCCGACACCGTTGTCGACGATGTCGACCCGGCACTCATGGCGCAGGCGCACGACGCTCACCAGCACGACCGCGCCGCCGGGGCGCTGCGGGTCGCCGTATTTGATGGCGTTCGACAGCAGGTTGGCCAGCACCCGCGCCAGCATCTGGCGGTCGCTGTGCACCGCCAGCGCGCGGCCGGCGCGCAGGCGCAGCCGGATGGTCACGGCATGCGGCGCGCTGAGCGGGCGCAGCGAGCGCACGGTCTCGGCGACCAGTTCGCCAAGGTCGAACACGCTGTAGTCGGCGACGATGGCGCCGGATTCCAGCCGCGACAGATCCAGGACCGCGTCGAACGACGAGCGCATGACGCCGGTGGCCTCCTGCATCGTGCCGATCAGCGCGCGGCCCTTGTCGACGTCGCCGCGGTCGAGCGCGTGGCGGGCCGCGGCGAGCAGGTTGCCGATGGCCTGCATCGGCTGGCGCAGGTCGTGCGCCGCCTCGGCCATGAACTGCGATTTCTTGTGGTTTTCCTGCAGCGCGCGGCGGCGCGACCGCTCCTTGTCGCGGAACTTGAAGACACCGATCATGCCGACCAGCAGCGCCACCGCCACGCCGAGCGCCAGTTCCAGGTCGCCGTTCCTCAACTCGGCCTGCTGCAAGCGCGTTTTTTCGCGCAGCGCGGCGATCTCCTTCTGCCGCGCCGTGAATTCGAATTCCGAACGGACCTTCAGCGTGGCGCGGTCGAGCGCGCGCTGGGCGGCATCCTCCTTCAGCTTGCCGAGCTCGCGCAACGCCGCGGCGGCTTCGCGGAACAGGCCGGCCCGCTCGTAGGCCGCCGCCAGGCTGTCGAGCAGGTCGATGACCGACTGGTCTTCCTTGCCGGCGCGGTACAGCGCCAGCGCAGCGCGGACTTCGTCGTCGCCCTGCTGCACGGCGCCCATGCCGATGCGGCACAGGCCGATGTCGGCGCGCAGGCCGGCACTGTCGCTGGCGTCGGCACTGCCCGGCAGCAGGGCCAGGGCGCCCTCGGCCAGGCGCAGGCACTCGGCGTAGCGGCCGGCCTTCCACGCGGCGTGGCTGCGTATGCCTTGCGTCTGCGCCTCCACCCACTTGTCGCCCACCTGCCGCGCCAGCGCCAGCGCCTGCCCGCACGCGCGGTCGGCCTGCGCCGGCTGCTGCAGCCGCTCGTACAGTACGCAGCGGCTCCGTGCGAGCGTGCCCTGCATGGCGCGCGCGTCCTGGGCCTCGGCGACAGCCTGCGCCTGCAGGTTGTAGTCGAGCGCCTCGCGGTAATCGCCCATCAGCGTGTACAGCACGGCGATGTTGTTCATGGCGACGGCGCGGTGGAACTCGTCGGTCTTGCCATGGCCGTCCAGCAGGCCGAGCGCGGCGATCTGGTGCTGGAGCGCGCTTTTCACGTCGCCCTGTTCCTGGTAACACATGGCGGCGGTGTCGTGCATGGCGGCGCCGGTCCGGTGTACCGCGCCGTCGTCGCGCGCCAGCGCGGCCTCGACGAGCTGCACGCACTCGGCGTGCCGGCTGTCGAACAGCGACAGGACCCGGGCGCGGTAATTCTGCGCCCACAGCTCGCTCTGAAGGTCGTGTTCGCGCGCGCCCAGTGCGGCGAGTTCGTCGATGTAATGGCGCGCCCGTTGATCGTGCGCATCGACGTAGAAGTTGATCAGGGTGTTGAGCGTCTTGCTGCGGTCGTTCAGCGTCGCCGACGCCGGCATGTGATCGTGCAACGCCTGCAACTGCGTCATCGCCGCCGGCACGTCGGACTGGGCCAGGTCGCGCAGCCGCAGCAGTTCGGCGTACACCGGCGTGACCGGCGGATCGGCGGCCCACGCGGCGCCCGCGGCCAGCGGCGCCAGGCAGGCGAACCAGAGACGGAACAGCGGACGCGAGAGGGACATGGACAGTTTCGGCATCGATTTCCTGCCGAGTTTGCCGAATGTCATTACGTTTGTCCAAGACATTTGTTGCCGCCTCTCAGCCAAAGAGCCAAGCCAGTTCCGGGAACAGGGTGGGCAGCAGCGCCACCAGCGCCGCGCTGTCGCCGGTCGGATCGCCGGGCGCGGCCGCGGCGCCGACCGGCAGCATCACCTGGACGAGGCGCTGCAGCGTGGCGTCGCGCCAGGCGCCGTCGCGCTCGAACAGGGCATAGCCTTCCACGGCCCAGTCGAGCGGCTTCGCGGCGCCGGGCAACGGGGGCGGGTCGCCCACGCGGCCGCGCGGGACGCCCGCGCCGATCGCGCGCAGGACGGCCAGCGCCGGCGCGCCGACCAGCGTGCGCAAGCGGGTCAGCAACACGCCGTCGACACAGCGCGCCAGCGCGGCCCGGCGGGCGTACAGCGCGCGCGCCGTCAGCACGACCAGCAGCGCCGACTTGTCCAGCGTCGCCAGCCGGTGCGCCGGCGGCGTGAAGACCGCCGGCGCGACCGGCCCGAGGCGCAGCTGGACCCGCAGCTGCGCGCTGCGCCATTGCGGCGCCAGCTCCGGCGCCGGCAGCGTGAAGCCGTTCTCGCGCACGAGCTTGTCCAGCCAACTGGGGTCGATATCGTCGCCCAGCCGCCGCAGGCGCGACTGGTAAGCCTGCAACAGCATCGATAGCTGGAGCACCGGCAGCAGATGCGCGCCGTTCATCGGGCCGGGCCCTCGCGCCTGGTGCATATGCAGGTCTCGTTCATGGGATGTCGTCGCGCCGGTTGCGTCCGCGCGATGTCTTGCGCCAGCCTGCACAATAGCGCGCGGTCCGCAAACCGGAGGCAGCCGAAACGAAGCGATGATGCGCCAAACGAAGATCCGCGTCCCCGGCGTTACAATGCCGCGATAATTCAACAGCGCAGGACCCAACATGGAAACAAAGTGGCTCGAAGACTTCATTTCGCTGGTCGAGACCAAGAACTTCAGCCGTTCGGCCCAGCTGCGGCACGTGACGCAGCCCGCGTTCTCGCGCCGCATCCGCTCGCTGGAAAACTGGCTCGGCACGGACCTGATCGACCGCACCACGTTCCCGACCCGCGTCACGCCGGCCGGCATGGTGTTCTACGAGCAGGCGCTGGAAATGCTCGGGCAGATCAACGGCGTGCGCGAGATGCTGCGCAATAACCGCGTCACGGCCACGAAGACGATCGACCTGGCCGTCCCGCACACCTTGTCGCTCACGTTCGTGCCGAAGTGGCTCGCCGCGCTGGAACGCGACTTCGCGTCGATCAACAGCCGCCTCATCGCCCTGAACGTCCACGACGCGGTGCTGCAACTGGTCGAAGGCGGCTGCGACCTGCTGCTGTGCTACCACCATCCACGCCAGCCGGTGCAGCTCGACCCGGGCCGCTACGACATGCTGCTGATGGGCCGCGAAGCGCTGTGCGCCTACGCCCGCTGCGGCGCGGACGGCCAACCGGAATACCGTCTGCCCGGCCGCAAGGACGCGCCGCTGCCGTTCCTCTCCTACACGACGAACGCGTATCTCGGACGGATGGTGGACCTGATCCTCGCCGACGCGAAGCCCGGCCTGCACTTCGACAAGCGCTACGAGACCGACATGGCGGAAGGCCTCAAGATGATGGCGCTCGATGGCCACGGCATCGCGTTCCTGCCCGAATCGGCGGTCACGCGCGAGGTCGCGCAAGGCCAGCTGGCGCGGGCCAGCGAGCCGGGTACCTGGGAGATCGAGATGGAGATCCGGCTGTATCGCGAACGGCCTTCCGATGCGCGGCCGGGCAAGCAGATCGTCGCGGATCTTTGGGAATACCTCGTCGCGGAGCAGTCGGCTACGTGATGCTTTTGGCTGTGTTCGCTGTATGGGTTCGATCTCTTGGCCGGGCGCCCGCGATTTATCCGAATATCGGCTAAATCTGGTTTATCTGCCATGCAGATATATTGACTTTATCTGTTACTCGGATAAAATCGATATATCTGAATATCGGATATTTGCCATGTCCTTCGCGCCTGACTACCATACGCTCGCTACGGCGTCCCACCTCGGCCAGCTCCTCAAGACCACGCGTAAACGGCACAAGATTACGCAAGCTGAGCTGGCTGGCTATGTCGGGGTCAGCCAGAACCGTATCTCGCACCTCGAGAATCACCCCGAGGAACTCAGCGTCAAGCAGCTGCTCAGCTGGTGCTCGGCACTGGAGCTGGAGCTCAAACTCGGCGAGAGGGACACGTCAGCGGCCAGCAGCTCGGCGGAGTGGTAATCATGGGGCGTCGCTCGCACAGCCAAACCCTCAATCTCTGGGCCAACGGAGAGTATGTCGGCCGCTGGACGGTCAACGCCGCCGGCAACTCGGAGCTGCAGTACGATGCCGGCTGGTGCGCCTCCCCGCGCGGCCGCCCTATCTCGCTGTCGCTACCCTTCAACCTGCACAATGAGCCGCTGGCGGGAGACCGGGTCTCCCACTACTTCGACGGCCTGCTGCCCGACAGCGATTCGATTCGCAGACGGGTTGCAGCCCGGTTCAAGACGGGCTCAATTGACGCGTTCGACCTGCTGGCCGCCATCGGTCGGGATTGCGTCGGCGCCCTGCAACTGCTACCGGATAGCGCCCAGCCGGAGGGCGTTGACCACGTGGACGGCACTGTCGTCGATGACGAAGCCATCGAGCGCCACCTCCTGGATGTGGTGAACCCAGACCAGCGCGGCGGCCCGCAGGCTCCAGACGACGACTTCCGGATTTCTCTGGCTGGCGCGCAGGAGAAGGACGCGTTCCTGTGGTGGGATGGCAAATGGATGAAGCCGCGCGGCGCCACGCCGACGACGCACATCTTCAAGCTTCCAATCGGGCTGGTCGGTGGCCGCAAAGCTGATTTCTCGACCTCGGTCGACAACGAGTGGCTCTGCCTGCGACTGTTCAAGGAATTCGGCCTGCCGACGGCGAACGCCGAGATCGCTACCTTCGGCAAGCAACGTGTCCTCGTCGTCGAGCGCTTCGACCGGGCGCGCGCGGCCAATGGTCAGCAGTTGTTCCGGCTCGTCCAGGAAGACTTCTGCCAGGCCACCGGCGTGTCGCCTCTGGTGAAGTATGAGAATGAAGGCGGCCCGGGCCTGAAGCAAATTTTCACCCTGGTCCAGCAGTCGCAGCAGGCCAAAGCGGACATGCGCACGCTGATGGCGTCGCAGCTGCTGTTCTGGATGATGCGCGCGCCGGACGGCCACGCCAAGAACTTCAGTATCCAGCTGCTGGCCGGCACGGGCCGCTTCAAGCTGACGCCCGTCTATGATGTGATGTCGGCCTACCCCGTCATGGGCCCAGGCCCGAACCAGTGGTCGGAATACGAAGTCAAAATGGCGATGGCCCTCCTCGGCAAGAACCGGCACTACCTGGCGCGCGACATCCAACGACGGCACTTCAACAGCACCGCGAAAAAGGTCGGCTACGGCGATAACGCGGAGCCGCTGCTCCAGGAGTTCATCGCCCGCACGCCGGACGTCGTGGAGAAGGTCCGCAGTGAGCTTCCGGACGGCTTCTCAGCCGCAGTCGCGGACAAGATTCTGGATGGCGTGCTGGCCGCGGCGCACGCACTGGAAGCAATGCCGCCAAGCTAAGAACGCTTAACAAACGAACATCGAGCGTTCGATGCCATTCAGCGTCATTCTGTAAGCGCGATCACGACAATTTTCCCGACCGCGACAACCGCTGTCGGCCCGCACAACCAACGCTAACACAGCCATGCTTTTTGCGCATAACCGCATGCGCAAGCAGCATTGGCCACGCTCCGGCAGCCCATCCTATGATGCGCTCAGCCTTGAACCACAACACCGGAGCCAATGCCATGAGCCACGACTACATCCCTTCCTACCTGAACCCGAACGACCTCGGCCCGTGGGGCCAGTACCTGCAACAGGTCGACCGCGTTGCCCCGCACCTGGGCAGCCTGTCGCGCTGGGTCGAAACGCTGAAGCGTCCGAAGCGCATCCTCACCGTGGACGTGCCGATCGAACGCGACGACGGCACCATCGCGCATTACGAGGGCTACCGTGTCCAGCACAACCTGTCGCGCGGCCCGGGCAAGGGCGGCGTGCGCTTCCACCAGGACGTCACGCTGTCGGAAGTGATGGCGCTGTCGGCCTGGATGTCGGTGAAGAACGCGGCCGTCAACGTGCCGTACGGCGGGGCCAAGGGCGGCATCCGCGTCGATCCGTCCACCCTGTCGAAGGGCGAGCTGCAGCGCCTCACGCGCCGCTACACGAGCGAGATCAGCATGCTGATCGGCCCGACGAAGGACATCCCCGCGCCGGACGTGAACACCAATGAGCAGGTCATGGCCTGGATGATGGATTCGTACGCGATGATCGAAGGGAATCTGTCGACCGGCGTCGTGACGGGCAAGCCGGTCTCGCTCGGCGGCTCGCTGGGCCGCCGCGAAGCGACGGGCCGCGGCGTGTTCGTCGTCGGCCAGGAGGCCGCGGCGCGGCGCGGTGTGGCGCTGGCCGGCGCGCGCATCGCCATTCAAGGCTTCGGTAATGTCGGCGGCACCGCGGCCACGATCTTCGCCGACGCCGGCGCGAAAATCGTCGCCGTGCAGGACCACACGGGCACCATCGTGCGCGAAGGCGGCCTCGATGTCGCGCAACTGCACAAGCACGTGGCCGAAGCGGGCGGCGTGAAGGGCTTCCCCGGCGCCGATGCGACGCTGGACCGCGACGCGTTCTGGGACATCGCATCCGACATCCTGATCCCGGCCGCGCTGGAACGGCAGATCACGGCGGAGGTCGCGGCGCGACTCCAGACGAAGATCATCCTGGAAGGCGCGAACGGCCCGACGACGCCGGAAGCCGACGACATCCTGTCCGACAAGGACGTCCTCGTCGTACCGGACGTACTGGCCAACGCGGGCGGCGTCACGGTATCGTACTTCGAATGGGTCCAGGACTTTTCCAGCTTCTTCTGGACGGAGGACGAAATCAACGCCCGCCTCACCCGCATCATGCAGAGCGCGTTCGGCGCCGTGTGGGATGTCGCGCAGGAAAAGAAGGTGAGCCTGCGTACCGCGACGTTCATCGTGGCCTGCACGCGCATCCTGCAGGCGCGTGAAGTGCGCGGCCTCTATCCGTAATTGCGTAACGTGGGCTCCTAGCCCACGCGAAGCACGATTTAAAGGTCGCGTGGCAACCCTGCCGGTACGACGCCACGCGACTTCAAAAAAATTCCATTTTTTACCGCACATTGCGCGCAGATAAGCATGCGTTGCAGCAAATTCTCACGTTTTTGAGCGAGGGCAAACATGCCTTCGCACACCATTTCTTGTGCGATGCAGCACAGGTAAGATGGGTGGATGAAAACGACCGACTTCCCTCCCCCATTACCCGGCGCGGATGACGCGCTGTTCGACCACATCGAGCGCCGCCTGCTGGCGCTCACCACCGCCCCGCTGCACGCGCCGACACAGGTGGAGCGCCGCTGCGTGGACGAATTCGCCGACGGCTTCCTCGGCCACATCGGGCTATCTCCCATCCCGCTGGCGCGGCGCTGGCGCACCGCACCATGAGACGTAAAAAAAGCCGCACACCGTTCGCACGGCGGCGGCTTCGATTCGAGCGGGGACGATCAGCCCAGGCTTTCCAGGCGGATGCGCACCACCTTGCCGACGGTCGTCGCCAGGCTCTCGATCCTGGCGATCGCGGCGTTGACGTATTTTTCGCGCGTCTGGTGGGTGATGATGACGATGTCCGTGCGCGCCTTCTCGCCCGGCTCCTTCTGCAGCACGGCGTCGATGGAGATGCCGGCGTCGGCCAGGATGCGGGTCAGGTCGGCCATCACGCCCAACTGGTCCTGCACGGTCACGCGCAGGTAGTAGCTGGTGCGGATTTCTTCCATCGGCAGGATCGGCACGTCGGCCAGTTCCGTCGGCTGGAACGCCAGGTGCGGCACGCGCGAATACGGGTCGGCGGTCGCCAGGCGGGTCACGTCGATCAGGTCGGCGATGACGGCGGATGCGGTCGGCTCGGCACCGGCGCCCTTGCCGTAGTACAGCGTGGCGCCGACGGCGTCCGCCTGCACCAGCACGGCGTTCATCGCGCCTTCCACGTTGGCGATCAGGCGCGCGCCCGGCACGAGGGTCGGGTGCACGCGCAGTTCGATGCCTTCCTTGCCGTCGACCGTCGTGCGGCGGGTGATGCCCAGCAGCTTGATGCGGTAGCCCAGCTGTTCGGCGTAGCGCAGGTCCACGGCCTGCAGCTGGCTGATGCCCTCGATGTGGGCGCTGCCGAACTGCACGGGGATGCCGAACGCGATGGCGGACATGATCGTCAGCTTGTGCGCCGCGTCCACGCCTTCGATGTCGAAGGTCGGATCCGCTTCCGCATAGCCCAGTTCCTGCGCCTGCTTCAGCACGGTGTTGAAGTCCAGGCCCTTGTCGCGCATCTCGGACAGGATGAAGTTCGTCGTGCCGTTGATGATGCCGGCCACGGATTCGATGCGGTTCGCGGACAGGCCTTCGCGCAGCGCCTTGATGATCGGGATGCCGCCGGCGACGGCCGCCTCGAACGCCACCATCACGCCCTTGGCCTGGGCCGCCTCGAAGATCTCGTTGCCGTGCAGCGCCAGCAGCGCCTTGTTGGCGGTGACGACGTGCTTGCCGTTGGCGATCGCCTGCAGCACCAGTTCGCGCGTCAGGTCGTAGCCGCCGATCAGTTCGACGACGATGTCGATGTCCGGATTATTCACGACGGCGAACGGGTCGGCGACGACCTCGACTTCGCTGCCGACGATGCGCTTGGCGCGTTCGAGGTTACGGACGGCGACCATCGCAACCTCGATGCCGCGGCCGGCGCGGCGGCGGATTTCTTCCTGGTTGCGTTGGAGGACGTGGTAGGTGCCTGCACCGACGGTGCCGAGGCCGAGCAAGCCTGCTTTGATGGGTTTCATATGCGTTTACTATCTGTCGTTCTCAGCGCGCGTGGCGGCGCCGGTAGCCGTCGAGGAAGCGGGCGATACGGCCGCACGCATCCGTCAGGTCGTCGGAATTGGGGAGGAAGACCAGGCGGAAATGGTCCGGCGTCTTCCAGTTGAAGCCGGTGCCTTGCACCAGCAGGACTTTTTCCTCGGACAACAGCTCACAGATAAATTGCTGGTCATCGGCGATCGGGTAGATCTTCGGGTCGAGGCGTGGGAACATGTACAGCGCCGCTTTTGGCTTGACGCAGGTAACGCCCGGGATATCGGTCAGGAGTTGGTGAGCCAGGTCGCGCTGGCGTGCGAGGCGGCCGCCGGGGGCCACGAGGTGCGCAATGCTCTGGTGGCCGCCGAGCGCGGTCTGGATCGCGAACTGGCCCGGCGCATTCGCGCACAGGCGCATCGAGGCGAGCATGTTCAGGCCTTCGATATAGTCCTTCGCATGGCGTTTTTCGCCGGAGAGAACCATCCAGCCGGCACGGTAGCCGCACGAGCGGTAGTTCTTCGACAGGCCGTTCAGGGTGACGAACAGGACGTCGTCGGCCAGCGAGGCGATCGACGTATGCTCTTCGCCGTCGTACAAGGTCTTGTCGTAGATTTCGTCGGCGTAGATGATCAGCTGGTGCTGGCGCGCCAGTTCGACGATTTCCAGCAGCACGTCGCGCGAATACAGCGCGCCGGTCGGGTTGTTCGGGTTGATCACGACGATCGCGCGCGTGTTCGGCGTGATCTTCTTGCGCATGTCGTCGATGTCCGGCAGCCAGCCGGCCTGCTCGTCGCAGATGTAATGCACCGGGTTGCCGCCGGCCAGGCTCACGGCCGCCGTCCACAACGGGTAATCGGGCGCGGGCACGAGGACTTCGTCGCCGCTGTTCAGCAGGCCCTGCATGCCCATCACGATCAGTTCGGAGGCGCCATTGCCCAGGTAGATGTCGTCGATGCCGACGCCGCGGATGTTCTTTTCCTGGGTGTAGTGCATGATCGCTTTGCGCGGTGCAAACATGCCCTTGGAATCCGTATAGCCGGCCGAACCGTGCATATTGCGGATCATGTCCTGGACGATCTCGTCCGGCGGATCGAACCCGAACACGGCCAGGTTGCCGATGTTCAGCTTGATGATCTTGTGGCCGTCTTCTTCCATCTGGCGCGCGATCTGCAGCGCCGGGCCACGGATCTCGTAGCAGACGTCGTCGAGCTTGTTGGATTTCAGAATCGGTCGCAAAATATCACCTTGGAAATAATAGCTGCGGAAAAGTGCCTGTTAAGCAGCCTGATCTGTAGCGCGTTGTTGCAATGCGAAAAATTCCATTCTGCCCAATTGGCGGGGATTAAGCAACCGCCCATTGCTGGGACGCAGTGGAAACCAGTTACAATACGCGCCCTGTGCGTGTCATTCCCCGGCTTGCCATCATGAAGCTCCATTCCAGCAGCACCGAAAAATACCAGACGGTCACCGGCTACGACCGGGCCGGCGTCGAGATCAACGCCCAGCGCTTCGACTACAGCGTGCTCGTGATGCCCGAGGTGGCGCCGCGCCCGTGGCCCGTCACGCGCTTCGAGGACCTGAAAGCCGAGCATTTCGAGGCCATCGCCGCCGACAAACCCGACGTCGTCGTCCTCGGCACGGGCGAGCGCCAGCGGTTCGTGCATCCGCGCCTGGTCACCAGCCTGTCCGGCCAGCGCATCGGCGTCGAGAGCATGGACAGCCACGCCGCCTGCCGCACCTACAACATCCTGATGGGCGAAGGCCGCAAGGTCACCCTTGCCCTCATCATCGAAGGCAACGACGAGGGCGCGAAGGCCGTATGAACGACCTGCACCGGAATAAAACCCTCACCTGGACCCTGCTGATCGCCTTTGCCGCCGTCCTGCTGTACGTACTGGGCGCGCGCACGCTCGTGCCGCCGGACGAGGGCCGGTACGCGGAGATGGCGCGCGAGATGTTCGCCAGCGGCGACTGGATCACGACGCGCCTGAACGGCATCAAGTATTTCGAAAAGCCCCCGCTGCAGACGTGGATGAACGCCCTGTCGTTCACCCTGTTCGGCCTGGGCGACTGGCAGGCGCGCCTGTGGACGGGCCTGTGCGGCCTGCTCGGCGTCGTGCTGACCGGCGTGGCGGGCACCCGCGTGTTCGGCGCGCGCATCGGTTTCTATGCCGCGCTGGTGCTGGGCTCCTCGTTCTACTGGGTCGCGTGCAGCCAGATCGATTCGCTCGACATGGGCCTGTCCGGCATGATGACGGTGGCCCTGTGCGCCCTCCTCATCGCCCAGCGCGACGATGCGTCCGCATCCGAACGCCGCAACTGGATGCTCGTGTGCTGGGCCGGCATGGCGCTGTCCGTGCTGTCCAAGGGCCTGATCGGCCTCGTGCTGCCGGGCGGCGTGCTCGTGTTCTACACGATCTTCTCGCGCGACTGGGCCATCTGGAAGCGCCTGCACATCGTCAAGGGCCTGATCCTGTTCTTCCTGATCGCCACGCCGTGGTTCGTGCTGGTCGGCCTGAAGAACCCGGAGCAGCCGCACTTCTTCTTCGTCCACGAACACTTCGACCGCTTCCTCAAGAAGGAACACCACCGCGAAGCCGCGTGGTACATCTTCTTCGTGCTGCTGGCCGCCGGCAGCGTGCCGTGGGTGGGCGTGCTGATTCAAAGCCTGGTGGGTGCCGCGCGCCGCGACGGTGAAATGACCAGGTTCCGCCCGCGCCTGATGCTGCTCGTGTGGATCGCGTTCATCACGCTGTTCTTCACCAAGTCGAATTCCAAGCTGCCCGGCTACATCCTGCCCGTGTTCCCCGCCGTCGCGCTGCTGGTGGCGGTCTACCTGGACGCCGGCACGCGCCGCGGCCGCATGCTGACGGCCGGCCTGACGGCGCTGCTGGGCGTGGGCTTCCTCGTCACCGTCCCGTTCATGCACAAGTTCGCCAGGCATGCCGGTGAGGACGTGCTGTACGCGGCTTATCAACCGTGGGTGCTGGCGGCCGGCCTCGTGCTGCTGATCGGCGGTTGCCTTGCCCTGCTGTACGCGCGCCAGATGCTGCGCGACCTGTTCGTCGTCGTGCTGGCCGTCGCCGGTTTCGCGGGCACGCAGCTGCTGCTCGTCGGCTTCGAGCCGATCGGCCAGGCGCGCGCGGGCGTCAACCTGCTGCCGGCGCTGAAAGCGGCCGGCGCCGCGAACCCGGCCGTGAAAGTCTATTCGGTCGGCATCTACGAGCAGTCGCTGACGTTTTATCTCGGCCGTCCCGTGACCCTCGTCGATTACCGCGACGAGTTCGACTTCGGCCTCCAGCAGCAGCCGGAACTCGCGATCCCGACGATTCCCGAATTCCTGGCCCGCTGGCGCGCGGATGCGGCCGCGGGCGTGCGCAACGTGGCGATCACCCGTCCGGAGATCGCCGCCGACCTGAAGCGGCAGGGCGTCCCCCTGCGCATCGTGGCGGCGGACGCGCGCCGTACCGTCATCGCGAATCTTTAAACATCCTTCATGAACCTCACCACCTTTGCCTTTATCATCTCCGGCGTGATCCTGAACGCCTGTGCCCAGCTGCTGCTGAAAGCGGGCACCAACGCCCTCGGCGGCGCCATCCACCTCACCATGGGCAACTGGTTCCAGACCTTCATCAAGGTCGTGACCCAGCTGCCGATCCTGGGCGGTCTCGCCTGCTACGGCATCTCGCTCGTCGTGTGGATCATCGGCCTGTCGCGTACGGACGTGACGATCGCGTACCCGATGCTGTCGCTGGGCTATGTCGTGTCGGCGTTCGGCGCCTGGATGTTCCTGGGCGAGGCGGTGTCGCCGCAGCGGCTGGTGGCCATCGGCGTCATCGTGGTGGGCGTGGTGTTGCTGGCGAGAACGTGATTTGGCGCTAGACAGGGCGCTGTTACAATGCCCGCTTTGTCTGCATATCTTTATCAATAGAATAACGAGCTTCCCATGACTGCCGAGCTGCCCTTCCTGCCCTTTTCCCGGCCCACCATCGACGAAGAGACCATCGCCGCCGTCGGCGAAGTGCTGCGCTCCGGCTGGATCACGACCGGTCCGAAAAACCAGGCATTCGAGGCCCTGCTGTCGGAATACTTCGGCGGCCGTCCGGTCCGCACCTTCAATTCCGGCACCTGCACGATGGAGATCGCGCTGCGCATCGCCGGCATCGGGCCGGGCGATGAAGTGATCACGACGCCGATCTCGTGGCCGGCCACCGCCAACGTGATCATCGAAACGGGCGCCACGCCGGTGTTCGCCGACATCGACCCGGTCACGCGCAACATGGACCTCGACAGGCTGGAAGCCGCGATCACGCCGCGTACGAAAGCGATCATCCCCGTGTATCTCTCCGGCCTGCCGCTGGACATGGACCGCCTGTACGCCATCGCGCACAAGCACAACCTGCGCGTCGTCGAGGATGCCGCGCAGGCCATCGGCTCGCTGTGGAACGGCAAGCGCATCGGCTCGTTCGGCGACTTCGCGTCGTTCAGCTTCCAGGCCAACAAGAACATCACGACGGGCGAAGGCGGCTGCCTCGTGCTGAACAACCTCGAGGAAGCGCGCCTGGCCGAGAAATACCGCCTGCAGGGCGTGACGCGCAGCGGCGTGGACGGCATCGACGTCGACCTCCTGGGCGGCAAGTACAACATGAGCGACATCATGGCCACCATCGGCCTGGGCCAGATGAAGAACCTGGAACAGCTGACGGCGCACCGCGCCGCGCTGGCCCGTCACTACTTCGACTGCTTCGGTCCCGACTTCGAAGCACAGACCGGCGCCCAGCTCCCGATCCAGGCTTTCGGTACGAGCAACTGGCACCTGTTCCAGATCATCCTGCCGGACAACGGCCCGGGCACGCGCGCCGACTTCATGACCCGCATGCAGAAGGAGCACAACATCGGCACGGGTTACCACTACGCGCCGATCCACCTGTTCACCCTGTACCGCGAGCGCGGCTTCAAAGAGGGGATGTTCCCCGTCGCCGAGAAGATCGGCCGCCTGACCGTCACGCTGCCGATGTTCAATGCGATGACGAAGGCGGACGTGGAACGCGCCGTTAGCGCAGTCAAAGCGGTGCTCGCCAAATGACGACGGTGGCCATGAAGCCGGAAGTCTCGGTCGTCATTCCGGTCTATAACGAGGAAGCGGGCCTGGCGAACCTGTTCGCGCGCCTGTACCCGGCAATGGATGCGCTGGGCATCGCGTACGAAGTCGTCTTCGTCAACGACGGCAGCCGCGACAACTCGGTGTCGATCCTCGCCGAGCAGTACCGCAAGCGTCCGGACGTCACGCGCGTCGTCCTCTTCAACGGCAACTACGGCCAGCACATGGCGATCCTCGCGGGCTTCGAGCAGACGCGCGGCCAGATCGTCATCACGCTCGACGCCGACCTGCAGAACCCGCCGGAAGAGATCCACAAGCTGATCGCCAAGATGCGCGAGGGCTACGACTACGTGGGCTCGATCCGCCGCAAGCGCCAGGATTCCGCGTGGCGCACGGTCGCGTCGAAGGCGATGAACCGCCTGCGCGAGCGCATCACGAACATCCACATCACGGACCAGGGCAACATGCTGCGCGCCTACGGCCGCAACGTGATCGACCTCGTCAACCAGTGCGGCGAAGTGAACACCTTCGTGCCGGCGCTCGCGTACAAGTTCGCGCGCAAGCCGACGGAGATCGTCGTCGAACACGAGGAACGCGCGGCCGGCGAATCGAAGTATTCGCTGTACAGCCTCATTCGCCTGAACTTCGACCTGATGACGGGCTTCTCGCTCGTGCCGCTGCAGATGTTCTCGCTGCTGGGCATGACCCTGGCGCTGCTGTCGGCGCTGCTGGTGGTCGTGCTCATCTTCCGCAGATTCCTGCTGGGCGCCGAGGCGGAAGGCGTGTTCACGCTGTTCGCGATCGCGTTCTTCTTCATGGGCGTGATCCTGTTCGGCATCGGCCTCGTGGGCGAATACGTGGGCCGCATCTACCAGCAGGTGCGCGCACGGCCGCGCTACGTCGTCGCCACGATCCTGCAGGGCGTGCCGGCGGATCTCGCCGAGACGGACGGGATCGAGAAGCGGCAGGTCGTGCGCTGAGCGTCCGGCCGGCGCACTACAATACGTCGCCCCGCCCCCAGCGGCGCGGGCGACGAAAAACCTCATCGCCTTCACGACCCAAAGAACATGACCCAACCCCGCAAACGCGCAGTCGTCTTCGCCTACCACAACGTGGGCGTACGCTGCCTGAAGGTGCTGCTGGCCGGCGGCGTCGACGTCGCCCTCGTCATCACGCACCAGGACAGCGCCACCGAAAACATCTGGTTCGAATCCGTCCTCTCGCTGTGCGAGACCGAAGGCATCCCCTACCTCACGCCGGATGATGCGAAAGGCGCCGACCTGGTCAAGGCCATCCAGGCCGCGCAGCCGGACCTGATGTTCAGCTTCTACTTCCGTCACATGCTGCCGCAGGCGATCCTCGACATCGCCCCCGCGTACAACATGCACGGCTCGCTGCTGCCGGCGTTCCGCGGCCGCGCGCCCACCAACTGGGCCGTGCTGCACGGCGCCACCGAGACCGGCGCCACCCTGCACGAGATGACGGTGAAACCGGACGCCGGCGCCATCGTCGCGCAGCAGGCCGTGCCGATCCTGCCGGACGACACCGCGTTCGAAGTGTTCGGCAAGGTGACGGTCGCCGCGGAGCTGGCGCTGTACCACGTGCTGCCGGACCTGCTGGCCGGCACGGCGCCGCGTACGCCGAACGACCTGACGAAAGGCGGCTACTTCGGCGGCCGCAAGCCGGAAGACGGCCGCATCGACTGGACCAAACCCGCGCACGAGGTGTACAACCTGCACCGCGCCGTCGCCCCGCCCTACCCCGGCGCGTTCACGGACGTCGGCCCGCGCCGCTACGTCATCGAACGCGCTCGATTACAGAACGGTAATGTTCAGGGCCTCTCGCCGGGCCTCGCGGTCGTCGATAATGCGATCCTCGGCGTCTGCGGCGACGGCCGCGCGCTGGTCATTCACAGCCTGCTGGCCGACGGCCTGCGCATCTCTCCTGCCGAACTGCGGGCACAACTCGCAGAAGACCAGGCCTGAACAAGCATCCAGGAAAACCCACATGAAAAAAGTCCTCATCCTCGGCGTCAACGGCTTCATCGGCCACCACCTGTCCAAGCGCATCCTCGAGACGACCGACTGGGAAGTCTACGGCATGGACATGTCGTCCGACCGCATCGCGCATCTGCTGGACAATCCCCGCATGCGCTTCTTCGAAGGCGACATCACGATCAACACGGAATGGGTCGAGTACCACGTCAAGAAATGCGACGTGATCCTGCCGCTGGTCGCCATCGCGACGCCGTCGACGTATGTGAAGGAGCCGCTGAAAGTCTTCGAACTGGACTTCGAGGCGAACCTGCCGATCGTCCGCTCGGCCGCCAAGTACAAGAAACACCTGATCTTCCCGTCGACGTCGGAAGTCTACGGCATGAGCCGCGACGCCGAATTCGACCCGGAGAACTCGGAACTGGTCTACGGTCCGATCAACAAGCCGCGCTGGATCTATGCCTGCGCCAAGCAGCTGATGGACCGCGTGATCTGGGGCTACGGCATGGAAGGCCTGAACTTCACGCTGTTCCGTCCGTTCAACTGGATCGGCGCCGGCCTGGACTCGATCCACACGCCGAAGGAAGGTTCGTCGCGCGTGCTGACGCAGTTCTTCGGCCACATCGTGCGCGGCGAGACCATCCAGCTCGTCGACGGCGGCCACCAGAAGCGCGCTTTCACGTACATCGACGACGGCATCTCGGCGCTCATGAAGATCATCGAGAACAAGGATGGCCGTGCCACCGGCCAGATCTACAACATCGGCAACCCGGTCAACAACTACTCGATCCGCGAACTGGCCGACATGATGATGAAGCTGGCGGCCGAGTACCCGGAATACGCGGCCGGCGCGGAGAAAGTGAAAATTGTCGAGACCAGCTCGGGCGCCTACTACGGCACCGGCTACCAGGACGTGCAGAACCGCGTGCCGAAGATCGAGAACACGAAGAACGACCTCGGCTGGGCGCCTTCCGTGACGATGGCGGACGCGCTGCGTCATATCTTCGACGCCTACCGCGGCCAGGTCGCGGCGGCCCAGGCACTCGTCGACTAAAGGAACCGTCTTGACACCGCTGCTCGTCCTCAAGATCGACGTCGACACCTACCGCGGCACGCGCGAAGGCGTGCCCAACCTCGTGCGCATGCTGAGCGCGCACGGGGCCGGTGCGACGTTCCTGTTTTCGCTGGGCCCGGACCACACGGGATGGGCGATGCGGCGCGCGCTGCGTCCCGGCTTCTTCCAGAAGGTGTCGCGCACGTCCGTCGTGGAGCACTACGGCTTCAAGACGCTGATGTACGGCGTGCTGCTGCCCGGTCCGGACATCGGGGCGAAAGCGGCGGCCGAGATGCGCGCCGCGCGCGACGCCGGCTTCGAATGCGGCATCCACACGTGGGACCACGTCTGGTGGCAGGACAACGTGCGGGGGCGCGATGCGGCCTGGACGGACCGCATGATGAAGAAGAGCGAGCAGCGCTACACGCAGGTATTCGGCGAGCCGCCGCACACGCATGGCGCGGCTGGCTGGCAGATGAACCAGCATGCCTTCGCGCGCCACGATGCCGTCGGCTACCGCTACGCATCGGACGGCCGCGCCCAGCTGCGCGACGACGGCTCGCTGGCCGATCCGCAGTTCGGGCCGTACCGCTATCGCGGCCTGTCGCACATCCAGATGCCCACCACCTTGCCGACGCTGGACGAGCTGCTGGGCCGCGAGATCGACGGCACCGTCATCGACGAGCACAACATCGCCGCCCACCTGCTGAAGCTGACGGCGAACCCGCAACGCGACCACGTGTATACCTTGCACGCGGAGCTTGAAGGACAGAAACTCGCCCCCATATTCGAGCAGCTGTTGTCAGGTTGGAAAGCCCAAGGCTACCGGCTTGCCTCGATGGCGGACTATTATGAGAAGATAAAAGGCGACCCGCTGCCCGAGCATCCGGTCCAGTGGGGCGAGTTACCGGGACGATCGGGCGAACTGATCATCCTCGACAAGACTATGTAAGCACGCGGTGCTAGGGCCGCGAGACAGGAGAAAACCGTGGCCGAAAGCCCAACCGCAGCACCCATCGCGAATTTCAGCGCGCCGATGACCGGCGACCAGACGTTTCAACTGAACGGTCGCCCGGCGCGCTACACGGTGCTGTACTTCTATCCCAAAGACAATACCCCCGGCTGCACGACGGAAGCGATGAACTTCCGCGACCGCTACGACGAATTCAAGGCGCTGAACACCGACGTCTACGGCATCAGCCGCGATTCCCTGCGCTCGCACGACAACTTCAAGGCCAAGCTGGGCCTGCCCTTCGAACTGATTTCCGATCCGGACGAAGCCGTGTGCACCCAGTTCGACGTCATGAAGATGAAAAATATGTACGGCAAAAAAGTGCGGGGGGTAGAGCGCAGTACGTTTGTCATTGACGCTGACGGCAAGTTGGTGAAAGAATGGCGTGGCGTGAAAGTCAATGATCACGTCCAAGAAGTGCTGGAATTTCTACAAAGCCAGCCTTGAAGAGCGGGCTGGCGATGGTTTCGACAAACCTTTAGCCGAGCGTTCGCCTATTTTGAGTCACTGTTTTACCTCACCGCATCATTCCAATCTGGCTGCCGGCCAGGGCCCCCGTCTGGGCTCGCCGGCGCCTCGCAGCTCCCCCCAGTTGCATCTGTCTGCCCGACGGCGCGCGCGTGCCGTGCGGAGCGTTTTTCCGACTTCTTTTCTGGATTGAGAACCTGATGCCACTGCCTAAACTCCCCACCAAGCCGGCCACCATCCTGCTGGCCAAGGATTACCCGAGGGCCGAACCGGGCAAGACGCCTGTGCGCGCAGCCGCGAAAGCGGAAAACGACCCCGTCGAAGACCTGATCAGCGGTCCGGCCGTACCCGCCCCCAAGGCGACGAAGCCGCGCAAGTCGAAGGCCGCCCTGCTGGCCGAGGCGCCCGCGCGCGAAGATACGCCTCCCGCTGCACCGGTCACGCCACCCATGCCTGCCCGCGGCGAAAAGCCCGCGAAACCGGGCAAGGCGAAGGCCGAAGGTGCCGGCGCCAAGCTGCGCGAGACCGACATGAACGAACCGCATCCGGCCAAGCACAAGCCGGTCGAGGTCAACGTCAAGTCGCAAGCGAGCCGCAAGGCCGACACGTCGGGCACCACGAAGGTGTTCGTGCTCGACACGAACGTGCTGATGCACGACCCGACCTCGCTGTTCCGCTTCGAGGAACACGACGTCTACCTGCCGATGATGACGCTGGAAGAACTCGACAACCACAAGAAAGGGATGTCGGAAGTCGCGCGCAACGCGCGCCAGGTCTCGCGCACGCTGGACGCACTGATCGCCAACGTCGACGACGACGCCATCGAATCCGGCATCCCGCTGGCCAAGCTGGGCAACAAGGATGCGAAGGGCCGCCTGCACTTCCAGACGCGCCTGAACGGCGCCGCCCTGCCCGAGGGTCTGCCGTCCGGCAAGGCCGACAACCAGATCCTCGGTGTCGTGCGCGCGCTGGAAGCCGAGCAGCCGGGCCGCGCGATCGTGCTGGTGTCGAAGGACATCAACATGCGCATCAAGGCGCGCGCGCTGGGCCTGGCCGCCGAAGACTACTTCAACGACCACGTGCTGGAAGACACCGACCTGCTGTACTCGGGCATCGTCCAGCTGCCGGACGACTTCTGGACGAAGCACGGCAAGGGCGTGGAATCGTGGCAGGAGATCAAGGGCGGCTACTCGTCCACGTTCTACCGCATCACGGGTCCGCTGATCCCGACCCTGCTCGTCAACCAGTTCGTGTACCTGGAACCGAAGAACGGCGAGGCGCCGCTGTACGCCCAGGTCAAGCAGATCAACGGCAAGACGGCCGTGCTGCAGACCCTGCGCGACTATTCCAGCAACAAGAACAACGTGTGGGGCATCACGGCGCGCAACCGCGAGCAGAACTTCGCGCTGAACCTGCTCATGAATCCGGAAGTCGACTTCGTCTCGCTGCTCGGCCAGGCCGGCACCGGTAAAACGCTGCTGGCGCTGGCGGCGGGCCTGGCGCAGGTGCTGGAAACGAAGGTCTACAACGAGATCATCGTCACCCGCGTGACCGTGCCCGTCGGCGAAGACATCGGCTTCCTGCCCGGCACGGAGGAAGAAAAGATGTCGCCGTGGATGGGCGCCTTCGACGACAACCTGGAAGTGCTCATGAAGGGCGACGGCGACGCGGGCGACTGGGGCCGCGCGGCGACGCAGGACCTGATCCGTTCGCGCATCAAGATCAAGTCGCTCAACTTCATGCGCGGCCGCACGTTCGTGAACAAATTCCTCATCATCGACGAGGCGCAGAACCTGACGCCGAAGCAGATGAAGACGCTGGTCACGCGCGCCGGTCCGGGCACGAAGATCCTCTGCCTCGGCAACATCGCGCAGATCGACACGCCTTACCTCACCGAGGGCTCGAGCGGCCTGACGTACGTGGTCGACCGCTTCAAGGGCTGGGGTCACGGCGGCCACGTGACCCTGGCGCGCGGCGAGCGTTCGCGCCTGGCGGATCACGCGAGCGACGTGTTGTAACGGTCGGCTGACGCCAACAAAAAAGCCTGTGCATGCACAGGCTTTTTTTATGCGCCGCTCCGGTCAGCGTACGATGCAATCCACCGTATTCTGCAGCGCCGCCGGCCCCTGCGACGCGAGCGGTCCGCCGCTGCTGCCGTTGAACATCGGGGGCGGTGCGAATTTCAGGCCCGGGTTCTGCGGCAGCACGATCGGCGGCTGCTTCATGTCGGGCACGAAGCCGAACTGCCCGGCCGGGAAGTTTTGCGCACCACCGGTGTTCGTCACGACGATCATCCCGTCGAGCACGGCCACGTGCAGGCCGGGTGCCAGGCCGGGGACGAGACCGGGATTGACCGGTGCCGCCGGCGCCGACTTCGCCGCCGCCGCGCCGTCGACCCACTGCGCGATAAACGTCGTGCCGCGGATGCCGATCGTGGCCGCCGGCGTCTTGAGCTGGAACTTCTCCTTGTTGCGCTTGCCCAGCAGGCCCGTGATCGAGCGCAGGCCGCCCTTCACGAGGCTGAACACGGCGCTGTCGCCGTCCGGCTTGTCGGCGTCGTAGGCGAAGTCGTCGATCTTGAAGGTCGTGCCGGGACGCAGCGTGATCTCGCTGTTGTCGATGAAGCGGATCTGCGCGTACGTGTTCTTCTCGGCCACGAGCGTGTCGCCGCTTTCCACCTGGGACTTCGCGGCCAGTACCTTCACGGTGCCGTCGGCCTTGCGGTCCATGAGCGGCCCGCTCAGGTGCTCCACGATGCCCACGACCTGCCCCGCCCAGGCCGCGCTTGCGCCGAACAGCAGCACGGCGCAGAGGAGTGTCCGGGCCAGCGCCTCAATTGCAGTACATTTTGGTCGCAGGTTTTTCATTCTTGACTCCAGTTTGTTCCGCTTGCGCGAGGCCCGTCAGGCGTTCTCCCGGCTTGACGGCCGATGCGTCTTTGTCGCTCTTGTCGGCGCTGCTGCCCGTGACGGCGGGCGCCGACGTGTTGATGAGTTGGACCACCGTCTGCACCGCCTGGGCCACCGGCTTACCCTGCGCGTTCTGGCCGGTGCCGCTGCTGCCGCCCAACACGACGCAGAGGGCGTCGCCCGGATGCGTGCTGCAGAACGACGCCGTCGGCAGCACGGCTTCGCAGCCCGCCGTGGAAGGCGCCGCCGCGCACACCGCGAGGCTCGGCAGCCGCACGTCGCAGCCCTGCAGGCTCGGGCTGCCGATGCACTGGGCCAGCGTGGGCAGCACGACGTCGCAGCCGGGCAGCTTGCTGTTGCCCTGGCATTGCGTCAGCGTGGGCAGGATGCCGCTGCAGCTCGCGTCATGCGGGTTCGCGAGGCAGGCCTGGAAGCCCAGCGCCAGCACCTGCGTGCAACCTTCCAGCGACGGCGTCAGCTTGCACACGTCCAGCTTCGGCAGGACGTCGCCGCAGCCGGCGCCGGACGGGTTCGCGAGGCACGCGTCGAACCGGGCGCGCGCCAGCACGGCCGCGCAGCCGTAGGCGCTGCCGTCCGCGCGGCACTGGTCCAGCGGCGGCAAGGTCGTCGTGCAGCCCGGCGCTTTCGGGTCGGCGATACAGGCGGTGACCGCGTCGTGTTGCTTGATGACGACCGAGCAGCCATAGGTCGCCGGTGCCGTCCTGCAGACGTCGTAGACGGGCAAGGTGGCCGCGCAGCCCGGTGCTTTCGGGTCGGCCATGCACGCCGTGATCGCGTCGTGTTCCTTGATGATGGGACCGCAGCCAGGCGCGGTGGGTTGGGCCGAGCACGTCTCGTACGTCGGCATGATCTCGCCGCAACGCGGGCCGGACGGATTGACCGTACAGGCCTGCACGGCGGCCGCCAGCACGGGGCCGCAACCGGCCGTCGTGCGGTTGGCGAGGCAGGCGTCGAGCGTCGGCGTCGTGGCCGGCGGCGGCGTCCCGGTGTCGGTGCCGGTGGTGCTGACCTGCAGCTTGTCCGGGCTGGACACGCTGATGCTGTCGGCCGCGATCTGCGTGGAACCGCCCGTGACGCTGACGTTGCCGCTGACCGACATCACGCGGGCGCTGGACGAGATCGTGACGGCGCCGCCATTGTCGGCCAGCAGGCGCACGTTGCCGCTCGTCGTCGCCACGCGGCCGTGGATGGTCAGCGGGCTGTGCGTCGTGAGGCTGATGTCGCCGCTGTTGGTGCGCACTTCACCGGCGCCGTCGGTCACGTCGAACGCGGGCACGGTCATGCCGCCCACGCTGTCGATGACGATCGCGCCCCCATTGCCGTCGCCGTCCTGCACGGCCCGGCGCAGCAGCAACGGCCCGTTATTGGCGATGTTGATGGGCAGGCTGCCCGTGCCCTGGTTGGATGCCATCAGCATGCCGGTGCGGGTCTTGAGCGGGGTCGTCGTCGTGCCGATGCCGGCGCTGGACGCCAGGGTCAGCACGCCGGCCTGCAGCAGGCCGCTGCCGGCGATGCCCGCCGCGTCCAGGGTGGCGTCGGTGCCGCCGGCGATGCCTGCGTCGAGCACCAGGAGGCCGCCGCTGATGAATCGCAGGCTGGCGTTGGGTGCGGTGATGCCGCTCATGCCATCGACGGTGCCGATCCGCAGGCCGCCCTGGTTCACGACGTGGAACAGGTTGCCGCTGGCGCTGCCGGACAGCGTGCCAATCTCGTTGGCGCCCGTGAACACGACCTGGCCGCCGCGCAGCGCCACGTTGGCCGACCTGACGCTGCCCGCATCGCGTTCGTAGATGCCGAGGTTCGACATGAGCGCCAGCGTGCCGGTCGCGCCCAGCGGCGCCTTGATCGCCAGCTCGCCGTTGCCCGCATCCAGCGTCAGCTTCGCGCCCGCGAAACTCGCGGCGCCGTCGACGTCGATGCCGCCCCAGCCGCCCGCCAGTCCGCCGATCGTGAGATCGTTCGTCTGCACGTTGGACAGCGCGGCCTGCGAGATGGCGAAGCCGTCGCCGGTGCCGCCGATCGACATGTGCGTGTCCGCGCTGTTGGGTTGCAGCTTGACCTTGTCGGCGGCCACGATCGCGCCGATGGCCAGGCGGTCGCCCTGCAGCAGCACGGATTTCGCTGCCTTCACGCTGCCCGCGACGTCGATCAGGCCGCCGTTCGCATACTGGCTCGCGATGAAGCGGCTGCCCGCGTTCGCGGACAGGTCGACCGGCGCGCCGATGCGGATGGTGCCCGCGTTTTCCAGCACGACGTTGGTCGCCGCGGAGAGTGCGCTGTCGACGGACACGGTGCCCGTGTGGGCGCTGTTGCCCACGTTGATCTCGAAGAGGCTGCCGCTCAGGCGCTGCAGGGAAGCGGCGTCCAGCGCCAACCCGCCCGTGCTGCCCGTCCCCGTCCCGATGCTGATGGCGCGGCCCGGATCGGCCGACGTCAGGGTCAGGATCGGCAACTGGCCGCTGCCCGCGATGTTCCCCGCCAGCGTGATCTCGTTGGCACTGACGTCGATGTAGTTCCCGGTTGTCAGCGTCCCGTTGGCGCCCAGCGTGAACGCGTTCTGCGCGCGGAAATCGAGGTCGCCGCCCGCGCTCACCTGCGCGTTGATGCGGATGTCGTTGCCCGCCTGTGCGCGCACGCTGCCGGCCGCGTTCAGCGCGTCCGTGACCGTGAGGTCGTGCTGTGCCTGCAGGACGACGTCCGTGCCGGCCGCCGTCAGCGTGGCCGGTGCCACGCGCGTGACGCCCGTCGCGACGCCGCCGGACGGCGTCTTGACGTCGTTCGCGTTCGCCGTGCCGCCCGTCACGACCTCGATGTCGTACGGGTCGAGCAGCCACGTGCCGTTTTTACCTTTGCTGCCGGATGCATCGACCGCGATGCCGTCCACGTCGAGCGCATGGCCCGACGTCTCGACCTTGCCGCCGGCCACGCTGCCGCGCGCGGAGACGACGCCGTGCGCCGCCGTCGCGCCGTCGGACCACAGCACGACCTTGCCGCCGTTGCCGGCGCTGCCGTCGGCGCGGATCACGGCGCCGTTCGCTACCGTGGTGTTCTGCGCGCGCATGACACTGCCGCCGCCCTGCCAGTCACCGCCGACGAGCACCGTGCCGCCATTGCGGCCGCTCGCATCCACGCCGGCACCCGCGGCGATATTCACCTGCTCACCCAGCACCTGCACGGTGCCGCCGTCCGCACCCGCGCTGCCGGCAGCGCGCGTGACGCTGCCCGCGTCCAGCGCGATCGCGCGGCTCGCTTTCAGGACGACGCGGCCGTTCGCGCCCATGACGGCGCTGTCCGCGTTGACGACGCCGCGCTGGTTCACCAGGGCGCCGTAGATGCCGATGCGGCCGCCCTGCGCGATCACCTGGCCCAGGTTGACGGCCTGTCCCGCCGGGGCCGAGAGCTCCACGCGCAGGTCCGGATCGTTCGAGTCCACCAGCTGCACGCTGTGCCCCGCCGCGAGGATCACGTCGCCGTTCGGCGCCGTGACGATGCCCGTGTTCTCGACGTGCGGCGCGACCAGGAAGACCTGGCCGCCGGACGGCGTCGCGATCGTGCCTTCGTTGCGCACCGTGCCCGCGACGGCACCCGCCTGGAAGCGCTTGCGGCCCGCCTGGAAGTCGGCGTCGCTGATGTTCAGGGTGGAGGCCACGAGACCGTTCACGTCCACGCGCGCGCCCTGGCCGAACAGGATCCCGTTCGGGTTGATCAGGAAGACCTTGCCGTTCGATTGCAGCGCGCCGAGGATCTTCGTCGGGTCCTGGCCCAGCACGCGGTTCAGCACCGCGCTGTCCGCGCTCTGCTGGATGAAGCGCGTGACCTCGCCGGCACCGACGTTGAAGCTCTGCCAGTTGATGATCGCGCCGGGCGTGTTCGTGATCGAGAACACGTTGCCCTGCTGGTTGAACGTGGCCTGGCCGGCAACGACCTGCGGCAGCGTGGGCGCGGCGACACCAGACCCGCTGTAGCATGCCGCGAGCAGGAGTGCACCGAACCGTCTTTTGATGGATGAAGTCATGGATGGATCCTCAATACGCCAGCGCCACGCGCACGTGGAGCTTGTTCCTGCTGGTAGCCGCCACCTGGCCGACGTGCAGGCCGTGGCCGTAGTCGAGCTGCACGCTGGCCGCGCCGCCCGCCGAGACGCGCAGGCCGAGGCCCGTGCTGGAGATCGCGGTGCGGTGCAGTTCGGCCGGCAGCGCACGATTGCGCTCGCCCCACGCCGTGTCGTAGAAGCCGAGCAGGCGGCATTGCCAGCCCGCGCGGCCGCACAGGTCCGGCGTGTACAGTTCGATGTTGGAGACGATGCCCGTGTCCGTCGCGAGATCGCGCTCGCCGAAGCCGCGCACGGTCGTCGCGCCGCCGGCGCCGAACTGCTCGCCCGGCACCAGCGCGTCGTGCGTCCACTGGCCGTTCAGCAGCACGCGCGTCTGCCAGTCGCCTGCCACGATGTTGGTGAACGCGGCCGCGAAGCGCACCATGCGGTAGCCGGCCCTGGCGCCGCTGCGCACGGCCGCGAAATCGTCCGCGCTGCCGCGCGCGCCGCCCGGCACGTTCTGCAGCAGTGCGATCGAGAAGTCGGTCTGGCCGTCGGCAGCGGTATGGCTGCCGGCCCACGCGATGCTCAGCGGGCGCACGGTGACGTCGTTGCCGAAGTTCTGCGTGCCGAAGACGACGTTGTTGCGGTAGGCCTTGACGTCGAACCCGGCCACGATGCGGCTCTCCAGGTTGCCGCGCTTCGGCAAAACATGGTTGTAGCGGCCGCCGTAGACCGTGCCCTTGCCGCTCACGGCGAGGTCGAACAGGCCGGCGCTGACGGCGCCCGAATCGACGTCCGAATAGCTCGCGAACAGGTCGATGGAATCGCCCAGCGCGTACAGCGGCACGTGATACCCGGCGGCCCACACGGCCACGCGGTCCGGGCGCTCGGCCGTCGTGGTGTACTGCAAGGTGCCTACGTGGTCGCGGCCCCACAGGTTCGCGTGCTGCAGCAGCACGCCCGCGTGGGTCTTGCCGGTGGACTCCGTGCCCGTGTTGTCGGCGTTGAACATCACCTTCCACGGGCGCTCGTCCGCGACTTCCACCCTGGCGTCGACCGCGTCCTCGCCATTCGCATCGGCACCGGCGAGGCTCAGCTTGACCTTCTTCGCCGGATTCTCGTTGACGAGCCTGAGGTTGCGCGACACGTCCGCCAGGTTGGGCGTCGCGCCCGGGACGAGCGTGGGCAGGCTGGCGCGCACGTTCGCATCAAGGAACCAGCGGTTGCCCGTCACCTCGACCTGGCGCACGGTCGTCTGCACCACGCGCAGGCGCACGACGCCGCCATTGAGTTCCTGTTCGGGCAACTGGACGGTGACGACGTTCCAGCCGCGCGCGTGGTACAGCGCCTCGAGCGCTTCCAGCGCGCGCTGGACGTCGCCGAAATCGCGGCCCGCGCCCGTGTACGGCGCCACCGCGGCCTGCACGTCGGCAGCGGGCAGCAGGGTATTGCCGCTCACGTCGAAGCGGCTGATCTCGAACCGGATCGCATCGTCGGCCCAGGCGGCGCCGACGGCGGCAGCCAGCACCGAGCCCGCGACCAGGCGTGCCAAGCGTAGTTTCATGTTGTGGATGACCATGTCGTTATTGTTCTGGCCCATGCATCCCCGGGCCTGCGGCAATGCCGCCGAAAGGAAAATCTCGTTTGTCACGAGTGTAAAGAGGTTTTCCTTGCCTGAGAGAAAAATTATTGAAAATCAGAACTCTCCCCCTCGGGATGGGGGGAATACCGGACACCAGCGTTGCGCCGGCGCTACTTGGTCTCGAACGTCGTCACGCCATCCCACCCTGCTCCGGGCGGATCCGCACGCCAGTGCGCGATCCGTTCCAGGTACAGGGCGTAGAGCGCGCGCTGCGGATGCGCCGCGTGCAGCGCCGCGATCGCGCCGTGCGCGCCCTCCCAGTCCTGCGCGCGCACCCTGGCCAGCGCCGCATCCCACGCGGCCAGTTCGTCCAGCACGGCAGGCGCGAGGTCGGCCGGTTTGCCGAGCGGCTCGAAGATCGCCACCGGCTCGTTCTTGCCTTTTACGCGCACGAGATCCAGTTCGCGGTAGACGAATTCCGGCGCGGCCAGGCGCGTGGCCTCGCCCACCGCGATGCCGACGCCGTACACCTTCGTGATGCCCTCCAGGCGCGAGCCGAGGTTCACCGCGTCGCCCATCACCGTGTAGGCGCGGCGGATCGCGGAGCCCATGTCGCCCACGTGCATCAGGCCGGAATTGATGCCGATGCCGATCGCCAGCGGCGGCCAGCCGCGCCGTTTGAAATCCTCGTCGAGGCGCGCCGCGCTGGCCTGCATCAGCAGCGACGTGGCCACCGCGCGGCTCGCGTGGTCGGCAAAGGCGACGGGCGCGCCCCAGAATGCCATCACGGCGTCGCCGATGTATTTGTCGAGCGTGCCCTGGTGGCTGCCGCGGATGTCCTCGGACATCGCGGTGAGATAGAGATTGATGTACTCGCGCAGCGCCTTGGGCGACAGTCCTTCCGAGATCGTCGTGAAGCCGCGCACGTCGACGAACATCACGGACAGCTCGCGGCTCTCGCCCTCCATCGTATAGGCTTCGGGATTCTCGGCCATCTGCGCGACGAGTTCCGGCGCGACGTATTCGCCGAAGCGCGAGACGAGCGCGCGGCCCTTGCGGAACTCGAACAGATAGCCCCATGCCAGGTTCACGACGAACAGCAGCGCGACGAGCAGCAGGCAGACGAACATGTCGACCGTCCAGTCCAACTGGCGGTACAGGGCCCAGTTGGCGCCGACGACGCCGGCGAAGACAGCGGCGGATACCAGCACGGCCGGCAGCGGCGACAGCGCCGGCAGCAGCAGCGCGAGCAGGGTTCCCGCCACGAAGATCTGGAAGAATTCGACGGCCGTCGCGTAGTCGGGATGCGACTTGAAGCGGCGGTCGAGGATCGACTTGATCACGTTGGCGTGCACTTCCACGCCCGGATAGACGTTGCTCACGGGTGTCGAGCGCAGGTCCTGCAGGCCCGGCGCCGTCGTGCCGACGAGGGCGACGACGTCCTCCAGCAGGGCCGGAGGCACCCTGCCCTGCAGCACGTCGACGGCGGACACGTAGCGGAACGTCCCGCCCTGCGGGCCGCCCGGGCCGCGGAACTGCACGACCGTCGTCAGGCCGTCGCCCACCGGGATGGCGACCTTCCGTCCCTGCGGCCGCACGAGGACGATGCGGTCGGCGCCGGCCACCTCGTCCTGGGCGAGGACTTCCGCGGTGCCGAAGTCGGGGCGGATCGCCGTCGCGCCCAGGTAGGCGGCTGCCGTGGCCAGGCCGAGCGTGGGATAGTAGCCGTCGCCGATGCGCTGCAGCAGCGGGACCGTGCGCACGACGCCGTCCACGTCCGGGTCGACCGAGAAGATGCCGGCGCCCAGCGCCGCCTCCTGCAGGCGCGCGATGTTCGCCTCGTAGCCGGCGCTCCGGTAGGCGTCGAGCGAGCGCCCGCCCAGGTCCGCGACCGTGAACGCGGGCTTCGGCAGCACCCCCTTGGCCAGCTCCGCCGACACGCTATAGCCCAGCAGCACGGGGCGTCCGGCCAGTGCCCTGGCAAAGCGGCCGTCGTAATCGAGCGCCGGTTCGAGCGCCGCCAGCTTCGTCGCCACGCCCGGCACGTCCTTCAGCTCGCGCTGCGCGAGACGTTCCAGCACCGCGTAGCCGGAGCTCGTGTCGGGCTCGGGGAACGACACGTCGAAGGCGATGGTGCGCGCATGGTAATGGCCGGCCAGCTGGTCGACCAGCTTCGCCAGCACGTCGCGGCTCCACGGGAACCGCCCGACGGCGGCGAGGCTCTTCGGGTCGATGTCGACGATGACGATGCGCGGATCGGGCGCCGGCCCCTCCAGGCGCATGCGCAGGTCGGCGAGGATGGTGTCCTGGCGCTCGATGGCGTCGCTGTGCCAGGTGCCGTTCGCGTACAGCACGGCCGCCAGCGTCAGGAGGATGCCGAGCGCCCAGCGCGCGCCGTAGCGCCGCAACAGCTTCACGGCGTATAGCCCGGGATCGCCGCCTCGTCGACGTGATCGATCTGCGACGCATCCAGGTTCTTGCGCGCGAATTTCAGGTACACCTTTTCGCGCACGAAGATGTCGAAGAGGTCCGGGTCGATGTGGCCGTTGAGGGCGAACTTGCCGAGGATGTGCAGCGACTCCGACAGCGTCTTGCCTTTCTTGTACGGGCGGTCGCGCGCCGTCAGGGCCTCGAAGATGTCGGCGATGGCCATCACGCGGGCCTGCACGGACATCTGCTCGCGCGTGAGGCCACGCGGATAGCCCTTGCCGTCCATGCGCTCGTGGTGGCCGCCGGCGTATTCGGGGACATTCTTGAGGTGCTTCGGCCAGGGCAGGGATTCGAGCATGCGGATCGTCACGACGATGTGGTTGTTGATGATCTTGCGTTCTTCGTCGTTGAGTGTACCAAAGCGCACGGTCAGGTTGTGCACCTCGTCGTCGTCCAGGAAATCGCGCTCGGCGCCGTCCGGCCCCGTCCAGCGGTACGTCGCGATGCGGCGCACGCGCTCCTGGTCGTCGGGCGACATGCCTTCGCCGCCGATGTTCGCCTGGCGCAGGAAGTCGCGGTCCGAACGCAGGCGCGCCTGCTCCGACGCGAGGCGGTCGGCGAGCGCCGCGCGGTCCGCGTCCGGTTCGAGTTGCTCGCGCAACGCGCGGATCTCGGCGTCGCGCAAAAGCACCTCGAAGCGCGTGTCGATCATGTGGATGCGGTCGAAGATCGTCTCCAGCTTCGTCGCCTTGTCGACGACGTGGACCGGCGTCGTGATCTTGCCGCAGTCGTGCAGCAGGCCGGCCATCCACAGTTCGCGGCGGTCGCGGTCGCTCATGCGGAACGATGCCATCGGCCCGATGGGCGTCTCGTGCACGGCCTCGGCCAGCATCATCGTCAGCTCCGGCACGAACTGGCAGTGGCGGCCCGTGTACGGCGATTTTTCGTCGATGCCGATGTTGATCAGGTTGACGAGGGCTTCCAGCAGCTGTTCCATCTGCACGACGAGCTGCTGGTTCGTGAGCGCGACCGCCGCCTGCGCCGCCAGCGCCTCGATGAAGCGCTGGTCGGTGTCGGAGAACGCGCAGATCTCGTCCGTGTCCCGGTCCTTCGCGTTGATCAGCTGGAGCACGCCGATCAGTTCCCCCTCGTGGTTCGTCATCGGCACCGTCAGGATCGACTTGGACCGGTAGCCGAACGTCTGGTCGAACGAACGCATGCCCGAGAAGTTGAAGACGTCGGCCTGGTACACGTCGGCGATGTTCACGGACTGGTGGAAGTTGGCCGCATACGCCGCCACCGAGGCCAGGTTCTTGTTGCCGTACTGGTCGTACAGCGGGATCGGCGGCAGGTCGATCGAGTTGCCGCTGGCACCGCCCTGGTAGAGTTCCAGCGTGTCGTTCAGCGAAATGTGGAAGCACAGGCTGCGTTCGTCGCCGCTCGGGCGGTACAGCGTGCCGCCGTCCGCGTGCGTCATGCTCTTGGCAACCTTCAGGATGCGGTCGAGGAAGGAACCGATGTCGTGGCCGTCGCCGAGGGCGACGCTGACCTCCGTGAGCAGGTCGAGCCGCTCTACGATATTGGCCGGGGTGAGCTCTTGCATGTGATGGATCGCCACATTAATTGCCGGGATGAAATTCTCCCACAGTGTAACGTCGTTACACGCCGCTGTACACCAACCGATGCATAATTGCAAAATTCAGATAATCAGTTACAAATTGACGTTATGATCTGACATATATTTGCAACGGTGCAGGCCTGGCCGCGATGAAAAATACAAGCAGACGACGAGGCTGCGCAGCAAGGGAGTCCCAATGAAATTCAGATTCTGGGGAGTGCGCGGGTCGATCCCGTCCCCCGGGCCGCGTACCGTGCGCTACGGCGGCAACACCACGTGCATCGAAGTGCGCGGCGACGACGGCACCCTCGTGGTGCTGGACGCCGGCACGGGGATCTATGCGCTCGCCCAGGACCTGATGCGACGGCGCGGGCAAGACGGCGCGCCCGTGCGCGCCAACATTTTCATTACGCACAGCCATTGGGACCACATCCACGGCCTGCCCTTCTTCACGCCGCTGTTCGTGCAGGGCACGCGGGTGTGCCTGCACGGCGCCCACGATCCCGTCACGGGCCAGGGCATCGAGCACGTGATGGGCGTACAGCTGCAGAACAGCTACTTCCCCGTCAGCGAGGAACGGATGGACGCCACCATCGACTACCGGACGCTGGACATCGGCGTGCCGCACGCGGTGGGCGACGTGGTCGTGCACAACGTCGTGATGAACCACCCCGTGACGAACCTCGGCTACCGCGTCGAATGCAACGGCCGCGCCATGTTCTTCACGGGCGACCACGAACCGTTCTTCAATCCGCACGCCCCCGGCAGCGCGGACCACGACGCGGCGCAGCGCGAGATCGAGCGGCGCGAGCGCGAGATCGAGCGCACGATGGAAGGCGTCGACGCGCTCGTCGCCGACTGCTCGTACACGCTCGACGAATATCCGGCCAAGCAGGGCTGGGGCCACGGCACGTTCGACGGCGCCATCGCGCTGGCGCTGAAGGTCGGCGCGCGCAGCCTGTATTGCACCCACCACGAGCCGACCCGCTCGGACGACGAGCTCGAAGCCGTATTCGCGCAAGCGGTCGCCCGCTGGCAGGACCGGTTGGACGGCCTCGCCGTGACGCTGGCGTACGAAGGCCTGGAAGTGGAACTCTGATGAGCGGCGACTTCGTGGATCAGCAGACGGGAGAACGGCGGGCCGACCGGCGCGCGCCGGACGACACGGCGCGGCGGCTCGACTTCCAGCGCCGCCTGCAGGCAATCACCACGAGTATCCACGCCACCGCCAACCTGGACCAGATCATGCTCGACCTGGGCCAGGAGTTCTGCGACCTGTTCGATGCCGACCGTTTTACCCTGTACGCCGTGACGCCGGCGCAGGACGCCCTCGTCGCCAAGGTCAAGACCGGCCTGGCCGAAATCCGCCACCTGCAGCTGCCGATCGGGCCCGGCTCCATCGCCGGCTTCGTGGCGCTGGCGCGCCTGACCGTCAACATCGCCGACGTCTACGACGAGGCCGAGCTGCGGCGCCTGGCGCCCACGCTGCGCTTCCAGCGCGGCGTCGACCAGCGCACGGGCTACCGCACGCGCGAGATGCTGGTGGCGCCGCTGATCGACGCGAGCGGCGCGCTGCTCGGCGTCATCCAGTTCATCAACCACCGCAGCGGCGGCCCGTTCCCCCAGCTGTGCCTCGACGGCATCAGGCAGTTGTGCGACACCCTGGCCGTCGCGTTCAGCCAGCGCCTGCGCGCGCCGCTGCCGCGCGGCCGCTACGATGCCCTCGTGACGCGCGCGGTGCTCGCCGTGCAGGAACTGGAACTCGCGACGCGCCTCGCGCGCGAGCGCGACGCCGACATCGAGGACGTGCTGTTGTCCGATTTCCACCTGAAGCCGGCCCAGATCGGCGAGGCGTTGTCGGCGTACTGCGGCCTGCCCTACGAACCGTTCCGCGCCGAGCGCGTGAAACCCGTCGAGCTGCTGCGCAACCTGAAGCCGCAGTACGCGCTCGAACATGGCTGGCTGCCGCTGGAGGACGGTCCCGACGGCCTCGTGCTGATGGCGCTGGACCCGGAACGCGTCGCCGCCAGCCACATCGCCGCGCAGGTGTTCGGCCGCGCGCGCATCGCGTGGCGCGTGACGACCCGCCACGACCTGCACCAGACGGTGGCCCAGTTCTTCGGCGGGCCCGTGGCCGACGATCGGAGTGTCGGCGAACTGCTGTCGCAGCTCGACGAGAGCGGCGACCTGGACGAGGATGCGGAAGGCGGCAGCACCGAGGTCTCGGCCGCCGTCGAGAACGAGCTGGTCAAGCTCCTGAACCGGATCATCGTCGACGCGCACCGCCAGGGCGCGTCCGACATCCACATCGAACCGCAGCCGGGGCGCGGCAAGACGGGCATCCGCTTCCGCAAGGACGGCGTGCTGGTGCCATACATCGAGATCCCGGCCAGCTACCGCAACGCCCTCGTCGCGCGCGTAAAAATCATGTGCGACCTCGACATCTCCGAACGGCGCAAGCCGCAGGACGGCAAGATCCGCTTCCGCAAGTACGGCCCGCTCGACATCGAACTGCGCGTGGCGACGATCCCGTCCAGCGGCGGCGTCGAGGACATCGTGATGCGCATCCTGCAGGCCGGCGAGCCGATCCCGCTCGACAGCCTGGGCATCCTGCCGCACAACCTGGCGCGCCTGAAGGAAGCCGTCGCCAAGCCGTACGGCCTGTTCTTCGTGTGCGGGCCGACCGGCTCCGGCAAGACGACGACCCTGCACTCGATCCTGGCGCACCTGAACACGCCGGAGACGAAGATCTGGACGGCCGAGGATCCGGTCGAGATCACCCAGAAGGGCCTGCGCCAGGTGCAGGTCAACCGCAAGACGGGCCTCGACTTCGCGACCGTCATGCGCGCTTTTCTCCGCGCCGACCCGGACGTGATCATGGTCGGCGAGATGCGCGACCGCGAGACCGTCAGCACGGGCATCGAGGCGTCGCTGACGGGCCACCTCGTGTTTTCAACACTGCACACGAACAGCGCGCCGGAATCCGTCGTGCGCCTGCTCGACATGGGCATGGACCCATTCAATTTTGCCGACGCCCTGCTGGGCATCCTGGCGCAGCGTCTCGCGCGCCGCCTGTGCACCGCGTGCCGCCAGCCCTACCGCCCGGACGACGCCGAGGTGGAGGCGCTGCTCGACGAGTATTGCGAAGAGCTGCGCGGCCAGGTTTCGTACAAGGCCGACCCGCAGGCCGCGCGCGCGGCCGTGCTGGCCGGCTGGCGCCAGCGCCACGGCGATGCGTCCGGGCGCTTCACTTTGTACCGCGCCGTGGGCTGCGCCGAGTGCAACAAGGGATACCGCGGGCGCGTCGGCCTGCATGAACTGATGCTGGGCAGCGAGCGTATCAAGCGCCTGCTGACCGAGCACGCGCGCGTGGCCGAACTGCTCGCGGCCGCGCTGGAGGACGGGATGCTGACCCTGAAAATGGACGGCATCGAGAAGATCCTGGGCGGCGTCACCGACATCAAGATGGTGCGCGCCGTCTGCATCAAATGACCTGCCAACCGCAACTCACTACAGGAGAGTCACGTAATGAACCGCATCGTTCCGCCGATCCTGGCGGCCACCGCCATCCTGCTGTCCGGCTGCGCCGCCGACGGCGCCAAACCGACGCAAGGTGGTAACACCTACCTCGATTCGAGCTACACGCCGACCGGCACCCTCATCCCGCGCAAGGCGCCGAGCCGCACGGACAACCTGACGATCGTCGACAAGCAGGCGCTCGAGAACGACCGCACCAACGGCGGCGGCACCAACAACTGGGCAGCGGGCAAGCCCTGATCCGCAACACGTGATGGCAAAAGGGCCGGCGGTCGCATCCCCGGCCCTTTTTCATTGCGCCCCGATCAGTCGTTCGCGTGCTGCACGAACACGGCCGCCGTGCGCGCCGGGATCGCGAACGTGCCGCCGTTGCGCTCGAAGCTCGACGCCTTCACGACGTCGTCGCTGCCGTTCTTCTGGATGCGGTGCAGCTGCAGCTTGCGGCCCTTCAGTTCCGGGATCGCGATGGTCTTGCCGACCTTGTCGACATTGAACACGACGACGACCGCCTTGTACTGGGCGCCCGGATAGCTCGCGCCGTCGATGCTCAGCGCGACGACGCCCGGCACCTGGTCCGGCCCCACGTTATGGAACTTCAGGCGGTCGATCACGTCCTGCGCCGTGCGCAGGCGGAACAGCGTGGTGTCCGCGCGGATCGCGAGGAAGTCCTCGAACGCGTTCTTCGCGGCGAGGATCGCGCGCGTGTCCGGTTTGATCAGCGGGTTGGCAAGGATCGGCGACATCAGCGGCCAGTTGTCCTGGTTCTGACCCGCCATCGGGAGGCCGACGCCAAAATTGTTGGACGCGTAGCTGTAATCCAGCCTGTTGAACCAGTCGCCCGCGTTGTAGCTGTCGCGGTCGAGCGATTTCGAGCGCAGGATTTCCTGGCCGGCGTGGAAGAACGGAATGCCCTGCGCCAGCACGTTGATCGCGGCACCGAGGGTCTGCACGCGCACGCGGTCGGACAGCGGCGTCGATTGCGGCAGGCGGAACGCGTTGATGTCGAACAGCGTCTGGTTGTCGTGCGCCTCGATGTAGTTAATCGTCTCGGCCGGATTCGCCGCGAAGCCGGCCTGCTGGCCGAAGTAATCGATCTGCGCGTTCGTGCGGACGTTGCCGAAGCGGTCCGTGAAGCGGTAGTCGCGCAACGTCCCGGACAGCGCGACGCGTACGAGGTCCGCGAGGCGCAGCGCATCGTCGCGGGTCTGCGTCGACAGCGCGTTCGGGTCCGTGTACACGCCGTTGATGAAGCCCTGCTGGCTGATCAGCGCCTGGCCGCCGTCGCAGCAACCGCCGCCGCGCACCGTGTCGCGCATGCGGTCGTTGAACGAGCCGATGCCGGTGCCCGCCATGTTGGCCTGGCGCGCCTGCACGAAGCGGGCGTCGTTGCCGACGGCGCCGAAGTTCCACGCCTCGCCGTACAGGTAGATGTCGCGGCCCGCGGCCTGGTTGACGCTGGTCTGCAGGCGCTTGATGAGATCCAGCGGCGACAGGCCCATGATGTCGAAGCGGAAGCTGTCGACCTTGTACTGGCGCGCCCACAGCGACACGGAATCGATGATCAGCTTGCCCATCATGGCGTTTTCCTGCGCGGTGTCGGCGCAGCAGCTGTCGTTCAGGATGTGGCCGTCGTTGGCCAGGCGGTAGTAATAGGTCGGCACGATGCGGTCGAGCACCGACAGCGGACCTTGTTGCGACTGGCTCGTGTGGTTGTACACGACGTCCATCGTCACGCGCAGGCCGGTCTCGTGCAGCGCCTGCACCATCGCGCGGAATTCGCGCACGCGCACGGCGCCGTCGTCGGCATCCGTCGCATAGCTGCCTTCCGGCGTATTGTAGTGGACCGGGTCGTAGCCCCAGTTGAAGCAGTCCGCATCCGCCACCGCGGCGACTGCTGCCTGCTGCGCCGTCGAGTCGACGCCGGCATTCGGGATGGCCGGCGTGACGCAGCCCTTCTCGTTGACGCTGGCGATGTCGAAGCTCGGCAACAGGTGAATGTGCGTCAGGCCCGCCTTCTGCAGCGATTTCAGGTGACGCATGCCGTTGGCGTTTTCATCCGTGAAGGCCAGGTACTTGCCGCGGTGGGCGGCCGGTACGGTGGCGTCGGAGGCCGAGAAGTCGCGGATGTGCAGCTCGTACAGCGCAATGTCGGTGGGCGCGTCGAGCTTCGGGATGCGCTGGTCGTCCCAGCCGGCCGGCTTCAGCTGCGGGCTGTCGAGGTTCGCGACGAAGCTGCGCGCGCTGTTTGCCGAGAGGCTCAGCGAATATGGATCGGTCACGGTGTTGGTGACGATCTTGTTGTCGGCCCAGCGCGACAGCACCTGTACCGTGTACGTGTAGTAGGCGCGGTTGGCGAGCGTCGGATCGTTCGAGGTGGTGCTCCACACGCCGCTGGCCGCGTCGCGCGTCATCGGGACCGTCGTGGCGGTCGCCGCGTTCGCGCTCGCGTACAGGTTCAGCGCGACGGATTTCGCCGTCGGCGCCCACACGCGGAACGTCGCGCGGCCGCTCCGGTCGAACGTCACGCCCAGCTGGGCCTGCGCCGCCCGTGCCGCGTACAGGTCGTCCAGCAGGCCGGCCGTCTGCAGCGACGTCACCTGCACGAGGTTGCCGCTGGCATCGTACTGGGCGATGGCGAACTGGCCGCTGACCATCGCCGCCGCCCTGGCCGCGTCGGCGTCGGCCAGGCGCAGGCCCGTGGCGCCGGCCAGGTGCGGGTATTTCTGGCGGAGCGCGTCCGGCAGCGCGGACACGGTCAGGTCGAACGCGGCTTCCGCGCCGCTGAGACCGACCGGACCGCCTACGCTCGCCGCGAGGCCGCCATTCGCCGCGTAAAACAGCCTGTAGCGGCCGCCGGTGGGCACGCCTGGCCAAGCCAGCGTCGTGCTCGTGAGCCACTGGGCGTTGGCGAAGGCGAGATTGCCGAAGCTGAGCGCGGGCTGGCTCGTGTACACGGTGCAATCGCCTTCCAGCATCCAGACCTCCTGGCCCTTCGTCGCGACGTCGGCGTTCAGGTCGGCGTGCTGGTCGGCGCCGCAGTTCTTGGTGCCGTTGCCGTCGGTGACGAGGAACGAGATCGCGCTCTTGCCGGCCGCCAGCGGGATATCGACATAGCCGCCGAAACCGTCGCTGTTCGTGAACATGAAGCGGTCGGTGATCCACGCCGAGCTGGGATGCTGCGGGCCATCCCATGAATACACGCCCCACTGGGCCGTGTCGTTCTGGACGCGGTGGAAGTGCATGCGGATGCTGCCTGGCGCGACGGGCGTGGCCGCGGTGGCGGTGGCCGCGAGCATTCGAGTGCCGGACTGGGTGGCCTGCTGGCCCGCATCGCCGGCGCCGCAACCGGCCAGCAGCAAGCCGGCGCAGGCGGCCGCGACAAGGCCCGACCATGAAGTCAAACTACTTCTGAATATCATATTGTCCCCTCTTCATTCTTATTGTGACCGACAGGCGTGGCCAGAACGGCAACGCTGGCCGACGATCGTATGTAATATTACTACGTCGTTAGTAAAAATGAAAAAGAACCGCTGGAGTGTGGCACAAACCCCAAATTCGGGGTCAGAGCACATTTCTCGCGCGATTCGGGGTCAGAGCACTTTTTGAAGAAAGAAACTGCAGGAATCTTCGGGCAGGCTGCTAGTGTAAAACGATGACCAACGTACCCAGCCATTGCGATAACGTCGCTTCTTCGCATCTTTTGAAAATGTGCTCTGACCCCGAATTGGCGGGAAAATGTGCTCTGACCCCGAATTGGAGTAATTTCCTGGAACCGGTGTCTGATCTGGTTCCGGAAAGTAAAAAAGCAGCCCGGAGGCTGCTTTTCGATGCGGGCGCGGTGCGCTTACAGGATGTGGGTCCCGATCCACCACGCGATCGCCGCCATGAAGGCCGACGCGGGGATGGTGAAGATCCAGGCCCACACGATGTTACCGGCGACGCCCCAGCGCACGGCCGACGCCTTCTGCGCCGAGCCGACGCCGACGATGGCGCCCGTGATGGTGTGCGTCGTCGACACCGGCACGCCGATCGCGCTGGCGAGGAACAGCGTGATGGCGCCGCCCGATTCCGCGCAGAAGCCGCCGACCGGCTTGAGCTTGGTGATCTTCTGGCCCATCGTGCGGACGATGCGCCAGCCGCCGAACAGCGTGCCGATCGAAATCGCCGTGTAGCACGAGATGATGACCCACAGCGGGGGCGCCGTGTCGGCGGCGTTCGAGACGCCGGCCACGATCAGCAGCATCCAGATGATGCCGATGGTCTTCTGCGCATCGTTGCCGCCGTGACCGAGGCTGTAGGCCGCGGCCGAGACGAGCTGCAGGCGGCGGAACCACGTGTCGACCTTGCGCGGCGGAGTGCGCACGAAGATCCAGGACACGGCCAGCATCACGATGGAGCCCAGGATGAAGCCCAGCAGCGGCGACAGGATGATCCAGGTGACCGTCTTGAGCAGGCCGCCGCCGACCAGCGCGCCGGTGCCGCTCTTGGCGACGGCCGCACCCACCAGGCCGCCGATCAGGGCGTGCGAGGACGAGGACGGGATGCCGTAATACCACGTGATGACGTTCCACACGATGGCGCCGACGAGCGCGCCGAACACGACGTAGTGGTCGACGACGTGCGGGTCGACGGTGCCCTTGCCCACCGTGGCCGCGACGTGCAGGCCGACGGTGAAGATGGCGACGAAGTTGAACAGGGCCGACATCGCGACCGCCGTCTGCGGACGCAGCACACCGGTCGACACCACCGTCGCGATCGCGTTGGCGGCGTCGTGGAAGCCGTTCATGAAGTCGAAGACCAGCGCTAAAAAGACGAGCAGGCCCAGCACGTAAATGCTGATATGTAGAGAGTCCATGTTGTTCTTGTTGTTCCGGTCGTTACGCGTTCTCGACGATGATGCCTTCGATGATGTTGGCAACGTCTTCGCAGCGGTCGGTCACGGTCTCGAGGATTTCGTAGATGGCTTTCATCTTGATCAGGTTGCGCACGTCCGGCTCGTCGCGGAACAGCTTGGACATGGCGGCGCGCATCACGTGGTCGGCGTCCGATTCCAGGCGGTCGATCTCTTCGCAGATGGCGACCATCTTCTGGGCGTTGTCCATGTTGTGCAGCATGCCGACGGCCTGCTGGACCTTTTCGCAGCATGCCAGGCACAGTTCGGCCAGGCGCTTCGCTTCCGGGGTCACGGCGTGCAGGTCGTACAGCGAGATGGTCTGGGCGGCATCCTCCATCATGTCGAGGATGTCGTCCATGCGGGTGATGAGCTTGTGGATGTCGTCACGGTCGAGCGGCGTGATGAACGTCTTGTGCAGCAGGTCCACGCACTGGTAGGTGATCTTGTCCGCCTGTTTTTCGATGCTCTCCACGGCGTGCGTGCGGTTTTCCAGGTCGTCGAAGTTGGTCATCAGGCCGACCATCTCTTGTGCACCCTTCACGCACAACGCGGCGTGCTGGTTGAACAGGTCGAAAAATTTGCCCTCCGTGGGCATCAGGCGTCCAAACATAGGTTCTCCGTTGGGTAGTTCTCTTGGGACTTCTTTGAAAGTCGCAGCATCCGTTGGCGCCGCGATTCTTGACTGCTCCCGGCTTAGTCGCCCTGATAAATACTCAGGTTGCCGGTGTAATTGCCGAACTTGGTGTACATGCCCATCCAGGTCACGCGAATGGCACCGATCGGGCCGTTACGCTGTTTGCCGATAATGATCTCGGCAGTGCCTTTGTCGGGCGAGTCCGGGTTGTAAACTTCGTCACGATACAGGAAGATGATCACGTCCGCATCCTGTTCGATAGCGCCCGATTCGCGCAGGTCGGACATCACGGGACGCTTGTTGGGGCGTTGTTCCAGCGAGCGGTTCAGCTGGGACAGCGCGATCACCGGGCAGCCCAGCTCCTTCGCCAGGCCCTTCAGGCTTCGCGAGATCTCCGAGATCTCGGACGCCCGGTTGTCGCCCGGCTTGGAACCCTGCATCAGCTGCAGGTAGTCGACGATGATCAGGCCCAACTTGCCGCACTGGCGGGCCAGGCGGCGGGCACGGGCACGCATCTCGATCGGGTTCAGCGCAGGCGTCTCGTCGATGAAGATCTGCGCATCGTTCATCTTCTGGATCGCGTGCGTCAGGCGCGGCCAGTCTTCGTCCAGCAGCTTGCCGGTACGCAGGCGGTGCTGGTCGAGCTGGCCGATGGAGCCGAGCATACGCATCGCCAGCTGCACGCCGCCCATCTCCATCGAGAAGATCGCGACCGGCAGGCCGGCGTCGACGGCCACGCTTTCGCCGATGTTGACGGAGAACGCCGTCTTGCCCATCGACGGACGGCCCGCGACGATCACGAGGTCGCCCGGCTGCAGGCCGGACGTCATCTTGTCGAGATCGGTGAAGCCCGTCGGGACGCCGGTGATCTCGCCCTGGTTGTCGCGGCTGTACAGCTCGTCGACGCGCTCGACCACCTGGGTCAGCAGCGGCTGGACGGGCAGCCAGCCCTGGGCGCCGCGGGCACCCTGCTCGGCGATCGCGAAAATGCGCGATTCCGCCTCGTCGAGGATCTGCTTGACCTCGGCACCCTGCGGATTGAAGGCCTTGCCGGACACTTCGTCGGCGACGGTGATGAGCTGGCGCAGCACGCCGCGATCGCGGACGATCTCGGCATAACGGCGGATGTTGGCGGCGGATGGCGTGTTCTGCGCCATCGCATTCAGGTACTGCAGGCCGCCGACGTCCTCGGCCTTGCCGAGCTGGACGAGCGCCTCGTACACGGTGATCACGTCGGCAGGCTTGCCGGCATTGATCAGGCGGACCATCTGTTCGAAGATGATCCGGTGGTCGTAGCGGTAAAAATCGTCCGCATGCATGAAGTCGGCGATGCGGTCCCACGCCGCATTATCGCGCAGCAGGCCGCCGATGACGGACTGTTCTGCTTCGATGGAATGCGGGGGAATGCGGAGCGACTCGATCTGCGGGTCTGCTGGGGTGTTCATGGCCGGCATTATACCCGTTCCCGATCAGGCGCTGAAATCATTGGTGAGTTTCCAAAAGCAAAAAAGCCGGGGTGACCCCGGCTTTTCTCATTCTGACAACAGAATGTATCTTAGGCGGCTTCGCCCACGACAGCGATGGTGATTTCCACCACGACGTCGGTGTGCAGAGCGACCGACACCGGGTGCTCGCCGGTGGTCTTCAGCGGACCGGTCGGCATGCGCACTTGTGCCTTCTCGACGGCGAAACCTTGCTTGGTCAGGGCTTCGGCGATGTCGAAGTTGGTCACGGAACCGAACAGACGGCCGTCGACGCCGGCTTTCTGAGCGATGGTGACGGTCATGCCGTTCAGCTTCTCGCCCTGGCCTTGAGCGGCAGCCAGTTTCTCGGCAGCTGCTTTTTCCAGTTCGGCGCGCTTGACTTCGAATTCGGCCACGGCAGCCTGCGTTGCGCGGCGGGCCATTTTTTGCGGGATCAGGAAGTTACGTGCGTAACCGTCCTTGACCTTGACGACGTCGCCCAGGTTGCCGACGTTGACGACTTTTTCCAGCAGGATAACTTGCATTTTATTCTCCAGTAATCTGACTATGCTTCGATGTCGTAACCGACGATTAAGCGTTGTGCAGGTCGGTGTACGGCAGCAGAGCCAGGTAACGGGCGCGCTTGATGGCGGTGTCCACTTGACGCTGGTAGTGCGCCTTGGTGCCGGTCAGGCGTGCCGGCATGATCTTGCCGTTTTCCTGGACGAAATCCTTCAGGGTGTCGACGTCTTTGTAGTCAACCTGTTCCACGCCTGCAGCGGTGAAGCGGCAGAATTTCTTGCGCTTGAACAGCGGGTTCTGCTGTTTGCGCTTCTCTTTGAGCTTAGCTTTGTTTTTGTCGAACTTTTTACCGAATGCCATTTTGAGGCTCCTGTATCTATCTATAAACGTGCCCGCACACTTCGTTATGCGGCACTGAAATCAATGATGTGAAACACCAAGCTTTTGCTGTGACGGCTTTTCCTGGCGAGGAATCCCGTGAAGCGGTACATCGCGCCCAACTCGGCGTTGGCAAATCGTCCCGAAATCTCGCCCGCGGCAACCGCGGGAATTTCGAATTCGACCTGCCTGTCCAGCCTCGCCTCCGTCTGCGTCGATCCGTGTTGCAGGATGCCGCCCACGATGGGGATGCCAGCCGGGGTGTAGCGCAGGACGTCGCGCTCCAGAATACTTGCGACCAGGGACAGCTCGTTCACTGACTACTCGGTGCTCCCGCGAGAGATTTAGGCTGCAGCGGCCGGAGCGGCGGCCTGCTCGGCGCGGTGGCTCTTGGCTGCGTCTTCGCGCTGGACCGACTTCATCATCGGCGACGGTGCGGTTTCAGCTTTCTTCATCTTCACGGTCAGGTGACGCAGCACGGCATCATTGAATTTGAATGCGGTTTCCAGCTCGACCAGGGTCTCGTTGTCGCACTCGATGTTCAGGCAGATGTAGTGTGCCTTCGGCAGCTTCTGGATCTGGTAAGCCATTTGACGACGGCCCCAATCTTCGACGCGGTGGATGTTGCCGCCGCGCGAGGTGACCGTGGTCTTGTAGCGTTCGATCATCGCCGGGACCTGCTCGCTCTGGTCCGGGTGGACGATAAACACGATTTCATAATGACGCATGAAACACTCCTTAAGGACGTTTAAACAAATGCCCACCTCGGCGTCAAGACGAGTGTGGGAAGGGAAAGCCCAACATTATAACAGCAAAACCGTCAAGTGCTCAATGGGGCTGTGGACGTGCGCTGCATACCGCAGCGCAAAAGATTGTGAACGTGCGCTGCGTACCGCAGCGCAAAAAAACTTCGAAATCCCCTTGCGCGCGGCGCAATACTGTACAAAAATACAGTCTGACCCCGTACCAACGAAGACGAACATGCTTAAGCTCACCGCACGGCAAGAACAGATCCTCAACCTGATCAAGGAAGCCATCGACAACACCGGCTTCCCGCCGACCCGCGCCGAAATCGCCCAGGAGCTTGGCTTCCGCTCGGCCAACGCCGCCGAGGAACACCTGCAGGCCCTGGCCCGTAAAGGCGCAATCGAAATTTCCCCGGGTACCTCGCGCGGTATCCGCCTCGTCGGCCAGTCCGTCGAATCCAAGGCGGCCGCGGTGCCTGCCTTCGTGCCGCCGATCCCGCCGAACCTGATGTCGCTGCCGCTCGTCGGCCGCGTCGCCGCGGGCTCGCCCATCCTCGCCCAGGAACACGTCGAAGCGACCTACTCCGTCGACCCGGCCATGTTCTCGAGCAAGCCCGACTTCCTGCTGAAGGTCAAGGGCTGGTCGATGCGCGACGCCGGCATCTGCGACGGCGATTTCCTCGCCGTCAAGAAGGTCGACAACGCGAAGAACGGCCAGATCGTCGTCGCGCGCATCGGCGACGAAGTGACGGTCAAGCGCTACCGCAAGACCGGCTCCACGATCGAGCTGCTGCCGGAAAACCCGGACTTTTCCGTGATCACCGTCGATCCGCAGACCGACGAGTTCGCACTGGAAGGCCTGGCGGTCGGTTTGCTACGGTCCTGGCACTAACTCCCACCTGCACACAGGCCCGCGTCATGCGGGCCTTGTTGTTTTATCCTGCGCTCAGCGCGGATAAACGAAACCGGTGCGGATATCGGTCGGCAGCAGCCGGCTGCCGTCACGCACCATCAGTCGTTGCGGCGGCTCGTCGCCCGCCAGGGCACGCCAGATGACGGGCAGCCCCTCCCCTTTGCGCAACAGCTCGTCGCTACGTTCGAATACGTTCGGGCAGCCCGTCGTCGCGAGCAGCGCCTGCACGATGGTCACCTTCCACGCGTCGACACCGGCAGCATTGAACTGGCACACCAGGTAACCGCCGGTCCCGCCATAGCTGTGCACGAGAAGCCCGGGCAGGCCGTCTTTTTCGCCATCGATCACCAGGGCCAGGGCTTGCGGATCGGCGCCACGCACGGCAACGGCGCGGCGAGCGACCGCAGCCTGCACGCGCCGTTTCATCATGGCGTGATCGACCGGCTCGTCCTCGCGCAGGGTCCAGACGCGGGCCGCGATCTGCGACTTCGCGTTGTAAGCCGCGCGCGCCAGGAACTGACGTGCCGACGACTGCACGACTGCCGTGGCCCCGGCCTTGCCGCGCTCCTGGGGCCGCCCCTCAACCTTCTCGATGGCGGACAGGTAAATCCAGGGGTCGCCGGACAGCAGGCTTTTTTCCTTGCCCTGTTTGATGGTGATGATGAGCATATGCAGGCTTCGTTTTCAGGAGCCGAATGATACAGCAAGGCGTTATCGCCTCCGGCATCTTCGTGACATCGCCACCATTCCCCAGGTACCTCACGCGGTATCCGCCTCGTCGGCCAGTCTGTCGAATCCAAGGCTGCCGCTGCGGCTGCGGTGCCTGCCTTCGCTGCGGTCCGGGCATTGATGCCGCTACTTTTGCCCAGCCTTACGTCGGTTAGTTGCAAATACTCGTTTTAGTTGCAGCGCCGGCAACCTGTGTCTACACTGCCTCGGCAGTTCCGCGACTTCCCCTTTTCAACCAAGGATCGTTACCATGTTCGCCAAAGCTGTGATGGCGCTTTGCCTTGCCGCCCTGTGCGGCGCGTCCTCGGCCCAGGCCACGGACGACCTGGACAAGCAAATGCTCGATAAATGCCAGGCCGTGGCAAAAGAACTGAACAAGACACGGCGGGCCAACATCAGCCTGGATGGCCTGGAACCGCTCGTCACGTGGCGCGCCGCGTGCGCCGAACGACCGCCGACGGGCCCCGGCAACGTCACCGCGCTCTGCCAGGGCAAGCGCACGACCGCGCAAGGCGAGCAAGGCGTGTTCTTCTGGGAGAAATCCAGCCACGGCCTGCGGAATCGCGGCTACTTCACGTGCACGGGATAGCGCTTACTTGCCGTCATCCGGCGGCGGCGCGTTCTTGACCATCTCGTTGTGTTCCTTGACGTAGGCCTCGGTACCCACGCGCCAGGCGTCGAAGTCCGCCACGACCAGCTTGCCTGCCACCTTGGTGTCTTCCGCCAGGCGGTCGCCGACTTCCTTCAGGTGCGCGTTCGCCTTCTCGGTCTCGTCCTTCGTCAGCAGCTTGGCGATGTCTTCCGGGATCCGCTTGGTCAGCGGCAGCGACGCGTTCAGCTGCTTCACCCAGCGGTTATGGCACGCTTCCCAGTCCTTCATCTTGCCGCTGTAATAGTCGATTTCCTCGTTGACCTTGGACATGGCCGGGAAGCGCGGCGCCGGGCAGCGGTATTCGTTCGTGCGCAGGTCGGCGCCGTCGTATTTCGCGATCCAGTAGTCGAGGTCGGCACGGCGCGCCTCGCGCTGCTTCATCAGCTCGAGCGACGCGCTGGCGACGGCATTGCCCTTCGCGGCCGCTTTCTGGAACCATTGCGTGGCCTTGTCCATGTCGACGCCGCCTGCCTCGCCGTAGAAATACATTTCGCCCAGGTGCTGCTGGGCCATCACGTTGCCGGCGTTCGCCAGCTTCGTGTACTTCGCCAGCGCTTCCGGATACGACTTCTTCGCGAACAATGCGTCCGCTTCCGCGAGCTCGGCGGCGGAACTGGCGGACGATGCGGCCACGGCCGGCTTCGCGGCGGCGCCTTTCGCGGGCGATTTGGCGCCGGGCTCGGCGGCGATTGCGACACCACCGCACAGCAGTGCGGCGCAAAACAGGGCAGTCTTCATGGGGCGTGCAGTCTGTGAGTCATGATTGGGAACAGGACGATCATAACCGCACCGCCCCGCCCGCTCAACCGTTCAATGCGGCGCCGAAATCGGCCAGCAGGTCGGCCGTGTCTTCGATCCCCACCGACACGCGGATCAGCGATTCCGCGATACCCATGCTGGCGCGGCGCTCGGCGCCCATCTCGAAGAAGATCGTGTGTGCGACCGGGATGACGAGCGTGCGCGTGTCGCCCAGGTTCGATGCGGGAATCGCGACCTTCAGGCGGTTCAGGTAATCGAAGCAGTCGATGCCCTCCTTCAGCTCGAAACTGAACAGCGAGCCGTACGCGCGGAACTGTTCGCTCGCCAGCTTGTGCTGCGGATGCGATTCCAGGCCAGGATAGTAGACGGCGGCGACGCGCTCGTCGGCCTCGAGCATGCGTGCCAATGCCAGCGCGTTCGCGCACGTGCGCTCCATGCGCAACGCGAGCGTTTCGGCGCCGACCGCGATGTGGTGGGCCGCTTCCGGCGCCAGCGATGCGCCGAAGTCGCGCAGCGCTTTCGCGCGCAGCTGGGCCATGCCCTGCGCGGCGGACGGCTGGCGGCGGAAGTTGTCGGCGATGTTCGGATAGGCGCTCCAGTCGAACACGCCGGTGTCCGTCAGCGCGCCGCCCAGCGCCATGCCGTGGCCGCCGATCGACTTCGTCAGCGCGTTCACGACGAGGCCCGCGCCGACCGCCTTCGGACGGAACAGATAGGGCGTCGTCATCGTGTTGTCGACGACGTACAGGATGCCGCGCGCGCGGCACAGCTCGCCGATGCGGGCCAGGTCCGCGATCTGCGTGCGCGGATTGGCGATCGTCTCGACGAACACGAGGCGCGTGTTGGCTTTTAGCGCCGCTTCCACGTTCGCGACGTCGGTCGCATCCACGAACGACACCTCGGTACCCTGCGCGGCCACCGTGTTCCACAGGCTGTTGGTATTCCCGAACAGGAACGAGGACGACACGACGTGATCACCCGCGCGCAGCAGTGCCTGCGCCAGCGCGCCGATCGCGGCCATGCCGGTGGCGAAGCACAGCGAGGCGACGCCGTCTTCCATCTTGCTGATCTTGTCTTCCAGCGCGCTGACGGTCGGGTTGCCCTGGCGGCCGTAGCGGAAGCCCGGTTCCTTGCCCTGGAAGACGGACGCGAGCTGGCGCGCATCCGTGTAGCCGAACGCGACCGACGTATGGATCGGCTTGTGCAGCGAGTTGTGCTCGATCGACTTCCTGCGATCGTTGTGCAGGATGGTGGTGGTGAAGCCGTAGTTGGCGAAGTTGGATTTGTCGCTCATGGTGTCGAAATGAAAACGGGCGCCAGGGCGCCCGATGAATGCAATACAAACGCCGGCGCGCGCGCCGGCGTCCGGGCTCATTCCGCCGCGACGGGCGGGTTCAGGTTCAGCTGCGTGCGCACGACGTCTTCCTGCGACTTGCCCGACGACTTGTGGCGCACGTGCTCCAGCTGGTCGAGGTAGGCCGGCGTGACGTCGCCCGTGATGTAGACGCCGTCGAAGCACGACGCTTCCACGTTCGTCAGGGCCGGGTTGACGTCCGAGATCGACTTCTTCAGCGCATCGAGATCCTGGTAGACGAGGCGGTCGGCCGTGATCTCGCGGCACACTTCCTCGACGGTGCGGCCGTGGGCGATCAGTTCGTCGCGCGTCGGCATGTCGATGCCGTAAACGTTCGGGTACAGGACCGGCGGCGCGGCGGAGGCGAAGAACACCTTGCGGGCGCCCGATTCGCGTGCCATCTGCACGATCTCGCGGCTCGTCGTGCCGCGCACGATGGAGTCGTCGACGAGCAGCACGTTCTTGTCCTTGAATTCGGACGGGATCGCGTTCAGCTTCTGGCGCACCGACTTCTTGCGCATCGCCTGGCCCGGCATGATGAACGTGCGGCCGACGTAGCGGTTCTTGATGAAGCCTTCGCGGTATTCGACGCCCAGCTTCAGCGCGAGCTGGATGGCGGCCGGGCGCGACGAGTCGGGAATCGGCATCACGACGTCGATCTCTTCGACCGGAATCTCCTTGCGGATCTTCTCGGCCAGGTATTCGCCCATGCGCAGGCGGGTGGCGTACACGGAGGCGCCGTCGATCACGGAGTCCGGGCGGGCCAGGTAGACGTATTCGAACGCGCACGGATTCAGCGACGGGTTCTCGGCGCACTGGCGCGTATGCAGCTGGCGCTCGGCGTCGACCCAGACGGCTTCGCCCGGCGCGATGTCACGCACGAAGCGGAAGCCCAGGCCTTCCAGCGCGACGGATTCGCTGGCGACGAGGTATTCCGGGCCGTTCTCCGTCTCGTTGATGCCGAGGCACAGCGGACGGATGCCGAACGGGTCGCGGAACGCGAGCAGGCCGTGGCCGGCGATCTGGGCGATGACGGCGTACGCGCCGCGCACGCGGCGGTGCACGTGCGCGACGGCCTTGAACACGGCGTCCGGATCGAGCGAGTACCCATCGGCCGCGGTGGCGATCTCGTGGGCCAGCACGTTCAGCAGGACTTCCGAGTCGGAGTTCGTGTTGACGTGGCGGCGGTCGATGCGGAACAGTTCTTCCTTCAGCTGTTCCTGGTTCGTGAGGTTACCGTTGTGCGCCAGCGTGATGCCGAACGGGGCATTCACGTAGAACGGCTGCGCTTCCTCTTCGCTCGACGAGCCGGCGGTCGGATAGCGGCAGTGGCCGATGCCGGAATTGCCTTGCAGCGAACGCATGTTACGCGTGCGGAAAACGTCACGCACGAGGCCGTTGGCCTTGTACATCGAGAACATGCTGCTGTGATTGGTTGCAATCCCCGCCGCATCCTGACCGCGGTGCTGCAACAGCAGCAACGCATCATATAACAGCTGGTTGACGGGGGCTTGCGAGACGACGCCGACGATGCCACACATGGTGTGCTCCTAAACTTGGACAGCTAGACAAAAGGGTGTTTCAAAACTGCACGTGCTGCGCGAAGGCAGCGGGCAAGAAAGGTTTGACTGTGCGCGCTCCGGTTTCCGCCATGGGCGAGAACAGCGCGTCTTTCCAGAAAGCCTGTTGGGGGATGGATGTCATCCCGCACAATATGACGCCGGCCAGCACGATCACAATACCCCGCCCCAATCCGAACAGGCCGCCGAGGCCGCGATCGGCCAGGGACAGGCCGGAGGCCTCGATCAGGGCGCTGATCGCGAGGGCCAGCAGGCCCATCAGCACGCGCACGCCGAGGAACAGTGCAATGAAGGCAACGATCAGCCGCAAGGCTTCGCCCGGAATCACGGATGGTAGCATGGGTGCCAGTTTCGCGCCGAAGGCGTTGGCCACGATGAAGGCCGCCACCCAGCCGACCAGCGACAGGATTTCCTTGACCAGGCCGCGCATGGTGCTGATGACGACCGACGAGATCAGGATGAACAGCACCACGTAGTCGAAAATCGTCACGGCTTCTACAGGATCAGACCGGGGTCATGGCGCCGGACAAGCCCAGGCGGCCCAGCTTGGCGCGTACTTTCTCGGCGTCTTCCTTGTTCAGGGGACCGACGCGTACGCGGATCAGTTCGCCGGATGGGGTGGACGTCTTCTGCGTGTACGACGAGATGCCCGCTTCGCGCAGCTTCGCCTGCACTTCCGCCGCCTTTTCCTGGCTCGACAGCGCGGCCACCTGCAGCACGAAGCGCTGCGACGCGGACTCGGCCGGCTTCTCTTTCTCGGCCGGCTTGCCTTCCAGGATGGCGATGGCGCGCGCCGCGTCGTCCTTCGGCTTCACGGGTTTATCCTCGGCCTTCTTCGCCTTCTCGCGGGCTTCACGCGCGAGGCGCTCCGCCTTCTCGCGCTCGGCCCTGTCGTGCTCGGCTTTCTCGCGTTCGGCCTTTTCCTTTTCGGCGAGGCGGGCTTCGGCCTTCGCATCCCTGTGCTCGGCCTTGGGCGTTTCCTTGTGTTCGGGCTTGTGCTCGACCTTGGGTTCAGGTTTCGGCGCGATCACGGCCGGCGGCTGCGTCGCTACGCTCTCGGGCCTGGCGGCGGCGACGGCAGCCGGCGCCTTGGCTGCGGGCGCGGGCGCGGGCGCGGGCGGCGGTGCATCGATCACTTCCTCGTCCTTGTCGACGCTGTCGGCGGCGGACACGGCCTTGTCGGCGGCCGGCACGGGCAGCGGCGCGGCCTTGTCCTTGGCGGGAATCTGGATCGCGATGTCGCCGGCGAGCGGCTTGGGCTCGGAATCGAGCAGCATCGGCAGGCCGACGGCGGCCGCGAGCGCCAGCGCGATGGCGCCGACGAGGCGGCGCCGGGCGCGCTTCTTTTCGGGGAGCATGGGATCGGCACCGGGACGGCGCGTCGCGCCGCCTCCGGCGTTGGTGGCGCGCTTGGCGCGGGCGCGCTCGCCGAGAGCGGCGTCGTCGTCCTTGCTGTAGAAGCGGCCACTGTCCTCGGTGAGGCGGTCCTGCTTGCTTTTACGGGAGAACAAGCCCATGCGGTGTCACGTCAATGAAGAGAGGATTTACGGGCCGCCATCACGCCAGCCACGGTATAGAACGAGCCAAAGACCACTATTCTATCATCCTGTCCGGCCCGGCTTGTTGCATCTGCGAATGCCTCGGCCGGATTCGCGAACGTTTTGACCGAGAATTCGTCGTCTTTCGCACCACTCGGCTTCAATGCCTGCAGCTTTTCGGCCAGCACGGCCGGGTCGGCCGAGCGAGGCGACGGCAGCGCCGTCACGCACCAGTGGTCGATGTTCGGCGCCAGGTGGGCGACGACGGCGTCGATGTCCTTGTCCTGCATGATGCCGAACACGGCGTACGTGAACCGGTGGAACCCCATGTTGCCCAGGTTCTGGGCGAGCGTCGCGGCCGCGTGCGGGTTGTGCGCGACGTCGAGGATCGTCGTCGGACGGCCCGCCAGCACCTGGAAGCGGCCCGGCAGTTCGACCATCGCGAGGCCCGCGCGCGTTTCCTGTGCGCCCACCGGCAACACGTTGCGCAGCGCTTCCAGCGCGGCCAGCGCGGCCGACGCGTTCAGCAGCTGGTTGGCGCCGCGCAGCGCCGGATACGCGAGCGAATTGCGGCGCTGCGTGCGGCCGCCGTAGGCCCATTGCTGCTTGTCGCCCTGGTAGTTGAAGTCGCGGCCCAGCAGCCACAGGTCGGCGCCGATGTCTTCCGCATGCTTGATCAGCGATTGCGGCGGCAGCGGATCGCTGCAGATGGCCGGCTTGCCGGGGCGGAAGATGCCGGCCTTCTCGAAGCCGATCTCTTCGCGCGTGTCGCCGAGATAATCCTTGTGGTCGATGTCGATGCTCGTGACGATGGACACGTCCGCATCGACCACGTTCACGGCATCCAGGCGGCCGCCGAGGCCCACTTCCAGGATCGCCACGTCGACGCCGGACGTCGACAGCAGGTGCATGATCGCGAGCGTCGTGAATTCGAAATACGTGAGGTCGATCTCGCCGCGGCGCGCTTCGACTTCATCGAAGGCCGCGATCAGGGAGGCGTCGCTCGCCATCTCGCCGTTGATGCGGGCGCGCTCGTTGAAATCGAGGAAGTGCGGCTTGATGTACAGGCCGACCTTGTAGCCGCTCTGCAGCAGGATGGCTTCCAGCATGGCGCAGGTCGAGCCCTTGCCGTTGGTACCCGCGACCATGATCACGGGACAGGAAAAGGCGAGGCCCATGCGCTCCTTGACGGTGCGCACGCGGTCCAGGCCCATGTCGATGTGGGTTTCGGCATGGCGCGACTCGAGCAGCGCCAGCCAGTCGGGCAAGGTGGTCGGGAGATTAGGCATGGGATGGCGTCCGGAATGCGCGCGCGGCCGGCTGCCTCAGGAAGCAGCCGGCCGCGCGGTGACAACGAATCAAGCGATGACGTCGGCCGGCTGGCTTTGCAGCAGGGCGAGCAGTTGCGCGATTTCTTCGCGCATCTTGCGGCGGTCGACGATCATGTCGACGGCGCCTTTTTGCACGAGGAACTCGGAGCGCTGGAAGCCTTCCGGCAGCTTTTCGCGCACGGTGTTCTCGATGACGCGCGGGCCCGCGAAGCCGATCAGGGCTTTCGGCTCGGCGATGACGACGTCACCCATGAACGCGAACGAAGCGGACACGCCGCCCGTCGTCGGGTCGGTCAGCACGCTGATGAACGGCAGTTTTTTCTCGGACAGCTTGGTCAGCATCGAGGTGGTCTTGGCCATCTGCATCAGCGACAGCAGGCCTTCCTGCATGCGCGCCCCGCCGCTGGCGGTGATGCAGATGAACGGCAACTTCTGCTCGAGCGCCACCTGGGCGCCGCGCACGAAGCGCTCGCCGTTGACGGAGCCCATCGTGCCGGCCATGAATTCGTAGGCGAAGCAGGCAACCACGACCGGCAGGCTCATGATCGAACCGCCCTGCACGACCATCGAATCGGTCTCGCCGGTGGCTTCCATCGCGTCCTTCAGGCGGTCAGGATATTTCTTGCTGTCTTTGAACTTGAGCGTATCGACCGGCAGCACGTCCTGGCCGATCTCGTAGCGGCCGCCTTCATCGAGCAGCGCGTCGAGGCGTTCGCGGGCGCGGATACGCATGTGATGGCTGCATTTCGGGCAGACATGCAGGTTCGACTCCAGGTCGGCGCGGTACAGGACCGACTCGCACGACGGGCACTTGACCCACAGGCCTTCGGGCATGGTCTGGCGTTTGGCGGCATCGGAGCGCTGGATCCGGGGGGGCAGCAGCTTTTCCAACCAACTCATGTTCTCTCCTTTGCGGCAATTCTGGAATTGGGCGTAGTGTAGCCGTTCGCATCAGGCTTGTCGAATTCTTGCCGTTAATTACTTGCCTTTCAAACAAAGTTGCGTTAGCAGAAATGAGAACCGGGGTGCGTGGCCCCACGGTCCAATTCGGGGTCAGAGCACGTTTTCCAATGGGGTGATAACGCTCCATCGATCAATTGATTCGCCATGGCGCCGCTCAGCCCTCCCTCTCAGTCAGCAAGTTTGTCTGGCAACCGATCAATTATCCGAAAAAGTGCTCTGACCCCGAATCTGGGCAATAAAAAACCGGGGCGAGCCCCGGTTCGTTGCGCGCTGCGGATGGATCAGCGAGCGTCCAATGCCTCCCGGATCCCGGCCACGAAGGTGCGTACGGCCGCCGGGCCCTGCTCTTTCGGCGTATTTTCCAGCTCCTGGATGATGCGGCTGCCGATGACGACCGCGTCGGCGACGCTGGCCACCGATTTCGCCGTCTGCGCGTCGCGGATGCCGAAGCCCACGCCGATCGGCAGCTTGACGTGCTCGCGGATCGCGGCCACGCGCTTGGCCACGTCGGCCGTGTCGATGCCGCCGGCACCCGTCACACCCTTCAGCGACACGTAGTAGCTGAAGCCGCTGCCATGGCGCGCCACCTGCTTCACGCGCTCGGTGGTCGACGTCGGCGCGAGCAGGAAAATCATGTCGAGACCGTTGGCCTTCATCTCGGCCGCGAACGCTTCGCATTCTTCCGGCGGGTAGTCGACGACGATGGCGCCGTCGGCACCGGCCGCCTTGGCCCGGCGGACGAATTCGCCCTGGCCCATGCGCTCGATCGGGTTCGCATAACCCATCAGCACGACCGGGGTGTGCTGGTTCGTTTTGCGGAATTCGGCGACGTAGCCGAACACGTCGGTCATGCTGACGCCGAAGGTGAGCGCTCGCTCGCAGGCGCGCTGGATGACGGGGCCTTCCGCCATCGGGTCGGAGAACGGGACGCCCAGTTCGAGGACGTCGGCGCCGCCTTCCACGAGGGCGTGCAGCAGCGGGACGGTCAGTTCCGGGGCCGGGTCGCCAGCGGTGATGAAGGTGACGAGGCCGGTCTTGCCCTCTTCCTTGAGGGCAGCGAAGGTTTGTGCGATACGGGACATGCTGTTATTCCTTATTCTGTGGTTGCAAACGATGGGGCACGTCGAGAAACCTGCTGCGCGTTGCAGCTTTGGCCTGCGATGCTCGCTGTACTCTCGTACAGCTGCGCTTCTCGGCCAAATCTGCTGCCGCTCGCGACGGTTCTTCGAGGTCCCCGTTGATTGGGTCTCAGCCGAAGTTGAGTCCCGCCCGTTGCGCCACGGTGTGCATGTCCTTGTCGCCGCGGCCCGACAGGTTCACCAGGATGATCTGGTCCTTGGGCAGGGTCGGCGCCAGCTTGGCGGCGTAGGCGATCGCGTGCGACGATTCCAGCGCGGGGATGATGCCCTCGATGCGGCAGCAGTCGTGGAAGGCGGCCAGCGCCTCGTCGTCCGTGATCGACACGTACTCGGCACGCTGGCTGTCCTTCAGCCACGCGTGTTCCGGACCGACGCCCGGATAATCCAGGCCCGCCGAGACCGAATGCGTCTCGATGATCTGGCCGTGCTCGTCCTGCAGCAGGTAGGTCCGGTTGCCGTGCAGGACGCCGGGGAAGCCGGCCGTCAGGGACGCCGCGTGCTTGCCGGAGTCGAGGCCCTCGCCCGCCGCCTCGACGCCCACGAGCTTCACGCCCGGCTCGTCGATGTACGGATAAAAGATGCCCATCGCGTTCGAGCCGCCGCCGATGCAGGCGACGACGTAGTCCGGCTGGCGGCCCGTCATCTGCGGCATCTGCACGCGGCATTCCTCGCCGATCACGGACTGGAAGTCGCGCACCATCATCGGATACGGGTGCGGACCGGCGACCGTGCCGATGATGTAGAACGTGTTCTCGATGTTCGTGACCCAGTCGCGCATCGCTTCGTTGAGCGCGTCCTTCAGCGTCCTGGAACCGGATTCCACCGGCACGACGGTCGCGCCCAGCAGCTTCATGCGGTAGACGTTCTGCGCCTGGCGCTTGACGTCCTCGCTGCCCATGTAGATGACGCATTCGAGGCCGAAGCGGGCGCAGATCGTGGCCGTCGCGACGCCGTGCTGGCCGGCGCCCGTCTCGGCGATGATGCGCGGCTTGCCCATGCGTTTCGCGAGCAGCGCCTGGCCGATCACGTTGTTGATCTTGTGGGCGCCCGTGTGGTTCAGGTCTTCGCGCTTGAAGAAGATCTGCGCGCCGCGATTTTCCTTAGCGTTCTGCTCCGACCAGCGCTTGGCGTGGTAGACGGGCGACGGACGGCCGACGAAGTGCGCCAGCTCGTAGCGGAATTCTTCGAGGAATTCGGGATCCTGGCTGTAGCGCGCGTACGCGTCGTTCAGCTCGGCCAGCGCGTGGCTGAGCGTCTCGGCGACGAACGAGCCGCCGTATTGGCCGAAGTGGCCGGTGGTGTCCGGCAGTTGATAGTCGGGGGTCTTGAACAGCGCCTGGGCGCCTTTAACTTGATTGGCTTTCATGATGTGTCTGACTCAAAAGGGTGGCATCGCCTGCCCGCACCGCGTCGATGAACGCGGCAATCTTGCGGGCATCCTTGATCCCCTTCGCCGCCTCGACACCGCTACTGATGTCGACCGCGAAGGGGCGTACTTGCGCCACCGCGCCAGTCACGTTGTGTACGCTCAAGCCACCACTCAAAACGACCCGAGGCGCGAGCTCTTTTGGAATAAGAGACCAATCGAAAACCTTTCCTGCGCCGCCGTAGGCATCCACGTACGTGTCGAGCAGCAAACCCGAGAACCAGGGAGAAGCGGCGCGGTATTGAGCTTCCGATTCTAGCAAATCGGCGGGGGTCGTGTCAGGTTTTACCCGGAATGCCCGCGTGAACGGCCTCTGCACGGCCTGCGCCAGTTGCGCGCATGCCTCCGGCGTCTCGTCGCCATGGAATTGCAGCAGCGACACCGGACCGGCCGCGACGACCGCGCGCACCTCGTCCACGGTCGCGTTGACGAACAGCGCGACGGCGTTCACGTACGGCGGCAGTTCACGGGCCAGCTCGGCGTAGCGCTCGTGCGTGACGTAGCGCGGGCTCTTCGGATAGAACACGAAGCCCAGGGCGTCGGCGCCGGCATCGACGGCAGCGTGCAGGTCTTGTTCGCGGGTGATGCCGCAGATCTTGATTCGGGTACGGGGCATAGCGGAATGTCAGAGCCAGGGAAGCGGCGGCGCCGGCTCCTGCGGCAGCCCCCACTTCGGATCGTAGTCGATTGTAGCAAGGTACAGCCCATCGGGCATGAAGGTGGGCGCCGCGGCGTCGCGCGAGCGTGCGTCCAGCACCTCGGCCATCCAGCCCGGCTCGTTGCGGCCGGTCCCCACGTAGATCAGCGAGCCGACGATGTTGCGCACCATGTGATGCAGGAACGCGGACGCGCGCACCGTGAACACGATGATGTCGCCCGTCCGTTCGATCTTCACCTCGTGCATCTGCTTGACCGGCGAATTCGCCTGGCAGCCGGATGCGCGGAAGCTGGAAAAGTCGTGCGTGCCGATCAGGTGCGCGGCCGCTTCCCGCATGCGCTTGACGTCGAGCGGGCGGAACACCCAGCCGGCGCGTCCGGCCAGCAGCGCGGACGGGTTGGCGTGGTTGTACAGCACGTAGTGATACGTGCGCGAGCGGGCCGAGAAGCGGGCGTGGAAATCCTGGCCTTCGGCGTCCGGCGCGACCACGTGCGCCCAGCGCACGACGATCGACTCGGGCAGGAACGCGTTCGTGCCGCGCACCCACGATTGCGGTGCGCGGTCGAGGTCCGTGTCGAAATGGACGACCTGCTCGATGGCGTGGACGCCGGCGTCGGTGCGGCCGGCGCACGTCGTCGCGAGCGTCGTGCAGGCAAATTTCTCGAGCGCAATCTCCAGCCGGTCCTGGACCGTGTCGCGCGATGGTTGTTTCTGATACCCGTTCCAGGCGGTGCCCACGTACTGGACACCCAATGCGATACGTGTCAAATCGTCCTGCCTTACACCAGTGTCGCGCGCATCGAGTTGGCGCGTGCCGCCTGCTCGGGATTGCCGCCGCGGATGACTTCTTCGAGCAACTCGCGCGCCCCTTCCTTGTCGCCGATTTCCTGGTAAGCGATGGCCAGGTCCAGCTTCGTTTCCATTTCCATGTGCGCGGCTGACAGCGCGGCCGGTTCCGCCGGCGCGGCAGGCGTCTCGAACTGCGGCTCGGACAGCGACTGCACTTCCGGCAGCGGCAGCGAGCCGTCGGCCGGCAGGTCGAGGTCGAAGCCGCCGATGTCGAACTGCGGCGTGGCCGGTTCGAGCACGATACGATCCGGCTCGGCGAACGGCGCGTCGGCCGGTGCCGGCGTGGCCGGGATGTCGAACAGGTGCTCGTCCAGCGCGGCCGTCGGGATCGACGCTGCGCTTTCTGCACGCGGGGTCTCGTCCAGGCCGAAATCCATCGCGTCGAGGTCGAACAGCGGGTCGCGCGCCGGCTGTTCCGGCTCGGGCGGCAGGCTGGCCTGCAGTTCCGTCGGCAGGTCCGGCAGGTCGAATTCGCGGGCCAGGTTGGCCATTTCGATGTCCGCCGCAGCGGCCGTCGCTGCGGCCGGTGCCAGCAGGTCGTCGTCCGTGTGCACTTCCAGTTGCGGCACCGGGTTCGCGGCCGGGGCGGCGAAGTCCATGTCGAACGAGAAGTCGAGCGGATCGTGCTCCTGCTTGTCCTGCGCCGCGACCGGCTCGACCGCCGGCGGCGCGGCCGGCGTCTCGAACGCGCTCATGTCGAAGTCGAGATCGTGCCTGCCGCCCAGGTCGGCAGCCGGCGTCGCGGCCGCTTGCGGCGCGGGTGCCGGCTCGACCGGTTCGAACGCGAGCCCGCCCAGGTCGAAGTCGAGCACGTGGTCGTCTTCCATCGGCGCGGGTTCGGTCGACGGCGCATTGGTGACGGGCGCCGGGGCCGGCTGCGCGGTCGCCATCGCGTCGGCGAAATGCTGGCTGAAGTCCAGCGGCTCGGCGGCCGGCGCGGCCGTCGGCGCGAGCAGCGCGTCCTGCTGCTCGGCCGGCGCGCTGAACACATCGTCCAGTTCCTTCGACAGCAAGGCCTGCTGGCCCAGTTCCTCGGTGCTCGGCACCGGACCCGTCGGCGCGGCGGTGTGCTGGTACAGCGGGTTGAGCGGATCGATGGTGAGGCCCAGCGCGGCGGCCTGCGCCCACTCGTCGCCCTGCCCGCGCGTCATGCTGTAGAGCTCCGCGGCCTGCGTCTCGAACGCGCGCTGGTCCTTGCGCGCGGCATAGATCTCGAGCAGCTTCAGGCGCACCGGATAGCGCTCCGGATGCGTGCGCAGGGCTTCCTTGAGGATTTCCTCGGCCTGTGCATCGCGGCCGTAGGCGATGTAGACGTCGGCTTCCGCGACCGGATCCACCTCGTTCGTGTCGAGCTGGCTGGCGGACGGCGCGAAGCTGGAATTGAAGACGCTGTTGTTCGTGTCGACGCTCTGGCCGCCCGTCTCCGCGAACATCGAATGCGCGGGTTCGCTCGGCACGCCGAGGATCGACGGCTCCGGCACCACCTTGACGACCTTTTTCTTGCGGCGCTGGGCAACCAGCAGGCCGCCGAGCAGCAGCGCGGCCGCGCCGCCGCCGACCAGCGTCAGGTTGTCCATGATGAAGTCCATCAGGCCCGGCTCCGGCGGTGCGGCCGCAGGCTTGGCGGCCGGCTTGATCGTCGGCAGCTTCTGCGGTGCGGGCTGCGAGGTGGGCTGTGATGCCGGCGGCGTCGCGGCGACATTCGCGGGCGCGGAAGCGTTCTTTTCCGCCTCGGCGCCGGCCTTGCTCTTGATCGTGGCGACCTTTTCCAGGTCGCTCACGTTGCGTTCGAGCTCGCGCACGCGCGTCTGCGCGTCGGCCAGTTCCTTCTCCTTGGCGATGCGGTCCTCGGTGCTCATCGTCGTACCCTTGCCGGAAGGCAGGGTCGGCGCGGCTTTCGACAGGCGCAGCTTGTCCTGCGATTCGTTGGCGGCGGTCGGGCGTTCCTCGACCTTCGCCGTGATCTTGCCGGCCGCGCCCTGCCCCGGCTCCGGCGTCTTGACGGGTTCCGACGCGCCGACCTGGCCCGCCAGCTTGTTGCGGTAGGCGTTGAAGTCGGCGGCGTGGGCGACGACGACGCCATGCGCCTCGGTGTCGTCCGTGCCGCGCACGGCATCGCCCGACGGCACGGTCAGGATGCGGCCCGACTTCAGGCGGTTCATGTTGTTGCCGATGAAGGCATCCGGGTTGGCGCGGTACAGCGCCACGAGCATCATGTCGAGCGACACGTCGACGGGCTTCAGCTGGGCGGCGATGCGGCCCAGGCTGTCGCCCCGCTTGACGCGGTAGCGCGACGGTACTGCCGTCTCGGCCGCCGGCTTGGCTGATTCTGCCGTCTCGGCACGCGCGGCGCGGCGCGGACGCTCGGCCGCCGGCGCGGCCGGCGACGCGGCGGCGGGCGCGGTTTCCGTGCGCGGACGCGCGGACTCGCTGGCCGCGACCTGGGCCGACTGCGTCGCGCGCAGCTCGGCCGGGTCGAGCAGGAACGTGTATTCGCGCACGAGGCGGCCGTTATTCCACGACAGTTCCAGCAGCATGTCGACGAACGGCTCGTTCAGCGGCTGCGTGGAGCTGACGCGGATGAACTGGCGGCCGCCGCGCTGCTCGACGTTGAAGCGCAGCGACAGCAGGGCCGGATTGAAATCGATGTTGGCCGCCTTGAACGCTTCCGGCGAGGCCAGCTTCGCGGTAAGGCCGGACGCCTCGTCGCCGGACACAGCCGTCAGTTCGATTTCGGCGCGCAGCGGCTGGCCGAGCGCGGACAACACCGTGAGCTTGCCGAGACCGGCCGCGTGGGCCGCCGACGTCAGGACCAGCGCACTTGCGACCGCCGCAGTGAGCTTTTTCAGTGCGGACGACTTCATCGGGAGGCGGGGAGTGACATGCATAGGTTCGAGAGCGACGTGGCCGGAGGTCTCAGGAACATATCATCATGCACTGTGGCATGCAAGTTCCGCAGGGAGAAACATTCAAGGAGTCTGACGTATGTAGACGGTCTATTCAGACTAATGATGTTTTTTGGATGATCTGGTGTCAATTCGATACCAATCCCAGAATGAAAAAAGGCGGCCCGCGAGCCGCCCTTCCCTCACCCGCAGGTGACAAGCATCACTTGTCCAGCACGATGCGCAGCATGCGGCGCAGCGGCTCGGCGGCGCCCCACAGCAGCTGGTCGCCGACGGTGAACGCGGAAATGTACTCCGGGCCCATCGACATCTTGCGCACGCGGCCGACCGGGATCGTCAGGCTGCCCGTGACGGCGGCCGGGGTCAGGTCGCGCACCGAGGCTTCGCGCGTGTTCGGCACGAACTTCACCCACTGGTTGTCGTTCGCGATGATGTCGTTGATCTCGTCCAGCGGCACGTCTTTCTTCAGCTTGATGGTCAGCGCCTGCGAGTGGCAGCGCATCGCGCCGATGCGGACGCACAGGCCGTCGACCGGAATCACGTTCGAGCCGTTGTGGCGACCGAGGATCTTGTTGGTCTCGGCGCCGCCCTTCCACTCTTCCTTCGACTGGCCGTTGCCCAGGTCCTTGTCGATCCAGGGGATCAGGTTGCCGGCCAGCGGCACGCCGAACTGCTTGGTTTCTTCGGCGGACAGGCCGTGCTGGGTGGCCAGCACGCCGCGGTCGATCTCGAGGATCGCCGATGCCGGGTCGTCCAGCAGGTTCTTGACGGCCGAGTTGATGGTGCCGAACTGGGTCAGCAGCTCGCGCATGTGCTGCGCGCCGCCGCCCGATGCGGCCTGGTACGTCATCGACGTCATCCAGTCGACCAGGTCGTGCTTGAACAGGCCGCCCAGGCCCATCAGCATGCACGACACGGTGCAGTTACCGCCGATGAAGTTCTTCACGCCGCGCACCATGGCGTCCTTGATGACGTCCAGGTTGACCGGGTCCAGCACGATCACGGCATCGTCGTTCATGCGCAGCGTGGACGCGGCGTCGATCCAGTAGCCGTTCCAGCCGCTAGCGCGCAGTTTCGGGAACACTTCGGTCGTGTAGTCGCCGCCCTGGCACGAGATGATGATCTCGCATTTCGACAGTTCGGCGATGTCGGTTGCGCTTTTCAGCGTGGTTTCGTTCTTCGCCATCTTCGGCGCAGCGCCACCCGGATTCGAGGTGGTGAAGAACACCGGCTCGATGTGGGCGAAATCGCCCTCGTCCTGCATGCGTTGCATGAGGACCGAACCGACCATGCCGCGCCAACCAACCAGACCTACTAATTTCATGATATCCCTCGTTTAAAAATGTTCCGCCCGACCGGGCGTATTCCTGGTCAACCCAATGCCTTGAGGACGGCGTCGCCCATCTGTTCCGTGCCGACGCGCGTCGTGCCTTCTTCGTAGATGTCCGGCGTGCGCAGGCCCTGGGCCAGCACCTTCTTGACGGCGTTCTCGATGCGGTCGGCCTGTTCGGCCTTGCCCAGCGAGAAGCGCAGCATCATCGCGGCCGACAGGATCGTCGCCAGCGGATTCGCGACGCCCTTGCCCGCGATGTCCGGCGCCGAACCGTGCGACGGCTCGTACAGGCCTTTATTGTTCGCATCCAGCGACGCCGACGGCAGCATGCCGATCGAACCGGTCAGCATCGCGGCCGCATCGGACAGGATGTCGCCGAACATGTTGCCGGTGACGATCACGTCGAACTTCTTCGGCGCGCGCACGAGCTGCATCGCGGCGTTATCGACGTACATGTGTTCGAGTTCGACGTCCTGGTATTCCTTGTGCACGTCGGTGACGATGTCGCGCCAGAACTGGAAGGTCTCCAGCACGTTGGCCTTGTCGACGCTCGTCACGCGACGGTCGCGCTTGCGCGCAGCCTGGAACGCGACGTGGGCGATGCGGCGGATCTCGCCTTCCGCATAGCGCATCGTGTCGAAGCCTTCGCGCTGGCCCGCGAACGGACCGTCCGGGCATTCGCGCACGCCGCGCGGCTTGCCGAAATAGATGTCGCCCGTCAGTTCGCGGATGATCAGGATGTCCAGGCCCGACACCACTTCCGGCTTCAGCGTGGAGGCGCCGGCCAGTTCCGGATACAGGATCGCGGGACGCAGGTTGGCGAACAGGCCCAGTTCCTTGCGCAGGCCGAGGATGGCCTGTTCCGGACGCAGCGCGCGCTCCAGCGAGTCGTACTTGTAGTCGCCGACGGCGCCGAACAGCACGGCGTCCGCGGCCTTCGCCAGCGCCAGCGTGCCCTGCGGCAGCGGATGGCCGTGCGCGGCATAGCCGGCGCCGCCGACGTCCGCGCTTTCCAGTTCGAAGGACTCGCCCAGTGCGTTCAGCACCTTGACGGCTTGCGCGGTGATTTCGGGACCGATGCCGTCGCCCGGCAGAATGGCAATCTTCATGTTCTTGTTCTCGTTCAGATGGTGTTGGCGAGCCACGGCTGCGCGCGCAGATGGCGTTCTTCGTAGGCGCGGATGTCGTCGGCGTGGCGCAGCGTGAGGCCGATGTCGTCCAGGCCGTTCAGCAGGCAGTACTTGCGGAAGTCGTCGATGGCGAATTCGAACGCGAGGTGGCCGTCCGGCGTGCCCACGGTCTGCTTCTCGAGGTCGACGACGAGCTTGTAGCCCGGGAACGCCTTCACTTCATTCATCAGCTGGTCGACCTTCGCTTCGTCCAGCACGATCGGCAGCAGGCCGCCCTTGAAGCAGTTGTTGAAGAAGATGTCGGCAAAGCTCGGCGCGATGATGGCGCGGAAGCCATACTGCTGCAGGGCCCACGGCGCGTGCTCGCGCGACGAGCCGCAGCCGAAGTTCTTGCGGGTCAGCAGGATCGACGCGCCGGCGTAGCGCGGCTGGTTCAGCACGAAGTCCGGATTGACCGGGCGATTCGAATTGTCCATGCCCGGTTCGCCGTGGTCGAGGTAACGCCACTCGTCGAACAGGTTGGGGCCGAAGCCGGTGCGGCGGATCGACTTGAGGAACTGCTTCGGAATGATGGCGTCGGTGTCGACGTTGGCCCGGTCCAGCGGGACCACCAGTCCTTCGTGTACGGTGAATTTATCCATGATTATTTACCACCTGCGCCCGTGATGACCTGGCCAACTTTCTGCACGTCCTTGCCGACGCCGGAAATGGTGTTGCAGCCGGCTGCGGCAATGGCGATGAGTGCGAGAGCGATGACTTTTTTCATATGAGTTTCTAGTCAGTCGGGGTCAGAGCACACCCGAGAAATTCGTGCTCTGACCCCGAATTATCAAACTGGATCAGATTTTACGAACATCGACGAAATGACCCGCGATACCAGCCGCGGCGGCCATCGCCGGCGACACCAGGTGCGTGCGGCCGCCCTGGCCCTGGCGGCCTTCGAAGTTGCGGTTCGACGTCGACGCGCAGCGCTCGCCCGGTTCCAGGCGGTCGGCGTTCATCGCGAGGCACATCGAGCAGCCCGGCTCGCGCCATTCGAAGCCGGCGGCCTTGAAGATCTGGTCCAGGCCTTCGCGTTCGGCCTGTTCCTTCACGAGGCCGGAGCCCGGCACGACCATCGCCAGCTTGACGTTCGACGCGCGCTGGCGGCCGCGCACGACGGCGGCGGCGGCGCGCAGGTCTTCGATGCGCGAGTTGGTGCAGGAACCGATGAACACCTTGTCGATGCGGATGTCTTCCATCGCGGTGTTCGGCTTCAGGTCCATGTAGACCAGGGCCTTTTCCATCGCGTCGCGCTTGACGGGATCTTTTTCCTTGTCCGGATCGGGCACGCGGCCGTCGATCGTCGTGACCTGCTCGGGCGACGTGCCCCAAGTCACCTGCGGGCGAATCTCCGCGGCATTCAGCTGCACGACGAGGTCGAACTTCGCGCCTGGATCCGAGTGCAGCGTGCGCCAGTAGGCGACGGCCTGTTCCCACTGCGGGCCGACGGGGGCGAACGGACGGCCCTTGACGTAGTCGATGGTCGTGTCGTCGACGGCGACCATGCCGGCGCGCGCGCCCGCCTCGATCGCCATGTTGCAGACCGTCATGCGGCCTTCCATCGACAGCGCGCGGATCGTCGAGCCGCCGAATTCGATGGCATAGCCCGTGCCGCCGGCGGTGCCGATCTTGCCGATCACGGCCAGCACGATGTCCTTGGCGGTCACGCCGGCCGGCAGTTCGCCGTCGACCTGCACCAGCATCGATTTTGATTTCTTCGCAAGCAGCGTCTGCGTGGCCATCACGTGCTCCACTTCCGACGTGCCGATGCCGTGGGCCAGCGCGCCGAACGCGCCGTGCGTGGACGTGTGCGAGTCGCCGCACACGACGGTCATGCCCGGCAACGTGGCGCCCTGCTCCGGGCCGATCACGTGCACGATGCCCTGGCGCTTGTCGTTCATGTTGAAGTACGTGACGCCGAAGGACTTGGTGTTATTGTCCAGCGTCTCGACCTGCAGGCGCGAGGTCGCATCCAGAATGCCGTGCGAGCGGTCGGTGGTCGGCACGTTGTGGTCGGCTACGGCAAGATTGGCCGAAGTGCGCCATAGCGGGCGGCCGGCTTCGCGCAGGCCTTCGAACGCCTGCGGGCTGGTGACTTCGTGGACCAGGTGACGGTCGATATACAGCACGGTGGTGCCATCCGCATCGGCACGCACGACATGCGAATCCCAAAGTTTGTCGTAGAGCGTTTTTAACATGTTAAATCCAGTAAAGCGACCGCTACATGCGGGCATGGTCTTTGATTATGCCATATTTGTGCAATGCGGAAGCAATGCCCTTCGAGCACGATTATTCCAATGAACTCATCCGTATAAAAATTTTGTTCGGACCAGTTTGCAGACGCACAAATAAAAAAAGCCTGCGCATTTCCTGCGCAGGCTTTTCGTAGCTTTGTAGCAAAAATGCTGCAACCGGCTTCTTACGCCGCGAGCCTCACCGTGGAGCGGCAACCGTCCATCAGGAACGACAGGCCGACGACCAGCACGAGCGAACCTTCCGCCGAACGTGCCGTACCGGTGATGCCTTCGACGTTCAGCGCCGTCATCGGCTTGATCACCAGGTCGGCCGTGCCGTCGACGGCTTCCACCGCGATGATGTACGGCTGCGGGGCGTTGATGACGATGCCCACGCGCTCCGCGCATTCCTCGTAGCCCAGCGACAGCGCCAGCGAACGCACCGGCAGCGGACGGCCCTGGTCCTTCAGCACCGGGGCGCCGCCAACCTGCATGAAGGTCTCCGGCAGTTCGACGACGCGCTCGACCACCGCCATCGGCAGGGCCAGCTGCGCGCCCGACGTCGACACGAGCATGGTCGGGACGATCGACAGTTCGATCGGCAGGCGGATCGAGAACTTCGTGCCCGTGCCCAGGTTCGAGTCGATGCGGATCGCGCCGCGGTTCTTCTCGACGGCCGTCTTGACCACGTCCATGCCCACGCCGCGGCCCGAGACCGACGACGCCACTTCCTTGGTCGAGAAGCCCGGCAGGAACACGAGCTGGTACGCCTCGTCGTCGCTAGTGGCCTGGTTCTCGGAGATCAGGCCTTTTTCCATCGCCTTCTTGCGCAGCTTGGCCGGGTCCATGCCGCGGCCATCGTCCTGCAGCACGATCATGACGCTGTTCGCTTCCTGCCACGCTTTCAGCAGGATGTAGGCCTTGGCCGGCTTGCCGTTGGCGACGCGGTCTTCCGGCGACTCGACGCCGTGGTCCAGCGCGTTGCGCAGCATGTGCACGAGCGGGTCGTACAGGCTGTCCACGACGACGCGGTCGACTTCCGTCTCGGCGCCTTCGATGGTGAGCTCGACGTCCTTGCCCAGGTCCTTCGCCAGCTCGCGCACGAGGCGCGGGAATTTCTGGAACAGGCGGCCGACCGGCTGCATGCGGGTCGCCAGCGTGGCGCGCTGCAGCTCGGCCGAATAGCGCGACGCGCGCTCCAGCGTTTCCGTCAGCGTGGCCATCAAGGTGGCGGCCTGGCCTTCGAACTTGAACTGCGACAGGCGTTCCAGCAGCACGGCCGCCTGGTTCGCGGCCTGCACGGATTCGCCGGCCACTTCCAGCAGCGCGTCCAGCTTGACCGCGTCGATACGGATGCTCTCGTCCTTCGCGGGACCGGTGCTGGCCGGCTTGTTGTCGTTGCGGCGCTCGACGCCGTCCCAGCCCGGTTTTCCGGACGCGGCGGGTGCGGCGGCTTCCACCGTTGCAGCCTGCACGGGCGCGGCCACTGCCTCGACGGCGACGGCCGGCGCGGCGGCAGGCGCCTCGGCCGGCGTGTACGTGCCCGGCGGAACGACCGCCATGTACATCGCTTCCCAATCGAGACCGTCGGCGCCCGGGGCGGCCGATGCGCTCACCGGTGCCGGTGCGGCCGCGACCGGAGCCGGCGCAGCCTTCACGGGCGCGGGCGCAGGTGCGGCCTTCGGCGCGGGTGCGGCGTCCGTGCCGGCGATGGCGTCCTTGAGCATGCGCTCGAGGTCGGCCGGCATCTGCGGCAGCTGGTCCGGCGTCGCGCCGTTGTTCAGGTCATTGAGCTGGTCGGCCACGAAGCCCGACGCCTGCAGCGACGCTTCGATCGCACCCGGCGTGACGGGCGCCGCACCGGTGCGCAGCGCGTCGAACAGGTTTTCCGTCAGGTGGCAGGCGGCGACGAGCGCCGGCAGCCCCATGAAACCCGCGCCACCCTTGATGGTGTGGAACGAGCGGAAGACCGCGTTCAGCGTTTCCTTGTTGTCGGGATCGCGTTCGAGGTGCAGCAGATGCTCTTCAACATTCGCTGCAAGATCCATCGCCTCGACGACGAAATCCTTGAGCATTTCATCCATTAGAATCCCAGATCGGCAAGAAGATCATCGACACTGTCCTGGTCGAGCGCCGCGGACGGCACCGACGGACCCGACATCAGCGGCTGCGGCTGTTCCTGTGCTGCCTGTTTCTGCGCCAGTTTTTCTTTCACGTCGGGCGGTGCGCTGTCCTTCAGCAGCTGGGTCAGCTCGTTCTCCACCGTCTTGGTGATGACGACCACTTTCTTGATCAACTGGCCCGTGATGTCCTGGAAGTCCTGGGCCATCATGATCTCGAGCAGGCGCGCCTTCTCGGCTTCGGTCGCTTCCGACACCAGCTGGGCGAACTGCCGGGAGTCTCCGGCCAGGGCCTTGAACTGTTCGATCGAGAGCTTGCCGGCGAACAGGTCGTCCCAGCGGTTCTCCATGTCCTTGGCCTGCTTGGACAGCAGGTCCTGGGCCGGCATGCCGTCGTCCAGGGTGTTCAGCACCTTGTTGGCGGCCTGTTCGGTCAGGGTCGCGACGTATTCCAGGCGGTCCTGCGCGTCCACGATCTGGGACGACGCTTCGGTCAGGGCCTTGTCGTAGCCCAGTTCGCGCAGCGAGTCGTGCAGCAGGCGCACGATGCCGCCCAGGCGCTCGTACATGCCCTTGTTCTGTTCTTCATCTCCCTCCTCGGCAGGTGCGGCAGCGGCCGGAACGGCCGGTGCGGACACGACGGCCGGCGCCGGGGCGCTGGTGGCCGCGACCTGGTCGAACAGGGCCTCCAGGTCGTCGGTATCGCCGCTGTCGCCGCCGGCGGCGGGCTCGGGCGCGGGCGCCGGCGTCGGAGCGGCAGCGGGTGCGCTGGCACGCTGCGCTGCCACTTCCTCGAATAGTGCGTCGAAATCGTCAGCGGCGTCGGTCATAGTCCCTGCTTCTCCATAATTTAAATGTCGCGATGCGATGATCTGTGCTGTGTGCGGTACGGCTGCCGTCATTACGCTGACGGTATAAATTTCCGACGAGTGTATCAGCGTGGTTGCCGTAGGTAAATCTTCTGAAATGCCGACGTTGCCGATTGGCGAGTAATCTTGGCCTGCCGACAATCTTTTACAGCGTTTTCTGAATATTTTCACAAAGCATGTGTTGTATTTTTTTATCGCCGAGGCATTTGTGACATATGGTATTTGTGCGCCGAAAGCCGAGCACATCCCTGAGCAAGATCAAGCATTTACATTCCGCCAAGTGGGGAAACGCGAACTACAATGAGAAGGTAGCGTGACGTGAGGGAGGGCTCACCATGTACCAGAAGATTCTGATCACCACCGACGGCTCCTCGGTGTCGCAGCACACCGCCTGTGCCGGCGTCAAATTCGCACGACAGATGGGGGCGGAAGTGCTCGCCCTGTTCGTCGCTCCCGACTACCAGTACCCCGTGTACGTCGAGATCGTGCCGCCCGCCTACCCCAGCGAAGAGGAATATGTCCAGCAGATGCAGCGCCTGGGCCAGGAGTACATGGGCTCGATCATGCGTGCGGCGGAAGGTTGCGGCCTGAAGCACGCCTGCATGACGGCGTTTTCCGACGCGGCGGCCCTGAAGATCGTCGACGTGGCGGAACAGCAACACTGCGACCTGATCTTCATGGGTTCGCACGGCCGCAGCGGCTGGGGGCAGCTGCTGCTAGGTAGCGTGACCAACAAGGTGCTGTCCCATACGACCAGGCCCGTGCTGGTGCACCGCCTGATCCGGGAGCCCGGTACCTGACGCGCCTACTGGAAGTTGCCGCAGCGCCGCATCGGACAGCAGGCATTGTCCGAAAAAAAGGCAACGGTAGTGTTGCCGCTGTGATATCTTTTTACCTTCATTTTACAATTGATCCCTAAGGGACATCCTATGATTCGCATTGTCATCGCCGACGACCACACGATCATGCGCGAGGGCCTCAAGCGTATCCTCGACGGCGCGCTCGACATCGAGATCGTCGGCGAGGCCATCAACGGCTTCGAAGTGCTGTCGCTGGTACGCCAGGGCGGCTTCGACCTGCTGCTGCTGGACCTGTCCATGCCGGGCCGCAGCGGCGTCGACCTGATCCGCCAGGTGCGCAGCGAAGCGCCCAAGCTCGCCATCCTGATCCTGACGATGCACGAGGAAGAGCAGTACGCCGTGCGCGCCATCCGGGCGGGAGCCCAGGGCTATCTCACCAAGGAAAGTGCCGGCACGCAGCTCGTCGGTGCGATCCGCAAGGTGGCCTCAGGCCGGCCGTACATCAGCACGGAAGTGGCCGAGCAGCTGGCGCTGAACATCATGGCGCCGAACGAACAGCTGCTGCACAAGCAGCTCTCGGATCGCGAATTCGAGGTATTCTCGCTCCTCGTGGGCGGCAAATCGATCACCGAGATCGCCAACAACCTGCACCTGTCCGTCAAGACGGTCAGTACCCACAAGACCCGCATCATGCAGAAAATGGGCATGACCTCGCTGTCCGAAATGGTCCAGTACGCGGTGGCGCATCGTCTGCTGGCGCCGATGAAAGCCTGAACGGCGCCGCACGAAACAGATTTGACATTCAGGCGACACTTTTCGTGCCCTGCCCCGGCTCTTCCCGGCCACGCAGGGCCCGCCGTCCGCTCGCGTAATCCTACACGCGCTTCACTCGTGACTCCCCCCATGCAGGCAGCTTGGCAGTAAGAAAATTCCTACAAGTTGACGCTCTCTCCTACTACACATTCAGCCGTTGCTGATATTAATGCCGGACTCGTGTTGGCATACTGACTTCAGCGTTTCGACTTGCCTGCGGTCCATATCCGTATCCAGTCAGCTCTGTGGCTCCGATACCGCACTGGCACCACCGGACCGCAGCTTAGTTCTTTGAAATCCTAAACCTGGAGATGAGTATGCAGTCCCAGCTAACTTCAGAACAACGCAACGCCTCCCCGTCGACCCTGCACTCGTCACAGATGGAAGCCGGACGCCAACGCCAGGGCCGTCTCTGGTCGAACCTGAAAGAGGTCTGCGACCTGCTACACATCCCGGCCGCTGTCTCGATGAACACCGAGGAACTGCTGTTCCAGCACGTACAGTTCAAGACCGGACAGCGCGTGCACACGATCGGCCAGGCATTCGACACCCTGTACATCGTCAACTCCGGTTTCCTGAAAACCGTGCTGATCGACGAGTTCGGCAACGAACAGGTGCTCAGCTTCCCGATGAAGGGCGATATGCTCGGCGTCGACGGCATTCATACGCGCCATTACGCGTCGGAAGCGGTTGCCCTGTCCGACTGCGACCTGATCCTCGTGCCGTTCAAGAAGCTCACTGCGCTCGGCCGCGTGCATGCGGAGCTCGAGAACCTGATGTACGGCGTGATGAGCCGTGAACTGGTGCGCGAACAGGCCATGATCGGCATGCTCGGCGCCCTGTCGGCCGAAGCCCGCGTGGCCCGCTTCCTGATCTCGCTGGCGGAACGCTTCGCCGCGATGGGGTATTCGAGCAAACTGTTCAACCTGCGCATGACGCGCCATGAGATCGGCAGCTATCTCGGCCTGACACTCGAGACGGTCAGCCGCACCTTGTCCGCCTTCAACGAAATCGGCCTGATCACGGTCGACCAGCGCACCATCGGCATCAAGGATCCGGAAGCCCTCAAGACGCTGCGCCGCCTGCCGCCGTCGCGCTCGCGCGCCAAGCAGAACGCCAAGCACAAGGCCGAAGCGGACAGCGCCGGCGACGGCCAGGTCCTGGCCACGGCCTGAACCGCTTCCTGCATCAAACGAGAAAAGCCGGTTCCTCGCGGAAGCCGGCTTTCTGTTTTCTGATGCTTGTGGATCAGTCGCGGATCAGCACGCCATCGCTGACCTTCACGCGGTCGCCCACGCGGAAGCCCGGATTGTTTTCGTACGGGATGGTTTGCGTGGCACCGTTCGCGTAACGCACGACGACTTCGAAGCGCTGGCGCGCGTTCGCATTGCGTTCGATCTCGCGGCCCGCGATCGCGCCGCCGACGGCGCCCGCGACGGTGGCCGCAGTACGTCCGCTGCCGCTGCCGACCTGGTTGCCCAGCAGGCCGCCCACGACGGCGCCGGCACCGGTGCCCAGGTAGCTGCCGTCGCCGCTGACCTGCACGACGTTGACGGCTTCCACCGTCGCGCAATTCGTGCAGTAGCGCGCCACGCGCGGCTGGTTGTTCGGATTGAGGCCCTGGCCGCTGCCGCCCGCCATCAGCGGTTGTCCCAGCGTGGCCGTCGAATAGCGGCCGTTGGCGCGGATCGTGGCCGTCACGGCCGCATCCGGCGCAATGCGGTCGTCGCGGCGGATCGTGTACAGGCCGCTGTACTCGCCCGGCCGCACTTCCGGCAGGAAGAAGATGCCGCGCGAACCGGCGATCTGCACCTCCACCTTGGCGCCCGGCGTGCCGCGCACGGTGAATTTCAATTCGTTGCCCGGACCGAGATCGTCGCTGCCGCGCACGTCGAAGCGGTCCACGTGCGGCATGTTCGCCGCGGTGCGGTCGCTGCGGTCGTCGGCACGGCTCGGCCCGCGCACGATCGATTCGGCGAGCAGGCGCGTCGTGACCATGTCGTTCACGCGCAGGTTGGCGGTAACGGCGCTGCCGGGATTGATGCGGTCGTGCGTGCCGATCGTGTACGTGCCCTGGTAGGTGCCCGGCGACGTTTCAGTCAGTGTCAGGTTGCGCGTGGCGCCATCGATGCGCAGGGTGGCATAGCCGCCCGGCGTGCCGTACAGGTCGAAGTTCAGCTCGGTGCCCGGTTCCAGGCGCCGCACTTCGTCCACGTTGAAACCATCGATGCGGGGTGCCAGCCGGGCCGCGCGCGGATGATCCTGCGCCTGCACGGGCGTCGTCACGGTCATCGAGAGCAGAGGCAGCGCGGCCACGACGGCCGCGGCCAATGTCTGTCGGGTTGTTGCCATGGGGTCCTCCGACTTCGTCTTGTTGTCGATAAGACCAGCTTACGCCGCGCACTGGACGGGCTCGGTGCGTTAGCGAACGCTGTGCACGGCTTCCCCGGAGGTAATAAAAATGCGGTCGTCCTCCTCCGGACGGATGGTGTGTCCACCGGTAAAAGATCCGAAAGACGGGAGGATCATCCGACGCGGGCCTAGGACAAAACACGGCAGGCGCAGGGCGTCGAAACGTGTCGCCAAGACATAAACTGGATGAACGTGTCCGGCCAGCACATAGCCGGGCGCCTCCAGGTCCGGATGGTGGCAGAACGAGAGCGGACCAACCGTGTACGGCTCGTCGACGAGGTCGATGCCGAGCACGTCGGCCGGGTCGCCCGCATGCCTGTCGTGGTTGCCGCGCACGAGCGTCAGCACGAGGTCGCAGCGGCGCCGGCGCCATGCGAGCATGGCCGCCTGCGTGCCGGCCGCGTGCGCCGCGCGCGCGTGCAAAAAGTCGCCGAGGAACAGCACGTGGTTCGCGCCCGTCGCATCGATGAGGGCGCCGAGGGCGTCGAGGTTTTCCGTCGTCGTGCCGCGCGGCACGGGGATGCCGAACGAACGGAACGCGGCCGCCTTGCCGAAGTGGATGTCGGCGATGGCCAGCATCCTTTCTCGCGGCCAGTACACGGCCTTCTGCGGCAGCAGCACGAGGCGTTCGCCGGCGACGTCGACGGTGACATTGGTCATGCTTCGGCTGCCTTTTCGAGCTCTCTCACCATGCGCGCGACGCGGTCCGCCAGCTTTTCCGTGCTGACCTTTTCGCGGAAACGCTCGACCATCAGCGGAAAGCCGAACGGCGTGGCGCGCTTCACCTCGCGGAAGGCGATGCGGCGCGCATGCAGCTCGACGAGCGTGTCGCGCAGCCGCGTCAGTTCCAGTTCCTGCTCCAGCACTTCGCGCTCGGCCTGCGTGAGCAGCAGGTTGCCGCTGTCGTGCTTGCGGAAGACTTCGAAGAACAGCGACGACGACGCCTGCACCTGGCGCATGGATTTATGCTGGCCCGGATAGCCCTGGAAGATGAGCCCCGCGATGCGCGCCACCTCGCGGAAGCGCTGCTGCGACAACTGCGTCGCATTCAGGCTGTCCAGCACGTCCTCCAGCAGGTGCGACGTATCGAACAGCCCCACGTCGGTCCCGGTCTCTCCAGCGAACACGGTGGCCCAGTCGACCGCTTCGGGCGCCAGCAGTTCGAAGCCGTAGTCGTTGACGGCGATGGAAAAGGTGCTCGGCATGACACGCCCCACGCGGTACGCGAACAGCGACGCGAGCCCCGTGTGCACGGCGCGCCCCGCGAACGGGTACAGGAACAAATGATACCCCTCGCGGCTCTTCATGCTTTCCACGACGAGCACGTCGCTGTCGGGCAGCGCCGACCAGCGGGCCTGGATTTCCAGCAGCGGTTGCAGCGCGCGCATCTCCGGGCCGTCGTAGATGCCTTCGCCGGCCAGCTTCAGTTCTTCCAGCGCCGCGTGCGCGAGCTCGGAGGACAGCGGCATCTTGGTGCCCTGCCAGCGGCTGACGGCGCCGCGCGTCGATTCCGAGCGCTTCACGAACGCCGTCATCTCGTGCACGCGCACGAGCTCCAGGATACGGCCGGAGAACAGGAAGCGGTCGCCCGGCTTCATGCGCCCGATGAACGATTCCTCCACGCTGCCGATGCGGCCGCCGCTCACGTACTTCACCTGCATCTGCGCGTCCGACACGATGGTACCGATCCCCATGCGGTGGCGCCGGCCGATCTTCACGTCGGGCACGCGGTAGACGCCTTCCTCGTCCGGGAGCACGCGCTTGTACTCAGGATAGATCGTGAGGCTCTGGCCGCCGCGCGCGACGAAGTCCAGCGCCCATTGCCATTCCTCCGGCGTCAGGTGGCGGTACGACCACGCGCTTGTCACTTCTTCATAAAACGCTTCGGAGCGGAAGCCGCCGCCCAGCGCGACGGTGACGAGGTGCTGCACGAGCACGTCGAACGGCTTGTTCGGCACCTGCCGCGCCTCGATCCGGCGCGTGGCCACGGCCCGCTTGGCACCGGCCGCCTCCAGCAGTTCCAGGCTGTTCGTCGGCACGAGCGTCACGCGCGAGATGCGGCCCGGCGCGTGGCCGCTGCGCCCCGCGCGCTGCAGCAGCCGCGCGATGCCCTTCGCGCTGCCGACCTGCAGCACGCGCTCGACGGGTAAAAAGTCGACGCCCAGGTCCAGGCTCGCCGTGCACACGACGGCTTTCAGGTCGCCGCGCTTGAGACCCGTCTCGACCCATTCGCGCACCTCGCGGTCGAGCGAACCGTGGTGCAGCGCGACGAGGCCCGCCCAGTCCGGCCGCGCCTCGATGATGTTCTGGTACCACAGCTCCGATTGCGAGCGCGTGTTCGTGAAGACCAGCGTCGCGGCGTGCCGCTCGATCTCGTCGATCACGGGCTGCAGCATCTGCAGGCCCAGGTGGCCCGCCCACGGAAAGCGCGCGACACTCCCGGGCACGAGGCAGTCGACGACGATCTGTTTTTTCAGGTCGCCCTCGACGAGCACGCCCGCATCCGGATCGCCCAGCAGCACGCCGCGCGCCTCCGCCAGGTTGCCCATCGTGGCCGACAGGCCCCACACGACGAGCCCGGGATTCCAGTGCCGCAGCCGGGCGAGCGCCAGCTGCACCTGCACGCCGCGCTTGCTGCCCATCAGTTCATGCCACTCGTCGATGATGATCATGTCCAGGTGCCTGAACTGGTCGCGCGCGGCCGCGTGGGACAGCAGCAGCGACAGGCTTTCCGGCGTCGTGATCAGCGCGCCGGGGAGCGACTTGGACTGGCGCGCCCGCTCGGCCGCGCCCGTATCGCCCGTGCGTGCCCCGATCGTCCACGTGCCGATGACGTCCGGGCTCGCGGCGCCCAGTTCGGCCGCGGACACTTCCAGCGACCGCTGCGTGTCCGCCGCCAGCGCGCGCATCGGCGTGATCCACAGCACGCGCAGGCCCGCGTTTGCGCGGCGTGTACGATTCGCACCGCGCAGCAGCGCCGCGAACCACACGGCGTACGTCTTGCCGGCACCCGTGTTCGCATGCAGCAGGCCGGATTCGCCGGCCAGCGCGGCCTTCCACACGGCGCGCTGGAACGGGAACACCTTCCAGCCGCGCGCCGCGAACCACGCGTCGACGGCTTGCTCTGCCAGGGTCTTGCTCATGGCCCGGCCGCTCCCAGCAGCCCTTTCAACGTATCGAGCGTGTCGGCCTCCTCCACCGGCTTGTCGTCGCGCCGCCGCAGGATGCGGGGAAAGCGCACGGCGATGCCGGCCTTGTGGCGGGTCGATAACGCGATGCCCTCGAAGCCGATCTCGAACACCATCGTCGGCTTCACGGACCGCACGGGCCCGAATTTTTCCACCGTCGTCTTGCGGATGATGTTGTCGACCTGCGCGATCTCCGCATCCGTCAGGCCGGAATAGGCTTTCGCGAACGGGACGAGCTTGCGTTCCGCACCCTCGCCATCCCACACGGCGAACGTGTAATCCGTGTACAGCGACGCACGCCGGCCGCTGCCCGCCTGCGCATAGATCAGTACCGCGTCGACGGCATACGGATCGATCTTCCACTTCCACCACGTGCCGACGTCCTTCGTGCGGCCCACGCCGTACTGCGCGCTCCGTGCCTTCAGCATCATGCCTTCGACGCCGCGCGCCCGCGATTCCGCGCGCAGCTTGCCGAGATCTTCCCAGCTGTCCGCCGTCACGAGCGGAGAAATCCGCAGCTGCGGTTGCGCCGCGCCCGTGACGAGCGTCTCCAGCAGCGCGCGCCGTTCGTGCTGGGGCAGCGCGCGCGTGTCGACGCCGTCCAGTTCCAGCAGGTCGTACGCGAGCAGCACGGCCGGCAGCTCCGCCAGCAGTTTCGCGGACAAGGTCTTGCGGCCGATGCGCTTTTGCAGGTCGGCAAACGGCGCCGGCGCATCGCCGGTGGTCCAGATCAGCACCTCACCATCGACCACTGTCCCTTCCGGCAGGGATAAAGCCGCCAATTCGGGAAAGCGTTCCGTGATCAGGTCCTCGCCGCGCGACCACAGGTAGTTCTGGCCGCCGCGCCGCACCAGCTGCGCGCGGATGCCGTCGTACTTCCACTCGACCTGCCAGTCGTTCATGTCGCCCAACGCGGCAGGCTCGCCCTGCAGCTGGTGCGCGAGGAAGAACGGATACGGTTGCCCGCCGCGCAGCTGGTGCTCGTTGTCCGTCTGCGCCGCGATCAGTTGCAGGAAGCCCGCCGCCGTCGGTTTGACGCGGCCATCCGTCCAGCCCATCAGGCGCTGCGCGATCAGCTTCGAGTCGACCGCGGCGATGGACGCCAGCGCGCGCGTGACGAGCAGCTTCGACACGCCGACGCGAAAACCGCCGCCGATCAGCTTCACGAACAGGAAACGTTCGCGCCACGTCAGTTCGTCCCAATACGAGAACAGGGCTTCCCGGATCGTGCCCGGATCGGCGCCGCGCAACGGGCCGATGCGCTCTTCCATCCACACGGCCAGGCCCACGTCGCTGTGGCGCTTCGGTGGCGGCAGGATGTGGGCGATGGTCTCGGCCATGTCGCCGACGGCCGCATACGATTCGTCGAACAGCCACTCGTCCAGGCCCGCGTATTCGATGGCGTACTGGCGCAGCAGCTTGCTCGGCACGGCCTGGCGCGGCTTGCCGCCCGCGAGGAAGTACACGGCCCAGGCGGCGTTTTCCGGGGCGGCGCCGGCAAAGTAATTCTGCAGCGCCTCGAGCTTGCGGTTGGTGGCGGTGGTTTCGTCGAGTTCGGCGTACAGGCGGGCGAATTCACGCATCCTTCGCCTCCTCCGGCGTCCCCGTGACGGCTTCGTCATCCTCCTCGCCGTATTCCGTGTCGAACGCTTTCGCATCGAGGCCGATCTGGCACAGCCAGCGCACCATCACGGGTATCGAGCCGTGCGTGACGATCACCTGCTGCGCGCCGGTGGCATGGATCGCGTCCAGCAGGCCGGGCCAATCGGCATGGTCGGACAGCACGAAACCGCGGTCGACGCCACGCCGCCGGCGCGCACCCCGCAACAGCATCCAGCCGCTGGCGAAGGCGTCGGAATAGTCGCCGAAGCGGCGCGTCCACGGCGAGCCCGATGCGGACGGCGGCGCCAGCACGAGCGCCTTTTTCAGGTCGGCCTTGTCCGTCTCGCTGACCATCTGCGTGTGCGGCAGCACCACGCCGCCCTCGCGGTAGATGCGGTTCAGCGGTTCGACGGCGCCGTGGCAGACGATGGGACCAATGGAAGGATCGAGCCCGCACAACAGCCGCTGCGCCTTGCCGAACGCGTAGGCATACAGGATGCTCGTGCGGCCCTCGTCCGCGTTGCGGCGCCACCAGCGGTTGATGTCGTCGAAGACTTCCTGCTGCGGATCCCAGCGATAGATCGGCAGGCCGAACGTGGATTCCGTGATGAAGGTGTGGCAGCGCACCGCTTCGAATGGGGCGCACGTGGCGTCCGGCTCGACCTTGTAGTCGCCCGATGCGACCCAGATCTCGCCCTGGCGTTCCATCCGGACCTGGCTTGATCCGAGCACGTGGCCGGCCGGATGCAACGAGATCGTCACGCCGTTGTGGACGATTGTTTCGCCGTAGCCGAGGCCCTCGATGTTGATGTCCTGGCCGAGGCGCGACTTCAGGATGCCGACGCTCTGGCTCGAAGCGAGGTAGTGCTTGTGGCCCCAGCGCGCGTGGTCGCCGTGCGCATGGGTGATGACGGCCCGGTCGACCGGCCGCCACGGGTCGATGTAGAACTGGCCCGGCACACAGTACAGGCCTTCCTTGCGTACGACGACCATGTCTGCCATGCGTTCGACGTCCTCCTGTCAAAGCGGTGTGACGAAATCGGCGAGGAACGCGCGCTGCTCGCCGTCCGGGAATTCGATGTGGACCTGGTCCCCGGCCACGGACAGCACGACGCCTTCGCCATACTTCGGCACCGTCACGCGCGCGCCGGTGTCGAACGCGGGGCCGGCAGGCGCGTCTGCCTCCGGTTCGCGGTCGAATTCGTCGTCGCGGATCTCGATGTCTTCCGTCAGCACGGCGGCCGGCGGGTTCAGGCAGTTGTCGCAGCGGCAGCACTTCTCGAAGCCTTCGACCTCGTCGCCGAAATAGTCGAGCAGCAGCTTCCAGCGGCAGAAACCGCTTACCGCATACGATACCATCTGTTCGAGCGCTTCCTTGTCCCGTTCCTGCTTCTGGCGATACACCTCGGCCATCGCCGCGAACAGTTTATCGTCCGGCGCCGCGCTGCCGGGCAGGTACGCCAGCTTGCGGTTCTGGCGCAGCAGCTTCGCATCCTTCAGCAGTTTCAGGCACACCTTCAGGTGCGGCCCGGCCAGCTCGCCGGCCACGTCGTCGATACGATCGGGCGTCGCCGTCTCGTTTTCCGCCAGCGCGTGCACGGCGTCGTACACGGCGCGGATCTCTTCAGCCGTCGGGTAGTGCTTCACGAGGAAGAACTGCTGCACGCGCTTGTCGTCCTGCAGGAACAGCAAGGTGCAGCTGGCGTCCTGGCCGTCGCGGCCCGCGCGGCCGGATTCCTGGTAATACGCTTCCAGGTTCGCGGGAATCTGCAGGTGGACCACGAAGCGCGTGTCCGGCTTGTCGATGCCCATGCCGAACGCGTTCGTCGCCACCATCACGCGCCGTTCGCCGTTCATGAACAGGTCCTGGTTCGCCTTGCGCTCGGCGGCGTGCAGCTTGCCGTGGTACAGGGTGACGGATTCGCCGGCGTCCAGCAGCACCTGGTGCATCTCCTCGGCCGCCTTGACGGTGGCCGCGTAGACGATACCCGTCCCCTTCGTGTCGCGCACGAGGCGCAGCGCTTCCTGCAGCTTTTCGTCGGGGTTCGTCACCTGCACGACCGCGTACTGCAGGTTCGGCCGGTAGATGCCCGTGTTGATGACGTTCATCTTCGGACGGTTCAGCTGGCGGCCGATGTCGTCGATGACGTCTTCCGTCGCGGTGGCCGTCAGCGCCAGCACGGGCGGGCGGCCCAGCGCCCCGATCGCGCCGGCCATCTCGAGGTAGGCCGGGCGGAAATCGTGGCCCCATTGCGAGATGCAGTGGGCCTCGTCGACGACGACGAGGGCGATTTTCACGGCCTTCAGCACGTCGACGAATTCGGGCATGACGAGGCGCTCGGGCGTGCAGAACACGATCTCGCAGCGGCCCTCCGCGATTGCCGCCAATGCGTTCCTCTCCTCTTCCGCCGACAGGCTGCTGTTGACCTGCTCGGCGCGGATGTCGAGTTCCCCGAGCTTTTCCAGCTGGTCTTTCATCAGCGAGATCAGCGGCGAGACGACGACCGTCATGCCGTCGAGGATACGGGCGGGAATCTGGTAGCACAGCGATTTACCGCTGCCGGTCGGCATGATCGCCAACGTGTCCCTGCCATCGAGGACGCTGTCGATCACGCGTTGCTGGCCGTCGCGCAGGTGTTCGATGCCGAACACGGTATGCAGCAGGCGGCGGATGGTGTTGCGGCGTACCGCGAGCACACCCTTGTGGAGGAGTTTGGGATCGTGTGTGGTCATGATGATGCGAATGTAAGCCTGAGCACGGCGGCACACCATAGGACACAACCCACAGCACCCGTAGGAGGCCATGCACGAGTCACCGCAAGCGTTCATACAAGGTGACGAGGCTTATTCCTACAGCGTGACGGATTGCCAGCCGATAGTTTCTCTCAAGCACTCGTTCTAAGATGACATCAACACGACAGCATTCCGCATTCCGGAGGTTCATCATGGTCCGCTTCCTGCCCGCCCCCTTTACCGCAGCCTGGCTCGCACTCACGGGCATGGCCACGTGGCTCCTGTGTGAAACCGATGCGCTTGCCGGCTTCGCGCCGCTGTTCTTCCACTGAAGATGCAGCCTACCCGCGCGTAGTCGTCCGTATCATTTGTTACAAATTAACAGTTGAACAATATGAGGAGGTCGCCATACCTGAGCCAGGAGGACTCATCATGAAGTACGCCCTGATATACGACGATGACGCGGCCGCACGCCGCCATAGTGCCACCCTGCTCAAAACGCTCGGCTACGTCGTCGCCGAGACGACGACGGCGCAGGCGACGCTGAATGCCACGCAGGCGCTGCACTTCGATGTGATCCTTGCCTCCTGCGCGCACGCCGCCGGCGACCGGCGCTCGCTGCCCGGCGAACTCTCCCGCCTCGCGCCCGCCACGCCCACGGTCCTGCTCCTCGACGAGGACGAACCTTTTCCGCCGTTGTACCACGCGTTCAGCGCCACCGTCACGAAACCCGTCTCCGTGCGCGCCCTGCGCCATGCGCTGGAATTCGGATTGGACGGCACGGGTCCCCGCCCGGTTCCCTCCCGAATCCGCTTCGAGCGGCGCGACGGCCAGCGGCGCCGGCACGCCCGCGACCGGGTCTCCACCCGGTTGGCATAAATACAATTTGTGAATTCTCGCTAACAATCTTTGGTTTGATCAGGCATTCACCCAGGCATAAGATAGTTGCAACAAAAATGTTATCGCAAACATAAATTTGTGAAATAACAGTAAATAACAATAAACGGAGGAGATATGCCGCACACCCTGATCCCGCGCCGCCGACAGCATCCCCTTCCTCGCCCCTTCCCGCGCTGACCGCGCCACCCGGCAGTCCGCATTTTTTTCACGGCGATCCTGTGCCCCCATTCGGGCACGGGCGTCGCTCGTCCTGCCCGCCGGTGATCCCGGCACGGGTCCGCAGCAAAAGCAGCACACGCAGTGAACTTCCGGGCTGCCCCCCGCCCGGCAATCAACCCGAACCACGGAGACGTTCATGCCCCATGCTTTTTCGCGCACCACCCGCCGCGTCGCGTCGGCGATTGTCATGTTGTCCGCCTTTGCCGTCGGCGCGTCCGCGCAGACGGTTGCCATCAACCCGGCCACGACGTACCAGACCGTGCGCGGCTTCGGCGGCTTCAGCGGCGCCGGCTGGGCGGCGGAGCTGACCCCTGCCCAGGTCGACGCCGCGTTCGGCACCGGCACGGGCCAGATCGGCCTGTCCATCATGCGCCTGCGCATCGCCCCGGATCCCAGCAAGTGGTCCGCGCAACTGGCGTCCGCGCAGCTCGCCAAGGCCAAGGGCGCCATCCTCTTCGGGACGCCGTGGACGCCGCCGGCGAACATGAAGACGAACAACAGCCTGGTCCAGGGAAGCCTGTTGCCGAGCCGGTATGGCGACTACACCACGCACCTGCTGGACTTCGCGAGCACGATGCAGGCCGGCGGCGCCGCGCTGTACGCCATCTCGATCCAGAACGAACCCGACTTCGCCCCGGACTACGAAAGCTGCCTGTGGAACTCGCAGCAATTCATCGATTACCTGTCGAGCCAGGGGTCGCGCTTCGGCACCTACAAGGTGATCGCGGGCGAGTCCGCCACGTTCTACAAGCCGCTCACCGATCCCATCCTCAACAGCGCGACGGCCGCGCCGCAGTTCGACATCCTCGCCGGCCACCTGTACGGCGTGAACCCGAGCGACTATCCCCTCGCCCGCTCCAAGGGCAAGGAGGTGTGGATGACGGAGCACTTCACCGACAGCACGTCCAGCGCCAACGACTGGTCGAAGGCGATGCCGGTGGCGCTGGAACTGCACAACAGCATGGTGGCCAACTACAGCGCCTACGTGTGGTGGTACATCCGCCGCTCGTACGGCCTGCTGACGGAGGACGGCAACGTCAGCAAACGCGGCTACATCATGGCGCAGTTCGCGAAATACGTCCGCCCCGGCGCCGTGCGCGTCGCGGCAACGGAAAAACCGTATGCCGACGTCTTCGTCACGGCCTACAGGAACACCACCGGCAAGCTGGTCGTCGTGGCCATCAACAACGGCACGTCCCAGCGCCAGCTGCAGCTGCAGGTCGGCAGCGCCGCCCCCGGCTTCACGAAATACCGCACCACGTCGACGGACAACACCGGCTACGCGGGGCAGTACACGGTGACGGGCGGCGTCGCGACCGCGTGGATCGATCCCGGCAGCGTCAACACCTTCGTCAGCCAGTAAATAAAACCAACCAGGAGGAGATGAGTCATGTTGAAACACCGATTACTACGATGGGGCATGCCCCTGCTGGCGATGTCCGCGCTCCCCGCGGCCCTCGCCCAGACGGTCGCCATCGATCCCGCCACGACCTACCAGGTCATCCGCGGGTTCGGCGGGCATAACGGCGCGGGCTGGATCGCCGACCTGACGCCCGCCCAGGTCGACACCGCGTTCGGCACGGGACCGGGCCAGATCGGCCTGACGGTCATGCGGATGCGCATCGACCCGTCCAGCACCGCGTGGGCGACGCAGGTGCCGACGGCCAGGCTGGCGAAGGCGAAAGGCGTCACCCTGTTCGCCACGCCGTGGACGCCGCCGCCGTACATGAAGACGTCGAACGCCATCGCGCACGGCAGCCTGGTCCCCAGCTACTACCCGGACTACGCCACGCACCTGCTGGGCTTTGCGGACTACATGCGCACCAATGGCGCGCCGCTGTACGGCATCTCGGTGCAGAACGAGCCGGACTGGGACCCGGACTACGAAGGCTGCACGTGGACGTCCGCCCAGTTCATCGACTTCATCAAGTCGCAGGGCCCGCGCTTTGCCGGCCTCAAGCTGATGGCGCCGGAATCGCTGGGCATGCGCAAGGTGCTGTCCGATCCGATCCTGAACGACGCGGGCGCGGCGGCCCAGCTGTCCATCGTGGCGGGCCATCTGTACGGCACGACGCCGAGCGACTACCCGCTCGCGCGCGCCAAGGGCAAGGAAGTGTGGATGACGGAGCACTACACGGACAGCACGTCCGATGCCAACGACTGGGCGAAGGCGATGCCGGTGGCGATCGAGGTCCACCGGAGCATGGCGGCGAACTACAGCGCGTACGTGTGGTGGTACATCCGCCGGTTCTACGGCCTGATCACGGAAGACGGCAACGTCAGCAAGCGCGGCTGGATCATGTCGCAGTACGCCAAGTTCGTGCGGCCCGGCTACGTGCGCATCGGCGCAACGCAGAATCCCTACCCGGACGTGTACGTGACCGCGTACAAGGGCGGCCACGGCAAGGTCGTCGTCGTGGCGGTCAACAACGGCACGGCGCAACGCCGCGTCGACCTGGCGTTCGGCAGCGGCGCGCCCCGCACCCTGCAGCGCTATGTCACGTCGGCCGCCACGAACGAGAGTTACGCGGGCGACTACCCGGTGATCGCGGGCGGCGCCAGCGCCGACCTCGAACCGTCCAGCGTGAGCACCTTCGTGAGCCAGCCGACGGTCGCCGACCTCACCGGCAGCGTGAAGATCGTGCAAAGCGGCCTGACGGCGAACCGCTTCACGGGCCAGTTCAGCGGCACGGTGTCGTTCACGAACACGACGGGTGCGACGCTCACGGCATCGGCCCTGCGGCTCGTGGTGGACAACCTCACGCCCGGCGTCACGCTCGACAACAGGCAGGGCGACGTGAACGGCGTGCCGACCATCGCGCTGCCCGTGAACCAGATCGCGCCCGGCGCCACCGTCACCGTGACGACGACGTTCGGCAACCCATCGAAGGGCACCATTGCCTACACCCCGAAACTGCAAGGCATCACGTTCTGAAAGACTCGACCATGATCAAGCACCTGACATCCTTCTTCACACGCGCCCTGCTGGCGCTGCTTCTGACCGGCGGCGCGAACACCGCGTTCGCCGGTCCGGTGTATCACTTCACCGTCGACACGACGAGCCTGACGGGCACCGGCTACCTCGACCTGACGTTCGCGGCCCTGGCTGGCGCGACGCCGGCGACGGCCACGCTGACGCATTTCACCGGCGCATTCGGCGGCACTGCGCTGCCGACCGGCGACGTAGTCGGCGACGTCGGCTCCGCGGTCACGTTCGGCAACGGGCAGACGTTCAACGAACTGCTGCAAGCCGTGACGTTCGGCGGCCTGCTCAGCTTCGACGCCGCCTTCGACATCGCCCCCGGCGGCACGATCGGCACTGGTTTCGGGATCGCGCTGGTGAACGCGGCGCTCGACAACTACGTGCCGGGCACGAGCGGCAACATCGCATCGATAGCCCTGATGCCGGGCGCACCGGCCACGGTCTGGGCCGATGCCGCATTCGTGACCGCCACGCCGGTGCCGGAACCGGCCGGCCTGCCCGTGTTCGCGACGGGCTGCGTGCTGGCGGCACTGGCACTGCGCCGCCGGACGCGCCCCTAAAAATTCGGGGTAAATTCGGGGTCAGAGCACGTTTTCGTGAAAATTCGGGGTCAGAGCCTTTTTTGATGCACGATCTTTGAAGCAAGCTTGTTCAAATAAACAGCGATATTCCAGCCGCCATCCGCATTCGACCGTCTGCGTTTGAGAAATTCTTGTGCGCCAGGGAATTGATCAGAAATGTGCTCTGACCCCGAATTCGGGAAAAAATGGGCTCTGACCCCGAATTCATGACCCCGAATTTGGGAAACAAAAAAGCCCGGACAGTTTCCCGTCCGGGCTTGGTCTGACTTTACACGCTTACGCCGCTTCGACGGCCACCGGCATGCGGATCAGGTAGTCGAACGCGGACAGCGCCGCCTTCGCGCCATCGCCCGCCGCGATGACGATCTGCTTGAACGGCGTCGTCGTCGCATCGCCCGCGGCAAACACGCCCGGGATGTTGGTGCGGCCGTGGTCGTCCACGACGATCTCGCCGAAGCGCGACAGTTCCACCGTGCCCTTCAGGAACTCGGTGTTCGGCACGAGGCCGATCTGGACGAACACGCCGGCCAGTTGCACCAGGTGTTCCTCGCCGCTCAGGCGGTCCTTGAACTTGATGCCGTTGACCTTGCTGCCGTCGCCGGTGATCTCGGTCGTCTGTGCGTTCACGTGGATCGTCACGTTCTTCAGGCTCTCGACCTTGTTCACGAGCACCGCATCCGCCTTCAGTTGCGGGGCGAACTCCAGCAACGTCACGTGCTCGACGATGCCTGCCAGGTCGATGGCCGCTTCCACGCCCGAGTTACCGCCGCCGATGACGGCCACGCGCTTGCCCTTGTACAGCGGGCCGTCGCAGTGCGGGCAGTAGTTCACGCCGGCGTTCTTGTACTCCTGCTCGCCCGGCACGTTCACGTTCCTCCAGCGCGCACCCGTCGACAGGATCACGGTGCTCGACTTGAGCGAGCCGCCGTTCGTGAACTGCACTTCAACCAGTTCGCCCGGGCTCGAGGGCGGGATGATCTTCGCAGCCGTGTTCTGCGTCATGATGTCGACGCCGTAGTGACGCACCTGCGCTTCCAGGGCGGCTGCGAATTTGGGACCGTCCGTTTCCAGCACGGAGATGTAGTTCTCGATCGACATCGTGTCGTTCACCTGGCCGCCGAAGCGTTCCGTCGCGACGCCCGTGCGGATGCCTTTGCGGGCCGCGTACACGGCCGCTGCCGCACCCGACGGGCCGCCGCCGACGATCAGCACGTCGTACGGATCCTTCGCGTTCAGCCTGGCGGCGTCGCGGGCGCCGGCGCCCTTGTCCAGCTTGGCGACGATCTCTTCGATCAGCATGCGGCCCGAGCCGAACAGTTCGCCGTTCAGGAACACCATCGGCACGGCCATCACCTTGCGCGACTCGACTTCGGCCTGGAACGCGCCGCCTTCGATCACGGTCGTTTTCACACGCGGGTTCAGGATCGCCATCAGCGACAGGGCCTGCACGACGTCCGGGCAGTTATGGCAGGTCAGCGACATGTACATTTCGAATTCGTAGTCGTCGTCCAGGGCCTTGATCGCGTCGATCGTGTCGGCCTCGACTTTCGGCGGATGGCCGCCCGTCCACAGCAGCGCCAGCACGAGCGACGTGAATTCGTGGCCCAGCGGCAGGCCGGCGAAGCGCAGGTTCATGTCGGTGCCGACGCGTTTCAATGTGAACGACGGCTTGCGGGCGTCGTTGCCGTCCGTACGCAGCGTGATCTTGTCGGCGCGCAGGCCCTGGATCGTCTGCAGGAGGTCGAGCATCTGCTTCGACGTGTCGCTGTCGTCGAGCGAGGCGACGATCTCGAACGGTTGCTGGACGCGTTGCAGGTAGCCGGCGAGTTGGTTTTTCAATTCTTGTTCGAGCATGATCGTATCCTTTCGTTCAGTCGTGTTCAGGCCGATGCGGTCCACATGAGGACGCATCAATCAAATCTAAATAGTGAATCTGGAAGGCAGATCGACTAGCGAGATCGCCTGTGTTATTTGTGCGGGCCCATTCCGGGTGGGCTCGTGGGGAGGGGGTGGGCACCGGCCGCCCCTCGCGGCCGGTGCCTGTGCTACGGTGCTACAAAGACTTCAGATCTTAGATCTTGCCGACCAGGTCCAGCGACGGCTTCAGCGTTTCGGCGCCTTCGGTCCACTTGGCCGGGCAGACTTCGCCCGGGTGCGATGCGACGTACTGGGCTGCCTTCACTTTGCGCAGCAGTTCCGAAGCGTCGCGGCCGATGCCGTTGTCGTGCACTTCCATGACCTTGATCTGGCCTTCCGGATTGATCACGAAGGTGCCGCGCAGGGCCAGGCCTTCTTCTTCGATCATGACTTCGAAGTTACGCGACAGCAGGCCGGTCGGGTCGCCGATCAGCGGGTAGTTGACCTTCTTGATCGCTTCCGACGTGTCGTGCCATGCCTTGTGAGCGAAGTGGGTGTCGGTCGACACGCCGTAGACTTTGACGCCCATCTTGTCGAACTCCGGCTGGAAAGCAGCCAGGTCTTCCAGCTCGGTCGGGCAGACGAAGGTGAAGTCCGCCGGGTAGAACATCAGGACCGACCACGTGCCTTTGAAGTCGGCTTCGGTCAGGTCGATGAACTTGCCTGCGTGGTAAGCGGTTGCTTTGAACGGCTTGATTTCGGTGTTGATGATGGACATTCAGTACTCCTCTTTCGGGGTTAAAAAAAGCTTAGGTGTGAACTATACCCTGCCACGCCCTTCATGTGAAATTGATTGAACAGATTCTATCAATTAATTTTGACTATCATGCAGGCGCGGCCGCCGGCTGCAGGGCCGTTTCCATGCACGGCAGGATGAGGCTGAAGCAGGCACCTTGCCCCGGCGTGCTCTCGACCGTCAACTGGCCGCCGTGCGACGCGGCCAGCTGGCGCGAGATGTACAGGCCCAGGCCGAGGCCTTTCGGCTCCCCGCTCCTGGCGCCGCGCTCGTACGGTTCGAAGATGCGCTCGATGAAGTCGGGCGCGATGCCCTTGCCGTGGTCGCGCACGGCGATGCGGACGTTGGGGCCTTCGTCATGGACGCTCACCTCGACCGCGCCGCCGCCGCCATAGCGCATGGCATTGGTCAGCAGGTTGACGACGACCTGCTCGATGCGGAATTCGTCCCAGAAACCTTCGACCGGGTGATGCGGCGCCAGCACGACGTTGGCACCCGCCGCCGCGGCCTGCAGCGACAGATCGTTCACCACGCGCTCCAGCAAGGCCATCAGCTCGACCTGGGCCGGGCGGATGGACAAGGTGCCGCTCTTCATGCGCGAGACGTCCAGCATGTCGTCGATCAGGCGGATCATCGCCTTGATCTGACGCTCGTCGCGCTTGATCATGCTGTTCATCTGGTCCGGATTGAATGCCGGCAAATTGCCCCGTTTCAGTTGCAGGCTGCGCATCTGGGTTTCCAGAAACAGCGTGTTGAGCGGCGTGCGCAGCTCGTGCGCGACGAGGGACATGAATTCGTCGCGCATGCGCAGCGAGCGCTGCAGCTCGGCCTGCGTCTCGTTCAGTTCGCGCAGCAGCACTTCCTGCTCGCGCCGCGCCGCTTCCAGCGCTTCCATCTGACGCTGCATCTCGCGGCGCTGCTGGTCCAGCGTGACGAACACGTGCACCTTGCTGCGCACGGCATCCGGGTCCAGCGGTTTATAAAGAAAATCGACGGCGCCCGTCTCGTAGCCCTTGAAGGCGTAGTTCAGCTCGCGGCCGGCGGCGGACACGAACACGATCGGGATGTTGCGGGTGCGCGAGGTGGAGCGCATCAGCTCGGCCAGCTCGAAGCCGTCCATGCCGGGCATCTGCACGTCGAGGATGGCCAGCGCGAAATCGTGTTCGAGCATCAGGGACAGGGCTTCCTCGCCGGACTGGGCCTGGAACACGAGGCGCTGCTCGTCGCGGATCAGCGCGTCGAGGGCGCGCAGGTTTTCCGGCAGGTCGTCGACGATCAGCAATTTACTAGGGTCGGGTGCGCTCATGGTTCATTCATCTCCAACATGGGCAACAAGGCGTGGATGCGCGCCAGAGGCAGTATCAAATTCGGTTTGCAGCGGTGGATGGCGCTCACGGGCATCGTGGGCACCTGGGCGTCGGCGGGTTCCTGCACGACGGTGAAGCCGCCGCGGGCGCGGATGCGGGCCATGCCGTCGGCACCGTCGTGGTTCGCGCCGGTGAGCAGGATACCGGCCAGGCCGGGGCCGTAGGCGTCCGCGCCGGATTCCATCAGCACGTCGATCGCGGGCCGCGCGAAGTGCACGGGCGGCTCGCAGCTGATCGAGAACGTGCGGTCGCGTTCGATCGACAGATGGTAGCCCGGTCCGGCGAAGTACACGGTGCCGGGCACGATCTCTTCCTTGTCGGCCGCTTCCTTCACGCGCACGGGCAGGCGCTCGTCGAACAGCTCGGCCAGGCGGCTGTCCCTGTCGCCCGGCATGTGCAGGATGCAGAACACGGGCAAGGTGTAGCTGGCCGGAATCGCGGGCAACAGCGCGACGAGCGCATCCACGCCGCCGGCCGAGCCGCCGATCACGACGGCCTCGAAGCGCCGTCCGCGCAGCGCGGCATGCAGCGCGTCCTCATGGGGACCGGGGTCGACGGCGGGGCTCATGGTGCCACCTTGCGGAATACCCGCTCCCGCTTCGCGAGCGGTTCGAATTGCTGGGCATACGTGGAAAAGTCGATGCTTTCCTTGCTGCCGAGGCCGAGGAAGCCGCGGTGGCACAGCGATTCGTGGAACAGGCCCAGCACCCGGTTCTGCAGGCGCCGGTTAAAGTAGATCATCACGTTGCGGCAGCTGATGAAATGCGTCTCCGCGAACACGCTGTCCGTGGCCAGGCTGTGGTCCGCGAACGTGACGTTCTCGACGAGCGTGCGGTCGAACAGCGCGCCGCCGTACGCGGCCGTGTAGTAATCGGAAAACGCCCGGGTGCCGCCCGCCTTCTGGTAATTCTCCGTGTACGCGCGCATCTTATCCAGCGGCATCACGCCGCGCCGTGCCGCTTCCAGCGATTCCGGATTGATGTCGGTCGCGTACATCTGCGTGCGCTCCAGCAGGCCCTCCTCGTGCAGCATGATCGCGAGCGAATACACTTCCTCGCCCGTGCTGCAGCCGGCCACCCACACGTTCAGCGACGGGTACGTCTTCAGGAACGGCACGACGAGCCGGCGTACAGCCAGATAATAATCCGGGTCGCGGAACATTTCCGTCACCGGGATGGTCAAAAACTGCAACAGCTGCGCGAACGCGGCAGGATCGTGCATGACGCGCGCCTGCAAAGCCGAGATCGTTTCGCATTCCATCGCGCGCAGCGCGGCGACCACGCGGCGCTTTTGCGAGGCGCCCGTGTAGTCGCGGAAATCGTAGTTGTACTTGAGGTAGACAGCCTCGATCAGCATCCGCAACTCGATGTCGTCGCTCGGCAGGCTGTGCATTGTCTTTTTCAAATGCGCTCCAGCGTCGGCATCCACACGCGCAGCAGCGAGTACAGCCGGGTCAGGTCGATCGGCTTGGCGAGATAGTCGTTGGCGCCGGCGGCCAGGCATTGTTCCTGGTCGTCCTTCATCGCCTTTGCCGTGATCGCGATGATGGGCAGGCGCGCGAAGCGCTTGTCCTGGCGGATGCGGCGCGTCGCTTCCAGTCCATCCATGCCCGGCATCATCACGTCCATCAGGACGAGGTCGATCGACGCATGTTCATCGAGCTTGGCAATGGCCTCGTAACCATTGCGGCCCACCTCCACCTGCGCGCCGCGTTGTTCCAGGGCACTGGTCAACGCGAACACATTGCGCACGTCGTCGTCCACGAGCAGGATCGTGCGGCCTTCGAACACGCGGTCGCGTCCGCGCACCGTCTTGAGCATCGACTGGCGTTCCGACGACAGCTGCGACTCCACCTTGTGCAGGAACAGCGTCACCTCGTCCAGCAGGCGCTCCGGCGAGCGCGCGCCCTTGATGATGATCGAGCGCGAGTATTTCAGCAGTTCCGCTTCCTCGTCGCGCGTCAGGTTGCGTCCCGTGTACACGATGACGGGCGGGAACGAACACAGTTCTTCCAGAGACATACGCTTGAGCAACTCATTACCCTGCATGTCGGGCAGCTTCAAGTCGATGATCATGCAGTCGAAAATCTCGGTGCGCAACAAGTCCAGCGCTTCCGTGCCGGACCCGACAGCCGCGATCTCGACGTCCGTATCGGAGATCAGTTGCACGACGCTGTCGCGCTGGCGCTCGTCGTCTTCCACGAGCAGCACGCGCTTGATCTGCTGCGACGACTTGTCCTTCAGCTTGCGGAACACGTCCTCCAGCTGCTCGCGCGACGTCGGTTTCAATGCGTAGCCGATCGCACCCAGGTGCAGCGCCTCGCCCCCGTTTTCCTGGCTGGACACGACGTGGACGGGGATGTGGCGTGTGGCCGGATTGTCTTTCAGCTGTTGCAGCACGGACAGACCGGAGCCGTCCGGCAGGCGGATGTCGAGCAGGATCGCGTCCGGACTCTCGTTCGTCGCCAGTTCCAGGCCTTCCTGCGCCGTCAGCGCGACGAGGCAGCGGAATTCCATGTCATGCGCGAGGCCGTACAGGATGCGCGCGAATTCCGGCTCGTCCTCGACCACCAGCACCGTGCGCACGCCGGTGGCGGGCTGGGCGCGGTCGTCCGCGAACGCGGGCAGCGTCACGCCCTGCGCCGGTTCCACCCGTTCCGGCTCCGGCGCGGTGACAGGTGCCGCTGCGCGCACGGGCGGCTGCGCCGGCGGCAGCACGGGCGGTGTCGCGGCGACGGTGCCGTTGCGCGGCAGGCTCAGGATGAACGTGCTGCCCGCGCCCGGCGCGCTCGTGAGCGTCAGGGTGCCGCCCAGCAAGGCGGTCAGGTCGCGCGAGATGGACAGCCCCAGACCCGTGCCGCCGTACTTGCGCGCGGTGGAGCCGTCGGCCTGGTGGAACGCATCGAAGATCTTGTCCTGCTGCTCGGGCGCGATGCCGATGCCGGAATCCTGGACGACGAACTGGATCCAGCCATCCGTGTTGGCGCTCACGGTGAGATGCACCTTGCCCTTGTCCGTGAACTTGACGGCGTTCGACAGCAGATTCTTGAGGATCTGCTCCAGCCGCTGGCGGTCCGTGTGGATGCTGATGGGCACGTTCGGCTCGACCGTCAGGCTGAAGTCCAGGTTCTTCTGGCGCGCCAGCGGCTCGAACACGCGGGCCAGGCCCTCGATGACGCGGCGCAGCGGCAAGTCTTCCGGCACGAGCTCCAGCTTGCCGGCCTCGACCTTGGAAATGTCGAGGATGTCGTTGATCAGGTTCAGCAGGTCATTGCCGGCCGAATAAATCGTCTGGGCGAAGCGCACCTGCTCGTCGTTCAAATTGCCGCCCGCATTGTCGGCCAGCAGCTTCGCGAGGATCAGCGACGAGTTCAGCGGCGTGCGCAGCTCGTGAGACATGTTCGCAAGGAACTCGGACTTGTAGCGGCTCGCGCGCTCCAGTTCCAGCGCCCGCTCGCGCAATTGCTCCTGGGCTTGCACCAGCGCGCTGTTCTTGGTGTCGAGGTGGGAGGCCTGCTCGGCCAGCTGTTCGTTCGTCTGCTCCAGCTCGGCCTGCTGGTTTTCCAGCGCCGACTGCGATTCCTCCAGCGCGCGCGACTGTTCTTCCAGCTCTTCGTTCGCCGTGCGCAGTTCTTCCTGCTGCACCTGCAATTCCTCGTTCAGGGCCTGCTGCTCTTCCAGCGCGGCCTGCAGGCGCTGGCGGTGCAGCACGTTGGCGATGGCGGCGCCGACCGACGCGGCAATCGTCTCCATGAACTGGACGTCGCGCTCGCGCACCGGGTGCAGGAAGCCGATCTCGATGACGCCCTTGATCTTGCCGAAGTTCGACACGGGCGCGATCAGGAGCGCGCGCGGCGCCGCCTCGCCCAGCGCCGAGCCGACCTTGATGTAGTCCGGCGGCAGGTCGCGCAGGGTGACGATGCGGTTCTGGTTGGCGGCCTGCGCGGCCAGCGATTCGTTCGGCTGCACGACGCGGGCCCGGTCCGTGTCCGCGTGCGCGAACCCGTAGGCGCCGATGCGGGTCAGCGTGCCGTCTTCCGCGCGCAAATACATCGCGCCCACGACGCCGTTCAGGTAATGCGCCACGTAGTTCAGCACGGCGTCGGCCAGCGGTTCCAGGCTGATGATGCCCGTCGTCTTCGCGATCATTTCCGTCTGGCCCGAGCGCAGCCACGCCTGTTGCATCAACTGGGTATTGTGTTCTTCCTCGTGCTGCAGGATGTCGCCGTACGATTTCGACAGCGCCTTCAGGTCGCGCCGGCCGAACACGGCCAGCAGGCCGGCGACAATCAGGCTGAACGCGAGGAAGGCGGCGACGGACCACGCAATCACGGAGCGCGACGTGGCGTTCCGTTCCTGCAGGATGCGTTGTTCTTCCAGGATGAAATCGAGGAACTCGCGCCGGACCTGGTCGGTCAGGATCTTGCCGCGGCCGGCCTTGATGTTCTGGACGATCTCGACGAAGTCGCTCTTCTTGCCGCGCAGCGCGATCATCTCTTCCGCGAACGTCTGCCACTGGGCCTGCGCCACGCGCACCCGTTCGATGCGGTCGAGCTGCGCCCGGTTGTCGCCGACGAGACGCTCGAGGTTCTTCAGCTCGGCATCCATGCGCGGCTTGGCCGTCAGGTAAGGCGCCATGAAATCATCGTCGCCGGACAACACGTAGCCGCGCATGCCGGCCTCCATGTCGGACGATAGGCGGCTGACCTCGTTGGCGCGGCCGATCACGTGCTCGGAATGCTCGACCCAGCTCAGGACATTGATGAGGTAGGCGATGATACCGACGAACACGAGCGCGCTGAGCACGCCCATGCCCAGCGGCATGGCGACATTGCGCGACAGGATGCGGCGGAATTGCTCACTATCGATACTCGAACCGGCCATGCTGTGTCGTTACTCTTATGAAAAAAATATCCCAAGTGTAACGCAAGCAAAGAAACCGAGGCGTTCGCTTGAACGTATTTTTTTGTCAAGTCGACGGCGTTGAGGCGTATTTACGGCAGAGATCGCCGAAGATAAGGCGCCGTGCGGCTCCCCTTCTCCCTGGCGACTTGCGCCGGCGGTCCCTCCGCCACCACCTTGCCGCCGGCCTCGCCCGCGCCCGGGCCGATGTCGATCACCCAGTCGCACGCGGCCACCACGCGCATCGTGTGTTCGACCATGATCACGGTGTTGCCGGCGTCGACGAGACGGTCGAGCTGGGCCAGCAGGCGGTCGGCGTCGAGCGGATGCAGGCCCGTCGTCGGCTCGTCCAGCACATATAACGTTCCGCCGCGGCCGGCGCGCTGCAGCTCCGTCGCCAGCTTGATGCGCTGGGCTTCGCCGCCCGACAGCTCCGTCGCGCTCTGTCCCAGCCGCAGATAGCCGAGCCCGACTTCGCGCAGCACCGAGAGCGGCCGCGCGACGGCTTCCTCGTCCGCGAAGAATGCGTGCGCCTCGTCGACCGTCATGCCCAGCACGTCCGCGATGTTGCGGTCGTTGTAGCGGATCGCCAGTGTGTCGGCGTTGTAGCGCGCGCCGCCGCACGTGGGGCAAGGCGCGTAGACGCTCGGCAGGAACAGCAGCTCGACCATCACGAAGC
>CAMLMV010000012.1 GCA_946481275.1 uncultured Massilia sp.
TGTGCCCGAAGGGTTTGAACCCGAACAAGGCCATCGGCAAGATCAAGGAATTGCTGGTACGCCGCGCGATCTGAGTCGCATTCTGCACCAACGAGAAACGGGCCCGCGGGCCCGTTTTTTTATACCGCTTCCGCTTCGATCCTGCTCGCCGTCGCGGGCGACGTCGGCCGGATCGCCTCCGTCAGTTCCGTGAGTGCCGAGCCGCAGCCGAACACCAGCACGTCGCCCGGCTCGCAGCGCGCGAGACCCGCGCGGATCGCCTCGTGCACGTCCAGCTCGACCTGCAGGTGGTCCGTCTCGTACTTGCCGAGGCGCGCACCCCGCACGAGCAGCGCCGCCACCTCGCCGGATGCGCGGCCGCGGTTTTCCGTCTCGTACACGACCAGCTCGTCGAAGCCCGCCGCGCACGTCTCGCCGATGGCCACGAGGTCTTCGTCGCGCCGGTCGCCCGGGGCCGCGACGACGCCGACGAGGCGGCCCGGGGTCATCGCGCGCGCCGTCTCCGCGAGCGCGGCATAGGCGGCCGTGTTGTGGGCGTAGTCGAAGATGACGGTCACGCCGTCGACGTCGAACACGTTCGAGCGCAGCGGGTTGTGCTTCCAGTCGGAGACGAAGGTGCGCAGTCCGGCCGCGATCTCCAGGTTGCCGAAGCCCGAAGCGCTCAGCGCGGCGGCGGCGGCCAGCGCGTTGGCGATGTTGTAGCGGGCGGCGCCCTTCAAGGTGCACGGCATCGTGCGCACGTCCAGCAGCGCCTCGTGGCGCGCGCCGGTCGCCAGCACGATCATGTTGTCTTCCAGGTAGGCGCCGCGGCCGCCGTTTTCCAGGTGGCGCAGCAGGACCGGATTGTCGGCGTCGAGCGAGAAATACAGGATCTCGACGCCATGTTCCAGCTCGGACGACATCGCGACGCAATGGTCGTCCTCGGCGTTCAGCACGACGGCGCGGCGCGCCCGTTCCGCGATGACGAATTTTACGCGCGCGAGCGCCTCGACCGTGTCGATGCCGTCCAGGCCCAGGTGGTCGGCCGACACGTTCAGCACGACCGCGACGTCGCACCGGTCGAACGCGAGGCCGCGTTTCAGGATGCCGCCGCGCGCGGTCTCCAGCACGGCGAAGTCGACGTCGGGCGATGCGAGGACGGTGCGCGCCGAGCGGTAGCCCGTGCAATCGCCTTTCACGATCCGTTCGCCGTCGATGTACACGCCTTCCGTCGTCGTTACGCCCGTGCGCAGGCCCGCGAGGCGGGTCGCGTGCGCGATCAGGAGGCTCGTCGTCGTCTTGCCGTTCGTGCCCGTCACGGCGACGACGGGGATGCGGCCGTCGTCCTCGCCGAACAGCGCGTCGACGATGGCGGCGCCCGCGTCGCGCGGCGTGCCGCGGCTCGGGTACTGGTGCATGCGGATGCCCGGGGCCGCGTTGACTTCGATGATGCCGCCGTTCTGCTCGCGCAGCGGGCGGGCGATGTCCTGGCAGACGATGTCGATGCCGGCGACGTCCAGGCCGATCGTGCGGGCGGCGCGGACGCAGATGTCGCGCGTCTCTTCCGGCAGCAGGTCCGTCACGTCTTCGGCGGTGCCGCCGGTCGACAGGTTCGCGTTGCCGCGCAGGTCGACCACGCTGCCTTCGGCGGGGACCGAGTCCAGGTCGTAGCCCTGGCTCGCGAGCACCTGCAGCGCGAGGTCGTCCAGCGGGATCTTCGTGAGGATGTTCGTGTGGCCGTCGCCGCGCGCCGGGTTGCGGTTCTCGACGTCGACCAGTTCTCGTACCGTCGACACGCCGTCGCCCGTCACGTGCGGCGGCCGGCGCCACGATGCGGCGGCCACCTTGCGGCCCGTGACGAGCACGCGGTAGTCGCGGCCCTGCAGGAATTCCTCGACGATGACGTGGCGGCCGTACTTGCGGGCGAAGTCGAACGCGCGCCCGATCTCTTCCGGTGTCGCGCAGTTGACCGTCACGCCCTTGCCCTGGTTCGCGTCCAGCGGTTTGACCGTCACCGGACCCCGGATGCGGCGCGCCTCGCGCAGCGCCTGTTCGAGCGTGGTGACGGTGGCGCCCGCCGGCACGGGGACGCCGGCCTGGTCGAGCAGCGTCTTGGTCAGCTGCTTGTCGCTGGCGATGCCGACGGCCACGTGGTTCGTCGCGCCCGTGATCGTCGCCTGCAGGCGTTTCTGGCGGCTGCCCCAGCCCAGCTGGAACAAATTCGCTTCCTCGATGAGGCGCAGGCTCGGGATGCCGCGCCGGTGCGCGGCCGCCAGCACGGCCGCCGTGCTCGTGCCGATGGCGTGGCGGTGCGCGGTATCGCGCAGGTCGTCGAGCGCCGCGTCCAGGTCGAACGCTTCGTGGCGCGCGCACGCACCGATCAGGGCGGCCGCCGTACGCAGCGCGCGGCCGGCCACCTGTTCCACGGTGTAGCCGCAGACGACGCGGGCCTGTCCCGGTTTCGCCGGGTCGACTTTCGTCATGCCGAAGGTGCCGGGTGCGCCGGCGAGGCGCTGCAATTCCATCACGACGGATTCGAGCGCTTCGTGCGCGGCCTGGCAATCGGAGAGGCGCGCCGCCGCTTCCGCCGGCATCGCGGGCAGCAGGGCCAGCAGGCGCGCGCCGAGGCCGGCCGTGTTCTGCTGCCCCGCGAGGTCGAGAACGGCCAGCAGGCAGGGCGTCGCGGCATACAGGCTCGGGCCGCGCAGGAAGCGTTGTTCTACAATGTTCATCAGGTGCTCCGAGAAACTCCACCCTTCAGGGTGGGGAGGAAAGCAGCCGATTGCGCAGCAATCGATGCCTTTCGGTTGCTAAAAACGCTGCCTATAATCACAGCATGATTCTTGTGTATCGTTACCGGGTGAAGTCCCTGAACGGGCTGCTTGACAGGCAGTCTCGCGCGTGCAACTTCGTCTGGAATTACTGCAACGATCGGCAAAAGGATGCACTGCGTGGCACCAACTTTTCGCGCGACGCGCGAGGGAACTGGTACCTGAATATCGTGATCGATCTGGTCACGCCCGCTACCCATGCTCGTCAACCGTTGCGCGGTGTCGGTATCGACCTTGGCCTGAAAGACTTCGCGACGCTTTCCACCGGCGAAAAGATCGAAGCGCAGCGTATCTATCGTGGCACCGAGCAAGTTCTCGCGCTGGCGCAGCGCGCCCACAAGAAGCGGCGCGTCAGGGCGATTCACGCAAAGATTGCGAACCGTCGCAACGATTTTCCGCACAAGTTGTCGGACCTTATCGTCCGGCAATTCGACTATATTGCGGTCGGTAATGTTGCCGCCGCCAGACTCGCCAGGACCAGCATGGCCAAGTCTGTCCTGGATGCTGGCTGGTCGAGCTTCCAACATCAACTGGCGTACAAGGCTGTTAAGCATGGCGCGTGGTTCGAGGAAGTCGACGAAAGCTTTACGTCCCAAGTCTGTTCGGATTGCGGCGCCATGCCCGATTCGCGGCCGAAAGGTATCGCAGACCTTGGAATAAGAGAGTGGCAGTGTAGTGTTTGCGGTTGTACACATGATCGCGATATCAATGCTGCAATAAACATTCTCCGTCGCGGACGTGCGACGCTGGCTGCAGGAATCCCCGTCCTTTTTGGTGGGGAAGACGTCAAGAGATCGGATTCCGTTTCGTGATGTTTTCCAAAAACTCGAGCAGCGGCAGCGGGATGCGTCTCGCGTTGTCGTCGCTGCCGGGTAGTGCGTACCTGCTGCCGGCGGGCAGCAGGTGGAGACGGACGTCGATCAGTTCCGGCGTCTCGTGATTCGCGATCTCGGCCACGTTCGTCGACATCGTGCGGCCATCGACGACGGTGACCGCGCCCTGGCCCACCACCTCGATGCCGACGCCGCGCTCGACGATGAGCGCCGTGTCCTCGTCGATGCCGATCCCCTGCAGGTACGGGTTCTGGGCGACGACGGACAACAGCCGCGACAGGCGCTGGCGTTCCGAGAAATGCTGGTCGATCACGACCCTGTGCAGGAAGCCGAGGCCCGCGCCCAGGCTCACGGAACCCTTCTCCGGATGCAGCTCCGCGCGGCCCTGCGCGAGCATGTGGCCGGACATCGCGGATGCACCGGCGCTCGTGCCGCCGATGCAGGCGCCGCGCAGCTTCAGCGCGGTATGCATCTCGGCGTCCAGCGCCGTGCCGCCGATGATGGCGAGCAGTCGTTTCTGGTCGCCGCCCGTCATGAAGATGCCGTCGGCGTCGACGACGTCGGCGATATGCCGTTCATCGTTGGCGTCGTCGCGGCTCCGCAGGTGCAGGTGCGAGTGACGCGTGACGCCGAGGTCCGAGAATGCGCGGTCGTACGTGTCCCACATGTTCTCCGCGACGCTGCTGGCCGCCGTGATGACGACGATCCTGGCGTCCGGGCCACCGGCCAGTTCGACGAAGCGCTTGAGGATCGCCATGTCGTTCTGCTTGTCTTCGCCGCCGCCGATGATGACGAGGTGGCCGTGGCTCCTGGCCACCCGTTCCGCCTGTTCGGCCTGGGCGATGGCGTTCTTGTCTTGTGCGGTCATTGTTTGACGATCCTTGCGTGGGGCATGTCCTGGTTGCTGTGCGAAGCGGCTTCCGTGTGGGTCACGGCGATCAGGCCGACGGGCACCTTCGGATCGAACAGGTCGATGCCGCGCTTGAGAGCCTGTTCGAGGGGCATGCCGTCCTCGATCCAGCCGTACACGGTACGCGCGAGCAGGTGGCGCACGATCTGTTCGCCGATGCCGGTGGCGGCGACCGCTCCCTCCGGACCGGCGTAGAAGCCGCTGCCGATGATCGGCGTATCGCCCACCCGGCCCAGCAGCGACGGCGCCGAGCCGCCCGTGGACAGCGCTACCGCGAAGTGGCCGTCGGGACCGCGCACGACGGCGCCGACGGTGTCGCAGGCGGCGTGCGCCGGCAGGTCGAGCGGCGTCTGGTAATTCCAGAAGCGCAGGAAGGCTTTCGCTTCCTCCGAGATGCCCGGCATCGCGGGCACGCGGCCGGCCAGTTCGCGCACGACCTTTTCGTGCGCCTCGCGCTGGTGGTCCGAAATGGCAGTGTGCGTCGGGTGGCCGATGGCCGCGGCGAAGCGGGCGGCACCGTCGCCGGCCAGCAGCCAGTGCGGCGTCTCGGCGACTGACCGCGCCAGCAGCACGGGATTCCTGACGCCCTGGACGCAGGCGACGGCGCCGAGGCGGCCGCGCGTGTCCATGATCGAGGCGTCCATCTCGACGGTCGCGCCGTCCAGGCACAGGACCGAACCGCTGCCGGCATTGAACCGGCCATCGTCTTCCATCGACACGACGGCCGCGATGGCGGCCTCCAGCGCGTCGGCGCTGATGGCCAGCTCCTCGACGGCCCGCTGCGCGGCGCGCTCGCAGCCGTCGTCGTAGGCGCGGGGGCTTCCTGCGCCGCCGTGCACGACGATTGCGTAGTCGTATTCTTGCGTAACGCTCATGTTGTTTTTCTCTCCTGGCAAACTTGCGCAATGCGCGCACCAACGCGGTGCGGCAAAGCTGATACCGCATTATGCAAAACATAAAAAATTAGAAACATCGGTCGCGTCGCCGTGTGGTTGTCGGACGCCGCTTACACGGATCAGCCTGTCCTTAGGCGTGGGAAGTCGGAGATGCCGGATGCGGTTATTTCCGGCCGAGAATGACTGCGAGTAACCTTGCTATGGAACAGCGCTAGCGCATTGCGGATACGCTGCGCAGCGCCTGCCGCAACTCGCGCGCCACCTGGCGCCGTCGCGATTCGTTCACGAACCTCCCGATCTCGACCTTGACGCCGCGCGATTCCAGCCGGATCAGCGTGCGGCGCCGTTCGTCGGGCACGACGACGCGGGTCCACAGCGGGTCGAGCCGCGTGAGTTCCCGGTGGTCGGCCTGGACGCGCGTGACGAGCAGGCCGGACTCGGACAGGGCGATGCGCTCGTGGTCCGTCGCATGGCGCGCATACACGAGGAGCGCGAGCCCGACGAGGGCCAGTTCGAGCAGGGAGAACGCGAGGACGAACCAGATGCCGTGGAGGAGAAAGCCGACGGCCACGACGAGCGAGGCGAGACACAGGACGGCATACGCGCGCGCGACCTGGCGGGGGGACAGGGAGCAGTTGCGCCGCAAGGTCCATTCGCGCGTCATGCCGGCCCTCCCGGGTTTACTTGACGAGCGGCGGCGTCTCGAACGTGTGGAAGGGGGCCGGACTGGGGACGGTCCACTCGAGGCCCTCCGCGCCTTCCCATGGCTTGGGTGGCGCGGGCGCGCCCCCTCGCACGTTCGGGATCACGACCCAAAGCAGCCAGTACACTTGCGAGAGGCCGAACAGGAAAGCACCCACGGACGTGAGCGCGTGGAAGTCCGTGAACTGGACGGGATAGTCGGCATAGCGCCGCGGCATGCCCGCGAGGCCGAGGAAGTGCATCGGGAAAAAGGTCACGTTGACCCAGACGAGCGAATTCCAGAAGTGAAACCGCCCCCGCCGCTCGTCGATCATGTGTCCGGTCCATTTCGGCGCCCAGTAGTAATAGCCGGCGAACAGGGCGAACAGCGACCCGGCCACCAGCACGTAATGGAAGTGCGCGACCACGTAGTAAGTATCCTGCACCTGGACGTCGATGGGCGCCACGGAGAGGATGAGGCCCGTGAAGCCGCCGATCGTAAAGACCCAGATGAAGCCGACGGCGAACAGCATCGGGCTTTCGAAGCTGAGCGACCCCTTCCACATCGTCGCGACCCAGTTGAACACCTTTACGCCCGTGGGGACGGCGACGAGCATCGTCGCGTACATGAAGAACAGCTGGCCCGTGACGGGCATGCCGGTCGTGAACATGTGGTGCGCCCACACGATGAACGAGATGATGGCGATGGCGGCCGTCGCATAGACCATCGACGCATAGCCGAACAGGGGCTTGCGCGCGAACGCGGGGATGACCTGCGAAATGATGCCGAAGCCGGGCAGGATCATGATGTACACCTCCGGGTGGCCGAAGAACCAGAAGATGTGCTGGTACATGACGGGATCCCCGGCGCCGGCCGCGTTGAAGAACGTCGTGCCGAAATGGCGGTCGGTGAGGATCATCGTCACGGCCGTCGCCAGCACGGGCATCACGGCGATCAGGAGGTAGGCCGTGATCAGCCACGTCCAGCAGAACATCGGCATCTTCATCAGCGACATGCCGGGCGCGCGCAGGTTCAGGATCGTCGTGATGATGTTGATGGCGCCCATGATGGACGACACGCCCATCAGGTGGATGGCGAAGATGGCCATGTCCATGCCCGGTCCCATCTGCACCGACAGGGGCGGGTACATCGTCCACCCGGCCGCGTTGGCGCCGCCCGCGGCGAAGAATGAGCCCAGCAGCAGGATGGCGGCGGGCGGCAGCAGCCAGAACGAGAAATTGTTCATGCGGGCAAACGCCATGTCGGACGCGCCCACCTGCAGCGGCACCATCCAGTTGGCGAACCCGACGAAGGCGGGCATGATGGCGCCGAAGATCATCACGAGGCCGTGCAGGGTGACGAACTGGTTGTACAGCTCCGGCTGGAAGAATTGCAGGCCGGGCTGGAACAGCTCCAGCCGGATCAGCAGCGCCAGCACGCCGCCGGCCATGAACATGACGACCGAAAACCACAGGTACAGGGTGCCGATGTCCTTGTGGTTCGTCGCGAACAGCCAGCGCCGCCAGCCGTGCGGGTGGGCATGCTCGCCGGCATGGCTGCCGGGCGCATAATCGGAACTGCCTGCCGTCGACATCGGGCCTCCGTGTGGCGTCGTGTGCATGAGACAAGCCGGGCCGGCATTGGTTCCGCGCCCGGAATCTGGTAACATCTCGCCCCTTTTCCTTGAGAGGCTTCCATGGCCAACGCTTGCGGCGTCGATTTCGGCACGTCCAACTCCACCGTCGGCTGGGTGCGGCCCGGCCAACCCACGCTCCTGCCCCTCGAGGATGGCAAGGCGACGCTACCGTCGGTCGTGTTCTTCAACGCGGACGACGACCAGGTGCGCTATGGCCGCGCCGCGCTCGCCGACTACCTGGAAGGCTACGACGGCCGCCTGATGCGGTCGTTGAAGAGCCTGCTGGGCACCAGCCTGATGGAGGGTCAGACGGAAGTCGGCGGGCGCGCGTTGCCGTTCCGGCAACTGCTGGGGCACTTCATCGGCGAAGTCAAGCGCCGCGCCGAGTGCGAGGCGGGCCGCAGCTTCGAGCGCGCCGTGTTCGGCCGCCCCGTGTACTTCGTCGACGACGACCCGGACGCGGACCGTCTCGCCGAAGACACGCTGGCGGGCATCGCCCGGGCCGTGGGCTTCACGGAGATCGGGTTCCAGTACGAGCCGATCGCGGCCGCGTTCGACTACGAGTCCCGCATCGAACGCGAGGAACTGGTGCTGATCGCCGACATCGGCGGCGGCACGTCCGACTTCTCGCTCGTGCGCCTGGGTCCGGCGCGGGCGGCCCGCACGGACCGCCGCGACGACATCCTCGCGACCGGCGGCGTGCACATCGGCGGCACCGACTTCGACAAATACCTGAGCCTGGCCTCCGTCATGCCGCTGCTGGGCCACGGCAGCACGCTGCTGTCGGGGGCTTCGGTACCGTCGAGCTATTACTTCAACCTGGCGACGTGGCACACGATCAACCAGGCCTATACGCGCAAGAGCATCGCGCAGCTCGCCGACCTCGTGCGCGACGCGGCCGAGCCCGATAAACTGAAGCGCCTGCAGCGGCTGATCGACGACCGCGCCGGCCACTGGCTCGCGATGCGCGTGGAAGAGGCCAAGATCGGCCTGTCCGACGTACCGGAAGTGCAGCTCGACCTGGACCGGCTCGATCCGCCCGAACTGCTGCGCGTGCACCGCGACCTGTTCACGGACGCCATCGCCGGCATGATCGACAGCGTCGGCGCGACCGTCCAGCGGCTGCTGGATGAAGCCGGCGTCGCGCCGGAGCGCGTCGACACCGTGTTCTTCACGGGCGGCTCCAGCGGCGTGGCGAGCCTGCGCGAGCGCATCGCCGCCATCGTTCCCGACGCGCGCCGCGTCGAGGGCGACCTGTTCGGCAGTATCGGCGCCGGGCTGGCGATCGACGCCGCCCGGAAGTTTGGTTGAAGCGACCTGGTTAAGAAAGGAATACCGTGTTCGAACGTCCCATCGTCATGCTCGACTTCGAGACCACCGGCCTGTCGCCCGATGCCGGCGACCGCATCACCGAGGTGGCGGCCCTGCGCATCGCCGACGGCCGCATCGTCGAGCGCTACGTCTCGCTCGTGAATTGCGGCGTACGCGTGCCGTCGTTCATCACCCAGCTGACGGGCATCACGCAGGCGATGGTCGACGGCGCGCCGCCGGCTGCGGAGGTCGTCCCGGCCCTCATCGAATTCATCGGTGACGATGTGCTGGCCGCGCACAATGCCAGCTTCGACGAGAAATTCCTGAAGGCCGAGGGCGCGCTGCTGGGCCATGGGTGCCGGCATGCCGGGCTCGTGTGCTCGCTGAAGCTGTCGCGCCGCGTGTTCCCGGGCATGGCGAGCTACAAGCTGGGCCAGCTGTCGCGCGCGCTCGGCATCATGTTCAAGGGGAATGCCCACCGGGCCGAGGCCGACGCCGAAGTGGCCGCCCAGCTGCTGCTGCACATCGGCCGCCATCTCGGCGACGCCTACGGGCTGGCAGGGGTCGACCCGGACCTGCTCGTGTCGCTGAACCGCGTGGCGGCCGCGAAGGTCGACGCATTCATGGGCGTGTACGCGGCCGGGCGGCGTGTAACGGCCTGATCGGGCCTCTTATTTCCTGCATGCAGTAGGGCTTCGTCGCGTGGCAGTGTCCTCGCCGGCCGACCCGTCGCGCCGGCGTCGTTTTTGCCGTCGTCCATCCCCTCCACGTTGGCGCAAGTCAAATCCGTAATGCATCTCGTCATTACACTTTTGGCAATTCTTTGGCCTCAACGCGTGTCCGTCAGGAGCTACCGCATGCACAGTCACGAGTCCCTCCCGCGCGCCGGCGCGCTCGCCTGGTTTGCCCGCGCCGCCGCGTGTGGCGATGCCTATGCGCAGTTCAACCTGGGCATGATGTACAAGGAAGGCGACGGTGCCCCGCAGGACGACGTCGCCGCCTGCCGGTGGCTGGAGCGGGCCGCGCGCCAGCGCCTCGTGTTCGCCCAGAACCACCTGGGCAGCATGTATTTTCTCGGCCGCGGCGTGGCGCAGTCGGACCACGAGGCGGCGTACTGGTTCGGCCTCGCCGCCGCGCAGGGCGACGCGTCGGCGCAGCAGAACCTGGGCGATCTGTACCGGGCGGGGCGGGGCGTGCCGCGCGACCCGGCCCAGGCCGTCGCCTGGTACTACAAGGCGGCCGAGCAGGACCTGCCCAGCGCCCAGCGGCTGCTCGGCACCTGCTACCGGGACGGCGAAGGCGTGGCGCGCAGCCTGCCGCTCGCGATGGCGTGGTTTCGCAAGGCCGCGCTGCTGGACGATGCCGAGGCCGCCGTCTGCCTCGGGCTGATGTACCGCGGCGGCGCGGGCGTGGCGCCGAGCGAGTCCGAGGCGTTGTACTGGTTCCGGCGCGCGGCCGCGCGCGGCCACGCGCCGGCGCAACGCCTGCTGGGGCTGGCGTACCTGGTGGGACACGGGCTGCCGTCCGACGCGCAGGGCGCGCGCGCCTGGCTCGAATGCGCCGCCGAGCAGGGCGACGCGGAAGCGCAGTTCAGCCTGGCGCAGCTGCTGGGCGCGGCCGACGCGGAGGCGCTCGCGGGCGCGGGTGCCGGAGACGGGGAAAAAGCGGGGCCGCGCTGGAGCGGTCCCGCGCTGGCCTGGACGCTGGCCGCGGCCGAGCAGGGCCACGTGCTGGCCCAGGTGAACCTGGGCAACCGGTACGCGTTCGGGCGCGGCGTCGCGCGCGATCCGGAGCGGGCGCTGTACTGGTATGGACGCGCGGCCGAGCAGGGCGCCGCGAAGGCCCAGTTCACGCTGGGCGTGATGTACGCGAACGGCCAGGACGTGCGCCGCGACGAGGCGCTGGCGGCCGAATGGTACCGGCGCGCGGCCGAGCAGGGCGATGCGAGCGCCCAGAACAACCTCGGGGTGATGTATGCGAACGGCCAGGGCGTGCCCCAGGACGACGCGCAGGCCGTGCACTGGTACCGGCTCGCCGCCGAACAGGGCCACGCACTGGCCCAGTACAACCTGGGCGGCATGTACAACAGCGGCCGGGGCGTCGCGCGCGACACGGTGCGCTCGTACATGTGGATGCTGCTGGCGGCCGACGCCGGCGATCCGGCGGCCAGCGCCAACAAGGCGATCGTCGCGCGCCGCCTGTCGCAGGAGCAGATCGCGAGCGCCGACGACATGCGGCGCCGGTGGCGGAACGCCCGGTCGTATGCGGGCCCGGAGCGGCGTGCCGCGTGAGCCCGGCGGCGGAGTTGTCGTCGTGCTACTTGATTCGCGCTATCATGCTCAGCGGCATCCGCCGACAACCCACGCCGTTATTCCATCCTACAAGACCAACAACCATGCACATGAGACATGCCACCTTCGTCGCCGCCTTCGTCGCGCTCACTGCGGCGCTCGGTGCCGGTCCGGCCATCAGCCAGACCTGCCCCGGCAGCGGCACGCCGCTGACCTATCCGGTCGCGAAGAAAGTCGACCAGACCGACACCTATTTCGGCACGACCATCGCCGATCCCTACCGCTGGCTGGAAGACGCCAACAGCGCCGAGACGAAGGCGTGGGTGGATGCGGAAAACCGGGTGACCCAGGCCTACCTGGCCACGATTCCGCAGCGCGCCGCCATCCGCGAGCGCCTCACGCAGCTGTGGAACTACGAGCGCTACAGCGTGCCGTTCCGCGAAGGGGGCCGCTATTTCTACAGCCGCAACGACGGCTTGCAGAACCAGGCCGTGCTGTACACGATGACGTCGCTGAACGACGCGCCGCGCCTGCTGCTCGACCCGAACACGCTGGCGGCTGACGGCACCGTCGCACTGGCGGGCCTCGCCGTGAGCCCGGACGGCAGGCTGCTGGCGTACTCGACGGCGGCCTCGGGATCGGACTGGAACGAGATCAAGGTGCGCGACGTCGCGACCGGCAACGATCTCGCGGATCACATCAAATGGGTCAAGTTCTCGGAGACGGCCTGGACGCGCGACGGCAAAGGCTTCTTCTACAGCCGCTACGACGAGCCGAAGGAAGCGACCAAGCTCGCCGACGTGAATTACTTCCAGAAGCTGTACTACCACAAGCTGGGCACGCCGCAGGACGCCGACGTGCTCGTATACGACCGGCCGGACGAGAAGGAATGGGGCTTCGGTGCCGCCACGACGGACGACGGCCGCTACCTCATCATCACGGCGACGAAGGGCACCGCGCATAAATATCGCGTGTTCTACAAGGACCTGACGAAGCCGGATGCGAAGGTGCAGCCGCTGATCGACAACTTCGACGCGGCCTATGAGTTCGTCGACAACGTCGGACCCGTGTTCTATTTCGTCACGGACCGCAACGCGCCGCGCCAGCGCATCGTCGCCATCGACACCCGCAAACCGCAGGAGGCGAACTGGAAGACGATCGTGCCGGAAAGCGACCAGACGCTCGTGGCGGCGCACCTGGTGGGCGAGAAGTTGATCGCGCAATACCTGGCGGACGCGCGCAGCGTCGTCAGGATCGTCGACCTGAAGGGCAAGCCGGTGCGCGAGGTGGCGTTGCCGGGCATCGGCAGCGTCGCGGGCTTCACGGGCAAGCGTGGTGACAAGGAAACCTTTTTCTCGTTCACCAGCTACACGACGCCGACGACGATCTACCGGCTGGACACAAAGACGGGCACCAGCACGGTATTCCGCCAGCCGAAGGTGCAGTTCGACCCGAATGGCTACGAAACACGCCAGCAATTCTTCACGAGCCGCGACGGCACGCGCGTGCCGATGTTCATCGTATCGAAGAAGGGCCTCAAATTGGACGGCAACAACCCGACCTATTTGTACGGCTATGGCGGCTTCAATATCTCGTTGACGCCGGCGTTCTCGCCGGCCAACCTGGCATGGATGGAAATGGGCGGCGTGTATGCCGTGGCCAACCTGCGCGGCGGCGGGGAATACGGCGAAGCGTGGCACGAGGCCGGCACGAAGCTCAAGAAGCAGAACGTGTTCGACGACTTCATCGGCGCTGCGGAATGGCTTGTCGCCAACAAGGTGACGTCGCCGGCGAAGCTCGCGATCGGCGGCGGCAGCAACGGCGGCCTGCTCGTGGGCGCGGCGATGACGCAGCGGCCGGAGCTGTTCGCGGCGGCCATCCCGCAGGTGGGCGTAATGGACATGCTGCGCTTCCACAAGTTCACGATCGGCTGGGCGTGGACGTCGGATTATGGTTCGTCGGAAAACCCGGACGAGTTCAAGGCGCTGGTGAAGTATTCGCCGTTGCACAACCTGAAGGCGGGCACGTGCTATCCGGCCACGATGATCACGACGGCCGACCACGACGACCGCGTCGTGCCGGCGCACAGCTTCAAGTTCGCCGCGACGGCCCAGGCGGCGCAGGCGGGAACGAATCCGGTGATCATCCGCATCGACACGAAGGCCGGCCACGGCGCGGGCAAGCCGACGAGCAAGCAGATCGAGGAAGTGGCCGACCGTTGGGGCTTCCTGACGAAGGCGCTCCATGTGGACGTTGCGCCGACTGTGGCGGGCGGATCGGAGTGATATAAGCCGGCGTGATCCCCGCTGTCATCGGCTGGAATATGACAGCGGGGTGACATCACGAATAATTATCGCGGAGATCGGAAAAGGAAATTGGATTGATATCTGGCGTAGGGGTACACTGCATTCATCACTGAATGACATGACGAATGGAGCTGATATGAACGCCACGACGACGATCTCGACCCGCATCACGACTGAAAACAAGCTTGGTCGCCTGTTCCGCGCATTCTGCCAGGAAGCCCGCCGCGCCATCGAAATGGTCGGCGCGTCGTACCGCTACACGCCGCCGCTGTAAGCGCGAGCCGCACGCAGCACCGGCGCCCAGGTGCCACGAAGAAACCCCGCCATGTGCGGGGTTTTTTATTTACCGGTGCACGACCACCAGCAACGCCTTCGCCTCCGTCTTGCCGGCATTCCGGATGGCATGATTCTGGTCGGCCGGATACCGCGCCGTCGCGCCGTGCTTGATTTTTCGCTTCTCGGCCCCGACCTCCAATTCCACCGTCCCAGTTACCACGGTCAAATGCTCGTTGGTACCAGGATCGTGGGCCTGCGACGCCAGTTCGCCGCCCGGCTGCAATGTCAGTTCATACCATTCGTACTTGCCGGCAAGGTCCATCGGTCCCAGGATGCGCAGCGAGTAGCCCGCGTGGCTGCCGGGCAGGGTGGGGATTTCGTGGGCGTCGACGACACGGATCAGGTCCACCGAGCGCGTTTCGGAGGAGAGTAATTCGCCGATCTGCACGCCGAGCGCATTGGCGAGGCGCCACGTGATGGCGATGGTGGGGTTGGCTTTTTCGCGTTCGATCTGCGACAGCATCGATTTGGAGACCCCGGCGATGCGGGACAGGTCTTCCAGGGTCAGGCCGCGTGCGAGGCGCAGCCGTTGCAGGGTGGCGCCGACTTCCGGCGGAGCGCTGGTATTGTTGTTCATGGAGCTTGCTTGCCAAGTTCAATGGCTGGGGGTAATATTCAATATATTGAAATTCCGTTCGAAATATAGAACAAGTTCCATACATCGAACGAATCCACACTATACCATTCGCCAACCGACAAGGACGAGGAAACATGAGCGACCAAGCATTCTATAGCGGCCTCCAGCAGAAACTCGACACGCTCAGGACCGAAGGCCTGTTCAAGCCCGAACGCGTGCTCGCCTCGCGCCAGGGCGCCGAAGTGGTCGCCGACGATGGCCGCACGCTGATCAACATGTGCGCCAACAACTACCTCGGCCTGTCGGGCGACATCGAGACCCAGAAGGCGGCCGAAGCGGCGCTGCAACGATACGGCTATGGCCTGTCGTCCGTGCGCTTCATCTGCGGCACGCAGACGGTGCACAAGGAACTGGAACGCAAGCTGTCGGACTTCCTCGGCACGGAAGACACGATCCTGTACGCCGCCGCCTTCGACGCCAACGGCGGCGTGTTCGAGCCGCTGTTCGACGAGAACGACGCGATCATCTCGGACGCCCTGAACCACGCGTCGATCATCGACGGCATCCGCCTGTGCAAGGCCGCGCGCTACCGTTATGCCAACAACGACATGGCCGACCTGGAACAGCAGCTGCAGGCCGCAACCAGCGCGGGCAAGCGCCACAAGATCATCGTCACGGACGGCGTGTTCTCGATGGACGGCACGATCGCGCAATTGGACAAGATCGTCGCACTGGCCGGTAAATATGGCGCGCTGACGATGATCGACGAGTCGCACGCATCCGGCTTCATGGGCAAGACGGGCCGCGGCACGCACGAGCACTGCGGCGTGATCGGCAAGATCGACATCATCACCGGCACGCTCGGCAAGGCGCTGGGCGGCGCGATGGGCGGTTTTACCTCCGGCCGCAAGGAAGTCATCGAGACCTTGCGCCAGAAGTCGCGTCCCTACCTGTTCTCGAACACGCTGGCGCCGATGATCGCCGGCGCGTCGCTCGCGGTGCTGGACCGCATCAGCAAGTCCACGGAACTGCGCGACCGCCTGCACGAGAACACGGCCTATTTCCGCCGCGAGATCGAGCGTATCGGCTTTACCATCAAGCCGGGCACGCACCCGGTGGTGCCGGTGATGCTGTTCGATGCCCCCGTCGCGCAGAAATTCGCCGCCCGCATGTTCGAACTGGGCGTGCTGCTGTCGGGCTTCTTCTATCCGGTCGTACCGATGGGCCAGGCGCGCGTGCGCGTGCAGCTGTCGGCCGCGCATACCCGCGAACAGCTGGACAAGGTGCTGGGTGCGTTCGAGCAGGCCGGCCGCGAACTGGGCATCATCAAGACCGCCTGAACGGGGCGGGAGGATCATCGATAGCCCGGATGGCTCCGCCCACGAAGCGGGGCGCCGGGAACAGGCTCACGAAGCCGTAACAAGAAGGAACAAGCATGGAACGCATCCTCATCATCGGCGCCAACGGCCAGATCGGCAGTGAACTGGTGACCGCTCTCGCGGCGCAGCACGGCGCGGCCAACGTGATCGCCTCGGACATCGGCACGGACAACGTCTACGGCGCCGCGCGCTACGTGCGCGTCGACGTGCTCGACAAGGACGCAGTGGCCCGCCTGATCGCCGACGAAGCCATCACCCAGGTCTACCAGCTGGCGGCGCTGCTGTCCGCGACGGGCGAAAAGGCGCCGTTGAAGGCATGGACGCTGAACATGGACGGCCTGCTGAACATCCTCGAGATCGCGCGCGAGCGGGGCGAAGCGGGCAAGCCGCTGAAGGTGTTCTGGCCGTCGTCGATCGCCGCGTTCGGCCCGAACACGCCAAGCGAATCGACGCCGCAGACCACGATCATGGACCCGACGTCGATCTACGGCATCAGCAAGCTGGCCGGCGAGCGCCTGTGCGAGTACTACCACGCGAAATACGGCGTGGACGTGCGCAGCATCCGCTACCCCGGCATCATCAGCTACAGGTCGCCCCCGGGCGGCGGTACGACGGATTACGCGATCGCCATCTTCCACGCGGCCCTGCGCGGCGAGACCTATGAATGCTTCCTCGGCCCCGAAACGACACTGCCGATGATCTACATGCCGGACGCGATCCGCGCCACCATCGAGCTGATGGACGCCCCGGCGGAGCAGGTCGTGATCCGCTCCTCGTACAACGTGGCGGGCGTGTCGTTCAACCCGCGCGAACTGGCCGCCGCCATCCAGAAAAGGCTGCCGGCCTTCCGCATCGCGTACCAGCCGGACAGCCGCCAGCAGATCGCCGATTCCTGGCCGAAGAGTCTCGACGACAGCCGCGCCACCGCGGACTGGGGCTGGAAGGCGCGCGTCAAGGTCGATGAGATGGTCGATGACATGCTGGCCAATGTCGACGTAAGCATGAGCAAGGCGGCCTGACCGCTCCCATAACAAAAACGACAAGGAGACTGCTCATGGACATGAGTGTATTTGACCTATTCAAGATCGGCATCGGCCCGTCGAGCTCGCATACCGTCGGCCCGATGGTCGCCGCGCGCCGCTTCCTCATCGAGTGCGGACCGCTGGAGGACGCGGTCGGCGTCGAAGCCCATCTGTACGGCTCGCTGGCGCTGACGGGCGTCGGCCACGCCACCGACAAGGCCGTCATCCTCGGCCTGATGGGCGAGACGCCGCAGGACGTCGAGCCGGACACCGTCGAGGACAAGCTGGCGGAAGCGGAGCTGGACGGCGTGCTGAACCTGCTCGGCGTCAAACCCGTGCCGTTCACCCGAGGCGCCGGCCTCGTGTGGCACAAGCAGTCGACGCTGCCCGAGCACCCGAACGGCATGCGCTTCGTCCTGAAACTGGCGGACGGCAGCCTCATCGAACGCATTTATTACTCGATCGGCGGCGGCTTCATCACGGCGCCGGGCGAGACCCAGGCGGCGCGCGAAACGGTTGCGGTGCCGTTCCCGTTCTCCACGATGCGCGAGCTGCTGGAGCAGGGCACGCGCGACGGCCTGACGATTCCCGCCATGCTGCGCGCCAACGAGTGCGCGCGCATGACGAACGACGAACTCGATGCGGGCCTGGAGCGCATCTGGGCAGTGATGCGCGGCTGCATCGAGCACGGGCTCGTCACGGAAGGCGAGTTGCCCGGCGGGCTGAACGTCAAGCGCCGCGCCGCAAAACTGTGGCGCCAGGAGCGGGCGGCGCGCAATGCGACGAACCACCTGCCGCACGACGCCGTCAACCAGGTCAGCCTGTACGCGATGGCCGTGAACGAAGAGAACGCGGCCGGTGGCCGCGTGGTGACGGCGCCGACGAACGGCGCGGCCGGCATCATCCCGGCCGTGCTGCGCTACTACGCCGAGGATTGCCGCCCGAGCGATGCACGGCGCGGCATCCATGACTTCCTGCTGACGGCGGCCGCGGTCGGTATGCTGTGCAAGAAGAACGCGTCCATTTCCGGCGCCGAGATCGGCTGCCAGGGCGAGGTGGGCGTCGCGTGCGCGATGGCGGCGGCGGGGCTCGTCGCGGCGCTGGGCGGCACCAACGGCCAGATCGAAAACGCGGCCGAGATCGGCATCGAACACCATCTGGGCATGACGTGCGACCCGATCGGCGGCCTCGTGCAGATCCCGTGCATCGAGCGCAACGGCATGGGGGCGATCAAGGCGATCACGGCGGCGTCGCTGGCGATGAAGGGCGACGGCACGCACTTCGTCAGCCTGGACGACGTCATCGAGACGATGCGCCAGACCGGTTTCGACATGCAGGCCAAGTACAAGGAAACGTCGCTGGGCGGCCTCGCCATCCACGTGGTGACGGTGAATCACGCCGCCTGCTGATGCAAACGGTGGGCTTTCCTGCCCACCGCATTGCAGTGCATCATTTTCGAGCGAAATAACAAAACAATATTCGGTAAAAAGACAATATTGCTCGTCCGGACTATAATAAATATCCAACGCCAGCCAACCCCCGATCCTTTATTACCGTATGCAATATGTGTCCACCCGCGCGACGAGCGCGTCCGCAGCACGTAATCCCCAACAATTTTCCGACATCCTGCTGGGCGGCCTGGCGCCGGACGGCGGGCTGTATCTGCCCGAACAGTATCCGCAGGTAACCGGCGCCGAGCTCGACGCGTGGCGCAAGCTGTCCTACGCGGAACTCGCGTACGAGATCCTGCGCAAGTTCGCGACGGACATTCCGGATGCCGACCTGAAGGCCCTCACGGCCAAGACGTACACCCCCGAGGTCTACAGGAACGCCCGCGCCGACGAGTCCGCGAGCCAGATCACGCCGCTGCGCGTGCTCGAACAGTCGCCGGAACGCACGCTCATCCTGCAAGGCCTGTCGAACGGCCCGACCCTGGCCTTCAAGGACATGGCGATGCAGCTGCTGGGCAACCTGTTCGAATATGCGCTGGCAAAGAACGGCGACGAGCTGAACATTTTCGGCGCCACGTCCGGCGACACGGGCAGCGCGGCCGAATACGCGATGCGCGGCAAGCGCGGTATCCGCGTGTTCATGCTGTCGCCGCACAAGAAGATGAGCGCGTTCCAGACCGCGCAGATGTTCAGCCTGCAGGACCCGAACATCTACAACATCGCCGTCGAAGGCGTGTTCGACGACTGCCAGGACATGGTCAAGGCCGTGTCGAACGACCTCGAATTCAAGGTCCGCCAGAAGATCGGCACCGTGAACTCGATCAACTGGGCGCGCGTCGTCGCGCAGGTCGTGTACTACTTCCGCGGTTACTTGAGCGCGACGACGTCGAACGACCAGAAAGTGTCGTTCACGGTCCCGTCGGGCAACTTCGGCAATATCTGCGCCGGCCACATCGCGCGCATGATGGGTCTGCCGATCGCGAAGCTGGTCGTCGCGACGAACGAGAACAATGTGCTGGACGAATTCTTCCGCACGGGCGTGTACCGCGTGCGTAAATCGTCCGAGACGTATCACACGTCGAGCCCGTCGATGGACATCTCGAAGGCATCGAACTTCGAGCGCTTCGTGTACGACCTCGTCGGCCGCGACGCGGACCGCACGCATGCGCTGTTCCGCAAGGTCGACACGCACGGCGGCTTCGACCTGTCAGGCGCGCCGGGCAGCGACGGCGACGAATTCAAACTCGTGTCGAACTACGGCTTCCAGTCGGGCTGCTCGACGCACGAAGACCGCCTCGCGACGATCCGCGACGTGTTCGACGACTACGGCATCACCATCGACACGCACACGGCCGACGGCATCAAGGTCGCCCGTGAACACGTCGAGCCGGGCGTGCCGATGATCGTGCTGGAGACCGCGCTGGCCGCCAAGTTCAACGAGACGATCCTGGAAGCGCTGGGCCTGGATGCCGCGCGTCCGGCCGGCTTCGAGGACATCGAGTCGCTGCCGCAGCGCTTCGTCGTCATGCAGCCGAACGTCACCGAAATGAAGCAGTTCATCGCGGCGCATACAGGGCTGGAACATCGGGGACTGGACAAGTGAACCAGCCTGCGCGCAAGCCCCTGATGCCGGTGCGGGAAGCGCTGGACGTCCTGCTGGCGGCGGCCCGTGCCGTCGATGGCGTCGAGGACGTCGACACGCTCGCCGCCAACGGCCGCGTGCTCGCTTGTGACCAGGTGTCGGGCTTGAACGTGCCGTCCGCGGACAACACGCAGATGGATGGCTACGCCGTCCGCGCGGCCGATTGCGCGAGCGGATCGGCCACGCTGCGCGTCGCCCAGCGCATCCCGGCCGGGACGGTCGGCGCGGCGCTGGAAGCCGGCACCGCCGCCCGCATCTTCACGGGTGCGCTGATCCCGGAAGGTGCGGATGCCGTCGTCATGCAGGAACAGTGCGAAGCGGCCGGCGACCACGTCACGATCAAACACACGCCGCAGCCGGGCGAGTGGATCCGCCGTGCCGGCGAAGACATCGTCGCAGGTTCCGTGATCCTGCCGGCCGGCACGCGGCTGCGCAGCCAGGAGCTGGGTCTGGCGGCCTCCGTCGGCCTCGCGTGCCTGCCCGTGCGCCGGCGCGTGCGCGTGGCCGTGTTCTTCACGGGCGACGAGCTGGCGATGCCGGGCGAGCCGCTGGCGCCGGGCGCCATCTACAACTCGAACCGTTTTACGTTGCGCGGGCTGCTGGAAAACCTCGGCTGCGAAATCAGCGACTACGGCATCGTGCCCGATTCGCTGCAAGCCACGCGCGCCACGCTGCGTGCCGCCGCCGCGCAGCACGACCTGATCATCACGTCGGGCGGCGTGTCCGTCGGCGAGGAAGACCACATCAAGCCGGCCGTGGAAGCGGAAGGGCGGTTGAACATGTGGCAGATCGCCGTCAAGCCGGGCAAGCCGCTGGCGTTCGGCGAAGTGAATCGTGACGGTGGTTCCGCGTTCTTTCTTGGCCTGCCGGGCAATCCGGTGTCGAGCTTCATCACGTTCCTGCTGTTCGTGCGGCCGTTCCTGCTGCGCCTGCAAGGCGTGACGGGTACCGTAGCGCCGAAGGCGATCCCGCTGCGCGCGGATTTCGACTGGACGAAGCCGGACCGCCGCAACGAATTCCTGCGCGCCCGCATCAACGACGCCGGCGGGCTGGACCTGTTCCCGAACCAGGGCTCCGGGGTGCTCACGTCGACCGTATGGGCCGATGGCCTGATCGACAATCCGCCGGGCCAGGCGATCGCGAAGGGCGACATCGTGCGCTTCATTCCGTTCGCGTCGCTGCAGTACTGAGAGATGTCATGAAGATCAATCTGCGATTCTTTGCCAGCGTGCGTGAAGCCGTCGGCAGCCCGGGCGAGTCGGTCGACCTGCCCGCGGACGTGGCGACCGTGGGCGCCGTGCGTGATTTCCTGATCGCCCGCGGCGGCGCATGGGCCGACGCCCTCGCGCACGAGCGCGCGCTGCGCATGGCGTTCAACCACGTGATGTGCGAGCCGGGGACGCCGGTGCAGGAAGGCGGGGAAGTGGCGTTCTTCCCGCCCGTCACCGGCGGCTAGGTCAGACGATCGTTTTTTCGGCCAGCGCCAGCAGCTTCGCGCAATTCGCATTGCGCTCCCCATAGTCGCGCCACGCCGTCGCACGTGCGAGCTCCTGCCATTTGCGCAGCGAGTCCTGGTTCAGGTCGACCGTGCGGCCGCCGGCACCCTGGAACAGCGCGGCCACGGCCGCATCGTCCTGCTGGGCCGACTTGCGCGCGAACGCTTCCAGGTCGGCGCCCACGGACAGCAGCACGGCCTGCTGGTCTTTCGGCAGGCGTTCGAAGGCGGCGCGCGACATCAGCAGCGGCTCCAGCATGAACCAGTACGTGCCGCCGCGCGCGGTCGTGACGGACTTGCTCACTTCATCGAGGCGGAACGAGATCAGCGAGGACGACGACGTCATGGCCGCGTCGAGCTGCCCTTTTTCCATTGCGTTCTTGATGTCGTTCGACGGCATCGTGACGACGGTGGCGCCGGCTTCTTTCAGGATCATGTCCATTTCGTGCGAGCCGCCGCGCACCTTCAGGCCGGCCGCGTCTTCCGGATCGACGATCGGCTTGCCGCGCGATGCCATGCCCCCCGCCTGCCAGATCCAGCTCAGCATGATCAGGCCCTTGTCGGCCAGCACGCGGTTGAATTCCTTGCCGATCTCTTCGTTTTTCCACCCATAGCCCTGTTCGTACGACGTGACGAGGCCCGGCATCAGGCCGATGTTCACTTCGGGCAGGTCGGCGCCCGCGTACGACAGCGGCACCAGCGAGATGTCCAGCGCGCCCTTGGCCAATGCAGGAATCTGCGCGTCGCTCTTCATGAGCGTCGAGCGCGGGTAGATCGAGAATTTGACTTTGCCTTTGGTCCGCCGCTCCGTCTCGGCCGCGAACATGCGGCACAGGCGGTCGCGGAAATCACCTTCGGCGACACTGCCGCCGGGGAATTGATGGGAAATCTTGAGGTTCGTGGGCTGGGCCCATGCAGCGTGCAACAAGAGCGGACTGGCCGCAATTCCAACCAGCATTGTCCTACGGGTGATAACCGACATACACATCCTCCAAGATGATATTACGGACTACCTTACGAATCGTGGACGCCTCTTGACGACCGCCGTGGGCGTACATCGTTCGAGCTTTTTACATTTTGTAGCCTATAAGAATAGGCTCAGCAGTTTGCTTGTCAAGAAAATATTGCGCTGAAAAACCATGCGGCGCAGCATAAACGCCGGCGAGAAAGGGCGCTGTCAAGGGCGCAGTATCGCGCCGTAGACTCATGGGGGTTTGCGCTGGATCTGAAGTGCGGTCTGCTGCGGTGCCGCGAATGTTACAAACGCCGCCGGGTGGCCGGAGGCGTTTTTTGACAGCCCATGCAGGGCGGGATCAGCGAGCCGGCAGCGGATACGTGGCCGGGCTCACGTTGCCGTCCCTGTCGACGGCCTGTACGCCGAACAGCAGGTTGTCCTTGGACAGGTCGACGCGGTACGCCGTCACGTTGCCGACGAACTTCGATCCCTGCCACTGCGGCGCCGTCGTGTCGCGCCACACGATGCGGTAGCCGGCCAGGTCGGGTTCCGTGTTCGCCTTCCACACGAGGTCCGTGCCGTTGTCGAGGTTCGCCGTTTTCACCTTGACGTCCTGCGGCGCGGCCGGGGCCAGCGCCAGCGAGGCGAGCGACGCCGCGTTCACGCGCGCCACCTGGGCCACGTACTCGGGATCGACGTATTCGACGAGGTCGCCGATCTTCTTGCCGTTCTCCGTGCGCAGGTCCTGGTGCTGGTGGTTGAAGTCCTCGTGCGGTTCCGTGAAGCGCACGGCCGCGTAGCCGGCGTCGAGGAACGGGCTGTGGTCGCCGCCGCGCAGGTAGCGGTCGCGCCGGTAGATGATGTTGACCTTGAAGTCCGGGACGTAGCGCTCGCCCGTTTCCTTCACGTGGCGCGCGAGCTGGCGCGTGATCGAGTCGTTCTCGCCGCCCGTCTGGAGGAGTGTCCGCAGCGCCGGCGTCGTCTCCTTCACGGGCGGGACGCCCTCCGCGAACAGGCGCACTTCCGCGTTGTCCACCTTGCCGTTCTCGTCGTGCGAGCTGCCGATGATGTCGTTGTTGAGCATGCCCGCGATGTTCATGCCGGCCGCTTTGGCCTTCGCCGCATAGTCGCCGGAGCCGTACAGGCCTTGCTCTTCCGCCGCCACGGTCATGAAGACGAGCGAGGCGTCGAATTTGTGGCGCGACATCACGCACGCCATTTCGATGACGGCCGCGGTGCCGGAGGCGTCGTCGTTCGCGCCCGGCGCGTCGGCCGTGTAATTCATCACGTCCGTCACGCGCGAATCGTAATGGCCGCTGACGACGTAGTAGCGGTTCTTCGACGCCGGCTGCGTGCCGGGCAGGGTCGCCACCACGTTGACGATCTCCGTCGGGCGCGTGATGCGGTTGGCGACGGGGTGGACGTGGCTCTGGAATTGCACGTCCAGCTTGCCGGCGCCGCAGCGTTCCAGCTCGGCCTTGATCCAGCGCCGCGCCGCGCCGATGCCGCGTGTGTTCGATGCCGTCTCGGACATCGTGTGGCGCGTGCCGAAGCTCACGAGTTTTTCCACGTAGGCGTGGATGCGCTGCGGCGAGATCTCGCGCACGATCGTGTCGACGTCGGCCTGGCGCGCGGGCAGCGTGGCGTCCGTGAGCGGCGCGGCGTCTGCGCCGGCGCAGGCCAGCAGCAGGATGGGGAGGGTGGTCTTGTGAACGGGATGCATGGGACTCCTTGGGCCGGTGGGCTTTTTTTATGGATGGGCGGCGTGCGGATACGCGGGCGCCGCCGCCATGCACTGTACCCGACGGCGGCGCGCCGGGAAATCTTTACGCCGTCAGGTCTTGGACCAGCGCCGCAGGATGGCGAGGATGACGAGGGCGAACAGCGTGGACAGCAGCGCCGTCGCTTCGCGGCCCATGCCCGCTGCGACGCCGAGTGCCGCCGTCAGCCAGATGCTGGCGGCCGTCGTGAGGCCGCGCACGTCGTTGCGGTCCCGCTGCTTCAGGATCGCGCCGGCGCCGAGGAAGCCGATGCCGGCCGTGACGCCCTGCAGCACGCGCGACAGGTCTTCCATCTTCATGCCCGCCTGCAGGGGAATCAGCACGAACAGCGCGGAGCCCAGCGACACGAGCATGTGCGTGCGCAGGCCCGCGGGCGCGCCGACGGATTCGCGCTCCCAGCCCAGCACCCCGCCGAGCACCACGGCGACCAGCAGGCGCACGACGATGCGCACGATGCCCGCGCCGTCGCCGATGTCGGTGAATTCCTCGCGTACCGTGCCCCAGACTTCTTCCAGCGTCATGCCGCCTCCCGAATGCCGATGACGCTCATGATGCCAGCCAGGGCCATACGGCGGCGCACGGCGTCACAACGTGCCGAGGAACGTGCGGATCGCGGCGGTGACGGCCTGCGGCTGGTCGAACATCGCGAAGTGGCGCGACGGGGCGACCGTCACGACCTGCAGCTTGGGCGTGCCCTCCATCAGCGCCCGGTAGTAATCAGCCTTGCCGGCGGGCGTCAGGTTTTGCTGGGCGCCGTCCAGGTCGAAATAGGGCACGATGGCCAGCACGGGCGCCTGGATCGACTTCAGGCCGGGGCGCAGGTCCAGCGTGAGCACGTCGGCCGCCCACGCGCCGACGGACGCCGGGTCGCTGCGCGCCGTCAGCTGGGCCAGCGCGTCGGCCTTCGCCATGTCCAGGACGCCGATGGTGCGCATATAGCCCTGCTGCTGTTGCGCGAAGCGGTCGGGCGGCTGGTTGCCGATCTGCGCGCGCATCCGCTCGGCGAACTGCGGGCGCTGCGGCGCCGGCATGTCTTCCGTGCCCGGCATCACGGGCAGGCCGTCGATGCTGACGATGCCTGCCACGAGCGCCGGCTTGTCTTCCGCAATGGCGAGCGCCAGGATGCCGCCGAGGCTGTGGCCCACGATGACGGGCTTCTCCAGGTGGTGGCCCATGATCAGTCCCTCGATGGCGGTACGCGCCGCCGCGAACGGGGCCGGGCCGGCCGGCGGGCGGCCGTCGAAGCCGGGCAGCGTCAGCACATAGACGGCGTGGTCGGGCGCGAAGGCGCGGATCGTGTCCTGCCACACCCAGCTGCCGCTCGCGAGGCCCGGGATCAGGATCAGCGGGCGTCCCTTGCCGCCATGCCGCTCCACGAGGACGCCACCCACCTCGAAGCGCTCGGCCGGCGCGATGGTGGCGGCGAACCGGTTGGTCTGCGGCACGGTGTCGGCGGCGCGGCCGTGGTGCGCGCCGCCCATGAACAGCGTGACGGCGATGGCGGCGAATACGGCTTTGTTGCGGAAGATGTTCATGCGGTCTCCTGGTCCGGGAAGAAAATGGTTTCGATCGGTTGATCGAACAGTTTTGCGAGTGCGAAGGCCAGCGGCAGGCTCGGGTCGTAGCGGCCCGTCTCGATGGCGATGACGGTCTGGCGCGAGACGTCCAGCAGCTCGGCCAGGTGCGCCTGGCTCCAGCCGCGTGCCCCGCGCAGGTCGCGGATCGCGTTCTTCATGATTCGAGGGCCCGGCGGGCGCGCAGTGCCAGGATGGTGCTCGCGACACCCCAGCTGACGCCCATGACCATCCACACGCTGAACATCGACAGCTTCGGGAAGCCGGCCGTCTCGAGAAAGCCGTAGCTGAACGTGACGGCCCCGGTGATCCCGAACGCGAGCGCCAGGGTTTCCAGGAGGCGCATCCGCTGGTACTCGTCGACGCGGGCGACGTGGCGCGCGATGGCCCGGATCATCATGGCGAAGCCGATCATCGGCGCCAGCAGGACGACGGTGCGCAGCGGCCCGTCGTCCAGCGGCCGGCCGTACCGGATCGACGCGAACAGCAGCACGACATACACGGCGATGGCCGTCAGCAATTCGCCGCGGTAGGCCCGCCCGACACGTTTCTCATGCATCGCACACCTCCTCATGTAAAGTATGCTTTACATCGTAGAACGGCTCCGGGGTGATGTCAAGCTTCCTTTACATCCTTTTTTGGCGCCCGTTCGACTACAATGCTCGCCTCCGTTTTCTCCTGTTGCCGCCATGTCCCAGCTCACTGAATCCCGTCCCCACGCCATCGTCATCGGCGGCGGTCCCGCCGGCCTGATGGCGGCCGAGGTGCTGTCCGCGGGCGGTGCGCGCGTGGACCTGTACGACGCGATGCCATCCGTCGGCCGCAAATTCCTCCTGGCCGGCAAGGGCGGCATGAACATCACGCATGCGGAACCGTATGACGCGTTCGTCGGTCGCTACGGCGCCCGCGCGAACCGCGTGAAGCCCTGGCTCGATGCGTTCCCGCCGGCGCAATTACGGGAATGGATCCACGTGCTGGGTGTCGACACGTTCGTGGGGACGTCCGGCCGCGTGTTCCCGACCGATATGAAGGCGGCGCCGCTGCTGCGTGCATGGCTGCACCGGCTGCGCGAGGCGGGCGTCGCGTACCACATGCGTCACCGCTGGACCGGCTGGCGCGACGGCGCCCTCGTGTTCGCGACGCCCGACGGCGAAACGACGGTCGACGCGCAAGGCAGCGCGACCGTGCTGGCGCTGGGCGGCGCGAGCTGGGCCCGGCTCGGGTCCGACGGCGCGTGGGTGCCCCTGCTGGCCGCGCGCGGCGTGGACGTCGCGCCGCTCGTGCCGGCCAACTGCGGCTTCGACGCCGACTGGTCGGATCACTTCGCGGAGCGTCACGCCGGCGCGCCGCTGACGACCGTCGCGCTGGCCCTCGAAGGCGGCGCGTTCCGCAAGGGCCAGTTCGTCGTCACCGCAACCGGTGTCGAGGGAAGTCTCGTGTACGCGCTGTCGGCGGGCATCCGCGACCGCATCGTGCAGGACGGCCAGGCGACCGTGCTGCTGGACCTGCTGCCCGACCACGACCCGCAGCGCGTGCTGGACGAGGTGACGCGCCCGCGCGGCACGCGTTCGATGTCCAGCCATCTGCAAAGCCGCCTGGGCATCAAGGGCGTGAAATCGGGCCTGCTGCACGAGTGCCTGGGCAAGGCCGACTACGCCGACCCGGCGAAGGTGGCGCGGGCGTTGAAGGCCCTCCCGCTCGTGCTGAAACGTCCGCGCCCGATCGATGAAGCGATCAGCAGCGCGGGCGGCGTGCGCTTCGACGCGCTCGACGGCGCCATGCTGAGAGGCCTGCCGGGCGTATTCGTGGCGGGCGAGATGGTCGACTGGGAAGCGCCGACGGGCGGCTATCTGCTGACGGCGTGCTTCGGCAGCGGGCGCGCGGCGGGGCGCGCGGCGCTGGACTGGCTGCTCAATCCTGCTTGTCGTCGAAGCTGACCGTCGCGCTGCCGTTGCGGCTGACGGAGCGTTCGTCCGGATTGCCGAAGACGCGCGCCTCGCCGCTGCCGGTCAGGTCCGCATGCAGGCGCTTGCGGGCATACACGGCGCTGTCGCCGGAACCCTGTTGCGCGAGGTCGACCTCGTCGGCGCGCAGGTGGCGCGCATCCAGGTCGCCGGAGCCGCGCAACTCGGCGTGCAGCGCGCGCGTCGAACCCACCAGCGTAAGGCGGCCGCTGCCGATGACGGCGGCATCCACCGTGTCGCTCGTGCCGCCCGTCAGTTCCATGTCGCCGCTGCCGTGGATCGCAGCCATGATCTCGCGGTAGCGGCCGTTGAAGCGCATGCGGCCGGAACCGTCCAGCGCGACGTCGAGGTGGTCGCCCGCGAAGCCGCTCACGGTGTGTTCGCCGCTGCCGTTGACGCTCAGGGATTCCAGCGACGGCAGGGTGACCGTCACCTCGATCGGCGTGCGGTGGCGCAGCAGGATGCCGCGCGGGCCGATGTGCAGCATGTCGCCGTCGACGGTCGTGTCGATGTTGGCCAGCAGGCGCTGCTCGCCCCGCACTTCCAGCGACGGCGTGGGGCCCTGGCGCAGCGTGAGGTTGACGGGGCCGGACAGGTCGACCTTGGCAACGGCCTGGTCGAGCGCGCGGCGCTCGGTCGTGAGCAGGCGGCTGCCGGGGTTGGACGGACCGTTCGTGCCGTGGGCGCGCAGCATGCTGTACGAGACGCCGATCAGCAGGAAGGCGATGACGAGCAGGGTGAAGCCGATTTTCAATAACGCGCGCATGGTGGCTCAGCCCCCCTTGAGCAGGGAACGGTTCATTTGCAGGTAGCGCTTCAGGCCGATGAAGGTATAGCGCGTGACCACGAGCGACAGCAGGAACAGCGCGATCCCGCCCAGTACGAGGCCGAACCCGAACAGGGTCTGCGTCGTGCGCGATTCCGCGTCCATCTCCGTGCTGATGCGCACCGTGCTGTCCGCGAGCGCCTCGGCCCCGCGTACGGCGCGCGAACGTTCCAGACGGCTGCTCCGGTCGGCCTCGGCGGGCGGCAGGGGATCCGCGATCTCCGGGCGCTCCTCCGTGACGTTGATGCCGTGGCTGCCGATCTCGATGCGCATCTGGCGGCCGCGCCCGTCGTCGTCGATGGTGACGAAGCGGCTCGGCCAGTCCAGTACGAGTTCGTTGGCGCCGGCCAGTCCGCTGGCTGTCGTCGCGATGCCGGCCAGGTAGAACGTCAGCGCGCAGACGTACAGGGCGAACAGCAGCGCCGAGTAGACCATCGCCGGCACGATCATGAACAGGTTGAAGATGGCCAGGCCGACGGCGGACACGGCCACGCGCAGCACGTTGGCCGGGTTCTTCTTCTCGGTGAATGCGTTCAGGTGGGCGCTCGCGCGCAGGGTCATGGCGATCTTCGTCGGATCGTCGAGCTCGCGCGCCACGTCCGGCTCGCCACGTCCGGCGGCCATGCCGTCGACGAAGCGCTGCTCGTAATAGGCCAACGTCCTGGCCTGGACGTCGGGCGGCAGGCCGAGCATGGCCCGCTTGAGCGCCTCGAGGTATTCCAGTTTGCCCATTGTTACTCCTGGCAGGGCGGTATTAATTTCGGCCAAGCAACAGCATGGCGTTCAGCGCCGGATCGGCCGCGCCGCCCGGGTGGACGAGGATGATCGTCGCGGCCGCCACGACGGCCAGCAGGGCAAGGGTACGTACGCCGAGATGGATGTTCATTTGCATTTCCGCCAACACTCGTTTCGATGTTGACACTGTACGGAACGGAGGTGGCGTGCGCCACCGGTGTGCGACAGGCTGCGGATTTCGCGGGGCAGGGCGCACCCCGGCGGGATGATCGGCGGGCATGCATCAGCGCCTGTTCCCTGTAATGACAGCCGCAGCGGCCACCCCGCTGCGCACGGCCGCCTCCAGCGTGGCGGGATAGTCGCAGGCCGTATAGTCGCCGGCCAGCGCGAGGCCGGGCAGCTCGATGTCGTTGGCGGGACGGTCGAGGGCGGGCGAACACGCGAACGTTGCGCGCTTTTCCGTGATCACGCGGCTCCACTGCGGCGACGCCAGCGCCGGCTGCGCGAACGCGGCGGCCAGTTGCGCGGCGACGCCGGCCGCCAGCGCCTCCTGGCCGATGTCGCCGGCCGGATCCGCGCCGCTGATCACGACGGCCAGTAGACCGTCCTGGCCCGGATCGAGCTGGCCGCGGTCGAATACGAACTGGCCCCAGCGGTTGTCGGCAGGCGCATCCACCAGTGCGCAGAACGGCAGCGGCAGGCGGACGCCGGCCTCGTATTGCAGGTAGACGGTGGCGATCGGTTCGTAGTCCAGCGCATCGAGCCTGGCGACGACGTCCGCGGTGCCGTCGAGTGGCCGCAGCAGCGAAGCCGCCTGCCAGGGCGGGGCCGCCAGCACGACGGCATCGAACGTCTGCACGTCGGCGCCCGCGCGCACGATCCACGTGCCGCCGTCGGGGCCCAGCGCATCGATGCGGCGGCCCGTGTGGACCGTGGCGCCGCGGCGTTCCAGGTAGCGGCGCGCCGCTTGCGGGAACAGGGCGTCCAGCAGCACGCGCGGGATCAGCATGTCGGAGGCGGCCCTTTTCGCGCCGAGGCTGTCGCGCAGCACGGCCAAAAACACCTGCGCGGACGCGCGTTCCGGCGGCGTGTTCAGCGCCGCGAGGCACAGCGGGCGCCACATCAGGCGGATGAGGCGTTCGGTCTGGTCGTAGCGGACGAGCAGTTCCGCCACGCTGCAATCGTTGTGGAGCTGCCAGCCCATCCAGCGGGCGGTCGTCGTGAAGCGGGCGAGGGCCAGCTTGTCGACGCGGTCCAGGCCACGGGCGCGCAGCAGCGCGACGAGCATGTGCAGCGGCGCGGGCAGGCGCGGGGCGACGAAGTCCATGCCGTCGTCGCCTTGCGGGTAGCGCATCTGCAGCGGCAGCCGAAGCAGGGCGTCACGCGGATCGACGCCCACGCAGCGCATCAGGCGCAACGTGTCGGCATAGGCGCCCAGCATGATGTGCTGGCCGTTGTCGAGCAGGCGCCCGTTCGTCTCGATGGCGCGGGCGCGGCCGCCCAGGGTGCGCGCGGCTTCGAACAGCGTGACGCCGCAGCCCGCGTCCAGCAGCGCGACGGCCGCTGCGCAGCCGGCCCAGCCGCCGCCGACGACGGCAACCCGCTTGTCAGCCGCGGACATACGTCTTCCACGCGAGCCACAGCTTGCGCAGCGGCGTGAGGGAGATCTTCTGGGTGAGGACGTGGAAGCCGTCGCGCTCGATCTCGTCGAGCAGGGTGCGGTAGATGGCGGCCATCATGAGGCCCGGGCGCTGGGCGCGCCGGTCTTCCTTCGGCAGCAGCGCGAACGCCTCGTCGTACAGCGTTTGCGCGCGGTCGGCCTGGAATTTCATCAGCGCTTCGAACTTCTCGCTGTGGCGCGCGTTCAGCAGGTCGGCCGCCGTCACGTTGAACTGCTGCAGTTCGCTGACCGGCAGGTAGATGCGGCCCTTGCGCGCATCTTCGCCCACGTCGCGGATGATGTTCGTGAGCTGGAACGCGAGGCCCAGAGTCTCCGCGTACTTCAACGTCTGCGGATTCGTCACGCCGAAGATGCTGGCCGACAGGATGCCGACGACCCCCGCCACGTGCCAGCAGTATTTCTTCAGGTTCGGGTAATCGAGGTAGCGCGACTGGTCGAGGTCCATCTCCATGCCGTCGATGATGGCTTGCAGGTGTTCCTGTTTCAGGTCGTACGGCTGGATATGCGGCTTCAACGCCAGCATCACGGGATGCGTGGGCGTACCCGAATACATCTGCGTGACCTCGTTGCGCCACCAGGCGAGCTTGATCCGTGCGACCGACTGGTCGCTCGCTTCGTCGACCGTGTCGTCGACTTCCCGGCAGAACGCATACAGCGCCGTGATCGCCCTGCGCCGCTCGGGCGGCAGGAACAGGAAGCTGTAGTAGAAGCTGGAGCCGCTTTGCGCGGTCTTTTGTTGGCAGTATTCGTCGGGGGACATATTTAGATTGTTATTGCGCGGCGCAAGTCCGCTATCTTAGCCGATGGCGGCACTTACATACGTATGGCGCGCCAGCCTACCGTGATCCAGTCCAGGCGTTTCAGGCGCGGACGCCGCCGGAACACGTCGTACTCCACGCGTTCGATCGCTTCCAGGATGCGCAGGCCGCCCTGGACGACCATGCGCAACTCCCAGCCGATGCGGCCCGGCAGGCGCGTGGCGAGCGGCGCACCTTCCAGCATCAGGGCCCGGGCGCGGTCCACCTCGAAGCGCATCAGCGCGCGCCACGCGGGCCCCGTGCGGCCCTCCTCGATGGCGTCCTGCGTCACGCCGAAGCGGGCCAGGTCGTCCAGGGGGATATAGATGCGGCCCTTGGCGATGTCGATGGCGACGTCCTGCCAGAAGTTGATCAGCTGGAGCGACGTGCAGATGGCGTCCGACGCGCGCAGGCTGGCCGCATCGTCGACGCCGTACAGTCCCAGCATCAGGCGCCCGACCGGGTCGGCGGAGCGCCGGCAATAATCCAGCAGGTGCGGGAAATCCGGGTAGCGGGTCGTGACGACGTCCTGCTTGAACGCCGACAGCAGGTTGCGCAACGGCTGCATGGGCAGCCGGAATTCGTCCAGCACGGCGGCGACGCGGCGGAACATGGGATCGTCGGGCGGCGCACCGGCAGCGATCCCGTCCAGCGCCGCCTCATAGGCCTGCAGGGCGGACAGGCGCTCGGCCGGGGTGGCGTCGCCCTCGTCGGCGAGGTCGTCGGCGCTGCGGGCGAACGCATAGATCGCCTCCACCGCGGGCACGAGGCGGCGGGGGAGGAGGATCGACGCGACAGGGAAGTTTTCGTAATGGTCGACGGCCATGCGGCTCTGTAGATTGCTGACTCTAAAGTCATTTACTGGCGATAATTGCATGATTATAATTGCTAGGTTAAATCCACGACAGTGCCTCGCCATCCGGGCCGGGCCACCATGAGGAAACCAATGCGTGCTTTTCCGTTCGCCCTTCCTTTGACCCTGGCCCTCGCCGCGCTATCGCTGGCAGGCTGCTCCCGCAACGAAACCCCCGCCGAAGACGTGCGTCCCGTGCGTGCCCTCACGCTCGCGACGGGCACGGTGGGGTCAAGCGCCGAATTCTCCGGCGACGTGCGGCCCCGTTACGAATCCCGCCTCGGCTTCCGCGTCGGCGGCAAGATCAGCGCCCGCAAGGTGGACGTGGGCACGGTCGTCAAGCGCGGCCAGGTGCTGATGCAGCTGGACCCGCAGGACCTGCGCCTCGGCCAGGCCCAGGCCCAGGCGAACCTGCGCGCGGCGCAGACGACGTACGACCTGGCGCGCGCGGACCTGAAGCGCTACCAGGACCTGCGCAGCCAGAACTTCGTCAGCCAGGCGGTGCTCGACCAGAAAGTCGCGGCGTCGCGCTCGGCGCAGGCGAACGTGGAGGCGGCCCGCGCCGCGTCGCGCGAGCAGGCCAACCAGACGGGTTACGCGAACCTCGAGTCCGATACGGACGGCGTCGTGACGGGCATCGACGCGGAAGTGGGGCAGGTCGTGCAGGCCGGCACCCCCGTCGTGCGCGTGGCGCGGACGGACGAGAAGGAAGTCGTGATCGGCGTGCCGGAAGACCAGGTCGACTCACTGCGCAAGGTGAGCGAGGTCAAAGTCCGGCTGTGGGCGGACCCGGACCGCAGCATTCCGGGCAAGATCCGCGAAGTGGCACCGGTGGCCGATCCCGCCACGCGGACGTACACCGTGAAGGTGGCCATCCCCGCGCAGGACGACATCCGCCTCGGCATGACGGCCGTCGTCCAGCTGGCGCACGCCGACAAGGGCGCCGCGATCAGGGTGCCGCTGTCCGCGCTGTACCAGAACAAGGGCGCGACGTCGGTCTGGGTGATCGAGAACGGCGCCGTGCGCCTCGTGCCCGTGCAGGTGGGCGGCGTGTCCGGCAACGACGTGGTGCTGGCCGGCGGCGTGAAGCCGGGCCAGACGGTCGTCACGGCAGGCGTGCACCTGCTCAAGCCGGGCCAGAAAGTCAAAGTGCTGACGGCGGACGTCGCACGCCGCGGCGATGCCGAGGCGGAAGCGAATGGAGTGCCTAAATGAGGGGCTTCAACCTGTCGCGCTGGGCGCTGGAACACATCCCGCTGACCCGCTACCTGATCGCCGCGCTGCTCATCGGCGGCATCCTCAGCTACGGCAAGCTCGGCCAGGACGAAGACCCGCCGTTCACCTTCCGCGTGATGGTCATGACGGCGTACTGGCCCGGCGCCACGTCCGTGCAGATGGCCCAGCAGGTGGCCGACAAGCTCGAACAGAAGCTGCAGGAAACGCCGCACATCGACAAGCTGCGCAGCTTTTCCAAGCCGGGCGAGACGACGATCATCATCGAGCTGAAGGAATCCACGCCGCCGGCGGACGTGCAGGGCATCTGGTACCAGGTGCGCAAGAAGATCGGCGACATCGCGGGGACGCTGCCGGCGGGCGTGATCGGGCCGTTCTTCAACGACGAGTTCGGCGACACGTACGGCTCCATCTTCGCGCTGTCCGGCGACGGTTTTACGTATGCCGAGATGCGCGACTACGCCGATTTCGTGCGCCAGCAGCTGCTCGCCGTGCCGCTCGTCTCGAAGGTCGAGCAGTTCGGCGTGCAGCAGGAAAAAGTGAACATCCTGTTTTCGCAGCAGAAGTTTGCGCAGCTGGGCATCCCGTTCGAGCAGATCGTGAACCAGATCGCCACGCAGAACGGCATCGAATCGGCCGGCGTGCTCGTGACGCCGCTGGAAAACCTGCAGGTGCGCGTGACGGGCGGCCTGAAGACCGTCAAGCAGCTCGAGGACCTGAGCCTGCGCGCGGGGAACACGACGTTCCGCCTCGGCGACTTCGCCACCGTGCAGCGCGCGTACGAGGATCCGCCGCACGACAAGATGCGCTTCAACGGCAGGGAAGTGATCGGCCTGGGCGTGTCGATGGAGAAGGGCGGGAATATCATCGAGATGGGCAAGGGCCTGGAGCAGACCGTGGAACGCGTCCGGCGCCAGCTCCCCGTGGGTATCGAACTGGAGCGCGTGTCGAACCAGCCCGCGGCCGTCACGGCGTCCGTCAGCGAATTCATGCACAGCCTCATCGAGGCCGTCGTCGTCGTGCTGGTCGTGTCGTTCGTCGCGCTGGGCCTCCATCGCAAGCCGAAGCTGCGGCTGGACGTGCGCCCGGGCCTCGTCGTGGCGCTGACGATCCCGCTCGTGCTGGCGATCACGTTCCTGTTCATGCGCGTATTCGACATTTCGCTGCACAAGATCTCGCTGGGCGCGCTGATCATCGCGCTGGGCCTGCTCGTGGACGACGCCATCATCGCCGTCGAAATGATGGTGCGGAAAATGGAGGAGGGCATGTCGCGCTTCGACGCGGCCACGTTCGCGTACACGTCGACGGCCTTCCCCATGCTCACGGGGACCCTGATCACGGCGGCGGGCTTCCTGCCGATCGGCCTCGCGAAATCGGCGGCCGGCGAGTACACGTTCTCGATGTTTTCCGTGAACGCGATCGCGCTGCTCGTGTCGTGGGTCGTCGCCGTCACGTTCACGCCGTATATCGGCTTCCTGCTCCTGAAGGTGAAGCCGCATGGCGACGGGCACCACGACGTGTTCGACACGCCCATGTACCAGCGCTTCCGCCGTCTCGTCGACCGCTGCGTGGAATGGCGCAAGACGACGATCGCGCTGTCGCTGGCCGTGTTCTTCCTCGGCGTGTTCGGCTTCAGGTTCATCGAGAAGCAGTTCTTCCCGGACTCGAGCCGCCCCGAACTGATGGTCGAGATGTGGGCGCCGGAAGGCACGAGCTTCGCCGTCAACGAGGCGCTGGCAAAGAAATTCGAAGCCTTTGCGCGCGCGCAGCCGGAGACGGACAGCGTGACCTCGTACATCGGCACGGGCAGCCCGCGCTTCTACCTGCCGCTCGACCAGATCTTCCCGGCGTCGAACGTGTCGCAATTCGTCGTGCTGCCGAAGAACGTGCACCAGCGCGATGCCCTGAAGCGCAAGATCGAAGACAGGTTCAAGTCCGACTTCCCCGAAGTGCGCGGCAGGGTAAAACTGTTGCCGAACGGGCCGCCGGTCCCGTATCCCGTGCAGTTCCAGGTGATGGGGCCGGACATCGGCGTCGTACGCAAGGTCGCCGACCAGGTCAGGGAGATCATGATTGCCAACCCGAACACGGTGGGCGTGAACGACAACTGGAACGAGTCCGTGAAGGTGCTGCGGCTGGAGCTGGACCAGGACAAGATGCGGGCGCTCGGCGTCACGTCGCAGACCGTGCGCCGCACGATCGCGACACTCCTGTCGGGGACGACGGTGGGCCAGTTCCGCGAAAGTAACCGCCTGATCGACATCGTCGTGCGCCAGCCGCTGGACGAGCGCTCGAACATGTCCGTCCTCGCCAGCACGAACGTGCCGACGCCGTCCGGCAAGGCCGTGCCGCTGGCGCAGCTGGCGCGCATCGAATTCGTATGGGAGCCGGGGGTCGTGTGGCGCTACGGGCGCGAGTGGGCGATCATGGTCCAGTCGGACGTCGTCGAAGGCGTGCAGGGCCCGACCGTGTCCGACCAGGTCAACGCGAAGCTGGACGTGCTGCGCGCGAAGCTGCCGGCCGGCTACCGCATCAAGCTGGAAGGCGCGGCCGCCAACAGCTCGCAGGCGGAAGAGTCGATCTCGGCGAACGTGCCGCTCGTGCTGTTCATCGTGTTCACCCTGCTGATGCTGCAGCTGCACAGCTTCTCGCGGTCCGTGATGGTGTTCCTCACGGGGCCGCTGGGGATCGCGGGTGCCGCGATGGGGCTGCTGCTGTTCCGCGCGCCGTTCGGCTTCGTCGCGAACCTCGGCGTGATCGCGCTGTTCGGCATGGTGGTGCGCAATTCCGTCATCCTCGTCGACCAGATCGAAAAGGACATCGCGGCGGGGCACCCCGCGTGGGAAGCGATCGTGGAAAGCGCCGTGCGGCGCTGCCGGCCGATCCTGCTGACGGCCGCCGCGGCGGCGCTGGCGATGATTCCGCTGTCGCGCTCCGTGTTCTGGGGGCCGATGGCCATTGCGATCATGGGCGGACTATTGGTCGCCACCGCGCTGACCCTGCTGTTCCTGCCGGCGCTGTATGCGGCGTGGTTCCGTGTAAAACGGCCGGTGCGCGCACGGGAGGCGGTCGTAAATCCTTGAAATATCGGGCGATTTACTACGATTTAAAATCTGCCCAATGGTGTCAGAAAATCCAGTAAAATATCGGGTTGAAGTTGTAGCCCCTAGACATTGGATTCAGGGCGGCCGGTTTCATTGTCGGGCGCCCTTTGTTTTTGTGGCAAGATCAGCAATCCTGCGCGAGGATGGCGAAATTGGTAGACGCACCAGGTTTAGGTCCTGACGCCAGCAATGGTGTAGGGGTTCGAGTCCCCTTCCTCGCACCACGAACAATTATTTTTTTGGACGATTTTTACAATGGCAACTGCAGTCGAAAACCTGGGTAAACTCGAGCGTCGCTTGACTCTCTCTTTTCCGCTGAGCGACGTACGTACGGAAGTTGAAAAGCGCCTCAAGAAGCAGGCCAAGACCGCACGTGCTCCGGGCTTCCGTCCGGGCAAGGTGCCGCTGAAGATGGTGGCGGCCCAGTACGGCTACCAGATCGAATCCGACGTGCTGAACGACAAAGTTGGCCAGGCCTTCAACGACGCCGCCAACGAAGCCCAGCTGCGCGTTGCCGGCATGCCGAAAATCGAGCCGAAGCAGGACGCACCGGAAGGCATGCTGGCCTTCGACGCGACCTTCGAAGTCTATCCGGAAGTCGCACTGCCGGGCCTGGAAGGGATCGAGATCGAGACCGTCAAGACCGACGTGACCGACGCCGAAATCGACAAGACCATCGACATCCTGCGCAAGCAGCGCGTCCACTTCCACACCAAGGGCGAAGCCGGTGAGCATGGCGATGGCGGCGAGCCGGTCGCAGCGAACGGCGACCGCGTGACCGTCGACTTCGTCGGCGTCATCGACGGCGTCGAATTCCCGGGCGGTAAGGCGGAAGACTATGCATTCGTGCTGGGCGAAGGCCGCATGCTGCCGGAATTCGAAGCCGCGACCGTCGGCCTGAAAGTGGGCGAATCGAAGACCTTCCCGCTGGCGTTCCCGGAAGACTACCATGGCAAGGACGTGGCCGGTAAAACCGCCGAGTTCACCATCACGCTGAAGAAGCTGGAATGGGCGCACCTGCCGGAAGTCGACGCCGAGTTCGCCAAGTCGCTGGGCATCGAAGACGGCAGCATCGACAAGATGCGCGAAGACATCAAGGTCAACCTGGAGCGTGAAGTCAACGCCCGCATCAAGGCCCGCAACAAGGAAGCCGTGATGGACGCGCTGGTCAAGCACACCGAAATGGACGTGCCGAAGGTCATGATCGAGCAGGATTCGCAGCGCCTGGCCGAGCAGACCCGCCAGGACATGGCCCAGCGCGGCATGGACGTGCAGAGCCTGCCGTTCCCGGCCGACCTGTTCGCCACCAAGGCCGAGCGCCGCGTGCGCCTGGGCCTGATCCTGTCGCAACTGGTCCAGGAAAACAACCTGCAAGCAACCCAAGAGCAGGTGAAGGCCCAGATCGAAGACTTCTCGCAGAGCTACGAAGATCCGAAGGAAGTCCTGAAGTACTACTACAGCGACCGTCGCCGCCTGGGCGAAGTGGAAGCTCTTGTATTGGAAGAAAACGTCGTTAACTATGTGCTCGGCAAGGCAAAGGTGACGACCAAGGACATCGCCTTTGACGAGCTGATGGGAAGCGTCGCTCAGGCGTAACTCCTTGATGAAGCCGTACGACATTCTCATGAGAAATCTGCGATAGTGCGGCTTCGTAACTCTTCGAAAGGAATTGACAGGTATGAATCGTAATCCGGCATTGGATACCCAAGCCCTCGGCCTCGTGCCGATGGTGATCGAGCAGAGCGGCCGCGGCGAGCGCGCCTACGACATCTACTCGCGCCTGCTGAAGGAACGCGTGATTTTCCTGGTCGGTCCTGTCAACGACCAGATGGCCAACCTCATCGTGGCCCAGTTGCTGTTCCTGGAGAGCGAGAATCCGGACAAGGACATCTCGCTGTACATCAACTCGCCGGGTGGTTCCGTGTCGGCCGGCCTCGCCATCTTCGACACGATGAACTTCATCAAGCCCGACGTGTCGACGCTGTGCACCGGCCTGGCCGCCTCGATGGGCGCGTTCCTGCTGGCCGCCGGCGCCAAGGGCAAGCGCTTCTCGCTGCCGAACTCCCGTGTCATGATCCACCAGCCGTCCGGTGGCTCGCAGGGCATGGCGTCGGACATCGAGATCCAGGCCAAGGAAATCCTGTACCTGCGCGAACGCCTGGCCCGCATCATGGCGGACAACACCGGCCAGACGATCGAACAGATCCACAAGGATACCGATCGCGACCGTTTCATGTCGAGCGAAGAGGCCGTGGAATATGGCCTCATCGACAAGGTTCTGACGAACCGCGGCTGAGGTTAAACCGCGCGGTTTTCGAGATCGCGTGGTGCACTCGACAACTGTTGCTCAAATACGCCCGGACGCGACAGCGCTTCGGGCGTTTTGTTTTCAAATCGGGTAGCATGGTGTCGTGTGCACTTGTTGCGCCCTCGTATTAGCGTTATATTCATAGCAATTCAACTGAAACCTGCCCCATGTCAGACAAAAAATCCTCTAGCGGCGAAAAACTCCTGTACTGCTCGTTCTGCGGCAAGAGCCAGCACGAGGTCAAGAAGCTCATCGCAGGACCTTCGGTCTTCATCTGCGACGAGTGCATCGACCTGTGCAATGACATCATCCGCGACGAGACCTCGAACGTCGAATCGGTGGCGGGCGCCAAGTCCGACCTGCCGACTCCGCACGAGATCGCCGAACTGCTCGATCAATATGTCATCGGCCAGCAGACGGCGAAGCGCATCCTGTCGGTGGCGGTCTACAACCATTACAAGCGCCTGAAGCACCTGGGCAAGAAGGACGACGTCGAGCTGGCCAAGAGCAACATCCTGCTCGTCGGTCCCACCGGCTCGGGCAAGACCCTGCTGGCCCAGACGCTGGCGCGCATGCTGAACGTGCCGTTCGTGATCGCCGACGCGACCACGCTGACGGAAGCCGGCTATGTCGGCGAAGACGTCGAGAACATCATCCAGAAGCTGCTGCAAAGCTGCAACTACGAAGTCGAAAAGGCCCAGCGCGGCATCGTCTACATCGACGAGATCGACAAGATTTCGCGCAAGTCCGACAACCCGTCCATCACCCGCGACGTGTCGGGCGAGGGCGTGCAGCAGGCGCTGCTGAAGCTGATCGAAGGCACGATGGCATCGGTGCCCCCGCAGGGCGGCCGCAAGCATCCGAACCAGGATTTCGTGCAGATCGACACGACGAACATCATGTTCATCTGCGGCGGCGCATTCGATGGCCTGGACAAGATCATCCAGAACCGTTCGGAAAAGAGCGGCATCGGCTTCGGGGCCAGCGTCAAGAGCCAGTCGCAGCGCTCCGTCAGCGATATCCTGATGGAAGCGGAACCGGAAGACCTGATCAAGTTTGGCCTGATCCCGGAACTTGTCGGCCGTCTGCCGGTCGTAGCTACCCTGAGCGAGCTCACGGAAGAGGCTTTGATCCAGATCCTGGTCGAGCCGAAGAACGCCCTCATCAAGCAGTATTCGAAACTGCTGGATATGGAAGGCGCCGAACTGGAAATCCGCCCGGCGGCCCTGCACGCGATTGCCAAGAAGGCATTGGCGCGCAAGACCGGCGCACGTGGCCTCCGTTCGATCCTGGAACACGCTCTGCTCGACGTGATGTATGAATTGCCGAGCCAGCAAAATGTCGTGAAAGTCGTTATCGATGAAAATACGATCACGAATGGCGCGAAACCTTTGCTGATTTACAGCGAATCGCCGAAGGCTGCGGGCGAAAACTGAAAAATTTCCGGGCGCAAACACAACAAAGGTATTGAATCGCTGAGTTGAGACGGTACAATCAATCTCAACAAAAGACGGCTTCAATCGAAAAGCCACTCGCGGCCGATGCTGTGAAGTGGCTTTTTTATTTGAATTCAAGACTTTTGTAGAAACGGCTATTATTCGTATCAAGTTAAAGCTTTTTTACTTGTAGAAAATATTTCCCAGCCGGTCTTGTGTTTCGAAGGTGTGCTCCCACATCGTCTACACGCTTTCTATAAGGTATGCCATGACAACTTCCAAATTGACCGAGCAAATGACGCTGCCCCTGTTGCCCCTGCGCGACGTGGTGGTGTTCCCGCATATGGTGATACCGCTGTTCGTTGGCCGCCCGAAATCCATCAAGGCGCTCGAGGCTGCCATGGAACAGGGTAAGAGCATCATGCTCGCAGCCCAAAAGGCCGCTGCCAAGGACGAACCCTCCGCCGCAGACATCTACGAGATCGGCTGCGTGGCCAATATTCTGCAAATGCTGAAGCTGCCGGACGGCACCGTGAAGGTGCTGGTCGAAGGCGCGCAGCGTGCCCGTATCAATCACATCAACGACGCGCCGAGCCATTTCATCGCTGATTTGACCCCGATCAATTCGGAAATCGGCGACGACTCCGAAGTCGAGGCAATGCGCCGCGCGATCGTCCAGCAGTTCGACCAGTACGTCAAACTGAACAAGAAGATTCCGCCCGAAATCCTGGCATCGCTGGCCGGTATCGACGACGCCGGCCGCCTGGCCGATACCGTCGCCGCCCACCTGCCGCTGAAACTCGAGCAGAAACAGGTCATCCTGGAGATCTTCAACGTCGCCAAGCGCCTGGAGCACCTGCTCGGCCAGCTGGAAGGCGAGCTCGACATCCTGCAGGTCGAAAAGCGCATCCGCGGCCGCGTCAAGCGCCAGATGGAAAAATCGCAGCGCGAGTATTACCTGAACGAACAGGTCAAGGCGATCCAGAAGGAACTGGGCGAAGGCGAAGAGGGCGCCGACATCGAGGAACTCGAAAAGAAAGTCATCGCCGCCAAGATGCCGAAGGAAGCCCTGGAAAAAGCCCAGGCCGAGATCAAGAAGCTCAAGCTGATGTCGCCGATGTCGGCCGAAGCCACCGTCGTGCGCAATTACATCGACACGCTCGTGTCGCTGCCGTGGAAAAAGAAATCCAAGGTCACGATCGACCTGGAAAAGGCCCAGGAAGTCCTGGAAGCCGATCACTACGGTCTCGACAAGATCAAGGAACGCATCCTCGAATACCTCGCGGTGCAACAGCGCGTCGACAAGCTGAAGGCGCCGATCCTGTGCTTCGTCGGTCCTCCGGGCGTCGGCAAGACGTCGCTGGGCGAATCGATCGCCCGGGCGACGAACCGCAAGTACGTCCGCATGGCGCTGGGCGGCGTGCGCGACGAGGCCGAGATCCGCGGTCACCGCCGTACCTACATCGGCTCGATGCCGGGCAAGGTGCTGCAGTCGCTGGCGAAGGTCGGCGTGCGCAACCCGCTGTTCCTGCTGGACGAGATCGACAAGATGGGCGCGGACTTCCGCGGCGACCCGTCCTCGGCCCTGCTCGAAGTGCTGGATCCGGCGCAGAACCACACGTTCTCGGACCACTACGTCGAGGTGGACTTCGACCTGTCGGACGTGATGTTCGTGGCGACGTCGAACTCGTTCAACATCCCGCCGGCCCTGCTGGACCGTATGGAAGTGATCCGCCTGTCGGGTTACACCGAGGATGAAAAGACGAGCATCGCGCAGCGCTACCTGCTGCCTAAGCAGATCAAGGCGAACGGCCTGAAGGACGAAGAGATCAAGGTCGACGAAGCCGCGATCCGCGACATCATCCGCTACTACACCCGGGAAGCCGGTGTGCGTTCGCTCGAGCGCGAAATCTCGAAGATCTGCCGCAAGGTCGTCAAGATGCTGCTGCTCAAGAAGGACAACAAGCGCGTGATCGTGTCGTCGAAGAACCTGGATAAATTCCTGGGTGTCCGCCGCTACGACTTCGGCGTGGCCGAGAAGGAAAACCAGATCGGCCAGGTCGTGGGCCTCGCCTGGACGGAAGTCGGCGGCGACCTGCTGACGATCGAAGCCGTGCAGGTGCCGGGCAAGGGCGCCGTGATCCGCACCGGTACGCTGGGCGACGTGATGAAGGAATCGATCGAGGCCGCCCGCACCGTCGTGCGCAGCCGTGCATCGCGCCTGGGCATCAAGGGCGAGGTGTTCGAGAAGACCGACATCCACATCCACGTGCCGGAAGGCGCGACGCCGAAGGACGGTCCGTCCGCCGGTATCGCGATGACGACGGCGCTGGTCTCGGTATTCACGGGCATTCCGGTCCGCGCCGACGTGGCGATGACGGGCGAGATCACGCTGCGCGGCGAAGTCCTGCCGATCGGCGGCCTGAAGGAAAAACTGCTGGCGGCCCAGCGCGGCGGCATCAAGACCGTGCTGATCCCAGAGCAGAACGTGAAGGATCTCGCGGACATTCCTGACAACGTCAAGAACAAGCTCGAGATCGTGCCGGTGCGCTGGATCGAGAAGGTGCTGGAAGTGGCACTGGAACGCCAGCCGGAGGCGATCGTCGACGTGCCCGCAGTGGCGTCGTCGTCGGTGGCGACCGCCACGACCGACGGCCAGGGCGGCGTCGTCAAGCACTAAGCCTTCTTGCTGCGCGTAAAAACGGCACCTTCGGGTGCCGTTTTTTATTGCTATCTGTTGCTCGTGCGTTACTTGACACAACGCATTGTCGGCTTGTTTAATACGCCCTTGCGGTTTTTGCCGACGGTCAATCAGACCCCTGTCGTGCATGCCGTGTCCAGAACGTACAACGAGGGAAGAAAGTGAACAAAACTGAACTGATCGAAGAAATCGCGAAGTCCGCGGACCTGACCAAAGCTTCTGCGGCGCGCGCCCTCGATGCCATGATCGACGCTGTGACCACCACGCTGAAGAACAACGACAGCGTCACGCTGGTCGGCTTCGGCACGTTCACCGTCGGCGAGCGCGCCGCGCGCACCGGCCGCGATCCGCGCACGAAGGAAGCCATCAAGATCAAGGCGGCCAAGGTCCCGAAATTTAAGGCTGGTAAAGCACTGAAAGATGCAGTAAACTAATGCCTCCGCTGCGCTGACACGCAGCAGGACGCTGCTGGATTCCAGTCAGTCGAGTAGTACCCAGTATTTCGTGGAGCGGTAGTTCAGTTGGTTAGAATACCGGCCTGTCACGCCGGGGGTCGCGGGTTCGAGCCCCGTCCGCTCCGCCACCGAAATGCAAAAGAATCTGGAGCGGTAGTTCAGTTGGTTAGAATACCGGCCTGTCACGCCGGGGGTCGCGGGTTCGAGCCCCGTCCGCTCCGCCAGATACTGAAAAAGAGGCGAACCTAGGTTCGCCTTTTTTTTTAAGTTTTTCGATAACGCATTTTCAACCTTGAATGGCTGACCATGTTTGAATTTATCCGTACTCACCAGCGCCTGATGCAGTTCCTGCTGTTGCTGCTGATCCTGCCGTCGTTCGTCCTGGTGGGGGTAAGCAGCTACAACGAACGCGGCAGCAACGATGGTGTGGCGACCGTGGACGGGAAAAAGATCACCCAGCAGGAGTGGGAAGCCGCCCAGCGCCGCCAGCTGGACCAGGCCCGCCAGATGATGGGCGAGCAGTTCGACCAGAAACTGTTCGACACGCCGGAAGCGAAACAGGCCGTGCTCGACCGCCTCGTCGCCGAGCGCGCGATCAACGCCGAGATCATCCGCAACCACCTGACGGTGAGCGACGCCGCGCTGCAGAAGGCCATCCTCGAGATCCAGGCGTTCCGCAAGGAAGACGGCACGTTCGACATGGACCGCTACAAGGCCGCGCTGGCCGCGCAGGGCATGACGCCGGAGATGTTCGACCAGCGCATGCGCCACGACCTGGCCGTGCAGCAGCTCGTCGGTTCCGTGCAGCAGACGGCATTCGCGCCGCGCACCGTCGCCAACCGCTTGTCGGACATCAACGACGAAGAGCGCGAGGTGCAGGAACAGCTGTTCCCGGCCGCGAACTACGTTTCGCAGGTCAAGGTCACGGACGACATGATCAAGGCGTATTACGACAAGAATGCGACCCTGTTCCAGGTGCCGGAATCGGTCAAGGCCGAGTACGTCGTGTTCGACGCATCCGCCGTCGAGAAGCAGGTCAACGTGTCCGACGCCGACATCGCCGACGCGTACAACAAGAACAAGGCGCGCTTCACCACGCCGGAACAGCGTACCGCCAGCCACATCCTGATCAACGTGAAGAAGGGTGCCTCGGCCGCCGAGGACGCCGCCGCGAAGGCCAAGGCGCAGGCTGCCCTGGATGAAGTGCGCAAGAATCCGAACGACTTCGCGAAGATCGCCAAGGCACAATCGCAGGACCCGGGCTCGGCCGAGCTGGGCGGCGACCTGGGCGTCGTGCAGAAGGGCGTGTTCGTCAAGCCCGTCGAAGATGCGATCTACGGCCTGAAGGAAGGCGAGGTCAGCGGCCTCGTCCGTTCGGAATTCGGCTACCACATCATCAAGATCACGAAGATCGTGCCGGAAACCCAGAAGTCGCTGGACGAAGCGAAGCCCGAGATCCTGGCCGACCTCAAGAAAGCGAAGATGTCGGCGAAATACACGGAACTGGCAGAGACGTTCCGCAACACCGTGTACGAGCAGGCGGACAGCCTGAAGCCGGTCGCCGACAAGCTGGGCCTGACCATCCAGACCGCCGAAGGCCTGACCCGTGCGCCGAACCCGGCCCTGGGCCCGTCGCCGGTCAATAACCCCAAGTTCCTGGAAGCGATCTTCTCGAACGACGCCGTCAAGAACAAGCGCAACACGGACGCCGTCGAAGTGGCGCCGGGCACGCTGGTCGCGGGCCGCGTCGTCGAATTCAAGCCGGCGACCAAGCGTCCGCTGGCCGACGTCGAAGCCGCCATCCGCCAGCGTGTCACGCAGGAAGAAGCGGCCAAGCTGGCACGCCAGGCCGGCGAAGCGAAACTGGCCGCCGCCAGGGCGTCGGGCGACGCCGCCGGTTTCGGCGAGACGAAGATCGTGTCGCGCACGAAGCAGCCGACGATCAACGAAACGGCCGCGCTCGCCGTGCTGAAGGCGGATACGAGCAAGCTGCCGGCCTATGTCGGCGTCGACATCCCGGGCGTGGGCTATGGCGTGTACCGCATCGCCAAGGTCAGCCAGCCGGCCCAGCCGGACGTGGCGCGCCGCAAGCAGGAAGCGGAACAGATCGGCCGCGCCGTCGGCAATGCCGAGACCTATGGTTTCGTCGAAGCGCTGAAGCACAAGGCGAAGGCGAAGATCAACGTCAAGCCTGCCGATCTCGGCGCGAAGTCCGAATAAATCGGGCCGCGTCACACAAAAGCCCGGCCGCGCGAGCGGACCGGGCTTTTTCTTTTCGGCACCGTTAGAATCGTGGTTCGATCGACAACACAAGGAGAACTTCATGACCGTGACCTGGACCGATGCGCTCGACACCGTCGACTGGAACGAACTCTCCGAGCTGTACCGCAAGGCGCCGCTCGGCAACAAGTCGCCGGAGCGCCTGAAAACGGTGTTCAGCAACAGCATGTTCCGCCGCTTCGGCTACGAGGACGGCGTGCTGGTCGCCGCGGGGCGCGCGCTGGCCGACGGCATGGATTGTTCCTATATTTGCGACGTGGCTATCCTGCCGAGCCACCAGGGACGCGGCCTGGGCGACGCACTGATCTCGCACCTGGTCGAGCTGTCGCGCGGGCACGCGAAAATCATCCTGTATTCGGTGCCCGGCAAGGAGGCGTTCTATGCGCGCTACGGCTTCCGCCGCATGACGACGGCGATGGCCGTGTTCCAGGACCAGGACAAGGCCGCCGCGCAGGGCTATCTGGCGAAAGAGTAGCTCAGTACTGCTTGTACGGTAGGAACTTGCCCGATAACACAACGTTGACGCGGTCGCCTTTCGGATCGGGCTGCCGCACGATGTCCATGCTGAAGTCGATGGCGCTCATGATGCCGGTCGGCAGCGAGCCCTTGTAGGGCACCACCTGCAGCCATGTGCAATCTTCGTCCGTCAGGCCGAAGATGTCGCCGAGGATGGCGGCCTGTCCGGCCGATGCGGTCATCTGGCCCGGGCACAACGCGGTCCTCACTTATGCGGTTAAGGAAAGGAACACGCCGCAAGAGGCGTGCAAGTCCTACGCGTGGAGATGCCGCGCGGCCGCGATGAAGTCGTCCTTCGAGATGCCCGGCAAGGTCAGCGTCTCCGCCTTCGGGTACTGCACGAAGTTCCGGTCGATCGAGCGCAGGTAGGCGGGATCGTAGTGCTCGACCAGCAGCTGGTCCACGAGCGCCGGCATATGCCCCGTATTGGCCATCTCCTGCCACGTTCCGATGCGCGCGCGGCCGTGCAGCTGCACCAGATGGTCCAGCTGCGCGTTCAGCGCGCCCGGGTCGGCGCAGAAATGGTGATAGTCCTCCATCAGCAACTGCACGCGCAGCGGACGGTCCAGCTGCAGGGCGATGCACGGCGAGGCGCGCATGCGTTCCATGACCACTTCCGGCACGCGCAGATTGCCCACCTTCTTGCTCTCCGATTCGACGAACACGGGTTGCGCAGGATCGAAGCGGCGCAGCTTGTCCCAGATGCGCGTCTCGAACATCTTCTGGCTCGGCTGCGGCTCGCCCGGCAGGTGGCCCAGGACGGAGCCCCGGTGGGCTGCAAGGCGTTCCAGGTCGAGCACCTGTGCGCCGACGGATTCCAGCGTCTCGAGCAGCCGGCTCTTGCCGCTGCCCGTCGTGCCGCAGATGACGCGGAAGTCCAGCGCCGGCGGGTTTTCCAGCGCGGCCGCGACGTAGGCGCGATACGCCTTATAACCGCCGTCGAGCTGCACGACGGGCCAGCCGATCTTGGCGAAGATCAGGGCCATCGAGCCGCTGCGGTTGCCGCCGCGCCAGCAATACACGAGCGGCTTCCACTCCTTCGGCTTGTCGGCGAACAGCGTCTCGACGTAGCGTGCGATGTTCTGCGCGACGAGCGGCGCGCCGATCTTCTTCGCCTCGAAGGCGCCGACCTGCTTGTACGTGGTGCCGACGAGGACGCGCTGCGCGTCGTCCAGGGTCGGGCAGTTGATGGCGCCCGGGATGCGGTCGAGCGCGAACTCGGACTCGCTGCGCGCGTCGATGATGGTGTCGAACTGGTCGAGGATGGGCAGGACGTCGTCGACGCCAAGGACTGCGGGGTATTTCATTATCGTTTGACGAGAGGCGCGAATTGCGGCCAGATGTTGTTGAGGATGGTCGGGTGGGCGGTCGCGAGCGGGTGCATGCGGTCGGCCTGGAAGTTCGCCGCGTCCTGGGCGACGCCGTCCAGCATGAACGGCACCAGCGGGATTTTATAGGTACCCGCCAGATCCTTGTACATGCCGGCGAAGCGCTCCGTGTAGGCGCGGCCGTAGTTGGGCGGTATGCGCATGCCGACGAGCAGCACCTTCGCCTTGTTCTGTTGCGACAGCTGGATCATCGTGCGCAGGTTCTCCGCGGCGGCCGGTACGGGCAGGCCGCGCAGGCCGTCGTTCGCGCCCAGTTCCAGCACGACGACGTCCGGCTTGTGCTGTTGCAGCAGCGCGGGCAGGCGGGTGCGGCCGCCGCTCGTCGTCTCGCCGCTGATGCTGGCGTTGACGATGCGGGCATCGATCTTTTGCGCCTTCATGCGCTGCTCCAGCAGGGCGACCCAGCCGGTGCCGCGCGTGAGGCCGTATTCGGCCGACAGGCTGTCGCCCACCACGAGCACGGTTTTTGGGGCAGAATAGGCACTCCCCGCCGCGGTCATTCCGAGAACCGCGACGGCAGCGATCGTCCATTTCCTGAGTAAAGCAAGCATGCGTGATATTCCCGAGGCGTCAAAAGGCAGTGCAGATGTAAATGGAACGACAACACCGGCCATCGAGGTCCGCGGCCTGTCCAAGCGCGTGGCGGATGCCAGCGGCGAGCTCACCATCCTGCACGAGGTGGATTTTACCGTGCAACCGGCCGAGACGCTTGCCCTCGTCGGCGCCTCGGGCTCCGGCAAGTCCACCTTGCTGGGCCTGCTGGCCGGCCTCGATGCGCCGTCGTCCGGCAAGGTCCTGCTCGACGGTACGGATATCTTCGCCCTCGACGAGGATGGCCGCGCCGCGTTCCGCAAGGCGAAACTGGGCTTCGTGTTCCAGTCGTTCCAGCTGCTCGCGCACCTGAATGCGGTGGAAAACGTGATGCTGCCGCTGGAATTGCGGGGCGATGCGGACGCGCGCGCAAAAGCCGAGGCGATGCTGGGCCGCGTGGGCCTGTCGAGCCGCCTGCGTCACTATCCGAAGTATCTGTCGGGCGGCGAGCAGCAGCGCGTGGCGCTGGCCCGGGCCTTCGTCACCGAACCCCCGCTGCTGTTCGCGGACGAGCCCACGGGCAGCCTCGACGCCGCCACCGGCGAGGCGGTGATCCAGCTGATGTTCGAGCTGAATCGCGAGCGCGGTTCCACGCTGGTGCTCGTCACCCACGATCCCGCCATGGCCGCGCGCTGCGGCCGCACCCTGACGATCGCCGCGGGCCGCCTGGCCGTATAAAACCCTTCAGGCCAGCGCCGCGTCCGCGACGAGCGCATTCAGTTCGGCGCGGATCGCGCGCGGCAGCTCGCCCGCCGTGAGGCCGATGGGGCCGATGCCGCCCGCGACCAGCCGGTCGGCGGCCGCGCCGTGCAGCCACGTCGCGGCCAGCGCCGCTTCCCACGCGGGCCATCCCTGGCCCAGCAGGGTGCCGGCGAGGCCGGCCAGCACGTCGCCCGTGCCGCCCGTGGCGAGGCCCGGGTTGCCAGTCGCATTCAGCGCCACCTCGCCGTCCGGCCGCGCGATGACGCTGCCGGCCCCCTTCAGCACGACGACGGCATTCAGCCGCTGCGCCAGTTCGCGCGCATTCTCCAGCCGGTCGGCCTGCACGATGGCGGCTGTCACGCCCAGCAGGCGCGCGGCCTCCAGCGGATGCGGCGTGACGACGACCTCGCCGTCGTGCGCGGCCAGGCGTGCCGCGAGGTCCGGGCTGGCCGCGCACAGGTTCAGCGCATCGGCGTCGACCACCAGCGGCCCGGTGCCGTCGATGACCTTGGACAGCAGGTGCGTGGCGCCGGCGGAATCGCCCATGCCGGGGCCCGCGACGACGGTGCGGCCGTCGAACGAGAAGCCCATCGCGTCGCGGAACATGATTTCCGGTTGCAGCGGATCGAGTCCCGGGCCGGGATCGACGGCTGCCACGAATACGCGGCCCGCGCCCGCATACAGCGCGGCGCGCGCCGCGAGGATCCCGGCACCGGCCATGCCGCGCGCGCCGCCCAGCACGGCGACGTCGCCATACGTGCCCTTGTGCGAATTGTTGCGGCGCGGCGTGAGGCAGTGCGCGAACAGGGCGGGCGTATTCAGGCGCGCGTGCGCGGCTTGCGCATGCACGCCGTCCGCGCCGAGCCGGTTGACGTGGACGCGCCCCGCGTGGTCGCAGCCGTCGCCCGTGTGCAGGCCGGGTTTGTCGCCGAGGAAGGTGATCGTGTGCGTGGCGCGCACGGCCACGCCGTCCGGGCCGATGACGCTGCCCGTGTCCGCATCGAGGCCGCTCGGCACGTCCAGCGCGAGCACGGGGCACGTCATGCCGTGCGTCCGCTCCACGAGCGCGCGCGCCTGGCCTGCGAGCGGGCGTGCGAGGCCGATGCCGAACAGGCCATCCACGACGAGGCAGCAGGCGTGGCAGTCCGCGAAGTCGCCCACGAAGCGCGCCCGGCTCGCCTGTGCGCGCGCGAGCGCATGCTGCGTTTCGGGCGAGGGTGCCGTGCCGGCGAGGTGGACCACGTCCACGTTGGCGCCGAAGTTGGCCAGGTTCGCGGCCACTTCCAGGGCGTCGCCACCGTTGTTGCCTGGACCGGCCAGCACGAGGATGCGGCCCGTCGGCAGGCCGCCCAGCACTTCGAGCGCATACGTCGCTGCGGCCTCGCCGGCGCGACGCATCAGGCTGCCGGGCGGCAGTTGCGACTGCGCGGCCTGTTCGATGGCGCGGATCTGCGCGACGCTGTAGAGCGGATTGTCCATGGTGGTTCCAGGCACGTGAGGTTGTGATAACTGAGTTGCGAAAACTGCATTGTCGCCAAAATCGGCGCGCCGCGCGACTACAATAGCCGTTCAACGACTTTGCAGGAACACACGATGGATTGGCAGTTCTGGATCGACCGCGGCGGCACCTTCACGGACATCGTGGCGCGCCGGCCCGACGGCAGCCTCGTCACGCACAAGCTGCTGTCGGAAAATCCGGAGCAGTACCGGGACGCCGCGGTGGCCGGCATCCGCCACCTGCTGGGCCTCGCGCCCGGCGCGCCGATCCCGGCGGGGCAGGTGGACGCCGTCAAGATGGGCACGACGGTCGCGACCAATGCGCTGCTGGAACGCAAGGGCGAGCCGACCGCGCTCGCGATCACGCGGGGTTTTCGTGACGCGTTACGGATCGCCTACCAGAACCGCCCGCGCCTGTTCGACCGCCACATCGTGCTGCCCGAGCTGCTCTACGGGCACGTGGTGGAGATCGACGAACGCATCGGCGCGCACGGCGACGTCGTCGTGCCGCTGGACGAGGCAGCCGCGCGGCGCGGCCTGCAGGCCGCCTATGACACCGGTATCCGCGCGCTTGCCATCGTGTTCATGCACGGCTATCGCTACCACCAGCACGAGGACGCCGTCGCGCGCATCGCCCGCGCCATCGGTTTTACGCAGGTGTCCGTGTCGCACGCGACGAGCCCCCTGATGAAACTCGTGGCGCGAGGCGACACGACGGTCGTCGACGCCTACCTGTCGCCGATCCTGCGCCGCTACGTCGACCAGGTGGCGGCCGAGCTGCCGGGCGTGAACCTGCAGTTCATGCAGTCCAGCGGCGGCCTGGCCGATGCGCGCGCGTTCCAGGGCAAGGACAGCATCCTGTCCGGCCCCGCCGGCGGCATCGTCGGCATGGTGCGCGCGAGCCGTCTCGTCGGCTTCGAGCGCATTATCGGCTTCGACATGGGCGGCACGTCGACCGACGTGTCGCATTATGCGGGCGAATTCGAGCGCGTGTTCGAGACGCAGGTGGCCGGCGTGCGGATGCGCGCCCCGATGATGAGCATCCACACCGTCGCCGCCGGCGGCGGCTCGATCTTGCACTTCGACGGCAGCCGCTACCGCGTGGGGCCGGACAGCGCGGGCGCGAACCCGGGGCCGGCGAGCTACCGCCGCGGCGGGCCGCTGGCCGTCACGGACTGCAACGTCATGCTGGGCAAGATCCAGCCGCGGCACTTCCCGCATCTGTTCGGCCCCGGCGCCGACCAGCCGCTCGACGCGGACGCCGTGCGTGCCGGTTTCGAGGCGATGGCCGGCGACGTCGAGCGCGCGACGGGGACGCGTCCGTTGCCGGAAGCGGTCGCGGAGGGCTTCATCCGCATCGCCGTCGGCAATATGGCGAACGCGATCAAGCAGATCTCCGTGCAGCGCGGCCACGACGTGACGGATTACGCGCTGACCAGTTTCGGCGGCGCGGGCGGGCAGCACGCCTGCCTCGTCGCGGACGCGCTGGGCATGAAGACGGTGTTCATCCACTCGCTGGCGGGCGTGCTCTCGGCCTACGGCATGGGTCTCGCGGACCAGGGCGCGATGCGCGAACGGGCCGTCGAGCGCCGGCTGGACGACGTCGGCCCCGACGCGTTGGCCGCCGAACTCGATGCGCTGGCCGGCGCGGCGCGGGCCGGCCTGGCGGCGCAGGGCGTAGCGGCAGATCGTATCGACGTGCTGCGGCGCGTGCACCTGCGCTACGAGGGCACGGACTCCGCGATCGTCGTGATGGATGGCGACCGGGCCGCGTTGCAGGCGCAGTTCGAGCAGGCATACCGCCGGCGCTTTTCCTTCCTCATGCCGGGCAAGGCGCTCGTCGTGGAAGCCGTGTCGGTGGAGGCGCTGGGACGCTCCGATGCGCCGCCCGAGCAACAGGTGGACGTCGTTGCGCGCGCCGGCGCCGCGCCGGTGTTCGAGACGGTACGGATGTATGCGGACGGCGCGTGGCGCGACACGGGCGTATACCGCCGCCGGGACATCGCGCCGGGTGACGTCATCGACGGCCCGGCCATCATCGCGGAAGCGAATGCGACGACGGTCGTCGAAGCGGGCTGGCGTGCCGAGGTCACGGCGTACAACCACCTCGTGCTGCGCCGCGTGCAGGCGCTGCCGCGGCGGCACGCGATCGGCACGACGGTCGATCCGGTGATGCTGGAGATCTTCAACAACCTGTTCATGTCCATCGCCGAACAGATGGGCCTGCGCCTGCAGAACACGGCGTACTCCGTCAACATCAAGGAGCGCCTGGACTTCAGCTGCGCGATCTTCGACGCGGACGGCAACCTCGTCGCGAATGCGCCGCACATGCCCGTGCACCTCGGGTCGATGGGCGAGAGCATCAAGGCCGTCATGCGCAGGAACGCGGGCACGATGAAGGCGGGCGACGTCTATGTGCTGAACGACCCGTACAATGGCGGCACGCACCTGCCCGACGTGACGGTCATCTCTCCCGTGTTCGACGAGGCGGGCCAGGACATCCTGTTCTACGTGGGCTCGCGCGGCCACCACGCGGACATCGGCGGCACGACGCCGGGCTCGATGCCGCCGGACTCCACGCACATCGAGGAAGAGGGCGTCCTGATCGATAATTTCAAGCTGGTCGACGGCGCGGACGGCGTGCTGCGCGACGCCGAGGCGCGCGCGCTGCTGGCGGGCGCGCGCTGGCCGGCACGCAATCCGGCCCAGAACATGGCGGACCTGCGGGCCCAGGTCGCGGCGAACCAGAAGGGCGTCGACGAGCTGCGCAGGATGGTGGCGTTCTACGGCCTGGACGTCGTGCGCGCCTACATGGGGCACGTGCAGGACAATGCGGAGGAAGCCGTGCGGCGCGTGATCGGCGCGCTGGCGGACGGGCGCTTCGTCAACGAGCTCGATAACGGCGCGCGCATCGAAGTCGCGATCCGTGTCGACCGCGCGGCGCGCAGCGCGGAGATCGATTTTACGGGTACGTCCGGCCAGCTGCCGAACAATTTCAATGCGCCGTCCGCCGTGTGCATGGCGGCCGTGCTGTACGTGTTCCGCACGCTCGTCGACGACGAGATTCCGCTGAACGCCGGCTGCCTGAAACCGCTGAAGGTGATCATCCCGCCGGGCTCCATGCTCAATCCGCACTATCCGGCGTCGGTCGTGTCGGGGAACGTGGAGACGTCGACGTGCATCACGAACGCGCTGTATGGCGCACTGGGCGTGATGGCGGCGGCGCAGGGCACGATGAACAACTTCACGTTCGGGAATGCGCGCTACCAGTACTACGAGACGATCTCCGGCGGCTCCGGCGCGGGGCCGGGCTTCGACGGCGCGGACGTCGTGCAGACCAATATGACGAACTCGCGGCTGACGGACCCGGAGATCCTGGAATTCCGCTTCCCCGTGCGGCTGGAAAGCTATGCGATCCGCGCCGGTTCGGGCGGGGTGGGGCGCTGGCACGGCGGGAACGGCGGCGTGCGGCGCATCCGCTTCCTCGAACCGATGACGGCGGCGATCCTGTCCAACAACCGCGTGCACGCGCCGTTCGGCATGGCGGGCGGCGCGCCCGGCGCGCGTGGACGCAATCTCGTGGAGCGGGCCGACGGTCGCATCGAGGAGCTGGGGCATATCGGCAAGGCGGAGATGGGGGCCGGCGACGTCTTCGTCATCGAGACGCCCGGTGGCGGCGGGTATGGCGACGCCGCAGGTATGCCATTTTCGAAAACGCCCATATGAAATCGGAATTGTTCTTTGCGTAAGCCGCGGCCCATACTTCGGCCATGACGACACAACGAACCCTACTTCTTTCCCTGGCGCTGACTGCAGCGCTCCCTGCACACGCCGACGTTCAGACCATCACGCTGGACGGCCGCGCGCCCGGCACCCGCTTCGACGGCATCGGCGTGGTGGACGGCGGCGGCGCCACGTCGGTGCTGCTGAAGGATTATCCGGAGCCGCAGCGCAGCCAGATCCTCGACCTGATGTACAAGCCGAAGTTCGGCGCGTCAGTCAGCGCGCTGATCGTCGAGATCCCGGGCGACGGCAATTCCACGCAGGGCGCCATGCCCAGCCATCGACATACGCGCACGGAGGTCGACTACGGCCGCGGCTACACGTGGTGGGTGCTGCGCGAGGCGAAGCGGCGCAATCCCGCGCTGACCCTGGACGCCGCCGCGTGGAGCGCCCCCGGCTGGATCGGCGACGGCGGCAACCGCGACTTCTTTTCGCCCGACGGGGCCGACTATTACGTCAGCTGGCTGAAAGGCCTGCGCGACGTGTACGGGCTCGAACTCGACGCGATCGGCGCCCGCAACGAACGGGGCGTCAGCTACGATTTCGCGAAGACGCTGCGCGCGCGCCTCGACGCCGGCGGATTCTCCAAGGTGAAGCTGCACGGCTTCGACAACTGGCCCGACGATAAATTCGATTTCGTGAAGGACATGCCCAAGGATACGGGCCTGCGCGACGCGATCGACATCATCGGTGCCCACATCAACGCACCCGAATACATCGTGCCCACGTGGGTGCGCGAGGCGGCGGCGGGCATGGGCAAGCCGATCTGGAATACCGAGCAGCACGTCTATGTGGCCGGCTTCGACGGCGCGCTGGGGATCGTCCAGGCGTTCAACCGCAACTGGATCGACAGCGGCGTGACGAAGATCGTCAACTGGTACGGGATCGCGGGCCTGTACACGATGGAGCCGTATTCCGGCGTGAAGGAGGCAGCCATCCGGGCGAACTGGCCGTGGAGCGGCCATTACGAGATCAACCCGCAGCTGTGGGCCTATGCGCACTATGGCCAGTTCACGGCGGCCGGGTGGACCTATATTCCCCAGGGCAGCGGTCGTCTTGCGGACGGCGGCAGCTACGTGACGCTGAAGTCGCCCGGCACGGACTACAGCGTGATCGTCGAGACCCGCGGCGCGAAAGCCCCGCAACCGGTGCGCCTGACCGTGGGCGCGGGCCTGTCGACCGAGGACGTGGCCGTGTGGCGCAGCGATGCACGTGCGCAGTTCGTGCACGTCGCGGACCTGCATCCAGAGGGCGGCGCGGTGACGTTGACGGTCGATCCGGACGCGATGTATTCACTGACGACGACGCGCGGCCAGCAAAAGGGCGGATTCGCCGGCGTGCCCGCGCAACAGGCCTTCCCGTTCCCTTACCGCGAGACGTTCGAGCGTTACCGCGATGCGCGCGCCTGGGGCTACCTGCCGCGCTACTTCGCCGACATCGAAGGCGCGTTCGAACTGGCACCGTGTCCGGGCGACCGCCGCACCTGCCTGCGCCAGAGCGTGCCGGTCAGGCCCCATTCGTGGGCGCCGGACTGGAAGCCGTACACGATCCTGGGCGACGACGGCTGGACCGATTACGAGGTCAGTGCGGACGTCTGGGTGCGCCGTGGCGAATCGGCTGCGGTGCTGGGCCGTATCAACGACGTCGGCAGCGGCTACGGGGCGATCCCGAAAGGCTATCTGCTGGAACTGGACGGCGCGGGGGAGGTGCGCCTCGTCGTCGTGCGCGGCAAGGTGGACAAGAAGGCGCTCGTCGGCGACGCCGAGCAGCAGGCCCTCATCAAGGCGGCGAACGATGCGGCCGAGGGGGGCGAAAAGGTGCTGGCACGGGCGACGCTTGCCGGCGCGGCCGCCGAGCGCTGGCATACCCTGAAGCTGCAGTTCAGCGGGACGCGCCTGCGCGGCTACGTCGACGGCAAGCCGGTCGTGGAGGCGACCGATGCCCTGTACGGCAAGGGCATGGCCGGCCTGCTGGCGGGGCCGGCGGAATCGGGCCAACCATCGGGCCTGAGCATGCCGTACTACCGGGACGTGGTGGTCAACCGCGTGGATGGTGCGCTGCCGCCGCCGACGAAGCCGTTGCCGGGACAGGCGCCGATGTACGTCCGCAAGCGTTGAGCGCTCAGGTCGAGATGCCGTACTTCCGCTTGGCCGCTTCCATCTCCGCATCCAGCGCTGCGAGGCGCGGATGCGCGGGATCGAGGGTGCGGATATGCTCCAGCTGTTCTTCCGACAGCGCGGCCAGCGGGTGATCCCAGCCCATTTCCATGATCTGGCGGAGCACGCCGCCGACGACGGCAATCATCACCTGCAGGTTGTTGGGCGCCATGTGCAGCGCCTCCAGCAGGGTTTGCACGGCGCCGCGCACGTCGCCCATGTTGCGCTTCTCGTCCGCCACGCCCAGCAGGATCTGGGCCTGGGCTCGGAGCTGCTTGCCCATGCCGTCCGCCAGGTCGGGACGGCCCGCGCGGACGAACACGTTCAGTGCCTGCTGCGCGGACAGCGCGTCGTCGCCGCCGTTCAGCGCGCCCAGCATGACTTCCGACGCCTCGTCGTCCATGCGGTGCGCGAGGCACGTCTGCGCGAGGCCCACGCGCATATTGGGCGACAGCGCACCGCCCGCGCGCACGGCATCCACCGCCAGCTTGAGTTCCTTGACGGCGGCCCCGCCGTTGCCGGCCGCATCGTGCAGCAGCGCCACCGAGATCGCCTTGCACGCGTCGGCCGCGGGCGTGCCGCGCAGCGAGCGTTCGAGGTCGCGGATCACGGTCGACGCGCCGGCCGGGTCGCCCTTGCCGACGAGCGCCCGCACGAGATTCACGTGGTCCTCGGGGTTGCGGAATTCGGAATAACGGGAACGCGTCACGACCTGGCGGAACGACTTTTCGGCGCCGTCCGTGTCGCCCGCTTCCAGCGCCACCTCGCCCAGCCGGCGCAGCCGCCGCACGACGTAGGGCGAGATGGTCACGGCGTCTTCCAGCGTCTTCTTGGCCAGCAGCGCATCGCCGCGCTCCTGCTGGCAGCGCGCGAGCAGGTCGTAGGCGGCCATCAGGCGCGGGTTCTCGGCCACGATGTGTTCCAGCAGCGGGATCGCTTCATCGGTGCGGCCCTGCGCGGCGATGGCCCGTGCGAGCCCCAGCCGCGCCCAGCCCACGGGCTTCTCGGCCAGCACGTCGCGGTACACGGTCTCGGCCAGTTCGTGCTCCTTCAGCGACACGTGCAGTTCCGCGCGCAGCCGCGCGAAATCGAGCGCGTAATTCGGTCGGGTGCGGGCCGATTCGATGGCCGCGTCGATCGCTTCGCGGGGCCGGGCCTGCGCGATGAGCTGGTACACGGGGAGCAGGGCGGCGCGGCGCGCGACCGCTTTCTGGATGCGCTGCTGCAGCACCTGCGCCGTGAAGGGCTTCAGGATGTAGTCCGTGGGCGTCAGCTCGGCCGCGCTGACCACCTTGCCGTACGCGCCTTCCGCCGTCAGCATGATGAAGATGGCCCAGGGCGGGATGATGCGGTGGTGGCGCAGGTCTTCCAGCAGCTGCTGGCCGTCCTGGCCTTCGGCGCTCGCCGTACCGCCGTTCAAATCGTACTCGCACAGGACGATGTCGAAGGACTTGCGGCCGAGCGCCTTGATGGCGGTGCTCGCGTTCACGGCGGACTCGATGCGCGTCACGCCCGACTGGTTGAGCATGTTCTGCAGGTTCGCCCTGAGTGCCGGATTCGGGTCGACAATCAGCACGCTCAGCTGGCTGCTGAGTTGCACATTCTGCGGAGTGCCGGCTGGGCTGGATGGGCTGTTTTCTGGCATGCGTGTCGGTAACATCGGGCCTTTTTCGACACTACGATACCGGTAAGCTGCAAGGTCGGCAACTTTTTGCCTCCCGTGCGGACCCTATGGCAGACCGACAAGGGGGCAACGCTGTATAATACCGGGCTTCTTTCACCCGCAGCCACGCTGCATCAACCGACTTCCAAGCCATGTTGATTCTGCCGGGTTCCAACGCCCTCTCTGCTTTCCGTAGCCAACGCCTCCTCACGCAACTGCAAGCCGTCGCCCCGACGATTGCCGAAGTCTCGGCGCGCTACTACCACTTCATCGACGCAAGCGCCCCCCTGTCCACGGAGGACACCGGGCGCTTGACGGCCATGCTCACCTATGGGGAGCCCGTGCCGGAAACGCAGTACGAGGGCGTCACCGAGGAATTCTTCGTGATCCCGCGCCTGGGCACCATCTCGCCGTGGGCGTCGAAAGCGACCGACATCGCCCACAACTGCGGCATGGCCCATATCCACCGCGTCGAGCGCGGCGTCGCCTTCAAGGTCGTCCTGAAGAGCGGCATCCTGGGCACGGGTTTCGGCGCGCCGAAGAAGCTGGCCGACAACGAGATCCAGGCCGTCGCCGCGCTGCTGCACGACCGCATGACGGAAACGGTGCTGCGCAGTGCCGACCAGGCGCAGGCCCTGTTCACGGACCTGGAAAGCCGCCCGCTGGACCAGATCGACGTGCTGGGCGCAGGCCGCGCCGCCCTCGTCGAAGCGAATGCCACGATGGGCCTGGCACTGGCCGAGGACGAGATCGACTACCTGTTCGACGCCTTCTCGCGCGTGCAGCGCAACCCGACGGACGTGGAACTGATGATGTTCGCGCAGGCGAACTCGGAGCACTGCCGCCACAAGATCTTCAACGCCGAGTGGACCATCGACGGCGCGAAACAGGACAAATCCCTGTTCCAGATGATCAAGAACACGCACCAGCTGCAGCCGAAGGGCACCATCGTCGCGTACAGCGACAACTCGGCGATCATGGAAGGCGCGGAAGCACTGCGTTTCTACCCGCGGGCCGGCAGCCAGGAATACGCGCCGGTCACGCAGCTGACGCACACGCTGATGAAGGTCGAAACGCACAACCACCCGACCGCGATTTCCCCGTTCCCGGGCGCCTCGACGGGCGCCGGCGGCGAGATCCGCGACGAGGGCGCAACGGGCCGCGGCGCCAAGCCGAAGGCCGGCCTGACGGGCTTCACCGTGTCGAACCTGTACCTGCCGGACGCCGTGCAGCCGTGGGAAAACGCCGCCAACGTGAACTCGGCCGGCAAGGAAGGCAGCGACAAGGTCTACGGCAAGCCGGAACGCATCGCGTCGCCGCTGCAGATCATGGTCGACGGCCCGCTGGGCGGCGCCGCCTTCAACAACGAATTCGGCCGTCCGAACCTCGGCGGCTACTTCCGCGTCTACGAACAGAACGTCGGTCCGACTGCCATCAACGGCAACACCGTGTTCGGCTACCACAAGCCGATCATGATCGCGGGCGGCATCGGCAATATCTCGGCCGAGCACACCCACAAGAACGACATCCCGGTCGGCAGCCTGCTGCTGCAACTGGGCGGTCCGGGCATGCGCATCGGCATGGCCGGCGCGGCCGCGTCGTCGATGGCGACGGGCACCAACACGGCCGACCTGGACTTCGACTCGGTCCAGCGCGGCAACCCCGAGATGGAGCGCCGCGCGCAGGAAGTCATCAACAGCTGCTGGCAGCTGGGCGCGGACAACCCGATCATCTCGATCCACGACGTGGGCGCGGGCGGCATCTCGAACGCGTTCCCGGAAATCACGAACGACGCCAGGCGCGGCGCCACGTTCGACCTGCGCAAGGTGCCGCTGGAAGAAAGCGGCATGTCGCCGAAGGAAATCTGGAGCAACGAGTCGCAGGAACGCTACGTGCTGGCGATTTCTCCGGACGACCTGCCGCGCTTCGCGGCCATCTGCGAACGCGAGCGCTGCCCGTTCGCCGCGGTGGGCGTCGCGACGGAAGAGCGCCGTTTGCGCCTGATCGACCCCATTACAGAAAAGGATGGAGGCGCGTCGCCGGTCGACATGCCGATGGACGTCCTGCTGGGCAAGCCGCCGAAGATGCACCGCAACGTCGAGCACGTGGCGAACCAGTTCCAGCCCGTCGACGTCACGGGTCTCGATCTCGAGGAAGTCGCGCGCCGCGTACTGCTGCTGCCGACCGTCGCCGACAAATCGTTCCTGATCACGATCGGCGACAGGAGCGTAGGCGGCATGAGCGTGCGCGACCAGATGGTCGGCCCGTGGCAGGTTCCGGTGGCCGATTGCGCCGTCACGACCTTGAGCTTCGAAGGCTACAAGGGCGAGGCGATGGCGATGGGCGAGCGTACGCCGGTCGCCGTCATCGACGCGGCCGCGTCGGGCCGCATGGCCGTCGGCGAGGCGATCACGAACATCGCCGCTGCGCCGATCGCCGACATTTCCGCGATCAAGCTGTCCGCCAACTGGATGGCCGCGTGCGGCCAGCCGGGCCAGGACGCCGCGCTGTTCGACACGGTGAAGGCCGTCGGCATGGAGCTGTGCCCGGCGCTGGGCGTCTCGATCCCGGTCGGCAAGGACTCCCTGTCGATGCGGACCACGTGGAACGAAGACGGCGAGAACAAGGCCGTCGTGTCGCCGGTGTCGCTGATCGTGTCGAGCTTCGCGCCCGTCACCGACGTCCGCAAGACCCTGACGCCGCAACTGCGCACGGACCTCGGCGACACCTCGCTGATCCTCATCGACCTGGGCCGCGGCAAGAACCGCCTCGGTGCCTCCGCGCTGGCGCAAGTCACGCAGCAGCTGGGCAACGATGCGCCGGACGTCGACAACCCGGCCGACCTGAAAGCGTTCTTCGCCGCGATCCAGCAACTGAACAACGACGGCAAGCTGCTGGCTTACCACGACCGTTCGGACGGCGGCCTGTACGCCACGCTGTGCGAAATGGCCTTCGCGGGCCGCGCCGGCGTGTCGGTGAACCTCGACATCCTGACGATGGAAGGCGAGCACGCGTCCGATCACGGCGACGCCAAGAACTGGGCGGCGCAGGTGGGCGAGCGTCGCAACGACCTCACGCTGCGCGCGCTGTTCAACGAAGAGTTGGGCGCGGTCGTGCAGGTTCGTACCGACGAGAAGTCGGACGTGATGAACGTCCTGCGCTCGTTCGACCTGGGTGCCTGCAGCCACATCATCGGCAAGGTCAACGACCGCGGCGTCGTGGAATTCACGCGCGACACGAAGGTCATCTACAACAAGCGCCGCAGCGAACTGCACCGCCTGTGGAGCGAGACGAGCTGGCGCATCGCGCGCCTGCGCGACAACCCGGCCTGCGCGGACCAGGAATACGACCGCCTGCTGGACGAGCAGGACCCGGGCTTCACGCCGAAACTGGTGCACGACACGAACGTGAACATCGCCGCGCCGTTCATTGCGACGGGCGCCCGTCCGACGGTCGCGATCCTGCGCGAGCAGGGCGTCAACTCGCACATCGAGACGGCATGGGCAATGCACCAGGCGGGCTTCAAGGCCGTCGACGTGCACATGAGCGACCTGATCGCCGGCCGCGCCAGGCTGGACGATTTCAAGGGCCTGATCGCCGTCGGCGGCTTCTCGTACGGCGACGTGCTGGGCGCCGGCGAAGGCTGGGCCAAGACGATCCTGTTCAACCCGGAGCTGAAGGCGGCATTCGCCGAATTCTTCGGCCGCGGCGACACGTTCGGCCTGGGCGTCTGCAACGGCTGCCAGATGATGAGCAACCTGAAGTCCATCATCCCGGGCGCCGAGGCCTGGCCGAAATTCACCCGCAACAAGTCGGAACAGTTCGAAGCGCGTTTCGGCATGGTCGAGGTGATGGATTCGCCGTCGATCTTCTTCCAGGATCTCGCAGGCACGCAGGCGCCGCTGGCGATCGCGCACGGCGAAGGCTACGCGGACTTCTCCCAGACGGGCGATGTCAAGCAGGTCGTGAAGGCGCTGCGCTACATCGACAACCGCGGTGCCGCCACCGAGGCGTATCCGTTCAACCCGAACGGCTCGCCGGAAGGCCTTACGGCCGTCACGACGCCGGACGGCCGCTTCACCGTGATGATGCCGCACGCGGAGCGCGTGGCGCGTACGGTCACGATGTCGTGGCATCCGGACGGCTGGGGCGAGGACTCGCCGTGGGCGCGCATGTTCCAGAATGCGCGGAAGTGGGTGGGCTAAACCTGCAGACTGCTGGTCTGAAGCGCTCCCGTCGGGGGCGCTTTTTTTTGATATGGCCGCTTCACTCTCGAGGCCTTGGAAGCGTCGTCAGTTTCGGTTATTGTTGTTTCGGCATGCCCGCCGGCGTTCGGTGGGGCGAGGTTGGCTACGGGCAGGAGTTCAAACTATGAAAATCACGTCTATCATCTTGAAGAACTACCGTATGCATGAGCGTCTGTCGGTAGACTTCAAGCCAGGCTTCAACGTCATCGTCGGCGTAAATGGCAGTGGTAAGACATCCTTGCTCAGGGCGGTAAGCGACGTCTTGACCGGTTTTATGGATTATGTCCCGCTCCAGCACGGCTTCCTTGCGATGTCGGGACGAGACGTGGCCTTGTTGCGGCGAGAATCGGTCAACGGTCGTTTTCGTTTTGAGTCTCATTATCCGGTCGAGGTGTCCGCGAAAGGCGAGGCCTTTGGGCTGTCGTGCGACTGGACTGTCGTGAAGGCCAGTGAGATCGCGCATGCGCTCGTTGTTGGGACACCGCCCGGTGCGTTCTTGCAGAACTTGGGATTGCCAGGAGTCGGATTCGAACACATGGGTTTCGAAAAGGTGATGCCCCTTGTTGCGTTCTATCGCGCTAACCGCCAATGGAATGGACGCAGTCCAGGTGAGATACAGGCGGCGACGGAGAAGACGTCGCGCACTGGTGCGTACGATTCATGGGCCGATGCGTCGCTTGACTCATCGGCGTTCCAAGGATGGGTGATCGCTAAGTGTCTTGAGCGGTTCCAAACGTCATCGGAAACAGGGCGTTCGTTCGATGAAATCGATGACGACGAATTGGCGGTTGTAAGCTCGGCACTCGGCGTTGCGGTCGAAGGATTCAAGGGCATGCGTTACGACATGCACCAGAAGAGCCTTCTCATCGATCTGGTCGTCAGTCAGGGTGGGCAGCGCGAACCCACCAGTTTCGAGAATCTGAGCGATGGCCAGCGCGCCGTCATTGGTCTTGTCGCCGATATCGCGCGGCGTATGTGCCTGTTGAACCCGATACTGGGGAGCCAGGTTACGTTACAGACGCCGGGTGTTGTCCTGATCGACGAACTGGATGTACATTTGCATCCGCGTTGGCAGCGCATGCTGACGATCGGACTCAAGCGCGCATTTCCGGCCCTACAGTTCATCGTCGCAAGCCACTCGCCGCAAGTGATCGGTGAATTGCATCCGGACGAAATCATCTTGCTGCGGCCGGGAGGTACCGCGCACCCTCAGGTCAGCTATGGACTCGATTCGAGCCAGATTCTTGAGGAGATCATGGGCGCGCCGGCGCGCAATGCCGATGTCGAGAAAAGGTTGGCCGACCTTTTTGAACATATGGAACGCAACCAACTCGACCTGGCGGCTAACGAAATTTCTCGCTTAAAAAACGACGTCCCAGGCCTACCGGAACTTGCGGGTGCGGAGGCTCTACTCAAACGCAAGCAGGTACTTGGCCGATGAAGTCCGTTGCGAAAGGGCGCTCGCCCGAGCAATTCGAAACATGGAAGGCGCTCGCCAACGAAAGCTGGACGCCGACATATGACGACCTCCGAAATCCTCAGAAGAAAATTGTGCACGAAGCCCTGCTGGCGGAGCAGGGCTGGGTCTGCTGCTATTGTGGCAGGGAGATTGCCCAACACGACAGTCATATCGAGCACTTCCGGCCCCAGGAAACGGCGCCCCAACTGGCTCTGGCGTTTGAAAACTTGTTTGCCTCATGTATCCGCGAACGTGAACCGGGCGCGCCATTGCATTGCGGGCACGCGAAAGGAAACGAGTTTAACGAGGCAAGCCACATTTCACCGCTGGACCCAGGATGCGAGCGCCGCTTTCTCTACACGCTCGAAGGCGCCATTCGCCCCGTCGATATTGACGACGGTCCCGCAATATACATGACTGAACTTTTGAAGCTGGACCTCGCGTTCCTGAGGAATCGTCGGCAGGAAGTTTTGGCGAGTGTCTTCGACATCGACTTTCTTTTGACGGCGTCGGATGATGAGTTTCGTCGGCTGGCCGTGGCTTGTCGCGAGCCCGATGAACAAGGTAAATTAACTAACTTTGGACACGTGATTGCTCGTTACGTGGAGCAACTGCTGGGGGAAACTGCTTAGCTGCCGTCACGGGTTACCCCAGCGCCGACACGCATGACGGCGGCTCTGATGCCGGTCAAGCATTCGCCCTCGATCTTCTTTAAGGATCTCGCAGGCACGATGGCGCCTTGCTGCATCGACAACCGCGGGCACGCCACCGAAGCGTATCCGTGAATGCGCGGAAGCGGGTGGGCTGATCCCGCTCGGTTTCCATAAAAAAGCGCTGCCTCGGCAGCGCTTTTTCATTCCGGCCGTTGTTTGTAGATGTCGGGCCGGTTGATGTGCCAGAAGAGCTTCGGGTTGTCGGGCGTCGAGAACCCCAGCTTTTCGTACAGCCAGGGCGCGCTCGTCGTCGCCAGCAGCAGCCGCCGGTAGCGCTCGATGCCGGGATACGCCAGCATGCACTCGACGAGCCACCGTCCCAGTCCCTTGCCGCGATAGTCGTCGATGACGAACACGTCCGCCATGTACGCGAACGTCGCATGATCGGTGATGAAACGGGCGTAGCCGATCTGGCGGGCGCCGTCATACAGGCCGAAGTTCAGGCTGTGCGCGACGGCCTTGCGCACCGTCGCCTCGTCGATGCCCGCGGCCCAGGTGGTCCGGGCGAGGTTCTGGTGAATGACGTCGAGCTGCAGCAGGCTGTCGTCGGTCGAAACCAGGTAGTTGTCTTTAGTCCAGTTCATCATCGGTGCCCGCTCCGGGTGTCAGGCTGCCAGCCAGGCGGCGAGCGCCAGCACGGCCGGGACGGTCTGCACGAAGAGGATGCGGCGCGACACCGTTGCCGCGCCCCACACGCCCGCGACGGCCACGCACACGAGCCCGAACACGACGAAGGCACGGCCAATGACCGCATCCGGATGCAGCAGCCCTACCGCAAGTGCCGCCACCAGAAAGCCGTTGTAGCACCCCTGGTTCGACATCAGCGGCGCCAGCGCGTCGACTCGGTCTTCGTTGATGCCGAAAACCTTCCTGCCGCGGGTGCGGAACAGGACGGTTTCGATGAGTACGATGTAGACGTGAATGGCGATGACGACGGCGGTCAGCAGGGTGGCGATCAGCAGCATGTGTATTCCGGTTAATAGAAATGTACATACTGTACAGCATCTATTGCCTTCGAGTCACATCGCCATCCAGATCCCGGTTGCGCCGGCAAGGACCAGGCTGGCGCCCCAGACGGCGTCCAGGTTGAGCCAGGCGCGCCGCAGGAAGCGCAAGCCGAGGTATCGATAGACCGCCCAGGCCATGCCGATACCGCCGAGCAGGCTCGCGAGTGCGTGCACAGTGGCGACCAGCAGCGCGGTGTCCATGTTTGCCCGCGCCAGGAAGGCCATTACGGCGGCGCGGCCTGTCACGCCGGCCGTCGGCGTCGCGCACAGGCCAAGCATGAACGGCACCAGCATCAATCCCGCGCCGTGCGCGGTGGCCATCAGGAACGACCACCAGACAAGGCGCGAAGGGGGAATGCGCGCCAGCAAGCGCGGGTGGCGCCGGCTGACCAGCCTGTGGGCCCCGAACAGCAGCACCACCGCGCCGGCGCCAATGCGGATTGCACGGTTCCATTCCAGATACCAGCCAAGCGCGGCAAACGGTGCGAGCGCGACGGCGACCGCCATGAAGTGCCCGCCACCCAGCGGCAGCAGGGTGGCGAAGACGGCGCGGGTGCGCCGTTCCGCCATGCCGTTGGCGACCGCGAGCGGCCATCCCATCGCGGGATTGATGCCGTGATAGAGGCCGAGTGCAACGATCGTCAGCCAGAGCGCGCTTGTGCTCAACCTGTGCTCAAGCCGACGGGTAGCAGAACGAATCCGTCGAACAGTCGCCGCCTTGCAGGCGGATCTGGTGCGCCGCGTAATGCGGCCCGAAGTCGACGTGGAACGACGGGTCCAGTTCGATGCCGCCATTCGCGCCCACATGGCACATCAGCTGGACGCCGGGCACGCCGTCCGGATAGAACTGCGTGTCCCAGCTGCTGTACAGCGAATTGGTGAAATAGACGCGCTGGCCGTCCCGGCTGATTTCCGTCATCTGCGGGCCGCCGCCGTAAGGCCGACCGTTCGGATGGGGTGCATGCTGCGCAATGCCGCCGATGCGTACGCTCCCGGCCAGCGCCGGCTTCATCGGGTCGGTGACGTCATATTGGCGGAGTTCGCCGGTGCCCCAGCACGCGACGTACAGGAAGCGGTCGTCGAGCGACAGGTCGATATCGGTGACGAGCGGCGGTACCGCGCCGAAGCCTTTCAGCAGCGGCGGCAGCAGGGCCGCGTCGGCCGGCTCGGCCGGGATCGTGGCCGTCTTCCTGATCTGGAATGTGCCGTTTTCGCGGTACCAGGTCCAGATGGATCCTTCCAGGTTGGTCGTATCGACGACCACGCCCAGGAAGCCGTATTCCCGTGTGGGGTCGTGGGCCGGCCGGACCTCCAGCGCCATCTGGTGGTGGGCGCCGAGATCGATGGTCTGGACGTGCCTGCGCTCGCGCAGGTTCCAGAAATGCACCGCGTGGCCGTACTTGTTGGCGAGCAGGTCTTCGGCAACGATGCCGTTCTCGAACTGCGGCGGCAGGCCCCATTCGCTCGACACCATGTAGTCGCGCGGCAGGTTCCACCAGAAATCGTAGTGCAGTCGTTGCGGCCCGCGGTCGATTTCCCAGCGTCCGAGGATCTCGAAGCTCTCGCAGTCCATGATGAAGACGCCGGGCGGTCCCTGCGTGCCGTCCGGGCCGGCGCCCAGCGTGCTGATGTAGATGCCCTCCGGCCCGCAGTGGACGGTGTGAGGGCGCGAGTAGCCTGTCTTGCGCATCAGCTCTTCCGGTTCGATCGTCTTGACGAGTCGCGGGGCGCGCGGGTCGGGCTGGGTATCCACGACGTAGATGCGGGATGAACGGATGCCGGGAATGACGAGGTAGCGCCGCTGCAGGAAGGCATGGCCGGACAGCGGCGACAGCGCCGAACTGCAGGCATTCCAGCCGAAGTGGTGGAACTCGTCGCCCGCGTAGGGCATGACGAGGCGGTTGATTACCGCGCCGTACGTCGGCGATTGCGGATCGAGGTCGACGACGGCCAGCGCGTCGGGTTGCGACCGGTCGGGCGACAGCAGCGCCGTGTAGGCCAGCAGTTCGGGTGCCGCTTCCATCGCCAGCCGCGCCGATGGGTGAAACGTGGGATCGGGACGCAAGGTCTGCAGCATCATAGCCCCCAGGAATGGGTCTCGGCCGGGATGGCCGAGACATTCAAGGCTGAGCGCTTGCGCAGGCGCCGTCAAGGGCGGTGGCCGCCCTCTTTGTGTGAGATCAGAAGTCAGCGCATCAGCTTGTCCAGCTCGGGCTGCATCTCGCGCTGCCAGATCTTGTAGCCTTCGGCATTCGGATGCAGCAGGTCCGGCATGATGCCTTTCGACAGGGTGCCGTCCTCCGCCAGGAACGCCTTGTTCATGTTCAGGAAGAACACGTGCTTGTTGTCCGCCAGTTTCGGCAGCATCGCGTTGACCTTCTCGTTCAGGACGCGCAGGGTATCGTCCGGCTTTTCGCCGCGCGGGAAGATCGCCAGCAGCAGGAGCTTCGTCTTCGGCAGGCGCTTGCGGATTTCCGCGATGTCGCGCTTGATGCCGGCGTAGATCAGTTCCGGCGCCTCCTGGCGGAAGCCCGTGTTGTTGGTGCCGATCATCAGGACGGTGACCTTCGGGTCGATGCCGTCGATTTCGCCATGCTGCAGGCGCCACAGGACGTTTTCCGTGCGGTCGCCGCCATAGCCCAGGTCCAGCGCGTTGTACTTGCCGTAGAACGCTTTCCACAGTTCGGGCTGCTGCTCTTCCCAGTGGTGCGTGATCGAGTCGCCGATGAACGCGAGTTCCGTGCGCTCGCCGGCGGCCTTGCGGCGGGCGATCTCGGCCAGCTTCGCTTCGTGGCGCTTCATCCACCAGTCGAGCGACCACGACTCGTTCAGCGGCGACGGCGTCACGCTGATCTTGCGGTAGTCCGGGCAGGTCTGGTCCGGCTTGCCCGCCATGTCGATACGGATGTTGGCGATCTCGACGTCGCCGGCGCCCGTGCCGTCGAGCGCGAACGGTTTCGTCACGGCGCTGAAGTCGTCGCCCTTGCGGTAGAAGCACGACAGGGCATAGCTCCGGTGCTGCCAGCCCTTGCCCTCCGCGGCGCGTGCCGGAATGACGTCGGCGACCTTGCGCTCGCAATTCTTGCCGCAGTCGATGCGGAAGTTCAGGCCGCCCTTCGCCAGTTCGTTCACCTTCAGGTCGAACGAGACCGTGCCCTTGGCGAGGTAGGGACGCAGGTCCAGCGGGGCGCTCTCCACGCGTACGGTCGAGAACCAGGCATCTTTCCACTTCAGGCCGAGCGCGTCGCCGGCGGCGTCCTTGCTGGTGCGGCGGGCTTCGACGACGGCGTTCTTCAGCTTCGGATCGTCGTCCATGCGGCCCGTGTCGCCGTCGAGCGGCTTCTGCACGTCGAAGTCGCCGAACATGATTTTGGCGCCGGCGAGCGGCTGGCCGACATAGAGGGGCAGTGTGGAGGCTGCAGTCGCCGCGCTGGCGGCCAGCGCGGACAGGATGAGGGCGGCGGAATGGCGGAGTTTCATGGGTGTCTCTGATTTTGTTGTTTGGTCGAACAAATTGGTCAAAAAAAAGCGCCCACGAGGAGCGCTTTTTTCATGCGTGACCTGATTACTGGATCTTGGCCTTCTTCATCAGCTCTTCACGGAATGCGGCCAGCTTGCGCTGCTGCAGCGATTCCGCGACCTGCTGCTTGACTTCTTCCAGCGGCGGGATCTTGGCGGCGCGGACGTCTTCCAGCTTGATCACGTGGAAGCCGTATTGCGTCTTGACCGGGGTCTCGGTGATCTGACCTTTGTTCAGCGAGGTCATGGCCTTCGAGAACTCAGGCACGAACGAGGCCGGGCTTGCCCAGTCCAGGTCGCCGCCGTTCGCTGCCGAGCCCGGGTCTTTCGACTGCTTGGCCAGGTCTTCGAACTTGGCGCCGCCCTTCAGCTTGGCGATGATCTGCTTGGCTTCGTCTTCCGTGGCGACCAGGATGTGACGGGCGTGGTATTCCTTGTCGCCCATCTGTGCCTTGTACTTGTCGTACTCGGCCTTGATGTCGGCATCCTTGACCGGGTTCTTCTTGATGTAATCGGCCAGCATCGCATTGATGATGATGCTCTGGCGGGCGTTGTCGATTGCGTTCTTGACGTCCGGACGGGTGCCGACGCCTTGCTTGTCGGCTTCCTGGATCAGGACTTCGCGGCCGATCAGGTCCTTCTTGATTGCCTCGCGCAGTTGCGGGGAATCGGTTGCCTTGCCCTGGGCGACGACCTGCTTGACCACCTGGTCAACCTTGGCCGCGGGGATGGGCTTGCCATTGACGGTCGCAACGTTCTGCGCGAACGACGGCAGGGCTACCATCGCGGTCATGGCTAACAACAGGCGGGCTGGCTTCACAATCATTTATTCGATCCTATCTAAAACCGGTGGTGGTGGTCCGGTGGTCAACACGAAATGTCGCCGAGGCGACGAAAACCGGCGACCGAGGCCGCCGGCGCTGCAATGTTACTGCACCTTTGCCTTCTTGACCATTTCTTCCTGGTACGCGGCCAGCTTCTGCTGGGTCAGCGCTTCGGAGATCTGTGGCTTGACTTCGTCCAGCGTCGGCAGCTTGGCCGGACGGACGTCGTCCAGCTTGATCACGTGGTAGCCCACTTGCGTCTTGACCGGGGCGTCCGTGATCGCGCCTTTCTGCAGGTTGGTGAAGCCCGCGGCGAATTCCGGCGGGAACGACGACGGGCTGGCCCAATCCAGGTCGCCGCCGTTGTTGGCGGTGCCGGTGTCTTTCGACTGCTTCGCCAGGTCTTCGAACTTGGCGCCGCCTTTCAGCTTGGCAATGGCTGCTTTCGCTTCATCTTCGGTCGCGAACAGGATGTGGCGCACGTGGTATTCCTTGTCGCCGGTCTGCTTCGTGAAGCGGTCGTATTCGGCCTTCACTTCGGCGTCGGTGACCGGGTGCTTCGTGATGTAGTCGCGGGCGAGGGCGTTGATCACGATGGTCTGGCGGGCGTTCTCCAATGCCGCCTTGACTTCAGGATTCTTGTCGTAGCCCTGCTTGATGGCTTCCTGCATCATCACTTCGCGCGAGATCAGGTCCTTCTTGATCGCCTCACGCAGTTGCGGGCTGTCGGTGCCCTGGCCTTGTGCCACGACCTGCTTGACGATCGCGTCGGCGCGCGACGACGGGATGGTTTTGCCGTTCACCACGGCGAGATTCTGTGCGAACGAAGGCGAGTAGGCAAACGATGCGGCGATAGCGATCAGGGCTAACAGCAGCCGTGCTGGCTTAAAAGTCATTTTGTTTCCTGTGAGGGGGTTGCTTGGACGAAGATTTGATTAGTTTTTTTTAGTGCGTAGCGGATTCTGGAACTACTTACTTACGACTCACTTAAGACTTCCGAAAAACACGCCGTCACGACTGCTCCGAAGGCGCAACGGCGGTAATCGCCAGGGCATGAATGTCGGTGTGCATCATACCTTGCACGGCATCATATACCAGTCGATGACGCATGACCAGCCTCAGTCCCTCGAAGCGTTCCGAAACGATTTTCACTCGGTAATGACCCCCGCCGGAGGCCGCGCCGGGGTGCCCTGCGTGCAGGTGCGAATCGTCGCCGACCTCCAGTACGGACGGGCTCAACGCGGCGTCGAGGGACTGGCGGATGCGTTCCACGCGGTCGTCCATCATGCGTCTCCCTTGCCCTGCGGCTGCTCGTGTTCTTCGATGTACTTCGACAGCATCAGGGTCTGGATGACGATGAACGCGAAGAAGATGCCCGTGATGCCGAAGAGCTTGAAGTTGACCCACGCACCCGTGTTGCCCTTGAAGACAATGAAGGCCATCACGAGGTTCAATACGCCGATGGCGACGAAGAAGCCCATCCACGCGTAGCCGACCCTGGCCCACACGGCGTCCGGCAGGCGGATCTGCGCTTCCATCACCTTGCGCATCAGGTTGTTGCGGAAGCCGACCTGCGCGACGAACAGCGCCAGCGCGAAGGCCCAGTACAGGATCGTCGGCTTCCACTTGATGAAGTCCGGATCGTGGAAATAAATGGTCGCGCCACCCGTCACGACGATGACGCCGAGGGACAGCCACAGCATGCCGTCCACCTTGCGGCCGCGGGCCAGCAGGTACAGGATCTGCAGGATGGTCGCGATGATGCCGACCGCGGAGGCGAGGATGATCGGCGACTGGTCGGGCGTGACGCTGCCGCCCGAGATCAGGCCGCCCATGTATTGCTGGACGAGCGCGTGCGCCGCGTCCTGGTGGCCATCCGCGAATTTATAGACGAGGAAGAACAGGATGACCGGAAACAGGTCGAACAGGAATTTCATTGGTACATTGCCCTTCAGATCGGCTCGAAACGGAGCGCGGCGGAGTTGATGCAGTAGCGCAGGCCGGTCGGCGGCGGGCCGTCCGGGAACACGTGGCCCAGGTGGGCGTCGCAGACGGCGCAGATGATTTCCGTGCGCACCATGCCATGACTCCTGTCGACCTTTTCGATCACGTTGTCCGGGTCGAGCGCCTTGAAATAGCTGGGCCAGCCGCAGCCGGAGTCGAACTTCGCGTCGGACTCGAACAGCGGCGTGTCGCAGCACACGCAGTGATAGATGCCGTGCTCATGGTGGTCCCAGTACTTGCCCGTGAACGCGCGCTCGGTCGCCGCGTGGCGGGTGACCTGGTATTCCATCGGGTCCAGCTGGGCGCGCCATTCGGCGTCGGTTTTCGTCACTTTGTCGGTCATGATCCCTCGTTCATTGTCAATCTCAGGAAGAGCAGCTCACCTCGAGGTGGGATGCCCAGTCCGGCGGCAGGGCCGCATAGGCGTCGTGCTCCGGCTGTTCGTCGAACGGACGCTCGAGGACACCGAGCAGCCTGCGCACTTCTTCAAAGTCGCCATTCTGCGCCTTTTCGATGGCCACCTGGGCCAGGTAGTTGCGCAGTACATATTTGGGGTTGGCGGCGTGCATCGCAAGCCGGCGCTCCGCATCGACGCTCTGTTCCTGGCGCAGCCGCGCGCGGTAGCCGACGGCCCACGCGTCGAAGGCGGGACGGTCGAGGAAGAGGTCGCGCAGCGGCGCGTCCGCTTCGGGTTCGTCCACCCGCAGGTCGCCCAGGCGACGGAAGAAGAGTGTGAAGTCGACGTGGTTCGCCTGCATGAGCTTGAACATGTCGTCGGCCAGCGCGCGGTCGTTATCTTGCGCCGTCTTGAGCCCGAGCTTGGCATGTAAAAGTTCATCGAACTTTTCGCCATAGGCGTCGACATACACCTCCAGCGCTGCCTGCGCCGCTTCCTGGTCTTCGATCAGCGGCAGCAGCGCGTTCGCCAGCGCATAGCAGTTCCAATGGCCCACGGGCACCTGGTTCGCGTACGAATAGCGGCCGCCCTGGTCCGTGTGGTTGCAGATGTGGTCGACGTCGAACGCTTCCATGAAGCCGAACGGGCCATAGTCCAGCGTGAGGCCCAGGATCGACATATTGTCCGTGTTCATCACGCCATGCATGAAGCCGACGGATTGCCAGTGCGCGATCATCCGCGCCGTGCGGCGCGTGACTTCCTCGAGCAGCGCGAGATAGGGGTTCGGCGCGCCCGCGAGGTCCGGATAGAACGTCCTGATGACGTAATCGGCCAGCGTGCGCAGTTCTTCCGGCTTGTCGCGGTAGCGCCAATGCTCGAAAGAACCGAAGCGCACGAACGACGGCGCCATGCGCGTGACGACGGCGGCCGTCTCCATCGTCTCGCGGATGATGCCTTTGTTCGACCCCGTGACCATCAGCGCGCGGGTCGTCGGGATGCCGAGGGCGGCCATCGCCTCCGAACACAGGAATTCGCGGATCGAGGAGCGCAGCACGGCGCGGCCGTCGCCCATGCGGGAGTACGGGGTCATGCCTGCACCCTTCAGCTGGAGCTCCATCCGGCCGTCAAGGCCGTCGATGTCGCCCAGCAGGATCGCGCGGCCATCGCCCAGCTGGCCGGCCCAGTGGCCGAACTGGTGGCCGGAATACACGGCGGCCAGCGGCTGCGAGCGGGGCGGGACGTGGTTGCCCGTGAAGACGGCCACGAAGTCCTCGTGCGCGAGATCGGCGGCATCAAGGCCCACAAGCCGGGCAGCCGGCGCGCTGGCTGCGACAAAGTATGGCGCGGGCAGGGGCGTCGGCATCAGGCGCGTATAAAACGCGGGCGGCAGTTCGGCAAAGGCATTGTCGAATGGCAGATCGTCGGCGGTGCGGGTGCTGATAACGCTTCCTCGGGTTGATTGGTTCTTCGTGCGCGGATTGTACCCCACACGCGCGGATTCTATGGGCGCAAGGCGTGCGCGGCCTATCCGGGTTACATTCCGTAACCGTTTCGTAATGTTGTGCTGCTGCGGTGCAGCATCGAATTCCGTTGACGTTCTCCGCACGATCGTTCGAAACTCAGCTTCCCACAAGCAACCCGAGAGACCGATGACACCTCTTCCGTTGATGGGCCGGATGATGGACCAGCCCCTGTTAATCTCCAGCATCATCCGCTTTGCCGCGCGGCATTACGGCGGCAGCGAGATCGTCTCGCGCCGGGTCGAGGGCGACGTGCACCGCTACACGGTGCGCGAATGCGAGGCGCGGGCGCGGCGGGTGGCCAACGTGCTGCGGGCGCAGGGTGTCGGGATGGGCGAGCGCGTCGGCACGCTGGCGTGGAACGGCTACCGGCACCTGGAGCTGTATTACGGGGTGTCCGGGTCGGGCGCGGTGCTGCACACGATCAATCCGCGCCTCCATCCGGAGCAGATCGCGTACATCGTCAACCATGCGGAAGACCAGCTGCTGTTCTTCGACCTGACGTTCCTGCCGCTGGTGGCGGCAATCGCGCCGCTGTGCCCGACCGTGAAGGCGTTCGTACTGATGAGCGACCGGGCGCACATGCCGGCCGATGCCGGCAGCGCGAACCTGCTGTGCTACGAAGACCTGCTCGCTGCGGCATCCGAGGATTACGACTGGCCCGAGTTCGACGAACGCGCGGCCGCATCGCTGTGCTACACGTCCGGCACGACGGGCAACCCGAAGGGCGCGCTGTACTCCCACCGGTCGACCGTGCTGCATGCGTACGCGTCCGCGATGCCGAATGCCCTGAACGTGGCCGGCCGCGACGTCGTGCTGCCCGTCGTGCCCATGTTCCACGTGAACGCGTGGGGCCTGCCGTATTCCGTGCTGCTGTCCGGCGCGAAGCTGGTGCTGCCGGGGGCCGCGCTGGACGGCAAGTCGCTGTACGACCTGTTCGAGGCAGAGGGCGTCACGTTCTCGGCGGGCGTGCCCACCGTCTGGCTCGGCCTGATCAACCATGCGCTGCAGAACAGGCTGGCGTTCTCCACGTTCAAGCGCACGGTGATCGGCGGCGCCGCGTGCCCGCCGGCCATGATGGACACGCTGATCGACCACTTCGGCATCGAGGTGATACACGCCTGGGGCATGACGGAAATGTCGCCGCTCGGCACCACGTGCGGCCTGCTCGCGCGGCACCGCGACCTGCCCGTGGCAGAGCGGCGCGCCGTCCTGCGCAAGCAGGGGCACGCCATCTTCGGCGTGGACATGAAGATCGTCGACGACGCCGGCAACGAACTCCCCTGGGACGGACTTGCCTTCGGCCACCTGCTCGTCAAGGGGCCGTGGATCATCTCGAGGTACTTCGGCGACGAGGGTGGCGACGTGCTGCAGGACGGCTGGTTCCCCACCGGCGACGTGGCGACCATCGACGGGGACGGCTACATGCAGATCACGGACCGCAGCAAGGACGTCATCAAGTCCGGCGGGGAATGGATCGGGTCGATCGACCTCGAGAACATCGCGATGGCGCATCCGGCAGTGCTGCAGGCCGCGTGCATCGGCGTGCGGCACCCGAAATGGGACGAGCGGCCCGTGCTGGTCGTCGTGCGGCGGCCCGAAGCCGAGGTGACGCGCGCGGAGCTGCTGCGGTTCTTCGAGGGGAAGGTCGCGAAGTTCTGGATGCCGGACGACGTGCTGTTCGTCGACGCGCTGCCGACCGGGGCGACCGGGAAGATCCAGAAGAACCGCTTGCGCGAGCAGTTCCGGGAATATCGCCTGCCCGGCACGGACCAATAATCAATCATTCATACAAACAAGGAGAACCATGAGCGCCGACTACCAGGTCATCGACGACGTCGCCGTCATCACGTTGAACAACCCGCCCGTCAATGGCCTCGGCCTGGCGACGCGCACCGCCGCCGTCGAAGGTTTGCAGCGCGCGGCCCAGGATCCGGCCGTCAAGGCCATCGTCATCACGGGCGCCGGCAAGGCGTTCTCGGGCGGTGCCGACATCCGCGAATTCAATTCGCCCAAGGCGCTCACGGAACCGACATTGCACACCCTGATCCGCACGGTCGAGAATTCGGACAAGCCCGTGGTGGCCGCGATCCACACCGTGTGCATGGGCGGCGGGCTGGAACTGGCGCTGGGCGCCAACTACCGCGTGGCGCTGCCGGGCGCGCAGATCGCGCTGCCCGAAGTGAAACTGGGCCTGCTGCCGGGCGCCGGCGGCACGCAGCGCCTGCCGCGCGTGCTGGGCCTGGAGACCGCGCTGAACATGATCGTCACGGGGACCCCGGTGCTGTCCGAAAAGCTGGCCGGCACCTTGCTGTTCGACGAATTGCTGCCGGCCGGGTCCGACCTCGTCGCGGGTGCCGTCGCGTTCGCGCGCCGCGTGGCCGACGTGCGGCCGCTGCCGAAGGTGCGCGAGCGCCAGGTCGGGCATCCGGATGCGGCGGGCTTCCTGGCCGCGGCCCGCGCGCGTGTAAAGGTCGAGGCGGGGCCGTTCCCGGCGCCCGTCGAATGCGTGGAGACCGTTGCCGCGTCCGTCGAGAAGCCGTTCGAGGAGGGCCTGAAATTCGAACGCGAGCGCTTCATCCACCTCACGCAGACGACGGAATCGAAAGCGCTGCGCCATGCGTTCTTTGCGGAGCGCGCCGCGAGCAAGGTGCCGGACGTGCCGGCGGATACGCCGGTGCGCGAGATCCGCAGCGCGGCCGTCGTGGGCGCGGGCACGATGGGCGGCGGGATCGCGATGAACTTCGCGAATGCCGGCATTCCCGTGACGATCCTCGAGACGAAGCAGGACGCGCTGGACAAGGGGCTGGCCACCATCCGCAAGAACTACGAGAACACGGTCAACAAGGGCAAGCTGGCGGCGGACAAGGCCGAGCAGCGCGTGGGCCTGATTCGCGGCACGCTGGACTATGCGGACATCGCCCAGGCCGACATCGTCATCGAAGCGGTGTTCGAGGACATGGACGTGAAGGCCTCGGTATTCCGCCACTTGGATGCGGCGATGAAGCCGGGCGCGATCCTCGCGTCGAACACGTCGACCCTGGACCTGGACCGGATCGCGGCGCTGACGTCGCGCCCGCAGGACGTCATCGGCCTGCACTTCTTCAGCCCTGCCAACGTGATGAAGCTGCTGGAGATCGTGCGCGGCGCGCAAACGGGCAAGGACGTCCTCGCGACGGCGCTGGCGCTGGCGAAGAAGATCAGGAAGACGGGCGTCGTCGCCGGCGTGTGCGACGGCTTCATCGGCAACCGCATGGTGGAACAGTACATCCGCCAGGCGGGCTTCCTGCTGGACGAAGGCGCGCTGCCGCAGCAGGTCGATGCGGCCATCGAGAAGTTCGGCTTCGCGATGGGCCCGTTCCGCATGGGCGACCTGGCCGGCAATGACGTCGGCTGGTACATCCGCAAGCGCCGCGCCGTCGAGTCGCCGGACGTGAAGTACTCGAAGACGGCCGACCTGCTGTGCGAACAGGGCCGGTTCGGCCAGAAGACGGGCGCCGGATGGTACGACTACCAGGCGGGCGACCGCACGCCGCGGCCGTCGCCGTGGGTCGACGGGATGATCGTCAAGCACTCGCAGGACCTGGGTGTCGACCGCCGCGCCATCCCCGACGAGGAGATCGTCGAGCGACTCGTCTACGCGCTGGTGAACGAGGGCGCGCGAATCCTGGAAGAGGGCATCGCACTGCGCGCGTCCGACATCGACATGGTCTACCTGTCCGGCTACGGCTTCCCGCTGTTCCGCGGCGGCCCGATGTTTTATGCGGACACCGTGGGCCTGCCCACCGTGCTGGCCGCCGTCGAGAAGTATGCGCGCGGCTACCACGGCGAAGCGTGGGCGCCGGCGCCGCTGCTCGTCCGCCTGGCGCAGGAAGGCAAGACGTTCAACGGGTGAGAATACCCCTGATGCAGTCATGGTGCGCACCGTGCTAGGCTGAGCGCACCATGAAGAACGCCCTCCTGATCGCCACCGCCTGCCTGCTCGGACTGTTGTCCACGACGGGGGCGTCGCTGCCGTACCCCATCCTGCCGCCGCTGTTCGTGAACGGTGCGCCGGACAGCCTGACGCACTTCCTCGGCCTGCCGCCCAAGCTCCTGTTCGCGCTGGCGCTGATGGTCAACCCGATCGGCCTGCTGCTCGGCACCGCCGTGCTCGGGTCGCTGTCGGACCGGTACGGCCGCCGGCCGCTGCTGCTCGTGACGGCCGTGGGCGCGGCCATCGGCCACGTGCTGACGGCGTGGGCGCTGGCGAGCCGCTCGTATCCGCTGTTCCTCGTCGCCCGTTTCGGCACGGGCCTGCTGGAGGGCCATAGCGCGATCGTGCGCGCGATGCTGGCGGACCGGCTGCAAGGCCCGCTGCGCAACCACGCGCTGTCGTGGCTGAACGGCGCGCTGCACCTGGGCTGGCTGGTCGGGCCGTTGCTGGCCGGGTTCACGATCGCGTGGGGCATCACGGTCCCGTTCTACATCGCCGCGGGCGCGCTGCTGCTGGGCGCAGTCCTCGTCGGCGTCGCGCTGGAGCGCAACCCGCGCGCGGACGGGCCGTCGTGGTGGAGCGTCGCGCGCGAACGTCACGCGTTCAACCTGCTGCGCCACGACGGCCTGCGCGCGCTGTTCGGCGTGCAGCTCGCGTACACGTGCGGCGTGACGGCGTTCTACGAGTTCTATCCGCTGTGGCTCGTCGAGGTGGGCCATTACGACACGCGCGCGATCGCCCTCGTCAACGTGGGCATGTGCGGGCTGATGACGTGTTCCGCGCTGTTCGCCGGCCGCGCCAGCCGCACGGAGCCGATGCGCCGCGCCGCATGGCTGGCCGCCTGCGTGGCGCTGGCCATCGGCTCGCTCGGCGTGGGTCACCTGTGGGTGGGCCTCGTGGGCATCATGGCGTTCGGCCTGCCGCACGCGTTCTACAACGCCGTCGTGCAGGCGTGGGCGGCGGACCGCTTCGGCGGCGGGCACGGACAGGGTGCCGTCATGGGCCTGCTGTCGACGACGTTCTGCCTCGCGAACATCCTGATGGCGGCGGCGGGCGCCGTGCTGACGCTGGTCGACACGCGGCTCGTGCTGCTGACGGGCGCGATCCTGACGGCGTGGGCGGCGAACCGGATGCGGACGTGGGGCAGCGGCGCGATGGCCCGGACGGCGGCCACCGTGCCCGGCCCCGACGGTGGTGCGGCCTAGCGCGTCTCCGGCACCAGCGCCTTCAGGATCGGCTTCACGAAGTCGTTCTTCCTGAAGTCGTACAGCAGGAAATCGCTGGAGAACTGCCAGTAGCCCCACGCGAAGCCATATTTCTCCGCCGTGCGCGCGACGGTCGACGTCCACAGCACGCGATCCTCCATCGCCGCCTTGTCGTACGCGCCGAATTCGCCGAGGAAAACGGGACGGCCGCTCGCGTCGCTCCAGGCCTTGACGGCGGCGAAGTCCTGGTCGATGCGCGCGATCTCCTCCGGCTTGCCGAAGCGGATGCCCGTCTTCGAGCGGATCGGTTCATCGGCCCACGACGCGCCCTGGTGCGTGAACGGGAACGGGTCGTAGTAGTGGAACGTGGCGATGAGGTGCTTGTCGGCGGCCGGCAGGACCAGGTCTTTCAGCGTGTCGCGGCTGTTCCAGCGCACGCCGCCGACGATCACGTTGCGCGTGGGGTTCGTCTTGCGCATGATGGCCAGCACCTGCGGGAAGCTGGCGTTCCACTTTGCCGCGTCGAACTGGCCGTGCGGCTCGTTGAGCAGTTCGAAGACGACCGAGTTCGGCTCGTTGCGGTAGCGCTCCGCCAGCTGGCTCCAGACGGCCTTCAGCTTCGGCATGCAGGCGGCGACGTCCTTCGAGCAGTCGTCGAAATCATGCTCGTCGATGATGACGTTCAGGCCGTGCTTCGTGGCCGTCGCGACGACCCAGTCGAGGCGGTTGAGCCATTTCGGATCGAGGCGGTTCTGTGCATCGAGGGCGCGGAACGCGAACAGCACGACGCGCACGGTCGAGAACCCGGCCGCCTTGATCTTCGCAAAGTGCTCCTCCTTGTAATTGCCCTGGGCGCCGTCGCGCCAGAAGGGATCGTAGCCGATGACGTTGACGCCGCGGCCGAGCTGCCGGACCTGGTCGTGCGCGGAAATGTCCTTGAACTGCGAGGTGGCCGGCGGCGGGTTGGGAGCGGGATCGTCGGCGAGGGCGGTATGCGCGACGAGGGTGAGCGTGACGGCGGCGGCAAGGCGCGGCAATTTGAACATGAAGAGTCTCCATCGTTATCGTTGTGTGCGACGATGGTAGCGCTATCTCGACCGCCTGCCAAGCATGTGACAACGAGACATTTCCAAAAACCGGCACCCAAATTCGGGGTCAGAGCACATTTTTTGGAAAATTCGGGGTCAGAGCACTTTTTCAGACACGAGCACCGAAGCAAGATTGATGGGGACGTAGCGAGAGACCTCATCTCGCGGTTGGGGAGTTAGGCCCAGCATGTTTGCACATCGAGAAATTGTTCCGAAATGTGCTCTGACCCCGAATCCTCGGAAAAACGTGCTCTGACCCCGAATTGGTTTTTGCCTCCGAATTTGTTTTTGTGACGCGCAACGAAAAAGCCGCCATCGCCGGCGGCTCGGTGTGGAACGCGGATGCGGCACTCAATCTGCCGCGTAGATGTCGTTGTCCTTCGTCTCGCGCACGAACAAGGTGCCGATGACGACGGTCGCGACCGCGATCACGATCGGGTACCACAGGCCGTAATAGATGTTGCCGTTGGCCGCGACGAGGGCGAAGGCGGTGGTCGGCAGCAGGCCGCCGAACCAGCCGTTGCCGATATGGTAGGGCAGCGACATCGACGTGTAGCGGATGCGGGTCGGGAACATCTCGACCAGCATCGCGGCCACGGGGCCGTACACCATCGTCACGTACAGGACCAGTACGAACAGCAGCAGCACGAGCATCGGCTTGTTGATCTGCATGGGGTCGGCCTTGGCCGGATAGCCGGCGGCCTTGATGGCGGCGCCCAGGTCCTTCTTCAGCGCCGCCTCGCGGTCCTTGCTGGCCTGGTCGAAGTTCAGGCCGTCCGCGGTCAGCGTCGCGTTGAACGATGGGTAGACCTTGTCGCCGACCTTGACGCTGGCGATCGTGCCGGCCGGCGCATCCTGGCGCGTATAGCTGACGGAAGCCAGGGTCAGTTGTCCGGTCGCGATGTCGCACGACGACGGGAATTTCTTCTGGCCCGTGGCGTTGAACTGGAAGTGGCAGGAGTCCGGATCGGCCACCACGACCACCGGCGAGTTGTTCAGCGCCGCCTCCAGCGCCGGGTTGCCGTAGTGCGTGAGGCCCTTGAAGATCGGGAAGTAGGTCAGGGCGGCGATCAGGCAGCCGGCCATGATGATCGTCTTGCGGCCGATGCGGTCGGACAGCGACCCGAAAATGATGAAGAACGGCGTCGCCAGCGCGAGCGCGATGGCGATCAGGATGTTGGCCGTCGCGTCGTCGATCTTCAGCGTCTTGGTGAGGAAGAACAGCGCATAGAACTGGCCCGTGTACCAGACGACGGCCTGGCCCATGACGACGCCCAGCAGCGCGATCAGCGCGATCCTGCCGTTCTTCCACGTCAGGAAGGCTTCGCTCAGCGGCGCCTTCGACGTCCGGCCCTCGGCCTTCATGCGCGCGAACGCGGGCGATTCGCTCATCGACATCCGGATCCACACGGAGACGGCGAGCAGCAGCACGGAGACGAGGAACGGGATGCGCCAGCCCCACGCGTCGAACGCGGCGGTGTCCATGCCGGCGCGCACGCCCGTGATCACGAGCAGCGACAGGAACAGGCCGAGCGTGGCCGTCGTCTGGATCCACGACGTGAAGAAGCCGCGCCGCCCATCGGGCGCATGTTCGGCCACGTACGTGGCGGCGCCGCCGTATTCGCCGCCGAGCGCGAGGCCCTGCAGGATGCGCAGCGTGACGAGGACGATGGGCGCCGCGATGCCGATCGACGCATAGCCGGGAAGGAGGCCGACGATGAACGTGGAGCCGCCCATGATCAGGATCGTGACGAGGAACGTGTACTTACGGCCGATCATGTCGCCGAGGCGCCCGAACACGAGCGCGCCGAACGGCCGCACGATGAAGCCGGCCGCGAAGGCGAGCAGCGCGAAGATGAACGACGTGGTCGGATCGCCGATGAAGAACTGCTTGGCGATCACGGTCGCCAGCGAGCCGTATAAATAGAAGTCGTACCATTCGAAGACGGTACCGAGCGAGGAGGCGAAGATGACCTTGCGCTCTTCCTTCGTGAGCCCAACGCCGGACGGCGTGGATTTGCCGCCCGCGGCCATGCCGGGGTTGATTGCCATTGTGGTCTCCAGTCGTGTTTATTGTGTGCGCCGCCCGATGGCGCGGGCCGCCTGCTGACTGTGCGCCGGGAAGCTTACGGCACGCTTGCTGGAAACTTACGCGGGGCTTACAGATGGGTCGGCATCGTCGCCCGGCGATGCGTCGCCCGGCGAGGCGTCGCCCGGCGCCCCATGCAGCCGCGCGTACTTGTACGCTTCCGTCGACCGCTCCAGTGCGAGGCCCAGCGTCGTCGTCAGCTCGCCGCGCGACATGCCCTGTTCGAGCCGCTGGACGGCGAAGCTGTTGCGCAAGGTGCGTCCGCCCGCGCGCGACACCGCGATCCCGGCCCGCTCGAACGTCGCGCGCGTCTGCCGGTACACGGTCGCCTTGTGCAGCGGCTCGCCGTCCAGGTTCGCGGGGAAGACGAGGTCTCCCGGAATCTCGAGCTCCGCCCGTTCCTTCAGCCATGCCGTCAGTTCCGCCACGCCGGCCTGCGGCAGGGTCGTCGTGTGCTCGTAGCTCGTGCGGTGCTTCGCTTCCGGCGTGATGTCGAGCGTGATGGCGCCATCGATGTCGGGCTGGCGGCCCACTTCGTCCAGCAACAGGCCGATGGCTTCCGCCACGCGCAGGCCGGCGAGCGCCATCACGATCTGCATCGCGCGGTCGCGCCGGCGTTTCCAGCCGGCGTGGCCTTCCATGTCTTCCGTGCGGCCCGCGGGGAGGGCGGCCAGGAAGCGCTGCAGGTCGTCCGCGTTCAGCGCCGTCATCGGGGCGTCCTCGGCGAGATGGGCGCGGTCGGTCGCGATGATCGCCTGGCGGGCCGGGTTCGGCGCCCGGCCCAGGTAGTCGAAGCAGCGTTCCAGCAGGCGCAGGTAGCGGTACGCGATCTTGCTGTTGAGGTCGCGCTGGCCATCCTTCGACAGTTCGATGAAGCGGCGCAGGTCGGCCGCATTCACGGTCGACATCCGGAGGCCGCGTTCAAGCATCCACGTGGCGAATTTGCCGAACATGAACCTGTAGATCGCGGCGGATTCCTGCGACACGGGCAGCGGCACGTCGCGCTGGCGGCTGGACGTGAGGACGAAGTCCGGCGTGACGACGAAGGCGGCGAACGCCTCGGCGGGACGCTTGTCCCAGTCGGCGAGGGAAGGTGGATGGCTCATGGCGTCATCATACTGCAACTAACCGACTTGCGGCACCGGCAAAATCCGCTGTCGCCAGCAGGACTGTAGTTTCGACAATATACTCGACGATCTTTACAACAACACACACTCCAGAGGAGTACATCATGTCCGATCATCCACCCGAAGGTCTTCCGGCGTACCGTATCCTCACCGGCCCGGACGACGCTTCGTTTTGCCGCCGTGTGAGCGCCGCGCTCGAGCAGGGCTATCTGCTGTACGGGTCGCCCACCGCGACGTACAACGACGAAACCGTCATCGTGGCACAGGCCATCATCTGGCCAAGCATGCGGTCCTCGATCGCATAAGCGCAACGGCCGTCTTGTTACGATACGGGCGGCCTGTTGTGTTCGGCAATTATGCAACTAACCGACATGTTCCGCCCACCAGGCCCAACCCCGCCACCAACCGGTGAGGGCAGGCTCGCCTTATCGCTCTTATAATGAGGGCGCGGCATCCCTCGGAACGGGACGTCGCGACAGTCCAAAACCGAACGCTACCAAGGAAATCCATGCTCAAGCACATCGTCATGTGGAAACTGAAAGACCACGCCGAAGGCGCCGACCGCGCCGCCAACGCCATCGAAATGAAGCGCCGCCTGGACGAATGCGCCAATATCGTCCCCGGCCAGGTCAAGTTCGAGGTCGTCATCGCCCAGCCCGGCCTGGAAGCCACGTACGACGTCGTGCTGTACTCCGAGTTCGAGGACAAGGCCGCACTCGACGCCTACATCAAGCATCCGGTGCACCAGGCGGTGGTGCCGTTCATCGGCGCGATCCGCGAAGGACGCCAGTGCATGGACTACGAAGTCTGACGCATGAAGTAACATCGACGGGGAGGGCCTCATGGAGAACTTTGCGGGACGGGTTGCCGTCATCACGGGCGCCGGCAGCGGACTCGGACGCGAGTTCGCCAACGAGGCGGCCCGGCTGGGCATGAAGCTGGTCCTCGCCGACGTCGATGCGCCCGCACTCGAACAGGCGACAAGCGCGCTGCAGGCCGGCGGCGCCGACGTGCTGGCGATGGTGTGCGACGTGCGCAAGGCCGCGCACGTCGAAGAACTCGCGGATGCGGCCATGATCCGCTACCATGGCGTGCACCTGTTGTTCAACAACGCCGGCGTCGGCACGGCTGGCCTGATCTGGGAACACACGGAGGCCGACTGGGACTGGGTGCTTGGCGTGAACCTGTGGGGCGTGATCCATGGGGTGCGTGTGTTCACGCCGCTGATGCTCGACGCCGCACGCCGCGACCCCGGCTACGAGGGGCACATCGTGAACACGGCGTCGATGGCGGGCCTGCTGGTACCGCCCGTGATGGGGCCGTACACCGTCTCCAAGCATGCCGTCGTCGCGTTGTCGGAAACGCTGTACCACGACCTGCGGCTCGTCGATGCAAAGGTGCGGGCGTCCGTCCTGTGCCCATATTTCGTGCGGACGGAGATCGCGCACTCGGCGCGGCACCGTCCCGGCGAGCTCCGTCACGACGGGCCGCCGACGGCCAGCCAGCACGCAGGCCAGGCGCTGCTCGAACAGGCTGTCGCCGCCGGCAAGCTGACCGCCGCGGACGTGGCCCGCATCACGTTCGACGGCATCCGCCGCGGCGATTTCTATATCTTCACGCATCCGCAGGCGCTGCAGGGCGTGGCCCGGCGCGTGGACGCCATCGTGCACGGCCAGCCTCCCGCCGATCCCTACGCGGCGACGCCCCAATTCACGGACATGCTGAAGGCTGCCGTTCAGGGCGCGGGGAAATAGGGCGGCACGTTCGCGGCGATGTGCGCGAATTCCGCCGGCGACAGCGGCAGCTTCTGGAACGCGGCCCATGATTCGCGCGGCCGCAGGTTGGCGCCTTGTGCCGAGTCGGTCCCGTACAGCACGCGCCCGACCCCGACCTGGCGGATCAGTTTCACCACCAATGCCGCCGTCTCCGGCCTGATGTCGCGGTCGACGATCGAGGCGACGTCGAACCAGAGGTTGTTCGCATGCGGGTCGTGGTTCTCGACGGCGTCCGCCAGCACGGCCATCGCGGCCTGCGCGGGCCGATCGTCGTAGCCGGGACCGGAGCCGGCGAAGTGGGCGACCTGCACGACCACGTCCGGCGCCGCGGGCAAGACCTGGTCGAGGAAGATGCGCGCCTGCGCCGCGCCGTAAGGACGTTTCTTGCCGATGTTGGCGCGCAGGTGGATGACGATGGCCATCCCGTGCGCGTTCGCCGCCGCGAACACCTGGCGCAGGCGCTCGACGTGGGCCGGATCATCGAGCTGCACGTCCGAATTCCCGACGTGCAGCTTGATGCCGTGATCCAGCCCGGGCGTCTTCGCGCACCGGTCGAGTTCCGCGAGCGCGTAGTCTTTCAAGGGATTGAAGCTGCAGAACGCGATCAGGCGGCCCGGGTAGCGGGCCGCCTGCGCCGCCGTCCAGTCGTTTTCCATCCGCACCTTGGCAACCTCGTCGTCGACCTTGCGGGCCGGGCTTCCATACATATATGCGATGGACAGCAGCACGGCCCGCCTGACGCCGGCCGCGTCAAGCAGCGGTACCAGCTGGTCCGCGTCCAGTGGCACCAGCCCGGCCGACGGGCCGATCATGGCGATGTCGGCCGCGCTGAACACGTGCTGGTGGTAGTCGCCTGCGGGGACGGTCTGGGCGTGTGCCGCGCCTGCGAACAGCCAGGCGGCGGCGAGGGCGCGGATGGTATTCATGCGCCCAGTGTATCAGCGACTGGCGCAGAATCCCGCATCGTCATTGGTGCCGCCGGCGGCCAGGTCGCGATTCCAGTCAGGGCCGGACAGGTGCATCGTCGTGCCGTCCATCGTGTACTTGCCGTTCCACAGGCCCGAGAGCGTGCCCTGGACGTTCGGCACGTCGACGGTCCAGCCTGTCACCTTGACGGCGCTGTTGTTCGTGACGGCGACCTTGGCGCAGTAGCCACTCGTCCAATCAGCGGTGACCACGAGCTTCGCCGTGACGGCGCCGGCGGGCGGCGGCGGAGGCGGTTCGGCCGGCTTTGCCGCACGTGTCGCGCACAGGCCCACCTGCGTCGACTGGCCCGGACGCAGCTTGCGGTCGTAGGCCGGGCCCTGCAGGCTGAGGACGCCATTCTCCAGCGTGTACTGCGCGTTCCACAGCGACGTGAGCGTATCCTTGAACGGCAGTCGGGTGCTCCAGTAGCCGGCCGTCGTGCCCACGTTCGTCACGGTCAGCGTACCGCAATAGCCCGTGCCCCAGTCGTTCGATGCGTCCAGCTGCGTCTTGAGCTCAAGCGGCGGCGGGGGCGGCAGCGGATTCGGATACGCGCCGGGTTCCGTCGCCGCCGGGTCCAGGAACGCCTGCTTCACGGCGGTGAGCAGCGGGTTGTCGACGCCGTCCGTCGTGCCGTAGTTGACCAGCCAGATGATCGTGCCGGCCGCGCCTTCGCCGTCGCGCGTCGATTGCGCCCACGCGCCTTTCGCGGCGATGGTCGCCGGCTCCTCGTAGCTGATGTAGCCGCTGGGCCAGTCCGGACGGTCCACGGGGGTATAACCGCCCGGGTAGACGCGGTAGCTCGTCTGTGTCGGTGCGTCCCATGCGTAGATCCCCTTGTCCAGGTAGCCGTACTTGTGGAGCATCGTGTAGCTCCAGCGGTAGTCGAGCACCGACCACTTGCCGAGGTCACCGTCCGTCTCCTGGTTCGGCCCCGTGAACGGCGGCGCGTAGTTGGCGCCGTAGAAGCCGATGCCCATGCCGAGCTTCGTGCGCGGCACGCCCGCGTCGACGTATGCCTGGATGGTGCCCGCGATGGAGACCGGCCGGTTCGGCGTGTGCCCCGTCAGCGGCGAGAACGTGTTGCTGGCCCAGCCCTGGCCGAACCAGCCGACGCCGTAGCTCATGAAGTTGTACTGGTCGACGAGGTTCGCCATGCGCACGTCGTGCGGCGTCACCTTGTCGATGTTCGTGTTGATGTTCCCGGCCGGGTACGTGATGATCACCGGGCGGTCCTGGTAGCGGGGCCGCGCGTTCGCTTCCTTGCGCAGGTCGATCACGAGGGCTTCCAGCAGCGCCGCCTCGTCCGGGTTCTTGCTGTCGAGGCCTTCCCAGTCGACGTCGATGCCGTCGTAGTCCTTGGCGACCATGTAGTCGACGAGGTTCTTCACGAACGTCGGCCGCACGGCGGGCGCGGTCGACGCGAGGAAGCCAGCGTTGTCGCCTTCGCCGCCCAGCATGATCAGCGCCTTGATGTTGGCCTGGTGGGCGCGTTTGACGAGGAATTCCTCGACGGTCCAGTCGTACGCGGCCCCCGGGCCGACGTCGCGGTTGTCGTGCGCGTTGCCGGCCCCGGGGACGACTTCGCCCGGCCGGCCGCTCTTGCCGCCGCCCGGGCCGATGCGGGCGAACACGAAGTGCGTCAGCGCCGTCATGTCGACGTGCTCGGGTTTCTGATAGTCGGCGTTGTCCCAGAAATAGCCGCCGTAGTAGCCGGTGACCCACTTCGGTTGCGTACCCGGGGTCGCGGCGAACGACGGCAGGGCCGCCATCAGCGTCAGCCCTGCCAGTACCTTGATTGCCTTGCGCATGCTCTGCTCCTTGTTGTTACTGTAGAGCAACAAGATTAGCAGTGCGCCGGGGAAATTCCTGCCCCCACGGGAGGGGCAATCAAATCAGGCCGCCGCCTGGTCGCAAGGTTTCAGGACGCGTTCGTGCAGTTCCGGCTCGGCGTCGCCATACAGCTTGACGACGGTCGACGTGCGGGTGCCGTAGCCCGGGATCTCGATGCAGACGGCGGACAGCTGCCGTTCCAGGTCGAGCGGGACGCCCGTGTCGGGCAGGCGCATGTCGGGCGCACGGGTCGTATCGGCCAGCATCTCGAAATACGCTTCTTCCGGCGCGCCCTGCAGCAGCAGGCTGGCGAAGGTCGCCTTGGTGCGCAGGACCTTGGGCCAGGGGGCATCCAGCAAGCCGTTCGACACGCCATAGATGCCCGGTTCCAGGGCCTCGCCGTTGCGCGGGTCGTCCCCGGCGTGGTTCGAGAACCAGTACATGCCGGCGGCATCGCCCAGGATCAGGTTGAAGCCGTTGTAGGCGTCGGCGCCGGGCGCAATGCGTGTCAGGTAGGCCGGCGCATCTTCATCGCCCTTGAGGAAATCGGCGACGAGGGCGCCGCGCGTGGGCGCGTCCGTGCGCCAGTCGCTGGGCGCGCGGATGTTCGTCAGGGCGGCGAATTTCGGGCCGTTCGGACCGTCCTTCGTCACGCCCATCCAGCTGCCGCCGCCCCGCAGGTCGCGGCCGGCGATGATGTTGGGCGCGTCCGGCCACGGGCCGGCCGGGGTGGCGGGACGATCATAGTATTCGTCGCGATTGGCGCAGGCGACCAGCGGCAGGCCGGGGATCACGCGCCAGGCAAAAACGATCAGGCACATGGTGGGAGATCCGTAAAAATTTCGGCGCGGCGGGGGCCCTCGATGAGGCCTTCGAATCCGGCGCTGCGGGCCGCGTCTTCGAGCCGCGCGGGAAAGCCGTCGTCCACCCCCGGATACACTTCCATCCAGGTCTGCAGGCCGGCGCTGGCTTCGGGCCGGCGCTTCAGTTGCGCGGGCACGCCCATGCCGTCCTGCAGCGCGCGCACGCGCGGGGCCAGCGCGGCGGCGTCGCCCTCGCGCACCTTGTAATACACGTACAGGTCGATCATGTGCGTCAAACTTCGAGCACGTCGAGCGCGTACGGCAGCGGCAGGAAATCCAGCTTCGTGCCGCCGGCCGAGCCGTGGCGCACCTCGCCGTCCAGTGCCGCGAGCTTGATCTCGACGAGCGCATCGGCGCCGCCCGTGCCGTTCGGCGCCGCGTTGACGATCATGCCCGACGGTTGGTCCGGGTCGGCGACGGAATACACTTCGTCGCCGGGCCGCGCGGCCGCGTCAGGCAGGGTGGCCAGCGCCATGCGGCGTTTCAGCTTGCCGAGGTACTGGCTGCGCGCGACGATTTCCTGGCCCGGATAGCAGCCCTTCTTGAAATTGACGCCGCCGAGCAGCTCGTAATTGACCATCTGCGGGACGAACTGTTCCTGCGTGCCCGGGCCGATCTGCGGCACGCCGGCGTGGATGGCCGCCAGTTGCCAGGCCGCGTTGCCGCCCAGCGCGAGCGTGTCCTTCCACGCGGCCAGCGCGCCGATTGCGGCATCCGCCGTCGTCAGCCACAGGTAGCGCGGCTGCCCGAATGCGTCGGCGAGACGGATCACGGTGCCGGCCTCGCCGTCGACCTTGGCGTACGGTGCGTCGGGCAGGGTGCCGGCGCGGGCGCGCAGCGCGTCGGCCGCCGCCGCGCCGCCCAGGCCGAGGACGGCCGCGTGGGCCGGTTCGTCGGTGGCGTCGCGCAGCTTCGCTTTCGCGCGCAGCACGAACATCGTCAGGCGTTTCTGCAGCGGCGCCTGGATGGCGCGCGGCAGTTGCAGGTAGATGTTTTCCGCATCGCGCCACATCAGGAACGTGGCCTGCAGGCGGCCTTTCGGCGTGCAATAGCCGGCCAGGCGTGCCTCGGAGGTGCCGAGGTGTTCCACGTCGTTGGTCAGCTGGTTGTGCAGGAAGCTGGCGCCGTCCTCGCCGGCGACGCCGATCAGTCCGAGGTCGGTGACGGGGGCGACGAAGCCCTTCCCGAGGTCGGCTGTCGTGAGTGAGCGGCCGAAGTCCTCGACCTGCGTCGGGCTATCGGGGTAGAAACGGGCGCCTTGTGTGGCGAGGTGTTCGATCCAATGATTCATGACACGAATTATTTCCGGTTTGGCTGTATCGGCTTTATGATTACGGCCTCATTATAAGTTCGCCTTCAAAAATGCGCCGACGACGGCAAAAAACCAGGTCCAGCATGGCATTCATAAAAAAACTCATCGTCACAGGCGTCATCGTGGCCGTCGGTGCCGGCGCCGGCTTCCAGTGGTGGAGCAAGCAGCCGATCACGCCGGGCAACGCGGCCGTCATTCCGTTCGCCATCGCGCAGGGCAGCCACGTGGCCGGGGCCGCGCAGCAGATGGCGACGGCCGGCGTCCCCGTCAACCCCTTCCTGTTCGGGGTGCTGGCGCGCGTCACCGGCAAGGCGGGCCAGATCAAGGCGGGCAGCTACGAGCTGAAGCCCGATACGTCGCCGCGCCGCCTCCTCACCCAGCTCGTGCGCGGCGAGTTCGCGCAGGAATCGCTGACGATCATCGAAGGCTGGACGTTCCGCCAGATGCGCCAGGCCATCGACGCGGCGCCGAACCTGAAACACGAGACCGCGAAACTGTCCGACCAGGAACTGCTGGCGAAGATCGCGCCGGACTACAAGGCGCCGGAAGGCCTGTTCTTCCCCGATACGTATCTGTTCGCGAAGAATGCGAGCGACCTGTCGATCTACAAGCAGGCGCACGAGATGATGATGAAGCGCCTGAAGGCCGCGTGGGAAAAGCGCGACCCGGGCCTGCCGTACACGGAACCGTACCAGGCGTTGATCATGGCCTCGCTGGTGGAAAAGGAGACGGGCCAGAAGAGCGAGCGCGCGATGATCGCGGGCGTCTTCGTGAACCGCCTGAAAGCGGGCATGCTGCTGCAGACCGACCCCACCGTCATCTACGGCATGGGCGATAAATACGACGGCAAGATCCGCAAGAAGGACCTCGAGACGGACACCCCGTACAATACCTATACGCGCGCCGGCCTGCCGCCGACGCCGATCGCGTTGCCGGGCGTGCAATCGCTGGCCGCCGCGACGGCGCCCGCGAAGACGGAAGCGTTGTACTTCGTGTCGCGCGGCGATGGCACGAGTCACTTCTCGGTCAACCTGAATGAGCACAACAAGGCCGTGAACCAGTACCAGCGCAACCAGTCGCAGTAAATACGGATGAATCAAATGAATCAAACCGATGCCACCCGCGGGCGTTTCATCACCTTCGAAGGCATCGACGGCGCCGGCAAGTCGACGCACATCGGCTACGTCACGTCGCTGCTGAAAGGCGCGGGCAAGCGGGTCGTCTCGACGCGCGAGCCCGGCGGCACACCGCTCGGCGAGAAGCTGCGCGACCTCGTGCTGCACGAAAAGATGCACCTCGAGACGGAAGCCCTCATCATGTTCGCCAGCCGCCGCGAGCACGTCGCGCAGGTCGTCGAACCGGCGATCGCGCGCGGCGACTGGGTGCTGTCCGACCGCTTCACGGATGCCAGCTTCGCCTACCAGGGCGGCGGGCGCGGGCTCGATCGCGCCAAGCTGGACGCGCTGGAACGATGGGTGCACCCGCACCTGCAGCCGGACCTGACCCTGCTGTTCGACGTCCCGCTGGACGTCGCCAAGGCCCGCCTGTCCGGCTCGCGCACGCTCGACAAGTTCGAAATGGAACAGGCCGATTTCTTCGCGCGCGTGCGGGGCGAATACCTGCGCCGCGCCGCGGAATCGAACGGACGCATCGTCGTCATCGATTCGACGCAGACCATCGACGAGGTGCGCGCCGCGCTGCGGGCCGCGCTGGAGACCTGGCTGTGAGCATGTACCCGTGGCAAGAAGACGCGTGGGCCCGTCTGCAGGCCATGCGCGTGCGGCTGCCGCACGCGATCCTGTTCCACGGTCCGGCCGGCATCGGCAAGGCCGATTTCATCGAAGCGTTCGCGCAGGCGCTGCTGTGCGAAAACGTGAGGCCGGACGGCCATGCGTGCGGCGCGTGCGCATCGTGCGGCTGGTTTGTCCAGGGCAATCACCCGGATTACCGCCGCGTGCGCCCGGAGGCGATGGAGGACGAAGCGCCGGCGGCCGAGGGCGACGAGGCCCCGGCCGAAGAGAAAAAGGCGAAGTCGAAGACGGCGTCGAAAGAGATCAAGATCGAGCAGGTGCGTGCGCTGGCCGATTTCATGAACATCTCCACGCACCGCCAGGGCCTGCGCGTCGTCGTGCTGTATCCCGCCGAAGCGCTGAACATGCCTGCGTCGAACGCGCTGCTGAAGACGCTAGAGGAACCGCCCCCGGGTACCGTGTTCCTGCTGGCATCGAACGGGCTGGACCGGCTGCTGCCGACCATCCTGTCGCGCTGCCGCAAGTTCGCACTGCCGATGCCGGACCACGCCCAGGCGCTCGCGTGGCTCGAAGCGCAGGGTGTCAACGATGCGGACGGGTGGCTGCGCGAACAGGGCGGCGCACCGCTCGCGGCGCTGGCCCAGGCCGAGACGGGCAGCCGCGAAGAGCTCGACGGCCTGCTGCAGGTGCTCGCACAGCCGAGCGTGGATGCCGCGTTGCGCAGTGCCGACAAATTGAGCAAGGCGCCGCTTGCATCCCTCGTTGCGTGGCAGCAGCGGTGGCTGTATGACGTGTTTTCGTACAAGCTGTCCGGCGTCATCCGGTATTATCCGAGATACCAGCGGGAACTCGCGGCGCTTGCGGGAAGAGTGCACGTGGCTCAGTTGATGCAGGCGATCAAGTCCACGAACGAGCGCCGCGCCGTGGCCGATCACCCTCTGTCTCCGAAGCTGTTTGTCGAAGACATGTTGCTCGATTACACTGCCCGCTGCGGCTTGTGATGAAAGGAAGATGATGAGCGTAACGCCGAACGGTCCGATCAGCGGCTTGCCCGCCGATCCGAACGCGCCCCAGCCGGCGCGGCCGTCCGTCCTGTCGCTCGCCATCAAGGAAAAAGCTGCCCTGTACGCGGCCTATATGCCGTTCCTGAAGAACGGCGGCATGTTCGTGCCGACCAACAAGCCGTACAAGATCGGCGACGAGATCTACCTGATCCTGTCGCTGATGGACGACCCGAACAAATACCCGATCGCCGGCAAGGTCGCGTGGATCACGCCGGCCGGCGCGAACAACAACAAGGCGCAAGGCATCGGCGTGCACTTCCCGGCCGACGAGACCGGACAGCGCGCCCGCCTGCGCATCGAAGAAATCCTCGGCGCCGCACTGCGTTCGTCGCGCGCCACCCATACCCTGTAATTTTTCAGTTTCAAAATGGCATCCTACGTTCACCGCCTCGCCCGCAGGGAAGACCTGCCCGTCATCGTCGACATCTACAATTCCACCATCGCCTCGCGCGAAGTCACGGCCGACACCGAACCCGTCACGGTGGCGTCGCGCGAGGGCTGGTTCGACGAGCACACGCCGGAACGCCGCCCGCTGTGGGTGATCCATGACGCGGCCGATAACTCGGACAACCCCGCTGTGATCGGCTGGTGCTCGTACTCGAATTTCTATGGCCGCCCGGCGTATTCCGGTACGGCCGAGCTGTCGATCTATATCGCGGAAAGCTGGCGCGGCAAGGGTGTCGGGCGCTACTGCCTGGAACAGGCGATGGCGTTCGCGCCCAATGTGAACGTGCATACCTTGCTCGGCTTTATCTTCGGGCACAATGCGCCGAGCCTGGGCCTGTTCCGCAAGTATGGATTCGATACGTGGGCGCATTTCCCGCGCGTGGCCAATCTCGACGGCATCGAGCGGGACCTGATCATCCTCGGCAAGCGCGTCGCGTAACCACCTCGCGTACAATATCGGGATGTATATCGATTCCCACTGCCACATCAACTTCCCGGAACTGGCCGCCAGGATGCCGGACATCCTGGCCAAGATGGCCGAGAACAAGGTCTCGCACGCGCTGTGCGTCTCCGTCGACCTGCCGGAATTCCCCGGCGTGCTCGCGCTGGCCGAGCAATACCCGCACATTTATGCCTCCGTCGGCGTGCACCCGGATTACGAGGACACGCCCGAGCCCACCGTCACCCAACTGGTCGAGCTGGCGGACCACCCGAAGGTCATCGCGATCGGCGAGACGGGGCTCGATTATTACCGCCTGGAAGGCGACCTCGAATGGCAGCGCGAGCGTTTCCGCACGCATATTCGCGCGTCGCGCGAGACGCGCAAACCGCTGATCATCCACACGCGTGCGGCCAGCGAAGACACGATCCGCATCATGCGCGAAGAGGGGGCCGGTACCGACAAGGGCGGCGTCGCGGGTGTGATGCACTGTTTTACGGAGTCGCTGGAAGTGGCGCAGGCCGCCATCGAGATGGGGTTTTATATCTCCTTCTCCGGCATCGTGACGTTCAAGAGCGCGAAGGACCTGCAGGCGGTGGCGAAGGCGGTGCCGCTGGACCGCATCCTCATCGAGACGGATTCGCCTTACCTCGCGCCCGTGCCGTTCCGCGGCAAGATGAACGAGCCGGGCTATGTGGCGCACGTGGCGGAGTATATCGCCACGTTGAAGGACGTGCCGCTGCGCGAGATCGCCGACCGCACCACCGAGAATTTCTTCAACCTGTTCAAGGCTGCGAGGACCTGACCCATGACCCTGCTTCGAGCTATCCTGCTTGCCGCCGCGCTCGCGGCACCCGCCCTGGCGATGGCCGACCAGACGAGCGACTTTTTCCGCGCCGTGCAGATGGACGATGCGCGCACGGTGCGCTCTCTGCTGGGCAAGGTCGACCCGAACCAGGCCAATCCAGTCGGCGGCGAGCCACCCCTCGTGCTGGCCGTGCGCGAAGGGGCGATGCAGGTGTTCGACGCGCTGCTGCGCCACCCGGGCACGAACGTCGACGCGCCTGCGCTGAACGGCAACACGGCGCTGATGATGGCCGCGTTCAAGCACAACAAGCCGGCGGCCGAGGCGCTGGTCGCGAAGGGCGCGGCCGTGAACCGTCCCGGCTGGACGCCGCTGCACTACGCCGCCGCGAGCGGAGATAACGACATCGCGCGCCTGCTGCTCGCGCACGGCGCCCGCATCGATGCGCAGTCGCCTCCCGCCAGCGGCAAGTTTACGCCGTTGATGATGGCGGCGCGCGAGGGCCACGCGGACACGGCCGCGTTCCTGCTGGGCCAGGGTGCGGATCCGCAACTGAAGAATGGCGAAGGCCTGACGGCGGCCGAGATCGCGCGCCGGGCCGATCACGCCGACATCGCGGCGGCGCTCGACAAGAAGGTCAAGTCTGGCCGCTGAGCCGGCCGGTTTCGTTTTCCCCGCATTTGTGCGCGCGCTTCTTCGTGTACATGTGCGCGTCCGCATGCATGAGCAGGGTCTCGACCTGGTCCGCGTGATCGGGAAACAGGCCGATCCCGATGCTGACCCCGATGTGCAGCGGCGCGCATTGCGTGGGCACCGGGCGCACGAGCGCGGCGCGGATCTTGTCGGCGCACCGCTCGGCGTCCTCGGGCGCCTGCAGGTCTTCCAGCAGCAGCACGAATTCGTCGCCGCCGAGGCGCGCCACCGTGTCCGATTCGCGCGCGCATTCGACCAGCCGGGCCGCCACCTCCCGTAGCAGCGCGTCGCCGGCCGCATGGCCGTAGCGGTCGTTGACCTGCTTGAAATCGTTCACGTCCACATACAGCAGGCCGAGCCGCGAGTGGCAGCGCCGCGCCCGCGCGACGGCCGTGCGGATGCGGTCGAAGAACAGCCGGCGGTTCGGCAGGCCCGTCAGTTCGTCGTGGCAGGCGGACCGCATCAGGTCGTCGTGCAGGCGCCTGCGCTCCAGCGCCAGCCCGACCTGGGCCGCGACGAAGTGCAGCAGCCCGCGGTCGGCCGGGGAGTAGCCCGTCCCGGCGTTGTCGCGCAGCAGCAGCGCGCCGATCGTGCCGGCCGGGCCGCCCAGGTCGATCATGAGCCACGTGTTCAGGCGGCCGGCGCCGACGTGGCGCACGGCGTCCGCGGCGACGCTGTCCGGCGCCGTGGCCGTCGCGCGCCAGCGCGCGAGACAGGCGCGCGACGGCAGGCGCGTCTTTGGGTCGTGGTCGCGCTGGTAGACGATCTTGAAGCCGTGCTGCGGGGTCGGGTCGCTGACGACGACCATGCCGGGCGCACCCACGAGGCGATCGAGGATGGCGTGGATCTCGCCGCAGAGTCCGGCCAGGTCGCCCGCGTGATAGACCGCTTCGGAGATCGCGTACGTCGCGGCCTGGCGCCGCTCGGCGCGCTTGCGCGCGGTGATGTCGCGTCCGACGCCCAGGCGCAGGCCCTGGTCGGCGATCCAGCGGGCCGACCACATCACGTCGACACGGCGGCCGTCCTTGTGGATGTAGCGGTTCTCGAAGCCGACGCGCTCCTGGCCCGCCTGCACGCGCGCGCTTTCCATGCACGTGATGGCGCGGTCTTCGGGGACGACGAAATCGAGCATGTACTGCCCGATCAGCTCGGTGGGACGGTAGCCGAGCATGCGTTCGCAACCGGCGCTGACGTCCACGATGATGCCGCGCCGGTCCACCAGGAAGACGACGTCCAGTAACAGATCGGCAATATTCGCCGAGAGGGAACGGATCGAATGAACCATGGCGGCCTGGCGGCGGTGGCGGCGGACGAGAAAATACTAACATTCCCACATGGAAAAAGGTCAATGTATTTATGCATCGCCGGCCGGCTGTGCCATCGATCCGACAAACTGGCTGGAAAATCCCCGTCAGCTCGGCGCATCAGTTGCTAATAAGCATGGAGATAATGCAGGCAACATCCCCCACACTGAGGAACCGATGCTCAACGAACGCGAAATCGAAAGCTGCTACCTGGGGCAGTTTATTCCGGTCCACTACCATCACAACATGCTGATGGACCATAACCGCATGCACAGCTTCAAGTCCGCGATCTACCACGCCGTCAAGCCGGGCATGAAGGTCCTGGAACTGGGCGGCGGCACCGGTGTCCTGTCGTTCTTCGCAGCGCAGAATGCAGCGCAGGTCTATTGTGTCGAGTTCAACCCGGACATGGTGCGCGAGGCGCGCCGCTTCCTCGCCATGAACCCGAACGGCCATAAGGTCGAGGTCGTTCACGCCGATGCGTTCGAATACTTGCCGCCTGAGCCTGTCGACCTCGTCATCTGCGAAATGATCCATGTGGGCATGCTGCGCGAAAAGCAGGTCGAGGTGATCGAGTCGTTCAAGCGCCGCTACCTGGCGCGCTTCGGCGGTCCGCTGCCGATCTTCATGCCGGAAGCCGTCATCATGGCCGCGCAGCCGTTGCAGCTCGAATACGATTTCGAGGGGTTCTATGCCCCGATCGTGCAATTCCAGCCGACCAACGTGATCTACCCGGGCACCATCGAGCTGGCACAGCCGGGGGTGTATTCGATCATGGACTTCAGCCAGCCCGTCGGCGACGCGATCGCGTGGGAAGGCCAGTTCCGCATGGAGCAGGGCGGCCGCCTGAACGCGCTGCGCTTCATCACCAAGAACGTGCTGTCGATCATCGAGGAGCGCGGCACGACGATCGACTGGCTCAACCACTACATGATGCTGCCGCTGGCCACGCCGCTGGACGTGCAGCCAGGCGACGTCGTCCAGGTCGCCTTCGCCTACCGCGCGGGCGGGTCGATTCCGTCGCTGGAAGCGTCGATGCGTGCCGAGGTCGTCGAACGCGCGGGCGTGCCCGTGCAGGTGCGCGACACCGTCCTGGCCTGATCCTTTGCCGCATCGGGGACGGCCTCCGCTCGTCCCCGCTTTTTTCCCGTTTATCTCCCGCCGCTGACCGTCCGTCGCAGAAACATTGCGCATTGGCGTCCATACAACTACATTCACATCGTCGGGCCGGACCGGCCCCTGTCCTGGAAGATGGAGCTGGCGATGCTGGGTTTCCTCGTGTGGTTGGTGTTATTGTTCCTGTGTTGGCCGATCGCGCTGCTCGCGCTCGTGATGTACCCGCTCGTCTGGCTCGTGCTGCTGCCGTTCCGCCTGCTCGGGATCGGCGTCGAGGCCGTCTTCGAGCTGCTGCGCGCGATCGTCATGCTGCCGGCGCGCGTGCTTGGCGGGGGTATCGGACGCTGAAGGTGACGTCCAGCCAGTGTGCGCCGATTAACAGACGGACACGAACCGTTCGCCTATCGTGCCCATACTGATGGCTTTCATTCGAAAGCCATGCTTTTAAAGGAGTGACTATGCGCCTGGACATCTACCGCAGAGCCGAACACGACGGCAAGTTTTCTTACCTGGCCGTCCCCGAGACCCGCAATATCCCCGAGGAAGCCACGAATACCGACTGGGAAGTCGAAGCCCGGGCTTTCGAAGTCGACGACGATGCCGGAGACCTGCCGGACTACGATATCCAGAACCTGAACGCCCAGCTGGCGGAAAAAGGCTACGCCGTCACGTCGTCGACGATGCATTGACGCGCATTGACGCTGTAGCGGTAGCACCACATTCGCGGCCGTACGCCATCCGTCCCGACCAGCCGGGGCGGATGGCGTACGGTCGCGTATCGCATATGGTATCCTTTCGCCTCGTTTAGTCGGAGGCGTCATGAAGTGGTTCGTTGTCGGTTTTCTCGTGCTGTCGGTCCTGCACATCCATTTCCGCGGCAAGGTCCGCCTGCCGTTCGGCCGGCAACTGTTCGACCACTCGTCGTTCATGGCGCCGATCAACATGTTCATGCACCTGTTCTCGAAGGTGCCCAGCACGCCGTACATCCCCGTCCGTGAATTCCCGGAACTGTCCGTGCTGCAGGAAAACTGGCCGATCATCCGCGAGGAGGGCCTGCGCCTGATCGAGATGAAGAAGATCAAGGCCTCCGAGCAGAACAACGACGCCGGTTTCAATTCCTTTTTCAAGACGGGCTGGAAGCGCTTCTACCTGAAGTGGTACGACGCGAGCCACCCGTCGGCCGAGCGCTTGTGCCCGCAGACGCATGCGCTGCTGCAGGGTATCCCGTCCGTGAAGGCCGCGATGTTCGCCGAGCTGCCGCCGGGCGCGAAGCTGAACCCGCACCGCGACCCGTTCGCGGGCTCGATGCGCTACCACCTGGGCCTGGCCACGCCGAACGACGACCGCTGCTTCATCGAAGTCGACGGCCAGCGCTACAGCTGGCGCGACGGCCAGGGCGTCATCTTCGACGAAACCTATATCCACTGGGCCGAGAACGCCAGCGACAGCGACCGCCTGATCCTGTTCTGTGACGTCGAGCGCCCGATGCGCTTCGGCTGGATGCAGGCCGTCAACCGCTGGCTCGGCCGCACGATGATGACGGCCGCGGCGTCGCCCAACGAGACCGGCGACCAGACGGGCCTTGTCAGCAAGCTGTTCCGCATTTCGTACGTGATGGGCCAGTACCGCCGCCGCTACAAGGCCTGGAACAAGACGGCGTATAAAGCGACGAAGGTCGCGCTGATCGTGGGCCTCGCGGCGCTCGTGTATTACATCTGATCGATTACTCTAAGAAACACAAGGGCCGCACATGCCGCGGCCCTTTTTGTTTCTCAGACTCGGGGTCAGACCCTGTTTTCCGGAAAATTCGGGGTCAGAGCACATTTTTGAGCAAGTTCTCCATCGACATAATTATTCGTCTGCCGGCTCACGTTCGCGGGGCGGCACCGGCGATCGGTAAGACGTTTAGCGGTGTGCGCCGTGGCGGTTAATGCGCGAAGCAATTGATCGAAAATGTGCTCTGACCCCGAATCTGGTCAAAAACGTGCTCTGACCCCGAATTTAAAAAGGGCCGCAAGCGCGGCCCTGGTCGTTGGGCCGCGCCTTGCGGCCAAAGGGGATGCTCAGAAGCTGAAGGGCATCCTGACCATCAGCGTGACGTCCGGCGTATCGCGCGTGAGGCCGGCGCCCACCGATACGCTCAGGGTGCGGTTGTTCTTCAGCCGGTACGAGTAGCCCAGCAGCAGCGTGCCCAGCTGCACGCGCACGGAGCCCGGGATCACGTCGCCGTTCTGGTGCATGCGGCCCACCGAGTTGTGGTCGTAGCCGATGCTGAACGACGCCCGCTCGTTCAGTGCCAGGCCCATGCCGAAGTTGAAGCCGAACACGTCGCCCGGTTCCACCGTACCCAGCAATTCCTTGCCGCCGTTCAGCACGGTGCGGTAGACGTTGCCGCGCTTGAAGTTCTTCGTATAGCTGAAGCCGCCGAAGAAAATGGCCGGGTCGGACGGCAGCAGCCACGTCACGCTCGGCTGCAGGGAATAAAAGCCGGAACCGGTCGGCAGGTCGAGCGGCAGGCCCGTCCCGGTGACGTTCTGGCCCACGCAGCGGGTCTGGCAATCCGTCACGACCTGGAACGGGTCGCGGCCCGTGCGCGACTTGAAGCGCAGTCCGGCGATGTAGTATGGCGTGTCGACGCCGCCGTCGTTCAGCTGGTAGCGCCAGCCCAGCTCGATGTCGCCGATGCCCTTGCCGCTCGTCTCGAACGCGCGCTCGGCCGCCGTGCCCGTGAACAGCTCGCGGCTGACGGTCGAATCGCTGCGGTAGACGTACGGGATCTTCGCTTCCAGTTCCAGGCGGTTGTCGAAGCCGTAGCGGAACGTGGCGGTGGCCGTCGTCGTGTTGCGCTTCACTTCGCGCACGTCGAGCAGGCCGATCAGCAACGCCGGGATCACCGTGTAGCCGACGAGGGCCACGCGGTTGCTCGACGAATATCCGTACTGGACGGACGGCTCGAACACGACTTTGTCCCGCGGCGTCAGCACGCCCGGGGTCTCGAAGATTGGCGCCACTTCCGGCGTGCGCGGCGCGGGCGGGCGGCCGACGGCGTCGCTGCCCGCCTGCGCCTGGCCGGCACCGCCCGTACCGCGCAGCGGCGCCAGGCGGCCCGGGTACACGGGATCCGCGAACGGGACCGCGAGCCTGGGCGGCGCCTCGATCGGGCCGGCCTGCGCCGGCGCGTCCGGCTGGGGCGCCGGCAGGTTGCCGGTGCCGCGCATCCGCTCGAGCTGCGACGGGGCCGCCGCCGTCGCGGTGTTCGCCGGCGGTGCCACGCCGCTCGCGCGCAACTGGCGTTCCAGTTCGTCGACGCGCGCGCGCTGCTCTTCCAGCTGTTGTCGCATGATCTTGAGCTGCTCGAGGAGGTCAGGACCGGACTGGGCACCGGCCGGGATGGCCGCCAGGGCCACGCTGACACCAATCACGCTGTACAGCGCTGGAATTTTTTGCATAAGTTTTCTCCAGGTAAAAATCCGTCACCTGCCGGCGGCGGCGGTATTGAGCGCGTTCGCGAGGCTGGACTGGAAATTCATGGCCTGCAGCAGTCCGCGTGCGTTCACGCTTGCATTGATGATGGTCTGGTTGTTGATCAACTGGTTGTTCAGGCTGTTCTGGATGACGGTGCCGCCCAGCGTCGTGTCGCCCATCTGGACGTTGAACGTACCGCCGCCGTTCTGGATCAACCTCACCTGGTTGGCCGTGTCGGCGGTCAGTGCACTGCGGCCGCTCGTGAGCTGGCCGAGGTCGCCCAGTTCCAGCTGGCTGCGTTCGGCCACGTTGCCGTTGATCGTGACGATGCGCTCGATGCCGAGCGTCACCGCCAGGCCGTTGTCGGTGATGAAGCCACCGCGGTAGTCGTCCAGCGAGTCCGCCGCGACGGCGTTGTCGCTGCTGAACGGATTGTCCGGGCCCTCGGCGTAGCCGTGCGTCGCGATCGCGGCGCTGGCCAGCACGAGGCCGATCTGGACGGGTATGCGCATGGGGTCTCCTGTCAAAAATCGCCCGGACCGAATTTCGGCAGCGTCGTCATGTCGATCGCGGTCCGGGTCACACCCTCGGCCAGGGGCGCGCGTGGCGCGGCCCGCCAGTCGAGGTCGGCGTTGAACGAAGGCTTGCCGGGCGCGTCGTGGATGACGAACAGCAGCCGGGTCGGCCAGATGGATTCGAAGTGCTCGCGCGTGATGGAGCGCGTGCCGCTGGACGGATCGCCCAGCAGGATGCGCCCGTCGTCCGCGCCCTTGATCACGACGAAGTGGTTGTAGCCTTTCTCGGAGATCAGCACGATGGCGGGCAGCCTGCTGTCGAACAGCTTCTGCAACGGCACCTGGAAGCCGTCCGCCTTGTAGCCGATCTTCGCGAGATAGCGCTGCATGTCCAGCAGCGAAAAGCCTTCGCGCCGGATCTTGGCCTGGTCGCCGATCTCCCACATCGCCTTGAAGGCGGTCGTTTCGCTGATCGGGTAGCCGTAGTGATAGGTCAGCAGCGTGGCCAGGGCGGCCGAGCCGCAGCTGAAGTCGTATTGCTGGCGCGTCGTCGAGGTGAAGCGCAATTCGCGCATGCTCTTGACCGGCACGTCGAAACGGGCGCCGCCCGCGATCGGCAGGTCGGCCGCATTTACGCAGGCAGCGCCCGGCAAGGTGCCCAGCACTGAGCATAGGAGGGGCAGGGCGCCGTACTTCATTTGAACTGCAGGTTGACGATGGTGGCGTTCTGGATCAGGACGTTTGCGCCGCTGTTCTGGATCACCACCGGTATGCCCGACATGTTGGCAAACGCCCCGGCATCGATCGTGTTCGTGCCGGTGACGACGTTCACCGCGCTGTTGCCGGTCACGACGCCGCCGAGATTCGCGTTGTTGTTGGTGTTGAACGTGTCCGTCCCACCGCGCGAATGCTCCAGCTTGCCCAGGTCGGCGGCGGCGCCGAATCCGAGCTTGTCCGGCGCCTCGGCCGTCTTGCCGGCACCCGTGGCCGGCCTGGCGGCAGGCTGGCTGTCCTGGATGGGAACCGCGAGTTCCGGTCCCGCCCAGGCCGCGGATGCGCAGGCCGCGAGCACAGCGAAGCTGCACACGCGGTTGCCGACGCTACTCTTGAGTGATGACTGCATGCTCTACCCCCGGTTGCATCGAAAAACCGCCGTGCCCGAAGGCACGGCGGTCCTTGGCATTACTTGCCGACAGCCAGGTTGCTCTGGACGTTGACACTCTGCTGGACCAGCGAGGAGAAGCCGTTGTTCTGGCTGACCACCATCACGCCCGCCGCCGACTGGCCGACACCGCTCATGGTGTTGGACATGTCGAAGGTACCGGCATTGACGCTGTTCGAGCCGCCGTTGCCGCCGGTGCCCGCACCGCCCATGCCACCCGTGCCGACGCCGGCCGTGATGTTGGCCAGTGCGCCGCCTGCGCCGCCCGTGGTCGAGCCGCCCGCGCCGCCCGCGCCGCCGTTGCCGGCGGTCGAATCACCCACCGTTGCCGAACCGGTCGTGGCGCTGCCGGTGGTGGCCGAACCGCCGGCCGCACCTGCGCCGGCCGTGTTCGACGCCATGCCGCTGGCCGCACCCGCGCCGCCCGCCGCGCCGGACCCTGCCGCGCCCGACGACGCCGTACCGGTAGCGCCCGCGCCGCCTGCGCCCGAGGTGCCCGAGCCTGCCGCGCCGGCACCGCCCGCGCCGCCTGCGCCGCCCGTGTTGCCGGCACCGTTGCCGGCCGTCGAGGTCAGGGCCGCGCCCGAACCGCCGGCTGCGCCGGTCGCTGCGCCGCCTGCCGCGCCGTTACCGGCCGTGTTCGCCGCGGTGGCACCAGCGCCACCGGCACCGCCCGCCGCACCTGCCGCGCCCGAACCGCCGGCACCGCCTGCCGCACCCGCTGCGCCCGCACCGCCGGCGCCGCCGGTCGTGGTGCCGGCCGTCGCGGTCGACGCGCCGCTGGTCGTGGTGCCGCCGGTCGCGGCCGGCGAACCCGAGGTCGCCGTGCCGCTGGCGCCGCCCGTGCCGCCGTCGGCCGACGACGAACCACCGGCGCCTGACGTTGCCCAGCTGCCGCCGGCGCGGGTCATGCCGGCCGTGGCTGCGTTCGATGCGGTCGAGCCGGCATTGCCTGCCGAACCCGCGCCGCCGCCTGCACCGCCGGCGCCGCCGACGCCGCCCGCTGCACCTGCGCCGCCTGCGCCGCCCGCTGCTCCGGCACCGCCGGCGCCGCCCGTTGCCGATCCGGTCGTGCCGCCGGCGCCGCCCAGGCCTGCCGTCGTCGCGCCGCTGGCGCCGCCGTTACCGCCGGACAGGGTGCCGGTCGCGCCGCCATTGCCGCCCGAGGCGTTGCCGGCCGCGCCGCCCGCCGCGCCTGCACCGCCCGCGCCGGTGGCCGCGCCGCTGGCCGCACCTGCGCCGCCCGTGGCGCTGGCCATGCCGGAGCTGCCGCCGGCACCGCCCGCTGCGCCGCGGCCGCCGTCGCCGCTGGTTGCGCCCGTCGCCATGCCGCCTGCGCCGCCCGCGCCCGCGGTGGCGCTGCCGATGCTGGCGCCGCCAGCGCTGGCGCCGCCGTTGGTGGCCGAGCCGCCCGCGGAGCCGGCTGCGCCGTTCGCGCTGCCGGCGTTGCCGCCTGCGCCGGTGGAGGCCGTGATGCCGCCGCCGGTGCCGGCCGCGCCGTTGCCTGCCGTGCCGGCGGCGCCGTTGGCGTTACCGGTGTTGGTGGCGACGTTGCCGATGTTCTGGATCGAGTTGTTCGACACGCTGCCCGACAGGGTGGCGTTGTTGTTGGCCGACGACGTGTTGAAGCTGTTCGAGAAGTTCGACGTCGCGGTGCCGCCGTTGTTCACGGCGACCGAGCCGGCCGCGGACGAGGTCGAGTCGCCCGAGCTGTTGTTCTTGCCCGTGCTGTTGTCGTTGTCGCGGTTGGTGGTGTTCGTCGTCGAGTTCGAGACCGTGCGGTTGGTGGTCGTCGTGTTGGTGTTGGTGCTGTTGTTGCTGCTGTCCGAGGTGTTGTTCGCGTTGTTGGTGCTGTTGTTGCTGCTGTCGGAGGTGTTGTTCGAGTTGCGGGTGCTGTTGTCGCTGCTGTCCGACGACGTGTTGGTCGTCGTGGTGGTGGTCGCGGTGTTCGTGTTGGTGTTGGTGTTGGTGCTGCGGTTGCTGTTGTCCGTCGACGTGTTCGTGCTGCGGTTGCTGTTGTCGGTGGTCGTGGTGCTGCGGTTGCTGTTGTCCGTCGTGCTGCGGTTGCTGTTGTCGGCCGTGTTGGTGCTGCGGTTGCTGTTGTCCGTCGACGTGTTGGTGTTGGTGCTCTTGTTGTTGTTCTGGTCCGAGTTCGTGGTCGTGGCCGTGCTGGTGTTGGTGCTGCTGTTGCTGCTGTCCGAGGTGTTGGTGCTGTTGTTGCTGTTGTCCGTCGAGCGGGTCGTGGTCTGCGTAACCGTGCTGCCGCCGCGCGCGACGACCGAGTCCTGGGCCTGTGCGCTCAGCGAGAACGCCAGCGAAATAGCAGTCACGAGCATAGTCTTGTTCATTCGAGTTCCCCTCTGGGTTTGATGGTTGGTGATGGGTCGGCTGTAGCGCCGACCTCCAACCCTTTGCAGTTTCAGTGCCAGCCTCACTGCAGAGTTCGCTAACCCATTGTTTTTGTTGACTTTGTACGGATCTTCCTACACGACTGTCAGAGAAAATCCGGCACGATTTACCGAAAATATCGAAAAACTGTTTCACTTCCGGCACAACTCTGTCCACCTACGCGCTGCAACACACAAAAAAAAGTGGACACCTTGTCCACTTGTGCCACATGCGGAACATGCGTCACTCGCGCATGCCGTGCTTGCTCAGCAAACGGTACATCGTCGTGCGCGATACACCCAGGTCGCGTGCTGCCCGGCTCACGTTGTGGCCGCTGCGGTCCAGGCATTCGCGCAGCGCGCGCCGCTCGGAGCGCATGCGCGTGTCGTCCAGCGCGGCGGGCGTCGGCGCCATGATCCCGCGCGTCAGTCCCAGGTCTTCCGGCATGATCAGGCGTCCATCCGACATGACCAGTGCCCGCCGCACCCGGTTGATCAGTTCGCGCACATTGCCCGGCCAGTCGTGGTCGAGGATCGCCTCGATCGCCCGGTTGGAGAACCCCTTCAGGCGCGGCGATTTTTCGCTCGCGTACATGTGGAAGAAGTGCTCGGCCAGCGTGACGAGGTCGTCGCGTCGTTCGCGCAGCGGCGGCACGGTCACGGGGAGCACGGCGAGGCGGTAGTACAGGTCTTCGCGGAAGGCGCCGCTGGCGACGGCCTGCTGCAGTTGGACGTGCGACGCGGCGATGACGCGCACGTCCACCCGGATGTTGCGCGTACTGCCCAGGCGGCAGATCGTCTTCTCCTGCAGGAAGCGCAGCAAATTGGCCTGCAGGTCCTTCGGCAGGTCGCCGATCTCGTCGAGGAACAGGGTGCCCCCGTCCGCCGATTCGATCAGGCCCGCCTGGCCGCGCGTGGCGCCCGTGAAGGCCCCGCGTTCGTACCCGAACAGCTCGGAGTGGATCAGGCTCGGCGCGATGGCGCCGCAGTTGATGGGGACGAATGGCCCCGCGGCACGGTCCGATTGCGCGTGGATCGCCTGGGCCGTGAGCTCCTTGCCGCTGCCGCTTTCGCCCCAGATCAGTACGGGTGCCGCCACCTTGGCGACGCGCGACACCTGCGCGCGCAGGCGCGCGATCGCATCGCAGCCGCCGATCAGCGGCGATGCGGGATCGTCGTGGGCGTCGTTGGCGCTGGGCCGCCTGCGCAGCATCGCCCAGCCGTGCGCATGGCCGAGCGTATGGGCCAGCCGGACCGGATCGACGGGGGCCGTGTGGTAATCGCACAGGTGCTCCACGACGAGGTCGCGGCAGGGCGCGGATTCGAGATCGCGCGGGTTGAACACGCCCACCCACTGCACCTGGCTGTGGCGGCGCAGGAAGGTGTCCACTTCGGCCGGCCGGTGCTGCTCGCGGTCGTGCATGAGCAGGCCGACCAGGTAACGGTCGTTACGCAGTTCGCGCCCGGCATCGCCGAGACTGCTGACACTGCGGATCTCCCAGTCGTGCATTGCCTCGTCGAGCAGGGCGCGCGCACCCTTGTCGTCGGGGGCAATGCACAGCAGGCGCTTTCGGGTCATCCATCCTCCATCGGGTAATCGGCCGGTCCTCGCAACGGCGGCAGACGAATGGGCACCGGCATCATTTCTTGACAAGTGTAACTGGGTGTAACCGAGACTGTTGTTCTGTAGCTTGTTAGCAATTTCTTATTATCAGTTGATCTTTGTTTAACATTATGCCGCGTGTGAAATATTCGTGGCGGACGATAGGATAACGACCGGCAGTTACAATTTGTGACAATCGTGTAACCGATTCTCGTCATGGTCAAGGAAATAACGGTCAACGTGTGGCTTTTTGCCGATTGCGGGAGGGGAATCCCCCATCGCTGGGGGGAGCTTGCGGAGATTGATGTTGTTCAGAAGCCGAACGGCATGCGGACCGTGAGGGTCACGTCGGGCGTGTCGCGCGTGAGACCGGCGCCGACGGACACGTTCACGGTGCGGTGCGCGTCGATCCGGTACGATGCGCCGACCAGCAGGGTGCCCAGCTGGACGCGCACCGAACCGGGGATGACCTGGCCGTTCTGGCGCGTGCGATCCACGGCGCTGTGGTCGTAACCGAAGCTCAGCGACGCCTTGTCGTTCAGGGCAAGGCCCATGCCGAGATTGAAGCCGAGCACGTCGCCCGCCTTGATGTCGCCCAGCGGTTCGCGCTGGCCGGCGAGGACCGTGCGGTAGACGTCGCGGCGCCGGAAGTTCTTCGTATAGCTGATGCTGCCGAAGAACACGGCCGGATCGGATGGCAGCAGCCACGTCAGGCTGGGCTGCAGCGAGCGGAATCCGGACCCGGTGGGCAAGGACAGCGGCAGCCCCGTGCCGGTGACGTTCTGGCCCACGCAGCGCGTCTGGCAATCGGTCACGACCTGGAACGGGTCGCGGCCCGTGCGCGATTTATAGCGCAGCCCCCCGATGACGTAAGCGCTGTCGGGCCCGCCCCGGTTGAGCTGCACGCGCGCGGCCGCTTCCACGTCGCCGATGGCCTTGCCGCTCGTGTCGAACGCCCGTTCCGCCGCCGTGCCCGTGAAGATCTCGCGGCTGACGGTCGAGTCGGAGCGGTAGACGTATGGCACCTTCGCCTCCAGCTCGAAGCGGTTGCCGACGCCGTAGCGGAGGGTGACGGCCGCCGTCGTCGTGTTGCGCTTCACTTCGCGTACGTCCAGCAGGCCGATCAGCAGCGCCGGGATCACCGTGTAGCCGACCAGCGCCACCCGGTTGCTGGACGAGTAGCCGTACTGGATCGACGGCTCGACCACGACGCGGCCGCGCGGCGTCAGCACGCCCGGGCTGTCGAAGATCGGCGCGACCTCCGGGGCCCGCGCGGCCGCCTGCGGCACGGGCCCCACCGCACCCGGGGGCGGCGCTGCGTCGGCGGCCGCGCCTTTGCCGCGCAGGTCGTCGAGCCGGGCCGCGCCGAGTTGCCGTTCCAGGGCGTCGATGCGGGCCCGCTGCTGGTCGAGTTGCTGCCGCATGGTCTTCACGGCTTCGATGAGTTGCGCCTGCTGCGCTGCCGCCGGCATGCAGGTCATGATGAGGCCAAGGCCGATCGCGCCGGGTAGCGCGGGAAACATTTGCATGGTGATGGGCTCCGCACTGAAGCCGCTACCTGCCGGCAGCAGCAGCGTTGATGGCAGTCGCCAGCGTCGACTGGAAGTGCATGGCCTGCAAGAGGCCGTGCGCGGCGACGCTGGCATGGATGATGGTGGCCGTGCCGATCGCCCGGTCGTTCAGATTGTTCTGGACCACGGTGGCAAGGCTGTTTCCGACCGGTGCCGTCTGCCCCGAGACGAGCCGGCCGAGGTCACCGAGCCGCAGTTCGCTGCGGGCGACGACCTGGCGGTCCACCGTCACGATGCGTTCGATGCCGAGCGACACGACGACGCCCGACGCGGTCGTGAAGCCGCCGCGGGCGCTGTCGAGTTCGGCGGGGCCGACCGCCGTGGCCGCCGCAAACGGGTTTGGTGGCGGCGCCGCGCGGACGGGTGCGACGGCGAACAGCAGCACGAGGATGAGGGGCACGCGCATGGGGTCTCCTTCAGAAATCGCCGGGGCCGAACTTGGGCAGGTCGACGCCACCCCGGGCCGTGCGCGCCACCGCGTCCGCCAGGGGCGCATGCGGCGCCGCGCGCCAGTCGTCGGCCAGGTTGAAGCGCGGCTCGCCGGGCGCCGTGTGGATCACGAACAGCAGCCGGGTCGGCCATACCGCTTCGAAGCGCGCGCGCGGCAGCGACCGGGTTCCGCCGGACGGATCGCCCAGCAGCACGCGGCCCGCCTCGAATCCCTTGATGACGACGAAGTGGTTGTAGCCCTGTTCCGTGATCAGGACGATGGCCGGCAACCCGGCCTCGACGAGCTTGTCGAGCGGCAGCCGGAAGCCGTCCGCCAGGAAGCCGTTCGCCGCGAGGTAGCGCTGCATGTCGAGCAGCGAAAAGCCTTCGCGCCGGATCCTGTCCTGGTCGCCCTGCGCCCACATCGCCGCGAACACGGTGCTCTCGCTGACCGTGAAGCCATAATGATGGGTCAGCAGCGTGGCCAGGGCGGCCGAGCCGCAGCTGAAGTCGTACTGCTGGCGCAGGGTCGACGCGAAGCGCAGCGCCTGCATGCTGTGCACGGGTACGGTGAAGGCGCCGCCCGCGACCGGCACATTGGCCGCGTGGGCGGTCCCGGCCGCCAGCAGGGAAACGAGCAGACGCCTCATTTGAATTGCAGGTTGATAATGGTGGCGTTCTGGATCAGCACGTTCGTCCCGCTGTTCTGGATGACGACGGGGATGCCGGCCATGTGCGCGAACGAGCCGGCATCGATGCTGTTGGCGCCGGTGGCGACGTTGACGGCCGTGTTCGCGGCCACCGCGCCGTCGATGCGCGCGTCATTGCGGGTGTCGGTGCCGCCGCGCTGGCGCGCCAGCAGCCCGTCCTGCCTGGCGGCCTGGGTCCCGGCCTGCCCTGCAATTGCGTTCGCGGGCCGGAACAGTGCGCGGGCGGCGGCGCGGGTGGCGGCGTCCGCGTCGGGACCGGCCCAGGCCGCCGAGGCGAACGGCGCGAGCACGGCGATGCCGCACGCGCGCACGATGAAAGCTTGAATGATTCGATGCATGCTCGACTCCGGTCATGAAAAAACTGCCGCGCCGGCGGGCACGGCAGTCGCACGGCGCGTTCAGTGGCCCAGTGCCAGGTTGCTCTGGACGTTCACGCTCTGCTGGACGAGCGACGAGAGGCCGGAGTTCTGGCTGATCACCAGCACGCCCGCGGCGGACTGGCCGGTGCCGCTCATCCTGTTCGACATGTCGAACGTGCCGGCGTGGACGCTGTTCGTGCCGCCGTTGCCGCCGCTCGCGCTGCCGCCCGCGCCGCCGATGCCGTAGCCGGCCGTGATCGAGGCCAGCGACCCGCCGGCGCCGCCCGTGTTCGTGCCGCCGGCGCCGCCATGGCCGCCGGCACCGCCGTAGGTGTCGCCCACGGTGGCCGGTCCGTTCGCCGCCGCGCCGCCCGCCGCGTCGCCGCCGTACGCGCCGGTGCCGCCCGTCGAAGTGGCGTAGCCGCTCGCGCCGCCCGCGCCGCCGGCACCGCCATGGCCGCCCGCGCCCGCAGTCGCGCTGCCGCCGCCCGCGCCGCCGCCGGCGCCGCCCGTGCCGGCGGCGCCATTGCCGGCCGTGCTGGTCAGCGGACCGCCATCGCCGCCGCGGCCGACGGTGGCGCTGCCGCCGGCTGCGCCATACGCGGCCCCCGTCGTTGCGGCACCCCCGGCCCCGCCATAGCCGCCTGAGCCGAGCAGGCCGCCGCCGCCGCTACCGCCCGCGCCGCCGACCGCCGGGCCGCTGGCGCCCGATCCACCGGCGCCGCCCAACGCGCCGCCGCTGGGCCCGCCGTTCGCGCCCACCGGGAGGCTGGCGCCGCCGCTGCCGCCCGCGGCTGCACCGCCGGTACCGCCGATGCCGCCGCCGGCCAGGCTGCCGCTCGCGCCGCCCGCACCGCCGGCGGCACCCGCGCCACCCGCACCGCTCGCGGCCACACCGCCCGCGCCACCCGCGCCGCCGGGGCCGGCGAAGGCCGTACCGCCGGTCGCGGGACCGTTGACGGCACTGCCGTTGCTCGCCGCGCCGCCCGCCGCACCGGCCGCGCCGTTGGCGCCCGTCGCGGTGCCGCCGAACCCGCCCGTCGCGCTGAGCGAGCCGCCCGTGCCGGCGCCGCCCGCGCCGCCGGCCACGCCCGCCCCATTGGCGCCGCCGTTGTTCACGGCCGTGTTGCCGATCCCACCGATCGTGTTGCCGCTGACGTTGCCGTTGAGTGTCGTGACGGCGTTGGCCGTCGATGTGCTGGTGGTGGTCGTTGTCGCGGTCGTTGTCGCGTTATGGACGCTGTTGTCGTTCTGCGTGACGTTTGTCGTCGCGTGGTCGTACGTCGTGCTGGTGTTCGTGGCGGTACCGGCGTGGGCGCTCAGGGAATAAGCCAGCGTCAGCGCGGTGACGAGCAAGGTCTTCTTCATTCGGTTTTCCTCTCTGATGTGGGTCCGTGACGTGCCGGCGTTGGCGCCGGCATGCATCCATTCGCAGGATCGGTGCCACGTCGCGGCGGCGCGCGCCAACCCGTTGATTTCCTTTGGCCGTGTCGGACGCGTCCGAAGGCCTGTTGGGAATGCTTGCCACTCCCGCTGGCGTCGCTTGCCGACAGGCTGTCAACGCGGCGGTACAGGTGCGTCGCTCATCGGTGGGCAACGCACGAGCTCGTCTGGACAGTGCCCGGCCGCGCCAGGGGCGGCGGGCGTCAGGGCTGGATGCCGTGCTTGCTCAGGAGCCGGTACATCGTCGTGCGCGACACGCCCAGCTCACGGGCGGCGCGACTGACGTTCTGCCCGCTGCGCTGCAGGCATTCGCGCAGGGCGAGCCGCTCGGTGCGGGCGCGGACGTCGTCCAGGGCGGCCGGCATGACGAGCGGGGTGTCCAGCCCCAGGTCCTGCGGCGTGACGAGGCGCCCGTCGGCCATCACGAGCGCGCGCCGGACCCGGTTGATGAGCTCGCGGACATTGCCCGGCCACGCGTGGTCCAGCAGCGCGGAGACGGCCCGGTTGGAAAACCCGGTCAGCCGGGGCGACCGCTCGTCGGCGTACAGGCGAAAGAAGTGTTCGGCGAGGGTGACAACGTCTTCGCGCCGTTCGCGCAGCGCCGGCACGGTCACGGGCAGTACCGCGAGCCGGTAGTACAAATCCTCGCGGAAGGTGCCCGCCGCGACGGCGCGCTGCAGCTGCACGTGCGACGCGGCGATGACGCGTACGTCCACTCGGATGGTGCGCGTACTGCCCAGGCGGCAGATCGTCTTCTCCTGCAGGAAGCGCAGCAGGTTCGCCTGCAAATCCTTCGGCAGGTCGCCGATCTCGTCGAGGAACAGGGTGCCGCCGTGGGCCGATTCGATGAGCCCGGCCTTGGCTCGCGCGGCGCCGGTGAACGCCCCCCGTTCGTAGCCGAACAGCTCGGACTGGATCAGGTTCGGCGCGATGGCGCCGCAATTGATCGGCACAAAGGGGCCACTGGCGCGCGCCGATTGCGCGTGGATGGACTGCGCCGTCAGCTCCTTGCCGCTGCCGCTTTCTCCCCAGAGCAGCACGGGGGCGTCGACCCGGGCCACGCGCGCCACCTGCGCGCGCAGGCGCACCATCGCATCGGCCCGGCCGACCAGCAGGCCGTCATCGTCCCGCCGTGCGGACGGCCGCCGCAGCATGGCCCAGCCATGGGCATGGCCGAGCGTCCAGGCCAGCCGGCGCGGGTCGACGGGCTCCGTGTGGTAGTCGGCCAGGTGCTCCACGACGAGATCGCGACAGGCGGCATGGTCGATGTCGCAGGGACGGAACACGCCGATCCACTGCGTGTCGCGGTGGCGGCGCAGGAAGCCGTCGAGATCGAACGACCGCAGCAATGAGCGCGCCCGCAGCAGCAGGCCGACGGGGTAGCCGTCGGCGCGCAGCACGCGGTCCGCATCGCCGAGGTTGTCCACGCAACAGGTATCCCAGTCATGGATGGGACCAGTCATCAGCGCGGCGGTGTGAACGTCGTCGGGAGCAATGCAGAGCAGGCGCTTGCGCATGGTCCATCTCCAGGAGGCATGACCGACGTGCGCCATGGCCTACCACGGCGGGACGGCGGCGAGGTTGCGTGCGCACGGACGCCGTGCGGCTCGTGTCTCCTGATACGGCTTGTCAAAGCACCGTTACCGCCATCTTAACGGGACGGCCGGGCGCACCGAAGGCGGGCGCAGCCTGGAAGCGACAGGCTCGTGCGACCGCACGAGCGCTCTGGACGACCGGCGATGCGGCTCAGCGGACGCGCCGGACCTTGGGCGACGCGTTGGTCCCTTCGATTTCGAGGAACATGGTGCCGAACATATTGCGCACGATCTTGATCCGGGGATTGGTCACGGGCGCGAGGTCGGCGGAACTGCCGTCGACCACTTTCCACACCTGGCCGTTGGCGAGCGTGAACAACGTGGCCGGCCCCCAGCCGGAGAAATTGCCGGCGATGGTGCTCTCGACCGAGCGGGCGGGTTCCTCGGGCTGTTTGTGCTCGAGGCCGAACGATTGCACGGCCGCGGCGGCCGGACGCGCCCCGGCGGGAATCGCGTCATAGCAGGCCAGGCGCGCGGCACCGTCGGCCAGGTTGCGGCAGGCCAGGATGGCCGTATCGTCGGCGAACGCGGCGCCCGCCGTGCCCAGCAGGGCCAGCAATAGAGAAGTGCGCAGGATCATCGGTGGCCTCATGCGCGCGGACGCTGGCGGTGGAAGACGAGCGGGCTGTACGGAATGGCGGACGGCGGCGGCGAATTGAGGATGCCCGGCTTCATCGCGCCGATCACGTGCATCTCGCACGGTTTGCAATCGAATTTCAGGGTGTAGGTTTCGTCGCCGGACACGAGGGTCATCGGCTCGGCGCGCACCTGGCCCTGCACGCCCTGCACACCCTTGGCCTGCTTGGGACACAGGTTGAACGAGAAGCGCAGGCAGTGCTTCGTGATCATCAGCGGCACTTCGCCCGGTTCTTCGTGCGATTCGTACGCGGCCGCGATCAGCTGCACGCCGTGCTTGTGGTAGAACGCGCGCGCCTTGTCGTTGTAGACGTTGGCCAGGTAGCTCAGCTGGGTCTCCGGATACGCGGCCGGCGGTTCGACGGGCTGCGCGCGCTCGGGACGCTGCCACGCCGCGAGGCGCGCCGCTTCCTGCGCGGCGATGGCGTCGCGGCGCAGGCCGTTGATGGCGCTCGCCGGAACGAACCATGGCTGCGACAACGCGACTTCGATCGTGCCCGCCTCGAACATCGTGTTGCCCAGCTTGCCGAGGCTCGTACGCAGGCCGGCCAGCGCCTGGTCGGCCTGCTGGGCCGGCTGCAGCGCCAGTGCCGCTTCGGTCGTCGTCGTGATGCCGTCTTCGTCCGTGACGGTGAGGCGGAGGCCGCCGTCGACGTCTTCCAGGCGCAGATCCGCACGCACCTTGCGGTCGGATGATTTCTTGTTGAGCGCCGCTTCCCACTGGTGATCGCGGTTGCGGTGGATGACGGTGCCGACCTTCAGGCCCGGCAACGTGGCCAGGCCCTCGTTCGGGAACACGCGCCAGCGCTGGCCTTCTTCATCCTCGGACAGCTTCTGCACGGTGTTCGCCTGGATGCCGACCGTCTCGCGCTTGTGCATGTAGTTCAGGCCATCGCCATTGGCCATCGGGGAATTCGTGACGAGATCGAAATTGTCGCCGCCGATGCGCGCGACGGTGCCCAGTTCCACGCCCACGTACTTGGGCGAGTCGAACGCGCCGATGGTCTGCTGGCGGCCCTGGGCAAAGTAATCCGTGTGGCCGCGGTGGAAGTTCTTGTCGACGTCGGGCGTGAACATCACCTGGGTGCGGCCGCTCGATGCGCGCGCCAGTTCGGGGCGGCGTTCGAGGATCTCGTCCAGCAGCAGGCGGTAGTGGGCCGTGATGTTCTTCACATAGCCCATGTCCTTGTAGCGGCCTTCGATCTTGAAGGAGCGGATGCCGGCGTCGACGAGCGCCTCCAGGTTGCGGCTCTGGTCATTGTCTTTCATCGACAGCAGGTGTTTTTCGTAGGCGACCACGCGGCCCTGGCCGTCCGACAGCGTGTACGGCAGGCGGCACGCCTGCGAGCAGTCGCCGCGGTTGGCGCTGCGGCCCGTGTCCGCGTGCGAGATGTAGCACTGGCCGGAGAACGCGACGCACAGCGCGCCGTGGACGAAGTACTCCAGCGGCGTGTCCACCTCGGCGCGGATCGCGCGGATCTGCTCGATGGTCAGTTCGCGCGCCAGCACCAGCTGCGAAAAGCCGACCTGCGACAGGAACTTCGCCTTCTCCACGGTGCGGATGTCGCACTGCGTGCTGGCGTGCAGCTGGATCGGCGGCAGGTCCATTTCGAACATCGCCATGTCCTGCACGATCAGCGCGTCGACGCCGGCGTCGTACAGCTGGCGGATCTGCTGTTCGGCCGTTTCCAGTTCGGCGTCGTGCAGGATCGTGTTCATCGTCACGAAGATGCGCGCGCGGTAGCGGTGCGCGAATTCGACGAGGCCCGCGATGTCTTCCAGCGTGTTGCTGGCGTTGTGGCGCGCGCCGAATGCGGGCCCGCCGATGTAGACCGCGTCCGCGCCGTGCAGGATGGCTTCGCGGCCGATCTCGGCGGTTTTGGCGGGGGACAGCAGTTCGAGCTGGTGGGCGAGCAGTGACATGGCGGGTGATCCTGGCTGACGAAGGCGGAAATTATAGCCAGATCAAGGGCTTATGTCACCGTTCGGCGTGCAGGACCTCTTCGATGGCCCCGCGCAGCGCGTCGGGCGCCACCGGCTTGGGCAGCACGGGGATGTCGTCCGGCAGGCCCATGGCCCGGATCGTGGCCGGATCCAGCCCGCTCGTGACGACGATGGCCATGTCGCGGTAGGCCTCGCTCGTACGCAGCGTGCGGATCATGCGCAGGCCGTCCACGCCCGGCATGCTGAGGTCGCCGATGAGCAGGTGCGGCCGCGTTTCGCCGATGAGGATCAGCGCTTCGAAGCCGTTGCCGGCCCGGACGACGTCCAGCGGCAGGTCCCAGCCGGACATCGCCGCCTCGTACCGCGCCACGGTCGAGGCGTCGTCGTCGACGAGCAGCACCTTGTAGCGCACGGGCGCCGCGCGCTCCAGCATCGCCTGCCGCCGGCGCTCGACGTGGCGTTCGATCGACGCCAGCGCGATGCGCCGGTGGCCGCCGGCGGTCTTCCATGCTTCCAGGGTGCCGCTTTCCACCCATAACTGCACCGTGCGGTGCGACACGCCCAGCATGGAGGCCGCCTGCCGGGTATTGCAGTAGGCGGCGGCGTCGAAACCGGGTGCCGGCGAGGGCGGGCGATGGGGCGATGTCATGGCTGCCAGATCATGTTGTTTGAAAGATTCCGTCTGATGCTACTAGGAATCTATCAAATAATCACAATCTGGGACAGCAATATTTATTCGACATTACCAAAAAGGCAACGGTCAGTGCAGCGGCCGACCCGTCCCACCTGTGCGCTCGACGCGGATCGCGATGGATTTCGCGGCCGGCACCTTGCTCTCTTTCGCGTAGTGCCAGAGGGGAATCAACGGATTACATTCCGGGAAATAGCCCGCCACGCAGCCGGCCGGCACGCCGTACTCCACGACGCGCAAGCCTTCGACCCGGCGCGGGGTGCCGTCGTCGACGGCCGTGATGGCTGTGACAATGTCACCATCGGCCAGGCCCAGGCGGGCCATGTCGGCGCCGGCCATGAACAGGACGTTCCGGTCCTGCACGCCGCGGAAGCGGTCTTCCAGGCTGTAGATCGTCGTGTTGAACTGGCCGTCGCTGCGCACCGTGAACAGGCGCAGGGCGTCATCGGGCACGGGCATGTCGGGATCGGCGGACAAGGTGTCCGGCACCGTGAAATTGGCCTTGCCCGTCGGGGTGTTCCATTTCCGGTCCGCCGCCGCCAGCGGTTTGCGGAATCCGCCCGGCTGCCACATGCGCTCGTTGAAGTCGTGGAAGATCTTCGGGTACGTGGCCGCGATGGCGTCGCGCACCTTTGCGTAATCGGCCACCCACGCATCCCAGTCGACCTTCGGATTCGGATCCAGCGCCGCCTTCGCGATGCCGGCCACGATGGCCGGTTCGGACAGCAGCGTGTCCGCCGCCGGCTCGGCGCGGCCGCGCGAACCGTGCATGCAGCCCGTGGAATCTTCCATCGACACGGATTGCTCGCCGCTGGCCTGGCGGTCGATCTCGATCCGGCCCAGGCACGGCAGGAGGTAGGCCGTCTTGCCGTGCACGAGGTGGCTGCGGTTCAGTTTCGTCGAGATCTGCACCGTGAGCGGGATGGCGCGCCAGGCGGGGTCCATCTGGCCGTGGTCCGGCACGGCCCGCACGAGATTGCCGCCGAGGCTGACCAGGGCCTGCAGCTTGCCGGCCTTGATCGCCTCGCACATTTCGACCGTGTTCATGCCCTTGTCGCGCGGCGGTTCGAACCCGTAGAGCTCCTTGAGCTTGTCGAGCGGCGCCAGCTCCGGCTTTTCCGTGATGCCGACCGTGCGCTGTCCCTGCACGTTCGAGTGGCCGCGCACCGGGCAGATGCCGGCGCCCGGCTTGCCCATATTCCCCCGCAACAGCAGGAAGTTCACCAGCATCTGCACGTTCAGCACGCCGTTGCGGTGCTGCGTGAGGCCCATGCCGTAGATGCCGATCACCTGTTTCGCACGAAGGTACGTGCCGGCGGCCTGCTCGATCTGGCCTTGCGTCAGGCCCGACTCCTTCTCGATCTCGTCCCACGTGCGCGCGCGCATGGCGGCTGCGAACTCGTCGAAGCCGTGGCAATGTTCGTCGACGAAGGCGGTGTCGATGGCGCGCGGCCCGCCGGTCGTCCGGGCGCGCTCGTCCGCTTCCAGCACGGCTTTGCAGAGGCCTGTCAGCGCCGCCACGTCGCCGCCGGCCTTCACCTGGTGGTACTGGGTGCTGATCACGGTCTCGTGGCCGCTCAGCATCTCGACGGGCGATTGCGGGTTCACGAAACTGACGAGGCCACGTTCGCGCAGCGGGTTGAACGTGACGATGGGCACGCCGCGCTTGCGCGCTTCCTGCAGCTGGTGCAGCATGCGCGGGCTGTTCACGCCCACGTTCTGGCCAAAGAAGAAGATGCAATCCGTCCGCTCGAAGTCGTCCAGCACGACGGTGCCGATCGGCACGCCGATTGTCTTCGGGAGCGCGACGGACGTGCTTTCGTGGCACATGTTGGAACTGTCCGGCAGGTTGTTGTTGCCGTACATGCGTGCGAGCAACTGGTACATGTACGACGTTTCCAGCGAGGCCCGGCCCGAGCTGTAGAACGCGACCTGCTTCGGGTCCATCTTGCGCAGTTCGGCACCGATTTCGGCAAATGCGCGGTCCCAGGTGATTTCCACGTAACGGTCCAGCGCGCCATCGTAGCGCATGGGCACCGTGAGGCGGCCCGCTTCCTCGAGTTCATGGTCGTTCCAGCCTTCCAGCTCGCGCAGCGTGTGGCGCTTGAAGAATGCCGGGTCGAGGCGCTTGCTCGTGATTTCCCAGGCCGTCGCCTTGGCCCCGCTTTCGCAGAATTCGGCGGGGTGCGGGTGGGCCGGCTTCGCCCACGAGCAGCTCACGCACATGAAGCCGTCCGGCTTGTTCTGATGCAGCAGCAGCTGCGTGCCCTCCAGGGGGACGCGTTCTTTCAGAAGGATCGTTGTGACTTCCTTCACCGAGCCCCAGCCGCCGGCCGGGGTTTGCGGTTCGTTCTTGCTCATGATCGGACTCCCAGTGCGCGATACCGTGGAGCTTGATCCGAGGGCGGGTTCATGTCTGTTCGACAGCGCACACGCAAATCCGGCAATCTGCATGTACTCCGTACGGCGCTGCACAGACCGACAGGCCGTCAGCCGCGATGATCTGCACAACATCATTCAACCATTGGACGCCACCATGATCGCCCCGATCCCGTTCGAACCGCGTTTCGAGACCCTGGAAGACGACGAAGCGCAGACCAGCTTCGACCTGCAGACGACGATGCGCAGCATTTCCACGAAGACGTACGAGGATTCCGGCCGCGCGCTGCGCAGCGTGCACGCCAAGACGCATGGCCTGTTGCTGGGCGAACTGACCGTCGAGGCGGGCCTGCCGGAAGCGTACGCGCAGGGCCTGTTCGCCCAGCCCGGCACGTATCCCGTCGTGATGCGGCTGTCGACGACGCCCGGCGACGTTCTGCCGGACGACGTCTCCACGCCGCGCGGCATGGCGATCAAGGTCGTCGGCGTCGAAGGCCCGCGCGTGGGCGGGAGCGAGCACGACGTCACGCAGGACTTCGTGCTCGTCAACGGCCCCGTCTTCAGCGCGCCCAACGCGCAACAATTCCTCGGCAGCGCGAAGCTGCTGGCCGCGACGACGGACAAGGCGCCGAACCTCAAGCGCCTGTTCTCCGCCGTGGCGCGCGGCGCCGAAAAGGCGATGGAAACCCTCGGCGGCGCAAGCGTGACGCTGAAGGCGCTGGGCGGCCATCCGGAAACCCATCCGCTCGGCGAGACGTATTACAGCCAGGTGCCGATCCTGTACGGCCGCTACATGGCGAAGGTGCAGGTGGCGCCCGTGTCGCCCGCATTGACGGCGCTCGCGGGTGCCGAAGTCGACCTGAAGGACAGCCCGGACGGGCTGCGCGACGCGGTCGTCGACCATTTCGCCGGCGAAGGCGCAGAGTGGGAATTGCGGGTGCAGCTGTGCACGGACATCGAGCGCATGCCGATCGAGGACGCGTCCGTCGAATGGCCGGAAGACCTGAGTCCCTACGTGACCGTGGCGCGCCTGCGCGCGGCGCCGCAGAAGGCGTATGGCGACGAACTGGCGCGCCGCATCGACGACGGCATGCAGTTCAATCCATGGCATGCGCTGGCCGCGCACCGCCCGCTGGGGTCGATCATGCGGGTGCGCAAGGCGGTGTACGCGATGTCGAAGCGCTTCCGCGCGGAGAGAAACGGCAGCGGGATCGCGGAGCCGCGCGACGTCGAAGCGTTGAAGAACGCGGCGCTGCGCTGAATGGTATCATCGGGGCGATGACGCCTCCCCCTGATCCCGCTATCGACGCCTTGCCGTCCCCCGCTGGCGCGCGGCGTGTGCTGCGCATGCGCGCGGGCGCACTAGCCGAGGTGGAGGACATGGTCGTCGACGAAGTCCCCGTCGCCCTGGTCTACAACGGGATCTCGCACGCCGTCATGATGGCCACGCCGGCCGACCTGGAAGATTTCGCCCTCGGCTTTTCGCTCAGCGAAGAGATCATCGTGGGACCGGGCCAGTGCTACGGCATCGACGTCGAGGATACCGCGGGCGGCGTCGCCGTCCAGGTCGAGATCGCCGGCAGCGCATTCATGGCGCTCAAGGAGCGCCGCCGCAGCCTGACGGGCCGCACGGGCTGCGGCCTGTGCGGCGTCGACAGCCTGGACCAGGTCTGCCGCGCGCTGCCGTCGCTGGCGCCGGCAGCCGGGTTACACGTCGACGGCGTGCGGCGCGCGCTGGGCGCCATCGGCGCGGAGCAGACGCTGACGAAGCTGACGGGCGCCGCCCACGCGGCCGCCTGGTGCGGCATGGACGGCACCCTGCGCATCGTGCGCGAGGACGTCGGCCGGCACAATGCGCTGGACAAGGTGATCGGCGCGATGGCACGCGGGCGTGCGGCACCCGGCGCCGGCTTCCTGTTGATCACCAGCCGCGTCAGTTTCGAGATGGCGCAGAAAGCCGCCGTGGCGGGTGTGTCGGCACTGGTCGGCATGTCGGCGCCGACGCTGGCCGCCGTCGACCTGGCCGACAGGGCCGGCATGACCCTGCTCGCGTTCGCGCGCGGGAACGACTTCGTCTGCTACACCCACGCGGATCGGCTCGGGCTGGCCGGCGCCTGAACGATCAGCCGGAGACGAGCGCCAGCAACGCTTCCCGGTCGGCCGCCTGCTGGCGCTGGGCCGTGACGCGGTCCCACAGCAGGAACATGCCGTACGCCCATTGCGTCACCAACTCCGCTTCCCCGGCCGGCCGTGCCGACGCGCTGCCCAGCAGCCGTTCGATCTCCGTGCGCGTCTGGGTCGTGACCTGCTCGTAATTCCACGCGCCTTTCGGCCGCATCTTCTGGCGGGCGCGGTAGCGGCGGGCCCGCTCGGCGTCGCTGAGTTTGTCCTCTTTCGGCGGACGGCCGCGCTTCTTCGCCAGCGCCGCGTCGAGCGGCAATTCGATGGTGCTCAGGTCTTCCGGTTGCTTCATGGTGCGGTCGGGAATGGTTGTCGCGCTGTTGTCACGCTATTATTCGTGACGCATTTCAATAAGGCAATAGGGAACCGCGCGCGCGATGGCCTGCCTAACGATGCGGGAGGGTCACGACAACCCCTTGTGCCGGGAGGGTCCATGGCAACCAATCACATCGCAATCGCCTGCCAGGGCGGCGGCAGCCACGCCGCGTACACGGGCGGCGTCCTTCCCATCCTGCTGGAACAGTTCGACAACCTTGCCGATGGGGACGGCGCCGACAACACGGCGCTCGTCGCGCTCAGCGGCACGTCCGGCGGCGCCATCAGCGCGCTGCTCGGCTGGTATGGGTTCATCACCGGCGGCGCGCCCGAGGCGGGACGGCGGCTGGATGCGTTCTGGCAGGGCAATTCCGCGCTCGGCCTCGTCGAATCGACGGTCAATCACTTCTGCCGCGACCTGGCCGACCTCGCCGCGATGGGCGGCTGGGACATCAAGTCGAGCCCGTACGTGTTCCCGCTGGCCGCCATGGAGCTGTGGAATGCGACGGCCTGGCCGGCGCTGGCCCGCATGCTCGGACCGGACAACCCATGGATGCGGCCCGATTTCTTTTCGCTCTCCGACCTGCTGGGTCCGCGCGTGGACTGGCCGCTCGTCGCGCTGCTGGGCGAATTCGCCAGTATCCCGACCGACGTGGAGCGCTGGCTGCGCAGCGACCTGGAGGCGGCCATGTTCCCGCCCGCGGCGCCATGCCAGGAACGCTACCGGGCCGACCGGGGCGCCGTCGAGGGCCGGATCGCCGGGAAGCTCGGGGCCGTTGATCGCCTGCGCGCACGCATGGCGCAGGTCGGCATCCCGCCCGGCAGCCTGCTGCACGCCGCGCTGGAACGGTGGCACCCGCCAGCCGTGCGCTTCGACGCCGAGGCGCTGGGGCAGCTCGCCGACGCCGTGCGCCACGCCTTGCGCCCGATCCCGCGCCTGCTGCTGGGCGCCGTGGAGCTGCACGAGGGCGAATTCGTCGCGTTCAGTTCCGAGCGGGCGCCGGGCGATGGCGGCATCTCGGTCGACGCCGTGCTGGCGTCCGCCGCCGTGCCCTGGCTGTTCCGCGCGCACGAGATGGCGGGCCTCGACGAGACGACCCTGGCCCCGCGCCCGCTGACCCTGTGGGATGGCCTGTTCTCGCAGAACCCGCCGATCCGCAACTTCCTGTCCGGCGTGGCGGACGACGCGGGAAAGCCGGACGAGATCTGGGTCGTGCAGATCAACCCGACCCAGGCCAGGCTTGACGCCGGCGGGCCGCACATTGCCTTCAACGGCGGCGAGATCTGGGACTTGCGCAATGCGCTGGCCGGCAATCTCGCGCTGAACCAGGAACTGGGCTTCGTCGATGCGATCAACCGCCGCATGGAAAGCGGCCGTGGCGACGACGCCGCCCCGGCAAGCGCGGCGGCCCAGCGGCGCGACAAGCTCGTGCAGGTCGACCGCATCGTCATGGACGGCACGGCCGTCGAGACGGCGGCCGGCATGCCGCTGGGCGCGAATTCCAAGCTGGACCGCGACCCGGCCCTGCGCGGCGCGCTGTGGGAACATGGTGCGGTGCAGGCGCGGCGCTACCTGGCGCTGCGCCAGCACGTGCCGGCGCTGTTCGCCGACCTGGACGGCACCCTGGCCGGCGCCTGCGCGTGCGCGGCGGGCCAGCGTCCGGACGGGGCCGGCGGCACGGCCCGTCCGGATGGCGCGGCGCGCTTCGGCGAACTCGTCATCGATGGCGCGACCGTCCACGGCATCGCGCCGGACGTGCCCGGTACGCCGCAGGCGCTCGTCGCCTGGCGCTCGGCGCATACGCTGATCAATGGCCGGCCCGTGCGCATCGAAGGGAAGTCGGAGCTCATGGTGGCGGAGGCCGGATGGCGGCTGAAGGACGTGCGGATCACGGCGGTCGTGCCGAAGGCGCAGCCCAGGCGCTTGCCAGCGCCCGCACGGGTGCCCGCGGGCCGGCAGTCCGTGCCGGCCCGGCCGCCGTCGGAGGTGCGGCACTGAATATATAATGTCCAAGGAGCAACGATGCCGGTAGAATGACAGGGTTGTACGTTCGCAAATACTGTCAAGGAGTCCGGGATCGTGGGTTCACTATTCAAAAGGTCGGCGGCGGCCGTCGCCGCCGTCTGTTTGCTCGTGGGCGGCGCGTGTGTCGCGCAGGAAGCGGGGCCGCAAAGCATCGTCGTCACGGGTCAACGAAGCACGTCATCGTGGGTGCGGGCCGAGAGCGCCCATGTGGTCGTCCTGTCCGACGCGCCGCGCGAGGACGTGGCCCGGCTGGTGGAGCACCTGGAGCGCCTCGACAGCCTGTTGCGCGTGTACACGGACGATTACCGCCCGAAGTCGGCGGGTCCCGAGAGCAAGCTGAACCTCGTCTACCTGAACGACGTGCGCGACCTCGACCGCGTGGCCGCGGACCGCCCGGCCAACGGCATCGCGCTGTTCCGCGACTGCGCGGACGGCGCCCAGGGTTTCCTCGTGCGGACAGCGCCGCTGGCGGCGATCGACGACGACAAGCTGGCCAAGGCACCGCTGGACGAAGGTCTCGCCTATGTGTCGGAAGCGTATGCCCGCCATTTCCTGTACCGCCACACCGACGTGCGCAGTCCGTCGGCGTGGGTCGAAGGCTTTTCCAATTATTTCGCCGGCGTGCGCTTCGGCGCGACGCAGATGGTGATCGGCCGCACGCCGCCGGGCGTGGGCCGGTATTTCTATTTCCTCGACCAGGGCCACCGCTACAATCTCGACTATGCCGACGTACTGGGGCCGCGTCCGTTCGCGAACCTGTCCGACACGCGGCGCCGGGCCGCGGGCGTGGAATTCGACGCGCGGTCCTGGATCCTCGCGCATTACATCCTCGGCTCGGGTGAGCGGCGCAAGAAGCTCGGGACGTTCCTGAACGCCGTTCACCACGGCACCGAGCCGGCCGCCGCGCTGCGCGACGCGTTCGGCCTGGACGTGGGCGCTGCGTCGACCGCGTTGTGGCGCTACCGGCTGCAGGCGGCCGAAGTCATGCGCGTGGAGCAGCCGCCCGGCCCGCGTCCGGAAGTCGCCATCACGACGATGTCCGCCACGTCCGGCGGCTTCATGCTGGCCGACGCCGCGTTGAAGGCCTGTCCCGCCCCCGCGCAGGGCGAAGCGCTGCTGCGCACCCTGACGGCCGACGCGGGAGCCGTCCCGAACGTCGAGGCGGGCCAGCTTGCACTGAACCGTGCTCGCGTCGACTGGGGTGACCCGGCCGCCGCGCTGCCCTGGCTGGAGAAGACGGCGCGCCGTACGGACGCCGGCGCCGACGTGCTGTTGCTGGCGGCGCGGGCGCACCTGAAGCTGGCCGCCCGTGCCGACGCGAGCGCACGCACGTCCCACCTGGACGCCGCGCGCGCCAGCCTCGCTCGGGCGCGTGAACGCGATCCGGGCTCGGGCGCCGTCGCGCTGGCGACGCTCGACCTGGCGCTGCTGGCCGACGGCAAGCCCAGCCGCGAAGCATTGGACGGCGTATTGACGGCGTGGCGCACGGCCCGCGATTCGCGGCCGCTCGCGCGCGCGGCGGTGCTCGCGTACTGCTACCAGGTCGACGTGCCCAGGGCCGAGCATATCCTCCGCACGCTGGAGAACGACGTCCGCGACCCCGCGACGGCCGCGTGGGCGGCGGCGTTCCAGCGTCGCCTGAACGGCGGCCTGACCCTCGCCGACATCACGGCGGAAATGCGGCTCGTGCCGGGGGCGGGCGGGTTCAGCGAATGGACGATCGACCAGCTCAGCGTGATGCGCGACGTGGAATACAATGCGGGGCTGGAGGACGCCCGCGGGTTCCTCGACCAGCAGATGCAGAACCCGGACCCGTCCAAGGCGTTGCTGAATCCGCCGTCGAGCCGTTAAAAAAGTTGGAACTTGGTTGGAACTTTTGTGGGCGCCCGCGGGAATACCAGTTCCCGCACCGGCATTTCCACTCACTGAACCTGTTCGATGATTCCGTCCAAGCACGCGCTGAAAGTCCTTCCCGCCTTACTCGTTACCTGTTTCGCCATACCGGCGTCGTTCGCACAGACGGCGCCGCCCGCCGTCAAGCCCGCGCCGGACACCAGGTCCGACGACGGCGTCGCGACCGTGGAGGTGGTCGCAACGCGGCCGACCAACAAGGTCGACCGCGATGTTTACGACCTCAAGAACGACATCAGCGTGAGCAATGCGTCCGCCGCTGACATCCTCAACAATGTGCCGTCGGTCACGGTCGACCAGGACGGCAACGTGGCCCTGCGCGGCAACCAGAACGTGCAGATCATGGTCAACGGCAAGCGCGACGCCCAGTTCCAGGGCCAGAACCGGGGCGACGCGCTGAACGCGTTCCCGGCCGAGGCCATCGAATCGATCGAGGTGATCAACGTGCCCGGCGCCGAATTCGGCAACGAGGGCGGCAGCGGGCCGATCATCAACCTCGTCCTCAAGCGCAACCGCAAGGCGGGCTCGCGCGCGAACCTGAGCGTCAACAAGGGTACGGAAGGCCGCGGCAACGCCTTCCTGAACGGCGAGCACGCGGAAGGCCCGTACTCGATCTCGGGCAACATCGGCGTACGCGAGAACGTGCGCAACAGCCATAACGAATCGCAGCGCCAGGATCTCGATCCGGCCACCGGCGCCGTCACGGACTCGCAGAACTCGGTAGGCAACCGGCAGGGCCGGTCGAAATCGCTGAACCTCGGGTCGACGTTCACCTACAACGTCGGCGAACGCGACCAGGCCGGCGCCACCGTCAGCTATTCGAAGATCCGCAACGAGAACGACAGCACGACCTCGACCCAGCGGTTCGCGGCGGACGATTCCCCGCTGGCCGACTTCACGAGCCGGTCGCAGAGCCGGTCGCCCGCCGAGAACTTCGGCATCGGGGCGTCGTACGACCACAAGAGCGGCGTGCCGGGCGAAGACCTGAAGTTCGACCTGCGCTACACGGGCCAGAACAATCATTCGGACTCGGACGTCTTCTACGACTATCGGCTGCGCCCGACACCGTTCATCGCGAACAGCCTGCGCTCGACCGACCGCCGCAACCGCATCCTCGACATCTCCGTCGACTACGAGCGCAACGTGTGGGACACGTGGCACCTGAAGGCCGGCGCAAAGGTCGCTGACAGCAAGACCAACAATCCGACGAACTACCTGGGCCAGGACCCGGTCACCGGCGAGTACGTGCCCGTGGCCAGCCGCATCAGCGATTTCGAATCGAACGACCGCAATGCGGCCATCTACGGCATCCTGTCCACGAAGCTGGGCAAGAACCTCAGCATCCAGGGCGGCCTGCGCGGCGAGTACACGGAGCTCGACGTCCAGCAGCCCCTGTTGAACGAAGAGGACAAGTATTACTACATGAACTGGCTGCCGAGTTTTTACGCGACACGCGACATCGGCACCGACGGCATGCTGCAATTCCGCGCCTCGCGGCGCATCGCGCGGCCCAACGAGCGCGACCTGAATCCGAACCTCGTCTACCTGAGCGACTTCAGCGCACGCCTCGGCAACCCGCACCTGCAGCCGGTGAACAACGATAACTTCGAGCTGGCGTATCGCGACCGCCTGTTCGGCGTGGACAGCAGCTTCGTCCTGTTCAAGCGGCGCGAGTCGCCCGTGATCGGCAACCGCAGCTTCGCGCTCGCAACCGACCCGAACGTGATCGTGACGTCGCCCGTCAATTTCGGCACCAACGATTCCGTCGGCGTCGACCTGAATTTCAACGTGCGCAAACTGTTCGTGCAGGGCCTGTCGGCCAACCTGGGCGCGACGCTGGCCAACGAAAAACGCCAGCGCATCTCGAACTTCACGACCGACGCGACGGCCGTGGAGCAGACGAACCACCGGGAAAACATCAAGCTGCGCCTCGCGTACCAGGTCGGCATGGAATCGCTTCAGCTGAGCGTGAACCGCAACGGTGCCACGCTGAACGGCCAGGGCATCAACAGCGCCGTCACGATGACGAATTTCACGTGGATGCACCGCATCACGCCGCGCCTGTCGCTGAACCTGAACGTGAACAACGTGTTCCACACCGGGAACATGGAAAGCGACATCGAGAACGAGGTGCTGCGCCTGCATACGCTCAATGTGAGCCAGCCGCGCATCGTCCAGATCGGCCTGCGCTACCAGTGGGGCGGCGTGACGGGCGACGAGCGTCTGCGCAACGGCAACCGCGGCATGTTCCGCGGCGGCCGGGGCGACGGTGGCGGCGGCTACGGCAATGGCGGCGGCGGTGGCGGATTCGGGCCCGGCGGGGGTGGATTCTGAGCGGCTGCGCTTACGGGAACGGCCGCAACGCGATGCCGTGTTCGAACAGATGGGGAAGCCACGCGTGTTCGAAGATGCGCCGGAAGCCCAGGTTCGTCGGGTGCATTTCGTTGGACCAGTAATCGCGGTACGTGTGGTCGCGCGGCAGGATGCCGCGGCTGTCGATGTGGACGACGCCCGGCGTCACGGCCGCCAGCGGCGCGAGCAGGTCGTCGTTCAGGCGGTCGATGAGGAGGCGCGCGATCTCGCTGCGCAGCGCCATGTCCGGCGGGACGCCGTGCCGGTCCATCGCCGGCGCGAGCCACGGCCCGGCGTGGATCAGGCCGAACTCGAAGCCCCGGCCGTCCGGAATGGGATAGTCGTAGCCGTGCACGAAGATGGGTGCCAGCGTGGCGCTGGCGTGCTTCGCGACGCGAATCTGTGCGATCAGGCGCGTGAGCGCCTGGCGCAGCCGGAACAGCATGGCGTCCATGCCGCCCGCGTCGATCCAGCCGTGCGCGTCCGTGCCGGGCGGGCGATGGTCGAACAGCGCGAGGTCCACGTCGACGGCGTCGTTGCCGGCGCCGCTGATGTAGAACTCCGAGAACACTTCCGCGAAGCCGGGACGGAGGAAATGCTCGACCGTGTCCGCATACTTGCCGTCGCCGACATAATCCTTCAGGCGCGCACCGTTATAGCCAACCAGCTGGACGTTGCGATGGTCGTCCGACAGGGCCGGGTGGTTGATCATCGTGCCCAGGATGTTGTTGTTGACGTACCAGAACCAGGAATCGCCGATGGCCAGCGCCGAGGGATAGCCGATGTCGGCGTTGTCCCAGCGTTCTTCGGGTTTGTAGATATGCGCCATGCTTGCCTCCGTTTCGCATATTGTGCACTGAGCGGAAGCAAATCGGCGCATTGATCCTAAACAAACGTTACAACGACTCGTGCAGTTTCGCGGCGCGCGCTCGGGCCAGGGATTCGATTACGCGTTGCGGCGGGCGGATGAGACGGTCCTGCTGGACGCGCGGCACATGCTGGCCATCGACGATGGCAACGCGTATCCCGCCAATCGCCGTGTCGGCAGGAAACTGCGCGTGTTCATCGAGTGGATCGCTGAATTGATGGAGGAAGAACAATGACGGTCAAACGCATGGATAACGTCCTCATCGTCGTGGATGATCTCGAGGCCGTGACAGCGTTCTTCATCGCGCTGGGACTGACGCTCGAGGGCGAAACGACGGTCGAAGGGCCGGAGGTCGGCCGCCTGATCGGTCTGGAGAACGTCAGGGCGACGCTGGCGATGCTGCGCACGCCGGACGGCCAGGGCATCGAACTGGACAAGTTCCACACGCCGGACGCCGTCCGGTTCGGACCCGTGGAAGCGCCGGTGAACGCGCTGGGCTTGCGGCGGGTGATGTTCGCCGTTGACGACATCGACGCGATGGTGGCGCGCATGCGGGAACGTGGCGATGAGATCATCGGCGAGATGCGGTACGGGGAGTCGTACCGGCTGGCATATATCCGTGGGCCGGAGGGGATCATTGTGGGGCTGGCGGCCTCGCTGGGGGCGTAGACGACGGGTTTGTCGTGATGCGTCACGGTAAGTTCGGCCAAGCCGACGATGTCGTTGAGTTCGCCCGTTAGACTCAAATCATCGGACGGTACGCCCGAGCGTGAGCGCAACCAGCTTGAATTTCCCATTACTGGACATGATTTACCACGATCTTCAATGCCGAAGCGTGCGCCGTGGGGAGGTGCGGTGGCAGCGCGACCACTAGCGCATCGTCGCGCAGGGTCCATTTCAACGGCGCCTTGCTGCCCAGCAGATACACCGCGCGTATCGGTCCGCTGAGATAGCCGGCCTGCTTGCCCAGTGACTGGATCGTCACTTGCTGGTCCGGCACACCGAGCGTGATGGCATACACCGCATCGGCTTTAGCGGTGAAACGGATGTCCCGCGGCGTGTATGCTGTGCCTTCTTTCATTGCTCCGGTGGCCACCTCGGTCGGTCCTTCGCCGAACACCTTCCATGGACGGGTCCCATAGATTGCTTCGCCGTTGACGCCCATCCAAACCGCCATCTCGTCCAAGAATTTGCGTGATTCCGGCGGTAGGCTACCGTCCGGATACTGCACCACATTGAGCAGGAGGTTACCGTTTTTGCTGACGATGTCGGCTAGCATATGGATGATCTCGGTGGTCGTCTTGTACTTGTAGCCGTCACTGTAAAACCAGTCGCCGACGGAGGTGTCGGTTTGCCACGGTAAGGGATTGATGCCTTTTAACACGCCCCGTTCCACATCCTGCACGCCCGCCTCGGCAATGAATTCGCCGCTGTCCTTATGGTTATACACCGCGGTCAGCTTGCCGCCGTGCGCCGCCATGTTGGCGTTGTAATAGTTCGCCAGCAGGGTGCGACCGACCACACCGAAAGGTATGCCGCCATCGGAATACAGCAAGTCGGGATGATAGGTGTCGAGCAGGTCACTCACGCGTCTGAACCATTCCCGATGCCATGCCGGATTGCTGGTGTACCAATTGGCGCCATAAATCGACATCGACAGATAGGCCTCGTTACCGGAGTGATAGAGTTCCTGGTAGGCGGGGTTTGCGCCGTCATACGGCACGCCGGCCTTGGGCCCGCTCTTGTCGTGACCGTGGCTGGAGGCAAACCAGCCGAAGCTCGCGCCCAAATGCTCGGACACGCCGAACGGCAAGCCGGCTTTTTGCGCGGCCTTCTGCCAAGCGCCGACAATATCGCGATGCGGGCCCATGTTGACCGCGTTCCAGCTGTGGTAGCGCGAATTCCACAAATCGAAATTGTCGTGGTGGACGCCCATGCTGACGAAGTATTTCGCGCCCGCTTTCACGTATAGCGCCATCAGCGCATCAGGATCGAAACGTTCTGCCTTCCACAAAGGAATGATGTTCTTGTAGCCGAACTGGGAGGGATGGCCGTACTGCTTCAGATGGTGCTGATACTGATGCGTGCCCTCGATATACATATTGCGGGCATACCAATCGCCGGCGCGCGGCACTGATTGCGGCCCCCAATGCGACCAGATGCCGAATTTGGCATCGCGAAACCAGTCGGGGGCGCGGTATTGTTTTAGCGATTCGGGAGTGGCGTTGAATAGGCCCGGCTGTTGGGGCGGGACATAGTCCTCCCCGCGCGATGGGGCAGCATGCGCGGGGAGGGTGGCGAGCAGTATGCTGGCCAGCGCGAGGGGCATTTGCTTCAAAATCAACGCTCCATTGTAAGAAGGATGACATTGAGTGTGTGCTATATATTTCGTACACTCAACGACAACAAGAGATTCGTTCATGCACCGGTTGCGTCGCTAAAGTCAATGCCGCACCGGCAGACAACAAGACGAGTGACGGACAATCCTTTACCTTGTTGATCGTATGACCACTCGCAGGCAACAAGGCCAGGCAATCGGGCTTCCGCTTACGTGCGAACTCGAAGGTTCGGTCATCGGTAGCCGGCCCGGTAGCTTGCCGCCGCCGAGTGGCATTGCTTCAACGGGCGGGTGCGGATGCGCTGCTCGCGCAACTGCGCTGAGCGGGAACGTAAGGCACGACGCCCGTGCGCGTCCTGCGCGTTCTGAGCATCCCGATTATTTCGCCCCGGCCGCGAACTCGCGGGCCGGAACCTTCACGGTGACCGCGCTCAAAGGCGCGTCCGCTGCCGTGGCGAGGGTGATCTTGTACTCGCCCGCTGCGATCTTCCACGTATGACTCCGGCCGTCGAATACGGCCAGGAGTCGCGGGTCGATCACGACCGTTGTATCGCGGCTTTCCCCCGCGCGCAGCGCCATCTTGTCCCAGCCGCCGAGACGCTTCGGCGCTTCCCATCCGCCACCGACCCTGGACACGTATACCTGCGGCACCGCCTTGCCGTCGCGCTTGCCCGTGTTCTCGACGTTGAACGATACGCTCACCGTGCCGTTCGTCGGTGTCGCCTTCAGCTTGCCGTAACCGAACGTCGTGTACGACAGACCGTGGCCGAACGCGAACAGCGGTGTCAAGCCCTTCTTGTCGAACCACTTGTAGCCGACGGCGGCGCCTTCGACGTTGTAGTCCACCGAAAACCGGGTCCCCTCCGGAAGCCCGAGACCATCGAGCTTCGGACGCGGCAGTTGGGATTCGTCGGCCGGGAACGTGGCCGGCAGGCGGCCGGCCGCGTCGACCTCGCCCGTCAACACGCGGGCGATCGCTTCGCCGCCGTTGGTGCCCGGGTACCAGGCTTCGACAACGGCGCCGACGGCGTTCAGCCACGGCATGGCCACGGGCGAGCCGGTTTCGAGGACGACGACGGTTTTCCGGTTGGCCGCAGCCACCGCCGCGATCGTCGCGTCTTGGCCGTGCGGCAGTTTGATGTCTGATTGGTCGACCGATTCCGCCGTCCACTGCGTCGCGAAGACGATGGCCAGGTCGCTGCTTGCGGCCAGCGTCGCGGCGGCCGCCGCGTCCTTGCCGTCGTGGTACACGAATTTCGCGTGCAGGCGCCCCGCCAGCGCCTGTAGCGGCGACGAGCGGTGATATACGATTGGTCCCGGGAATTGCGCCGGGCCTTCGTTCGGCACGGGCGAACCGCCATCGGGATACACCTGCGACGAGCCGCCGCCGGAAAGCACGCCCACATCCGCGTGCCCGCCGATGATGGCGATGGTCCTGTAGCCGTCGACCAGCGGCAGAAGGCCGTTATCGTTCTTCAGCAGGACGATGCCATCCTCTGCTGCCGCCTGCGACGTCTTCGCGTGCGCGCTGTAGTCGATGCGTTCCGGCTGGACCTTGGCGGGATCGTCCATGAGGCCATGGGCGTACATTGAACGCAGGATGCGGTGCGCCATGTCGTTCAGGCGGGCCTCGGGCACGTGGCCGTTCTGCACCGCTTCCAGCAGCGCGCCGTTGAAGTAAGGCGATTTGTCGAATGGCCAGCCGGATTGCTGGTCGAGGCCGGCGAGCGCAGCCGGAATCGTCGAATGCGTGCCGCCCCAATCCGACATCACATACCCCTTGTAGCCCCAGTCGCCCTTCAGTACTTTGTTGAGCAGGAAGTCGTTCTCGCAGGCGTACGTGCCATGCAAGCGGTTATAGCTGCACATGACGGAACCCGGGTTCCCGCGCTCGATGGCGATCTGGAACCCGAGCAGATCTGACATGCGACCGGCCGGATCGTCGATCTTCACGTCGGCGATGAAGCGTCCGGTTTCCTGGTCGTTGTAGGCGAAATGCTTCAGCGTCGAGATCACGTGGTTCGATTGGATGCCGCGAATCTGGGCGCCGACCATCACGCCGGTCAACAGCGGGTCTTCGCCCGCGTATTCGAAGTTGCGGCCGTTGCGCGGATCGCGCTGCAGGTCGGCGCCGCCGGCCAGCATGACGTTGTGGCCGGACAGGTGCGCCTCGTTGCCGATCATCGCGCCGCCGGCGAACCCGGTGTCCGGGTTCCAGCTTGCCGCGATGGCGATATTCGCGGGCAGCGCGGTGCGCACGCGTAGCGTCTTCGCGGCGGGCTGCGTCGCCACGCCAATGCCGGCGTCGGTGATCTGCTGGGCGGGGATGCCGAGGCGCTCGATGCCGTACACGAAGCCGGCCGCCCCTTCGATGCCCTGGTCCGGCTTCCTTGTGCCGTTGAAGTCCGTCGAAAAATAGCCGAACACCAGTTTGATCTTCTCGTCCGGCGTCAGTGCGGCAACGGCCTTGGCGGCGCGGGCATCCGCGTTCTCGACGGCGTGTGCCTGTGCGCACAGCACGGCCGCCGCGGTTGCGACGACGAGTTTTTTTAGTTCGTTGGGCGTGTTCATTCCGATGCTTTCGATTCGACGGTTATTGGTGGACGGGCTGCGGCCGCGCGGCCGTGCCGCCGGCTTTCCGCATGTATTTGGTGGTCAGCCACTGGCGGACCGGGACGTCGTAGAATGTCAGGCAGATCCAGGCCAGCAGCACGCACACCGCCAGCGTCGCGACTGCAACCGGCCAGCCCTGCGCCACCGCGACCTTGTTGTCCTGGACCCAGGCGGTGTAGGTGTACACGAAGGGGTAGTGGATGATGTAGATCGGGTACGAGATCGCGCCGAGGAAGCCGCAGATCCTGGCGGACGGTCCCGGTTTCACCTCGCCGCTCGCGCCCAGGTAGACGACCAGCGGGAACACGACGATGATGCACAGCGACTCATACAACCCGTTCATCCACAGCTCGTGCTCGCCGCCGAAGCGCGGCAACGCGAGCGCGACCAAGATGATGGCGCTGCAGAGCAGGAACGCATGCTTGACGTATCCCACCTTCACGACACGCGACAACAGCAGGCCCGCGAAGAACGGGTACAACAGGCGGGTCAGGCCAATCCGGATCTGCGCCGGCTCCAGCGACCAGCCGCCGATGACGTCGCCCGTCGGCCCGGTGACGCAATAGTGGACCAGCGCCGTCCCTGCGGCGAACACGCACAGGGACAGCAGCAGCTTCGAGAACTTGCGGACGAACAGCGCGTACAGGATGTTGCCGACATATTCGTAGAACAGCGACCAGCCCGGGCCGTCCAGCGGATGCATCTCGCCCCACCCGCGGATGTCCAGCGAGGCCCCGACCGGGATCAGGGTCATGCCGATGACCATCACTACCAGCAGCAGCCACACGGGCGTCTCGTGGATCTTCGGGAAGATCGGGCTGGACTGGAAGTAGAACATGACGGCGCCGATGACCATCGCCACGACGATCATCGGATGCAGCCGGATCAGCCGTCGCTTGAAAAACTCCATCGCCGACATCGTCTTCCAGCGGTCATCGTAGGCATATCCGATGACGAAGCCGGACAGAACGAAGAAGAAATCCACCGCCAAGTAGCCGTGGTTGATGATCTGAACGAAGCGGCTGGCCGCATGTGCCTCGAACAGGTGGAACGCGACGACGATCAGGGCCGCGACGCCGCGCAGCCCGTCGAGGATCGGGTAATGGCGTTTGGTGTCGGCAAAGCCGACGGACGAGAGTTCGTTCGCCACGGGGGGCTCCTTGTTATCGTTAATGAGATTAATCGGCGCTGGTGCGTACGGATCCGGGCGCTGCGACCAGGTTCGCGCAGACCGGAACGAGGGCCAGCAGTCCCGCCAGCATCCAGAACGCGGTGTGCAACCCGGTCGCCCTGGCGACGAAGCCGATGCCCGCCGGTCCGGCGAGAATGCCCGCATACGCGGTCGTGCTGATGGCCGCGATGGCCAGGCCGGGCGGCATCGACGTCTGCGCGGACGCGCGCCGGAAAAACACGGGCACGATATTCGAGCAGCCAATACCGATCAGCGCGAAGCCGACGAGGGCGAAGGCCGCGCCGGGCGCCGTCAGCAACACGGCGAATCCCGCGAGCGCGATCACGCCCCCTGCGACCAGCGTATTCCGGTCGCCGAAGCGCGCGCTGATCGCATCGCCGGCCAGGCGACACACCGTCATCGCGATGGAAAACACGATGTAGCCCATGCCACCCTGCGCCACCGGGACCATGCCGTTTTCGGTGATGAGCAAGGCGCTCCAGTCCAGCAGCGCGCCCTCGACCAGGAACGTGATCGTAGCCAGGACGGCGATCACGAGCACGGTCCCGCGCGGCAGCGCGAACAGAGGACCGTCTTTCGAGGCATGGCCGTTCAACAGCCGCGGCGCGGCGACCGCCATGGCCGCGATCATCAGGACGGAACAAAGGAAGGTGCTCGGCACTGTCCCGAGGTGTTTCGACAGCAGGAATGTCATGGACGCGGAGCCGGCAAATCCGCCGATGCTGAAGTGCGCGTGAAAACCCGACATCAAAGGCTTGCCGGCCGCCCGTTCGACGTCGACGGCGTGCAAGTTCATCGCCACGTCCAGCGCGCCGAGTGTCGCGCCGAAGACGGCCAGCGCGAGGCCGAGCGTGAACACCGTATCCGACACGGCCAGCAGCGCGAGCGCGAACGCGAATCCGAAACCGCTGCCGAGGATGATCGGCCTGCTGCCGAACCGCATCGCCAACACGCCCGTCACCGCCATCGCCGCGATCGAGCCACAGCCGATGCACAGGAATAACATGCCGAGGATATGGTCGCCGATGCCGAGCTGGTGTTTTACGAAGGGCACCAGCGGCGCCCAGCACGAATAACCGAAACCGGCGACGAGAAACAGCAGGCGTGTCGCGAGGCGAGTCGACGAGCGATCAGCGGAAAGCACGTTGGATACTCCTGGAGTGAACAAGTCGGTTAGCGTGTCAGGACAGCGGCGCCGCCTGCAGGATCGATGCACCGGCCTGCACGAGTGCGTCCACTGCGTCGGCCGGGGCATCGCTCTCGAGGACGAATTTTCCGATCTCCCCCACCGCGGCGATGCGATGCGGCGCACGCGTGCCAAGCTTCTCCGTCGTTGTCATGACGACAGTGCGCTGTCCCGCATCCCGCAGTGCGCGCTTGAACGTCGCATCGGCAACGTTGAAGGCGCTGACGCCGGTCGCTACGGACACGGCGCACGCGCCGATGAAGCACGTGTCGATGTTCATCTCGGCCAGCCGCGCCATGGCGTTCGCATCGACGCAGCCGCCGACGTGCGGATCGACGAGCCCCCCCAGCATGATCAGCTGCATGTCCTTGCGCTTGACGACTTCCGCAGCAATGGCAATGGAATTGGTGGCGACAGTGAGACGGTAGTCGGTCGGGAGGAATTTGACCAATGCGAGGTTGGTGCTGCCGTTGTCCAGGAAGACCAGTTCCCCGGGCTCGACCAGCGTCGCCGCCACTCGTGCAAGGGCTTCCTTGCGTTCGCGTGCTTCATCAACACGCGTCGCCATCGGCGTCGATGCCGGCGATACCGGCAATGCGCCGCCATACACGCGGCGGCACAGTCCGTCCGCCGCCAGCGCGCGCAAGTCACGGCGGATTGCGTCTTCGGATACGCCGAATTCAAGGGCCAGCGTGGTGGAAACCGCCGGCTGGCCGGCCATCAGTCTGGCGGCGATGACGTCGCGCCGGGCAAGAGGAATATCACTCATGAACAAATCATACCATGCAACAACAAGTAATGGAATCGATTTCAAATCACGCAAAATCGTGCACGTCGGTCCAGGGCGGTATCCCGTAAAGAGAAAATGAGGGTTACTCGGCATTGGCGGCTGGTCATGGCCATGACCAGCCGCGTCCGGCACAGCATATCCCGGCCGTGACCGCACTAAAGCAGTTGGCCGAGGAGCATTTTCGAACGGGATGCCGACCTAGAAAGCGTGACTGATACCGGCGCTGATGCCGCGGCTGCCGGTGCCTGACTCACTCGCGTTACCGACCGTATAGCCGGCCCCGTTCTGGTTATCGATGCGGGCGTAGATCGCGTACATGCTGGTACGCCTGGACAGCGCAAAGCGGTAGCCGATCGCCACCTGGTGCGCATCCTGGTTGAATGCTGTCCGGTCATCCTTGCGGATATACGAAGCAAGCAGCGTATGCGGTCCGAGGGGTATCGTCAGGCCGACCAGGGCATCGCGGCTATCGGTCGACGCCATCGGGATCGTGGGGCGGCCGAACGGATTGGCGGTATTGCGCAATACCGAACTGTTCAGGCCACGATTCGCGCCGTACAGCAAGTGCGCCTTGACGACCCCGAAATCGTAGACAGCCGCCGCGACGGCGTTGCGTGCGTTCTCGGTATTCTTCAATGTGGCGGTATCGTTGTTGCGGTTGTGGTAACCGACACGTACCTGCAGCGGCCCTGCGGAGTAGGCGATCGATCCACCGAACTGCCGGCCCGCGGCGCTGTCGCCTGCGACTTCGCCAGGCGCGACGGCAAGTTCCGCGCTCAGACCGGAGACCGTCGGGGACAGATATTTGATCGTGTTGTCCATCCGGCTGAACGAGTTACCGCTGGTCGCGACGACGTTCTTGCTGTCCGCGACATAGCCGGATCCAAACGGATCGGCGAATGCAACGACGAGATATTCTGGCGTGTATTGGCGACCCACGAACAATGAACCGAAGCCGCCGCGCAAGCCGACGTATGCCTGCCGCCCAAACAGCAGTCCCCCTTGTCCTGATGTCCCGGTATCGCCCTGGAACCCGCTTTCAAGCACGAACACAGCCGACAAACCGTTCCCGAGGTCTTCGGTGCCCTTGAAGCCAATGCGCGAGCCGACGCTGACGCCGCTCGTTAACTTGGTCACCGAACCGGCGCTGCCGCCGCTTTCCCGGACAATTGCCATGTCGATCAAACCATAGGGTGTAATGGCGCTCTGGGCGCTGACTGCCGGCGTGCCGGCGGCCAGGACGGCGCAGACCAGCCCGGTCAGAAGCGTCTTGTTCCTTGCGCCGGGTGATGACGCTTTTACTGAAGTGGTATCACGGGTGTTCATGGGGTCTCCTCTGCGTTGAATCGACGGCTCTGCGGCCTGTCTGGGACGGTGAAGGCAAAGCAACTCCCATCCCCGCGCCGCAGGCGCGGAGCGTCGACCAGGACAGGGAGTCGCGAAGGGAAGGGGCTCAGCGGTCGACGATCTGCTTCGGCACCAGCACGAGCAGGCAGGCCCCGACCAGGAGGACCGCGGAAGTCAGCATGAGTCCGGCACTTTGCTTGCCGGTGAAGTCGTTCAACCAGCCAACGAGCGAAGGCGAGAAGAACCCGGCGAGGTTCGCGATGCAGTTGATGGTGGCGATACCGGCGGCAGCCGTCATACCGCCCAGGAAGGCCGTCGGCAGCGTCCAGAACTGCGAGGTGCAGCCGATCGCACCCGCCGCCGCGGCACTCAGCAGGACGAGCGCGACGCCGACGCCCTCGGTGAAGGGCAGCGCGAGGAGGGCGGCGGCCGCGACGAGCATCGGCACGCCGCAGTGCAGGCGCCGTGCCCGTGTACGATCGGAGCTGCGGCCGATGATCGGCAGGCACGCCAGCGCCACCGTATACGGAATCGCCGCGAGCAGGCCCACCATGCCGCTCGTGGTCACACCCGCGTTCTTGACGATGGCAGGCAGCCAGAACGTGATGCCGTACTGGCCCATCACGATGCAGAAGTAGATCGCCGTCAGCAGCCACAGGCGGCGATCGGACAGGAAGGCCGCGGCCGACTGGTGCGCCACTTTGTCGCCGTTCTCACTGGTGAGGTTGCGCTGCAAAATATCCTTCTCGTCACGGGTCAGCCACGTCGCCGCCTCGATGCTGTCGTCCAGGTAGAACAGGATGGCCAGGCCGAGCACCATGGACGGCAGTGCCTCGAGCGCGAACAGCCACTGCCAGCCCTTCAGGCCGGATACGCCCGAAAAATGTTCGAGAATCCAGCCCGACAGTGGTGCGCCGACGATGCTTGCCAGCGGGATCGCCATGAAGAAGAGGGCCATCACCTTGGCACGGCGCGCTTGCGGGAACCAGTAGGTGATGTAGAGGATGACCCCGGGCGCGAAGCCGGCTTCGGCCACGCCGAGCAGGAAGCGCATGACGTAGAACACCGTCGGCGACTGGACGAAACTGAAGCTGGCCGAGATGACCGCCCACGTGATCATGATGCGTGCCAGCCAGCGCCGCGCGCCAAAGCGGTGCAAGATCACGTTGCTGGGTACCTCGAACAGGAAGTAGCCGATGAAGAAAATGCCGGCACCAAGGCCGTACACGGTATCGCTCCAGCGCAGGTCGCTCAGCATCTGCAACTTGGCGAAGCCGACGTTGACGCGGTCGAGGTAGGCCGCCAGGTAGCACAGCATGAGGAAAGGGACCAGCCTGCGCGTGACCTTGGCATAGGTGCGCGATTCGAGGTCGGTAGTACCTGAGCTGGTCGCGGCGCCGACGGCCGAGGGTAGGACGGAAGGTGATTTCATCATTGTCTCCAGATCGTTCTCGTTTTTCGCGCGGCCGACTACGGTCTTGGTGCCGTTGGCGGAGGTCTGCCGCGTACTTGGACTGGTGGGCTCGTCAGCGCAGCCAGGACTTGATGCTTGTCGCCATCGCCAGCGTCGAGATGCCGTAGCGGTCGTGCAGCGTGGGAAGCGCGCCGGCGTCCAGGAAGGCGTCCGGCAGGCCGATCTGGCGGAAGGGCGGTGCCACGCCAGCGCGTAGCAGGGTGCCCGCGACCGCCTCGCCGAGGCCGCCGACGACCGAGTGATTTTCTGCGACCACCACGAGCCGGCCGCTGCGGCGCGCCTCGCGGATCACGGCCTCCTCGTCGAGCGGCTTGATGGTGGGCGTGTGCAGCACGGCCACGCCGACGTTGTCCGCCTTCAGCGCCTCGGCCACTTCGAGCGCGCGCATCGTCATGATGCCACTGGAAATCACCAGCACGTCGCGGCCGTCGCGCAGCAGTTTCGCCTTGCCGAGCTCGAACTTGTAATCGTATTCGTCCAGCACGAGGGGCACTTTGCCGCGCAGTAGGCGCATGTAGACGGGGCCGTGGTGCGCGGCCATCGCGGCGACAGCCTGTTCGGTGTCGAGCGCGTCGCACGGATCGACGATCGTCAGGCCCGGCACGCCGCGGAAGATTGCGATGTCCTCCGTGGCCTGGTGGCTGGGACCGTAGCCCGTCGTCAGTCCCGGCAACGCGCAGGCGATCTTGACGTTCAGGTTTTCCTCGGCGATGACCTGATGGATGAAGTCGTAGGCGCGGCGCGACGCGAACACGGCGTAGGTGGTGACGAACGGGGTAAAACCTTCCTTGGCCATGCCGCCGGCGGCACCCATCAGCAGCTGCTCGGCCATACCCATCTGGAAGAAGCGCTCCGGACAGGCTTGCGCGAACAGGTGCAGGTCCGTGTACTTGGCCAGGTCGGCGCTCATGCCGACGATGTCTTTGCGGTCGCGTGCCAGTTCGACGAGCGCGTGGCCGAACGGGGCGCTTTGCGTGCGCTGGCCTTCGGCCGCGATGGAGGCGATCATTGCCGACGTGGTCAGGCGCGGTTTGCTGGTGGCGGCGGTGCTCATGCTTGTTCTCCTGCGTGGTGGGCGTCCAGGATGGCGATGGCCTGCTGCCATTCGTCGGCTTCGACGCGGATGAAATGGTTCTTGTCGCGCTGTTCGAGGAAGGGCACACCGCTGCCCATCAGGGTATCGCACAGGATCACGCGCGGCCGGGGCTGCGAATGGCTGCGCGCGGTGTCGAATGCTTGCCGCACGGCAGCGATATCGTTGCCGTTGACGCGCTGGACAAACCAGCCGAAAGCTTCCCACTTGTCGGCCAGCGGTTCGAAGCCGAGGATCTTGCTCGACGGGCCGTCGGCCTGCTGATTGTTAATGTCGACCAGAGTGATCAGGTTGCCGAGGCCGAAGTGAGCCGCCGACATCGCCGCTTCCCAAGTCGAACCTTCGTCCAACTCGCCGTCCGACATGGAGTTGTAGACGAAAGCAGAGTTGTTTTTCTGGCGCAGTCCCAATGCGATGCCGACCGCGATGGGCAGTCCCAGGCCGAGGGAACCACCGGAGATTTCCATGCCGGGCGTGTACGTCGCCATGCCGGACATCGGCAGGCGGCTGTCGTCGCTGCCGTAAGTCTCCAGCTCGGATTCCGGCAGGATACCCGCTTCGAGCAGCGCGGCGTACAGGGCGATTGCATAGTGTCCGTGCGACAGCAGAAAACGGTCGCGGCCTTCCCATTCCGGCTCGTCGGGCCGATAATGCAGTGCGTGTCGGTAGGCCACCGCCAGGATATCGGTCATGCCGAGGGCCTGCCCGACATAGCCCTGGCCTTGTACTTCGCCCATGCGCAGGGCGTAGCGGCGGATGCGATAAGCCGCGCTTTTCAACGCGGCGAGCGGTGTCCCTGACGAGGGGTACGTATGCTCCATGTGGTGTCTCCAATCTGGTCGTTAGGACGCTGCGGACGTCTTGTGCAGCGAATACGGGCCAGTGTATAAATCGGTCCCCGAACCGTATAGCGAGTAATTCTTGGCAATAGATGAATCCAGTTCAGCGATATCGCGCGTTGCGCAAAGCTTCACTCAAGGGATTGCAGGCGTTCGAGGCGGCCTACATGCACCGGTCGTTCGCGGCGGCCGCGCAGGAACTCTCGATCACGTCATCGGCCGTCAGCCATTCGATCCAGACTTTGGAAGATGCGCTCGGCACGCTGCTGTTCGAGCGGGCGCGGCGCGGCGTTGTACCCACCGCGGACGGTGCCCGCTTGTATGAGGTCATCCAGCGCTCCTTCGCCGATATCGACAACGAACTGCGCACGCTCCTCGACCGCAGCAGCCGCCAGCAGGTCGTGACGATCCAGTCGGCGCCCAGCTTCGCGGCGATCTGGATCATGCCGCGCTTGCCGGCGTTCCTGCGCGCCCATCCGGAGATCGACGTGCGCCTATGGGCCGTGCACCAGGCCCCGGACTTTTCCAACAGCGGGGTCGACGTGGCCGTAACGTACGGTCGCCCGCCCGCGTCGGCAGGCGTGCACGTGGAACCGATCTCGGCACACGAACGGTACGTGCCCGTGTGCAGTCCGGCGCTCGTGGACGGCTGGACGCTGCCGCTGCCGCCGGGCGACGTCGAGAATTTCTACCTGATCCAGAACGATGTGTCGCTGACGTCGTGGGACGACTGGATCGCGCGCTTCGCACCGGACTGCGACAGCCCTGTGCGCGGCCTGCGCCTGGACCGCGCCTTCATGACACTTGGCGCGGCCGAAAACGGGCTCGGCATGTGCATTGAGAGCACGGTGCTCGTGCACGACTATCTACGGGAAGGGAAGTTGGTGTGCCCGTTCGGAGAACTGGCCATCGAGGCGACCGCGCACCACCTTGCCGTCCCGAAGAGCCGGGAAGGTCTGCAGGGGGTGCGGACGGTCGTGGAGTGGATCCGGGGATTTGCCGACTTCGACGATTAGTGGATCAGCATGCCGCCGTTGACGTCCAGCGTGATGCCGGTGCAGTAGGCGGACAGGTCGCTGGCGAGGAACACGACGGCCCCGGCGATGTCGCTCGCGCGGCCCAGGCGCGCCAGCGGGATGTCGTTCGCGATCTCGCCTTTGCGTTCTTCCGTCAGCTTGCCCTTGATGATGTCGGTGGCGATCAGGCCCGGCGTGATGGCGTTGACGCGGATGCCATCGGCCCCGAATTCGCGCGCCATCGCCCGGGTCAGGCCCAGTACGCCGGCCTTGGCGGCCGAGTAGTGCGGGCCGCCAAGAATGCCGCCGCCGCGCTGCGCCGACACCGACGACGTGTTCACAATGCAGCCGCTTTTTTGCCGCTGCATGGCAGGCAGCACGGCCTGCGACATCAACAGAGTGCCGCGCAGGCTGACGTCCAGCACGGCGTTGTAGTCGGCCGCCGAGATGTCGAGCGTCTTGCGTGGCTGTGTGATGCCGGCGTTGTTGAACAGGATGTCGATGCGGCCGTACCGTTCCAGCACGGCGTGGATGGCGGCGTCGCACTGCGCCTTGTCCGTGATGTCGGCCGCGAGTCCGAGGTGGCCCGCGCCCAGCTCCGCAGCGGCACCTGCCGGATCGGCACCCGGCAGGTCGAGGATGACGACGCGGGCACCTTGTTCGGCAAGCATGCGTGCCGTAGCAAATCCAAGGCCGTTGACGCCGGCGCCGCCCGTGACGATCGCCACGCGTTCTTTGAGTAACATGTTCCGTCTCCTGAAGTATTCGAAGGTTACGTCATGTTCGCGGATGACAGCTGGTGGGGCAAACGAGGAAAACTCAACACGACGCGAAATCAATTCATGGCTGTGGCTCGTTTCGGACTCGGATGCCCGTCGACACCTGCCGCGACCCGGATGTTATTCAACGGCCTCATCGGTTTTACGTAAGAGCGCTTGCGCGTAATGCGGTTTATCCTGATGCGTTATGGCGATGACGAACTTTCGCATTCTTGGTAGTTTGGGTGGCGTGTTGCGTTATTTTTTAGTGTGGAATTCAGTAGAATGACCTTAATTTGCGTTGCGTTCTCCCTGGACTCACTTCTGTTGCGCTCGAAATTGCACCGAGCGCAACATTCAATGGGCGTAAAGTCGAAGCTTGTATCGTAGCTGTTGCGTTCAGGGCGAGTCGGGAGCTCATGCTCTTCCAGCGCGGCTCGTTCGCCAACATCAAGGAGCTGACGGGCACAATCGACAGGTTCGTCAGCCAACGAGAGCCCAAGCCGTTCACAAGGACGCCTGCCGTCGCCTTGATCCTCGAAAAAGTATCTCGTCGTTGCGGTCGAACTAACGGGACAGGACATTAAGTCGGTCGAAATGGTAGCCACTTCTGGAACGGCCGGTCGGCGACGAGCCGCCGTACCACGTTCCCATGCTCGTGCTAGCCCTTGATCCCACTCACCGCTGGAATGAAAGGTGGCACGACCTTTTATTTCGCCACCGACGGCATTGAGTCCGCGTTCAAGAACGGCAGCGGTAAAAGGGTGCTAAAAAAGAGGCCGCCTGCGTATGGACGGCCTCTTGACATACCGACGAGCATTACGTGATGTCGTCGTCGACGTGCGTGTTCTCGCAAGGCTCATCCGCCGCAGGGAAATACTTCTGGACGCTCTTGGCAGCACGATCGAAACCGAACTCGCCACGCGCCATCATGTGGATTGTCTCGACCGCGGTCTCTGCTTTGACGCGAGCGCTGTTGTAATCGCCGCCGTTAAGGCGACCGAATACGCCCATCGCAAGATCGACGCACAGGTCGGGGTCGCGCTTTGCCATCTTGGCGAACCCGTCATATTCCTTGAGCAGATTGCCCTTGTGCTGCTCATGTGTCAGTTGTTTGCTCATCGCGTTTCCTCTCTGGATCTGCAAAACATGATTGTTCGGCATTGAGCCAACTTTATGTTCTCCCGACGCTTGTGGCAACGAGCTAGAATACCGTCTGTAGCGTTTTGTACCGGTACATCAGCCATGATACCCAACGTCGTTTCAGCCGCTCTTCGCAAGAAGCGGATCAGCCAGCACAGATTCGCCGAGCACTTGTGGGATAACCACGAGAAGCTTTTCGAGTCGCTGGATCGCACGACGCGGTCACTGGAGGCGCGCCTCACCTTGTTGGGCAGGGGTGAGCGGCTCGAATGGTGGGAGAAGAATCCTGGTGCGCTGGAGGTGGTGGCGCGGGAACTGGGTGTCGAACCGAGCTCGCTGCGTGCTGGTCGAGCGCGGGACAAGCACGTGTTCACGTTCGCGAGCTTTCCGACATTGCCTGCGCTCGACCTGAAGCGCGAGGACCGATATCACATCGGCAGGCCGGAATTTATCTCGGACGAAGAGAATAGCCGCAACATACCGCCCAATCTGGATCATTGGTTTTTTGGCGAGGGATCGAGTCGAAGCCCCGAGATGCTCGACTGGTTGCAGATCGAGGACGAGACGGAGTTCAAGTTGATCGCGAACCACTTGGCTGCAGCGAGCCGACACACCGTTCTGGTCCTGGCATCCGCAGCAGAGTTGCTCGGGAAGCACGTCGACGTCATGCGCCACAGGTCACCCCTGATCGTGGCGATCGATGACAAAGTAAGTGCGGGACAATTGCAGTCCTTACGGGATCGCGCGCAAACTGCGCCTCTGCTCGTCATTTCCCGTCACGCACTTCCCAGCCACCAGGGAGGCGCTTTGCAGATTGCGGCGGACCAGGTCGCAAAAAGCATCAAGATGTGGCGGTGGACGCTGGACCCAGATTGGCGCGGCAAGGTTATCGCTTGGGTCGAGCAGCGCCTTGTGGAATACGGTGTGAAACCCGGCACGAGCGCCAAAGAGTTGATTGCCTGGCTCGCGACCTTCGACCCAGGGCGCCGCTGGCTATCGCGCACTGGGGATGTGCTGCAGCTTTGTCGAATCGCGCAAGGCGAGTCTTTCGCCACGTTCGTGGAACTGGAAAGAGGACAGAACACCCGCGCACTGCTGGAACGGGTATTCGATATCAAGGCTAGGCATCTGCGGGTGATGGAGTCAGTTGTTCGCAAGCGCTGGAATGACTGGTGTGGAACATGGGATGGCGAGCTTGCCGAGGCAGGCTGGAAGGCGGCCGGCACTACCGATTACGAATTCCAGACCTTGATAAGCGCAGGACAACTTTTGCCGGGCGACAACGGCTACAGATTCGCCAATCCCTTGCTTTCCCGCTTGGTGCTGCGCCACGTTCTGGGCACGCAGATCCGTACATCGCCACCGGATACCTGGTGGCCGGCGTGTTTCGACGGGTCTCGGCGAGCGCTGCTTGATGCTACGCTCGACACGATGTCGATTGCTGGATTTGCACAGGCATCGCGTCTGCAGAAAAATCGCATCGACAAGGACGGGGGACTGATGGGTGCGGCAGAAGCGCTGTTCGTCGCGGTCGGCAAACGTCTTGCGCGGGGAACAGCTCTCGTTGACGAAATGCAGGTTATTGGCGACATCGTCCTGTCCAGGCTGGCCGAGGCGCCCGAAACGACCCTCCCTTGGTCACGGCCATACCGCACGACCGAACAATGGTTTGAATGGATCAGCTCAGTCTGGGTATGGAGTTTGTTTGTTGAGGCACCGAAGGGCGCGGTGGCCAGTTGGCGCGTCCCCGGCTGGAACCGGGAACAGCTTCCGGAGAAGTTTCCAGACTGGCTAAATCCTCGTGCCAGCTACTGTCGTGAAACCATGCCGGTGCCAACACGCGAGAGCCTGGCCTATTTCTCCGACGTGGCCTATTTGTGGGGCAAGACCCTTCAAGCCGTGCCGCAAGGTGACGCGCCGCCTTTGCTCGTGCCGGCGTTGATCTGGCGCGCCGCGTGCGGCGCCTGGCCTGTCGACCCCAGCTGGTGGGGTAAAATCCTGGCCCACAACTGGTGCGAAAGCATGCTGGTCAGGTTGTTCACTGTGGAGGGAGCCGACCGTGGCCCCGAGGTGGCGCGCTTGCTTTGGCCGAGTCTGGTCTCTTGGCAGATGGGAGCCGGCAGGGGCATGGCTTTCCCGCATATCCTCGGAAAAGAATTGCAGCTTCCGAGCTGCCGCGGTAATCCCCCCGCAAAAAGAGCGCGTTTGGAAGTAGAATTTTCTACTTAACA
>CAMLMV010000013.1 GCA_946481275.1 uncultured Massilia sp.
AACCCAGCGGCAAAAGTTAACTATGGTTAGTTTTGCGTAGGTCTTGGAGAACGGTCTGCGAGCCTGTCAATCCCGGCGCAGGATGCCCGCCTGGTACGCACGCGTGGCCGCCAGCAGCCGCCGGTCGCGCAGCACGTCCAGCACGGCCTTTACGCGCGCGCTGCGCATCGTGTCGCGCGATCCCGCCAGCGCGAACTGGCGCCGCGCCGGGATGGGCAAAGGCAGCACGCGCACGTCGTCCGGCTCGGGATACGTCGCGAGGCGCGGCAGGATCGACCAGCCCATGCCCCGCGCCACCATCGCCGCGATGCTCGTGTCGTTGCCCAGCGTGCGCTCGGCGCTGGCGGTAAGGCCGGCCGCGCGGCAGCGCGCGAGGATCGCGTCCGCGCCCGAGCAGCCGAGGCGGATGAACGGCAGGCCATCCAGTTGATCCCACGTCACGGGCTGCGTGAACGCGCGCGCGGCCGGCACGACGAGCACGTAGTCGTCGGCCACGTACGGGTGGACGACGAAGCCGTCTTCCACAGGCAGCTGGGCGATGCCGACGTCCGCGCGGCCGGCGCGCAGCGCGGCGATGACTTCGAGGCGGTCGTTGCAAGCGTCGTCGATGTCGAGCACGAGCTGCGGATGACGGGCCGCCAGCGCCTCGACGGCATACGGCAGCAGGTGGGTGCCGATGCTGCGGAAGCACGCGATGCGCACCCGGCCTTCGATGGCGTCGTCCTCACGCACGCTGGCGCGCAGGGCGTCTTCGAGCCGCAACATCGCGCGCGCCTTGTCCAGCACGCGCAGGCCGGCCTCGGTGGGCAGCGAGCCGTCACGCGCACGCGCCAGCAGGCGCGTGTCCAGTTCGCGTTCCAGCTCCGCGATCGCATGGCTGATGCGCGACTGCGTGCACCCGAGTTCCGCCGCGGCGGCGCTGAAGCTGCCGTGGTCCGCCACCGCGACGAGCATGTGAAGTTGGCTGAGCTTCATGGGCCATCGAAATCTGTCATGGATGAACCGGCAATTATCCGGCATTTCGGTAGCGTCATGGAGACCCGGCGGCGACCATGTGGTTTTTCATGAAAGGACACACATGCAAACGCCGACCAACGCCGCCCTGATCGTCATCGACGTCCAGCAGGGCTTCCTCGACCCGCGCTGGGGCCGGCGCAATCACCCCCGGGCCGAGCGGAACATCGCCGCGCTGCTGGCCGCCTGGAGACAAGCGGGACGGCCGCTATTCCACGTCCAGCATGGTTCGCGCAGCGAGCAGGGCGCGTTCTATCCGGGCACGCCCGGCCACGCCTTCAAACCGGAAGCGCAGCCGCTGCCGGGCGAGATCGTCATTTCGAAGGATGTGAACAGCGCCTTCATCGGCACCGACCTGGAAGCGCGGCTGCGTGCGGCGGACATCGACACGGTCGTGCTGTGCGGCCTGACGACCGATCACTGCGTGTCGACGACGGCGCGCATGGCCGGCAATCTCGGCTTTCGGACGTTTCTCGTCGAGGATGCCTGCGCCACGCATGAGCGCACGGGGCCGGATGGCACGTGGTTCAGCGCGGAGCAGATGCATGCGACGGCCGTGGCGAGCCTGAACGGGGAATTCGCCAGCGTGACGTCGACGGCCGCGATGCTGGCGGCTATGCAGAATGAGTGACAGATTTGTAACAATAGTTACCAAGGAGGAAAACTGATTGCCGTGTTATCGAAAACAATGATATTGTAGAGTCAATACATTTGTTGACTAATATCATGCGTTTGCGAATTCTTGTCCTGGCACTGGCTGCCCTGGGCGGCTCCGCCGAAGCCGCCGTATTGAACCTGATGGCGCCGGTAGGCGGCGCCAACCTGTACGCGATCCATGACTTCACGTCGACGTCGAGCGACGTCGAGGGCGCGCTCGTCGCGGGCGGCAACGTCACGATTTCCAGCTATGCGATCAACCACAACGACAAGGATGCGTTCGGCAAGGACGGTTACGCGCTCGTCGCGGGCGGCAACCTGTCGCTGACGAGCGGTTCGATCGAGAACGGCAAGGCGTATGTCGGCGGCACCAGCACGCTGACGTGGGCCGCGTCGCCGCAAATGGCGGCCGCCAATCCTGTCGACCTCAAGGCGGCGGCCGGCTACTACAAGAACGTGGCCAATGCGTTGTCCGGCCTCGATGCGACCGGCGCGGTGACGCCCTTGTGGAGCGGGGTGCAGGTAACGGGCTCCGGCCGCGGCGGCGTCGATATCTTCAACGTGTCGTCGGACCTGTTCGCCAGTTCCAGCAGCTGGACGCTGGAACAGCTCGTGCCGGGCGAGACGCTCGTCTTCAACGTGAGCGGCAGCGCCGGCACGTTCAACAACAACGGCATCAGCTTCCAGCCGCTGGCCGGCTACAACGTGCTGTTCAATTTTTACGAAGCGCAGACGATCGACGTGCGCGGCGTGATCGGCAGCGTGCTGGCGCCGTATGCGACGCAAACGGAGAACTGGGGCGTCGTCAACGGCAACGTGATCGTGGATACCTGGTCGTCGACCGTGCAGGTCAATTCGAATCACTACTTCAACCCGGTCGACATCGCCGGGCTGAAGCTCGAAGGCGGCGGCGCGAAGCACGCCGCGGCGCAGGTGCCGGAGCCGGGCAGCATCGCGCTCGTGATGGCCGGGCTCGCGGCGGCAGGCGTCGCGCGCCGCAAGCGCCGCGGCGCTTAAGCGGGAACGGCCACAGCGGTGCGGCGCCCATGCGCCCGCATCGCGAGCGCCAGCACGACGCCGGACAGCGCGAGACCCGCCGCCACCCATTGCGGCGACGCGTACGAATAGCCCAGCGTCAGCGGAATCCCGCCGAGGAACGCGCCCAGCGCATTGCCGATATTGAAGCCGGACTGGCCCAGCGACGAGCCGAGCATCTCCGCTTCGCGCGAGTGCTCGATCAGGAGCATCTGGATCGGCGGCCCCAGCGCCAGCGCGTTGGCGCCGACGGTGAACGCCAGCACCATCATCGCCGGCTGCGACGACGCCAGCAGCGCGTTCATGCACAGCAGGGCAACCATCGTGATCAGGAGGATGATGATCGCCGTCAGCGGCGGCACGCGGTCCGCCAGCTTGCCGCCCACGTTCACGCCGACCGTCATGCCGACGCCCACCGCCGTCATGATCAGCGGGATGGTGTTGGCGTGGAAGTGCGTCACGTCCGTCAGCAGCGGGGCGATGTAGCTGAGCCAGGCGAAGAAGCCGCCCGTGCCGATCGACGTGATGCCCAGCGCCAGCCACAGGTTCGGCTTGCGGAAGATCTTCAGGTCCTGGCGCAGGCCTGCACCCGGCGTCGCCTGGAAATACGGGATCAGCTTGTGCAGCATGATCATCGTCGCGAGGCCGATCACGGCCACGATCAGGAACACGAAGCGCCAGCTCATGTTGTGGCCGAGCCAGGTGCCGGCCGGCACGCCCAATACGTTCGCAATGGTCAGGCCGGAAAACATGCTGGCGAGCGCGGCCGCTTCCTTGCCCTTGTCGGCGAGACGCGTGGCGACGACGGCACCGACTCCGAAGAAGGCGCCGTGCGGCAGGCCGGCCAGGAAGCGGAACAGCAGCATCGTGTGGAAATTCGGCGCGAACGCGGACAGCGCGTTGAACACCGTGAACATCAGCATGAACCAGATGAGCACGCTGCGCGGCGGGCGGTGCGACAGCATGCTGACGAGCGTCGGCGCGCCGACGACCACGCCGACCGCGTACGCCGAAATCAGGTAGCCCGCTTGGGGAATGGAAATGTTCAGGCCGGTCGCGATATCGGGCAGGATGCCCATCATGACGAATTCCGTCATGCCGATACCGAAACCGCCCAGGGCCAGAGGCGCCAGGCTCTTCTTGATCATGTGTGTAGTCTTTGCTGGAGGAAGCCGGACATTATGGCGGCTCGCGACAGGCGAGTCCGCTTTCGAGTCGTGATGTCCGGTATAGCCTCACATGATAGCGGTATCAGGCCGAGTCCGCTTGCGGGTCGTCGTTTTCCGCGAGCCAATGGATGCGGCCATTGCCCGCCTCGTTCAGCCGGGCGACGAGTGACGCGGCCTTGTCGTCCGGCAGGTGAAAGGCGAACGAGACGACATCGGCATGCTGGACGGCATCCAGCGTGGCGCCGGCGCTGTCCAGCTCGCGCCGGATCAGGCCTTCGAGCGGGTAGGGTGCGTCGCAGCGCAGGTGGCGCTGGCGGATGATGGCGATTTTCTGCGCGCCCAGCAGCGCCTGGGCCACGCTGTCCGTGTAGGCGCGCACGAGACCGCCCGCGCCCAGTTTGATGCCGCCGAAATAGCGCACGACGGTGGCCAGCACGCCTTCCAGGTCCTGGTGGCGCAGCACGTCCAGCATGGGACGGCCGGCCGTGCCGCTCGGTTCCCCATCGTCGACGGCCGCCGATTGCCCGCCCGCCAGCAGCGCCCAGCACACATGCGCGGCGCCCGGATGCGCGGCCTTGAGCCCCGCGACGATCTTCTGCGCACCGGCCCGGTCGGGCATCGGCTGGACGCAGGCGATGAAGCGGCTTTTCTTGATGATCAGTTCGTGGTGGACGGGGGTAAGGATGGTCTGCGGCATGGGGCAGACAGCTTACTGTATTTCCGCATGGATCGCATAACGAAGTAAAACTACAGAGAATACCCGTTATGGTTTGAATTTATAGCTCTCACATGTTACTTTACTACAAATTACTATGGAGACAACATGAAGAAGCTCGTCCTGGCCATCTCGGCCATGCTGCCCGCCCTGTGGGCCGGCGCCGCGCCGTACGCCATCCAGCACGTGGAGCCGATGAACTGGTGGGTCGGCATGACGTGGTCCGACCTGCAGGTGATGGTGCATGGCGAGAAGATCGCCGAACTGGAGCCGGCGCTGGCTTACCCCGGCGTGCGTATTGCCAGCGTCGAGCGTACCGACAATCCGAACTTCCTGTTCGTGAACCTGAAGATCGGCGCGACGACGAAGCCCGGCGAACTGAAACTGCAGTTCAAGCGCGGCAAGGACGTGGTGACGACCGTCCCGTATCGCCTGGAAGCGCGCCGCAAGGACTCGGCGGCGCGGCGCGGCTTCGATGCCGGCGACGCCGTCTACCTGATCGTGCCCGACCGCTTCGCGAACGGGAACCCGGCCAACGACGATGCGGGCATGCGCGAAACGAGCAACCGCGGCAATCCGGACGGGCGCCACGGCGGCGACCTGGCCGGCATGCGGGCGCAGCTCGATTACATCCGCAACCTCGGCTTCACGATGGTCTGGCCCACGCCGCTGCTGGAAAACAACCAGCCGGCGTATTCGTACCACGGCTACGCATTGACCGATTACTACAAGGTCGATCCACGCTTCGGCAGCAACGAGGACTACCGCAACTACGTGGCCGCGGCCAACGCGCGCGGCATCGGCGTGATCCACGACGTCGTCGTGAACCACATCGGCACGGGCCACTGGTGGATGCGGGACATGCCGTCGTCCGACTGGATCAACCACGGCAGGACGTTCGTGAAGACGAACAACCAGCATACGGTGGCCCAGGACATCCACGCGGCGCCGGAAGACAAGGCCGGCTTCGTCGACGGCTGGTTCGACGCGTCGATGCCGGACGTGAACCAGAAGAACAGGCTGGTGGCCCGCTACCTGATCCAGAACACGCTGTGGTGGATCGAGTACGCGAACCTGTCCGGCATCCGCGAAGACACGTATTCATACGCCGATCCGGCCTTCCTGAACGACTGGAACCGCGCCGTGCGCGCGGAGTATCCGCGCCTGAACGTCGTCGGCGAGGAGATGGACGACCGGCCGTACATGGTCGCGTACTGGCAGAAGGGCGTCGTCAACCGCGACGGCTTCCGCTCCGAACTGCCGTCGGTGATGGACTTCCCGCTCGTCGACACGGCCCCGAAAGCGCTGACGGCGCCGGAAGACAGCGGCCAGGGCCTCATCAGGATCTACGAGACCATCGCGGCCGACTACCTGTATGCGGACCCATCGAAGCTGATGGTCTTCCCGGACAACCACGACCGCCCGCGCGCGCTGGCGCAGGTGGACGGCAACGTCGACCTGGTGAAAACGGACCTGATCCTGATGGCGACGACGCGCGGCATCCCGCAGATGTTCTACGGGACCGAGATGCTGATCCAGGGACCGAAGGAGCGCACCGACGGCGTGCTGCGCGCGGACATGCCGGGCGGCTGGGCGGGCGACAAGGCCGATGCGTTCACGGGCACGGGGCTGACGGACGCCCAGCGCGGCATGCAGCGCCTCGTGCGCACGCTGTTCAACTGGCGCAAGACCAGTTCGGCCATCAAATACGGCAAGCTGACGCACTACATCCCCAGCGACGGCCACTACGTCTATTTCCGCCACGACGGCAGGCAGACGGTGATGGTCGTGCTGAACAAGAATCCGCAGGCCACGCAGCTGGACCTGACGCGCTTCGCCGGCATGATCAAACAGGCGCCGCAGGGCCGCAACGTGCTGACCGGCGCCGCCGTCGACCTGCGCGCCCCGCTGGCGCTGCCGGCCATGACGTCCGTCGTGGTCGAGTGGTGACCGGCCTTTAGTCGACCTCGCACGCGCCCGCGCCCGAGCGCGCGAGCATCTGCCCGATCTGCGCGGCCGGGCACGGCCGGCCGTACAGGTAGCCCTGCGACTTGTCGCAGCCGTGCGCGCGCAGGAAGTCGTGCTGTTCCTGCGTCTCGATGCCCTCGGCCACGATCTCCATCCTGAGACTCCGGGCCATCGCGATGATCGCGCGCGTGATGGCCGCGTCTTCCGGATCCTGCGGCAGGCCGCGCACGAAGCTGCGGTCCACCTTCAGCGCGCGCACGGGGAAGGTCTTCAGGTAGCTCATCGACGAATAGCCCGTGCCGAAGTCGTCGATCGCAAGCTGGATGCCGGCGTCCGTCAGCGCGTGCAGGCGGTCGACGATGTCGGTGGAGGCATCCATCAGCATGCTCTCCGTCAGTTCCAGTTCGAGCCAGCACGGGTCGACGTCGGCCTCGCGCAGGGTCGCCAGCACGGCGGCGACCAGGTTGTTTTCCTTGAGCTGGCGCCCGGACAGGTTGACGGCGACGCGGAGCAGGTAGCCTTCCGCGTGCCACCGCTTCAGGTCGCGGCACGCTTCGCGCAGCACCCATTCGCCGATGGGCACGATGAGGCCCGTGTCCTCCGCGACGGGAATGAAGTCGCTGGGGCTGACCATGCCCAGCTGCGGATGGATCCAGCGGATCAGCGCCTCGACGCCGACGATGTCGCCGGTCTTGAGGTCGACCTGCGGCTGGTAGTGCAGCACGAACTCGTCGCGTTCCAGCGCGCGCCGCAGGTTGTTGTCCAGCTTGAAGCGTTTATGGGCGTCGTCGCGCATGCTGGGCGTGAACATGCGCCACGCGTTCTTGCCGCCGTTCTTCGCGTAGTACATCGCGGTGTCGGCGTATTTCAGCAGCGCGTGCATGTCGGTCGCGTCGTCCGGGTACACGCTGATGCCGATGGACGCGCCGATGTGGATGTCGTGGCCGTGGATGTGGATCGGGTCGGCCAGCTTGACCAGGCATTTTTCCGCGATCAGCGACGCGACGCCGACCTGGCTCACGTTCTCGAGGATGATGCCGAATTCGTCGCCGCCGATGCGCGACAGCACGTCGCCGAAGCGCAGCGTCTCCGACAGCCGGCGCGACACGAGGCGCAGCAGCTCGTCGCCGATGTCGTGGCCGAGCGTGTCGTTGACGGTCTTGAAGTTGTCCAGGTCGATGAACATCAGGATCGTGCGCTCGTCGAACTTGCGCGCGCGCGCGAGGACCGATTCCAGCCGCTCGTTGAAGAAGTGCCGGTTGTTGAGCTGCGTGACGGGATCGTAGTGCGCCAGCCGGTCCAGCTTGACCTCGATGCGCTTGCGCTCGTTGATCTCCGCTTCCAGTTCCAGTTCGCGCTTCTGGATGCGGTCCAGCATGCCGTTGAACGTGCGCGCCAGCAGGCCGATGTCGGCCGCCTGCGACACCTCGGCGCGCAGCGAATAATCCCCCTGGCGCGAGATCTGCTCGCTCACCGCCGACAGCGCGCGGATCGGCGCCGTGAAGTAGCGCTGCAGGCGCGACAGCGCGTAGTACGAGAGGCTGAGCAGGGCCAGCGTCATCGGCAGCGCCAGCGCCAGGTACAGCGCGAGCTGGCGGTACACGCTCGTCACGCTGCTGCGCACGACCACGGTGCCGAGCAGGCGGCTGCCGACCTGGATGCGGCGCGTGACGCTGACGCCGCGGACGTCCACCACGGTCTCGCGCGCACGCGGGTCGCGCGCGGCGGGCGGCACCTCCGGATCGCGCACGAAGCTGACGAACGCCTTGCCTTTCGCGTCATAGGCGACGGCCGACTGCACGTCCGGCGCCACGCGCAGCGCGGACAGGATGTCGCCGGCCGCCTCGGCGTCGGCGAAGGCCATCGCGGCCGTCAGGTTCTCGGCCACCATCGTCGCCTGCGACTGCGTCTGCCGCACCAGCGCGGCCGTGAAGAAGTACAGCTGGATGCCGATCAGGAACAGCGTCGACAACAGCATCACGCCGCCGCTCGTGACGAGGTAGGTCCATTTGAGCTTGGTGCTCAGTGCCTGCCGGTTGATCCATTCGATGAGTTGTTCCATGCTGGCCGTCCCGGTCTAGTAAATGGCGCGCGCCAGCCGCAGCACCTTGGAGCTGAGCACGACGCCGGCGCCGCGCGCCGCGGCGCCATTGAATTCGAAGGCGATGCGCCGGTCGTCCAGGACCAGTTCGAGCATCACGCCCTTGCGCGCGGCGCCGCGGGTATCGGCGATCGTCAGCACGCCGGCCGCGCGGGCGCTGTCGGCGAGCGCCGTCATGTCGTCGGTTTCCGACGCGCTGATGTACAGGATGTGGCATTGCATCAGCGCCTCCGGTCCCGAGCGCGGGTAGAGCACGGACAGGCGCGCGTTCCCGATCGGTTTGCCTTCCAGCGTGGCCAGCACGCTGCCGAACGGATCGCGCCCCAGCACGCACAGGCGCACGGCGCCGTTCATGTGCGGCAGGGTGCTGAACTGCGCGATGTTGTAGATGAACGCCGCCTTGGCCGCGTATTCGTCGGCGGTCTGCGCATTGGCGGCCGCCGGCAGCAGCAGGCAGCACAGGAGCAGGAGGCGCGCGAGGCTGGGCCGCATCATCGTCAGAACCGGACCAGTGCCGTGAAGCGCAGCGTGCGCCCGTCCTGCCCGATGGCGTCGAGACGGCGCGGCGGCGTGCTGTTGTCGTAGTGTTCCTCGCTGGCGGAATCGGCGTAGCGCCTGGCGAAGACGTTGAGCACGCCGGCGGACAGCTCCACGCGCGAGCCCGCCAGGGTGCCGACGAGGTTCAGGTCGACGACGCCGAAACCGCCGACCTCGCCGCCTTGGACCGTGCGGCGCCGGCTCGTGAAGCGGTACTCGGCGTGCGCGCGCAAATGGTCGCCGAGCGGCGGCAGCGTGTAGTTCAGCTTGAGCAGGCGGCGCGGCGAATTGGGCAGCCATGCGCCATCGACGTCGTTGCGCGCGGACTGCACGTTGGCGCTGCCCTTGAGGGCGCTGCCGTCCTCGCGCAGCCATTCCGCTTCCACTTCGATGCCCGTGGCGCGGGCCGCGTCGATGTTCGAGAAGACCAGCATGCCGTTGTCCGGATCGGTGGCCAGCGCCAGCATGTCGCGCATGCGGTACTGGAAGACGGAGGCGGTGGCGCGGAAGCGGTCGGTCGGAAAATATTCCGCGATCAGTTCGTAGGTCTTGATGCGCTCCGAGCGCAGCGCCGGATTCGCCCGGAAGTCGAACGTGTAGTAGCGCTCGTAGGCGTTGGCGGAGCGGAAGGCCGTGCCGTACAGGGCCTTGAGCGTTACCTGGCCCGCTGTCTTGTAGAGCAGGGCCACGCGCGGATTCGTCGTGGCGCCGCCTTCGGAATCGTAGTCGTGGCGCACGCCCGTGTTCAGGATGAGCTTCTCGCCGAGCCGCATCTCGTCCTGCAGGTAGACGGCGGCCTGCCGCTTCGGATGGGCGGCGTCGAGGTTGAGGTGGTACGGGGCCACGTCGTAGTTCGACATCTGCCGCTTGCTGTCGCGCGTGTATTCCGCGCCGGCGATGAGCTTGTGGCCGCGCAGCGCGCTGCTGATGGCGCGCACCTCCGCGCCGCTGCTGAGGCTTTCGGCCGTGTCGACGCTGTACGTCGCGCCCGTGCTGGCCGGCTCGGTGATGTTGACGGTCCGGTAGCGGTAGCGCGCCACGCTCACGCCGGCGAACAGGTCGAGCGTGTCCGAGACGGCGCGGTGCCAGGACAGGGCGGCGCCCGCGTATTCGTCCAGCGACCAGCTGCGCGGATCGTTGAACTGCTGGCCGTAGGAGGCCGTCGGGATGCCTTTCGTGCGGCTGCCGAAATAGGCCTCGGCCACGGCGCCGCCCGTGCTCAGTTTCGCGAACAGCCGGTGGTAGCGGTCGTAGTCGATCCCGCGGGCGATGCCGTGGCTGACCGCATCGTCGAATTCGGGAAAATACAGGTCGCGTCCCGCGCTGTCGTACGCCGACGCGGCCAGCAGCAGCTCGGTGCCGCCCGGCGTCCCGCGGCCGTACGTGTTGCGGACTTCGCGGCCCCGGCCCGTGAACCGGCCGATGCCGACGGTCTGCCCCTTGAGGGCCGCGCCGTCTTTCGTGATCACGTTCACCACGCCGAAGAACGCGCTGCTGCCGTAGATGGCGGAGCCGGGGCCGGGCACGAATTCGACGCGGTCGATGAGGGCCAGGTCGATGGGGAATTCGGTGCCGATGGCACCCTGGTCGTAGACGACGTCGTTCAGGCGCCGGCCGTCGATCAGGATCAGCAGCCGCGTATTCAGGTCGCCGGGATTGCCCAGGCCGCGGATGTTCGCGTAGTTGTAGTTGCGGTCATAGGACACCGTCATGCCGGGCACGCTCTGCAGGACCTCCGTGAGCGTGCGGTAGCCGCGCAGGCGGATGTCCTCGGCCGTGATCACGGTCACGGACGACGGCGCCTCGCTGATCTTCTGCGGAATCTTCGACGCCGTGACGACCTCGAGGTTGAGCAATTGTTCCAGCGGCAGGGCGTTCAGGTCGGGACCCTGCTGCGCCAGGGCCCCGGCCTGGAGTCCGGCGGCCAGCAGGCCGAGTGCGTATGACAGGGGCGCGACCTTGTTCGACGACATGACTTGCTCCTTGACGAAGCGTTGCGGGCAGTACGCTCGAGCCGCCTAGTGTAAGGACGTGTCTTGATGGATTTGTTGACAATAACCAATTAATTGCCTGCTACGACTAATTTATCGGGCTGAAATGTTCAATAACAGGGCAAAATGACAACCGCATGACTGTTGCAGGCTTTTAACAATTTATCGATAAAAACATTTTTTCTAAGAAAATTTGTTGATTATTGTACATATTTTGCATTTACAATATCGTTATTGCCAATTTGTAACTTGCTCGTATGTCACTTTCGCTGCCCTGGCTCCACAGATCGTCCTTCCGCGCTGTCGTCCGATCCATCCTCCTGTTTGCGACACTTGGCTTGTGTCTCCCGGCCTGGGCCGTGGACTTGCTTGTTGCAAACTTCACCGACACGCCGGACCCGGCCGTTCGGGGCGGACAGATCGTGTATCGCGCTTCCATCACCAACAACGAGGCCGATACGGCGCACAATGCCGTCCTGACGTTTACGCTCGATGCGCAGACGACCTTCGTCAGCGTGTCCGACACGGGGCACTGCGCCTACGACAGCGGTACGCACACGGTCGGCTGCCAGTACGCGACGGTGAGGGGCGACTTGAGCGGTCCCGGCTCGGCCGACGACTTCATCGTCGACGTCACCGTCAGCGCGAGGCCCACCGCCGGCGCGACGGTCACCGCCGGCGCCGCCGTGACGGGGGCGGAAGTCGACACGAACCCCGCGAACAACAACCTCTCGCAGCTGACCACGCTGGACAACGGCGCGGACATGGCGATGGCGCTCGCGGCCAGCCCGGCCAGCGTGCCGGCCAGCGGTGTCGTCACCTACACGGCCACGGCCACCAACAACGGCCCCAACGCCGCCGGCACCGTCAGCGTCGCGCTGACCCTGTCGCCGAACCTGACGTACCAGTCGGCCAGCGGCAGCGGTTGGTCCTGCAGCCGCTCGGGCCAGGTCGTGACCTGTACCCGCGCCAGCGCGTCCCTCGGCGCGCTGCCCGCCATTAGCGTAAGTGCGAAGGCGAGCGGTGCCTCGACCGGCACGATCACGAGCGCCGCGACCGTCTCCGTCGGGAGCGGCGCCACCGACTACAACCCGGCCAACGACAGCACGACCGCCAACGTCACCATCACGACCGGCACCGACCTCGCCATCACCAAGACGGCATCGAGCGGCACGCCGGCGTCCGGTGCGCCGATGACCTTCACGCTGGCGCCGCGCAACAACGGTCCGTTCGCGGCCACCGGCGTCACGGTCAGCGACACGCTGCCGGCCGGCTTCACGGCGATTTCCGCGGCGGGCACCGGCTGGAGTTGCGGCGTCGCGGGCCAGACCGTGACCTGCACCACGGCATCGTATGCCGTCGGCGCAACGAACAACATCACGGTGACGGCGACGACGCCCGTCGTGACCGGCGGCACGCCATTCAGCAACACCGCCGCCATCGCCAGCGCGACGCCGGACCCGACGCCGGGCAACGACAGCTCGACCGCGTCGTTCACCGTGCTGCCTGCCGGCGTGGACCTGTCGATCACGAAAACCAAGACGCCCAACCCGGTGGCGCAGGGCTCGAACATCACGAACACGATCAAGGTGACGAACCAGGGGCCGCAGGGCGCGGCCGCCGGCGAAGTGCAGGTCACCGACACGCTGCAGGCAGGCGAAAGCTACGTCAGCCATTCCGGCACCAACTGGACCTGCGGTGCGGCCGGCAGCGTCGTCACCTGTACCTACAACGCGGCGCTGGCCAACGGCGCGGGCACGTCGAACCTGCAAGTCGTCACCCGGGCGGACAATGCCGGCACCCTGACGAACACCGCGTGCGCGGCCTACACCGACACGGGCGGCCATAACTACGTCGATCCCGTCACGGGCAACAACTGCGCGGCGGCCAGCGTGGTGTCGACGGCGTCCGCCGGTTCGATCGACCTGCGGCTGGCGAAAGCGGTCAGCGTCGACCCGCTCGTGTGGAACGCGGCCTCGCTCGACTACACCCTCACCGTCACCAACGCCGGTCCGGGCGATGCGACGGGCGTGAGACTGACGGATGCGATCCCGGGCGCGACCTCGGGTACCGGCGTCGTGGCGGCGCGTACCGGCGGCACGTCGACGGCCACGTTCAGCTGCACGAACGGCAGCACCGTGACCTGTACCCAGACGGGCGGCACGATCGCAGCCGGCACCACGGCCGTGTTCACGATCACCGTCAGCCGGCCGTTGCTCGACAGCGCGAGCCAGCCGGGCGGCAAGTGGACCAATACCGCGTCCGTGACCTCCACCGACCAGGGCGACACCGACCTGGCCAACAACAGCGCGTCGGTCCAGGTGAAAGTGGACCCGGTCGCCGACGTGAAGGTCTCCGCCACGGTCACGCCGTCCTCCGCGCAGGCCGGCACCGAAGCCGTGTACGTCCTGACCGTCAACAACAACGGGCCGTCGACGGCGCGCGGCGTCACGCTGGCGGACGTGTTCACCGTCCCGGCCGGCACGATGACGTTCCTGTCGGCGACGCCCAGCACGGGGTCGTGCGCCGCGTTCGACACCGTCGGGAAAACCTTGAACTGCAGCCTGGGCGACATGCTGTCCGGCAGCACGGCGACCGTCACCGTCAAGATGCGTCCGGATTACATGGCGCTGCCGCCGTCGCCGCGCACGCTGACCAGCGACGTCACGGTCGCGACGACGACCCCGGAAAGCGACGCGACGAACAACACCGCGCAAGCCGTCCTGACCGTCACGCAGGCCAGCGTCGACCTGCTGGTGAATAACACCGACAGCCCCGATCCGCTCGGCTTTGTGCCGGCCGGCGCGGGCCCGGTGTTCCCGGACAACGTCGTCACCTACCGCAACACCGTCACCAACCACGGCCCGTCGGTCGCCTCCGGCCTGGTGCTGACCTATACGATGACGCCGCCCGCCGGCAAGCAGATGACCTTCCTCGGCGACAAGCTGGGCGCCACCGGCCAGTCGTACTCGAACTACTGCAACAACCTGAACAGCCAGGTCACGGGCCCGTCCACGCTGACGATCACCTGCACGCTGCCGCCCTCGTTCATCCTGGCCGCGAACAACGCGACGACGGACCTGTATCTCGACTTCCGTGCCGACAGCACGCCGACGGGCAGCGGCGACACGTATGCGTCGACCGTGACCATCGCGTCGAACGAACCGGATTCGCTGACGGCCAACAACACGGTCGGCCAGACCACGACGGTGCGCAACCGCGCCGACCTGCAGCTGGCCAAGAGCGCACGCGCCTGGATCGGCGGCGCCGACACGGGCACGGCCGCGGTCCAGCTGCGCCAGCCGTTCTACTGGGTGCTGACGCTGACCAACGCGGGCCCCGGCGACAGCCCGTCGACGACGATCAGCGACGTGCTGCCGTCCGGCGTCGTGCCGTACACGCCGGGCGCGGGCGCGCCGGCCCAGTACCAGGCCGCCCCGTACACCGGCGGCGTGACGTGGTCGACGAACAATGCGGCGCCGACCAGCGGCGCGTGCAGTGTTTCCGGTTCCAGCATCAGCTGTAACGTGGGCCTGCTCGCGAGCGGCAAGGTCGCGGTCGTGAAGATCCCGGTCGTCTCGGCGACGACGGGCACCCGCAACAACTGTGCGTCGGCGACGACATCGGAAGTCGACCCGAACGGCACCAACAACACCAATATCTGCAGCAGCGTGACCGTGCAGGCGTCGTCGCTGGCCGGCACCGTGTACGCGGACGCCAACGCCAACGGCGCCAGGGACGGCGCCGAGGCGGGCATCGGCGGCGTCGCCGTGACCCTCGCCGGCACCGACGACTACGGCAACGCGGTCAGCCTGTCCACGGCCACCAGCGGCGCGGGCGGCTTCAGCTTCGCGAACCTGTCGCCGGGCAGCTATGCGCTGGGCGAAACCCAGCCGTCCGGCTACCAGGACGGCGTCGACGTCGCCGGCACCAGCGGCGGCACCGCGGCCGCGATCCCGGCCGACAGCATCACGGCCATCGCGCTGGCGGGCAACACGAATGCCACCGGCTACCTGTTCGGCGAAGTGGCGGACGCCAGCCTGTCCGGCTACGTGTTCGTCGACACGAACACGAACGCGCTGCGCGACGCCGGCGAAACCACCGGCATCTCCGGCGTCACGGTCACGCTGACCGGCACCGACGACCGCGGCGCCGTCACCCGCACCACGACGACCGGCACGGCCGGCGCATACAGCTTCACGGGCCTGCGTCCCGGCACCTATACCGTGACGGAAACGCCGGTGCCCGGCGTCACCCACACCGGCATGACCGTCGGCAGCGCCGGCGGGAAGGACGGCGCGGCCAGCGTCGGTGCCGGCAGCGCCGTCGTCGGCGCGGGCAAGAATGCCGTCGGCGGCATCGTGCTCGCCGCGGGCGCGAGCGCCCAGAACTACAACTTCGGCGAAAGCGGCCAGGGCCTGTCCGGCCGCGTGTATGCGGACCTGAACCAGAACGGCACGTACGACGCGGGCGAACCGGGCATCCCGGGCGTTAGCGTCACGCTGGCCGGCAATACCGCGTCGGGCACGAACGTGTGCGCGGCAATCAGCCCGAACCCGTGCACGGTCACGACCGGCAGCGACGGTTCGTACAGCTTCTCGGGCGTGCCCGCGAGCGACGCGACCGGCTACCGCATCACGGAGCAGGCCCAGTCCAGCGCACCGCTTTCCAACTATGGCGACGGCGCGGAACACGTCGGTTCGCTGGGCGGCAATGCGGCCGTCAACGACCAGTTCGGCGGCATCGTCGTCGCGGTCGGCCAGTTCGGCAGCGGCTACGACTTCGGCGAGCGCGGCGGCTCCATCGCCGCCCGCGTCTACCAGGACAAGGACGGCAACGGCACGCTCGACACGGGCGAAACGGGCCTGCAGGGCGTGACCGTGACGCTGTCCGGCACGACCGCCAACGGCACCAACGTGTGCACCATCCTGCCGAGCTGCACGGCCACCACGGCGGCCGACGGCACGGTCGTGTTCAAGGGCCTGCCGGCCTCCAACAACAGCGGCTACACGCTGGTCGAAACCCAGCCCGCCGACTACGCGGAAGGCACCAACACGCCGGGTACGAGCGGCGGCACGGCATCGACCGCGACGGGCACGAGCACCGTGTCCGCCATCGTGCTGGCGACCGGCGTCGACGCGACCGGCTACCTGTTCGGCGAAAAGACGGCGACCCTGTCCGGCGCCGTGTATGCCGACGCGAACAACAACGGCGTGCGCGATGCGGGCGAAACCGGCATCGCCGGCGTGACGCTGACCCTGTCCGGCCATACCGCGTCCGGCGCGGACGTGTGCGCGGCCGTCGCCAGCTGCACGACCGTCACCGCGGCCGACGGCAGCTACACGTTCGCGGGCCTGCCGGCATCGAACACGGCCGGCTACACCGTCACCGAACAGGTGCAGACCACGGCGCCGCTGGACGGCTACCTGGACGGCAAGCTGACGTCCGGCACCAACTGCGGCAGCTGCACCCAGGCGACGGCGTCGCCGAACGCGTTCGCCGCCGTGCAGGTCGATGCGACGAAGACGTACACGGGCTACAACTTCGCGGAACTGCCCCCGGCCAGCGTGGCGGGCCACGTCTACAAGGACGTCAATGCCAACGGCACGCTGGACAACGGCGAAGCCCTGGCCGGCGTCACGCTCACGCTGGGCGGCAACGACGACCTGGGCCAGGCTATCACGGCCACCGTCGTGACGGGCGCCGACGGCAGCTACCGCTTCGGCAACCTGCGGCCGTCGGGCGCCGCCGGCTACACGATCACCGAGACCCAGCCGGCCAGCCTGGCCGATTTCACGGCCGCCACCGGCACCGCCGTCGGCAAGGTCGGCGGCACGGACACGGGCACCGCGGCGCTGAACAGCGTCGGCGCCATCGTCCTGCCGTCGGGCCAGGCCGGCATCGGCTATGATTTCCGCGAGAAGACCGCCAGCCTCGCCGGCAAGGTCTTCCTCGATACGAACAACAACGGCATCGCGGACGCGGGCGAGCAGGCGATCGACAAGGTCACCGTGCGCCTGACCGGCACCGACGCGGACGGCGCCGCCGTCGACCTGACGACGACGACGGCCGCCGGCGGCGCCTATTCGTTCACGGGCCTGAAGAGCGGCACCTACGTGCTGACCGAGACCCAGCCGACCGCCTACCTGGACGGCAAGGAACACGTGGGCAGCGCGGGCGGTACCGTCAACAACACCCGCTTCGACAACACCGCGGCCGCGAACGCGACCAGCGCGATCAACCTGACGGCCGGCACCGACGGCACCGGCTACGACTTCGGCGAGCAGCCGCTGCCGACCAGCGGCGGCATCGAAGGCACCGTCTTCGTCGACCTCGACGACGACGGCCGCCAGGGCACGGGCGAGACCGGCATCGCCGGCGTGGTGGTGCGCCTGTCGGGCACCACGGCGCGCGGCGCGGCCGTGACGCGCGAAACGACGACCGGCGCCGATGGCCACTACCGCTTCACCGGGCTGGAGCCGAGCGACACCGCCGGCTACAGCGTCACCGAAGTGCAGCCGGCCAGCCACGCCGACGGCAAGTCGACGCCGGGCAAGGGCCCGGGCAAGGCCGGTTCGGCCAAGCCCGTGGCATCCGGCGGCAACGACGTCATCGCCGGCATCGTGCTGGGCGAGGACGTGCAACTGGCCGGCTACGATTTCGGCGAGCGTTCGCAGGCGTCGCTCGCGGGCGTCGTCTACGTCGACCAGGACGCCAGCGGCGCCCAGGATGCGGGCGAGCCGGGCCTCCCGGGCGTCACGCTGACCCTGCAGGGCAAGGATGCCGCGGGCAACGCGGTGCGCCTGACGACCGTGTCGGGCGCCGACGGCCGCTTCGCGTTCCCGGACGTGCCGCCCAGCGACAAGACCGGCTACACGCTCACCGAGACGCAGCCGCAGGGCTACCGCGACGGCAACACGACCGTCGACACAGGTAATCCGGGCCGTCCGGCCGGCACCAAGCCGGTCGCGGGCGGGCAGGGCGACGTCGTCGACGGCATCGTCTTCACCGGCGGCAGCAGGCTGACCGGCTACCGCTTCGGCGAGTACGGCAACGGCGCGCGCCTGTCCGGCCGCGTCTATGCCGACGCCAGCAACGACGGCGTCGCGCAGGACGGCGAAGCCGGCATCGCGGGCGTCACCGTACAGCTGACGGGCACGGACCGCGACGGCCACCCGGTCGCGCGCACCGCCACGACGGGCGCGGACGGCCGCTATGCATTCGATGCGCTGCCGCCGAGCGGCACGGGCGGCTATCGCGTCGTCGAGACGCAGCCGGCCGGCTACAACGACGGCAAGACCACCATCGCGGCCGGCAACCCGGGCGCGGCGGATGGCCGCAAGCCGATCGGCGTGGGCAACCAGGACGCCATCGGCGGCATCGCGGTCGCCGATCGCGACCTGGCCGGCTACGACTTCGGCGAACTGCTGGTGCCGTCGCTGAAACCGCCGATCGTCAACGGCTACGTGTGGCTCGACCGGGCGCACACGCGCCAGCGTCCAAACGATGGTTCGCAGCAGGGCCTCGCCAACTGGACGGTGCAGCTGCGCCAGAACGGCAACCTGGTGTGCACGACGCAGACGTCCGCCGACGGCTTCTACCAGTTCGACAACCTGCATTGCGCGGGCTACGAGACGACCGGCCTGCCGACCGGCAGCGGTTACTCGATCGTGTTCACCAAGGAAGGCAACCGCATGCCGGCCGTCGCCGTATCGGGTGGCAACGCGGGCATTGCGGCGTCGACGGGCGGCCAGATCGACAACGTCACGCTGCGCGCCAACGCGATGGTGGTCGAGCAGAACCTGCCGCTGGATCCGGCCGGCGTCGTCTACGATGCGCAGACCCGCAAGCCGGTCGCCGGCGCCGTCGTGACGGTAACGGGTCCGGCCGGCTTCGACCCGACCCGCCACCTGGTCGGCGGCGTCGCGGCCCAGGCCCAGACGGTCGGTTCGGACGGCATGTACCAGTTCCTGCTGCAGAACGACTTCCCGAGCGGCGTCTACACGCTCGCCGTGACGGCACCTGGCGGTTACCTGCCGGCGCCGTCGCAGACGATCGCGCCGTGCAGCGGCACGCTGACCGTCGGCCTGCAGCCGAATCCGGCCCTGGTGCAGGCGAGCGACGACGCGCCCGGCGCCACGGTCGCGCTGCACAACGCGGCGTCCTGCACGGGCCTCGTCGCGGGCGGTGCGCGCACGACGCAGTACTACCAGAGCTTCGTGATCCGGAACGGCGGCTCCGCCCCGATCCTGAACAACCACCTGCCGCTCGATCCGGTCGGCATGGACGGCCTCGTGCTGACGAAGACGACGCCGCTCGTCAACGTGGCCAAGGGCGACCTGGTGCCGTACACGATCACGGCGACGAACACCCGCGCGGTGGCGCTGCCGGCCGCGCGCGTGGACGACATGCTGCCGCCGGGCTTCCAGTACCGCTCGGGCAGCGCCCGGGTGAACGGCGCCGCGGCCGAACCGAAGGCCGCCGGCCGCACGCTGTCGTTCGCCGCCCGCGCGTTCGCGCCGCACGAGAAGGTGACCTACAGCCTCGTGCTGGTGGTGGGCGCCGGCGTCGGCGAGGGCGAGTACGTGAACCGCGCGGTGGCCGTCAGCCCCGCGGGGGGCCAGCCCGTGTCGAACACGGCCAGCGCGGCGGTGCGCGTGACGCCCGACGCCACGTTCGATTGCCCGGACGTGATCGGCAAGGTGTTCGACGACGCCAACGTCAACGGCTACCAGGACGATGGCGAACGGGGCATCCCGGGCGTGCGCCTCGCGACTCCGCGCGGCCTGCTCGTGACGACCGACGCCGAGGGCCGCTACCACGTGCCTTGCGCGGATATCCCGAACGCGGACCGCGGCGCCAACTTCGTCATGAAGCTGGACGACCGCACCCTCCCGTCGGGCTACCGCGTCACGACGGAGAACCCGGGCAGCGTGCGCGTCACGCGCGGCAAGGTCGCCAAGCTGAATTTCGGCGCGGCGATCCACCGGGTGGTGCTGCTGGAGATGAGCGATGCGGCGTTTGCCGCCGGCGGCACCGACCTGCTGCCGCAATGGAACCAACAACTCGATACGATGATTGAAAAACTGAACGAACAGCCGTCCGTCGTGCGCATCGTCTACCGCAACGGCGGTGGCGACGCGCAACTGGCCGCGCGCCGCCTGGAGGCCGTGCGCGCCGCGGTCCGGGAGCGCTGGCGCCGGCACGGCGAGCGCTATCCGCTGGCCGTCGAAGTGGAGGGCGTGCAATGAAACGCTCGATGAACTTCGTCCTCCGCCCGAAGCGCCTCGTCGTGGTGCTGGGTGCCATCGGCATCACCTGCGCCCACGTCCAGGCGGCCGACCGTAGCCGGATGATCGACAACGCCAGCGTGTTCACGCAGCCGTTGCCGTCGTCGTCCGAGCGCGACCTTGCCGCCTTCGCCGGTCGTGCGCCGTCCGCACTCACGGTCGAAGAACGCCGCACGATGCTGGAAACGCCCGCGCCGGCGGGACCGGCCGTGCAGACCGCCGTCCTGCACGACACGCTGGGCGGCACCAATTTCGACTCCGGCAGGGCCGAGCTGCTGCCCCGCGCCCGCGCCGCCCTCGATGCGCTCGTCGCGCGGGTAAAAGGCAAGCAGGCGATCCGGTTCGAGATCGTCGGCCACACCGACAACCAGCGCATCGCCGCCCGGCTCAAGCCGACCTTCCCGGACAACGCGGCGCTGTCGCAGGCGCGCGCGCTGGCGGTGGCGACTTACCTGAAGGACGCACTGGGCCTGCCGGCCACGAGCTTCTCGGTCGGCGGCCGCGGCGACACGGAGCCGGTGGCCGACAACGGCACGCCGGAAGGCATGGCGCGCAACCGCCGTACCGAGATCCACGTATGGTACGAAGAGGTGGCCACCAGCGCGCCGCAACCGGCGGCCGCCGCGCCGCGCGAAGTCGTGACCAAGGTGACGCGCGACGCCTGCGCCTCGGCACCGGCGACGATGCAGCCGTTCTCGATCAGCGTCGACGGCCAGCGCATGGTGGGCACCAGCGGCCATGACGAGGAAAACCGCGAACGCTGCGTGGACGTCGCGCTCGAGCGCGCCGACATCCAGGTCAAGTACGACCCGATGAACGTGTCGCCCGCGCTGAACGTGTGGACGACCGGCGCGGCCGTGCGCCGCCGGGACGTCGAATTCGCGAGCTACACGAACTACGCGTGGTGGCTGCGCCGCGCCGAAGTGCGCGTGTTCCTGCCGGGCCAGCACCTGGCATCGACGCCGCTGGCCGTCGTGCCGCTGGCGGTCGGCGGCAACGCCGCCTGGACCGTGCCGGCGGAAGCGCCCGACCAGCTCCTGTACGTGCTGCGCGTGTACGATGCCGACGGCCGTTTCGACGAAACGGCGCCGCACCGGCTGTCCATCGTGGAGCGGGCCAGCGGCCTGCCCGCGCAGGCGAAGAGCGGCTGGGGCGAGACGACGCTGGCGCGCCAGAACATCCGCGCCGCCGGCGGCACCGTCACCGTCAGCGGCACGGGCATCCGCGCCGGCCAGAGCGTCACGGCGCTGGGCCTGCAGGTGCCCGTCGACGCCAGGGGCAACTTCGCGCTGCGCCAGATCCTGCCGGCCGGTCCGCACACCGTGCAGGTCGACGTGCGCGATCCGAACGGCCTGGGCCGCACCTTCAGCCGCAACCTGTCGATCGCGGACGAGGACTGGTTCTACGTCGCCGTGGCCGACCTGACGGCGGGCCGCGACAACACGTCCGGCCCGGCGAAACTGGTGACGGGCGACGACCAGCACTACGACAACCGCGCGTGGGTGGACGGGCGCGCCGCCTTCTACCTGAAGGGCAAGGTCAAGGGCGACTACCTGCTGACGGCGAGCGCCGACACGCGCGAACAGCCGCTGCGCGACATGTTCTCGAACTTCGCGTCGAAGGACCCGTACTACCTGCTGCGCCGCATCGATCCGGACCGCTACTACCCCGTGTATGGCGACGACAGCACCATCGTCGACGACGCGCCGACGTCCGGCAAGCTGTACGTGCGCCTCGCGCGCCAGGATTCCAGCGTCATGTGGGGTAACTTCCAGACGGCGTGGACCGGCACCGAGCTGACCCAGTTCAACCGCGGCCTGTACGGCGCGAACGCGCAATGGAACAGCGCGGACGTCACGGCGGCCGGCGACAAGCGGCACAGCATCAACGTGTTCGCGGCGGAGCCGGGCACGCTGCCGATGCGCGAGGAATTCCGCGGCACGGGCGGCTCGCTGTACTACCTGCACCAGCAGGACGTGACGCAGGGCTCGGAGCGCCTGTGGATCGAAGTGCGCGACCGCGATTCCGGCCTCGTGATCGAGCGGCGCGCGCTCGTCCCCGCCCAGGACTACGATGTCAACTACCTGCAGGGGCGCGTCACGTTGCGCACGCCGCTGTCGTCGACGGGGGAGGGCAGCTCGCTGTTCCGCACGTCCTCGCTGGCCGGCAACCCGGTCTACCTCGTCGCCACCTACGAATACGTGCCGGGCCTGTCCGCCGTGCACGGCAGCGCGGCCGGCGTGCGCGCGTCGAGCTGGTTGAGCGACCATGTCGGCGTCGGGTTGACGGCCTACCACCAGGGCGAACACGAATCGTCGCAAGGTTTGCAGGGCCTCGACACGACCCTGCGCGCGACGCCGAACACGTGGCTGCGCGCGGAAGCGGCGCGGTCGCGCGGCGCGGCCGGCAACACACTGGTGTCCAGTTCCGGCGGCTTCGACAGCGACCTGATCAACTCTGGGGGCGGCCGCGCGGACGCCCGCCGCGTGCAGCTGGCGGCCGACCTGGCAGATGTCGGCGCCCGCGGCAGCATCGCCGGCTACTGGCAGGACCGCGGTGCCGGTTTCGCCGGCCCGGGCCAGATCGCCGCGGCCGGCGAGGCCGTGCGCCAGCAGGGCCTGCGCGCGACGGTGCCCATCGGTGACGCGACGGAAGCGAGCGTGGCCGTCGACGATCGCGACGCGACCAGCCAGACGGCGCGCAGCGCGGAAGCGGCGCTGCGCCACAAGCTGTCCGCCGAATGGGGCGTCTCGGGCGGCCTGCGCACCGACGAGCGCCAGAACGGCGTAGCCGTGCCGACGGCGAGCCCGCTGTTGAACCAGTACGGGCGCCGCAACGATGCGATCGTCCGCTTCGATTTCCGTCCGCTCGCGCCAGCCACCGCATCCGACGACAGCGCCGAGCCTGCGACGGCGCCGGTCGCCGCGGCGGCACCGGTATCGACGGGCGTTCCCGTCACGAGCCTGATGGCGACGCCGGGCGTCGGCCAGCAGGGTGCGCCGCGGCGCCCCGGCGCGGCCGTGGCCGGCTCGGACGGCACCATCGCCGCCGGCGTGGCGGCCGCGCGCCTGCCCGGACTGCGCTATGCCGACTGGTCGATGTATGGCTTCGTGCAGCACACGCTGTCGCACACGGGCGACCGCACCCTCGGCGACCGCGCCGGCGTCGGCGGCAGCTGGCAGGCGAGCGAGCGCGTGCAGGTCAACGCGGAAGCGTCGGGCGGCAGCGGTGGCGGTGGCGGCCAGCTCGGCGCCACGTACAAGGTCAGCGACCGCAGCGACATCTATCTCGCGTACACGCTGGAAACCGAGATCCCCGACGTGAACTACGCGGGCCGCAGCGGCACGCTCACGGGCGGGTCGCACTACCGGCTGAGCGACCAGGCGACCATGTTCGCGGAAAGCCGCTGGCAGAACGGCGCCGGGCCGCAAAGCCTGACGCATGCGTTCGGCGTCGATCTCGCGCCCGGTCCGCAATGGTCGGTGGGCGTGAAAGCGGAAGTCGGCACGCTGTCCGACCCGCTCGCGGGCGACATCCGCCGCCGCGCGATCGGCGTCACCGCCGGCTACCACAACGACAGGACGCGCTTTACCACCGGCCTCGAATACCGCACGGACCGCACGACGAGCGCCGCCAGCACGCTCGGCGCGACGCCGTTCCCGGATGCGCCTGCGGCCGGCACCGACAACCGCCGCAGCTGGCTGCTGCGCAACTCGCTCGGCGTGCAGGTCGATCCGGCCTGGCGCCTGCTCGGCAAGTTCAACTACTCGCGCAGCATCTCGAGCCAGGGCGCCTTCTACGACGGCGACTACACGGAAGGCGTGCTGGGCGCCGCGTACCGCCCCGTCGACAACGACCGCTGGAATGCGCTCGTGAAGTACACGTACTTCTACAATCTGCCGGCCAGCAGCCAGGTCGACAGCACGTTCGGCACGCCGCTCGACTACAAGCAGAAGAGCCACGTGTTCAACGGCGACGTCACCTGGGACGTGCGTCCGTGGGTATCGGTGGGGGCCAAGTACGGGTTGCGCGTCGGCCAGGTGACCGGTTCGCGCACGAGCAACGACTGGTTCGACAGCCACGCGTCCCTCGTGGTCCTGCGCACGGACTGGCACTGGGTGCGCGAATGGGATGCCGTGGCCGAGGTACGGCGTCTGGCCGTGCGCGAAGCGCGGGATGCCCGCAAGGGTGCGCTGGTCGGCATCTACCGGCACGTCGGCGAGCATGCGAAAGTGGGCATCGGCTACAACTTCACGGACTTCTCGGATGACCTGACCGACATGTCCTACCGCAGCCGCGGCTGGTTCATCAACGCGTTGGGCACGTTCTGACCCGGCGGGCGCGGTGCACGATGCGTCGTGCGCCGCGCCGCGCTTCCCTGGTTCGGATGGGCGAAAAAAAAGGACTTCCGATTGGAAGTCCTTTTCTTTTACTGCGATGTTCGTGGTAGGCCGTGCTGGGCTCGAACCAGCGACCAACGGATTAAAAGTCCGCTGCTCTACCAACTGAGCTAACGACCCGACGGGCAGCATTATAGCGGCTCATCGGCACACGGCCAAGTGCTTTCGTGAAAATTGGCAACAATTGTTGGGTCCCCGCGGGCCGCACAGGGATTGATTTCCGGTATGATCAGTTGATCATCAGATATTAATCCATGCCGTGATCCCGACCGACGCCGATACTGCCACCGACCTTTCCCTGCGCGCCCTGAATCTCGTCAACAGCGGGATCATCGTGCTCGACGTCCACCACAAGATCGTGCTCTGGAACAGCTGGATGGTGCCCCGTTCCGCCCGCGCAGCCGCGCGCGTGCGCGAGCGCTCGCTGTTCGAGGTGTTCCCCGAACTGCGCGGTTCGCGCGTCGAAGCGGCCGTGCTGGCCGCGTTGGCGCCCACATCGGCGCCATCGGCCGATGGCGCGAGCACGACCATCCCGCAGTCGGAAAGCGGCGCGCCTTTCAGCCGCGCCCCATTCCCGCTGCGCGAGGCGGGCAGCTTCGACGGGCCGCGCATCGACCAGGCCGTGACGGTGACGCCGTTCCGCGATGGCGAACAGCGCTACTGCATGATCGAGATCCGCGACGTCAGCGGCGCCGTGGAACGCGAAAAGCGTCTCCTCGACCACGCCGAATCGCTGCGCGCCCGCTCGTACGTCGACGGCCTGACCGGCATCGCCAACCGCCGCTACTTCGACGTCGCGCTGGACCGCGAACTGCGCCGCGCGCAACGCGTGAAGGGCGAGGTGTCGCTGCTGCTGATCGACATCGATTCCTTCAAGGCCTACAACGACCACTTCGGCCACCAGCAGGGCGACACCTGCCTGTCGACCGTGGCCCAGGCCATCGCTGCCAAACTCAAGCGCCCGGCCGACGTGGCGGCACGCTATGGTGGCGAGGAATTCGCGGCGATCCTGCCGGACACGTCGCTCGAACAGGCCAGGCTGCACGCCAACACGATCCGCGAACACGTGGCCGGACTGGCGCTGCCGCACGCACCCGCGGCCCACTGGCCGATGGTCACGCTGAGCATCGGTGTCGCAAGCTTTGATCGTGAGCGCCTGCACGAGGTTCCCGCACTCATCGAGGCGGCGGACAAGGCCTTGTATGCGGCAAAGCGTGGCGGCCGCAATCGCGTCGTGGTAGACGGCGACGCATCCGCCTGACAGTCATTCCGCACGTCGCAATGACGTGCATACCCGATCACGCCGCCGCGTATAGCGATACGGGAAGCGGCCCGTCGCCGGCGGATGCGTGTCATTTCGCATCGATCTGATTCTCCGTAAATACAGACTGTTTCGTGATGCGGCGCCCGCCGCCCTTGTGGCCGGCAACCGGCGCCCTAGACTGAATTGCCGCCGCCGGCCAGACCCGTACCGCGGCACCGTCCATCACTGAAGGAGACATCATGCGTCCGCTTCCCTTGGCACTTTCCGCATCCCTGCTGTTGTTCGCGCCCGGTGCCGGCGCGCAGTCGGGGAATTATCCGATCAACGACGACACGCCGATCTCGCGCGTCGAGGTGACCGCGCAGCCGCGCCCCGCATTCCGCATCTGGGACTACCAGGCCGAGGAAGTCAGCGGCAAGTACGAGCTGTCGAACGGCTGGCGGCTGAAGGTGCAGCCCGCACGCGACGGCATCGTCGCCCAGATCGACAAACAGCGCCCGATGCGCCTCATCGCGCAATCGCCCGACCGGTTCGTTTCGCGCGACGGCAACGTGATCATGGAATTCAACAAGGGCGACACCCGCGACGACATGATGATGAGCTATGTGCCGAGCGACGTTGCCGATCCGCGCCTGGCGCAGATGATCGTCGTGACGGCGAAGATGGCGCAGCGCTGACGCGCCGGCCGCTCAGCCCGCGTCGCCGGGCGCGGCCGGCGGCTGGTCGATCGCGTCGGCCAGCCTGCGCATCAGCCGCACCAGGTTGTCGAAATCGTCCTTGTCCCAGGACGCGAAGAGGGCGCGCGCCATCTTGTCGCGCGCCGCGTCGAGCGCGTCCGTCATGGCCTTGCCCTTCGGCGTGATCGACGCCAGCCGTACCCGCGCATCCGTCTCGGAAGCACGCCGTTCGACCAGGCCCAGGCTGTCCAGCTTGGCGACCTGGCGGCTGACGGTGGTGTAGTCGCGCCCCGACCGTTCGGCCAGCTCGACGACGCCGATCGGACCCAGCCGCTCGATCCCGACCAGCAGCGGAAACAGCGCCCGGTCCAGCCGGATGCCGGCTTGCCGGATGAGCTCCTCGTCGCGCTGCGGCCGGTTCATCGCGCTGACGATGCTGATCAGCGAGCCGTGCAAGTCACGCAGTTTTGCCGATATATGTGTATCTTGCACATTATTTTTCGTTGCCATATACTCCTCTCCAGTTATGTGTATTTTACACATAAGACACTGGGAGAGCGACATGGACTTCGATACCGATGTACTGATCTGCGGCGCGGGCGCCGCCGGCCTGACCCTGGCCCTTGACCTGGCGCGGCGGGGCGTCCCGTTCCGCCTGGTCGAGCGGCAGGACGCGCCATTTGGCGGCTCGCGCGGCAAGGGCATCCAGCCCCGCACGCTGGAAGTCTTCGAGGACCTCGGCATCGTCGACCGGGCGGTGGCGCTGGGTGGGCCGTATCCGCCGCAACGGGTGTACGCCGCGGACGGCAGTCATGTGCAGGCGCCCCTCGCCGCGGAACCGGCCGCGACGCCGGCGGAACCGTACGGCACGCCGCTGATGCTGCCGCAATACCTGACCGAGCAGGTGATGCGCGAACGCCTGCTGGCGCTGGGACAACGGGTCGAATCCGGCCTCGCGCTCACGGGCCTGGCGCAGGACGCGGAAGGCGTCGCGGTCACGCTCACGGGGCCCGGCGGCGAGTCGCGCCTGCGTGCACGCTACGTCGCCGGCACGGACGGCGGACGCAGCACGGTGCGCCACCTGCTCGACATCGGCTTCCCCGGCAAGACGATGAACGTGCGGGCCCTGGTGGCGGACGTGGCGCTCACCGGTCTCGACCGCGACGCCTGGCATCGCTTCAATGGCGACGACATGGCGCGCCGGCTCGAGGTGTGTCCGCTCGCGGGCACGGACCTGTTCCAGATCCAGGCGCCGGTCCCGTCCAAGGGCGACGTCGACCTGTCGGCGCAGGCCCTGGACGCGATGGTCAGGGACCGGACCGGCCGCGGCGACGTGCACGTGGCCGGCGTGTCCTGGGCCTCGGCGTATACGATGAATGCCCGCCTGGCCGACCGCTATCGCGTGGGGCGGGTGTTCCTGGCCGGCGACGCGGCACACACGCATCCGCCCACGGGCGGGCAGGGATTGAACACCAGCGTGCAGGATGCGTACAACCTCGGCTGGAAGCTGGCGGCCGTGCTCGCGGGCGCGCCGGACGATTTGCTGGACACTTACGAGGCTGAGCGCCGCCCGGTCGCCGCCGCGATGCTGCAGCTGTCCACGGCGCTGCTGGACGCCGCGCGCCGCGGCGGAGAGATGCGCCGCGGGCGCGAAGTGCGGCAGCTCGACCTGGCGTACCCCGATTCGCCCTTGTCGTTCGCGCAGCCGGCGCGTGCGCACGGCGTGCGGGCCGGCGACCGGGCGCCGGACGCCGTCGTGCTGGGCGCGGGCGGGCAGCCGACGCGGCTCTTCACGCTGTTCGCGGGCCCGCACTGGACCTTGCTGGGCCGCGATGTCGCACCCGGCGTCGCGGCTGCGCTGCGGCGTCCCGGCCTGCGCCTGCACCTGTTCGGCGCGCGCGGCGACGTGATCGACGTGCACGGGCATGTCCAGGCAGCGTATGGGCTGGACCCCGGGGAGCTCGTGCTGGTGCGTCCGGATGGTTACGTCGGCGCGATCGCCGCGTCTGTCCACGCCGATGCGCTGGCTGCCTACATGCGCCGTGCCGGCCTGTCCTGAACGCGCCGCCAGCGCCGGGCCAACAGCGCCAGCAGCACCAGCCACGCCGCCACCGTGACCTGGGCGAAGACATCGCCGATGCGGCTGTAGACCGTGCCGCCGCGTCCCGCCGGCAGGTCGCCCACGAGCATGGCCGGCGCGTGCATGGTGCGGCGTTCGGCGACGATGCGGCCGTGCGCATCGCTCAACGTCATCAGGCCTTGCGAGGCCGAGCGCGCCACCGCGAATCCGTTCTCGACGCCGCGCACGAGGGCCATGCGGCCGTGCAGATACGCGTCGCGGTCGAAGTCCCACGCGGGCACCAGCATCAGGCCGACGTCGCGCCGGCCGTACAGGCGCAGGTCCTGGGCGAAATCCATGTCCTTGCAGATGGCGATACCGGCAGGAAGGCCGCCGAGCTGCGTGACCAGTTCGGTCGTTCCCCGCACGTAGTCCGCTTCGTAGCCCGGCACCATGCGCTTCTTCAGGTAGGTGGCGACTGGCGTGCCGGGACGGTACAGCGCGGCGATGTTCAGCCGGCCGCCTTGCGGCGCAGGCCCGTCGAGGCCGGCGACGACGCTGCTCCCCGCCGGCGGCGCGAGGACCGTGCCGGCCGCGAGGATTTTTTCCGGCACGACGATGGCCGCCGGCGCGTGCGTGGCGGCCGCGGCGATCTGGCGCGCGAACGCGGCCGCGACGTCCGGTCCCGCCTCGGGGTGATTGAACACGCGTCCCGCGTAGCGGTCGTCGCTCAGCAGGGCGATGCGCACGGACGGCCCGGCCGGCTGCGCCAGCTGCCAGACGCCGTAGGCCAGGGCCGCGAGCACCGGCACCGACCACGCCAGCGTCCCCGGCACGTCGCGCGGCTGCACATGGAGGACGGCGAGTCCGGCCGGGATCAGGGCCGCGAGGAAGGACAGGCCGGGCACGCCGGCCAGCGATGCCGCCTGCAGCAGCGGCAGGACATCGACCAGCGTGTAGCCGAGGGCGAAGAAGCTGCCGTTCGGCGAGACGAGGCTGTGCAGGTAATCGATGGCCGCGAGCATCGCGGCGAATCCGAGCGGGGCCACGCCGGCCGGAAAGCGCCGGTACAGGGCGCGCATGAACAGCGCTGCGAGCATGAACACGAGCGCCTGGGCGACCGCAAGGCCATAGACCATCGGCAGGAGCCGGCCATAGAACCACATGGGCCCGGCCTCCGCCATCCATCCCGCCACGAACGCGAGGAGGGCCGCGTCCCGCGGACGCGGCGCGCGCAGGGCCAGCACCAGCAGCGGCACGTACGCGACGAGCGCCAGCCAGCCGAACTGTCCGGTGTCGCGGCTGATTGCCAGCACGGCGCCGCACAGCAGCGCGGCCAGGACGTTCCATCGTGTCATTCGTCTTGCTCCTTCAGGTAGATGCGCGCCGCCGAGCGCAGGCACAGCGCCGTGAATTCGGTCCGCGACATGTTGAACCGCCCGGAACGGTGCAGGCCCACGAGCCCCTGCAGCACGCCCCACACGCCCATCGCCAGTTCCAGCGGCGGCCCCGTGCGCACGAGTCCCGCAGCCTGGCCTTCGGCGAGCCGCTGCGCGAAGCCGCCGATGACGGGAGACCGTCCCGCCTCGAAGTCTTCCGGATAGATGCGTTCGGCGCGCGTCTTGAGCACGAAGGCGGCATCGAACAGTGCCGGCTCGTCCAGTGCGAAATCGACGAACGCCGTCGCGAGGGCGTCGAATCCCGCCAGCAGCGGCAGGCCGGCATATGCCTGGACACGGTGTTGCCACAGGTCGAGCGCATGGGCGCCAACGGTTTGCAGCAGGGCGGCCTTGTCGGCGAAATGGCGGTACACGGCCATCGGCGTGATGCCGGCTTTCTGGCCGACGGCGCGCAGGCTCAATCCCTCCAGCCCTTTCGCTTCGAGTTCACTGATGGCTATCGCCAGGATGCGTTCCTTGGTGGTCATGTATACACTGTATACATGCATTTGCAACAACGCAAGCGGTTCCGGGCTCGTTCGTAAATACGGAAGTTGAACTTTTCCGGCAGCGGGCGTACTTTTCTACTCACGGTCGTCGGGGAGGGCCGAGCAATGTATCGCAGACTGTTGACGTACTTGCGAGCACGCGTCGCGACAGCGCGCCATGCACGGGACGGCGCCCCTGCATTCTGGCGGCAGAGCCTGTGGCGCCTGCTGGCGTGGCCGCTGGGCGCGGCGGTCGTGCTGGGGCTCGGCTGGTTCTTCCTGTTCCAGCGCCTGGAGGCCGAGCGCAGCGAACTCGAACTCAAGACGCTGCAGAACGCACGCTCGCTCGCGGGCGGCTACGCCGGGCAGATCCAGCGGGCCGCCGACACGATCGAACAGACGCTCCGGTTCGTGAAATACGATTGGGAGACCAGGCAGGGCGGCATGCACCTGGGCTATGCGGACGAGCATGGCCTGTTTCTCGACGGGTCGCGCCTGCTCGTGGCGATCGTCGATGGCGACGGCCGGGTGTTGACCTCGACCGCGCCGACGACGATGTCCCGCAGTGCCGTCGCCTACATCCTGCCCCGGGTCCGCAGCGGCATGCCGGTCAATTTCTTTGTGGACGAGGTTCCGGTCGCGGGACGCGGCGGCGACAGGCACCGCTTGCTGTTCGCATGGGAGTTGTCGGACCACGACGGCAGGTTCGCGGCCGCCATCGTCGTCGCGGTCGATCCCGCCTATTTCACGATGGGCGATGCGGACGCGGTGTTCCGCCAGGACGGCCTGCTGGCCATCGTCGGCGACGACGGGCGCACGCGCGCGCTGCGGTCGGAAGGACCGGCGGGCACCGTCCGCAAACCGGAGTTCGTGCATGCGCCGCCGCTGCCGCAGTCGTCCGGCAGTGCACGGGTCGACGGGCCGGCATGGTTCGGCGACGGCCGGCCGCGCTTCGTCGGCTGGGAACACGTGGACCGGCGCGGCGTGAACGCGGTAGTGGGACTCGATGCCGAAGCCGCCCTGGCGCCATGGACCGCGATGCGCGCCGCGTGGACCGGCAGCGCGTGGGCGGGCACGGCGACGGTCCTGCTGTTCACCGTGCTCGCGATGAGCAATTCGCTGCGCCTGGCGCGCCGCGACCGCGACCTGCGCGTGATCCGCGACACGTACCGGATGGCCACCGAGGCCAGCAACGAAGGCTTCTACATGCTGCGTCCGCAATGGGACGAGGACGGCGCGGTGACCGATTTCGAGATCATCGACTGCAACCGGCGCGCCGCGGAACTGGTGGCGCGCGACCGCCGGGACCTGATCGGCAGGAAGGTGACGGAACTGTACGAAGGCGAGGCCCTCGCGACGCGCATGGACAGCCTGCGGCGCGCGATGGAAAGCGGCTACAACGAGGTGACGCTGGGCCGCCCGCACGAGAGCTTCCCCGCCAGTTGGGTGACCCTCAAGATGTTCCGCTACGGCGACAACCTCGCCGTCTCGGCCCGCGACGTCACCGCGGAACGCGCCCACGAAGAAGAACTGCTCCGGCGCAGCAACGAAGACCCGCTCACGCGCCTGCCGAACCGCTACTGGGTCGAGGGCCATCTGCGCGATGCGATTGCCCGGGCCGAGAAGGACGACAGGATGTTCGCGCTGCTGTTCATCGACCTGGACGGCTTCAAGGCCATCAACGACACGTGGGGCCATGCCGCCGGCGACGAGCTGTTGTGCACGGCCGCGCACCGCCTGAAGGAAGCGGTCCGGCCGCACGATTGCGTGACGCGCTTCGGCGGCGACGAGTTCGTGATCGTGCTCGAGAACATCGCCGACGCCCTCGACGCGGCCCAGGCGAGCGAGCGAATCCAGCGCGCCTTCCGCCGCAGCATCCGGCTGTCCTATGGCGAGTACGTGGTGGGCACCTCGATCGGCATCAGCCTGTTTCCCGCCGACGGCAAGGAACCGCGCGCGCTGCTGCAGAACGCCGACGTCGCGATGTACTCGGCGAAGATGAACGAGCGGGGCAGTTACCGCTTCTTCGACGGCAAGTTCCACGACCAGCTGAAGGCGCGCCTGGAACGCATCCGCGAACTGCGCCACGCGCTGGCGGCCGACCAGTTCGTCATGTACTACGAACCGCGCGTGAACCTGGCGGACGGCTCGATCACCAGCCTCGAAGCGCTCGTGCGCTGGGTGCACCCGACGCGGGGCGTCGTTTCGCCCGCCGAATTCGTCCCCCTCGTGGAGGAAACGGGCCTGGTGCTCAAGCTCGGCGATCTCGTGATCGACAAGGTGTGCGCCCAGCTGGCCCGCTGGGCGAAGAACGGCGACAAGCTCGTGCCCGTGTCGATCAACATCTCGCCGCGCCAGTTCAACGACACGGACGTCGCGCAGACGCTGCGGCGGGCGCTGGAACACCACGCGGTCGACCCGCGCCTGGTCGAGGTCGAGCTGACGGAGTCGTCCGTGATGAACGAGACGGCGTCGGTCCTGAGCGCGATCCAGGCGATCCGCCAGACCGGGATCAAGGTGCTGCTGGACGATTTCGGCACCGGCTATTCGTCGTTGTCGCAGCTGTACAAACTGAATTTCGACGGACTCAAGATCGACCGCGCCTTCATCGTCCAGCTCGGCAAGACCGAGGGCGGGATCGTGATCGTCCGCGCGATCGTCACCATGGCGCGCGCGCTCGCGATGCGGGTCGTCGCGGAAGGCGTCGAGACGATGGAGCAGGTCGACATGCTGCGCGCGCTCGATTGCGACGAGATCCAGGGCTGGCTGATTTCGAAGGCGATGCCGCCGGCGGAATCGCAGCCGGTGGCGCGCAATTTCGTGCTGCAGGAGGCGTAGGCGTCACCGGTTCACCCACGAAAACCGGAACGGCTCCCACGACGGGACCGGGACCTTGTCGACCGTCGCCGCCACGAAATGGCATTTGCGCGCACTTGCCAGCGCGGTCCGATCGAGGATGGGTTCGCCGCTCGACCGCGCAACGCGCGCATCCGTCACCCAGCCGTCGACGTTGATCAGCACCGCCAGGATGACGTCGCCAGCGAGCCCGCGCTGTTCGGCGGACCACGGCAATCTCGGACGTGCGCAATTGTCCGGATTGACCACGGCGCGCACTCTGACGGGGACGCGGCCGCCAGCGCCGCCGCCCGCTCCCTCGCCCTTGTCGCCGGCCCCGGCGGTGCCGTCGCCGTCGGGCCTGCCGCCGGCCGGCTCCACCGGCACGGCATTGTCGACGATCGTGGCCGCCACTTCGGTGCGCGGCACGACCTCGATGTCGCGCGGCGGCGGCGCGGCGGCTTCACGTCCCGTGGGCCGCTGCCTGTTCTTGCGCCGCCGCGGCGGCGGTGGCGGCGGTGGTTCGACGATCTTCGGCGCAACGAGGGTCAGCAGCATGACGGTTTGCGGCGCCCTCGGGCGCTCGATGCGGTCGTGGGACACGAAGGCGAACAGGGCCAGCACGTGGAGGACGAAAACGATGGCAATCCTGGGCAGCGCGCGCCGTGGACGGTCGAATGCAGTGTGGGGTCGCACGATAACCTTCTCCGGCTACAGTGATTATCCATGTTATGGCAACAATGCTGAGTTGCCAATGCGGATGGGATATGCGCGCATCCGCCCGAACCGCCGCGCCCTGCGACTGTCCAACATTGGCCCATGCAACTTCTTGAAGGACCTCATATGGCTAAGTTTCTGGTTGAAGCGAGCTATCTCAGCGAGGGGATCAACGGCCTGTTGAAGGAAGGCGGCACGCGGCGGCGCGAGGCTGTCGATCAATTATTCCACTCGCTCGGCGGGAAGGTCGAAGCCTTTTACTTCGTGTTCGGCGACAGGGATGTCGTCATCATCGGCGAGCTTCCCGACAACGCCACCGCCGCGGCGCTGGCGCTCAGGGTCGATGCCGCCGGCGTCACCACGTGCAAGACGACGGTGCTGCTGACGCCCCAGGAAATCGACGCGGCCGTGACCAAGACCGTCACCTATCGTCCACCAGGCCATGACATGCCCCCCGAGGTCGCCAACTGGGAAGGCGAGGGTGGGCACCTTGCGCCAGATGCGCAAGGTGGAAATGAATAAACGGGAATATTGAAAACAAAAACGCCAGCTCGTGAAAGCTGGCGTTTTCGTTGAATCTTGGTAGGCCGTGCTGGGCTCGAACCAGCGACCAACGGATTAAAAGTCCGCTGCTCTACCAACTGAGCTAACGACCCGAAGAGGCAGCATTATAGCGGCTCGGCCGCCGTTCGCCTAGCGCCCGCGCCGGCCCGCGCGTGCGGGCGGCGTTGCGGCGGTGATCGCGAAGCTGCCCAGCACGAAGGCGGCGGCAAACGTGGCGGCAAGCAGGGTCGACAAGGTACGCATGATGGCTCCCGGCGAATGGCGGATGCGATGTTCGGTTTCCGCATTGACGCTACCAAGTATAGGTAGCCCGGGATGAGAATTGGTTGCTGAAGGGCAACAAGAAATTCTGAACGGCAAAAACAAAAACGCCAGCTCGTGAAAGCTGGCGTTTTCGCTGAATCTTGGTAGGCCGTGCTGGGCTCGAACCAGCGACCAACGGATTAAAAGTCCGCTGCTCTACCAACTGAGCTAACGACCCGAAGAAGGCACGCATTATAGCGGGTCGTTTTGATTTACGCCAGAGGTAACGTAATTCGCTTAGTGCGCGACCGTGGATTTCAGCACTTCTTCCGCCGTCGTCACGCCTTCGATCACCTTGTAGGCGCCGGCGATGCGCAGCGGCTTCATGCCGTCGGCGATGCTTTGCTGGCGCAGCGCGGCCAGGTCCGTCTTTTCCTGCAGGAGTTGCGAGAAGCGTTCCGTCACGGTGACGAGTTCGTACAGGCCCGTGCGGCCGCGGAAGCCCGTCTGGCGGCATTCCGGGCAGCCGATCGGCCGGTAGACGGTGGCCGGCTTCGGCAGGTTCCAGGCGCCGCCCAGCGCGTGCCAGACGTCGTCGGACAGCTCGCCGTCCGGCGCCTTGCAGTGCGGGCACAGCGTGCGCACGAGGCGCTGGGCCATGATGCCGATCAGGGTCGCTTCCAGCAGGTAGTAGGGCACGCCCAGTTCCAGCAGGCGCATCACGGCCGACGGGGCGTCGTTCGTGTGCAAGGTCGACAGCACGAGGTGGCCGGTCAGGGCGGCCTGGATCGCCATCTCGGCCGTCTCCAGGTCGCGGATCTCGCCGACCATGATGATGTCCGGGTCCTGCCGCATCAGCGCGCGCACGCCGTCGGCGAACGACAGGTCGATGCCGGGCTGCACCTGCATCTGGTTGAACGATGGCTCGACCATCTCGATCGGGTCTTCGACCGTGCACACGTTGACTTCGCTCGTGGCCAGCGCTTTCAAGGTGGTGTACAGCGTCGTCGTCTTGCCGGAGCCGGTGGGGCCCGTGACGAGGATGATGCCGTGCGCACGCTTCGTCAGGGCATCCCAGCGCGCCGCGTCGTCGGTCGGGAAGCCCAGTTCCGGCAGCGTCTTGACGACGACCTCGGGGTCGAAGATGCGCATCACGAGTTTTTCGCCGAACGCCGTCGGCATCGTGGACAGGCGCAGCTCGACTTCCTGGCCGTCGTTCGTGCGCGTCTTGATGCGGCCGTCCTGCGGGCGGCGTTTTTCGATCACGTCCATGCGGCCCAGCAGCTTGATGCGGGCCGTCATGGCGATCATCACGACGGCCGGCACCTGGTACACCTGGTGCAGCACGCCGTCGATGCGGAAGCGGATCGCGCCGGCGTCGCGCTTCGGCTCCAGGTGGATGTCGGACGCGCGCTGCTCGAACGCGTAACTCCACAGCCAGTCGACGATGTTGACGATGTGCTGGTCGTTGGCGTCGACCTGTTTATTGGTCTTGCCCAGTTCGACCAGTTGCTCGAAGTTGTTGCGCAGGGCGAGGTCCTGGCCGCTGGACTTGTTCGCGTCGCGGATGGACTTCGCGAGGCTGAAGAATTGCGAAATGTATTGCGCGATGTCGAGCGGATTCGCGATCACGAGCTCGATGCGGCGGCGCGCGAGGCGCGCGATCTCGTCCTGCCATTCGGTGCGGAACGGATCGGCCGTGGCGACGACCAGCGTGCCCGGCCCCAGTTCCACCGGCAGGATATTGAAACGCGCCGCATAGCTGGCCGACATCACGTCGGCGACCTTCGTGAAATCGATCTTGAGCGGGTCGATACGGAAGAAGGGCAGGCCGACCTTGCCGGCGCACCATTCGCTGAGCACGTCCAGCGTGAGCAGCTTGTGCGGTGGTTTTGCTGAAACGATCTTGCACTGCGCGACCGCCGTCAGCGGGTGCATCGATCCGACCGCATTCTTGAGGATGCTTTGCGCCTGCGCGAAGTGCGGCTTCACGGTCGATTTCTCGACGATGCCGTCGGCCAGCAGCCACGAAAAAATGGTTTGCAGGTCGAGGGCTTTGGGCTTGTGCATGTCAGTTCGCGGCAGCCGCGATGCCCTTGACCCACGATTTCGCCGGCAGCTTCGTCGCCGCCACGATCTGCGCGGCGCGCGCGGCGAGGCGGTCCTTGTCGAGATCCGGTTTCGTCTTGAAGCACAGCGCGACGACGTTGCCGTCGTGGACTTCCGGCAGGCAGATCACGTGGGCGAACGCGAAGCGCATGGCCTTGATGTTCTTCGCGAAGCTGGGGTGGTCGCCGAACAGGTTGACGGTCATGACGCCGCGGTCCGTCAGGCAGGCGTTGCAGGCCTGGTAGAACTCGGGCGTGTCGAGCACGGGCCCACGCGCGGTGGCGTCGTACAGGTCGCATTGCAGCGCGTCGACCGTGTCGTGGTTGGCCTCGTCGAGCACGAAGTCCATCGCGTCCATCTCGAGCACGCGCAGGCGCTCGTCTTCCGGCGGCAGCTTGAACATCGAGTTACAGATCGCGATCACGGACGGATTCAATTCCACCGCGGTCACCTGCGCCTGCGGGAACTGGCGATAGGAAAACTTGGTCAAAGACGCTGCGCCCAGGCCCAGCTGGACGATGGCGCGCGGGTCGTCGATAAAGAGCATCCAGGCCATCATCTGCTGGGCGTATTCCAGTTCCGGCCAGTCCGGCTTGCGGATGCGCATGGCGCCCTGCACCCATTCGGTTCCGAAATGGAGGTAGCGCACACCGTCCTGTTCGGACAGGGTGACGGGCGCAAACTTCGGTTTGCGGGCGGGACGGCGCGACGATTCGGCCTGTTCGATGGATTTGCGTTTGATGAGCATAGGATGAACGAAAGGAGCATCCTATTATCGGGGGCGGGAAACCACAGCGCAAGAAGCGCTGTGGTTGGCAGCAGAAGCTGCGGAGGAAGCCGACGGTGCGGAGAAGGGGGCGGTCCCCCGGCACCGGAAGAGGTATTACTGGTACTGGTCCGGCTCGACCGACACGCGCAGGCGCACCTTGTTGCCCGGGTCGCGGTTCATGACGGTCGTGTAGGTGTGGCCGCGGTAGTCGTAGGTCACGTCGTAGCCGTTCGTGCGCTCCTGGATGGAGTCGACGGTGCGGCAGCGCTGCACGGCCTGTTCCTGCACTTGCGGGCCATAGGCGCGGCCGTTGTTGTCGACGTTGTCGCCGATCATGCCGCCGGCGATCGCGCCGGCTGCTGCAGCTGCCACTTTGCCGTTGCCGCCACCGACCTGGCTGCCCAGCAGGGCGCCGGCGATGCCGCCGATGACGGTGCCCGCCTGGCTGCGCTGTTGCGGCACCTGGGCCTGCACGTAGTCGGTACGGCATTCCTGGCGCGGCGTACGCACCTGCTCGATGCGCGGCTGGACGCGCGTCACGCGGCCGAAGTCCTCGAAATCGCCGGCCTGTGCCTGGGCCAGCGGCAGGGCGCACACGCCCAGGGCGGAGAGAATCAGTTTGGCTTTGACGTTCATGCTCATACCTCGTTTTGGTGGTGCTTCTGATCTGTTGGTATCGAAAGGCGTTTCGCCCACAACTGAATCTTAGCGCTGGTTGGACCTTATTTCTGATCCGTGTGGCAACAAAATGTAACAGCAGGTATACGCGCCAAAACGCCCGGTTCAGAGGAGAAAAGCGTGGAAAAAGCGCCAACAATGGATGAAAAAACTCGTCTTTTTTTACAAATATGAGCGGCTCGTCCATATTCGGGTTGATTCGCTTACCACAAAACGTTACCCTTAGGAGACTTAGGGTTTTATTGGCGCGTGGAAATCACACCAGGAGAAAGCGAACAAGACCGCCGCTTCCGCAAACACCGCGCGCTGGAGCAGCAGAACCAGACTGGGTGACTTGAGGAAAAAATGAGTTTGTTGATGAGAGTACCGCCGAATCTTGTGCAGTCCATCCGCGCTTACCGTGCACCGGAGCTGCAGAAGGAGGCGATGCGCCTGGGTCATCACTTTCTCTATGCCCTGTGCACGAATGCGCTGACGAAGCAGCAGGTCTGTGCCCGCATTGGCGAGCAATTTTTCTTCCCGAAGCCCTGCAGCAAGAATTTCGACGCGCTGCGCAACTGCCTCACCGAAGTCATCGCCGAAGCCGGACCGCAGCCCGGCTTCATCGCCGTGTTGGATCAATTGCCGAATACACAAAAATTCGACAAGGAAGCACGCGAAACCCTGCTCGACGTGTTCCGCGACGCGGCCGAATTCTGGGCCGAGAAAAAAGTCCCGTTCCGCGTATTTTATTCCTTCGAAGAGCCGCAATCGCCCCAGCCCGTCGGGTGGGTGGGCCCTCACGCCTTCAAGTAAGCGCCGTGTTGCCGTCATTTCGTTCCTTGGGTCCGCCCGGCGGCTCGGGTTACAATGCGCGCTTATGAAAAATATCGTGATCCTTATTTCTGGCCGCGGCAGCAACATGGAAGCCATCGTGCGCGCGCAGCAGGCCGAAGCCTGGCCGGCCCGTATCGCCGCCGTAATCAGCAATAAGCCGGACGCCAAGGGCCTCGCATTCGCAGCGTCCCACGGCATTCCGACCGCCGTCGTCCCGAACAAGGAATTCCCGACCCGCGAAGCGTTCGACGCCGCCCTGCAGGAAACGATCGACCGGTTCAACCCGGATCTCGTCGTGCTGGCCGGCTTCATGCGCATCCTGACGGCGCCGTTCGTCGAGCACTACGCGGGCCGCATGCTGAACATCCACCCGTCGCTGCTGCCGCTGTTCCCCGGACTGCACACGCACCGGCAGGCGCTGGACGCGGGCGTGGCGGAGCACGGCGCGACCGTGCACTTCGTCACCGCCGAGCTGGACCACGGTCCGGCCGTGATCCAGGCGCGCATCCCCGTGCTGCCGGGCGATACGGAAGACAGCCTGGCTGAACGCCTGCTGGCCGAGGAACACGTCATTTATCCGAAAGCGGTGCGCCTGTTCATCGAAGACAGGCTCAGCATCGAAAACGGCGAGGTCCGGATCGCCGTGACCCCCTGAATCCAACAAGGAACACCCATGAGATTGCCACCCGCGATACTCGGCAATGCTGAAGAGGTATTGCGCGAGATCCTGCGTTTTACTTCGCCCGCCGACGTCACCCTGTCGCGCTACTTCAAGGACCACCCCCGCCTCGGCGGACGCGAACGCGGCGCCATCGCCGAATGCGTCTATGCCGTGCTGCGCCATAAATCGTTCTTCACCGATTTCGCCGGTACCGGCGCGTCGATGCGCCGTCTCACCCTGCTGGGCATGGCGGAAGCCATCGGCGCCGACTCGCTGGGCGGCCTGACGGAAGACGAAACGGCCCTGCTGACGCGCATCAAGGAGATCGACCGTAGTCTGCTGCCGCCGAAGAAGCTCGCGAACCTGCCCGACTGGCTGTACGACAAATTCGTCGCCCAGTATGGCGAGGAAGAGACCCTGGCCCTGGCCGCCGTGCTGAACACGCCGGCGCCGCTGGACCTGCGCGTGAATTCGCTGAAGTCGGACCGCGACAAGGTCATCGCCGAACTGGCGACCGCCCCGATCGCCGCCGAGCCAACGCCGTACTCGGCGCTGGGCCTGCGGATCTGGAAGAAGCCGGCACTGCAGAACCTGCCGCTGTTCAAGGAAGGCGCGATCGAAGTCCAGGACGAGGGCAGCCAGGTGCTGGCCCAGCTGCTGGGCGCGCGCCGCGGCGAGATGGTCGTCGACTTTTGCGCCGGTGCCGGCGGCAAGACGCTGGCCATCGGCGCCATCATGCGCAGCACGGGCCGCCTGTATGCGTTCGACGTGTCGGAAAAGCGTTTGACCAAGCTGAAGCCGCGGCTGGCGCGCAGCGGGCTGTCGAACGTGCATCCGGTCGTCATCGCGCACGAACGTGACGCGAAAGTGAAGCGTTTGGCCGGCAAGATCGACCGCGTCCTCGTCGACGCGCCGTGCTCCGGCATGGGCACGCTGCGCCGTAATCCGGACGTGAAATGGCGCCAGCAGCCGGAAGGTATCGCGGAGTTGACGGAAAAACAGGCCTCGATCCTGGATGGCGCCGCGCGCCTCGTGAAATTCGGCGGCCGCCTCGTCTACGCGACGTGCAGCCTGCTGGACGAAGAAAACGAGGGCATCGTGCAGGGCTTCCTCGCCTCGCACCCGGATTTCGAACTGGTGCCGATGCACAAGGTCCTGGCCGAGCAGCGCATTCCGCTGGAAATGGGCGACTATCTGAAAATGCTGCCGCACAAGCATGGCACCGACGGCTTCTTTGCCGCCGTGCTGGAGCGCAAGGCCGCGTCCGCCAAGGCGGTTGCCGGCGAGTCCGACGAAGACGCTGCTTCGGAGTAATTGGAGCCGATGCCGCTGACCAACCTGATCGATGACCTGCTCGATGACCTGAGCCGCCCCGGCATGCCGTGGCAGGTCGGGTCCATCGTCGCTTCCATCCTGTTCGGCTGGCTCAGCGCGCAACTGGTCCGCGTGTGGTGGCGCCGCCGCCGCGGCGAGGACGGCAGCCTGCTGCACACGGGCGTGGAAAGTTTTACGCGCGTCGTGGCGCCGCTGCTCGTCGTCGGCCTGCTGTACCTGGCGCAGGTGGTGCTGACCAAGACCCACTTCCACACGAACATCGTCAAGGTGGCGATCCCCGTGTTCTGGTCGCTGGCCGCCATCCGCCTCGTGTTCTACCTGCTGCGCCGCGTGTTCGCGCGCCGCGGACAGCTCGGGCAGACGCTCGTCACATTCGAAAAGATCTTCGCGCTCGTCGCGTGGCTGGCGGTGGCGTTGTACATCACGGGCCTGTGGCCGGATATCTTCGATTTCCTCGACAGCTACAAGATCCAGTTCGGCCCGAAGAAATCCAACAGCGTCACCCTGGCCGACATCGCGCAGGCCGTCGCGTCCGTCGTCGTGATGCTGATGCTGGCCCTGTGGGCCGGCGCCGCGCTGGAAGAACGGTTGATGGGCGTGCACGCACTGCACAGCTCGCTGCGGGTGGCGCTGGCGCGCCTGGGCCGCGCGCTGATGATCGTCGGCGCCGTTCTGCTGAGCCTGAACCTGGTCGGCATCGACTTGACCGTGCTGTCCGTGTTCGGCGGCGCCCTGGGCGTCGGCCTCGGTCTCGGCATGCAGCGGATTGCCAGCAACTACGTGTCCGGCTTCATCATCCTGCTCGAACGGAGCCTGTCCATCGGCGACATGATCACGGTCAGCACGTTCACTGGCAAGGTCACCCAGATCAACACGCGCTACACGGTGCTGCAGGGCCTGGACGGCGTCGAGACCGTGTTGCCGAACGAGTTACTCATTTCCGGCCCTGTGCAGAACCAGTCGCTGACGACGCGCAGGGTGCGTGCATCGACGAAGATCACGGTCGCCTACGGCTCCGACCTGGACCAGGTGATGCCATTGCTGGTGGCGCAGGCGGTCGGCACGCCGCGCGTGCTGGAAGATCCGGCGCCCGGCATTTCGTTGTCGCGCTTCGGTCCCGACGGCTACGAGCTCGACCTGGGTTTCTGGATCGCCGATCCGGAGAACGGGCAGGGCGGTGTTGTTTCGGAAATCAATAAAAAGGTGTATGCCCTGGTGCAGTCTGGTACCGTCAAATTGGGCTTTCCATCTGTTGATACCCGCCTCCTCGACTCCCATATAGCATCGGTTGTGGCGCGGATCACGCAGCCCGCGCAGAATTCCTGGCCGGGAGCGCGTTGATTGCGTCACAGCGTGCCGTGCGGCACCGGTTACGCGTAAAATGCATCTTTGCGTCACGCACTAACGCGTGACACTCTTGTCATAGTGACTGTTCCATAGAAAGAACAGCATCCTCTCATCCTTAGTGGAGTATCGATGAATTTTCTCAGCAACATCCTGCACGCCGTGCTGTCCTTCCTGGATGGCGGTCTGTTCGACCTGTCGGTCTGGCAGATGGTCGTGTACACGCTGGTCGTCACGCACATCACGATCGCCGGCGTGACGATTTACCTGCATCGCCACCAGGCGCACCGCGCGCTGGACCTGCATCCGATCCCGAGCCACTTCTTCCGTTTCTGGCTGTGGCTGACCACGGGCCAGGTGACCAAGGAATGGGCTGCGGTGCACCGCAAGCACCATGCCAAGTGCGAGACGGTCGATGACCCGCACAGCCCGGTGACGCGCGGCATCAAGGAAGTGTTGCTGCGTGGCGCGGAGCTGTATCGCGCCGAAACGAAGAACCAGGAAACGCTGGACAAGTACGGCCACGGCTGCCCGAACGACTGGATCGAGAACAACCTGTACACGAAGTACAGCTGGCTGGGTGTGTCGATGCTGCTGCCGCTGAGCGTCGCGCTGTTCGGCGTTGCCGGCATCACGATCTGGGCCGTGCAGATGCTGTGGATCCCGATCACGGCGGCCGGCATCATCAACGGTATCGGCCACTACTGGGGCTACCGCAACTACGACTGCAACGACGCGGCCCGGAACATCATGCCATGGGGCATCATCATCGGCGGTGAAGAGCTGCACAACAACCACCATACGTTCGCCACGTCGGCCAAGCTGTCGAGCAAGTGGTACGAGTTCGACATCGGCTGGGCGTACATCCGCATGATGGAAATGGTGGGCCTGGCCAAGGTCAAGAAGACCATTCCGAAGCCGAAACTGCAAAAGAACAAGCTGGAAGCCGACTTCGACACCCTGCAGGCCGTCATCGCCAACCGCTACGACGTGATGGCGAAATACGCCAAGTCCGTCAAGTATGCGTTCCGCGAAGAAGTGGAGCACCTGAAGCAAAAAGCCGAGCTGGAATCCCGCTTCCTGAAGAGCTCGCGCAAGCTGATGCAGCGCGAACCGGCCAAGCTGCAGGCGCCGCAGCAGGCGCAGCTGGTCGAACTGTTCCAGCACAGCAAAGCCCTGGAAACGATGCACCAGATGCGCGTGGAACTGGGCGCGATCTGGGAACGCTCGCACTCGACCCGCGACCAGTTGCTGCACCAGCTGCAGGACTGGTGCACCCGCGCCGAAGCGTCGGGCATCAAGGCACTGCAAGAGTTTTCGATGCGCCTGCGCAGCTATGCGTAAGCGGTCGATGACCTGAGCAAGAACGGCTCCTGCGGGAGCCGTTTTTCTATCTGCACCCCGTCACGCGGGGCTGTCCGCACGCGATCATGATCCCCACGTCCGGATTCGCCAGGTAATCGAGGTGCGCCGTCATCGGGTTCTCGATCACGCCCAGCCAGGTGCGGTCGTTCGACACGAGCACGTCCGCCACGGCCACGTCCGGTGCCGTGTAGCGGGCGGGCAGCAGGCGGTACGACAGCAAATCGTTCGGATCGGTGAAGGCGACGACGGCCAGTCGCTGCAGGGTTTCCGCGCGGCGGTTGGGCTGGCGCCGGCGCAGGTCGAGGAAGCGCTGCAAAGCGTCGGCCACCCGTATGTCGCCTACGCGCATGTCCTGCGTCGCGATCGCCCGCTGCTCCGCCAGGCCCAGGATGGGCAACTGGTTGCCGGCCATGAACAGCAGCCCCAGCCGGCGCGCGGCCTGCTGGCCCAGCGTCCGCGTCTGCGGCTGCCACGATTCCAGCATGGCGCTCAGCGCGTCGAACAGCATCTTGCTGCCCAGGCTTTCCGCGACGACGACGAGGGGGGCCTCGCTGTCCGGATCCTTCTCGAGCACCTGCACGATTGTCCGCACCATCGCGTCGCGGATCGCGACGTGGCTTTCTCCCTGGTAGATGACGGCGTCGGACAGGCAGTCGTTCAGCAGGCGGTCCTTGACGTAGCCGTTCAGCCAGGCGCGCTTCGGCCGGCAAGCGCCGGCCGCGGTGCAATCCGTCGGCTTGTCCGTCATGTCGACGTCGAGCTGGTGCTTCAGCCCGGCCGTCAGCGGCGACCACACGAGGGCGTGGAAGCGCACCGTGCCGCCGGCGAGCCTGCGCGTGCGCTCGACGACTTCCACGCGCGGTGGTGCAGCGGCACTGGCAGGCGCCGGCGCGTGGTCCTCGACGACGCCCGTGATGCGGTCGATCTGGCGCTCGGCCCAGCCCGTATCGTGGGTGCACATGCCGTGGACGAGGAGCACGTCGACCGGCCGCGCGCCGGCTTCCGCGACCATGCTGGCGATGCCGGGAAAGGTCGCGCTGTCATGCACGACGACGGGTGGACGATAGGGCGTGGAGCAGGCGGCCAGGACGGCAAAGGCGGCCAGGGCAGGCAGGAGCGACAACCGGGTAGGCCACGTCATGCAATTCTCCAGCGAAAGTGGACAATCGACTATAACGAGGCGGGCGAGCCAATCAAATGACCCCAATCAATGGCTCAGAAAAACAAAAAAGCCGCGCGCAGTGAAGCGGGCGGCTTTTTTTGAAAAGAACCAGATTACTTGATCTTGGTTTCTTTGTAGACCACGTGCTTACGAGCTTTCGGGTCGAATTTGGTGATTTCCATCTTCGCCGGCATCGTGCGCTTGTTCTTGGTCGTGGTGTAGAAGTGACCGGTACCTGCGGTCGATTCCAGTTTGATCTTGTCGCGGCCAGTTTTTGCCATGATGACTCCCTAATTAGATTTTCTCGCCGCGGGCGCGCAGGTCGGCCAGCACAGCGTCGATGCCGAGCTTGTCGATGACGCGCAGGCCGGCGTTCGAAATACGCAGGGAGACCCAGCGGTTTTCGGATTCTACGAAGATGCGGCGGTTCTGCAGGTTCGGCAGAAAACGACGCTTGGTTTTGTTGTTGGCGTGGGAGACGTTGTTGCCAACCATCGGACCCTTGCCAGTAACTTGGCAAACACGTGCCATAGCGCACTCCTTGAATAAACTTCCACAATCGGAAAAACGAGAGTATAGCTTGAAAACCGTCGAGTAATCAACAACTTGCGGAAAAAAATTGTTAATCAATAAATCGACTGGATTTAACAATCGTGAACTTTCGCAATGTTTGCTTCGTAAGGGCTTGTTTACACACTGTTATTCGCGCGTCCGACATGCGCGACGAGCGCCTGCAGCGCGCTGGTGATCGGCGCCGCGAAGCGTGGTTCGGACGCAATGTGGTCCGGGTCGACGCGCGAGCCGATGACGGGAATGCGCAGGCAGGCGTCGAGGACGAGGTCGGCCGACATCGTGCGTAGCGTCTCTTTCAGCGCTTCGTCCGCGTGAAAGGATTGATACGACGGGTTCAGCACGGCCACCGGCTTTTCCGCGAACGGCGCGTGGTTCACGACCCAGTCCAGCGTGTTCTTGATGGTGCCCGAGACGCCGTGCGCGTACTCGGGGCTGGCGATGAGGAGGGCATCGGCCGCCGTGATCGCTTCCTGCAGCGCGCGCACGCCGGACGGGATATCGGTGCGCTCGGGATTGAACAAGGGGAAGTCCTTGTGGTGTTCGAAGAGGTCGATGACGACGCCGGCGGGCGCGAGTTCGCGGCAGGCGCGCAGCAGGCCGCCGCTCATCGAACGGCTACGCTGGCTGCCGCAGAGGGCAAGGATATGGAGGGACATGAACTCATATTAGCTCAGATGAGCTCAGATCTGCCCATGTTCCGCGAAGGAATGGACGAGCGGTCCGGCGACGATGAAATGGTCGAGCACGCGGATGTCCACGAGACTGAGCGCCTTCACCAGGGCGCCCGTCAGGCGCAGGTCGGCGTCGCTCGGCTCCGGCAGGCCGGACGGGTGGTTGTGTGCGAGGATCACGCTGGCCGCGTTGTAGTCCAGCGCCTCGATGACGACTTCGCGCGGGTAGACGCTCGTCTGCGTGAGCGTGCCGCGGAACAGTTCGCGGTCGGCGATCAGGCGATGTTTGACGTCCAGGAACAGGACGACGAAGGATTCATGGCGCTGGCCGCCCAGCTTGATGCGCAGGTAGCGCTTGACGAGCTCGGGCGAGCCGAACGCCTCTCCCGCCTGCAATTGCTCGGCGATGGCGCGCCGGGCCAGTTCCATCACGGCCTGCAATTGCGCATATTTCGCCATGCCGAGGCCGTGCACCTCGGCACAATCGCCCAGGGTCGCGCCGAACAGGCCGTGCAGCGAGCCGAAGTGTTGCAGGATGTCGCGGCCCAGTTCCACCGCGCTCTTGCCGCGCACACCCACGCGCAGCAGCAGTGCCAGCAGTTCCGGATCCGACAACGCCTGCGCCCCTTCGCGTACGAGCCGTTCGCGCGGCCGGGTCTGCTCCGGCCAGTCTTCGATTCCCATCCGAGCCCTCCATGCAAGACCGTGCATTATTCGCGCGATGGGAATGGGACGGTTTGGGCAGGCGCAAGCCGGTGACGGTGACGTTTTTGCAAGTGCAACTGATCGGCGACAGAAATCGCAACAACTGAGCGCGACAGCTGAGGCGGGACGGGCACGGGTGGCTTACAATAGCGGTTTGCACGTCAACCGAACACGCAACAATGTCCTCCACTAACGCTCCCGTCGTCACCGAATCGTCGTACCTGACCCTCCATTACCGTCTTGCCACCGCCGACGGTAACGACATCGTCACGACCTTCGGCAGCACCCCGGCCACCCTGCTGCTGGGCCAGGGCCAGCTCGCCCCGTTCCTCGAGCAGCGCCTGCTCGGCCTGGCCGAAGGCACGCACACGACGTTCGACCTGACGCCTGCCGAAGGATTCGGCGAGCGCAATCCCGACCTGATCCAGGTCGTGACGAAAAAGACCCTGGACGAGAATTCGGAACCGGATGCCGATTACCAGGTCGGCGACCTCGTCGACTTCCGCGCGCCGGGCGGCGGCCGTTTTGCCGGCGTGCTGCGCGAACTGCGCGCCGACGACGCCGTGTTCGACTTCAACCATCCGCTGGCCGGCCAGCCGCTGAAGTTCGAAGTCCAGCTGATTTCCGTCCTCTGACCACAGCCCATCACCGATACATGGAAAACGAGATCCTGTTAGCCCAGCCGCGCGGCTTCTGCGCCGGCGTCGACCGTGCGATCGAGATCGTCGAGCGTGCCCTGCAGCAGTTCGGCGCGCCCATCTACGTGCGCCACGAAATCGTCCACAACGCCTACGTCGTCAACGACCTGCGCAACAAGGGCGCCATCTTCATCGAAGACCTGGACGACGTCCCGGCCGGCAACACGCTCGTGTTTTCCGCGCACGGCGTGTCGAAGGCCGTGCGCGAGGAAGCCGAGTCGCGCGGCCTGAAGGTCTATGACGCCACGTGCCCGCTCGTCACCAAGGTGCACGTGGAAGTGGCCAAGATGCGCAAGCAGGGCGCCGAGATCGTCATGATCGGCCACGCCGGCCACCCGGAAGTCGAGGGCACGATGGGCCAGGCGGAAGAGGGCATGCACCTCGTCGAGACGGTCGACGACGTGGCGAAGCTGAACGTCGCCAATCCCGACCTGCTGGCCTATGTGTCGCAGACGACCCTGTCCGTCGACGACACCGCGGAAATCATCACCGCGCTCAAGGCCCGTTTCCCGAACATCGTCGAGCCGAAGAAGGGCGACATCTGCTACGCCACGACGAACCGCCAGGAAGCCGTGAAATTCATGGCGCCCCAGGTGGAAGTCGTGATCGTCGTCGGCAGCCCGAACAGCTCGAACTCGAACCGCCTGCGCGAAGTGGCGGACAAGATGGGCACGCCGGCCCACATGGTCGACAACGCCGCCGGCATCGATCCGGCCTGGATCGCCGGCAAGAAGCGCATCGGCGTCACGGCCGGCGCGTCGGCCCCGGAAGTGCTCGTGCAAGCCGTCATCGAGCGCCTGAAGGAACTGGGCGCCGCCAGCGTGCGCGCGCTCGAGGGCGTCGAAGAGAACGTCACGTTCCCGCTACCCAAGGGCCTGGACGGCGGCAAGGCGGCCGCTGCCTGATCGATCCGATGAACGTATTCGACCTGCGACCGCGCTCGCCCTCCGGTTTCGACGCCATTCCGCTGGAATTCTTCCAGGATTACCCGGAACCGGGCGTCAACTTCATCGACGTGGGCTGCGTCTTCGACAATCCGACCCACTGGCAGCTCGCCATCGACGCGCTGACCGAACGCACGGCCCACCTCGACGTCGACTTCCTCCTCGCGATGGATGCGCGCGGCTTCATGCTCGCGGGCGCGCTCGCGTACCAGCGCGGCATCGGCTTCGCGATGGCGCGCAAACCGGGCAAGCTGCCGGGCGCCGCGATCGGCATCGATTACCAGCGCGAGTACGGCAGCGCCACGATCGAGATCCAGCCGGAGCGCATCAAGGGCCGGCGCGTGCTGATCGTCGACGACGTGCTGGCCACGGGCGGCACGATCGAGGCGGCAGCGACCTTGTTGCGCCGCATCGGCAAGGATGTCGTCGGTGCCGCGGCCCTGTTCGACGTCGCGTTTTTCAAGGACAAGCGCGATCTGACCATGCCGGTGGTGACCCTGCGCGACGTGTAAATCCGAAGAACGCATCTGTTATGATGACGTCCGGAATTATGTAGCTTGACTGGCGGCACTCGTACCACGGGTGCCGTTTTTGTTAGTTCGAAAGGAAACCACACAAGCATGGAAACTTTTGTCCAACAGATCCTGAACGGGCTGGTGCTGGGCAGCATGTATGCGCTCGTCGCACTCGGCTACACGATGGTCTACGGCGTGCTCAACCTCATCAACTTCGCCCACGGCGACGTGCTGATGATCGGCGCCATGGTCGGCCTGTCGATCCTGAAACTGCTGGACGGCGTCTTTCCCGGCCTGCCCGGCGGCGTGCAGCTGGCCATCGCCATCGTCGGCGCCATCCCCGTCACGATGCTCGTGAACGTCCTCATCGAACGCATCGCCTACCGCCGCCTGCGCAACGCACCGCGCCTGGCGCCCCTGATCACCGCGATCGGCGTGTCGATCCTGCTGCAGACGTTCGCCATGATGATCTGGGGCCGCAGCCCGCTGCCGTTCCCGCAACTGCTGTCGTCCGACCCGGTCAATGTCGGCGGCGCCGTGATCTCGCACACGCAGGTGCTGCTGCTCGTGCTGGCCGCCGCCGCGATGGTCGGCCTTGTCTTCCTCGTCGAGAAGACCCGGATGGGCCGCGCGATGCGCGCCGTCGCCGAAAATCCGCGCGTGGCCGGGCTGATGGGCGTGGACTCCAACCGCGTCATCGTCGCCACGTTCGCCCTCGGCGCCGCGCTGGCAGCCGTCGCCGGCGTGATGTGGGGCGCGAATTATGCGTCGATCCAGTTCGCGATGGGCACCGTGCCGGGCATGAAGGCATTCTCGGCGGCCGTGCTGGGTGGTATCGGCAATATCTACGGCGCCATGATCGGCGGGATCGTCCTGGGCATTATCGAAAGCCTCGGCGCCGGCTATATCGGCGACCTGACCGGCGGCTTCCTCGGCAGCCACTACCAGGACATCTTCGCGTTCGTCGTGCTGATCCTCGTGCTGACCGTGCGTCCGTCCGGCATCATGGGCGAGCGCGTGGCCGACCGCGCGTAAGGAGATATATCCATGGCTCTCCTGACTTTCGACACCGTCCACAAACCGCGCCAGTCGTACGCCAGCATGGCCGTGCTGCTGGCCGTGATGCTCATCTTCCCATTCGTGGCTGCCCAGTTCGGCAACTCGTGGGTGCGCATCCTCGACATGGCGCTGCTGTACATCATGCTGGCGCTGGGCCTGAATATCGTCGTCGGCTTCGCCGGCCTGCTCGACCTGGGCTATATCGCGTTCTTCGCCGTCGGCGCCTACCTGACGGGCCTGCTCGCGTCGCCGCAGTTCGCCGCGCTGCTGGAATCCGTCGTGAACTACCACCCCGAGCTGCAGGACGCCATCGTGCGCACCTTCGGCGAGGACGTGCGTACCAACGGCATCCACTTGTCCGTCTGGTTCGTCGTGCCGCTGGCGGCGCTGACGGCCGCGCTGTTCGGCGCGCTGCTGGGTGCGCCCACGCTGAAACTGCGCGGCGACTATCTCGCGATCGTGACCCTGGGCTTCGGCGAGATCATCCGGATCTTCATGAACAACCTGAACGATCCGATCAATTTCACCAACGGCCCGCAAGGCATCAACCTGATCGATCCGATCCGGATCTTCGGCGTGTCCCTGGCCGGCGAGGCGGGTTCGCGCGCGACGGTGTACATCGGCGGTTTCGGGATCCCGTCCGTCAACGCGTACTACTTCCTGTTCCTGCTGCTGTGCATCGTGACGATCTTCATGACGAGCCGCCTGCAGCATTCGCGCCTCGGCCGTGCCTGGGTCGCGATCCGCGAAGACGAGATCGCCGCGAAGGCGATGGGCATCAACACCCGCAACGTCAAACTGCTCGCGTTCTCGATGGGCGCGTCGTTCGGCGGCGTGGCCGGCGCCATGTTCGCCGCGTTCCAGGGTTTCGTGTCTCCGGAATCGTTCTCGCTGACGGAATCCATCGCCGTGCTGGCGATGGTCGTGCTGGGCGGCATCGGCCACATCCCCGGCGTCGTGATGGGCGGCGTGCTGCTGGCCGCGTTGCCGGAAGTGCTGCGCCACGTCGTCGAGCCGGCGCAGCAGGCGCTGTTCGGCAAGGTCGTCATCGAGGCCGAGGTGCTGCGCCAGCTGCTGTACGGCCTGGCCATGGTGTTGATCATGCTGAACCGTCCGGCGGGCCTGTGGCCGTCGCCGGTCAAGGAAGACCGCCCGGCGGCCGCCCTCGCCAAGGACGAAAAAGAAGAGAGCGAAGCATGAGCGACATCCTGCTGAACATCTCCGGCGTCAATAAACGCTTCGGCGGCCTGCAAGCCCTGACGGACGTCGGCATCAAGATCATGAAAGGCCAGATCTATGGCCTGATCGGCCCGAACGGCGCCGGCAAGACGACGTTCTTCAACGTGATCACGGGTCTCTATCAACCGGACACGGGCACATTCGAGCTGGACGGCAAGCCATATTCTCCGTCCGCGCCGCACGCCGTCGCCAAGGCCGGCATCGCGCGCACGTTCCAGAACATCCGCCTGTTCGGTGAAATGTCCGCGCTGGAAAACGTGATGGTCGGACGCCACGTGCGCACGCACCAGGGCGTGTTCGGCGCCATCTTCCGCCACGGCGCCGCGCGCCGGGAAGAGGCCGCGATCCGCGCCCGCGCGCAGGAGTTACTGGACTTCGTCGGCATCGGGCAGTTCGCCCAGCGCACGGCGCGCTTCCTGTCGTACGGCGACCAGCGCCGGCTGGAAATCGCGCGCGCACTGGCGACGGAACCAAAGCTGCTCGCGCTGGACGAGCCCGCTGCCGGCATGAATGCGACGGAAAAGGTGGCGCTGCGCGAACTGCTGGTCAAGATCCAGGGCGCGGGCATCACGATCCTGCTGATCGAACACGACGTGAAACTCATGATGGGGCTGTGCGACCGCATCTCGGTGCTGGAGTACGGCAAGCTGATCGCGGAAGGGCTGCCGGCCGAGATCCAGAAGAACCAGGCCGTCATCGAAGCCTATCTTGGAGGTGCCCACTGATGGCCGATAATGTCTTGAAAATTTCCGGCCTGAAGGTGGCGTACGGTGGCATCAAGGCCGTCAAAGGGATCGACCTGGAAGTCAACCGCGGCGAACTCGTCACGCTGATCGGCGCCAACGGCGCGGGCAAGACGACGACCCTGAAGGCGATCACGGGCACGCTGCCGCCGTGCAAGGTCGAAGGCACGATCACCTATCTCGGCCAGGCGCTGAATGCCAACAAATCGTTCAAGCTCGTCGAGCAGAAGCTCGCGATGGTGCCGGAAGGCCGCGGCGTGTTCACGCGCATGACGATCCACGAAAACCTGCTGATGGGAGCGTACACGCGCAACGACAAGGCCGGGATCGAGGCCGACATCGAGAAGTGGTACACGGTGTTCCCGCGCCTGAAGGAGAGATCCGCTCAACTGGCCGGCACGCTGTCCGGCGGCGAGCAGCAGATGCTGGCGATGGCGCGCGCGCTGATGTGCCATCCGACCCTGCTGCTGCTGGACGAGCCGTCGATGGGCCTCGCGCCGATCATGGTCGAGAAGATCTTCGAGGTGATCCGCGACGTGTCGAAGCAGGGCATCACGGTCCTGCTCGTGGAACAGAACGCAAAGCTGGCGCTGCAGGCGGCGCACCGCGCTTATGTGATGGAGTCGGGCGCGATCACGATGACGGGGAATGCGCTCGACATGCTGCATGATCCGCGCGTTCAGGTAGCTTACCTCGGCGAATAAATCCGGTAGCAACATAACGAACGGCCCGGAACCGCTTGCGCGGTCCGGGCCGTTCGGCTTCCAGGAGGGGAAGCAGCGCGGTGTAAAACTTACAGCTTAGGCAGCAGCAGCCGAGTTGGCGGCAGCGCCAGCCTTGCGGGTGGCTTGCGTGAACTGCGACACGGCGGCGTTCAGGTTCGATTCGATCGCCTCGACGGCCTGCTTGGTCGTCTTGGTGAACTGCTCGTAGCCGGCGTTGGCGTTGCTGATGGCGGTTTTCAGGGCCGAGACATAGGTCTCCGAACCGGCCGGGGCGTTCTTGGTCACTTCGTCGACCAGCGAGATCACCTTGCGGTTGACTTCAGCGAACTGGCTTTCGGCGGCTTTCGAGAACTCGGCGCCGGTGTCGGCGGCGATCGATGCCACCTGGCGGCTGTAGGCCAGGGCTTTTTCAGCAGCCGGTTGGGCTTGCGAAGCCGACACGGCGAAGAATTCCTGGGCATCCTTGACAGCCAGCAGCTGACGCGTGGTTGCCGACGAGTCTTCGATGGCGGCCTTGACGGTGTTGATGTTCAGGTCCACCAGCTTTTCCACGCCTTCGAAGGTCTTGGAGGTCAGGGCCGAAAACAGGGCGAACTGGGATTCGAGGTTGGCTTTGGTCGCGTTCGAAAACTGCTCAGGGAATGCAAACATATGGTTCTCCAGTAATGGATCGTTATGAACTTTGCTTTTCAGGCGTCTTGGGACACCTGCATGGACCAGTGAAGCGATGAAACAGGGAAAAACTCTGGACTGCTTGTAAGGCGCGTTGATTGTGCGCCGCAACATGAAGTCATTTTTCCCGGTTTTCGATTATGCGTCAAGCACTTTTGATGCGTCGCACAATTCAACCGCACTCTCTTGAGTAAGATCAATAGATACAAACGTTTGCGCCATTTTTGTTTGCGCCGTTACAACACTTTAGTGCTTTGCAGCAAGGACAAACGAGTAAGGTCAGCCATGCTAGACTTGCCGAATGATCATTCGACCGATGCCGCTGTTTTTCGTTGTCCTCTGGAGCACCGGTTTCATCGCCGCGAAATACGGGTTGCCGTACGCGCCGCCGATGTCCTTCCTCATCCTGCGCTGCCTGGGTGCCGTCCTCATCCTGCTGCCCGTCGTGCTGTTGACGGGCGCCGCCTGGCCGCGCGGACGCATCCACCACGTCGCGTTCGCCGGACTGCTGCTGCAGGCGGGCTACCTGGGCGGCGTGTGGGGCGCGATCAAGCTCGGCATGCCGGCCGGGCTGTCCGCGCTGATCGTGGGCATGCAGCCGATCCTGACGGCCATCGCCGCGCCGCTCATCGGCGAAAAAGTGCGGCCGCGCCAATGGCTGGGGCTGGGACTCGGGTTGTGCGGCGTCGGCCTCGTCGTGGCCGCGAAGATCCACCTGAACGGACTGGCACCGTCCGCGATCGCGCTGTGCGTGCTGGCCCTGCTGTCGATCACGGCGGGCACGATGTACCAGAAACGCTTCTGTCCGCAATTCGACCTGCGCACCGGCACGGTGATCCAGTACGCGACATCCGTGCTCGCGCTGCTGCCGTTCGCCGTCCTGCTGGAAGGCTTCGGCCCGCGCATGGAGAACATCCAGTGGACGCCGCAATTCGTGGGGGCGCTGCTGTGGGCGATCCTGGCGCTGTCGATCGGCGCCATCTTCCTGTTGTTCCGCCTCATCAGCCGCAACGACGCGACCCGCGTGACGAGCCTGCTGTACCTGACGCCGCCCACCACCGCCCTGATGGCCTGGCTGATGTTCGGCGAAAAGCTCACCATGCTCGGCCTGGCCGGCATGGTCGTCGCGGTGCTGGGCGTCGCATTCGTCGTCAAAAAATAAAGGAGACTGCATGATCACGAGCGCACAACAACAGGCGGTGGACGCCGCCATCACGTCGCGGCGTTCGATCCGCGCGTATCTGGAGACGCCGGTCGCGCGCGAGGACGTCGAGGCGATCCTGGAAGTGGCGGCGCGGGCGCCGTCCGGCACGAACACCCAGCCGTGGAAGGTCCACGTGCTGACGGGCGCCGCGAAGGCACGCCTGTCCGACCGCATCCTTGCCGCTTACGCGGACCCGGCGCAGAACCGCGAACACGTCGAGGAATACGCATACTACCCGCGCGAATGGGTGTCGCCGTTCGTCGACCGGCGCCGCAAGGTCGGCTGGGATTTATATGCGCTGCTGGGCCTCACGCGCGACAACAAGGCCGGCATGGCGGCCCAGCACGGCCGCAACTACCGCTTCTTCGACGCGCCCGTGGGCATGATCTTCACCATCGACCGCATCATGGCGCAGGGCTCCTGGCTCGACTATGGCATGTTCCTGCAGAACATCATGGTCGCCGCGCGCGGCCGCGGTCTCGACACCTGTCCGCAGGCCGCGTTCACGCAATTCCATCGCATCATTTCCGATGAGCTTGGTCTGCCTGAAAACGAGATGATCGTGTGCGGCATGGCGCTGGGGTTCGCCGACCCGGGCAAGGTCGAAAATACGCTGGTGACGGAGCGCGAGCCGGTGTCGGCATTTGCCCGCTTTCTGGACTAGCACGCTATACTTGCCTTCGCAAGCTATTGAAAAACCAAGAGATTTCTACAACGCATCGCGTTTTGCGTTGTAGAAAAAAATGGGCGTAGATGGTACAGTCGTCGGGTGCGCACTTGCGCTCCCATCGTCATCCGCTACACTGCATTCAGTGCTCTTCAGTTCGCGTTCAAGGATTTTCAGATGCTCAAGCTCGCGTTGGCAGCCGCCATTTCCATGATGTTCGTGCTCGAACCCGCCGCAGCCGCGACCAAGCACAAGGGTCATGCGGCCGCGACCAAGCGCGTCAAGGCCAAGCGCACCAACCTGGCCAAGGTCATCGCGGACGACAACCGCCGGCGCATGGTGCGCCGCATCGAAATGGTCCATGGCAAGCGCCGCGTCGTCGTCCAGCGCGTCCGCCGCGCCGCGCCCGCCGTCGCCATGCTCAGCGCGGGCGACATCGCCGGCCTGAGCCGCACGCATGATCCGCTCGACCTGCGTTCGAACGTCGCGTACGTGCTGGACCAGCAGAGCTCGGAAGTCCTGTTCGAAAAGAATGCCGCCGTCGCGCTGCCGATCGCTTCGATCACCAAGCTGATGACGGGCCTGCTCGTCGTCGAGGCCCAGCAGGACCTGGACGAGGTGCTGACGATCACCGACGCCGACGTCGACCGCCACAAGTACACCAGCTCGCGCCTGCCCGTCGGCGCGCGCATGACGCGCGGCAACCTGCTGCATATCGCGCTGATGAGCTCCGAAAACCGCGCCGCCGCCGCGCTTGGCCGCAATTATCCGGGCGGGATCAATGCCTTCGTCGAAGCGATGAATGCGAAAGCGCGCGAACTCGGCATGAATGACACGCATTACGTGGATTCGAGCGGCCTGTCGAGCCAGAACATTTCCAGCGCGCGCGACCTGGCCAAGCTTGTAAAAGTGGCGCACCAGGAACCGCTGCTGCGCCAGTACACGACGGATCCGAACTACGTCGTGCAGGCGAGCGGCCGGGCGCTGCAGTACCACAACACCAACTACCTCGTCGCGTCGCCCGACTGGAACATCGGCCTGCAGAAGACGGGCTTCATCAACGAAGCAGGGCGCTGCCTCGTGATGCAGGCCATGATCCAGGGCCGCAACGTGATCATGGTATTCCTCGATTCGAAGGGCAAGCAGTCGCGTACCGCGGATGCGGGCCGCATGCGCCGCTGGCTCGAAGCCCTCAAGCCGGCCGCCTTGCCAGCCAGTATGTCGGGCACAGCGGCTGCGGGGGTTCCCGTGACCGTGTCGGCGGCGGTGCCGGCGTCGGTGTCCGCCGGGGCGGCCGCGCCGGTCGTCCAGTAAGGGTCAGGCGGCCCCGCCGACCCGGTGGCCCAGGGTCGCGGAAATCTGCGCCGCCGTGTTCACCAGATCTTCCAGCCACTCGTCCTGCAGGCGGTCCGCCGGCGCCGAAATCGACAGGCCCGCGACCAGCTTGCCGCTGTCGTCGTGGATGCCGGCGGCCATGCAGCGCACACCCAGTTCCAGCTCCTCGTTGTCGCGCGCATAGCCGCGGGCGCGCACGAGCGACAGTTCGCGCTCCAGGCGCGTCAGGTCCGTGATCGAGTTCTTGTTGTGGCCCGCGAGGCCCGTGCGCGTGGCATAGGCGCGGATCGCTTTCGGTTCGTCGATCGACAGGAACAGCTTGCCGGTCGACGTCAGGTGCAGCGGGCCGCGGCCGCCGATCGCGCGCACGACCTGCATGCCGGAGCGCTCGGAGAAGGCGCGGTCGATGTAGACGATCTCGTCGCCCTGGCGCACCGACAGGTTGACGGTCTGCTTGGTCTTGTTGTGCAGCGCCCGCATCAGGTCGACGGCCGCCTCGCGCACGGACAGCCGGCTCTTGACCACGTTGCCCAGTTCGAGGAGGCGCATGCCGAGGCGGTAGGTGCCCGGTTCCACGCGGTCGACGAAACGCGTCACGACCATGTCGTTCAGGATGCGGTGCGCCGTCGACGGGTGCAGGCCCGAGATCTTCGACAATTCCTTGAGGCTGACGGGGTCGGGATAACTGGCCAGCACGTCGAGCAGGGCCACCATGCGCTCGATCACCTGGATGGAAGTCTTTGCCGGTTCAGGGTTTTCCATTTTCATGATGTGGTTGGTGCAGTGCGGTATATTTCTCTACTTTATACCATAATGTGAAAATATTAGGTAATGATGTTGCGTATGGGCCGAGCTGTATGGGCATAATGGCGGTTCTGTACAGATTGTCGAACATACATGGATCAACCGAGCAGCGAGTTCAAGAGTAAGGGGGGCCTCGGCCGTATCGCGGGCGCGTTCCGCTATTCGATGCAGGGCTTCCAGACCGCCTGGAAGAACGAGCACGCATTCCGGCAGGAGGTGATGGTCGCGGTGCCGCTCACCGTCGTCGCGCTGCTGCTGAAGATTTCGGCGTTCCAGAAACTGGCGCTGATCGCCGTGCTGGGACTCGTGCTGCTCGTCGAGCTGATCAATGCGGCCATCGAGGCCGTCGTCGACCGCGTGTCGCTGGAACGTCACCCGCTGTCCAAGGCCGCCAAGGACCTGGGCAGCGCGGCGGTGGCGCTGGCGATCACGATGGCGGGCGCGACCTGGGCCGTCGTCCTGTACAACCGCTTTTTCTGACGTACCTCTCACACCAAGGAGAACAAGATGACTTTACGCCTGGGCGACACGGCTCCGGATTTCGAACAGGATTCCACCATCGGCCGCATCCGCTTCCACGAGTGGGCGGGCGATTCGTGGGTGGTGCTGTTCTCGCACCCGGCCGACTTCACGCCGGTGTGCACCACCGAGCTCGGCCTGACCGCGAAACTGAAGCCGGAATTCGACAAGCGCAACGTCAAGGCGATCGCACTGTCCGTCGACCCGGCCGAGCAGCACAAGGCCTGGATCAAGGATATCGAGGAAACCCAGCAGACCGTCGTCGGCTTCCCGATCATCGCCGACGCCGACAAATCGGTCTCGCAACTGTACGACATGATCCACCCGAACCAGTCGGCCACCGCGACCGTGCGCTCGCTGTTCGTGATCGATCCGGCCAAGAAAGTGCGCCTGATCATCACCTACCCGATGAGCACGGGCCGCAACTTCGACGAAGTGCTGCGCGTGATCGACGCCCTGCAACTGACCGACGGCTACACCGTCGCGACGCCGGGCAACTGGAAAGACGGCGATGACGTGATCATCCCGCTGACCATTCAGGATCCGGAGCAGCTCAAGCAGAAATATCCGAAGGGTTTCAACGCGCCGAAGCCGTATCTCCGTCTGACCCCGCAGCCGAACAAGTAACCCGGCACATCAAAGGCCGCATAAGCAAATAAGGAACGTGTTGTTTGTTTTGCGGCTGAGGACCATTACCCTTGGAGCCATTCTGGGGGTAAAGCATGTCCATTCAATACATTCTGTCGGGATTCGCCGTTGGCCTGCTGGTCGGCATGACCGGGGTCGGCGGCGGTTCGCTGATGACGCCGCTGTTGACGCTGCTGTTCGGCGTCACGCCATCCGTCGCCGTCGGCACCGACCTCGCCTTCGCCTCGATCACCAAGACCGCCGGCACCGTCACCCACCGTGTGCGCGGAACCGTGCACTGGGATATCGTCGGCCGCCTGTGCCTCGGCGCGCTGCCGGCCGCGCTCGTCGCCACGCTCGCGCTGCAATACTTCGGCCCGCTCAACGCGTCCCTCGGCAAGGTGATCCGGTATTCGATCGCCGTGTCCGTGCTGCTGACCGTCGTCGCTATCCTGTTCCGCGGCAAGATGCTCGCCTGGGTGCACGCCAAGCCGTCGCGCCAGCTGCAGGGCCGCAGCCTCGTCGTTGCCACGGTCGTGTCCGGTGCGGTGCTGGGTACGCTCGTGACCGTGTCGTCGATCGGGGCGGGCGCCATCGGCGCGACGCTGCTCGTCATGCTGTACCCGCGCCTGACGCCGGCCGAGGTGGCCGGCACCGACATTGCCTATGCCGTGCCGCTGACCGCGATCGCCGCGTTCGGCCACTGGTGGCTGGGGTCGATCAACTGGGCGCTGCTGTCGGCGCTGCTGATCGGCTCGCTGCCCGGCATCACGATCGGCTCATGGGCGGCCCGGGCCGTGCCTGAGAAAGTGCTGAGAGGATTGCTGGCGATGACGCTGGCGGGAGTGGCGGTCAAGCTGCTCCACTAAGTTGAACTGAGGAAAAGGCGCCGCAAGGCGCCTTTCCTGCTTTTGGGATCTTGCTAATGCGGGAAACATCTATGCAAATGAGGAATGCTTCGTTTGTAATATGTCTTTCCGGTGAGATTATTTCGTTCCGTTAGAAGAAATTGTAATAAGGCGTACGATGACCACTTTACTATCGCGAAACAGCGCCAACCGGGTGATTCCCGGCTTTGGGCTCTCGCTCGGGTTCACGATTTTCTATCTGGCGCTGCTGGTGCTGATCCCGCTGTCGGCCATCTTTTTGAAGACGTTCACGATGAGCTGGGACGCGTTCGTGAGCGCCGTGACGTCGCCGCGCGTGATGGCGTCGTACCGCCTGAGCTTCGGCGCCGCGCTGATCGGCGCCGCCATCAACGTCGTGTTCGGCGGCATCGTCGCGTGGGTGCTCGTGCGTTACCAGTTCCCCGGCAAGCGCTTCGTCGATGCGCTCGTCGACCTGCCGTTCGCGCTGCCGACGGCCGTCGCCGGCATCACGCTGACGGCGCTGTATTCGTCCAATGGCTGGATCGGCAAGCACCTGGAACCGCTCGGCATCAAGGTCGCGTTCACGCCGCTGGGCGTCGTCATCGCGCTGACCTTCATCGGCCTGCCGTTCGTCGTGCGCACGGTGCAGCCGGTGCTGGAAGACGCGGAGCGCGAACTGGAAGAAGCGGCCGCCAGCCTGGGCGCCAGCCCGTGGCAGACGTTTACCCGCGTGATCCTGCCGAGCGTCGTGCCGGCGCTGCTGACGGGCTTCGCCCTCGCATTCGCCCGCGCCACCGGCGAATACGGCTCGGTCATCTTCATCGCCGGCAACATGCCGATGATCTCGGAGATCACGCCGCTGTTCATCATCACCAAGCTGGAGCAGTACGACTACACGGGCGCCACGGCCATCGCCGTCGTGATGCTGATCGTGTCGTTCATTCTCCTGCTGGCCATCAACCTGCTGCAGGCCTGGGCGCGCAAGCGTGCGGGCAAATAATATGAGCGCCGTTCTCGACAACCACCGGAAAGACAAGGCCGCCGTGGTCGCGAATGCGCCGCGCAAGGCCACCAATACGCTGGAGCCGGCGTGGGTGCGCTACGCGCTGATCGCCGTCGCGCTGGTGTTCCTCACGCTGTTCCTGTTCGTCCCGCTCGTCGCCGTGTTCACCGAAGCCCTGAAAAAAGGCTGGGACGTGTACAAGGAATCCGTGCTCGACCCGGACGCGCTGTCCGCCATCAAGCTGACGTTCATCGCCGCCGGCATCGCCGTGCCGCTGAACCTCGTGTTCGGGGTGGCCGCCGCGTGGACGATCGCCAAGTTCGACTTCCCCGGCAAGAGCATCCTGCTGTCGCTGATCGACCTGCCGTTCTCCGTGTCGCCCGTGATCGCCGGCCTGATCTACGTGCTGCTGTTCGGTTCGCAGGGCTGGTTCGGCCCGTGGCTGATGGACCATGACATCAAGATCCTGTTCGCCGTGCCGGGCATCGTGCTCGCGACCATCTTCGTGACGTTCCCGTTCGTCGCCCGCGAACTGATCCCGCTGATGCAGGCGCAGGGCAGCGAAGAGGAAGAGGCGGCCCTCGTGCTGGGCGCGTCCGGCTGGAAGACCTTCTTCAAGGTCACGCTCCCGAACATCAAGTGGGGCCTGCTGTACGGCGTGATCCTGTGTAACGCCCGCGCGATGGGCGAGTTCGGCGCCGTATCGGTCGTCTCCGGCCACATCCGCGGCGAGACGAACACGATGCCGCTGCAGGTCGAGATCCTCTACAACGAATACAACTTCACGGCCGCGTTCGCGATCGCGTCGCTGCTGGCACTGCTGGCCCTCGTGACCCTGGCGGTGAAAACCTTTATCGAATGGCGCATGCACCAGGCACAGAAGGCCAGCGTGCAGGACCACACCACGGAGTAATACCATGACGATCGAAGTCCAACACATCCGCAAGCAGTTCGGCCAGTTCACGGCCCTGGACGACGTGTCGCTGAAGTTTGCCGACGGCGAGCTGACGGCGCTGCTGGGCCCGTCCGGCTGCGGCAAGACCACGCTGCTGCGCATCATCGCCGGTCTCGAATTCCCGGATGCGGGCCGCGTGCTGCTCGATGGCGACGACGCGTCGAACCGCCACGTGCGCGAGCGCCAGGTCGGCTTCGTGTTCCAGCATTACGCGCTGTTCAAGCACATGACCGTGTTCGAGAACGTGGCCTTCGGCCTGCGCGTGAAGCCGCGCAAGGAACGCCCGTCCGAAGCCGTGATCCGCGAGAAGGTGAAAAAGCTGCTGGAGCTCGTGCAGCTGGACTGGATCGCCGACCGCTATCCGCCGCAACTGTCCGGCGGCCAGCGCCAGCGCATCGCCCTTGCGCGCGCACTCGCCGTGGAGCCGCGCGTGCTGTTGCTCGACGAACCGTTCGGCGCGCTCGACGCCAAGGTGCGCAAGGAACTGCGCCGCTGGCTGCGCCAGCTGCACGACGAGCTGCACGTGACGTCGATCTTCGTCACCCACGACCAGGAAGAGGCGCTCGAAGTGGCGGACCAGGTCGTCCTGATGAACAAGGGCCACATCGAGCAGCTGGGTACGCCGGGCGACGTGTACAACCACCCGGCGTCGCCGTTCGTCTACGGCTTCCTGGGCAACGTCAACCTGTTCCACGGCCGCGTCAACGACGGCGTGCTGGCCAGCGGCGACGCCACGTTCCACGCGCCGCAGTATGCCGATGTGAAGAACGGCGAAGGCATCGCCTACGTCCGTCCCCACGACCTCGATGTCGAGCGCTATGTCGCAGGCGGGGAGGGCGTCGCCGTGAAACTGCGTCGCGCGCACGCGATCGGCCCGCTGGCCCAGCTGGATCTGGAGCGCGCCGACAATTCCCAGATCATCGAAGCCGTCATCCCCAACGAGCGCTACCGCGAGCTGGGACTGCGCGACGGCGAGACGCTGCTGGTGAAACCCCGGCGCATGCACGTATTCGTGGACCAAGGAGCCGATATATGAATTTCCAGCAGTTGCGTTCGGTGCGCGAAGCGGCGCGCCGTAATTTCAACCTGACCGACGTGGCCAATGCCCTGTTCACGTCGCAGCCGGGCGTGTCGCGCCAGATCCGCGAGCTGGAGGACGAACTGGGCGTCGTCATCTTCGAGCGCAACGGCAAGCGCCTGACCGGACTCACGGATCCGGGCAAGGGCATCCTGAAGATCATCGAACGCCTGCTCGTCGAAGCGGAAAACCTGCAGCAGGCCAGCAGCGAATACGCCGCGCAGGACAGCGGCACGCTGACGGTCGCCGTCACCCACACGCAGGCGCGCTACGCGCTGCCGCAGGTGGTGCAGGCGTTCCGCACGGCGTTCCCGGGCGTGCGCATCGCCCTGCAGCAGAGCGCGCCGGAACACATCGCCGAATGGGTGCTGTCGGGCCGCGCCGACATCGGCATCGCGACGGAAGGTTTGTCGACGTTCCCCGACCTCGTGTCGTTCCCGTGCTACCGCTGGAGCCACCTCGTCGTCGTGCCGGACGGCCATCCGCTGCTGCAGCAGTCGCCCATCAAACTCTCCGACCTGGCCGAGTTCCCGCTGATCACGTACGACGTGGGCTTTACCGGCCGCAGCCACATCGACGCGGCCTTCGCCGCGGCAGGCGTGAGCCCGGACATCATGTTGACGGCGATGGATTCGGACGTCATCAAGCAGTATGTGTCGCTGGGGATGGGTGTCGGTATTGTCGCCTCGATGGCGTTCGACCACGGCCGCGACCGCGGGCTGCGTGCGATCGAGTCGTCGCATTTGTTCGCGCCGAACGTGACGCGTCTTGCGGTGCGCCGCGGTGCCTACCTGCGTGCGTATGCGTATGACTTCATCGAGCGCTTCGCGCAGGGCTTTACCAGGACGGATATCGAGAAGGCGCTGCATCCCGCCGTCCCGGAATAAGTCCAGTTAGCGGGCGCGCAACGCGTCCGCGCACTCGCGCACGAGCGCGGGTCCGCGGTAGATCAGGCCGCTATACAACTGCACGAGCTGGGCGCCCGCATCGATCTTCGCCTTCGCATCGCGTCCGCTCATGATGCCGCCCACGCCGATGATCGGCACGGCGTTGCCGACTTCCACCTTCAGCGCACGGATCACGATGGTCGACTGTTCGAACACGGGCGCGCCCGACAGGCCGCCCTGTTCGGCCGCATGGCGCATGCCTTCCACGTCGCGGCGGGCCAGCGTGGTATTGGTGGCGATCACGCCGTCGATGCCGTGGCGGACGAGGGCGCCACCGATGTTGCGGATCTGGTCGCCATCGACGTCCGGCGCGATCTTCAGCGCCAGCGGCACGTAGTGGCCGTGCTTGTCGGCCAGGCGCGACTGTTCTTCCTTCAACCGCGACAGCAGCGCATCCAGTTCCGAGGCGCCCTGCAGCTGGCGCAGGTTCTTCGTATTCGGCGACGAGATGTTGACGGTGACGTAGCTGGCGTACGGATACACCTTTTGCAGGCACGTCACGTAATCGTCGGCCGCGCGCTCGATGGGCGTGTCGGCGTTCTTGCCGATGTTCAGGCCCAGCACGCCCTGGCGTTCCTGGTAGAAGCGCGACGCCTGGACGTTGGCGACGAAGGCGTCGACGCCGCCGTTGTTGAAGCCCATGCGGTTGATGATGCCGCGCGCGGCCGGCAGGCGGAACATGCGCGGGCGCGGGTTGCCGGGCTGGGCGCGCGGCGTCACGGTGCCGATCTCGATCGAGCCGAAACCGAGCGCGGCCAGGCCGTCGATGTAGGCGCCGTCCTTGTCCAGGCCGGCAGCCAGGCCGACCGGGTTCGGGAACGTGATGCCCATGACCGTGCGCGGATCGGGTTTCGGTTTGCGGACGACGCCCGTCAATCCCAGCGCGGCGGCGCGGCGCAGGGCGGGGAGCGTGACGTTGTGGGCCGTTTCGGGGTCGAGGGAGAACAGCAGCGGGCGGGCGAGGGCGTACAGGAGTTTGTCGGACATGATCGGCTATCGAGGATTGGGCGACATTTTACCTTGTGTGGGAGTAATGTCGCAGTTTCGCCGCCGCTCACCGGTCCAATACACCCCACACGCCGTCAATACGGGCTTCCAGCGGCTTGAAATTGATCTTGTACGCCATCTTCGGACTCTGCTCGATCCAGTAACCGAGGTAGACATAGGGCAGGCCCAGTTCGCGCGCCTGGCCGATCTGCCACATCACGTTGTATGTGCCAAAGGAGGCGCCGGCCACGTCCGGGTCGAAGAACGTGTAGACGGACGACAGGCCGTCCGACAGCACGTCGATGATCGACACCATGCGGAGCGTCCCGTCCGGTTCGCGGAATTCCACGAGGCGCGTGTTGACGCGGCTCTGCAGCAGGAATTGCGCGTACTGGTCGCGGCTGTCCTGGTCCATGCCGCCGCCCACGTGGCGCGTGGTCTGGTAGCGCAGGTACAGCGCATAGTGCTCGTCCGAGAACGACAGGTTGGCCACCATCGCCGTGAGGTCCTCGTGGCGCTTCCACGCGCGCCGCTGGCTGCGGTTGGGCATGAAGCGCTCGGCGGCCACGCGCACGGGGATGCAGGCCCGGCAGCCGTCGCAATAGGGACGGTAGGTGAAGATGCCGCTGCGGCGGAAACCGTTGCGCACGAGTTCCGAATACACGTCCGCATTGATCAGGTGCGACGGCGTGGCGACCTGCGAGCGGGCCTGCCGTGCGTCGAGGTAGCTGCAAGGGTACGGTGCCGTCGTATAGAACTGCAGCGTGGAAAATGGCAGATCATTCAGGTGCGTCATGCAAAGCTCTCGGAACGACGTGTGTTGAACCCATTGTAGCCAAAGACGGCGCCGCGCACCGTTAGGTGGTCAACGGTGACGCGACTTCCCAGCGTTCGATCGGCGGTTCCTGGATCGCCTGGCGCAGGTGCTGCAGGAAATCCCGGCGCGGGATCGGCACGGCGCCCAGCGAAGCCAGGTGGCCCGTCTCCTGCTGGCAGTCGACCATTTTCACGCCGTGGCTGCGCAGGAAGGCGACGAGGTAGGCCAGCGCGACCTTCGACGCGTCCGACACGCGCGCGAACATCGATTCGCCGTAGAACATGCGGCCGATGCAGACGCCATAGGCGCCGCCGACCAGCTCGCCGTCCAGCCACACCTCGGACGAGTGCGCATAGCCCATGCGGTGCAGGCCCGTGTAGCCGGCGATGATGTCTTCCGAGATCCACGTGCCCGGCCCGTCCTTGCGGGGCGCGGCGCAGGCGCGCATCACGGCTTCGAAGGCGCTGTCGAAGCGCACGACCCACGGTCCGCCGGCCTGGCGGCTGCGCTCGATCTTGCGCAGCGTCTTTTTCAGGCTTTCGCTGACCTTGAAGCGGTCGGTGTACAGCACCATGCGCGGATCGGTGCTCCACCAGAGGATCGGCTGGCCCTCCGAGAACCACGGGAAGATGCCGTTCCGGTACGCCTGCAGCAGGCGTTGCGGCGAGAGGTCCGCCCCGGCCGCGAGCAGGCCCGGCGCGTCGGTCGTCAACGCTTCGGACACGTCGGGAAACGGCGTATGGGCCTCGAGCCAGGGAATCATCGTCGTACGTCGTGTCAGTCGGGTTGGACGGGCGCCCGCATCGGACCCGCGATGTCGCGGGTATGGAATCCATAGGTGCCGCCGGCCTCGCGCATCTGCGCGCGGTCGGCGAAGAACAGTTCGAGCGTCGTGCGGATCGTGGGGAAGGCCAGGTCGGCCCACGGGATCTCGGCTTCGCTGAACAATTGCACGTCCAGGCTTTCGATGCCCGGGGCAAAGTCCAGGTCGACGAGGCGCGCGAGGTAGAACAGGTGGACCTGGTGCACGTGCACGACGTTCAGCAGGGTGAACAGGCTGCCCAGCTCGATGTTGGCGCCCGCTTCCTCTTCCGTTTCGCGCGCGGCGGCCGCGCTCGTGGTCTCGCCGTTCTCCATGAAACCGGCCGGCAGCGTCCAGTAGCCGTAGCGGGGCTCGATGGCGCGCTTGCACAGCAGGACCTTGAGTTCGCCGTCCTGTTCCCACACGGGGATCGAACCGATCACCATCTTCGGGTTCTGGTAGTGGATCGTGCCGCAATGGGTGCACACGAACCGTGGACGGTTGTCGCCTTCGGGGATGGCCACCGTGACCGGGTGGGCGCACTCGGAGCAGAATTTCATAGGAAGCGGATAAATTAAGTTGCCCTTACTTTACCACTGTATTGAGGGCGGCTGGGCCGCAATCCGCCGGCGCTTCGCGCCCCGGCGGAGGCGGCTTATGCTGCGATCCGGGGGCGCCGGAGAACTGCGATTGCCTAAAGTGCGGAAGGTGCGTATAATACGAATCATCAGACGCGGGGTGGAGCAGTCTGGCAGCTCGTCGGGCTCATAACCCGAAGGTCACAGGTTCAAATCCTGTCCCCGCAACCAGATTCCAAAGCCGCTGATCCTGTTCCGGATCAGCGGCTTTTTCATTTTCTTCCCCCGTTCGACCCGCCTCAAGCACGCCCGCGATCCTCGCAACGCCCGCCGCCCAGCCCGGTCGAAGCCTTCGACTGCATTGCATGCGGAGTGAACGATGATTACTGTGGAAGACATCAACGAGGCATGGGGCTGGACCGGCCTGAACGCCGTCGAGGTGCTGGGCGAGAACGCCTTCGGCAATCTGATCGTCCGCGACGAGGACGGCATGTACTGGCGCCTGTCGCCGCAGGACCTGCGGTGCGAACTGGTGGCCGAAGACCGCGCCGCCCTCGACGCCCTGTCGTACAACCAGGAATTCCTCGATGGCTGGTACATGCCGGAGCAGGTGCGCCTGGCCGAGACGGCCCTGGGCCCGCTGACGGCCGGCCGCAAGTATTGTCTGAAAATACCCAGTGCGCTGGGCGGGCACTACGGGCGCGACAACCTGGCCATGGTGCCCTTGCCCGAACTGATCCGGTTCGCGGGCGAAGGCGCCCAGCAGTTCGACGGGTTGCCGCGCTGGCAGGACTATCACTAGCACCTAGAACCGGCGCAGCAGGCCGAACTGGAACAGGTCGCGGTCGTTCGTCTTGCGGAAGGTCTTGATGCGGTTGAAGTTGATGACGGCGCGTGTACGCGGCGAGAGCGCGCGCTCCGCCTGGAAGCTGACCAGGAGATTGGTGGCCGTGCGGTTGCCGTCGCGCCGGTTCGCGGCAAAATAGGGCCCGAGGCCGGCGCTCATCGACAACCGTGGCGTCACGGGCTGCACATACCACAGCTGCCCCGCGACGCCACGCCGGTCCACGTGCGCGCCGTCGTCGCCTTCGAACAGGAATTTGTAGCCGATGCCCCAGCGGTCCGCATATTGCCTGGCCTCGAGCACGGCGGCACGCGCTTCGTGCGAGCCGGGCACGTTCGTGAGCGCCCAGCCGAGCGTACCGCCGAACCAGAGATGCCCATCCGGCACGACGTCCGGCGCCGGCTCGGCCGGGCCGAACTGCCGCCCCAGGCCCAGCACGAGTGCGTCCGACCGGTGCACGTGGCGCATGGCCGTGTGGTTGTAGCCCAGGCGCAGGTGGGTGCCGGGCGGCCCGGGCACGGTAAGGCGCAGGCCGGCGCTGAGGAGCACGCCGAGGCGGGCATCGTCGATCTGGCGGCCGTTGATCGCGGTCGTGTTCATGCTCAGGTAAGGACCCGCGCCCAGCTCGCCCGTCCATGCGTGCGAAAAGCGGTGGGCGGCCAGCCATTGCAGCGCGAAGCCGTCGCGGTGGTTGTTGTCCGGATGGCCTTCGTTGTAATGGACGAAGTCGATGCGCATGGCACCCTGCTCGCGTCCGGCGCGGACTTCGAACGTGCGTCCGCGCATCCACTGGTAACCGGTCGCATTGCCGCCGTAGATGCGGCCATTGCCGAACGCGAGCGACAGGTAGGCGCCGCGGTCGTCGGGATCCGTGGTGCCGGCGCGGGCCAGGGCGGCGTGGACCAGCAGCACCGCCGCCAAGCACGTCTTCGCTTTCATGATGATCTCCGCTTGTGTCGGGCTACGAGCAGTCTGGACAAGCGGGGCGGCCGCGCCTTGTGGCGGCACAAAGCGGCGTCAGCCGGCGGGCTGGTTCAGGCTGGCCCAGAGGTAGGCCGCGGCCATCGTGCGGTGCGGGCGGTAGGCTTCGAGAAACGCTTCGGCCTCGCGCATGCCGGGCCGCTCGCCGCCCGTCAGCCGGCCGATGGCGTTGCGCACGGCCACGTCGCCATGCAGCGAGCAATCCGCATAGCCCCAGCCGCGCAGCAGCGCATAGTTGACGGTCCACGGGCCGATGCCCTTGACTGCGAGCAGGCGCTCGCTCACGCCGGCGGGGTCGTCCGTGCGGTCCAGCGGCAGCGCGCCGTCGGCCACGAGGCGGGCGAAGCGCAGCAGTGTCTCCGCCTTTGCGCCGGAAAATTTTCGACTGGTCAGTTGCTCGAGATCGAGACGGGCTACGTCGGCCGCCTCCGGATAGCACCACAGGCCGCTCGAATGCGGGCGGCCCGCGAGGCCGATGAACGTGCGGCGCAGGGAAATGGCGAACGGCAGGTTGATCTGCTGGCCGATGATGGCCCACGTCAGCGCCTCGAACACGGTGGCGGACTGGATCACGCGCAGGCCCGGCTGGCGCGCGACGACGGGGCCGAGCAGCGGGTCGGCGCGCACGGCCTGTTCGAACGGCGCGGGATCGATGCGCAGGCCCAGCATGTTCACGAGGGCGTCGTGAACGGCATCTTCCGCCGGCGTACCATCGCCGGCGACGACGCACTCGGCGCGGTCCGCGTGCAGCGTGATGTCGAGTAGCGTCGGCACGCCGTCCAGCAGCACGCCCTTGCGGATGCGGCCGGCGTTCGCGTCGACGACTTCGGCCAGCGCATCGGCATCGCGGCCGTGGAACGTATAAGCGTCCGCGTGGCGATAGCCGGCCGGCAGCGCGATCGTGCGGCGGCTCATTTGCCGGATGCCGGCACGGGCGCGGCACGGCCGAAGCGGGGCGTGAAACCCGTCACGAACGCGGTGCCGACCAGGGTGATGACCGAGCCCACGATCGTGTACCAGCCGATCGCCTCGCCGAGGAACAGCGCGCCCCACAGGATGCCGAAGACGGGACTCAGGAACGTGACCGTCAGGGCGGACGTCGTGCCTACGTCCTCGATCAGTTTGAAGTACAGGATGTAGGCGATGCCGCTGCACAGTACGCCCAGTGCGATCACGGCGCCGACGATGCCCACGGTGGGCGCGCCGGCGGGCGGGAACAGGGGCAGGGCGGGCAGCACCATCAGCGCGGACGTCCACATCGTGCCGTGCGCGTTGGCGAACGGCTCCACGCTTTTCGCGGTGCGCGCATACAGGCTCGCGACGCTGTAGCTCAACGCGGCCACCAGCGCGGCGGCGACGGCGAGGCCGGCGCCGGGGCGGCTCGTCGCGTGGTCGAAGCCGACGAGCAGCGCGACGCCGACGGTGCCCAGCACGAGGCCCAGCGCGGTGCGCGCGCGGATCGGCTGGCGTCCCCACACGGCGCCGAGCAGCGCGCCCCACATCGGCGCGGTCGCGTTCAGCACGGCCAGCACGGACGCCGGCAACGTGCGCGCCGCGAACGCGAACAGCAGGAACGGGAACGCGGAGTTGAAGAAGCCGAGGATGAAGTAATGCTTCCAGTGCGCGCGCAGCTCGAGGCGCTTCTTGAGGACGACGCCGACGATGGCCAGGAACAGCGCGGCGAACAGCACGCGGAATTCGATGAGCACTGCGGGGCCGAGCGTGGGCGCGCTGATGCGCATGAAGAGGAAGGAGCCGCCCCAGATGGAGGCGAGCACGATGAGGCGCAGCAGGTTGGCAGTGTTCATGGTTCCCGGGAGGATAGACGCAGGGGCTTCCCCGGCCTTCCCGTTTCTTGCGCTTGAATTGCGCGACGGGGCAGGGGAACTGGTAATGATACAAAAAGGCCGGGAACCCTGCCGGCGCCCCATGAAAAAGGGCCGCAAGCGCGGCCCCCGTCGATCATGCGCGTCTGCCGGCGCTCAAGGCACCAGCGGCTTCTTCGCGGACCGTTTCGCCTTGATTTCCGCGATCGCTTTCTCCACGGCCGCCATCCGTTGCGGCAGCGCCGGGTGATTCGCGCTGTAGCCGTTCAACACGCTGGGCGGATAGTTCTCCGCGAGGCGATTCCAGAACGCGGGCGCGTCCTTGATGTCGTAGCCGGCGCGCGCGGCGAGGTAGATGCCGAGGCGGTCGGCGGCGGCGTCCGCGTCGGCCGGCATGGCCTTGATGCCGCCGCTGCCGATCAGCATCGACGTGTCGGGCGTGATGCTTTTCAGGTTGTCGATGATGCTGCCGATCGTCGCGCTGTTGCGTTGCGAGGACGGGTGGCCCAGCATGTTGTGGGCCATCGTCTTGGCCAGCACGAACGCCAGTTCGTCGTCGTCGTGCGTGAAGTTGATCATGCCGCGCGTGACGAGCACCCGGCTGCCGTCGGCGTAGGCGTTGACGTTGTCCGCGTTGCCCAGTTCGATCGCGAAGGCGCAGGCGCGCGTGACGGGAATGGTCAGCTGGCGCTCGCTCTGGCGCCGCTCGATCGTCATCGGCAGGCTCGCCTGCGCGGCGAGGATCTTGCCGAACATGGCGCCTGCCTGGGACAGCGCATGCTCGCCGGCCGGCAGTGGCTTGCCTGCGGCGGCGAGGAGCACGTCGCCCTCCTGCAGGCCCGCGCGTGCGGCGCCGCTGCCGGCCAGCACGTCGGTCACCTGCAGGTGCTCGCCCATGCCGAAGGCGACGTGCGCCGCTTCGTTGTACTCGCCCGGATAGGACCAGCGGTTCTTTGCCGTGAAGCCGAGCAGGTTGCGGGCCTGGCCCTTGCACAATTCGGCGTTCTGGATCAGCAGGGGCGCCGCGACCTTGTACAGGCGCTCCTGCAGGCCCGCCATCTTCGTCAGGGTGTCGGCGGCGGCGGACATCTGCGGGCTCAGGGCCGGGGCTTCGACGGGGCGTTCGGTGACGCGCGGTGTGGCCGACGGGTGGCGCGGTGCCTGCGTGGCGCAGGCCGACAGCAGCAGGGCTGCGGCGATGCCCAGCGCGGCAGTCTTGATGCCCGCGGGGCGCTGACGAAGATGTCCGGTCATGTGCTCCTCATAGTTTATTGTTTGCCGGTGGAGCCGAATCCTCCGGCCCCCCGGTCGCTCGTTGCGAAATCCTCCACGACGTTGAAGCCCACCTGCATGACAGGCACCACGATCAGCTGCGCCAGGCGGTCCATCGGCTGCAGGGTGAACGTGGCCTGGCCGCGATTCCAGGTCGAGACCATCAGCTGGCCCTGGTAATCGGAGTCGATCAAGCCTACCAGATTACCCAGAACAATGCCGTTCTTATGGCCGAGCCCGCTACGAGGCAGGATCATCGCCGCATAGCCCGGATCGCCGATGTGGATGGCGAGGCCGGTCGGCACCAGCACGGTCTGGCCGGGCTCGATCGTCATGGGCGCCTCGATGCAGGCACGCAGGTCGAGGCCGGCGCTGCCGGCGGTGGCGTAGGCCGGCAGGAAGTCCTTCATGCGCGGGTCGAGGATTTTCAGGTCGATATTCTTCATGGAGTGCTTAAGTTGATACGGGTGAATCAGGCCAGCAGCGACCTTTGTTCCAGGCGTTTGGCGATCTCGGAAACGAGCTGGCGCGCCAGTTCCAGCTTGGTCGCGCGCGGGAGCACCGTGTGGCCGCTTTCGTCGAACAGCACGATCGCATTCTCATCCTGCCCGAATGTCTGCGGGCCGATATTGCCCACGAGCAGAGGAATGCCTTTTTTCTCGCGTTTCACCGCGCCGTATTCGATCAGGTTTTCGGATTCCGCCGCGAAGCCGACGCAATACGGCCAGCCGTTCAGCGACGTGGTCGCGGCGACGGTCGCGAGGATGTCCGGGTTCTGCGCGAACTGCAGTTGCGGGGCGTCGCCACTGCCGTCCTTCTTGATCTTCTGGTCGCTGGCATTGTCCACGCGCCAGTCGGCGACGGCCGCCACGCCCACGAAGATGTGCTGGCCGGCGACGGCCTGCATGACGGCATCCAGCATCTGGCGCGCGCTCTGCACGTCGATGCGGCGCACGCCATGCGGCGTGGGCAGCGATGTCGGCCCGGAGACGAGCGTCACGTCGGCGCCGGCCTCGCGCGCGGCGCGCGCGATCGCATAGCCCATCTTCCCGGACGACAGGTTCGTGATGCCGCGCACGGGGTCGATGGCTTCATAGGTCGGCCCCGCCGTGATCAGCACGCGCTTGCCGGCCAGGAGCTTCGGCTGGAACGACGCGACGAGTTCCTCGAGCAGTTCGTCCGGTTCGAGCATGCGGCCCATGCCCGTCTCGCCGCAGGCCTGCGAGCCGGCGGCCGGGCCCAGGATGCACACGCCGTCCTCGCGCAGCTGCGCGACGTTGCGCTGCGTGGGCGCCTTTTCCCACATCTCGACGTTCATCGCCGGTGCGACGAGCAGCGGCACGTGGTGCGGGCGCGCGAGGCACAGGGTCGAGAGCAGGTCGTCGGTGGCGCCGTGCGCGAGCTTGAACAGGAAGTCGGCCGAGCAGGGCGCGACGAGGATGGCGTCGGCATCGCGCGTGAGGTCGATGTGCGCCATGTTGTTGGGAATGCGGCCGTCCCACTGGTCCGTGAAAACGCCGCGGCCGGACAGCGCCTGCATCGTCACGGTGCCGATGAAATGGGTGGCCGCTTCGGTCATCACGACCTGCACGTGCGCGCCCTGTTTGGTGAGGGCGCGGCACAGTTCCGCGGCCTTGTAGCAGGCCACGCCGCCGGACAGGCCGAGGACGATCTTCTTGCCCTTCAGGTCCATGCTCATGGTTCCTCCGTGCTCAGTGTTTGTTCACGCGGCGCAGCTCATCGATGATGAACAGGAAGGCGCCGATCGTGATCGCGGTATCCGCGATATTAAAAGCCGGGAAGTGGCCGATGCCGCGCCAGTAAAAGTCGAGGAAGTCGATCACGTGGCCGTAGGCGATGCGGTCGACGAGGTTGCCGAGGGCGCCGCCCATGATCAGCGCGAGGGCCCAGCAGAACATGCGCTGGCCCGCGTGCTTGCGCAGCAGGTAGATGATGAAGCCGACGGCCGCGATGGCGATGCCGGCGAACAGGTAGCGCTGCCAGCCGCCCTGGTCGGACAGGAAGCTGAATGCGGCGCCCTTGTTATACGCGAGGACCAGGTTGAAGAAGCTGGTGATGGGCTTCTCTTCGCCGTGCATGAAGGTGCGCGTGATGGTGATCTTGCTGATCTGGTCGAGCAGGATGACGATGAAGGCGATGCCGAGCCACGGGGTGAGGCTGCCGCCCGAGCGCGACGAGACGGCGGAGAATGTTGGTTTTTTTTTGCTGGCCATGTCGATGGTCGTAAAGGTAAAACCCCGGGCACGCGGCCCGGGGCGCAGGTACGTCAGGCGAAGCGGCGCTGTTCCCCGCTGCCGAACAGGTTGCTCGTGCAGCGGCCGCACAGGCCCGGATGCGCGTGGTCATGGCCCACGTCGCGGCGGTAGTGCCAGCAGCGTTCGCACTTCGCGGCCTCGGACGGCGTGACGGTGACGGCTTCCTCCGCAGCGTCGGCGACCTGTTCGACGGTCGCCTGCGACGTGATGAACACGAACTTCAGGTCGTCGTCCAGGCTCGCGAGCGTCGCGTACTTGTCGCCGGCGGCCTTGAGCGCCAGTTCCGCCTGCAGCGACGAGCCGATCGCGCCGGACGCGCGCACTTCTTCCAGCTGCTTGGTGACGTCGGCACGCACGGCGCGCAGCAGCGCATACTTGTCCAGCAGCGCGGCGCTGTCCGCGATCGCCGGGAAGGTCCACAGCGTCTGCGTGAAAATGGTCTCGTCGCTGTCCTTGTATGCCTGCTCGCCCGCGAACACCGCCCACGCTTCCTCCGCGGTGAACGACAGGATCGGCGCCATGATGCGCAGCAGCGCGTGTGCGATGTGCCACAGCGCGGTCTGCGCCGAGCGGCGCGCGAAGGAGTCCACGCCCGTCGTGTACAGGCGGTCCTTCAGGATGTCGAGGTAGAAGCCGCCCAGGTCTTCCGAGCAGAAGTTCTGCAGGCGCGCGACGACCGGGTGGAATTCGTAGCGCTCGAAGTGCTTCGCCACGTCATCCTGCAGGCGCGCCGTCTCGGCCAGCGCGTAGCGGTCGATCTCGAGCAGCTCGGCCACCGGCACCGCGTTCTTCACGGGGTCGAAGTCCGACGTGTTCGCGAGCAGGAAGCGCAGCGTGTTGCGGATGCGGCGATATGCCTCCGTCACGCGCTTCAGGATCTCTTCGGACAGCGCCAGTTCGCCCGTGTAGTCGGTCGACGCGACCCACAGGCGCAGGATGTCGGCGCCCAGCGTGTCGCTGATCTTTTGCGGCGACAGCACGTTGCCGAGCGACTTCGACATCTTGCGGCCATGTTCGTCGACCGTGAAGCCGTGCGTCAGCAGCGCCTTGTACGGCGGGCGGCCGTTCAGCATCGACGACGTCAGCAGCGACGAGTGGAACCAGCCGCGGTGCTGGTCCGAGCCTTCCAGGTACAGGTCGGCCGGGAAGTGCGATTGCGCCGCGTGCGAGCCGCGCAGCACGGTCTGGTGCGTCGTGCCGGAGTCGAACCACACGTCCAGCGTGTCGCGGTTCTTTTCGTACATCGCGGCTTCATCGCCCAGCAGGTCGCGCGGGTCGAGCTTGTGCCAGGCGTCGATGCCGCCTTTTTCGATCAGTTGCGCGACCTGTTCCAGCAGCTCCGGCGTGCGCGGATGCAGGTCGCCCGTTTCCTTGTGCAGGAAGAAGGCCATCGGGACGCCCCACTGGCGCTGGCGCGACAGGGTCCAGTCCGGACGGTTGGCGATCATGCCCTGCAGGCGTGCCTGGCCCCAGTCGGGGAAGAACTGCGTGTCGGCGATGCCGGCCAGCGCGGATTCGCGCAGCGTGGGGCCGCCGTCTTTCGGCTTGACGTCCATGCCGGCGAACCACTGGCTCGTCGCGCGGTAGACGATCGGCGTCTTGTGGCGCCAGCAGTGCATGTAGCTGTGGTCGAACATCTTCAGTTCGAACAGGGCGCCGGCTTCGCTCAAGGCATTGCAGATCGGCTTCGATGCTTCCCAGATCGTCATGCCGCCGAACAGCGGCAGCGTGCTGGCGAAGCGGCCGTCGCCCATCACGGGCTTCAGGATCTCGTCGTCCTTCATGCCGTGCGCCTTGCAGGACTGGAAGTCTTCCAGGCCGTAGGCCGGCGCGGAGTGGACGACGCCCGTGCCGCTGTCGGTCGTGACGTAGTCGGCCAGGTAGACGGGCGACGTGCGGTCGTAGAACGGATCGGCCGCGTGCAGCGGGTGCCTGAAGCGGATGCCGCCCAGCTTCTCGCCGGTCGTCGTGGCGACGACTTCGCCTTCCAGCTTGTAGCGCTGCAGGACGCTTTCGGCCAGTTCCTTCGCGACGATCAGCAGGACCGGTGCGCCGTTGCGGTCAGCCTTGACGAGTGCGTACGTCACTTCCGGATGCACGTTCAGCGCCTGGTTCGACGGGATCGTCCACGGGGTCGTGGTCCAGATCACGATGAAGCTGTCGCCTGCGGGCAGCACGTCCAGGCCGAACGCCTGCGCGACCTTCGCGGGCTCGGCGAACGGGAAGCCGACGTCGATGGCCGGGTCGCGCTTGTCCTGGTATTCGACTTCCGCCTCGGCCAGCGCCGAGCCGCAGTCGAAGCACCAGTTCACGGGCTTCAGGCCGCGGTAGACATAACCCTTGTCGAGCATCGTGCCGAGGGCGCGCAGCTCATCCGCCTCGTTACTGAAGTTCATCGTCAGGTACGGATTGTCCCACTCGCCCAGCACGCCCAGGCGGATGAAACCGGCGCGCTGGCGGTCGACCTGCTCGAGCGCGTAGGCACGTGCCTTTTGCAGCACCTCGGCCGTCGGCAGGTTCTTGCCGAACTGTTTTTCGATCTGGATTTCGATCGGCATGCCGTGGCAGTCCCAGCCCGGCACATACGGCGCGTCGAAGCCGGCGATGGTGCGCGACTTGACGACCATGTCCTTCAGGATCTTGTTGACCGAGTGGCCCAGGTGGATGTCGCCGTTCGCGTACGGCGGACCGTCGTGCAGCACGAATTTCGGACGGCCGGCGGCCGCCTTGCGGATGCGCTGGTAGATCTTCTTGTCCTGCCATTGCTTGACCCAGCCCGGCTCACGCTTGGCGAGGTCGCCGCGCATCGGGAAGGAGGTGTCGGTCATGTTGACCGGGTATTTGCTTTCCGGCTTCTTGTTGCCTTGTTGGCCTTTCTGGCCTTGCTTGGTATCGGACATGGTGATTTCTAAAATGGACTGCTGTTATTCGTGATGACGGGACGCCCGCTGTTACTCCGTCCTTGGCGTCGTCGGGACCGCAAAAGTTCCGGTCAAATTCGGTCGGTGGCCGTGAGGGCGCCGGCGCGCTGGGCGAACCAGGCGCGGGCCTGCTGCGCGTCGCGTTCGATGGCGGCCGTCAGTGTGGGGAGGTCGACGTATTTTTCTTCGTCGCGCAGCTTGGTGAGGAATTCCACGCGCACGAGCTTGCCGTAGCAGGGCTGGTTCCAGTCGAAGACATGGACTTCCAGCAGCATGCGGCCCGCGTCCTCGACGGTCGGACGCACGCCGAGGCTGGCGACGGCCGGCAGCGGCCGGTCGGCCAGGCCGTGCACCTGCACGACGAAGATGCCGGCCAGCGCGGGACGGTGGGCGACGCGCAGGTTCAGCGTGGGGAAGCCGAGCGTGCGGCCCAGTTTCTGGCCGTGGATCACGTGGCCGGACATCGAGTACGGGTGGCCCAGCAGGGCGCGCGTGGCGTCGAAATCGCCGGCCGCGAGCGCGGCGCGCACGGCCGAGGACGAGATGCGGGTGGAGTCGTGCAGCACGGCCGGCAGGCTGTGCACCTCGAAGCCGTAGCGCTTGCCGGCTTCGGCCAGCAGGGCGACGTTGCCGGCGCGGCGGGCACCGTAGCAAAAGTCGTCGCCGACCATCAGCCATTTCACGTGCAGGCCGTCGACCAGCACGCGCTGCGTGAATTCATCCGGCGACATCGACGCGAAATGTTCGTTGAAATGTTCGACGATGACGCGGTCGACGCCGGCATTTCCCAGCGATTCGAGCTTGTCGCGCAGGTTGGCGATGCGCGCCGGCGCTTTCGACAAATCGCCGCTGCGCTGCGCAAAATATTCGCGCGGATGGGGCTCGAAGGTCATCACGGCGGCTTCCAGCCCGAGCTTGCGGGCGCTCGCGGTCACGTGGGCCAACAGCGCCTGGTGCCCGCGGTGGACACCGTCGAAGTTGCCGATCGTGAGCGCGCAGGGCGCGCGTGCCCTGTCGTTGGGAAGTCCGCGAAATACCTTCATTGGATGGTTCGTGCTTCTAGGCGAAATACCAGATTATACGGCAAAGGGCATGTTGCACAGCGCAATGCCTTTGTTGCAATGGATGAGGTAGCGTTGCTCCCCAATAAAAAAGCGCAGCCTGCATGACGCAGACTGCGCTTTTGTCCTGCCCGGGGCGGGGGAGATCAGCCGGAGATCGGCTTGTTGATCGCCATGATGAAGTAACGGGCCACTTCCGCCGTGCCATCGGTACCGCCGACGGACTTGAGCGTGCTGATGGCTTGCGACTTCTTGCCGGCGACGGCGTACGCTTCGCCCAGGCGCAGCTTGACGTCTTCCGGATGCTTCAGGTCCTTGGCCTTGGAAGCTGCTTCCAGCATCTTCAGGCCCTTGTCGACCTGGCCCGACTGGACCAGTGCATAACCCAGCGATGCAAAGCCATCGTTGTCGCCGTCCTTGGCCAGCTGCGCTTCGGTGGCGGCCAGGTTCTTGTTCTGGTCGGCCAGGGTCTTCTCCGCCAGGTCCTTCAGGCGCTGGTGACGCGCGGCGTCCGGACCGGTGCCCAGTGCGCCTGCCTTGTAGCCTTTGTCGATGACCTTCAGGGCTTCGGCCGGTGCGCCGGCCTGCAGCACGAGCTGGGCCATTTCCATGTACTCGCTCGGCTTCTTCAGCAGGCCATTGGCCAGCTTCAGGCGGTACAGGTCGACTTGCAGGCGGCCCGAGAAGCCCGGCTTGCCTTGCACGCGGTTCAGCAGGTCGGTCCAGTACTGGGCCTTCGGATAGTTGGCGGCCAGTTTCTCGATGGTGTTGACGTAGCCGGCCTTGTCGTTCTTCTTGAGCTGGATGTTGGCCAGCATGCCCAGCTGGTCTTCGCTCATGCGGCCGCTCTTCTCGGCCGCGCGCAGTTCACTCTCCAGTGCCTGGATATTGCCCTGCTTGTAATAGTTCTGCATCAGGTAGGCGCGCAGCTTCGGATCGTCGTGATCCTTGAGCTGGCGCTGGATGGCTTCATTGGCCTTGCCCAGGTCGCCCGCGCGCATGTAGATGCCGATCAGGCCTTCCGAGAACTGGGCTTTTTCGGTCGCGTTCAGCTTGCCGGAACCGATCAGGTATTCGAAGGACTTGGCGGCCGTATCGTAATCACCGGCGGCGGATGCGGCACCGGCACGGGTACGTTCGATCAGGTACGTCTCGTGGGCCGACTTGCCGCCGACTTTGTCGAGGTCGCGCAGCTTGGCCAGGGCATCCTTGTTCTTGCCCGACTTCATCAGCTGCTGGGCGTCTTGCAGGGGCTTGCCAATTTCGGGGCGGACGGTCTCCGCGGCGTAGACCGGGGCCAGGCCGACCACCGGAGCGGCGGCGGTGAATCCGAGGGCGGCCGCTACGAGGCCGAGGTGTGCGAGGCGGAATTTAGCCATTATCGAAATTCTCTCATTCAAAATAGACACGGCAGGGAAACCCTGCCGTGTTCATTATAGCCAAAGCGATTACTGGAACTGTTCGTTACCGACCATACCGATCTTGGTGACGCCAAGACGCTGGGCCGATGCCATCACGCCAGCGACAACCTTGTACTCGACCAGCTTGTTCGGACGCAGGTGCACTTCCGGCTGATCAGGTTGGGCTGCCACGTTCGCCAGCTTCGCTTCGAGGGTGGCACGATCCGGGACCGGGACGTTATCCCAGAGGATCGTACCGTCGAAGTCCACGTCGATCGTGATCACTACCGGTTCCTTGGTCGGCGGCGGCGGGTTGCCAACCGGCATGTTCAAGTTAACCGAATGGTTTTGCTTCGGAATGGTGATGATCATCATGATGATCAGCACCAGCATGACGTCAATCAGCGGCGTCATGTTCATTTCCATCATCGGTTCCGGATCTGCTCCTTTAGCTCCGGACGAACCAACGTTCATACCCATGGTGTTTCCTTTCAAATCTTGGGAAACCAGCGTGACAGCGGCGGGGCCGCTATCACGCTGGCGGGTTGCATCCTGGAGGATCAGCCCTTATCAGGCGGTTCGGTGATGAAACCGACCTTCTGAATCCCGGCACGCTGGGCCGTGTAGAGCACCTTGCCGATGGCTTCGTAGCGGGTCTGCTGGTCGCCACGAATCTTCACTTCCGGCTGCGGAACTTTCACCGATTCCTTGGCCAGGAAATCGAACAGCTCGTCGGTGTTGTTCAGGTGCTTCTGATTCCAGTACATCTCGCCATCTTTGTTGACGACGATGTTCACGTCTTCCGGCGTGGTCTTCACGACCTGGTTGGTCTCGATCGGCAGGTTAATCTTCTGCAGGTGGAGGACAACCGGGCTGGTGATCAGGAAGATGATCAGGAGAACCAGCATCACGTCCACGAGGGGCGTGGTGTTGATCTCTGACATCACTGCATCTTCATCTCCGCTATCGGAGCCAACACTCATACCCATGGTTTAGCCAACCTTTTTAGCGGTGCTGGCGCCTTGTGCACGTGCAGCTTCCGAGGTGTGCATTGCGCCCGAGATCAGGACCGAGTGCACGTCTGCGCTGAACGAACGGACGTCTTCCATTGCCGACTTGTTGCGGCGGACCAGCCAGTTGTAACCCAGAACGGCCGGAACTGCAACGAACAGACCGAATGCGGTCATGATCAGTGCTTCACCCACCGGACCTGCAACCTTGTCGATCGACGCGTTACCGGTCATACCGATGTTGGTCAGTGCGTTGTAGATACCCCAGACGGTACCGAACAGACCGATGAACGGCGAGGTCGAGCCGACGGTTGCCAGGAACGACAGGCCATCTTGCAGACGCGACTGGACTTTGTCCACGGCGCGCTGGATCTGCATGGTCACCCAGGTCGACAGGTCGATCTGCTCGAGCAGGGCGCCGTCGTGGTGCTGGGTTGCCTTGGTGCCGGTTTCAGCGATGAAGCGGAACGGCGAGCCTTCCGACAGTTGAGCCGAGCCAGCGGCGATCGACGGAGCTTTCCAGAACTTCTGGTTGGTTTCCTTCGACTGCTTGAAGATCTTCATCTGGTCCAGCAGCTTGGTGATGATGATGTACCAGGAACCCATCGACATGATTGCCAGGATGATCAGCGTGCTGCGCGACACGACGCCGCCGTTCCACACGGCCATCGGGCCGAACGGGTTCTCGACTTCTTCTTTCTTGGCTTCGCCGCCAGCTGCCGGGGCCGCTGCCGGTGCCGAAGCGGCAGCGTCGGCTGCCGGTGCTGCTGCGTCAGCCGCCGGTGCCGCTGCCGGGGCGCTCGCTGCTGCCGAGGCCGGAGCGTCGGCGAAGGCCGGAGCGGACACCAGTGCCGATGCCGCAGTGACCGAGAACAGGAGAGCCGCTACAGTAGCGGACAAACGGGTATTCTTAAACATGCTTCCTCCAAAAATTTAAAATGAACAGTTCGCTGAACTAATAACAACGAAAATCATGCTTTTGAGACGATACGCTGTCTCTGGTTATTCCAGCGTCCAGACGTACTGAACCGGCTGCCAGGACTCGATGGCCTGGCCGTTCTCAGTTGCCGGCTTGAACCGGCACTTGCCCAGTGCCACCTGAGCAGCCTTATCCAGGTCGCGGAAGCCGCTCGACTTCGTGACCTGGGAACCTTTCACACTACCGTCCGTGCCGATCAGGAACGAAATGGTCGACACACCCGTTTCTTCGTTACGCAGCGACGACTTCGGATATTCCGGCTTCGAGCACGTATTGAAGTCCGCGACTGCCGGGGTCCGCGCAGGGCCTGCCGGCTTGGCTGCCGGAGCAGGCGGAGCCGCGGGGACCGGCAGTGCCTTCTGGAGTTCGGTCGTCGCCGGTTTCGCCTGCGTCGTGTTAGCGATCACATTCTGCTGCGGCGGCGGGGTCTGCACTTGCACTTCCACCGGCGGGATGAACGGCGGAGGCGGAGCCTTCATTTCCGGCGGGGGCGGCGGGGGCGGCGTCTCCGGAGGTGGCGGCGGTTTTACGTCTTCAATGATCTTGGTCTCCACTGCCTCGGTCACCTTGCTGATCATCTTTTTCCCGAGACCGGTCACGATCCCGTAAGCAACGATCAGGTGCAAGACGATGACAATGGCGATACCAGTCAAATTCTTCCCGGGGTTCTTCTCATGCGAAAAATTCATCCTGCTTTCTCCAATACCAACCTTTTTTTGTTGCTACTAAACCCACAAAACACGACAAAAAGCTAAGAGCCGCATCCGGGACATCGGCGAATTATACCTACGAATTCTTTTTTGCACATACATTTTTACACCCTCAAAGAGAGGCTATTTGTCTGTAAAAACAGGCAAAGAAAGTGATCAAGAAAGAAGGGGCGCGGGCAGGCCGATGGAGGTGGAAGTTAGTTGTTTTGCAATGCTGTAGGGACCCCTTTCATAATGTGTTGAAGATAAGCCAATCGCCCCGGAAATGCCGAATTTTCCATGCCTATTTTGCAGCTCAGCAAATATCATAAGAAAGGTTCATGGCGTTTCTGCCAACTATATCGAAGTTCCAAGTGGGAGGGCGTACTGTTGAAGCGGTTTTGACCCCGGATAAGAGGGGTTGGCCATAACAAGTCCTTATGTCGATACAGGCACTTGATATGGCTCACTCACCACGTCAGATGTTAGTTGAACTACATCACAAGGGGAAGTTGGTGTCAACAGGATGGAAGAAAAAAATGCCCGCGCCGAGTAGCGCGGGCAGGAAGGTCAGTAACGCGCGCGCTTCTCGCGACGGCACTCGAGACTGCTCACGACACGCCCGGATGGGTCAACGGTCTCGAGGCGCACATCGAAGCCCCACAGCCGTGCGACGTGCTTCAGGACCTCATGCGCCTGCTGGTTCAGGGGACGCCGCTGGAACTGGGTATGGCGCAGCGTCAGCGCGCGGTCGTCCCGGGTGTTGACTTGCCAGACCTGGATGTTCGGTTCGCGGTTGCCGATATTGTACTGATCGGCCAGCTGCTGGCGCACGTAGCGGTATCCGGCCTCGTCGTGGATGGCCGAAATCGTCAGCTTGTCGCTGCGGTCGTCGTCCAGCACGGCGAAGAAGTGGAATTCCCGGATCAGCTTGGGCGACAGGTACTGGGCGATGAAGCTCTCGTCCTTGAAGTTGCGCATCGCAAAGTCAAGCGTCTTGAGCCAATCGCTGCCCGCGATGTCCGGGAACCAGGCCTTGTCCTCGTCCGTCGGCTCCTCGCAGATGCGCTTGATGTCCGTCATCATCGCAAACCCGAGGGCGTACGGATTGATGCCATTGTAATAGGGGCTCGTGGCGGGCGGCTGGTAGACGACGTTCGTATGGCTCTGCAGGAATTCCAGCATGAACCCGTCGCCGACGATCCCTTCTTTATAGAGCTCCTGCAGGATCGTGTAGTGCCAGAAGGTCGCCCAGCCTTCGTTCATGACCTGGGTCTGGCGCTGCGGATAGAAATACTGCGAGATCTTGCGCGTGATCCGTACGAGCTCGCGCTGCCAGGGTTCGAGCAGCGGCGCGTACTTTTCGATGAAGTAGAGCAGGTTTTCCTCGGGCTCGGGCGGGAAGCGGGGCGGCGGCTGGTCCTTGATCTGTTCCTCGCGCCGCGGCAGGGTGCGCCACAGTTCGTTGACCTGCGACTGCATGTATTCCTCGCGCTCCTTCTGGCGCGCCGCTTCCTGGGCGACCGACAGCTTGGCCGGCCGCTTGTACCGGTCCACGCCATAGTTCTGGATCGCGTGGCACGAATCGAGCAATTCCTCGACGGCGTCGATGCCATGCCGCTGTTCGCACTCGGCAATATAGTTCTTCGCAAAGACCATGTAGTCGACGATAGCGTCGGCATCGGTCCAGGTTCGGAACAGGTAATTGCCTTTAAAGAAAGAATTATGGCCGTAGGCCGCGTGCGCGATCACGAGCGCCTGCATCGTCAGGCTGTTTTCCTCCATCAGATAGGCGATGCAGGGATTCGAGTTGATGACGATTTCGTACGCCAGGCCCATCTGGCCACGCTTGTAACTCTTTTCCGTCGTCAGGAAATGCTTGCCGAACGACCAGTGGTTGTACGAGACCGGCATGCCGACGGACGTGTACGCGTCCATCATCTGCTCGGCCGTGATGATTTCGAGCTGGTTGGGGTAGGTGTCCAGGCCGAACTTCCTGGCCACCCTGCGGATTTCCTCGTGCGCCTGCTCGATCAGGTCGAACGTCCATTCCGACTGTTCGGGCAGGGCGCGCGGGTTGTTGGGATCTCTTGGCATAGCGGGCCTCGCTACTTGGGCTGCTTCTTGAACAATTCGCGGAACACCGGATAGATGTCGGCCGGCGTCACGATCTTCTGCATGGCGAAGTTCTGGTGCGTTTCCGCCACCTCGGCGTACTGTTCCCACAGGTTCTGGGGCGGACCGTCGGTGATCTCGACATAGGTGTAGTACTGGACCCTGGGCATGATCGCATTGGTCAGGATCTGCCTGCACAGCACGGAGTCGTTGTCCCAGTTGTCGCCGTCCGAGGCCTGGGCCACGTAGCTGTTCCAGTCGCCATTGCTGTAGCGTTCGGTGATGACCTTGTTCAGCAGGTGCAGCGCCGACGACACGACCGTGCCGCCCGATTCGCGCGAGTGGAAGAACTCGTTTTCGTCGACCTCGGCCGCCGCCGTGTGGTGGCGGATGAAGACGACGTCGATCCGTTCGTAGACCCGCTTGAGGAACAGGTACAGCAGGATGAAGAAGCGCTTGGCGGTGTCCTTGCGGCTTTCATCCATCGATCCGGACACGTCCATGATGCAGAACATGACGGCTGCCGTGGACGGTTTCGGGATCTTGATGCGGTTGCTGTAGCGCAGGTCGATCGGGTCGATGAACGGAATCGCCAGCAGGCGCGTGTGCAGGTGGTGGATCTTGTGCTTCAGTTCGATCACCTGCGGGTCGTCGTCCTCCGCACCCTGTTCGCGCAGGTCGCGCAACTGGTGCTCGAGCGCCGTCAGCTGCTTGCGGGAGGGGCCGCCCACCGCGATGCGCCTGCCGAGCGCGCCGCGCAGGGAGCGCAGCACGTGGATGTTCGACGGTGTGCCGGAGATGTTGTAGCCGGCGCGCTGGTTCTTGTATTCGACGACCTGGGTCAGCTGCGTCTTGACCATGTTCGGCAGCTCGAGGTCTTCGAAGAAGTAATTCATGAATTCTTCGCGGCTGAGCTCGAAGATGAAATCGTCTTCGGTCGTCTGCTCGCTGTTGCCGGCACGGCCGCGTCCGGCGCCGCCGCCACCGCCGCGGGGGCGGTTGATCGTGTCGCCTTTCTGGTATTCCGTGTTGCCGGGGTTGACGGTCTCCCAGACGCCGCCATGGGCGTGTCCGAAATGCGGCTCGCTCACGTCCTTGACGGGAATCGAGACCTTCTCGCCATTCTCTACGTCGGTGATCGAGCGACCCTTGATCGCCCGGCCCACCGCATCCTTGATTTGCGCCTTATAGCGGCGCAAGAAGCGTTCGCGGTTGACCGCAGACTTGTTCTTGCCCTGCAAGCGTCGGTCGATGAGGTAAGTCAAAACAGGCCTCCTGCTGAAAGTCGCGGCGGGCCGGATTCCTTCCCGGTCCTTACATAATATAACGCGCCGCGTCGTAACGTGGTTGGCGCCGCGGATTCCGGCGACCGGCTTCGTGCCGGTCGACCGGTCCTGCCCGGCGGGCGCTCCATCGCCCGCCCCACGCTCCTGGTTTTGCGATGGCCTTTACGAGGACTTCCTTACGCGCAAGTACCACTCGCACAGCAGGCGGACCTGCTTGGGTGTATAGCCTTTTTCGACCATACGGGCCACGAAGTCGGCATGCTTGGTCGCATCTTCCGCGCTGGCTTTCGCGTTGAACGAAATCACCGGGAGCAGTTCCTCGGTATTCGAGAACATCTTCTTCTCGATCACGGTGCGGAACTTCTCATAGCTGGTCCACGCAGGATTCTTGCCGCCGTTCGTCGCCCGCGCGCGCAGCGCGAAGTTGACGATTTCGTTGCGGAAATCCTTCGGGTTCGAAATGCCGGCCGGTTTCTCGATCTTCTCGAGCTCGGCGTTCAGCGTTTCGCGGTCGAAGCTTTCGCCCGTGTCCGGATCGCGGAATTCCTGGTCCTGGATCCAGAAGTCGGCAAACGTGACGTAGCGGTCGAAGATGTTCTGGCCATACTCGGAATAGCTTTCCAGGTAGGCCGTCTGGATCTCCTTGCCGATGAAGTCGACGTAGCGGTTCGCCAGATGTTCCTTGATATAGGACATGTAGCGCTGCTCGGTCTCGCCCGGGAACTGCTCGCGCTCGATCTGCTGTTCCAGCACGTACAGCAGGTGCACGGGGTTCGCCGCCACTTCGGTGTTGTCGAAGTTGAAGACCTTGGACAGGATCTTGAACGCGAAGCGGGTCGACAGGCCGTTCATGCCTTCGTCCACGCCGGCGTAGTCGACGTATTCATGCAGCGACTTGGCCTTCGGATCGGTGTCCTTCAGGTTCTCGCCGTCGTACACCAGCATCTTCGAATAGATGCTCGAGTTTTCCGGGTCCTTCAGGCGCGACAGGATCGCGAACTGGGCCATCATGCGCAGGGTGCCCGGGGCGCAAGGGGCCTTGTCGAGCGAGGAATTGCGCAGCAGCTTGTCGTAGATCTTGACCTCGTCCGACACGCGCAGGCAGTACGGCACCTTGACGATATAGATACGGTCGAGGAATGCCTCGTTGTTGCGGTTGTTGCGGAAGGTCTTCCATTCGGATTCGTTCGAGTGCGCCAGGATGATGCCTTCGAACGGGATCGCGCCGAAGCCCTCGGTGCCCTTGTAGTTGCCTTCCTGCGTGGCCGTCAGCAGCGGGTGCAGCACCTTGATGGGCGCCTTGAACATCTCGACGAATTCCATCAGGCCCTGGTTCGCCAGGCACAGGCCGCCGGAATAGCTGTAGGCATCCGGATCGTCCTGGGCATAGTCTTCCAGCTTGCGGATGTCGACCTTGCCGACCAGCGAGGAAATGTCCTGGTTGTTTTCGTCGCCCGGTTCCGTCTTCGAAATCGCGATCTGCTTCAGGATGGACGGATAACGTTTCACGACCCGGAACTTGCTGATGTCGCCGCCGTATTCATGCAGGCGCTTGACTGCCCACGGGCTCGGCACGGCACGCAGGAAGCGGCGCGGGATGCCGTAGTCTTCTTCGAGGATGGCGCCGTCCTCGTCCTCGTTGAAGAGGCCGAGCGGCGATTCGTTCACCGGCGAGCCTTTCAGCGCGTAGAACGGCACCTGTTCCATCAGGTGCTTGAGTTTTTCCGCGATCGACGATTTACCGCCGCCGACCGGTCCCAGCAGATAAAGAATCTGCTTGCGCTCCTCCAGGCCCTGGGCCGCATGGCGGAAATAGGAAACGACCTGTTCGATCACTTCCTCCATGCCGTAGAACTCGCGGAATGCGGGATATACCTTGATGACCTTGTTGGCGAAGATGCGCGACAGGCGCGGGTCGAGGCGGGTGTCGACCAGGGTGGGTTCGCCGATTGCGGCCAGCATGCGCTCGGGAGCGCTGGCGTAAGTCAGGGGATCTTTTTTGCAAAGCTGAAGGTACTCAGACAGGGAGTATTCCTCTTCCCGGGTACGCTCATAGCGGGCTGCGTAGTTATCAAAAATGGTCATGTGAATGTCCTCTAATGTGCTAACACTGATCACGTCCAGCGGCCTGTTGAGATGGCCGCCCAAGCCCCGTTTTGGCAGGTGTTCTTGTCGGGGTCGCCGTCTGGATTTGGAGGTCAGAAGATCTGACACAAAACGAAGGGCGATGTTCTTGTTCTGATCCGGTTTTAACCGGGACCTCGTGCAGCCCGCCATGGTGGAGCCATGCTGGTGGCGAGGTCCCTCGCCGGTTTGTTAGCGCCCGCTGAGAGCGTCTTCTTACGCTTATGAAATTTATTATCTGCCTATTAGTTCTCGAAGTCAAAACAGTGTCGTGCACGCGTGTCCGGCCTTTCCAAGTCTTTGTAACGAATAAGGAAATAACCATTTTTAAGATGATTGCGGACCAGGTCTTCACACCTTTTTTGGTATATCGGACATGATTTCCAACCAAGACTTTTGATCCCGTCAGCCACGATCATGTTTATTAATCGTTAAGTAAATAGTGCACCATCTTGCTAAGCAGTGGCGCACGCGTATCGTGTACTGACATATCAGGAATTCTTCAATGGAATGAGAGGCTTGCATCCATGCGCTACACTGGCTGCCTGATTCCATTCCAATGATTCAACGCGGAGATCCCATGCTGAACGAACAGCTGCGCCATATGTTGCAGGCGATGCCAAAAGCAGAATTGCACATCCACATCGAAGGCTCGCTCGAGCCCGAGCTGATTTTTGAGCTGGCGCAAAGGAATGGTGTGTCGCTTCCCTATGCATCGGTTGAAGCGTTGCGCCAAGCGTACGCTTTCACCGATCTTCAATCGTTCCTGGACATATATTACGCAGGCGCAAGTGTGCTGCTGACCGAGCAGGACTTCTACGACATGACGATGGCGTACCTGCGCCGCGCGGCCGCGGACAATGTCCGCCATGCCGAGATCTTCTTCGACCCGCAGACGCACACGGCGCGCGGCGTGCCGTTCCAGACCGTCATCGACGGCATCTGGCGTGCCTGCCAGGACGGGCCGATCAGCGCCACCCTCATCATGTGTTTCCTGCGCCACCTGTCCGAGGATGACGCGATCGCCACGCTGGAAGAAGCGCTGCCGTTCCGCGACAAGATCATCGGCGTGGGCCTCGATTCGTCGGAAGTGGGCCACCCGCCGGAAAAATTCGCGCGCGTGTTCGAGCGCGCCCGCAACCTCGGCCTGCACCTGGTCGCGCATGCCGGCGAGGAAGGGCCGCCCGCATATATCGAGAGCGCGCTCGACGTCCTCAACGTGGAGCGCATCGACCACGGCGTGCGTTGCCTCGAGGATGCCGACCTGACGGCCCGCCTGGTGCGCGAACAGATGGCGCTGACCGTGTGTCCGCTGTCGAACATCAAGCTGCGCGTGTTCGACGTGATGGGCGAGAGCAACCTGCGCCGCCTGCTCGACGAAGGCCTCGCCGCCACCGTGAATTCGGACGATCCGGCGTATTTCGGCGGCTACATCAACGATAACTACCTGGCCGCGTTCGACGCCCTGCCGCTCGACGTGCACCATGCACGCAGGCTGGCGAAGAACAGCTTTGCCGCCGCGTTCCTCGAGCCGGAGCGCAAGCGCGCGTACCTGGCCGAAGTCGACGCGTTCTTCGACGCCGCACAGGCCGCGTGACGCCATGCTGATCCAATCCCTGCGCATGACCGCACGCGACTGGCGTGCCGGCGAACTGCGTTTCCTGCTGGTGGCGCTGGTGGTCGCGGTGTCGGCGCTCGCCGCCGTCGGCTTCTTCGTCGACCGCATGCGCGCGGGGCTGAACCGCGACGCGCGCCAGCTGCTCGGCGCCGACCTGCTGGTGAACGCCGACCAGCCGCTGCGCCAGGACTGGCGCGACGAAGCGGCGCGGCGCGGCCTCGTGCTGGCCGACACGGTGACCTTCCCCAGCATGGCCCAGGCGGGGCAGGGCGCCGCGTCGCAGGCGCTGCTGGCGTCCGTGAAGGCCGTGTCGGCGAACTATCCGCTGCGCGGCGCCATGCGCGTGACGACGAGCACGCTCGATGCGAGCGAAGCCCTCGGCGACATCACGCACGACACGCCCGCGCCGGGCACGGTGTGGGTCGACGTCAACCTGTTGCCGCCGCTGCGCGTGAAGGTCGGCTCGACGATCCAGCTGGGCGACAAGAGTTTCAGGATCGCGCGCCTGATCGCGTCGGAGCCGGACCGCGGCGCCTCGTTCGCCAACTTCGCGCCGCGCGTGATGCTGGCGCTCGGCGACCTGAAAGCGACGGGCCTCGTCGACAACTATGCGCGCGTCACGTACCGGATGCAGGTGGCGGCGAAGTCGCCGAACGACCAGGCCGCGATCGCCGGTTACGAGCGCTGGCTGCGCGGCCGGATCGCGGCCGACAACGTGCGCGGCGTGCGCATCGAGACGCTGGAAAACGGCCGCCCCGAGATGCGCTCGACGATCGACCGCGCCGAGCGTTTCCTGTCGCTCGTCGGCCTGCTGTCCGCGATGCTGGCCGCGGTGGCCGTCGCCATGGCCGCGCGCCGCTTCATGCAGCGCCACCTCGACGCCTGCGCGATGCTGCGCTGCCTCGGCATGACGCAGAACGAGGTAGGCGCGCTGTTCCTCATCGAATTCGTCATCGTCGGACTCGCGGGGAGCGTGCTCGGGGTGCTGGTCGGCTTCGGCGCCCACTTCGTGCTGCTCGAGATGGTCAAGGGTTTGATTCCCACCGAGCTGCCGCCCGTGTCGCCGCTGCCGGCGTTGCAGGGCATCGCCACCGGCATGCTGCTGCTCGTCGGTTTCGCGCTGCCGCCCGTGCTCCAGCTGCGCAACGTGCCGCACAACCGCGTGATCCGGCGCGAGCAGGCGGCACCGAAGCCGCTCGCGCTGGTCACGTACGGCTTCGGCGCGGCCGTCTTCCTCGGACTGCTGCTGTGGCAGGCGGGCGACCTGCAGCTCGCGCTGCTCACGGCCGGCGGCTTCGTCGGCGCGTTCGGCCTGTTCGCGCTCGTCGGCTGGCTCGCGCTGCTGTCGCTGCGCCGCCTGCGCGGCGCGTTCCGCCACCAGGCGTGGCGCTTCGCCATCACGTCGCTGCAGCGGCGGCCCGGCGCGACGGTCGTGCAGATCGTGTCGCTGTCGCTGGGCCTGATGGCGCTGCTCGTGCTGACCGTCGTGCGCGGCGACCTGATGTCCGCCTGGCGCCTGGCCACGCCGCCGGATGCGCCGAACCGCTTCATCATCAACATCCAGCCCGACCAGCGCGACGGCGTCGCCCGCACGATCCGCGCGGCCGGCGTGCCCGACGTCACCCTGTACCCGATGATCCGCGGCCGCCTCGTCGCCGTGAACGGCAATGCGGTGACCGGGGCCACGTACACGGACGAGCGCGCGAAAGGCCTCGCGGAGCGCGAATTCAACCTGTCCTCGACGGCCGACCTGCCGGCGACGAACGAGATCGTGGCGGGCCGCTGGTACCGCGACGCGCCGGGCGTGGCCGAGGCCTCGGTCGAGCAGGGCCTCGCCAACACGTTGCGCCTGAAGCTGGGCGACACCATGCGCTTCGACATGGGCGGCCAGATCGTGGACGCGAAGATCACGAGCCTGCGCAAGCTGGAATGGGGATCGATGCGGGCGAACTTCTTCGTCATCATCAACCCGGCCGCGATGAAGGATGCGCCGACGACGTACATGACCGCGTTCCACCTGGCCGCGCGCGGCATCGGCCTGGCCAACACGCTGACGCGCGCGTGGCCGAATCTCACCGTCATCGACGTCAGCGGCATCATCCGCCAGGTGCAGGAAGTGCTGGACCAGGTCGTCGTCGCGGTGGAATTCCTGTTCATGTTCACGCTGGCCTCGGGCGTGCTCGTACTGTACGCGGCGCTGATGGGATCGCAGGCGGAGCGCACGCGCGAAGCGGGCCTGCTGCGCGCGCTGGGCGCCACGCGCGGCCAGCTGGCGCAGGCGCAGCGCATCGAGTTCATGCTGGTCGGCGGCCTGTCCGGGTTGCTGGCGGCATCGGGCGCGGCGGCGCTGGGCTGGGCGTTGGCAAAATACCAGTTCAAGTTCCCGTGGACGTTCGATCCGACCGTGTGGATCGCGGGACTGGTCGTGGGCGCGGTGTGTGCGCTGGTCGGCGGCTGGCTCGGGCTGCGCAATGTGTTGCGGCAGCCACCGTTGCAGACGCTCCGGGAGGCTTGACGTTCCAGTGGTGCGTGCGTTGCGCTATCATGGACGGATGTCCGATACCAACGCACCCCAAGAGTCCCAGGACGCGCAGGAAGAGACTCGCAGCCTGTACGAGATCATCGGCGGCGAAACCCGCCTGCGCGAACTGGTCGACCGTTTCTACGACCTCATGCAACTGGAGCCGGATTTCGCCGGCATCCACGCGATGCACCCCGTCCCCAACGACAGCTCGCGCGAGAAGCTGTTCATGTTCCTGTCCGGCTGGATGGGCGGGCCGAACCTCTTCATCGAACGCCACGGCCATCCGATGCTGCGCGCGCGCCACCTGCCGTTCGCCATCGGCACGCTTGAACGCGACCAGTGGCTGCGCTGCATGGCGATGGCGCTGGAAGATCTCGGCTACGACTACGAGTTGCGCCTCGCGCTGATGCAATCGTTTTACCAGACGGCCGACTGGATGAGGAACCGTCCGCACTGATGTCGACCCTCGAATTCATCGTGCTGCTGCTGGCGCTGCTGGCCGTCATCGGCCTGCAGGTCGTCCTCTTGAGCCGCGCGCGGCGCGGCGGCGATGAGCGCCACGCTTTCGAACGCCTGGAGCGCGAGTTGCGCCAGGAATTGCAGATCAGCGCCCAGTCCACGCGCCAGGAACTGGCCGCGCACCTCGCGCAGAACCAGGCCGCCACCGTCCAGCAGCTGGACGGCATGCGCCAGCAGATCCAGTTGAATTCGCAGGGCGGCCGCGAGGAACAGGCGCGCGCGCTCAAGCGCTTTTCCGACACCCTGAACGGCGCGCTCGCGAACCTGACGGAATCGAACGCGCAGCGCATGCTGGAGATCCGCGCGACGCTCGAGGCCAAGATCCGCGACCTGCAGGACGACAACGCCAAGCGCCTGGAAGAGATGCGCCAGACCGTCGACGAAAAGCTGCACGCCACGCTGGAGACGCGCCTGACGGAATCGTTCCGCCAGGTGTCCGACCGCCTGGAAAAGGTGCACCAGGGCCTGGGCGAGATGCAGCAGCTGGCCGTCGGCGTGGGCGACCTGAAACGCGTGCTCGTCAACGTGAAGACGCGCGGCACGTGGGGCGAGGTGCAGCTGGAGATGCTGCTCGAGCAGATCCTCACCGTCGACCAGTACGCCAAGAACGTCGAGACCGTACTCGGCTCGAACGCGCGCGTGGAATTCGCGATCAAGCTGCCGGGCTCAATCGACGGCGGTCCCCCGCTGTGGCTGCCCATCGACGCCAAGTTCCCGAAGGAGCAGTACGAACGCCTGCTGGAAGCGGCCGAGCAGGGCGATGCCGACGGCGTTGCGCGCGCGGGCGCGGAGCTCGAACGCGCCGTGCGCGGCGAGGCGAAGACCATCTGCGAAAAATACGTGGCCCCGCCGGCGACGACGGACTTCGCCATCCTGTTCCTGCCCACCGAGGGCCTGTACGCGGAAGTGATGCGCCGCCCGGGCCTGGCCGACGACCTGCAGCGCACGTTGCGGGTGACGATCGCGGGGCCGTCGACGCTGGCGGCGCTGCTCAACAGCCTTCAAATGGGCTTCCGCACGCTGGCGCTGGAAAAGCGCTCGTCGGAAGTGTGGCAGGTGCTGGGCGCCGTGAAGACGGAATTCGGCAAGTTCGGCGACGTGCTGGCGCAGACCAAGCTAACCCTGGAGCGCGCGGCGAAGAACATCGAAAGCGCCGAGGTGCGCAGCCGCCAGATGGCGCGCAAGCTCAAGTCCGTGGAGGCGTTGCCGAGCGAGGCGGCGCAGTTGATGTTGGGGGCGTCGAACGTCGACGCCGACGATTAAACCAAACCCTCGAACAACAACACGTCGACCATGTCGCCGGCCTGCACCGTGCCCTGCTCATCATGCAGCACCACCATGCAATTCGCCTCCGACATCGACCGCAAAATGCCCGACCCCTGCGATCCCGTGATCGTGACGGTCGGCTGGCCATCCGCGCCGCGGGCCAGGATGCCGCGCTGGTATTCCGTGCGGCCCGGCTTCTTGCGGATCGTCGCGGCCGAGCGGGCGCGGACGAGTTCCAGCGGGGCCTCGGCGCCCATCATGCGCAGCAGCGCCTCGCGCGCGAAGAAGTAGAACGACACCATCACCGCCACCGGGTTGCCCGGCAGGCCGAACAAAAAGGCGCTGCGGCCGTTCGAGGCGATGCGGCCGAAGGCCAGCGGGCGGCCCGGGCGCATGCCGATCTTCCAGAACGTCACGTCGCCCAGGCGCGCCATGATCTGCTTCGTGTAGTCCGCCGCGCCGACCGAGACGCCGCCCGACGTGATGATGGCGTCCGCGTTCTCGCACGCGTCGCGCAGTGCCTGTTCGAGCGCCTGCGGATCGTCGCGCACGACGCCCATGTCGATCAGGTCGCAGCCCAGGCGCTGCAGCATGCCGTAGATCGTGTAGCGGTTGCTGTCGTAGACGCAGCCCTCGTCCAGCGGCTGGCCGATCGAGCGCAACTCGTCGCCGGTCGAGAAGAAGGCCACGCGCAGCCGGCGCTGCACCGGGACTTCCGCCACGCCCAGCGACGCGAGCAGCCCGAGGTCGGCCGGCCGCACGATCTTGCCGGCGCGGAGGGCCGCGCTGCCGGCCTTGAGGTCTTCGCCGGCCAGGCGGCGGTTGTCGCCGGTGCGGATCGTGCCGGGGGCGATGACCATCGTGTCGTCCTCGACGGTGACGAATTCCTGCGGCACGACGCTGTCGCAGCCGGCCGGCATCACGCCGCCCGTCATGATGCGCACGCATTCGCCCGGCTGCGGGCTGCCGTCGAACGCGCGCCCGGCGTACGCGGTGCCGATCACGCGCAGGCGCGCGGGTGCGTCCGCCGGCAGGTCGGATCCGCGCAGCGCGTAGCCATCCATCGCCGAGTTGTCGTGGGCCGGCACGTTGATCGGCGAGACAATGTCGGCCGCGAGCACGCGGCCCAGCGCAGCGCGCAGCGCCACCATTTCCGTCGCGCGCACGGGCGTGACGAACTCGCGGATGATGCGCTGGGCGTCGCGCACGGGCAGGGCGTCCGGGTCGTACGCGGACAGGCAGCTGACCACGTCGGCGAGGCGCGGCACTTTCAAGGGTTCGAGTTCGCGCAGTTCATCGAGCGTATTGATGTTGCGGAAGGCGTCGGCATCGTCGAACAGCACCTCGGTCACCTTGATCTGCGGGTACCAGCCGTCCATGCGCCGTCCGCCGCCGTCCAGGTAGGCCGACAGGACGGGTTCCAGGCTGGCCCTCAGCAGGCAGAACACGGGGTGCACCTGGCGCCGGCCGTTTTCCTCGGTGACGGCGACGGCGAGGTCGGCGCCGGCCGCGCGCAGGCCGTCGTGCAGGCGCTCCGCGAGGTCGGCCGGAACGAACGGCGAATCGCACGGCGCCGTCAGCAGGTAAGTCGTCGCGCAGCGGCGCAGGCCCGCCTGCAGGCCGGCCAGCGGGCCTGCGAAGTCGGGCGTGTCGTCCGGCCAGACGGGCACGCCGTACGCGGCATACGTGTCCAGGTTGCGGTTGGCGTTGATGGCGACCGTCGCCACCTGCGGTTCGAGGCGCGCCAGCACGTGCGCGGCCATGGTCGTGCCGCCGAAGGGCTGCAGGCCCTTGTCGACGTGGCCCATGCGCGTGCCGCGGCCGCCGGCGAGGATCAGGCCGCTGATGGATTCCTTGTTCATATTGTTATCCGCCGATGTAGGACATTTCGATTTTCTGTGCGCTCTCCGCGCGGAGCGAGAGGCCCGCCGTGTTGACGGTGCGCGTTTCGGAGTAACGGTCGTCGCGCGCGCGCCAGAGCCGGGCGATGGCCGTCTGCATTTCCTGGTCCGTGCGCCCCGCCCGCAGCAGTTCGCGCAGGTCGTGGCCGCGCGTCGCGAACAGGCACGTGTACAGCTTGCCTTCGGTGGACAGGCGGATGCGCGAGCAGTCGTGGCAGAAGGCCTGCGTGACGCTGGAAATCATGCCGACTTCGCCGCTGCCATCCACGTAGCGCCAGCGCTGCGCGGTCTCGCCCGCGTAGTTGGCGCCGATCGGTTCGAGCGGCATCTCGGCCGAGATGCGGCGCACGACTTCGCCCGACGGCACCACTTCCGTCATGTTCCAGCCGTTCGACGCGCCGACGTCCATGTATTCGATGAAGCGCAGGATCGCCGGCGTGCCCTTGAAGTGGCGCGCCATCGGCAGGATCTGGTCGTCGTTCATGCCGCCCTTGACGACCATGTTGACCTTGATCGGCCCGAGGCCGGCGGCATGCGCGGCATCGATCCCCGCCAGCACGTCGGCGACGGCGAAGTCGACATCGTTCATGCGCTTGAACACGGCGTCGTCGATGGCGTCGAGCGAGACCGTCACGCGGTCCAGGCCCGCATCCTTCAGCGTCTGAGCCTTGCGCGCGAGCAGCGAGCCGTTGGTGGTAAGCGTGAGGTCGAGCGGGCGGCCGGACGGCGTCTCGATGGCGCGCAGCTGTTCGACCAGGCGCTCCAGGTTCTTGCGCAGCAGCGGCTCGCCGCCCGTCAGGCGGATCTTTTCGACGCCGTGGGCGACGAACAGCCGCGCCACGCGTGCGATCTCTTCGAAATTGAGCAGTGCCGCATGGGGCAGGTAGGCGTAATCCTTGTCGAAGACTTCCTTCGGCATGCAGTACACGCAGCGGAAGTTGCAGCGGTCCGTGACGGAGATGCGCAGGTCGTGCAGCGGGCGCCCGAGGGCATCGGCGAGCAGGCCGTTCGGTGTCTCCAGCGTGTCGGGGACGGCCAGCGCGGGTGCGCGCGCGTCGGCCACCATGATGATTTTTTCAGCCATGCCAATACGATAGCAGAAGGCCGGCCAGGGCGCAGGCGAGGATGGTCTTGATCGTTCCGGTTCTGTAGCGCAATAACGCCACCGCGGCGGCCGTGCCGATGACGATCGCGTCCCAGCGCGGCGCGCCGTTCGCCACGAAGACGTGGGCGCCGAAGAACACGGCCAGGCTCGCGATGACGCCGACGACGGCCGCCGAGATCGCCGTCAACGGCGCCGTCAGCCGCACGTCGCCGCGTGTGGACTCCACCAGCGGTCCGCCGGCGAGGATGAACACGAACGACGGCAGGAAGGTGAAGAACGTCACGACGCAGGCCGCCGTGGCGCCGGCCAGCAAGCGGGCGTCCGATCCGAACAGCGCATGGGTCCAGCCGCCGACGAAGCCGATGAACGCGACGATCATGATCAGGGGCCCGGGCGTCGTCTCGCCCAGCGCGAGGCCGTCGATCATCTGCCCGGCGTCGAGCCAGTGGTACTGCTCGACGGCGTGCTGCACGACGTAGGGCAGCACGGCATAGGCGCCGCCGAACGTCAGCAACGCCATCTTGCCGAAAAAGGCGCCCATGCGCGGCAGTTCGCCGTCCGGCCCGTAGACGAGGGCCAGCGCGGCCCAGCCCGCGAGCCCGATCGCGCAGCCGGCCACGCTGACGGTCATCAGTCGTCGCCAGGTGAAGCGGGCGTGGACCGGTGTCGGCGTCGTGTCGTCGATCAGCGCCGGTGGATGCGGGGCGCCGTCGGCTGCCGTGGCGTGGGCGCCGCCGGGACCGAACAGCGCGGGCCGCAACCGCCCGCCGACGAGCCCGACCGCCGCCGCGCCCAGCACGATCAGCGGGAATGGCACGCCGAGCAGGTCGATGCCGACGAACGCGGCCAGCGCGACGCCGATCAATAAACCATTCCGGAGTGTCCGGCTGCCGATGCGCCACGCGGCCGCCAGCACGATGGCGACGACGGCGGGCTTGATGCCCGCCATGATGCCGGCGATGGCGGGCACCTGGCCCCACGCCATGTAGATCCACGACAGGGCGATGAGCACGACGAGCGACGGCAGCACGAACAGCACGCCGGCCGCGATCCCGCCCGGCACGCGGTGCAGCAGCCAGCCGATGTAGATGGCGAGCTGCGTCGCTTCCGGCCCCGGCAGCAGCATGCAGTAATTCAGCGCGTGCAGGAAGCGCCGTTCGGAAATCCAGCGGCGCCGTTCGACGAGCTCGGCATGCATCATGGCGATCTGCCCGGCCGGGCCGCCGAAGCTGATGAAGCCCAGCTTGAGCCAGTAGCGCAGGGCGGTGCGGAAGGTGACGGGAGCGGGCGGGGCGGACAAGGCGGATGGGCAGCGGTTGATGAGTTGCCCATCTTACACGTATCACGCGGGTGAGCGATGGCTGACTTCCACCAGGATGCCACCCGGCGCGTGGACGTAGAACAGCGTCGCGCCACGCTGGGACGAGACGGGCGGCAAGTCGCGGACGCCGGCCGCCTGCATCCGCGCGTGGGCAGCGTGCACGGCTGCGTCGGACTCGACGAGGAAGCCGATGTGGAAGTTGTCGGGATAATCTTGCGCGCCTTCGGCGCGCCGCCGCGTGAGGACGAGCGCGAATCCGCCTTCGCCAAGCAACAGGGCAAAGCCGTTGTTGCCGCGCGTGTCAACCAGGCGGAAGCCGAGATGGGCAGTCAAGAAGGCGGCGGTGGCCGCGACGTCGGGGACGGGAAGGTCGAGGTGATTCAGTTGCATGGCATGCTCCGATAGATGGGCTCGCTCGGGACGCAGACACGCGCGAACGAACCCGTTGGGCGCGTGGCGCCGGACGGTTTCGTCGCGGGTACTCATGCGTGCACGCATGGAACAGAGCTTCGCGGCGGGCGCGAAGGGACCGTGCTTACCAAAACCGGTCCTGCCTTTTTCGACGCCGTCATCGTAGCACAGGTATAAAAAAAGGAAGCCCGCAGGCTTCCTTTTTGTCAGGGCAACGCGTTTATTGGCGCGTATCGACCTGGATCAGCGGCTCGTTGACCGGCGGCGGCGCCGGCTTGCGCGTGCGGCGCGGACGTGCCGGCGGCTCCACCTGCGCGGCCGCTTCCTGGGCGGCGCGCAGCTTTTCCGGATCCGTCGAGGCGAGCGTCAGGCCGGCTTTCTCGAGCAGATCGTTCAGGTCTGCCGGCGCGGCGGCCACCGGGGCTGGAGTCGGTGCGGCGGGAACCGGTGCCGCTTGCGCGACGACGGGCTGCTCGACCTCGACCGGCGCCGGAGCGGGCGCAGCGGCCGGGGCTTCGACCGGCGCGGCCTCGACGGCCGGCTGGGCGGCGGCATCGGCCTCGGCCTTGTCGGCCACGGCGGCAGCAACCGACTCGGTCGTCGGGAACGGCCACGGCGTCTGGGCGGCCGGCGCTGCCTCGACGGCGGGCTCGGCCGGCGCGGCAGCCTGGGCAGCAGCCGCTGCTGCTGCCGCGGCCGCGGCCTGTTCGGCATGGACGCGGGCCGCTTCCGCTTGTTCGGCGGCAGCCTTTTCGGCGGCGGCTTTCACGGCGGCAGCCTTGATGGACTCCGAGGTCGGGAACGGCCACGGACCCAGTGCGACGGCCTTGGCCGGCGTCGTCTCAGGCTTGGCTTTCGCAGCCTTCGCTTCGGCCTGGACCTTGGCGGCTTCCTCGTCGGCCACCGGCGTGAAGGCCGGTGCTTCGCCTTCAACGACGTCCTGCTCGGCGCCCTCGACCTGGTCACGGTCGCGACGGTTGCGGTTGCGGCCGCCACGACGGCGGCGGCGGCGCGGCTCGTCGCCGTGCGCGTCGGTTTCCAGTTCGTCGCCGGCAGGGCCGCCGGTGGCTACCGCCACGTCCGCCGTCACCGGCTTCAGTGCTTCCGGGATCTGCGGCTCGCCAGCCAGCGTGATAGCTGCCTGGGCTGCGACGGCCTGGGCGGCGTTCAGCTCTTCGCTCTTGGCCTCGACCGGGGCGCGCTCGGCGCGTTCCGTACGCTCGGCACGCTCAGCGCCTTCGCGCGGCGGGCGCGGCTGGCGCGGTGCGCGTTCCGGACGTTCGCCACGCTCCGGACGCTCGCCGCGTTCGGCACGCTCGCCACGTTCGGCGCGCGGGGCCTGCGGCTGGGCGTCCGCCGTGACGGCTGCCTGTTCGCGCGGCTCGCGGGCCTCGCGCGGTTGACGCGGCTGGCGCGGCGGACGTGCCGGCTTGCCTTCGGCCTCGACCGGCTTGGCGCCTTCCACGGCGGCGTTCACATCGCGTTCCTCGCGCTCGGCGCGGTTGCGGCCGTTGCCGCCGGCGGTGGCGTTGCGGCCGCCGCGGGCATTGCGCTGGCCACGGTTGCCACGCTCGCCGCGTTCGCCGGCGGTAGGTAGAGCTTCAGCGGGCTTGGGCGGAGCGGCCGGGGCGGGCGGCGGAGCGACCGGGACCTGACGGCCGAAGAAGAAGTTGCGCAACTTGGCGAAGAAACCTTCCTGGACCGGCGGCGTCCAGGCGGCAGCGGCGGGCGCGGCGGCCGGAGCCGGGGCAGGCGCCTCGACCGGCTTGGCCGGCTGGCGGTCGACCATCGGTGCCGGCTGTGCCGGGGTGATAGTCTTGACGACGGCTTCCTGGCGCGGCTTGGCTTCTTCCTTCTGGCGCTTGGCGTAAGCCATGTCCGTGTCGGCCGACTCGGCCAGCGTGTAGCTGGCGCCGGCGTCGTCCAGGCGCGGATCGTCGTGCTTGATGCGCTCGAGCTTGTAGTGCGGGGTTTCGAGGTGCTTGTTCGGGATCAGGATGACGGCGATGCGGTGGCGCGTCTCGATCTTGAGGACTTCGCCGCGCTTTTCGTTCAGCAGGAACGCGGCGACGTCGACCGGGACTTGCACGTGGATCGCGGCCGAGTTCTCCTTCATCGCCTCTTCCTGGATGATGCGCAGCACCTGCAGGGCGGACGATTCGGTATCGCGGATGTGGCCGGTGCCCGAGCAGCGCGGGCAGGTCACGTGCGAGCCTTCCGACAGCGACGGACGCAGGCGCTGGCGCGACAGTTCCATCAGGCCGAAGCGCGAGATCTTGCCCATCTGGACGCGTGCACGGTCATGGTGCAGGGCATCCTTCAGGCGCTGTTCCACTTCGCGCTGGTTCTTGGCGACTTCCATGTCGATGAAGTCGATGACGATCAGGCCGCCCAGGTCGCGCAGGCGCAGCTGGCGGGCCACTTCGTCGGCCGCTTCGCAGTTGGTGTTGAAGGCGGTCGTCTCGATGTCCGAACCGCGCGTGGCGCGGGCCGAGTTGACGTCGATGGAGACGAGGGCTTCGGTGTGGTCGATCACGATCGCGCCGCCGGACGGCAGCGGGACGGTGCGCGAATACGCGGTCTCGATCTGGTGTTCGATCTGGAAACGGGAGAACAGCGGCACGTCGTCCGTGTAGCGCTTCACGCGGTGCGCCATGTCGGGCATCACGTGGCTCATGAACTGCTGGGCCTGGTCGAAGATCTCGTCGGTGTCGATCAGGACTTCGCCGATGTCAGGCTGGAAGTAGTCGCGGATGGCGCGGATGACCAGCGAGGACTCCTGATAGATCAGGAACGGACCCGGGGCCGACTTGCCGGCGCCTTCGATCGCGCGCCACAGCTGCATCAGGTAATTCAGGTCCCACTGGAGTTCTTCGACCGTGCGGCCGATACCGGCGGTGCGGGCGATGACCGACATGCCCTGCGGCAGGTCCAGTTTGTCCATCGTCTCGCGCAGTTCCTGGCGCTCTTCGCCTTCGACGCGGCGCGACACGCCGCCGCCGCGCGGATTGTTCGGCATCAGGACCAGGTAGCGGCCGGCCAGCGAAATGAACGAGGTCAGGGCCGCGCCCTTGTTGCCGCGTTCTTCCTTTTCGACCTGGACCATGATTTCCTGGCCTTCGCGCAGGGCTTCCTTGATCGTGCAATTGCGGACGTCGACGCCGTCGCGGAAATAGGAGCGGGCAACTTCTTTGAAGGGGAGGAAACCGTGGCGCTCTTCGCCGTAGCTGACGAAGCAGGCTTCAAGAGAGGGTTCGATGCGGGTGATGACGCCTTTGTAGATATTCGACTTTCGCTGTTCGCGACCGGCGGTCTCGATATCGATGTCGATCAGTTTCTGGCCATCGACGATCGCTACGCGCAGCTCCTCCTGCTGCGTAGCGTTAAACAACATACGTTTCATTTTTATAAACTCCGCGACCCGTGGGCCGTTTCATGCCGTCTTTATGCAAGAGCGGCGAAAGTACAGGGATGTACGCGGGGAAGGGAGTGTTGGCGGTGGTATGCCCGGGGCGTGGCACGGCATGGCCGGCCACAGGGCGCAGTGGCGTCGAACGACATTGCCCCGCGCACGAACGTCCTCGCCGGCCCGGGCGGCCCGATCGGGGCGGCACAGGGGCAGGCAAGCGGTGCGACACAGCCTGATCTTCAGTGGGCGTGCATGCCGGGGAGCGGAAGGGTGCTGCCGAAACGGGCGCTCCGGGGTATAAAGACCGCAGTGCGGATTGCGCACCTGCGTGATCTTCCCGGATGACTGTCTCCAGCAACACTGCTACAGCTCACGACGGTCTAGCGGCTCCTTACTTCGGGTCGGGCGAAACGGCAAGCGTTATCGACGCCATCACCCGGCGAGCCGACCCTGCGGCCGGCTTGCCGGTACTTATCCTTACAATTCCAAACAATCCAATCCTGCATCCTGTGCGGCTACCCGATTGCAACTGCGGTGCAACCCAGGTTCGCACAGGAATGTGCGTACACGTCTAGAAATCCTTGAAATCCGCCGCTGCGCTTTCGCATTGTCGCTGCGATGCCGCGACACTGCTGCCGCTTGCGACGGTTTGGGGATTCCGTTTTTTTCCATCGAATTTGCATTTTGGCGGGGCCGATGGAGACGCCCCTGTGTAAAATATCGTTTTAATTCTTACACCTGCAGAGGTTTGACCGCCGCCTGTCGATTATATATTCAAAATGAAGGACTTAGAGAGAATTTCTGGGAAGACAGAGCGAATGACCTTGCAAAACGATGTTGTTCCCCCTTCATCACAGACAGATAGCCGCCCCCCTGCCACTGCCCAGTTTGTCACAATCACCGAGGAAGAAGCAGGCCAGCGCATCGATAATTACCTGCTGCGCGTCTGCAAGGGTGTCCCCAAAAGCCATATTTACCGCATCCTCCGCTCCGGCGAAGTGCGCGTGAACAAAGGCCGCATCGATCAGCTGTACCGCCTGGCGACGGGCGACATCGTCCGCATCCCGCCCGTCCGCATCGCCGAAAAGGCCGCAGGCAGCGCGCCCGTGCCCGGTGCGGAATTTGCAATCGTGCACGAAGACAACCATCTGCTCGTGATCGACAAGCCGGCCGGCGTGGCCGTGCACGGCGGTTCGGGCGTGTCGTATGGCGTCATCGAACAATTGCGCGCGGCCCGGCCGGACGCCAAATTCCTGGAACTGGTGCACCGCCTGGACCGCGAAACGTCCGGCTTGCTGTTGCTTGCAAAGAAACGTTCCGCATTGACGAGCTTGCACGAGCAGATGCGCGACGGCACGACCGACAAGCGCTACCTGACCATGGTCGCCGGCGACTGGCGTAACCCGCGCCAGCATGTAAAGTTGCCATTGCATAAATACACGACGCCGGACGGCGAGCGCCGCGTCGTCGTGCAGGCGGGCGGCCAGGAAGCGCATACGGTGTTCAACCTGCTGCGCAAGTGGCCGGACTACGCGCTGCTGGAAGCGGAACTCAAGACGGGGCGCACGCACCAGATCCGCGTGCACCTGGCGTCGTCCGGCTTCCCGATCCTCGGTGACGAGAAATACGGCGATTTTGCGCTCAACAAGCAGCTTCAGAAGGCAACAGACGCGCGTGGCGCCCTGCGCCGCATGTTCCTGCACGCGTACCAGATCACGTTCCAGCACCCCGACACGGGCAAGCCGCTGACCCTGAAGGCGCCGTTGCCGGCGGAATGCGAGCGTTTCTTGGTAAGCTTGGGGCCAGCGCAGGAAGTCAAGACACGCACTACCAACCGATAACGCGGAATGAGGAGCCGGCGCCACGAGCGCCGGGAGACATGGCAAGAAAGCAATTCGATCTGATTGTCTTCGACTGGGACGGCACGCTGATGGACAGCACCGCCACCATCGTCAAATGTATACAGTCCGCAGCCAAGGACCTGGGCCTGGCTGTCCCGAGCGACGCCGCGGCGTCGCACGTGATCGGCCTCGGGTTGGGCGAAGCCATGCAGGCGGTCATGCCGGACATCGATCCGGCCCTGTATCCGCGCATGGTCGAGCGCTATCGCTACCACTTCCTGACGAAAGACCACGAACTGGTCCTGTTCAAGGGCGTGCGGGCGATGCTGGACGAGCTTTCCCAGGAGGGCTACTTCCTTGCGGTGGCGACCGGCAAGAGCCGGGTTGGCCTGAATCGCGCCCTGAATGCGGCAGGCCTGCTTTCCGTGTTCGATGCGACCCGTTGCGCCGACGAGACATTTTCCAAACCGCACCCGGCAATGTTGCAAGAATTGACAAGGGAGCTCGGCCAGGACATGCGGCGTACCGTTATGATCGGCGACACGACGCATGACTTGCTTATGGCAAATAATGCCGGCGCGTCCGGCATCGCCGTCGAGTATGGCGCCCATCCGGTCCAGCAATTGCAGGCATGTCATCCGGTTTTCACTGCAAAGAACGTGCCCGAATTGCATCAGTGGCTGGTCGACAACGCATGAGCGATACCGAAGACGTCTATATCTGCGATTCCGCGACCGTCGAGGATGGCGGCAAGGGCGTCCGTTTCCCCGTGCTGGCGTTCGGTGACGACGCGACCGGTTTCGTCGTGCGCTTTGGCGGCAGGATCTATGCCTACCTGAACCGCTGCGCCCACGTGCCGATCGAACTGGACTGGTTCAAGGGCGAATTCTTCGAGTCGAGCAAGCTTTATCTCATGTGTTCGACGCATGGCGCCATCTATTTGCCCGAAAGCGGCGCCTGTGCGGGCGGACCTTGCCGTGGCGGCAAACTGCGGCCGATTGCCGTGCGGGAAGCCGATCACCGGATTTATTGGCAACCGGACCAGCACATCCGTCCGCCGACAGCGGGCCTGCGCGACGGCCAGATGGGGTAACCACACCAGGTATCTATGAGCGACAACATCAGGAACGACAATCCGAACGACAACCGAACGGCCGCCCCGACGACCTTCAGCAACTGGGAACGCGAGACCCTGGAGCGTCTTGTATTTGCCACAGTACGCGAGCAACGGGCTGCGCGCCGCTGGGGCATCTTCTTCAAGCTGTCCTTTCTTCTGGTGGCATTTTTCGCGATCTGGGCGTATTTCGACTTCAATTTCGGCAGTTCGGACATCGAGGCGCTCGGTCGCCACACGGCGCTGATCGAGATCGACGGCGCCATCGAGGACGAGGGGAGCGGCGCCGCCGATACCGTCATCCCGTCGCTGAACAAGGCATTTTCCGATCCGGGATCGGCGGCCATCGTCCTGCGCATCAACAGCCCGGGCGGCAGCCCCGTGCAGGCCGGCATCATCGTCGATGAGATCCAGCGCCTCAAGAAGGGGTATCCGAACAAGCCGCTGTACGTGGTCGTGGACGAGATCTGCGCGTCGGGCGGCTATTACATCGCGGCGGCTGCGGACAAGATTTACGTCAACAAGGCCAGTATCGTCGGGTCCGTCGGTGTCCTGATGGACGGCTTCGGCTTCACGGGCCTGATGGACAAGCTCGGCATCGAGCGCCGCCTGCTGACGGCGGGTGAGAACAAGGGCTTCCTCGACCCATTCAGTCCGCAGTCGGACAAGCAGAAACAGCATGCGCTCGAGATGCTCAATGAGATCCACGAGCAATTCATTGCTGTCGTGCGTGCCGGACGCGGCAAGCGCCTGAAGGAAAATCCGGAAATCTTCTCAGGCCTTTACTGGACCGGTGCCAAGGCGGTCGAGATGGGTCTTGCGGATGGCTTCGGCACCGTGGATACGGTCGCGCGCGATGTCGTGAAGGCGGAAGACATTATCGATTACACGGCGCACGAAGGCTTGCCGGAGCGTGTGTTGAAAAAATTTGGCGCGTCGGTCGGCGCCGGTGCGGTGCACTCGATGTACCGGGGCGCCGTACCCAGCTTGCGCTGAGCACGGACATCGAGTAACTGATATGTCTCAATATTGGGCTTGAAAGTTACGAACGGTGGGCTATAGTTGGTGTGTAGCTGTTTCGGCGCTAACGACATGGAAACCAGCCTGTTCCTGTTGTTGTCGGAACCGCTTCAGACCCGCATCCGTGCGGTTTCGAGAGAATTCAATTCCTCAAGCTGGAGTCCCAATCGGGAAGGAAACGACGGCGTACGCCGTCGTTTTCATTTTTGGCGTCCGTCGCCGGGCACGCGTGGAATCGATTGCACACTTGTTAACGGTGTGCCTGACGGACGGGACGTCGAGCGGGGGCCGCCGTGCACGACGACCTTCCTGCTGAGCATGGCGCGCTCGTCGGGTTGCTGGTGCGTGTCGGCGATAACGCTATCAAGGCTGCCCGGCTCAGGTTGATGAAAGCCGCCTGACTCCAGCCAGGCCTCAAAGCGGCGCTGCGCCTGCTCATACCATGCGGCGCGCATGGGAAGCTGGTGTTCAAAACAATGTACATGCGGGATGTCGCCACCGCGCGTCCAGCGCGCCAGCGCAAGCCGGGTGGGGAAAATCGCGGCATATTCCTGGGCCACCCTCGTATCGCTGCTTTTGGCTGCGAACGAAGACGGGGTGCTGTGGTTCTGTTTTTTTTCGATCTGCACGTTTGCCTCGTGGTTTGGGGGGTTGATCCGATGTGCCGGATGGTGCGGCCCACCTTTAGTCCTACACTCAGTAACTGTAGGTCGATTCCTAATCAGGTTTCAGTGTATCAACGGGACATAGTCAATTCTTGAGATGTGTCAAACGAGTTCTTGCTTCGAGTTGAAACCCTGAGATAGCTGAACTTTGACGCTTGCAATCCTTCTGCTACAGTCTCGCCCCATGAGTAAACTATCCCTCGACCGCGTGCTCCAGTCGCAAGGCTTCGGCACACGCAAGTATTGCCGGGCCCTGATCGAAGACGGCGACGTGGCCATCAACGGCGAAGTCCACGACAAGTACAAGACCCTCGTGGAGACGGACGGCCTGGTGCTGACCGTCTTCGACGACGAATGGGTATATCGCGAACACGTCTACATCGCCTTGTACAAACCCTCCAACTTCGAGTGCTCGCGCAAGCCGAGCCACCATCCGGGCGTGCTGACCTTGTTGCCGGAACAATTTACGTGGCGCGACGTCCAGCCTGTCGGCCGGCTCGACCATGACACCACGGGGCTGCTGCTGATGTCGGACGACGGTCCGTTCATTCACGCACAGTCTTCGCCCAAGCGGCATATCCCGAAGGTGTACCAGGCGACGACGCAGGAGCCCGTCACCCAGGCGCTTGTCGACCAGTTGCTGTCGGGCGTGCAATTGCACGATGAGCCCGCGCCGTTGGCGGCGCAGTCCTGCGTGCAGCGGGGCGATCATCAGCTGGAAATCGTGCTGGAGCAGGGGAAATATCACCAAGTCAAGCGCATGCTGGCTGCGGCTGGCAACCATTGCGCGGCCCTGCATCGCTCCCAGATCGGCGGCTTGACGCTCGAGTCGCTCGGTTTGCAGGAAGGGGAGTGGTGTTATCTGGAGCAGGCGCAGCTGGATCTGCTGGTGCCGGGCTGAAGTAACGAGGCCCCGGCCTTCCGCCGGGGCAGCAACGCCGGTATATTTTGTCAAAATTTTGCAACTAACCGACGGGGTTCCAGCACAACCCCACGGCGGGAACGCTGGCGTGCGACATGCCGAGCCAGTTTCCGCGACACTCGTCACTCGACTCTTGTCAATGTTCTACTGAAATGGGCAAGAGTGCAGTTTAACTTCGACGATGACGATGCCCGCCACAGATCACCGCCTTATTCTCCTGATTCCTTTTCTTGCGATAACTCCCGCCATCGCTCAGCAGGCTGATCCAGGTCTTGCCGGCTGCGCGCGTGTTACCGATGCTGTTCAGCGGCTGGCTTGCTATGACCGGTTGGCCGGCGTCAAACCGGCGTCCGCATCCACGTCGGCCTCGCTACCGTTGCCATCGCCGGCGATGCAGAATGCGGATCCGGTCAACGCACGGGCGACCGCGTCGGCGGCTTCCGTTGTAGCGACTTCCACCGCGGCGGCCGATTCGCCGCCCGTTCCAGCTGCCGTCGACGCGTCGCCGGAAACGATGCGGGATTTCAGCCTGGCCGACCATTGGGAGCTGGACCAGGCGCACAAGCGCGGCGTTTTCAATTTCCGTCCGCACCAGGTGAACTACCTGATGCTGACCCGCACCGCGCATCCCAACAACGAGCCCTACCGGCCATTTCGCCGCATCGCCGACCTGACGAGCGACCTCGCGCATTCGGAACTCGTATTTCAACTGGGTTTCAAGATGAAGCTTGTCGAAAGCGCTTTCGACAAGCCCGTCGACCTGTGGTTCGGCTATACCCAGAACAGCTTCTGGCAAGCCGGCAATCACGAGGCGTCCAGCCCCTTCCGCGAGACGAACTATCAACCCGAGCTGATGGCCGTCACTCCACTGCATTTCAGTGTACTGGGGATGAATGCGAAGTTTCTTAACCTCGGTCTCGTGCATCAGTCGAACGGACAGACCTCGACGTTGTCGCGCAGCTGGAACCGGGTCTATGCGCAGGTCGGGCTCGAGCGGGCAGGATGGACCGTGGTGGGCCGTGTCTGGAAACGCATCAACGAAGCCGCGGCCGACGACGACAACCGCGACATCGTCGATTACATGGGGCGCGGCGACGTCGTCGTCACCTACCGCAGCAATGGCAACGATTACTCGGCCTTATTGCGGCGCAATTTCTCCACGGACCGAGGCGCCGTCCAGCTCAGCTGGGCGTTTCCGTTGGCAGGGCACATCAAGGGCTACGCTCATGTGTTTTCGGGGTATGGGCAGAGCCTGATCGACTATAACTATTATCAGAACACCGTCGGGGTCGGATTGCTGGGCACGTTTTGAGCGGAGAGAGGATGGCCGCTCCTGGAAGGGCTGCACTACAATGGCGGCCCGACCTCGACCGTCCTCATCATGAAACTCGCCACATTGAAGGATGGCACGCGCGATGGCCAGCTTGCCGTCGTCGCGCGTGACCTCAAGACTGCCCACATCGCGGATGGCATCGCCCCCACCCTGCAGGCCGCGCTGGACGACTGGGCCTTCATCGCGCCGCAGTTGGCCGCGCTGTACGAGGAGTTGAATGCGGGGCGTGCCCGGCGCCCGTTCGATTTCGATCCTGGATCGAGACGCTTGATGAGAATGGGGCGCATGTGATGGGTGCTATCGAGCAGAAGGTTAAACGGCAGGAGCAATAACGTTGACAATCTGGCGGATCAGTGCTCTGTAGACAAACTGTAACATTTGGCTAGTAGGCGGCATCGTTATGACGCGCGTTGAGCCGACCGCCTGCTCTTCGATGTGTAGCTCAAATTATGCTAAAAAGTTGGCATATACATAAAAATATTTGTTCTAATTCTCACAAATAATCACGTAGTGATTACATTATTAAGACAAGCTATCTAACAAAAAGATAATTGCCGTTACTCTCAATCAGCACTTTTCATACTCGCGCCCCCTCAATGTGGCGCATATGCCTACGCCATTATATTGCATAGCACAATTTATGGTCGTGAGTGCAACAAAAGGTTCCCAGTCGCCGTTGCGCTCAGTTAAAATATTAGATTGGTTCACAAGCATTCACGCTTTATTTCCCAAACGCCCAATGTTCAAGTTCAACAAGAGTTTCGCGGCCGTGGCCATGGCCGTCGTTTCCGTTGCCGCTTCCGCGCAGGATACTAGCAAGTCTGATCTCTTCAATCAGGAGCCCGCTGCGACCTCCACGACTCCGAACCTGGGCGAGGTCGCGCCCACCGCTGAAGCACGCAAGGTCCGTATCACCAACAACCAGCTCAGCGAACTGGGTGCAGGTGTTCCGCGGCTGGCCGAAGCGCAGCGTCGCCCGAACGCGACTCAGCAGCAAAAGGGGCAGGTCCCCGCGGTCAAGGCGCCGAGCGAATTCCAGAAGTTCATTGCGGATAACACCGGCACGCTGCTTCCGATTTTTGGTTCCGAATTTTTTGACAATACCCCGTCCACATTCGCGCCGATTTCCAATGCGCCGGTACCTTCCGATTATCCGCTGGGGCCGGGGGATGAATTGATGATCCGTGGCTCGGGCACGATCGATATCGATTACCGCGCTATGATCGACCGTAACGGCATGATTGCGATCCCGACTATCGGCAGTGTGCCGCTGGCTGGCGTGAAGGCGGGCGACGCGCAGAACGTCATTCGGGCCGCCGTCGGCCGCCTGTACAAAGGCGTGACCGTCAACGTGACTTTCGGTCAGCTGCGCGCCATTACCGTGTACGTGGTGGGACAAGCGAATCGTCCGGGCACCTACACTGTGTCGAGTTTGTCGACGTTGGTAACCGCATTATTTGCCAGCGGCGGCCCGAGCGCGAATGGCAGTATGCGCCATGTGCAGGTCAAGCGTGGCGGCAAACTGGCTGCAGAACTCGACCTTTATTCGTTCATTGCCAAAGGCGACAAGTCCGCAGATATCAAGCTGCTGGATGGCGATACGATTTATATTCCTCCCGCGGGCGGTTTTGTGGCATTGACAGGCAAGGTCAATAGCCCTGCCGTGTATGAATTGAAGGACAATGGCGAAACCATCGCATCCTTGCTTGGCTTTGCCGGTGGTCTGCCGGTTGTAGCGGACCCGCGTCGTGCCTATCTTGAACGCATCGATCCGAGCAAGAACCAGCCGCGTAGCGTGGAAGAATTCGCGCTGAACACGGCAGGCCTGCAGCGCTCGCTGAAGAATGGAGATGTGCTCAACATCACCTCCATCACTCCGGACTTCTCCAATGCCGTGATTTTGCGCGGCAATGTCGACCAGCCGGTGCGTGCGCCGTTCAAGCAGGGGATGCGCGTCAGCGACTTGATCCCGAGTCGTGAATACCTGATTACTCGCGAATCGACCAAGCGCCAGAATAACGTCGTGGCGACGGGAGATAACGAGAAAGACACCACCGAAGACTCGACGAAGCTTGCCTCGCGTATCGGCAGCCTGATCGATCCGGTCAATTGGGATTATGCGGTCATCGAGCGGGTCAACCGGAGTGACTTGAGCGTCAAGCTGATCCCTTTCAACCTGGGGGCGGTGTTCTCCAACCCGAACGGCCCGGACAACGTTCAGCTGCAGCCCGGCGATACCGTTACCATCTTCTCGCAGGAAGACGTGGCGGTGCCGATGGACAAGCGTCAGGTGTTTGTCCGTATCGAAGGAGAGGTCAAGGTGCCGGGCGTGTACCAGATGACGGCTGGCGATACGCTGCAGAACTTGATTGCCAAGGCAGGCGGCCCAACCGGAAACGCTTACCTGTTCGGTACCGGCTTCTATCGTGAGGAAGTCAGGAAGGAACAGACAGCGAACCTGCAACGCGCCGCGGACCGCCTGGAGACGCAGTTGCGTAGCGAGCAAGCGCGTCAATTGGCCAATCTCCGGGGGGCGAATTCGGCGGAGGCTGCGGCTTTGAGTGCCCAGCTTGAATCTGAACGTCGTACCGCCGAAGAACGTATTGCTCGCTTCCGTAAGTTGCAGCCGACTGGCCGTATTGCTTTCGGCCTCGATCCGACGGAGCGTTCGTTCGCGCGTCTGCCTCAAGTGACACTGCAGAACGGCGACCGCCTTGTGGTGCCGTCGAGGCCGGCATTCGTGCACGTGTTCGGCGCCGTGAACGTCGAGGCGTCACCGTTGTGGCGTCCGAATAGCCGTGTCAAGGATTACCTGAAAATGGCAGGCACGACTTCGGACGCCGATGTGGATGAAGCCTTTGTGCTGCGCGTCGACGGCACTGTGGTGTCGTCGGATTCGCAGGGTTGGTTCTTCGGCAAGATCGGCGGTCTTGAAGTTATGCCCGGGGATACGATCGTTGTGCCCGAGAAGGTGGACAAGCAGACCGCATGGAGCAAGTTCATGCAGGGTGCGCGCGAGTGGACCCAAATCCTGGCGAACTTCGGCTTGGGCGCAGCTGCCATCAAGACCTTGAAGTAATTGTCAGCGCCGGTTTGGCAGATACGTGTCATTTTAGGATAAGCACAGCAGCATGAAAGAAATGCATAACGCCAAGTCCAACCCGTCGGGCGGCGACGAAAAGGACGAAATGGGCCTCGTCGATCTCTTGGTCATCCTGGTTGAGAATAAGAAGATCATTGCCGGAGTGACTATTGCAGCGGCGCTGGTCGCCGCGATTGTCAGCATGATCCTTCCGCCTTCTTACAAGGCTACTGTCATGCTTCTGCCGCCGCAGCAGGCGCAAAGCGGCGCGTCCATGCTTTTGTCCCAGCTCGGCGGCCTCGCTGGCGCAGCGGCAGGTGCGGCCGGGTTGAAGAATCCAACCGATGTGTATGTCAGCATGCTAAAGAGCCGCACGGTTGCCGAGCGCCTGATGGACCGTTTTTCACTGCTAAAGCATTACGAAATGACGTCCAAAGAGAAAACCCGGGCGCTTCTGGCGGCGAACTCGGTCATCGCGACCGGCAAGGATGGACTTATTTCGATCCAGGTCGAGGACATGGATCAAAAGCTGGTCGCACCGCTCGCCAATGGCTATGTCGATGAGCTGGTCAAGCTCACCAGGACGCTGGCGGTGACCGAGGCGGCGCAGCGGCGTTTGTTCTTCGAGCAGGAACTCGAGCGTTCGAAGGACAAGCTCGCAAAGGCAGAGATGGCGCTCAAATCGGCAATCGAGCAGCGTGGTGTGGTCAGTGTCGACACCGAGAGCCGTGCTTTATTGGAAACAGTGGCGCGGTTACGGGCCGAAATATCGGCCAAGGAAATCGAGCGCGGCTCCATGGGGGCTTTCGTCACGACCAATCATCCGGAATACCGGCGGGTGGAAGAATCGCTTCGCAGCCTGCGTGCCGAGTTGTCTCGGCTGGAAAACGGTAGTACGCCCTCGGCCTCCCAGGGGGCGCCCGGTGGTGGTGGCGCAAATGCCGGAACTGGCGTCCAAAATATTCAGCTGCTGCGTGATGTCAAATACTACCAGATGCTTTACGAACTGCTCGCGAAGCAATACGAGGCAGCACGTCTGGACGAAGCAAAAGATTCGTCGCTTATTCAGGTGCTGGACCCGGCGATCGAACCGGAGGGGAGGTTCAAGCCGAAGCGAACAATGTTTGTGATGGTCGCCACCCTGATGGCATTTGTCGTGGCAACCGTTGCTGTCCTGTTGTGGAAAACGATGGACCGCTGGCGCCTCTCGTCCCGCTCTTCTGCGCGGTCGGGTTAACTCGAGTTAAGCCGAGGTTTGACATAACACTTCTTCAAAGGCTGGCTGCAGGCGATATGAAATGCGCAGAAATCGAAGAGGGATGCGCGCCTCTCATCCCAAGGCTACGAGGCTGTTATAAGTGATAACGCAACACTGATCGGCATGGACCCTGGTAGTAATGTGGGGTAGAATGTTCAAGTTTGTACAAAAAATCGGGTAGTTGTAATCATGACCGCACTCGTCAAATAGTGCATGGCCTTTTAGAAAATATTCAGCAGCTCGCGCCTCTCGCAGGAAGTCGGGTCACTTTTATGACAAGTCGCCAGACAAAACTACAAGAAGACACGTATTTTCGGGTGATGCGCATTTTGCAGGAAAATCCAGATTTGACCCAGCGCGAACTGGCCGAAAGGCTCGGTATCAGCGTAAGTGGATTGAATTACTGTCTCAAGGCCTTGATGGAAAAAGGCCTAGTGAAGATGAAAAACTTTGCCTATTCCAAAAACAAATTCGGCTACGTTTATGTGCTCACGCCGAGCGGCATGACGGAAAAAGCTGCCATTACCCATCGATTTCTTCAACGGAAGATCGCAGAGTATGAAGCGCTGAAGTTGGAAATCGAGGCGCTTACGTCCGAGGTTGAAATGTCGACCGGGAAGGAATGAAAATAGTATGATTAACGTTACGCCCGTCATTCTCTGCGGGGGATCCGGCACACGTCTTTGGCCTCTTTCTCGAGCTGGTCTTCCAAAACAGTTTCTCTGTCTTACCGGCAATGACAGTCTGTTTCAACAGGCTGTGCAGCGGCTTTCCAAGCTGGGAAGTGCACGCATCGAGATCGCCTCACCACTTATCGTTACGGGGGAGGATCATCGCTTCCTGGTTTTGGAACAGTTGCGTGAGACCGGTATCGACATGGGATATGCGCTGCTCGAGCCCCTGGGACGCAATACGGCACCGGCGCTTACCATGGCCGCGCTGGCCGCAACGGAGGGCGGAAGTGATCCAGTCCTGGTAGTTGCTCCGGCCGACCAGGCTGTAGCTGACCCTGCAGCCTTTACAACTGCAACACAGGCAGCGGTTGAGGAAGCCGCAAACGGTACGATCGTCATCCTGGGTGTGAAGCCTGATCGGGCGGAGACCGGTTACGGCTATATTCAAATCGGTGGCGGCAGTGCGAATGAGGTCGCCCGAACAGTCAAGCGGTTTGTCGAAAAGCCGAACGAGGCAACTGCAGAGGCCTATCTGGCCGAAGGTGGCTACTACTGGAACGCAGGAATGTTTGTGCTCAAGGCTTCGGTTTGGCTGACAGCTATCGAACAATTCCGTCCTGACATTCTTGAAGCGACTCGTGCAGCGTGGGAAAAGCGCGCTGTCGATGCTCAGTTCGTGCGTCCGAGCAAAGCTGACTTTGCAGCCATTCCGTCCGAATCTGTCGACTACGCCGCGATCGAGTTTTGTCCCGGTAGTCAATTTGCGATCAAAATGGTGGCGCTCGATGCGGGCTGGAGTGACCTGGGTGCCTGGGATGCAGTCTGGAAGGTTTTGCCCAAGGACGAAAGCGGCAACGCCCATATTGGCGACGTGCTGACGACGGATAGCCGTAATACGCTGGTTCACGCTACCAGTCGTCTGGTCGGCGTGGTAGGGGTGGAAGACATCATCGTGATTGAAACTCCCGATGCGGTACTGGTTGCCGACAAGTCCCGCAGTCAGGATGTCAAGCATATCGTGAATGCACTCGCGCAACAGAAGCGCGAAGAACATGCCTTGCATCGTAAAGTCCACCGGCCCTGGGGCTGGTACGACAGTATCGACGAAGAAGGGCGCTTCAAAGTGAAGCGCATCCAGGTCAAGCCTAAAGCCAGCCTGAGCCTGCAAAAGCATCACCACCGTGCCGAGCACTGGATTGTAGTAAAGGGCACAGCAGAAATTACTAACGGCGACAAAGTCATCCTTTTGACGGAAAATCAGTCCACGTACATTCCTCTCGGCGAAGTGCATCGATTAGCCAATCCTGGGGCGATCCCCCTCGAAATTATCGAAGTGCAGTCTGGCAGCTATCTCGGTGAGGATGACATCGTTCGCTATGAAGACAACTATGGAAGGAACGTACAATGAGGTCCCCGAAGATTTACGTTGCTGGACACCGAGGCATGGTCGGCTCCGCCATTGTGCGCGCCCTCCGGGCACAGGGTCACACCAATATCGTCACCCGCACTCACGCCGAGCTTGATCTCACGGATCAGGCGGCGGTGCGGGCCTTTTTTGCGGTCGAGAAGCCGGACCAGGTCTATATGGCGGCAGCGAAGGTCGGCGGTATCCACGCCAATAATACCTATCCGGCCGATTTCATTTACCAGAACCTCATGGTCCAGGCGAACGTCGTTGAAGCTGCTTTTCGCAACGGCGTGAGAAAACTGCTTTTCCTCGGTTCCAGCTGCATCTATCCCAAACTCGCTTCTCAACCAATGAGCGAGACGGCACTACTTACCGGTACGCTCGAGCCTACGAACGAGCCTTACGCGATAGCCAAGATTGCCGGGATCAAGCTCTGCGAAAGCTATAACCGCCAGTACGGACAGAGCCACGGTGTCGACTATCGCAGCGTGATGCCAACTAATCTCTACGGCCCGGGCGACAACTATCACCCGGAAAACTCGCACGTCATTCCAGCCCTCATCCGACGCTTCCATGAGGCGAAAGTGAACAATGCCCCATCCGTGACCATCTGGGGTACCGGCACGCCGCGCCGCGAGTTTTTGTACGTAGATGACATGGCTGCGGCGAGCATCCACGTCATGAATCTCGATCCCGAGATCTTTGCCGCCAATACCCTGCCGATGCTCAGCCACATCAATGTGGGCTGCCAAAAAGATATCTCCATCCTTGAAGCTGCCCAGCTTATCGCGCGGACTGTGGGCTACAAAGGCGAGATCGTGACCGACCCGAGCAAGCCAGACGGGACGCCCCGTAAGCTCATGGACAGCTCGCGCCTCAACAGCCTTGGGTGGACGCCCAAGACCAGCTTGGCCGAGGGCCTCGCCGTTGCATATATGGATTTCCAGGAGTTACACAGCGCATGACGACCACAAACACGACAAAGAATAAAGTCGCCCTCATTACGGGCATTACGGGCCAGGATGGTTCCTATCTTGCGGAGTTTCTCCTCGAGAAGGGGTATATCGTTCACGGTATCAAGCGGCGCGGCAGCCTTTTGAATACCCAGCGTGTGGACCACATCTATCAGGATCCGCACATCACCAATGCGCGGCTGAAGCTGCATTACGGCGACCTGTCCGACACCAGCAATCTCGTGCGCATCGTCCAGGAAACCCAGCCGGATGAAATCTACAATCTCGGGGCGATGAGCCATGTGGCGGTGAGCTTCGAGAGCCCTGAATATACGGCCGACGTGGATGCCATCGGTACGCTGCGGATTCTCGAGGCAATCCGTATCCTCGGCCTGGAGAAGAAAACCCGGTTCTACCAGGCTTCCACCAGCGAACTCTATGGACTGGTCCAGGAAATTCCGCAGAAGGAAACGACCCCATTTTATCCGCGCAGCCCCTATGCAGTGGCCAAGCTCTACGCCTACTGGATCGTCGTGAACTACCGTGAGGCCTACGGCATGTATGCCTGCAACGGCATTCTGTTCAATCACGAGTCGCCTCGCCGCGGCGAGACTTTCGTCACCCGTAAGATCACGCGCGGCCTGGCAAACATCGCCCAGGGCCTGGAGGACTGCCTTTACCTGGGCAACCTGGATGCGCTGCGTGACTGGGGCCATGCGAAAGACTACGTGCGCATGCAATGGATGATGCTGCAGCAGGAAAAGCCCGAAGACTTCGTGATCGCGACGGGCGTGCAGTACAGCGTGCGCCAGTTCATCGATTGGAGTGCGTGTGAACTGGGCATTACGCTCCGCTTCGAAGGCCACGGTGTGGAAGAGATCGGCGTTGTCGAGAAGATCGAGGGCGACAATGCCTTGGCCTTGAAGGTAGGTCAGGTCATCGTACGTGTTGACCCGCGCTACTTCCGCCCGACCGAGGTCGAGACGCTGTTGGGTGATCCTTCGAATGCAAAGGCAAAGCTCGGCTGGACGCCTGAGGTTACCGTACAGGAAATGTGTGCGGAAATGGTTGCGTCCGACCTCATGGCCGCGAAGCAGCATGCACTGCTCAAGGCCAATGGCTTTGACGTGAATGTGAGCGTGGAGTAAGTGACAGCCGTGGCGATCGCAAAGCTGGCTGATGGGCGCGAGTTTGACGCGGGCGAAGGCATCTCCCTGCTCGATGCTGCGCTCGCCGCCGGCATTGTGCTTCCTTACAGCTGCCGGACAGGGCGCTGCAGTACCTGCAAGGCGAAGGTGCGCAGCGGGAGCACCCGCGTCATCATTGGGGAGTCGGGCCTCGTGCCAGGCGAATCGGATGAGGGCTGGATCCTGACGTGCGCCCGTACTGCCACTTCCGATGTCGTCCTCGAGGCAGAGGATCTTGCTGGCGTGGCGCTCCCTGCACCTAAGACGCTGCCCTGCCGTATCGCGCAGCTGGAGCATCTGGCACCGGACGTCCTCAAGGTCGTGCTCCGGTTTCCGCCAACGGCCGACTTTGCTTTCATTCCTGGGCAATACGTTGATCTGATCGGGCCGACCGGCACGCGCCGCAGCTATTCGCTCGCGAATGCAAGTTTCGCCGAAAAGACACTGGAACTGCACATCCGTGCGGTGGAGGGCGGTGCCATGAGCCAGTACTGGTTTGGACAAGCCAAGGTCAATGACCTGCTTCGCTTGTACGGTCCATTGGGCACATTCTTCTTGCGCGATATTGCTGGTAATGACTTAATATTGTTAGCGACTGGTACAGGTATCGCACCTATCAAGGCCATGCTGGAGTCGGTCGTGCATTTGCCTGTCGAACAACGCCCGAGGTCGTTGACCGTATTTTGGGGGGGGCGCAAGAGTCACGACCTCTATCTGGACGTAGCCGGCATACCCGGGGATCATGCATATATTCCTGTCCTTTCTCGCCCGGATGAAGAATGGTCTGGCGCCAAAGGATATGTCCAGGATGTTTTAGTGGCTTCGAATCGGCCCCTGGAGGAAGCGGCGGTCTACGCGTGCGGATCCGACACGATGATTCGTAGCGCCAAAGAAGCCCTGATCAAGCGTGGACTCCCATCAGGCCGGTTTTACTCGGACGCGTTTGTCTCTTCAGGCGTGAACTAAATTCCTAACAGGTGTTTTAATGAAGGCAGTAATTCTGGCAGGCGGGCTCGGTACCAGACTGAGTGAGGAAACCTCCGTTCGACCCAAACCGATGGTCGAAATCGGCGGTAAGCCCATTTTATGGCACATCATGAAGATGTACTCCCATTATGGAGTGCATGACTTCGTCATTTGCTGCGGTTACAAGGGCTTTGTTATCAAGGAGTATTTTGCCAACTACTTCCTGCACATGACCGACGTTACGTTCGACATGCGTAACAACAGCATGGAAGTACATCATAAACGCGCCGAGCCCTGGAATGTCACGCTGATCGATACCGGCGACGACACGATGACCGGAGGGCGCCTGCAGCGCGTGGCCGATTACGTGCGCGACGAAGACGCATTCTGCTTCACCTATGGCGACGGGGTCAGCGATGTCAACATCGGTGCTGCCATCGCGTTCCATCGGGAGCATGGCAAGGCTGCGACACTCACCGCGACGTACCCGCCCGGCCGGTTCGGCGCACTCGACATCCAGGGCCAGCAGATCAAACAGTTTATGGAAAAACCGCGTGGTGACGGCTCCATGATCAATGGTGGGTTCTTTGTGCTGTCGCCGCGGGTACTCGATTATCTCGAGGGCGACGCAACCGTATGGGAACAGCAACCCTTGCAACGTCTGGCAGCCGACGGTGAGCTCATGGCATACGAGCATTCCGGTTTTTGGCAACCCATGGACACGCTGCGCGACAAGACCTACCTGGAAGAGCTCTGGTCATCCGGAAAGGCCCCATGGAAAACCTGGGCATGAAAACAGAAGCAAGCATCCGCCCTGAATTCTGGCAAGGAAAGCGCGTCCTCCTGACCGGCCACACCGGCTTCAAAGGCAGCTGGCTCAGTCTTTGGCTCCAGGCTATGGGCGCGCAGTTGCGTGGCGTCGCGCTGGCACCGCCGACGGCGCCGGCGCTGTTCGACGTCGCCCGCGTGGCAGACGGCATGGACCACCAGGTCGCCGACATCCGGAACTACGACAGCGTGCGGACCCTGATAGCGGAGTACCGGCCGGAAGTCGTGATCCATATGGCCGCCCAGCCTCTGGTACGCATGTCCTACCATCAGCCGATCGAGACCTATGCCACCAATGTCATGGGCACCGTCCACGTGCTGGAGGCCGCCCGTCATGCCGGCAGCGTGCGAGCGATCGTCAACATCACCACCGACAAATGCTACGAAAACAAGGAATGGGTCTGGGGATATCGTGAAGATGAACCCATGGGTGGCTATGACCCATATTCCAACAGCAAAGGGTGTGCGGAACTCGTCAGCAGTGCCTATCGCAGGTCGTTTCTCCAGTCCGAAGGTATCGCGATGGCCACGGCGCGCGCCGGTAACGTGATCGGTGGCGGCGACTGGGCGCAGGACAGGCTGGTGCCCGACATCCTTCGCGCCCTGGAAAACGGACAGCCTGTCCAGATCCGCAACCCGCACGCCATCCGCCCCTGGCAGCACGTGCTGGAGCCATTGTCCGGCTATCTGGTCCTGGCCCAGCGTTTGTATGAGCATGGCCAGGTCGACGCGGAAGGCTGGAACTTCGGCCCGCGCGACGAAGACGCCAAGCCCGTGCAATGGATCGTAGAGAGATTGTGCCAAGCGTGGGGGCAGGGTGCTGCCTGGGATTTGCAACCAGGCGACCATCCGCACGAAGCGAGCTATCTCAAACTGGATATTTCCAAAGCACGGCAGCGCTTGAACTGGGCGCCGCGCTGGCCGCTGCAGATGGCGCTGTCGCGCATTACCGACTGGCATCGCGCTTGGTTGGCTGGCGCAGACATGCGCGCATATTGCCTCGAACAAATTTCACAATATCAGACTGAACAATGAGCACCGCTACCACCGTCAATTTCCAACCGCAACTGGACAAACTGCGCAGCCAGATCAGCGAACTCGTGCAGCAGTATGCGGACATCGCGTATGCACCAAAGCCGTTCGTGCCAGGGCAAAGCCCGGTGCCCGTTTCGGGCAAGGTCATCGGAGCCAAAGAACTGCAACTCATGGTCGATGCATCCCTGGATGGCTGGCTGACCACCGGCCGTTTCAACGCCATGTTCGAAGCGCGCCTGGCCGAGTTCCTCGGTGTGAAATTTCTCATCACCGTGAACTCGGGCTCTTCCGCCAACCTCGTGGCGTTTTCCACCCTGACGAGTCCCAAGCTGGGTGATCGCGCCATCAAGCAAGGCGATGAAGTGATCGGCGTCGCAGCGGGTTTTCCTACCACGGTCAACCCGATCATCCAGTTTGGTGCCGTACCCGTGTTCGTGGACGTGGACCTGGCCACGCACAACATTGATGCCAGCAAGATCGAGGCTGCCATTACGCCCAAGACCAAGGCGATCATGCTCGCTCACAGCCTGGGTAACCCGTTCAACCTCGACGTCGTCACCGCGCTGTGCAAGAAATACAACCTGTGGCTGGTCGAGGATTGCTGTGACGCGCTGGGTGCGACCTACAACGGTCAACTGGTCGGTACGTTCGGCGACATCGGTACCCTCAGCTTCTATCCGGCGCACCACATCACGATGGGCGAAGGCGGCGCGGTGTTCACCAACAACCCCGAGCTAAAGCTCATCGCCGAATCGTTCCGCGACTGGGGACGTGACTGCTACTGCCCGCCCGGCAAGGACAATACCTGCAACAAGCGCTTCTGCTGGAACAAGGAGCAGCTGGGCGGCGACCTGCCCGATGGCTACGATCACAAGTACACGTACAGCCACCTCGGCTATAACCTGAAGATTTCCGATATGCAGGCCGCGTGCGCGCTGGCGCAGATGGATCGCGTCGAAGAGTTCATCGCCAAGCGCCGCGCGAACTTTGCGTACCTGAAGAACCGTCTGGCCAGCGTCGCCCAGTTCCTGCATCTGCCTGAAGCCACGCCGAACAGCGAACCGTCGTGGTTTGGCTTCCCGTTGATCGTCAAGGAAAGTGCCGGTGTCCGACGCACGGACCTGATCAACTTCCTGGAAGAAAACAAGATTGGTACGCGCCTGCTGTTCGCCGGCAACCTCACCAAACAGCCGTATATGGCCGGCCGCAACTTCCGCGTCAGCGGCGAGCTGACCAACACTGACGTGGTGATGAACCAGACTTTCTGGCTGGGCACGTTCCCGGCGCTCGACAAGGAGCAGTTGGATTATATCGCTGACAAGCTTGAAGAGTTCTTCGGAGTGAACTTCTGATGACTGTCCTCGCGACCTCTCCCGCACGCGCCAGCGGCGAAGTGCGATTTGCGCCGGCCCGCATGCGCCGCACCGTGCTCGAGATGGCCTACGCCGGCTCGACGGTGCACATCGCCTGCGCGTTCTCGATCATCGAGCTGTTGACGGTGCTCTACCGGAACCACCTACGATATCCGGGCAACAAGCCGCGCGCCGAGGGGCGCGATTATCTCGTCCTCAGCAAGGGCCACGGCGTCATGGCCCAGTACGCCTGCATGCGCGAACTGGGCTGGCTCGACGACTCGCACGTCCAGGGTTACTTCAAGGATGGTAGCGAGCTCAAGGGATTGTCCGACTCGCGCGTGCCGGGACTCGAAGTCACGTCGGGATCGCTTGGGCACGGCTTTTCTGTCGGCGTCGGTATTGCCGCAGGCCTGCAGCGCAAGGGCACCGACCAGAAGGTCTACGCCATCGTGGGCGATGGCGAGCTCAACGAGGGACCGATCTGGGAAGGCGCCTTGGTCGCGGCCCATCACCGGATGGACAACCTGATGCTCATCGTCGACAAGAACGGATTCCAGGCAATGGGCACGACCGACGACGTGCTGGCGCTGGGCGACTTGTCAGCCAAGTTTGCGTCGTTCGGCTTCGAGACGCTGGAGGTGGATGGTCATGACGAGGCCGCCGTGGACGCGGCGATCCGCCAGTTGTGGGCGACAGGCGCTGGCAAGCCCAAGGCGCTGATTGCGCGCACGGTGAAAGGGAAGGGTGTGCCTTTCATGGAATCCGACAACCGCTGGCACTACACGCGCCTGGACCAGCAGACCTTTGCCGAGGCGCTCAAGGCGCTTGATGACGTGACTGGAGCAACGAAGTGAGAGAGGCTTTTTCCAACGCGCTGGTGCGGCTGGCGCTGGCAGACCCGAAGGTCCTGCTGTTGACCGGCGACCACGGTTATGCGCTGTTCGACGAGTTCCGCAAGCGTTGCCCGGACCAGTACATCAATGCCGGCATCGCCGAGCAGAACATGGTCGGCATGGCCGCCGGGCTGGCGCGGGTGGGGTTCCGGCCCTTCGTCTACGGCCTGGCCGCCTTCGTGCCGATCCGCACGGTCGAGCAGATCAAGCTCGACATTGCCCACGACGACCTCCCGGTCGTCCTGCTGGGCGACGGCGCCGGCTTCGTCTACAGCCACCTGGGCACCAGCCACCAGTCGACCGAGGACATCGCCTGCACGCGTGCGATCCCGGGCCTCGAGGTGTTGTCGCCGGCCGACCGTTTCGAGATGGCCGCCAGCATGGACTACGCTTACACGGCCAATCGTCCTGTGTATATGCGCATGGGCAAGTCGGACCGCGGCGATGTGCATGGCGGCCCGATCGGTCCGATGCAATCCGGACGACTCCTGAAAATTCGTGACGGTCGTTCCGACCGTCCGGGCCTTGTCGCCACCGGCTCCATGGTGCGTACCGCCGCCGACATCGCGCATGAGCTCGACCTCGCCGTGTGGAGCGCGCCGTCCCTGAAGCCGTTGCTGGCCGAGGATGTGTGCGCCGCCGCGTGCGCCTGCACTGGCCTCGTCACCCTCGAGGAGCACTCGGTGCTGGGCGGACTCGGCGCCGCTGTCGTCGAGATCATCAGCGAACAGCAGCCCACGCGTGTACTGCGTATCGGCGTCCCTGACCGCTTTTCGGAACACTGCGGCACCCACGCCTACCTGCTGCGCGAGCACGGCCTCGACATCGATAGCGTACGCGCGCGTGTCGCGGCGTTCGCCCGCTCCGCGAAACGGGCCACGTGAGTACGTTCGAACGCTTGCGTCTGCCGCCCGTCGACGACCTGGAGCATGCCTTCCGACAACTGCCGGAAGACCTCTGGCGTGGTCTCGCGGGTCGCCGAATCTTCATCACTGGTGGCACCGGTTTCGTTGGAAAGTGGTTGCTCGCAACCCTGGCCGAGGCAAACCGGCGCCTCGACCTGGGCGTGCGCGCAACCGTGTTGAGCCGCGATCCCGAGGCGTTCCGCGCGGCGGCGCCATTGCTGGCGCAAACCGAGGGCGTGGATTGGCTGCGCGGCGACGTGCGCGACTTCGCTTTTCCAGCAGGCGAATATGACACCGTCATCCACGCAGCGACCGACGTCGTTGCCAAGGCGGCACCGGAGGAGATCTTCGACACCTGCATCGCGGGCACGCGGCGCGTGCTGGACTTTGCGGCGCGGGCGCAGGATTTCCTGCTGGTCAGCTCGGGCGCCGTCTATGGCCGGCAGCCCGCTGACTTGCCGCGGATCCCTGAAAGCTATTCCGGCGCGCCTGATCCGCTGTTGCCGGGCTCGGCCTACGGCGAAGGCAAGCGTGCGTCGGAATGGCTCGCTGCCGCGGCCGGCGCCCGAACGAACCTGAGGGTACGCACGGCGCGCTGCTTCGCTTTCGTCGGCCCCTACTTACCACTGGATAAGCAATTCGCGATCGGCAATTTCATCGGCGCCGCACTCGCCGGCCGCGAGATCGTCATCCAGGGCGACGGCACGCCACTGCGCAGCTACCTGCACGCTGCTGATATGGCGGCCTGGTTGTGGGCCGTACTGTTGAAGGGCCGCGCGGGTGCCGCCTACAATGTCGGTGCGGACGCGGCGATCTCCATCGCCGACCTCGCGCACCGCGTCTGCGAGGTGCTGGGCGTGTCGGACCACGTCCGTATCATGGGCACGCCGGACCCCGCGCGGCCGGCCGAGCGCTATGTGCCGGACAACGGCCTGGCGCGCGCGGAGCTGGGCTTGCCGGCGCCGCTGGCACTGGACGAGGCCATCATCCGCACGGCGCGCTGGCACGGCATCGGAGGACGGCCGTGAGCGGAACCCCCAGCCTGCAGATTTACCTGTTGTCGCGGGACCGCCCCGGCTACCTGCGCGAAACGCTGCGCTCGGCCCTGGCGCAGCGCGGCGAGCATATCGAGATCATTGTGTCGGACAACTCCGAGCGCGACGAGGTGGCGCACATGCTGGCCGAGGAGTTCCCTCAGGTCCGCCGCATCCGGCGCACGCCTTCGCTGGGCGCCTTCGACCATTTCCGCACAATCATCGAGGAGGCCAGTGCCGAACAGGTCGTCATGTTCCACGACGATGACGTGCTGCTGGACGGTTACGTCGACGCGTTGCGCGGAGCGCTGCAGGCCGACCCGGCACTGGTAGCCGTCTGCTGCAACGCGGCGATCCTGCGCAACGCGCAGATTACCGACGAGCTGTTCGCCCCGGCGGCCGGTGACGTGCGGCTGCGTGGCCCGGAAGACCTGCTGCATCACTATTTTTCACTGTCGATCAAGGGGCCCGCGCCTTTCCCCGGTTATATGTACCGCCGCTCGGCCATCCAGGGCCTGTTCCTTGATCCGCGCCACGGAGGCAAATACTCGGACGTCTCGTTCCTGCTGAAAGTGTTGCAGCGTGGCCCGATCCTGTGGCTGGAAAAGCCGCTGATGCTCTACCGCTTCCACGGCCACAACGACAGCGCGATCGAAGCCGTCGGCCAGCGGTTGCGGCTGCTGCGCTACGTCTACACGACGACCTCCATCACGCGGCGCTCGCCGCTGATCAAGCAATACCGCTACCGCTACTGGATGAGCTGGTGGCGTGGCGCATCTACCAGCGGCGCCAGCCAGCCATGGCGCCGGCGCGTCGTGTGGCGCTTCCTCGTCGCATGCACGGCCGGGTACGCGCTGACGCGGGCGACCCTGTGGCAGCGCTCGCTGGCCAAGCTGGGCCGGCTGGCGCGGCAATTACTGCCGCGAACCGCGTGAGGACGGACATATGCTGATCACCCTGATCGGACGGCTCGTCCAGTTCGTGCTCATGTTTGCGAGCGTGAAGATCATGACCCACCTGCTGACTCCCGTCGAGATGGGCAAGGTCGCACTGATCACGACGACTACCTCCTTGTTCGCGCTCTTCCTGGTCAACCCCGTCGGCATGTTCATCAACAGGAGAATGCACGCCTGGGTCGACGCGGGCAGCTTCCGCAACTACTTCCGGCTCTTCGTGGGCTACCTGGTTGCCGTGAGCCTCGTCGCGGCAGTCGCGCTGTTCGCCGCCTTTCACCTCGGCCTGGACCTGGGCGGGGCCAAGCTGCCCTGGGTGCTCGCACTCGTGTGCGGATCGCTGCTTTTCAACACGATCGCGACGACGCTGGTGCAGGCGCTGAATATGGTGCAACGCGTGCAGGCCTTTACGGTGCTGACCATTGGCACCCTGATTACCAGCCTGGGCATGTCCGTGTGGCTGAATCACGCCACGACGCCGAACGCCGAGCGTTGGCTGGCCGGGACGTTGCTGGGCCAGACGCTGTTCGGGGTGATCGCTTATGTCGTGTTCTTCCGTAACCGCCCCGCCCAACAAGAGCCGCTACGCATTGGCCGCACACAATGGAATGCCATGCTGGCATTCTGCTGGCCTATTGGACTGGCGGTACTGTTGCAGTGGCTGCACATGCAGGGCTACCGGTTCCTCCTGGCCGAGCGCTTCGGCCTGGCGCAGCTTGGCCTGTATGCGGCAGGCTATAACGTCGCGGCATCGCTGATCTCGGCGATGGAGACCCTGCTGACGACCTGGTACCAGCCGATCTTCTATCGCATGGCCAACTCGACCGACCCTGCGCAACGCGACCGGGCATGGTCCGCCTATGCCTCGGTGATGTTGCCGGTGTCGACCCTGGGGATGACAGCCCTGGTCGCCGTGTCGCCCAGCCTGCCGAAGGTGCTGCTCGGGGCGGCATTTCACGATGCAGGACAGTATGTGCTGCTGGGCGCACTGGCCGAATGGGCCCGCATGCTGGTGGGCCTGGTCGGCTTGAACGCCCATCGCCGCATGTCCACGCGTCAGTTAATCGCGCCCAACCTTGTCGGGATGATCGCAACCTATCTCGTGTTATTCGCGGCGATTACGCCGCTGGGCCTGGTGGCCGCCCCAGTGGCCATGTTTGCAGGCAGCTTCACGGTGATTGCCTACCTGTGGTTCCACACCTATCGCGATGACGCGCACGCAAGGCTCGCCTGGCGCCCGATTGGCGGGCTGGGAACGGTTGCGGCCGTATTGGCCGCATTTTTCGTGTTTCTCCAGTCTGCTTTGCCCATCGCCGTGTCGCCAGTGGCAGCGGTCGGGGTGTGCCTGTTCGTCGGCGTGCTCTGGGCTGGTATGGGCGGCCTGGCGGTACGTCAGGGCCTGTTGAAATTAAGTGCGTAAAAGAATAATGAGTTCCATGCATATCAAGCAAGCTGTCTTCATCGATCCCTCGTATCCCGACTTTCTCAAGGACGGGCTGTTCGCGGCCAGCGACCCTGTCCTCAACCGCGATGACCAGTTGTTGCCGTTCATCCGTCTGAAAGCGCATCTGGAGGCGCGCGGCATCCCGCTGCACACCGCGGACCGTCTCAGGGACGGCAGCGTGGTCGCAGAGGTCAACCACTACTGGTCCATGGGCCTGATGGACTATGCCGCGCTGCGCGGACGTAAGGACGTGCGCCTGAAGGGCTTTGTCATCCTGGAGCCATCGCTGGTCGCGCCGTGGCTGTACGCCGCGTTGCCGCAATTGACGCGCGACTTCGAGCGCGTCTATGTGCACAACACCGCGGGGGATGGCTACAGCCTGCGCGATGTGGACCGCCGCCGCCTGGCGAAGATCCACGTGCCGCAACCTTACGACGACGTGGTCGAAGCGGCCTGGGAACGCATCGACCGGCAGAACAAGCTGGTGGTGATCGCGGGCCTCCACAATCCGCGCCGCCGCAAGCCGGAACTCTACAGCAAGCGCATCGAGGCTGTCGGCCGCCTGCACCCGCTGCAGGCGATCGACCTGTATGGCCGCGGCTGGGACCGCTGGTGGACCCGCCAGGCCGCCAGCCCCGCATATTGGCGGTACCTGAGGACGATCCGTGCCAATTACCGCGGCCCGGTCGCCTCCAAGATGGATACGTTGAGCCAGTACCGGTTCAGCCTCTGCTTCGAAAACATGCCGATGCTCGGCTACGTCACCGAAAAGATTTTCGACTGCTTCTACGCCGGTACCGTACCTGTCTACCTCGGAGCGCAGGACATCTCCGACCTGATCCCGCCGGACGCCTACATCGACATGCGCGACTTCGGCAGCGATAACTACGAAGCAATGTGGAACCACGTGCGGTCGATGCCGGACGCGGAATGGCAACGGCGCCGGGAAGCCGGCCGCGACTTCGTCCGCAGCAGCGCGGCGCGGCAGTATTACGACAGCCTGCAGAACATCATCGCCAACGACCTTGGTGACTGAACGATGTTGAAACTGGCGTATTTTGTCGAACTCACCTGGCTGCTGGTCGACATGTTTAGCGGCTACCTACAAAACCACGGCATTTTCCTGCCTGGCATCCAGACGGTCAGTGCCCTGGTGCGGATAGGAGTCGTTGCTCTGTTTCTTGCTATATTGCTCCGTTACGTGCCGTTCAAGCGCCAGCTGATCCCGGTGCTCCTGCTGGTATGTGGTGTATGGATCCTGGCCCATGCCCTGGGTTTCAGCCTTACTGCGCAAGGGGACGTGATCGCAGATGTTCAGTTCCACCTGAAGCTCATGTTGCCAGTGCTGCTGTTTGGTGTGCTGCAAGTGCAGATGGAGCGTGGCACGCTGGACGGTATTAAGTTGCGCCGTATCATCTCGCTTAATGCTATCGTGCTGGTCCTCAATTTGTTCCTAGGCCTGTTTGGTATCGGATTCGGCAATTACGGCGAGTCGGAAACCGGCGAACTGCTCGGCAGCAAGGGCTTCTTTTATGCGGGCAACGAAGTATCCGCTACACTCGTCGCCATCTTCGCGCTCATCATTTTTGTCCATCGTGAGCGGCTCAAACGAAGCTCTCTGTTGATTCTATCGGTCGTTGGCTTGTTTTTCGTTGTCTCTCTTATGTCAATGAGCAAGACGTCGCTGCTTGGTTTCCTTTTGGTGACGCTATTTGCGCTGTATAACTACCTTTCGATGGCCAACAAGATCAAGTTCAGCATGATGCTTGCGGCGGCTTTACTCGCGAGTGCGGCGTATTGGCTGCCGCTGCTCCAAGTCTCAATCGAGCGCTGGCAGTATTTCTGGGCTTTGCGCCCCGATTTTCTCGACTTTATAACGAGTGGCCGCACTGAGCGCATCGAGGATTACGCGGCGTGGTTAACTAGCGCTAACACGCCTTTAACATGGATTTTTGGCTCGGGACAGATGCCCAGCGGCGTCGTAGCATCGTTCGAGAACGATCTGCTCGACGTGACCAGAGGTTCCGGATTGCTGGGACTGCTGTTCTACGGCGTATGGTGGGCGTGGGCCAGCCGCGGGCTATCCGACTGGGTCCAGCATCGCAGGCCTGAGGGCAGCTTCACGCTATATACGGTTGGCATGTTCCTGGTGCTGAGCATCGTGGCCGGCCACGTCATCTATTCGGCCACACTGGCCCCGTTCATCGCGCTGCTGGCATTGACTTCGTCCCGGTATTTCCCGGGCAACGTGGCGGCATCGCAAAGCAGCGCCTCGCATCCATGACTTCGCATAACGTTCGCACCCGTCCCTGGGCGTTCATATCCAATATGTATCCATCGGATGAGGACGTCTCATACGGCGCCTTCGTCCAGCGCAGCCACGAGGATCTACGCGCCGAGGGTTTTTCCATTGATGAGGTCATCGCAATCCGCGGCCGCCTCACCGGGCGCCGCCGCCTGAAGGCCTATGCCTCGCACTACGCCCGCCTGGCCCTGTTGTTGTTACGGCCTGGCCTCCGGCAGTGGTACGTGCACTACGCCTCGCATCACTGCCTGCTGCCCGCGCTCGGCGCCCGGCTGCTCGGAAAGCAGGTGGTCGTGAACATCCATGGCGACGACCTGGCGCTCGCGCGCGCCAGTCTGTACCGGCGCGTGATGGCGTTCGGCCAGACCCTGCTGTTGCGTTCGGCGCAACTGATCGTGGTGCCATCCGCATTCTTCAAGGAACTGGTGTTGCAAGGGTTGCCGGACATTGATGCTCAACGCATTGTCGTGTCGCCATCGAGCGGCATCGATTTTCATGCATTGAGCACGGCGACGGCTGGCCGCGCGTGTTACTGGGATCTCCCTGCCGCGCAACGCACAGCCGAGATCGGTTATATTGGACGCATCGATGCCGACAAGGGCTGGGAAACGCTGTTCGATGCGTTCATCGCCTTACCCGAGGCGGTTCGTGCCGGCGCCCGCCTGCATTACTGGGGCGAAGGCAAGGACAGCGAGCGACTGCGCGCACGCATCGCCGCAGCAGGCAAGGGCCGCATCGTCCATCACGGCGCGATACCGGTCTCGGAACTCCCGGTCGCGCACGCACGCTTCGATTTTCAAGTCGTGGCGTCGGTGCGCGAGAGCCTCGGCCTTGCCGCTCTGGAGGGACTCGGGGCAGGACATGTCCTGATCTGCAATGCGATCCGTCCCTTCACTGACATGACCGTTGACGGTGTCAGCGCGCTGCATGTCGACCACCAGTCGGGACGTGACCTGGCGACAGTGCTGGCAGATGCTCTCCAGTTGCCGGACGAAGCACTGCGGACACTGGCAAGGAATGGGCAGGAGATCGCCCGCGCTTTTGACCGCCCGGCCGTCGCTGCCCGACTAGCCCAACAAATCGACACCCATTTGGTTTATTAATATGAAAGTTCTAGGATTAGCCTTTCGCGGCGCGCACCGCTCTTCTGTGGAGACACCGGAAGACGGCCGCTGCAAGTTCGTCGTCACCGTGAACGCCGACTTCGTCGTGCGCGCGCATGAAGGCGACGAGCGCCTGCGCCGGATCATCGATACCAACGTCAGCACCTTCGATGGTTTCTGGCCGTGGCTGGTGGCGCGCGTGCGTCATCCCGCCGCACAGTGCGACAAGATCAGTGGATCCGACCTCATTTATCGCTACGCCGACATGTGCAAAGTGTCCGGGCGCCAGCTGTTGATCGTGGGGGGCGCAGCAAAGGATGCGGCCGCGTCCCTGAACAATCAGGCAGGCACGCACGTCGCTCTGGGCTGGGAACCGCCTTTCGAAAACTATCCGATGTCGTCGGATTACATCGGCGTATTTCGCGAGTTGGTTCGGTCGCATCGGCCTCTCGTTGTCGCTATATGCCTCGGCTCCCCCAAGCAGGAGTACCTGATCGACGACCAGCTGGCATTCATGGCCGAAAACGGCGTCGCTTTCGCTTACGGTGCGGGCGGTACTGCCGACATGGTGGCTGGCCGGTTCAAGCGTGCGCCGAAACTGATCCAGGATATCGGCTTGGAGGGCGCCTGGCGCCTGCTGACGCAGCCATCGCTGTTTCGGCTCAAACGTCTTCTCAAGTCGTTGAAAATGTTCCGCTATTGCCTGGACTGATCCGGATAGCGTACCGTTTTGCACGCAAATTTGATCACGATTTTTAAAGAAGACATGCTACAAAAATTAAAAGACAATTATCTCGGCCGCCAGATCGATCAACAGCGCGCCATCAAGGTGACTTTTACGGGAGGGCTCGGCGCGCAGATTCTCAGTACCGCCATCTACTATCATTATCTGAATCGCGGATACAAGACATTTGCCGACCTGTCGTATTTCTCGAACGAGCACAGGATCGCGACGCCGGGACAAAAGGGGCAGATCTCCTACTGGAAGTGGGGGATGGACAGCTACGGGGTAGCTCGCGACGGCCTGGCGACCGAGACTCAGGCCGATCGCGCGACGCCGACATTACATGACGGGGCCTTAAAGTTCTCACTGGCGATGGACGCGCTCAGCGAACCTGGCGTGCGGGCGCATTTCGATACGGCGGGCAATGACGCGTTCTCCGAGCAGTACCGGGCCTCCCAACTCCATGGTGAACGTTACTTGTGCCTTCATGTACGGCGCGGGGATTATTTGAATGTCGCTTCCCACCTTGTCTCGAGCAACGAACTCGACGGCATCGCCTCCCAGTTCGGCGGATTGGTGGACAGAGTATTGATCCTGTCGGATTCGCCCATCGGCGCATCGGAGTTCGAGAAAGTCAGGTCAAAGTTTTCGGGGCGTATCCGCGTGATTGACAGCGACCCGGACCCGATCCTGGCGCACAGCTTGATGCGCAACGCTGCGGTACTGATATGCTCGAACAGTCAGTTCAGTCTCTCTGCCGGCTTGTTGTCGAATGGATTGAAGATCATTCCGAAGGTGTGGTTTGGTGCAGATGCGAGTCGCATCAATCTTGCGGTGAACAAGATGTCCGATTTCTCAGTTCTGCGCTAAGGAATTGCTGACTCAATCGGCCAGATCTTACGGTCGGACAGCTCAGGTAACAATCCAATTTTATTCTCCGTCCGATCAAGCAATCGAGCTTATCCGAGGCCGAGTTCGAGCCCGGAATGCAGACCCGGCTCCGCCCCCAGGCTGAGATTCAGACGGCGGCGCCATGCGCCTGCCAGTTAAGTCGAATTTGCCGGTCGATGTGCTTAAACACCTGGGTAGGCAAAAACTTTGAAAATCAAAAGCGATTCAGCAATGATTTATGAAACTCACTCAAAAAAATTTAGTCAGCAAGATGTAGCCCAGGCGCCAAAGCTGCAAAAGTATGCCTATATTGATATTCTACGTGGCTTGGCTATTCTAGGTGTAGTCGCCGTCCACGCTGGTCAGCACGTTAAAGATTTGAATATTATTGCCGCTTCAATCTTTAATTATGGGCAATTAGGCGTGCAACTCTTCTTTGTCGCATCAGCGATAACGTTATGTTTGTCAAGCGCTCAACGGAATGAAAAATCGTTCATTAATTTCTACATAAGAAGATTTTTCCGAGTAGCTCCGTTGTTTTACCTGGCCATTCCATTTTATTTTCTATGGCGCGCCTGTATCGAATATTACAGGCTTGGCGTACTGGTTATTCCTCAAAACTACAGTATGCGTGCGATTCTCGAGACAGTTTTTTTTGTCCATGGGTTCGACCCGAAGAATTTTAATTTCGCAGTGCCTGGCGGCTGGAGTATCGCTACTGAGATGTTGTTTTATGCAATATTTCCGTTTCTATTCTTCATTCAAGAAAAATTTAAAAAGATAAGATTTGCATTTTTCACCGGTTTTGTCTTTTTGGCTTGCCTCTCGATAAAAAGCTTCCTGATATATAATCTGCAATTAATATTGGTTGAAAAAGGCATTCTCCGCAAATTTTCGTTGGAGTACGATTTCCTTGATGCATCTCTCTTGAATCAGATTGGTGTATTTTTGGTGGGTATTCTTTGCTATCAGTATATTTCTTCCCGAAAAAGTTCCTTGAACTTTTCGAATAAAATACTTGTGCTGGCACCGCCCTTGATGATTTCAAGTTGTTATTTATTGAACTCCAGATCATATACTCACACCCCGTTTACTGGAATGCTATATCCTTTTCTATCGGCTGTAGCATTTGCCCTGGTTTCAATAAAATTATCTACCGTCAAGGGTTTTTTTTGGCTGTGGTGAGAAGATACTGATCAAAGTCGGGCAGCTGTCTTTTTCAATGTACATCTTGCATTTCTTTGTGTTAGATGTCGTTGACTTTATATTTTATAGGTCTATCTTCAAATTCTTGGTCGTTCCAGAAGTAAGGCTTGTTATCTTGTATTTAATAGCCTTGATGCTGACTTATTTTCTTGCAAAAATAACATACAGCAATATTGAAAAGCGAGGCGTCGAAATTGGTAATAACCTCATTCAAAGAATAACCAGAGAAGGTGCCACGCATAAGCCTCATTGATAAGTGGTGCTGACCTCATCTACGGCAGGTCGTTTTCTGCAAGCCGCCCGGATGCCATTTTTTTGATCATCTGGGAAGCAGCACTGAGTGCGGCCGAGTCAAACGTCGAGCGAAACTGATTCAGATGTCGCATTGGAGGGCATCTGACGCTTGCTGACGCAGCTTCCGCTGTTTACGTACTGATAAATTCGAACGGTCAGACCAGTTGTTCTGCTGGCTCGTTGGCGACTGGTCTGCCGATGGGCTTGAAGCGCACGCTGCGTATGTATATCGCCCAACAGTGCTTTGGTTTGTCGGGTGAGAGAATCGAAGTTGCGATCCGCGACAGGGCAGTCCATTGGCGGTTTAGTTTCGCCGACGTTTGATGAAGTACACTCCGACGTGCCGGATCTTCGATGAATCGACGTGTACTTGGCGATAAGGTTCATGGGAACGGCGCACCTGAGTCGCGGCGCCAGGGCGCGATGCCATCAAAATCATAGCGCACGAAAGCCAGCCAGCGATGGGCCTTGCTTTCGCGCGTGAAAGTGAATTATTCAGTGGTTTGTTAGGCAGGGTTGGTCGCCGTCGGCGTCCGTACCGTCCGTCCGGTTAACAGCCTGCCGAGGCTAATGCCAGGCAGTTCCACCCACCGATAACAGACAAAAGCCAATCCGGTCGAGATCAGCACTCCCGCTGCGGCCAACAGCAAATTGACGAGCAGTGCGTGCGTCGCAATCAGTTGAGCGGGCAGAAGGTGCAAGGCGATGACGGCGATGACATACAGCACCGGAAAATCGATGAGATAGAAGCTGTACGAAATGCGGCCATAAAATCGGACGATACGCGCATCCAGGCAGCGAAACACCGCGTTGTCCTTGCCATATAAAACCGCGACGAGAAGCATGAACGCGCCACCCGCCTCCATCAGCATCACGATGCCCGGCCGTGTACCTGTCCCTTTGGCAACCAACATCGTGATCACGGCCACGAAGAAAACGCCCAGCGCCTTTTCCCTGCTCCGCACCAACCATGCAAGTTTGTTGCCCCAGGCAGGCAGCATCAATCCCAGGTAGAACATGAACAGGAAATTCAGGAACGACACCGGTCCGGGCTTCGCCACCGCCGGAATGGCCAGCAGCACCGCCACTACCGGGAGGTGCCAGCGCATCAATAGTTGTCGATTCAGGGCATACAGAAGGGGAAAGATCAGGGAGGTGGCCATCTCGACCTGTAACGACCAGGTGACGGGATTGAGCCAGCCGTCAGCATTCGAGCCGCCAGTGGTCAAGGTGAGGTTTTGGAGCAACACGCCGAGCGTAACCGGAATATGGTAAAAGCTGTTGAACCATTGCGTGGCCAGCGGCTCTGGCGAGGCCTGATACAAGGTGAGCAGGAGTCCAACCGATATCGCCGTGACCCATAACGCCGGGCCTATCCTGCAGATCCGCTGGATAATAAAATTCACACAGTTACGGAAAATATTACCCTGCCACCGATCGATCGACAGCCCGAGCACCAAGCCACTCATCACAAAGAACAGGGACACTGCCGCGCTGCCATTTGTGAGCACCATGAACAGGCGAGCAGCGGATTCGCTCAACGAGTGCCCCTGCGGTAAATCGCGGTGCCAGATGGCATCTCCCAGGCCGGGGATAGCAATGACCCCGAGTGCGTGATAGATCGCGACCATGAGGGCCGCAATACCGCGGAGTGCGTCAACGCGATGAAGATGCTTGAAATTTGACGCCTGCTTCTGTTCCATAATGTTGGCCTTGTCTGGAGAACCGCCAAAAATAACACAACCTCGGCTACTATGGCTACTTTCCGGCAAGAGTTTGGGAGCTTCCTTCTTAAAACGACAGCCGGGCAAGCACAACGAAAACTAATGAAACTATCTGAAATCTCTCAACAAAGTGGCGTCGCATTTGGCACAAGTGGTGCCCGGGGCCTCGTCTCGTCCATGGATGCCCGCTTGTGCGGCGCATACACGCAAGCCTTCCTGAAAGCGGTAGCGGCCGATGCCACGGAGGTGGTATTAGGGCACGACCTGCGTCCCAGCAGCCCAGCGATCGCTGCAGCGTGTGCCCAGGATATCCTCGTCGCCGGCAAAAGCGTTGTATTCGTGGGCGCGTTGCCCACGCCTGCGGTGGCGTATTACGCAGCGTTGCAACAGGCGCCCGCCATTATCGTTACCGGCAGCCACGTCCCGTTCGACCGCAATGGCATCAAGTTCTACCGCGCTGAAGGCGAAATCACCAAAGGCGACGAGGCCGCCATGCTGGACGCTGAAGTCGCGGTGCCCGAGGGCTGGGTACCTGATCCTTTGCCCCAGGTAGAGCCAGCCGCCGAGGCAGCGTATATGTCACGCTACGCGAACGCTTTCGGGCCAGGTGCGCTGGCGGGCAGGCGGGTGGCGCTGTATGAGCATTCCAGCGTTGCGCGCGATGTACTGCGCACCCTGTTGCAGGCAATGGGGGCTGAAGTCGTGTCGCTGGGACGCACCGACACCTTCGTACCGATCGACACGGAAGCGGTGCGGCCCGAAGACGTCGCCCAGGCCCGGGAGTGGGCCCAAGTACATTCCTTCGATGCCATCATCTCGACCGATGGCGACGCAGACAGGCCGCTGATCGGTGACGAAACCGGTACCTGGCTGCGTGGGGATGTCGTCGGCGTGCTGTGCGCACAGATCCTGGGAGCCGATGTGGTGGTGACGCCGGTCAGCAGCAACACAGTCGTGGAAAAGTGCGGATCGTTCCAGACCGTGGTCCGGACGCGCATTGGCTCGCCCTATGTGATCGCGGGCATGCAAACGGCGGTACAAGCATCCCCGGCAGGCACGACGGTGGTTGGCTATGAGGCCAATGGCGGCTTCTTGCTGGGCACGGATGTGCAGTTCGGGCCGCACATCCTCAAGGCTCTGCCAACCCGTGACGCGGTGTTGCCCATTCTGGCTTTGCTGGTCGAATCGGTGCGGCGTGGCGTACCCCTGTCGAAGCTGGCGGCGAGCCTGCCGGCACGGTATACCGCCAGCGATCGTATCCAGGAGGTGCCGACCGAGGCCAGTCGGGCACTGATCGCGACGTTGCGTGAAGATGTCGCCAGCGCCTGCGCCTGGCTGGTCCCCGATGCCGGGCAGGTGGTGTTCCAGGATGAGACCGACGGTCTGCGCCTGACGTTCGCCTCCGGCGAGGTCGCGCACCTGCGCCCATCGGGCAATGCTCCCGAATTGCGTTGCTACACGGAAGCCAATACTCCGGAACGCGCGGCGGCACTTTGCGTCGGTACGTTGCGGCGAGTCGCGCAAAAAATCGGCAAGGCGGACGCGGCGTCATAAGTTGGATGGCTCTTGCCACATGTTAAAATCAACTTTCGGTATTCGCTGGCGCTGTTCGCCAATCTTGGCGGCACGACAGCGCGTACCGTGAGTCCTGCAGTTCGCGCCCCGCTCCGGAAAACAATCGCCTGAACGTCGAACCCCAGGCTTTCCGACGTCATGCCGACTCCGGCAGGTAAAAACGCAATCTTTAGCGCTCACTTAGCATCTGCACGTGTCAAAAGCAAAAACAAACCCACTCAAGCACCACTGGTGCGGCCTGCTCGTGCTCGGCACGGCAAACGTCTTCGCTGCCACTCCCACGGTGCAGGGGCAGTCTGGCTACATCAACATGCCCAGCGCCTGGGTAGAGGCGGACGGAACGATTTCCACCGGCTACGGTTACGACAGCCCCTATGGAAGCTTCTGGGTCGCCGGCACGGTCCTGCCGTTTCTCCAGATGACGGGGCGCTATGTTTCGATCACGGGTATCCCCGGCTTCAGCAATGTCAAGGGTGGCTTCGGCTACGATTACGGCAAATACAAGGACAAGGTCGTCGACGCCAAACTCCGGCTGTTGCCGGAATCGACTTGGCTACCATCGGTCGCAGTCGGCGCTACGGATCTGTTGGGTACCGAACTTTTCAAAGGCCATTACATCGTCGCGTCCAAGATCTTTGGCAGTTCGCGGAATATCGAGGCCAGCGTCGGTTATGGACATGGGCGTCCGAATGGTGCTTTCGCGGGCGTACGGTGGGCGCCGCTTTCGTTTCCCGGATGGGCTGCCGTCGCGGAATACGACGCGAATGACTATTCCAAGGATTTTCGCGCGGCGGAGACGAGCGCTCATGAGCATTCGAAGGGGCCGGCGGTCGGACTCGAATACCGCTGGGGCTGGCTGGGCGCCCAGGTCGCCCGCCACCGTGACCACTTCAGTGCCAACGCTTACCTGAGCATTCCGTTTTCCGAACGCGAATTCATCCCCAAGCTGTACGAGCCGGCGCCATTCGATCCGAAGAAGGCGCCGCCGCGTGTCAGCGCCGAGGAGTGGCAGCAGCATGCCAGCCATGGCGCCGAACTGGTGCAGGCACTCATCAAGCAGGATTTCAAGAACGTCCGCGCGACGTTCGAGGACAATACGCTCAAGCTGTCGCTGACCAACAACCGTATCTCCAACCTGGGCCGTGCCGTTGGGCGTGCCGCGCGCACTGCGCTCGCCTTCGCGCCGCAAGGGACGCGCGCGATCCAGATCACCTATACGAAGCTGGAACAGCCGATCGTCACCTACGAATTCATCGACCTGCAGCGCCTGACCGATTACCTGACGGGGCTGTCCGACCGCGACAGCTTCCTGCAGACCGTGATAGTGCGCTATGCCTACCCGGGCGACCAGGTTGGCGACGACCACGGCGGTCTGCTGGCTTCCATCCGGGACGAGGGGGCCGATTTGCAGGTACAGGTCGGCCGCGATGGCAATACGGTGCAACTGGCATCGGAAGACCGTGAGGCGAACCGCTTCAAGGTCGTACCCAAGATGTCGTTCTTCTTCAATGACCCGAGCGGTGCGCTGCGCTACGAGCTGTGGGCCGCGGCCAACTATGACCGCCGCCTGGCGCAAGGTTTGTACCTGAACAGCGATGTGAAGCTGACCGCGCTCGAGAACGTGTCGGGTGTTACGCAGCCGTCGAACAGTCTGCTCCCGCATGTGCGCACGGACGTCGCCGAGTACAAGCGTGGCGGCCGTTTCAAGCTGAACCGTCTGCTCATCAACAAATACATGATGCCTGCCGAGCGCTTCTACGCACGCGTATCCGGTGGCCTGTATGAGGAAATGTACCGCGGCGTCGGCGGCCAGGTGCTTTATGTGCCGAAGGATAGCCGCTGGGCGGCCGATCTGACGGTCGATGCGCTGCAGCAGCGTGGTTTCAAAGGGTGGTTCGACAAGCGTGACTACAACACCGCCACCGGGTTCGCGGCGCTGCATTACAAGCTGCCATACGACATCACAGCGACGGCGCGTGCCGGCCGCTTCCTCGCCAAGGACAACGGCGTGCGCCTGGAATTCAAACGGCGTTTCCCGTCCGGCGTCGAGGTCGGCGCCTGGTATGCGAAGACGAGCGGGAAGGACATCACGAATCCGGGCACGCCGACGAACCCTTATCACGACAAGGGCGTTTTCCTGTCGGTGCCGCTGAACATCATGCTGCCGTACGATACCCAGGCGACCGCGGGCGTGGCTCTCTCGCCCTGGACCCGCGATGTCGGCCAGATGGTGGCTAGCCCAGGCGACCTGTACGACCTGGTCGAGCAACCGCGCCGCGACATGAACACGTTCGACGGTCTCGGTAATTTTGCCGAACGGCGCGACGAGCAGAACCTGCCGGCCGTGAATCCGCCTGTCGACGCGATGCCGAACCCGTGGCCCTTGTTTCGCATGCGCGTCGAGCAGTCCGTCAAGACGACGCCGACGCTGCCGCAATGGGCCAACGGTGCCGTCATCGGCGGCGGTGCGATTCTTGCCGGCGCGTTGCTCGACAAACCCGTCGACCGCTTCATGAAGAAGCACCAGGGATCGAGCATCACGCGCGCCTGGGACAACGTCGGCAAGGCAGTGCCCGTTGCGCTGACTGGCGCGGCTGCCGGGGCGGTCGCGTTCGGCGATGCGCGCATGCAGAACATTGGTATTATCTCGCTGGAATCGGTCGTCGGCGCAGCGGCACTGTCGATCGGGGCAAAACATCTCGCAGGACGCGCACGGCCGTACGAAGGCCAGGGGCAGTGGGGAAAGGCGGCGGACCGCTCGAACGCATCGTTCCCGTCCAACCACGCCACCGTAGCGTTTGCAGCGGTGACGCCGTTTGCCCAGGAATACGATGCACCGTGGCTGTATGGTCTCGCTGCGGCCGGATCGCTGGGCCGTACGGCAGGGCGTCAGCACTGGGTGTCGGATGTCGTCGCTGGCGGCGTGCTGGGCATGGCCGTCGGAGGCTGGCTGTGGCAGGCCCAGCGCACGGATACACGTTCGAGCATCGCCGTGATGCCGGGCGAGAAATCCGTTGGCGTGGCATGGTTCGGGACTTATTAATAAAACGTATCTTTAATCGTGCGGTGTCCCTGGATTTCCGGGCCGGCCAACCTGGCGCTCGACCGGCCCGTGCGGATCTGTCAACCGGAGAGTGAATATATGATTTTGACGACAGGGAGCGCCGGCTTTATCGGCAGTAATTTCGTGCTGGACTGGTGCGCACTGACCGACGAGCCGGTCATCAACCTAGACAAGCTGACCTATGCCGGCAACCTCGAGAACCTGGCGAGCCTGCGCGACAATCCCAAGCACGTGTTTGTGCACGGCGACATCGGCGACGTGGACCTGATGCGCCGCCTGCTGCGGGAACACCAGCCACGTGCCGTCGTCAACTTCGCGGCTGAGAGCCACGTGGACCGCAGCATCCATGGCCCGGGCGAATTCATCCAGACGAACATCGTCGGCACCTTTCACCTGCTGGAAGCGGTGCGCGAATACTGGGGCGCGCTGCCGGAACACCGCAAGGCCGCGTTCCGCTTCCTGCACGTGTCGACCGACGAAGTCTACGGCTCCCTCGGCAAGGACGATCCCGCTTTCCGTGAAACAAACCGCTACGAGCCGAACAGCCCGTATTCCGCCAGCAAGGCGGCGAGCGACCACCTCGTGCGCGCGTACCACCACACGTACGGCTTGCCGGTGCTGACCACCAATTGCTCGAACAACTATGGCCCATACCACTTCCCGGAAAAACTGATCCCGCTGTGCATCCACAATGCGCTGGCCGGCAAGCCGCTGCCGATCTACGGCGACGGCCAGCAGATCCGCGATTGGCTGTATGTGAAGGACCACTGCTCGGCCATTCGCCGCGTGCTCGAGGCGGGCCAGCTGGGGGAGGTTTACAACGTCGGTGGCTGGAACGAGAAGGCGAACCTCGACGTCGTGCGCACCCTGTGCGCGATTCTCGACGAGTTGAGCCCGCGTGCGGACGGCCAGTCGTACGCCACCCAGATCACGTTCGTGACGGACCGTCCCGGCCATGACCGCCGCTACGCGATCGACGCGACCAAACTGGAGCGCGAACTGGGCTGGAAGCCGGCCGAGACGTTCGAAACCGGCATCCGCAAGACGGTGCAGTGGTACCTCGACAACCAGGAATGGGTCGAGAATGTGACGAGCGGCAGCTACCGTGCCTGGGTCGGCCAACAGTACGGTGCCTGAATGAAGATTCTCCTGACCGGCAAGAACGGCCAGCTCGGCTTCGAACTACAGCGCGCGCTGGCGCCGCTCGGCGAGATCGTCGCCATCGGCACGCAGGATTGCAACCTGGCCGATGCCGACGCGCTGCGCGACCTCGTGCACCGCGTCGCTCCCGATGTGATCGTCAACCCAGCGGCCTATACGGCTGTTGACAAGGCCGAGTCTGATGAAGCGACGGCCCACGCCGTCAACGCCGTCGCCCCGGCCATCCTGGGCGAGGAGGGCGCGAAGCTGGGCGCGCTTGTGCTGCATTACTCGACGGACTACGTGTTCGACGGCACGAAGCAGGACGCCTACACGGAAAACGATGCGCCGGCGCCGCAGAGCGTCTACGGCCGTACCAAGCTCGAAGGCGAGCTGGGACTGGCCGCGGCGAATCCGCGCCACCTGATCCTGCGCACGAGCTGGGTCGTGGGCGCGCACGGCGGCAATTTTGCCAAGACGATGTTGCGTTTAGCCGGCGAGCGCGACAAGCTCACCGTCGTCGCCGACCAGTTCGGCGCGCCGACCCCGGCCGCGCTGCTGGCCGACCTGAGTGCCCACCTCGTGCGCGAGCATGCGCGCGCGCGCGGCGCCGGTTTCCCCTACGGGACGTATCACGTCGCGGCCGGCGGCGAGACGAACTGGCACGGCTATGCGCAATTCGTGATCGGCGAGGCGCTGGCGGCCGGCAAGGCGTTGAAGGCGACCGTGGACGCCGTCGCGCCGCTGGCCACCGAGCAGTATCCGACCCCGGCCAAGCGTCCCCTCAATTCGCGGCTCGATACGACCCGCTTCCGCACGACGTTCGACCTGCGCCTGCCGCCCTGGCAGGAAGGCGTGCGTCACGTGCTCCGGCAAATCCTGTGAGAGGCAGCGATGCTCGAATCCAAACGTAAAGGCATTATCTTGGCCGGCGGCTCTGGCACGCGGCTGTATCCTGTCACGCAGGCCGTCAGCAAGCAACTGATGCCGGTCTACGACAAGCCGATGATTTATTACCCGCTCAGCACGCTGATGCTGAGCGGTATCCGCGACGTGCTCGTCATCAGCACGCCGCAGGACACGCCGCGCTTCGCCGACCTGCTCGGCGACGGCAGCCGCTGGGGCATGAACATCCAGTACGCCGTGCAGCCGTCGCCGGACGGCCTGGCCCAGGCGTTTGTCATCGGTAAGGATTTCGTTGGCAACGATCCGAGCGCGCTCGTTCTCGGCGACAACATTTTCTACGGTCACGACCTCGTCAAACAATTGCACAGTGCAAATGAGCGCACCGACGGTGCCACCGTGTTCGCGTACCACGTGCACGATCCGGAGCGCTACGGTGTCGTCGAATTCGATGCAGAACAGCGAGCCCTGAGCATCGAGGAAAAGCCGAAGGTGCCGAAGTCGTCATACGCTGTAACCGGTCTGTACTTCTACGACAACGACGTCTGCAATGTGGCGGCAGACATCAAGCCGTCGGCGCGCGGCGAACTGGAGATCACGGACGTCAACCGTTGCTATCTCGAGCGCGAAAAGCTGAATGTCGAGATCATGGGCCGCGGCTTTGCCTGGCTCGACACCGGCACGCATGACAGTCTGCTCGAGGCCGCAAGCTTTATTGCGACCCTGCAGAAACGGCAGGGACTGCAGGTGGCGTGCCCGGAAGAGATCGCATACCGCCAGGGCTGGATCGATGCCGCCGACCTGCAAAAACTCGCGGCGCCGCTGGCCAAGAACGGCTACGGCAGCTACCTTTTAAACCTGTTGAAATGATTCAAGCCCATGCCATTTACCGTTACCCCGACCGCCATTCCTGATGTACTGGTGCTGGAGCCGAAAGTTTTCGGTGATGCGCGCGGCTTCTTTTACGAAAGCTTCAATGCGCGTGATTTCGCCCAGGCCACGGGAGTTGACGCGCAATTTGTGCAGGACAATCACAGCAAGTCGGCGAAGGGCGTGTTACGCGGGTTGCATTATCAGATTCAACATCCGCAGGGCAAGTTAGTCCGGGTCGTGCAGGGTACTGTGTTCGACGTGGCTGTCGATTTGCGCAAAACATCGCCGACCTTCGGGCACTGGGCAGGCATCGAACTGAGTGCCGACAACTGCCGACAGCTGTGGGTGCCGCCCGGCTTCGCCCATGGTTTCGTGGTGTTGAGCGAGTCAGCCGAATTTCTGTACAAAACAACGGACTACTGGTATCCCGAGCACGAGCGCAGCTTGCTGTGGAACGATGCAGCCATCGGAATCGAGTGGCCGATCGATTTCACGCCGCAACTGGCAGCCAAGGACCAGGCCGCAAAGTTACTTGCAGATGCTGAATTGTTCGCGTGAGGCATCGCACTTCGGTGCGGTGCGGAGAAAAGAAAACGGCCGCATCTGAACTGAACCCCAAAAGTTGGACACTAACTTTTGGGGTTTTTTCATGGCCAAAT
>CAMLMV010000014.1 GCA_946481275.1 uncultured Massilia sp.
CGAACAAACCTGCTTGTTTTGCATAAGATCGCAGAAAGCTAACTAAGTTCCGAACTAACTGTCGCAACCCGTGCGGGGCCGCCCTGGTCGGTCGACAGATCGGCGATCACGCTCCTGAGCCACTGGTTCCCCGGCTCCTTGTGGTACTTCGCATGCCAGAACAGGTTAATGTCGAACTCGGGAAGCGGCACCGGATGCGGGAGATAACGCAGCCTGAACGGCGCCATCCCTTCGCGCGCGTAGCGCTCGGGCACGGTGGCGATCAGGTCGGTGCTCGACAGAAGATGTCCTAGCGCAACAAAGTGCGGCACACTGAGCCGGACATTGCGCCTGACCGCGCGTTTTTCGATGATCTCGTCGACGATCGCGTGGCCGGTGCCCCCCGCCACGACAGCGATATGCTGGGCCGCTTCGAAGTCCCCTAGCGACAGCGTGTCCTTGTCCAGTGCGTGTCCTTCCCGGAAAATGCAGACATAGCGTTGCCGGAACAGATGGCGCTGGAAGAATCCCGCCTTCAATTGTGGAAGCAACCCGATGGCGATGTCCACCCGGCCAGCCTCCAGTTCATCGCTCAGGTTGACAGCGGCATTCCGCACGGTACTGATCGTCACGCCCGGCGCAATGTCTGCCAGCCTGCGCATCAGCCGCGGCAGGAAGTGGATTTCGCCCAGGTCGGTCATCGCGATCGTGAACCTGCGTACGCTGGCCATCGGATCGAACTCCAGCTGGCGTTCGAGCGTGTCGCGAATCGTCGTCAGGGCGACATCGATCGGCTCCGCCAGTTGGACCGCATACGGCGTCGGCTCCATGCCGCGCGCGGTGCGCAGGAACAGTTCATCCCCCATCATCTTGCGTAGCCGGCCGAGCGCATTGCTGACCGCCGGCTGCGTCAGGCCAAGATTCCCGGCCACCACCGACACCCGGCGTTCCTTGTACAGCTGCTGGAAGACCACAAGCAGGTTGAGGTCGACATCACGCAGGTTCAGCATCTTATATTCACCAAATCTATTTTACTGATTCACGGGATTTTGTATTTTTATTTTACACCCGTTCATATAATCAACTCCAAGAACGAGATATAAGTTTTTTGGAGACAGCATGAAGTTGCATATCCTGCCGCTCGGTCGGACGATCTCCGTGGACCCGGGCGCCAACCTGTTGGCCACCCTGCGCGAGAACAACGTACCCATCTCTTACAGTTGCACGGCCGGCCGTTGCGGTACCTGCCGTTGCAAGGTTGTCAAAGGCAACGTAGTCGACGCCGTCGATCCGGGGCGTGTCACCGATGTCGCGGGCGGCCAGTCCATCCTCGCCTGCACGAGCGTCATGAGCGGGGATTGCACCATCGAGATTCCGGAACCGGACGAGGTCATCATTCACCCGGCCAGGATCCTCAAGGCGACCGTCAGCGCCGCCGACCGGATGACGCATGACATTGTTCGGCTGCGACTGCGCGCGGCGAAACCCCTCGACTACTCTCCCGGTCAATATGCGACGCTGCAGTTCACGCCGGAGCACGTGCGCCCGTATTCGATGGCTGGCTTGCCCGGCGACGACGAACTCGAATTCCACATCCGCATCGTCAAGGACGGTTGGGTGAGTGGCTACGTCGACCGGCACCTGAAAGCAGGCGACACGGTGCGCGTGAGCGGTCCCCTTGGGACGTCCTACCTCCGTACCAAACATGAGGGGCCGATGCTGTGCGTGGCCGGCGGCACCGGCCTGGCGCCGGTCCTGGCGATCGTTCGGGGCGCGCTCGAGTCGGGCATGCGCAACGACATCCACGTGTATTTCGGCGTACGCAGCGAGCGCGACATCTACTGCACCGATGTGCTGTCCCGCCTTGCCGAACGCCATCGCAACCTGACCGTGCACGTCGTGGTCACGGAGGGCAGCGACAACCCTGCCTTGCGCAGCGGCGTCGTCACCGGGGCGGTGGCCCGGGACTGGAATTCGCTGGTCGGATGGCGCGCCTACCTCTGTGGAGCACCACCGATGGTGGATGCGGCGACAGTGGTGGCGCGCGAGCGCGGCATCGAGACAAACCACATCTACGCCGACGCGTTCTACGCGAAAACGGCCTGACCCGAAGGAGATACGAATGGACATGCAAGGTGGCGCGGCCCTGGCGGCGCAGGATGGCGTGAAGCAGCAGCGCGCCGAATTCTACCGCCGCATCAGCGGCAATCACCTGACACCACTGTGGGAAGTGCTGGGCAGCCTGGTGCCGAAGTCGCCGACGACACCCGTGGTGCCTGCCCTGTGGCGCTACGCCGAGGTGCGCGGGCACGTGATGGAGGCAGGGCGCCTGATCACCGCGGAGGAAGCCGAGCGGCGCGTGCTGGTGCTGGAAAACCCTGCACTGCGCGGCAATTCCTCGATCACGCAAACGCTGTATGCCGGCCTCCAGTTGATCCTGCCGGGCGAAGTGGCCCCGGCCCACCGCCACACGCAGTCGGCGCTGCGGCTGGTGCTGGACGGCGAGGGCGCCTACACGGCCGTCGACGGCGAGCGCACCACGATGCGCCGCGGTGACTTCATCATCACGCCGTCCTGGACCTGGCACGACCACGGCAACCTGGGCGATCAACCGGTGGTCTGGCTGGACGGCCTGGATATTCCGACCCTGCGTTTCTTCGATGCCGGCTTCGCGGAGCATGGCAGCGAGGCATCGCAACCGACGTCGCGGCCGGAAGGCGATTCGCTTGCCCGCTACGGCCACAACATGGTGCCGGTGGATCTGAAGCAGGAAGCGATCGACCCGACCAGGGTCTTCGTCTATCCGTTCAGCGAGACCAGGGAGGCCCTGGAGGGCATCGCCCGCACTGCCCCGGACGCGCACTTCGGTCACAAGCTGCGTTATGTGAACCCCGCCACCGGCGCGTCGCCGATGCCGACCATCGGTGCCTTCGCGCAGCTGCTGCCGGCCGGTTTCGCCACCGCGCCGTACCGCAGCACGGATGCCACCGTCTACGTCTGCCTGGAAGGCGCGGGCAGCGCACGGATCGGCGACGAGACCTACACCTTCGGTCCGAACGACGTGTTCGTCGTCCCATCCTGGCACACGCTGCGGCTCCAGGCCAACGACCGGACGATCCTGTTCAGCTTCTCGGACCGTCCGATGCAGCAGGCGATCGGCCTGTGGCGCGAAGAAAAGATGCAGTAACCCTCATTGGAGAACACCATGAAATACGCAGTACCGCCCGCACCCGTGTACACCCTGCCGGTTGCCGGCAGCGACGAGCAGTTCCCCGTCAACCGCATCTTCTGCGTCGGCCGCAACTACGCGGCGCACGCACGCGAGATGGGCAAGGATCCGGACCGCGATCCGCCGTTCTTCTTCATGAAGCCGGCCAATGCGACGGTCGCGGCCGGTGCTGGCGAAGTGACGATCCCGTATCCGCCCAAAACCGCCAACTTCCACCACGAAATCGAACTGGTGGTCGCCATCGGTACCGGCGGCGCCAATATTCCCGTCGAAAAGGCATTGGATCACGTGTATGGCTACGCGGTGGGCCTGGACATGACGCGCCGCGACGTGCAGCTGGAAGCGCGCGACAAAGGCCGTCCGTGGGAATTCGGCAAGTCGTTCGCGAAGTCGGCGCCGATCGGTGCAGTCCACAAGGCGGTCCACGTGGGCCACCCGGGCGAAGGCGAGATCGCCGTGACCGTCAATGGCGAACCGCGCCAGCATTCCGATATCGCCAAGCTGATCTGGTCGGTGGAGGAGTCGATCGCCTTCCTGTCCGAATACGAAACCCTGGAGCCGGGCGACATCATCATGACCGGCACGCCGGAAGGTGTGAACGCCGTGCGGCCGGGCGACCTGATGGTCGGCACGGTCGCCGGCCTGGGCGAGATCCGCGTGCGCGTCGCGGGCTGAGGCGCGCCACGCTACACAACAGGAGACAGACATGGGAGACATTCTGTGGGAATCCAAGGATAGCAGCAGCCGCATTCCGTTCTCCGTCTACACCGACGACCAGATCTACAAGCGCGAACTGGAGCGGCTGTTCTACCACGGCCACTGGTGCTATGTGGGCCTGGAAGCGGAGATTCCGGAGCCGGGCGATTTCAAGCGGACGGTGATCGGCGAACGTTCGGTGGTCATGGTGCGGGGCGCCGACGGCGCGGTCAACGTGGTCGAGAACGTGTGCGCCCACCGCGGCATGCAGTTCTGCCGCGAGCGCCATGGCAACAGGAAGGAATTCGTGTGCCCTTACCACCAGTGGAACTACAAGCTGAACGGTGACTTGCAAGGGGTGCCGTTCCGCCGCGGCGTCAAGCAGGACGGCAAGGTGCAGGGCGGCATGCCGAAGGAATTCAGGCCCGAGGAGCACGGCCTCACGAAGCTCAAGGTCGCGACCCGCGGCGGCGTGGTGTTCGCTTCGTTCGATCACGACGTGGAGTCGCTCGAGGACTATCTCGGCCCGACGATCCTGAATTACTTCGATCGCCTGTTCAACGGCCGCAAGCTCAGGATTCTCGGCTACAACCGCCAGCGCATTCCGGGCAACTGGAAGCTGATGCAGGAAAACATCAAGGACCCGTACCATCCGGGCCTGCTGCACACCTGGTTCGTCACCTATGGCCTGTGGCGCGCCGATAACAAGTCGCAGCTGGTGATGGACGAGCGCCATCGTCACGCGGCGATGATCTCGACACGCGGCACGGGCGGCACGAAGTCGGAAGTGACGTCCGGCGTCACCAGCTTCAAGGAAGGCATGGAGATCCAGGACAAGCGCCTGCTCGACATCGTGCCCGAGGCATGGTGGGGTGGCCCGACCGCGGTGATGTTGACGATCTTCCCGAGCGTGATCTTCCAGCAGCAGGTCAACAGCGTGTCGACGCGCCACATCCAGCCGGACGGCAATGGCTCGTTCGACTTCGTGTGGACCCACTTCGGTTTCGAAGACGATACCGAGGAAATGACACAGCGCCGCCTCATTCAGGCCAACCTGTTCGGCCCGGCCGGCTTCGTGTCCGCCGACGATGGCGAAGTGATCGAGCTGTCGCAATACGGCTTCGAACAGAAGCCTTTCCACCGCGCCGTGGCGGAGCTCGGCGGCTACGGGGTCGAGAACACCGACCACATGGTGACGGAAACGCTCATCCGCGGGATGTACGAGTACTGGCGCAAGGTCATGGAGGACTGAATGAGCGCGAACGAACCTTATCTGGCGCTGGCCCGGCTGTACGCCGACTATGCGGCCGCGGTGGACGCCGCGGACTGGGACCGCTGGGTCGATTTCTTCACCGAGGACTGCGAATACAGGATCCAGCCCCGGGAGAACCATGAGCGCGGCTTCCCGCTCTCCACGTTGGCACTGCTGAGTCGCGGCATGCTCAGGGACCGGGTCTACGGCATCAGGGAAACCCTGTTCCACGACCCGTATTACCAGCGCCACGTGGTCGGCCTGCCGCGCATCCTGCGCCACAACGGCGACGTGATCGACGCGGAGGCGAATTACGCGGTGTTCCGCACCAAGCTGAGCCAGGAGACGACGGTGTTCAACGTCGGCCGCTATCTCGACCGCGTGCGCGTCACGGCCCAGGGGCTGAAGTTCGAATCCCGGCTGTGCATCTACGACACCGAGATGATCCCGAACTCTCTGATTTACCCGATTTAACGCAAAGGTGGAAATCATGGCAAACAACTGGACCGATGTCGGCGCATTGGACGACGTGCCGGACGAGGACGTGATCGGCGTCCAGGCGGCAGGCAAGGATCTGGCCCTCTACGGCGTCGGCGGCGAGGTCTACGTGACCGACAACCTGTGCACCCACGGGAACGCGCGGCTGTGCGACGGCTTCCTGGACGGCTTCGACATCGAATGCCCGCTGCACCAGGGGAAATTCGACATCCGCAACGGCCGCCCGATGTGCGATCCGGTGACCGAGGCGGTGCGCACCTATCCGGTAAAGATCGAAGGGAGGAGGGTATTCGTCGACCTGGGCTGACGCCCTGTCAATGACTCCGGGGCCGCCAGGCCCCGGGGCCGGCACCGGAAGGCGGCACGAGACCGCCTCCGCTCACAACGACCAACTGGAGACAACATGTCAACCACGCACCAAGTCGATGTACAACAACTGATCGATTCCGGGCGCTTTTCGCGCTACCAGTTCCTCATCGCTTTCCTCTGCTTCATCATCATCGCCATCGACGGGTTCGATACGGCGATCGTCGGTTTCATCGCGCCGTCGCTACGCGGCGAATGGCATCTGCAGCCCCAGCAGCTTGCGCCGTTGCTGTCCGCCGGCCTGGTCGGCCTGGCGTTCGGGTCGTTCCTGGCCGGGCCGCTGGGCGACCGCATCGGCCGGAAGACCATCCTCGTGTTGTCGGTGCTGTTCTTCGGCATCTGGAGTCTCGCTTCGGCATACACCGACTCGCTGTTCACGCTGACCCTGTTCCGCTTCCTGACCGGCCTTGGGCTGGGCGGCGCGATGCCCAACGCGATCACCCTCACGTCCGAATACTCGCCGCAGCGCACCAGGTCGACGGTGGTCACCATCATGTTCTGCGGCTTCACGCTTGGGTCCGGACTGGGCGGCGTGCTCGCCGCGCACATGATTCCAGAGTATGGCTGGCGCAGCGTGCTCCTGCTCGGCGGTTACGTGCCGATGGCCTGTGCCGTGGTGTTTTACTTTCTGTTGCCCGAGTCGGTCCGCTTCCTCGTCCTGCGCCGTCCTGGCAGCAGCCAGATCGAAGCGACCCTGCGCCGCATCGCTCCGCAGGCGAAACTGGCGGGCGCCGGTTTCTTCATTCCCGAGCCGCCGATGGCCGCACGCCGTTCGCCGGTCGCACAGCTGTTCGCCGGTCCGCTTGCCTTCGGCACGCTGGCGCTGTGGGCGGCGTTCTTCATGAGCCTGCTGATCGTCTACCTCCTCACCAACTGGCTGCCGACGTTGTTCAAGGAGGCCGGCTTCCCGCTCGCCAAGGCCGCGCTGGTCTCCGCCATGTACCAGGTCGGCGGCACTGTCGGCGCCATCGTGCTCGGTCGCCTGATGGACCGCTTCAATCCCTATCGCGTGCTGGCCATTGCCTACCTGTCGGCCATCGCGTTCATCGCGCTGATCAGCTTCAACTACACCAACCTGGCCATCCTGAACTTCGCCGTTGCCGGCGTGGGCTTCTGCGTGAGCGGGTCGCAGATCGGCGCCAACGCCCTGGCCGCCGCGTTCTACCCGACCAGCAATCGCGTGACCGGCGTGAGCTGGGCACTGGGCGTCGGCCGCTGCGGCGCAATCCTCGGCTCGATGATGGGCGGCGCGCTGCTCGGCGCGGGCCTTGGATTCTCGGCCATCATCCTGCTGTTGGCGATTCCCGCGCTGCTGGCATCGATCTCGGTCTTCGCCATGTTCAAACGCTATCCGCGGCAGGGCGCCGATACCGCTTCCGCCACGGGTGGGGCCACGTCCGTCCCGGTTACGCACTGATTTCCCGCTACTTGCCAGAACCATGAAACTCTACAGCTTCTTCAACAGTTCCACCTCCTTCCGCGTGCGTATCGCGCTGGCGCTGAAGGGCTTGCCGTACGACTATGCCGGCGTCAACCTGCGCGGCGGCGAGCAGGGCAAGGACGCCTACCTTGAATTGAGCCCCGCCGGTCTCGTGCCGGTGCTCGTCGACGGGGATGTCACGCTGACGCAATCGCTCGCGATCATTGACTATCTCGACCGGCGTCATCCGGCCCCGCGCATGGTGCCGGAAGACCCGCTGTCGCGCGCGAGGGTGCTGGAGATCGCCCAGACGATCGCGTGCGAGATCCACCCGATCAATAACATCCGGGTGCTGAAGTACCTGACCGGCAAGCTGGAAGCCAGCGAAGCGGACAAGGCCGCGTGGTACCGGCATTGGGTCGACGAGGGCCTGGACGCGGTGGAGCGCCTGCTGGCGAAGCTGCCGGCCGGCGACTACTGCGTCGGCAACGCCCCGACACTGGCCGACTGTTGCCTGGTACCCCAGGTGGCGAACGCGCTGCGCATGGGATGCGACCTGTCGCGCTTTGCGCGCGTGCGGAAGGTGTACGAGCACTGCATGACGCAGCCGGCCTTCATCCAGGCGGCGCCGCAGAATCAGCCGGACTACGTGGACTGACCGGTCCCCGGATCCGCCGCCGCGGCGCGGCGGGCATAAAACATCACGACAAGCAGGAGACACACATGAACTACGTTGCAGCCAAACGGCGCGGCGCGCTCGCGGCCGCCCTCGTGGCGAGCCTGTGCGCAGGCACGGCATCCGCCCAGACCAATATCACCGTGTACGGCATCATCGATGCCGCCTTTGCCCATACGGACAACGCCGACGCGGCGGGACACGCTGTGACGAAAATGGCAACGCTGACCGGCAGCGTGCCGTCGCGCCTCGGCTTTCGGGGGTCGGAAGACCTGGGCAACGGCCTGTCGGCCGTGTTCGCGCTCGAGAACGGCTTCAGCCCCGACGCCGGCACGCCGAGCCAGGGAGGGCGCCTGTTCGGACGCCAGGCCTGGGTCGGACTGAAAGGCGACTGGGGAATGTTGCAGCTCGGACGCGTGCCGAACATGACGTTCTACGCGGCGATCAAGAGCGACGTGCTGGGGCCGAACCTGTTCTCGATCAGCAGCATCGACCTCTACATACCGAACGCACGCAGCGACAACGCAATCGCCTACATGGGAACGTTCAAGGGCCTCACGGTCGGCGCCACCTACAGCCTCGGCCGCGATGCGTCGGCGGCCGGCGGTCCGGCGGCGACCAATTGTGCGGGCGAGGTCGCGAGCGATGCGAGGGCGTGCCGGCAGGTCACCGGCCTCCTGGGCTACGATGCGCAGAACTACGGGATCACGGCGTCGTACGACAAACTGTACGGTAACACGGGCGCCGCATTCGGGCTCACCAGCAGCAGCCGCTATGACCGCCGCACGACACTGAATGGATACGTCATGCTGGGCCGGACCAGGATCGGAGGCGGCGTGATGGACCGCAAGACCAGTGCGGCGACCGGAATTACCGGGTCGGACCTGTACTACCTCGGCGTCAGCCAGCCTGTCGGCGCGGCCCTGACGCTCGACGCACAGGTGGCGCGCAAGAATGTCGAAGGCTCCTCCGACGACACCAACATGTACGTGGCGCGCCTGACCTACGCGCTCTCGAAGCGCAGCGCCGTCTACGGTGCCGTCGGACGCATGGACAACCATGGCCAGGCCGCGATTGCCCTCGACGCCGGTGGCACGGTGGCGCCGGGCCGGACACAGAACGGCGTCATGGCCGGGATCAGGCACGTGTTCTGAGGCCTACGCAGCGGACACCGGAGGGCGATACCGCCTCTCCGGATCGCATCAACAGGAAACATGCATGACACTCTCATTCCGGACCAAACTGTTCCTCCCGCTCGTGCTCAGCTGGCTGTGCCTGCTCGCTGTCGTCGCTGCCGGTAACCTGCATGAACGCACGTTGCGCATGGACGAGCGCAAGACGCAGATCGCCAACGCGGGCGACATGGGCATCTCGATCGTGAAGGAATACGCTGCCATGGCCGCCGCCGGCAAGCTCTCCGAAGCGCAGGCACGGGAACAGGCGCTCGCCCGCCTCAAGGCGCTGCGGTACGGCGACACGGGCTACCTGCTGGTGATCGATTCGAAGCAGATACTCATGCATCCGCTCAAGCAGGACCTGGTCGGGCGAAGCGTCGCGGACATGCGCGACGCCGAGGGGAGGCAGATGTGCCTGGAAGCGTTGAAAGTGGTCAGGGAGTCGGGCATGGGCTACACACAACTGTTGTGGAACAAACCGGGCTCCGTCGAGCCGGAACGGAAAATCAACTACGACGTCAACTTCCGGCCATGGGACTGGACGATCATGACGGGACTCTACGTCGGCGACGTGGAAGCGGCGTTCCGGCAGTCGCTGCGCCGGTCCGCGCTGGTGCTGGGGGTGGCCGGTCTGCTCCTGTCGATCCTTGTCGTGGCGATCGTACGCAATATCGAACGTTCGCTCGGCGGCACGCCGGAACAGGCGACGGCACTGGCACGTCGCATTGCGCAGGGCGACCTGGCTACGCCGATCGAGACGCGCGGCGACGATACGACCAGCCTCATGGCGTCGATGAAGACGATGCGCGACGCCCTGGCAGGCATTGTCGGCCGCGTGCGCGTCGGCACCGCGACGATCGCCGGCGCGTCGAGCGAGATCGCGGCCGGCAATGCAGACCTGTCGGCGCGCACCGAAGACCGCGCGGCGTCGCTCGAGGAAACGGCGTCCTCGATGGAGGCGCTGGCTTCAACCGTCCGGCAGACCGCCGACAACGCGGACGCGGCCAACGTGCTCGTGCGTTCGGCGTCGGACGCGGCCGGCCGGGGCGGCGCCGTCGTTGCGGAGGTCGTCGATACGATGGCGTCGATCGACGCATCGTCGAAGCGGATCGTCGACATCATCGGCGTCATCGATGGCATCGCCTTCCAGACCAACATCCTCGCGCTGAACGCGGCGGTCGAAGCGGCGCGCGCCGGTGAGCAGGGAAGGGGATTTGCGGTCGTTGCCGGCGAGGTCCGCAACCTGTCGCAACGCTCGACCGCGGCAGCGCGGGAAATCAAGGCGCTGATCGACGAGTCGGTCTCCAACGTGGCCGTGGGTACGAAGCTCGTAAGCCGGGCCGGAATGTCGATGGATGAGATCGTCGAGGGTGTAGGCAGGGTGGCGGCCATCATCGGCGAAATCACGCTTGCGGTACGTGAGCAGAACGTCGGTATGGAACAGATCAACCGCGCGATCGGCCAGATGGACCAGGTGACCCAACAGGATGCCGCGCTCGTCGAGCAGGTCGCGGCCGCGTCCGGGGCCATGCGGGACCAGGCCGCGGAACTGGGGCAGGCCGTAAGCATCTTCAGGCTGGCGGAAGACGGTGGAGGTCGAGTTGTCCAGTCCCCGGTCGACCGTGCCGGGGCGCGCGGCGCCACACCGAATCAGGCCCGGCCGGCGTTACAGTAGCCGGACTGCCGCCGCATGATCGAGGCCTCGCCATTGACGACCGGCGAGGCCGAATTTCCCGTCATCTGCCGTTCGACGTTCCTGCGCACCCGGTCGTTTGTGATGCCTGGCAAGTGAGGTGATTGAGGAAGCGGTATGGATTCGAGAATTGTTCTTTCAGCCAAACAGGGATTATTAAAGGCGAGTCGTGGTCTTGGAAGACAGCCCTCGCCGACAATGGCCGACACTCACAGCCGGAAGATGCGGAAACGATGGGCCTGCACGGTCGTCCTGCCTGTGGAATCGGTGACGCGCACAACGATGTTGTAACTGCCGGCGCGGGCATAGGTATGGGTCGCGCTCAGCTCGCCGCGACCCGCACGCTCGCTGATGGCGGCCGCCTCTGGTCCGCCGCCGTCGTCCCAGTCCACTGTCGCGCTGTGGACGTCGCCTGTGTTGCGGTCGCGGAAGGACAACGCGAGAGCGACGGGCTCGGCCTGACGCACGATGTCCGGGATCTGGATCGGCCCCAGTACGGGGGCGTCGGTGCCGCCGCTGCGGCGCAACAGCACCAGTCCGGCATTCGAATTGGCGATGATGATGTCGCCTCGAGGAGAAATCTTGAGCGCCTGGGTCACGACCAGGCCTCCCGGCGGTTCGACCAGGTGCGCGTTCAGGTCGACCGCCTCGCCGCTGCGCGACCACCGGTAGGCGCGCCGGGCGTATGCCCCAGGAATCGTGCTGGACATCTCGCCGACGACGGTTCCGTTGTCGTCCACGTCGATAGCTTCGGAGGAAGTAAATGGCGCCCGGTGCAGGTCCACCAGCCCGCGGGCGCGGGAAAATACATAGGCATGGTTGGTGCTGGTGCCGGGATCGTAAATGCGCCCGACCAGTTCGCCGGCGTTGTTCAATGCGCCAGGCAGCGTATGCAGGCCGACGCGCGTTGCGCCCTTGCCTGGGCTCCACAAGAACGACTGGAAATCCGGCCCATAGAGATCCAGCCATCCGACGACATCGCCCCGTTTGTTGTTGCGCAGCGCAACCGCCGCCGTCGCCCAGAATGTGCCGAGGTCGGTCGGGACACCGGTGTTATCCCACAGGAAAGCGTGAAACGCGCCGGCAGGATCGGTGGCGGCGCCCACGGTGACGCCGTGCTCGTTGATGTCGCTCGCGTAGGAGTCCGTGAAGCCGGGCGGCGTCTGCAGCCTCACGAGATTGTTGGTCGCGGTCCAGCGCACGGCGCGGTAACCGTCCCCGGCGACATACGACTCGCCCACGATGACGCCGCGATCGTTCATGGCCGCGGTGAGTGTGCTGTCGGTGCCCAGGGTGGGCAATGCTGTCCAGCCTGCGGCAAGGGACCAGCGGAAAGGTACCCGCACGAACCCGTCGTTGGCGGGCAGGGCGGCGTACATGGCAACTTCACCCTTTTCATTCATGTCGCCCAATGCGGTCGTATCGGACGCGGGCGGGCTGATGTCGCTCACCCGTTCGCCATCGAAGAAGCCGACGCGCAGCCTGTCGGCGAAGCTGACGTATTCGAAAGCCGCCTGCCCGCGCGCATCGATGTGCGACCCGTACCCGATTCCCGGCACCAGGTTCACGATGTCGTATGTATCCCCGTTGCCGTGACCGTTGCCGGTCATGCGATCTCCGCCGTAACCCGGTACACCCGCCATGAACAGCGCTGCTCCCAGCGCCGCGCCCGCCACTCGGGGGACCTGTCTCATCCGCACGATTTTCATCATTGCTCTCCACAGTCGCTCATGCGTTGTGCATGCGGAGGTACAGTAGAGTGCCCGCGGCCAGGGGAGGATGAGTTAAGACAAAGTTCGGCCTCGGCCAACCCATACCTTTTATGAATCAATGGATATAAACATAACATTGGTTTTGGTTAATTGATTGGCATAGAGTGGCTGACTCGCAATCTCGGGAGCTCGAAGCCAAATGAACACATATTCCATGCGGGCCGTGATGCTGTGGGGAGCACTGGCCCTGGGGGCCGCCTCTTCCATGGCGGTAGCAACTGCGGCAGACGCTCCCGGCGCGACCGTCGCGCGCTTCGAGCGGTTCTCCTATCAGGGACGGGCCCAGGAAAACGTCCGTCCGCGTGATGGCGAGTTCGTCAACCCGATATTGAGCGGCTATTACCCGGACCCGTCGATCACGCGCGTCGGCGACGATTACTACCTGGTGAATTCCTCGTTCACGAATTTCCCGGGACTGCCCGTCTTCCACTCCAGGGACCTCGTCAACTGGACGCAGGTCGGCAATGCGCTCGACCGGCCCGGCCAGGTCGATTTCACCGGCGTGCGCGGATCGCAGGGCATTTATGCGCCGGACATCTCTTACCACGACGGCACGTTCTATATCGTCACCACGTGTTCGAGCTGCCCGGGCGGCACCGGGAATTTCGTCATTACGGCGAAGGATCCGGCCGGCCCGTGGTCGCAGCCGGTCACGATCCGGGGCTTGCAGGGTATCGATCCGTCCCTCGTCTGGGATGACGGCAAGCTCCATGTCGTGTACAACAATGCGCCGGAAGGCACGCCGCGCTACGACGGGCATCGCGCGATCTGGATCGCGGAGCTGGACCCGCGCACGCTGCAGTTCGCCGGCAAGCCCAGGGTCCTCGTCGATGGCGGCGTGGTGCCCGAGAAGCGGCCGATCTGGATCGAGGGGCCGCACATCTTCAAGAAGGACGGCTACTACTACCTCATCTGCGCCGAAGGCGGGACTGCCGACAACCACTCCGAAGTCGTGTTCCGCGCCAGGGCCGTCACGGGACCCTATGTGCCTGGGCCCGTCAACCCGATCCTGACGCAGCGCGACCTCGACCCGAAACGTCCCGATCCCGTCACCACGGCCGGCCACGCCGATTTCGTCCAGACGCAGAACGGCCAATGGTGGGCCGTCTTCCTGGCGACCCGGCCTTATCCGGGCAATTTCTATAACATCGGACGCGAAACCTTCATGCTGCCCGTGGACTGGAAGGACGGCTGGCCCCTGATGCTGGAGCAGGGCAGGACGGTGCCCCATGCCGTCGCGAAGCCCGCTTTGCCGCCGCAACCGCCTGCACCGGTGCCCACGAGCGGCATCTTCGCGTACGTCGACGAATTCGACGGCCCCCTGTCCGCCGCCTGGATCGGCATCCGTATTCCCCAGGCACCCCTGTACACCGTCGAACGCGGTGCACTGGCGCTGCGCTCCGGCGCGCCGCTGGGCGACCTGCGCGGCGTGCCCGCCTTCGTCGGCCGGCGCCAGCAGCATCACGTCGCCACCGTATCGACCGTGGTCGACTTCGTGCCACGACACGACGGCGACCGCGCGGGCCTCGTCGCCATGCAGAACGACGACAACCACGTGTTCCTCGGCGTGACGCGCAGCGCCGGGAAGAACATGGTGGCGCTCTACAGGACGGAGGGCGGAAAAGAGACGCTGGTCGCCAGCAGGCCGGCCGCGTCCGGGCGGGTCGAGCTCGTGATGGACATGAACGGTGGCGAGGCCAGCTACCGCTACCGCGACGGGAACGTGACGACGACCCTCGCCGACAAGGTCGATATCCGCTTCCTGTCGACGCAGAAGGCAGGGGGATTCGTGGGCGTCGTGATTGGTCCCTACGCGGTCGACGCGGGACGATCGGGGGCAAGCGGGCAGAGGGACTGATGTGCTCCCGTCGGCCGGTGAGGAATCCGCTGCGTCTGTCCTGAACGACTTGGCAGCGTCACGTGGCAATCGATGCCTGTTCATCCTCCATGAAATGCCAGACCGCGTAAAGTTCATCGACTGGAACTTGTCCAGATTCGTATGCATAGAAGTTCGCCGCTATCTTGCGCGGCTGCCCCAACCAGGGCGTGGTTGGCTTCTCGGCACTCCTGGCGAAGTATGTTCGTGAACGCTTCACGAAGCGTTCACAAATGTCGCTCTCGATACTCTGGTGGTTGGACATCAGGTGCATGCCCAGTGGCCGAGGGAACGCGACCGCGGCCAGTCCGTTGTTACGGGCAATCTGGATAGCAACATTGAAGTAGCTGTCGACAATTGAACGCACACTGTGCGAAGCGAGAGCATCCGCCATCGGATTGATCGCGCGAATCACCAAGGTATCCCGGTTCGAGTCCAGTGCGGTGATGCGCTCGAAATAGAGCAATGCCATCCCGACCAAACGTTTCTGGTCTGGAGCAAACACAAGCAGGTGGGCGTTCCTGGACTCCTGCCACATGGCGGTATTCGCTCTCGTGCAGATTCCCGCTGCTTCTTTTGCGAAGAATGCTGCGGGCGACTTGGAAACGAAGGCCTGCATTGAAGTATGAGCCCCGTCTATATCCTTTGGCGCAAAGCGCTTTTTTTGCCTGGCGGTCCAGCGAAGGAAGACTTCCAGCACAACGTCTCGCGTTTTCCTGAGCGCGCCCATGAGACCATCTCTGGCCGAGCGAGCGTCTACTGCCGCGTGCATATCCAACCGGGAGGCCAGGACTGCCGCATCGTTCTGCGTGAGCCCCTCCACGAAACCGGCCGCGAGCTCGTCCAACGCATCCCCCAATTGAACATCGAATAGTTCATGCAGGGATTCGACCTGTTGATGGACGAGTGGACCGGCTTCCGTCATTTGCCCGATCCACTTATCGCCTTGTTCGAGCCATTCGCGTACGTTCGAGTCTGCTGCAGCGATGGCCATCAGTATTCCCAGGTGCGGAGCCAGCGACCAGACGTCGGCGGCTGGATCATGCAACCGCTTTGGGCTCAGGTGGCGACATGCGTCATGCATATCCGCCCGCCGTCGCGTTCCAAAGCGCGCTGCAAATTGCAACGCCTCCTGCATCGACTGGAGCCCACGAGAATCCAGCAGCCCATCCAATTGCCGCTCCGTTCGGTTCCAGCTCATCGTATAGGGAACAGCCGCGGTGAGCCATGCAATGTCATCCGCTCGCCCGAGCACACGCGGCCAGTGACTGCGAACCGTACTTGGTGCAGTTCGGTACACCACGCCGATGAGATCGGCTTCCAGGTCACCCAAGGTTTGGCCAGATGGTCCACCGCCCGTACGCAGCTTGACTAGCTCTGGCATGAATCGTCCAAGCATTCCTTGCAGCTCTTCCAGAGGCGAATCGATATGTACCAGCAGGCTCAGCAAAAGGAGGCCATCAGTCTCGTCGAGCAGGGTCCTCAGCCGGGGCGCAATCTCGTTGCCGATCTCTTCGTGCATTTTGCGGCTGGCCAGGCGGTATGTTTCCCGGGTTGACTCGTCGGAGTGGTATGGAAAGCGGCCCAATCTGGCCTCGATGCGTTGGTCGATCACTTCGCGAACGCAGCTCAGATTGCCCTCGAGCAAAGTGAAATCCTTGCGATCGAAGGCGTCGTCCAGCAGGATCCTTGTCACGACATCGAGATCACTCCGAAGCCGGACGTCCTTGATGCCGGGAGCGTCGCGGTAGTACCACCTCAATAGCGTGGCAACGCTTTTCAGGCCACGTTCCTCGCGAACATACCGTATCAGTGACGTACCCAGCGGTGCGAGTTTTAACGCCTGTTGCAAGTGGGCGAATGTTCGCAATTCGCCAGCCTGCAACAGGTAATCAAACGCATCGACATGCCCCGCCTTGCCGGCCTGGACGGCCCAGTCCGCGATCACGGTAGCGGGCTGGCCCTTTGTCCTCTCGCCAGCAATGCTCAGCCAACGATCGAGTGTGTTTGTGCTCAGCTGCTTGTAGCAGCGTTGGAAAGCGAGGATGCCTTGTGCATCGCCAAACCCATGCCGGATCAGCACCTGCAGATAGGCCGCCAGATCATTGCCGCCCAATAGATAGTCTTCAGCGGTTGCCAATTGTACGAATGTGAGCAAGTGCGGCGGATGTATGAGCTGATGCAACTCGGCGATCGGCGGCGGCGTGCCTTGCCGGGCTCCGACGGCCAGGATCAGCGGCTGGCACGCCTCCAGGCCTGCGACATCAGCGCCAGCCGCGCGCAGTGCAAGCGCGAATTCCTTGCTGGGCGTCCGTCCGGAATCGAGCAAATCCTTGAAGCGCTCGAGGTCGGAAGGCAAACGAACATCCAGCACTTCGTTCAGGAATCGCCATCGCTCCGGCTTCGCCCGCATCACCTGTTGACCGAGCACATCGAATAGTCTGGATAGATCCAGGCCGTTGAGCTGGAGCGCGTCGAGCGTTGTCTTTAGCTGATGCGGATCGAAACGCCTTGCTTCGAGCTTGAGCAGGCGAAGGATGCTTGATGCCGCGACGCCGGCGCACTGTAACTGTTGGACAACCTCGCGGAATTTTCGCACGTCCTCTTGGCGCAGTTGATCACCTCCGTAGCGCCACCCGCCGGGCTGAGGTAGTTGAGCCAGGGTATCGACGTGGATAATGACTCCCAACTCCACCAAAGCAAGCACCAATGCCCCATCGACCCGATGACCCGGCTGGGACATGATGAGCCGGTCGACGTCGTCCATCCGCCGTACCCCGAGTCGGTGGCACGCTTTTATCCAGTCGACCTCAAAGAAATGCAGGTCGCGGAAAGTTTCAAACTTGTGAGGTGCCTGAAGCTCGCGCAGCGCGAAATCGAGGCCTCGGGAGAAAAAATGTTGACCCGGTAGAGTCCGTTTGATCTGCAGCGCAAAGACCAGGCTGCGCCCTTCGTGGGTGCCGACACGCCGAAGCAGCGCTTTTGCTCGATGAACCGCGACCCGCACCGGCAAGGCGAACATCAGATGCTGCAAGAATTTCGCACCTCGCGTCGGCAGCAGCGGCACGTTTGCGGATATCCGTAATGCCGCACGTACTAGTGGCTCGGAACCCGGGTCATCCATCATCATCTGCTCGCCATGGAATGCAAGATGCTCACGAAACGCCGTGATTTGCTGGCGAAGCTGCTGTACGGGGTGCGGATCCTCGAACGTGTAGTCCAGATACGGCCGCCGTGGCGGCTCGAGGTCTTGGATGATGCGTGCACGAAACATGCGATATGCGTTCTGCGTGAAAGCTTCTGAATCTGTCAATCGGCCCCCTGACGGTTCTTGAAAAACATTGGCGTGTCTCTCATCTTACCCATGTATTGCAGTAGAGCAAGTGCGTCCGCCGGAGCTTGTTCTTTTTCGCGGCAGAACAGGCGAGCACGACACCCGTCTAGCGTCCTCGGGCCGCCCCAGCGCCCGAACGCCGGATCGCCCTCGCATCACGCATGCATCCCACCACTATCGCACTTGCCACCGCCGCCGCCATCCCCGCCGCCAGGAAGCCCTGCGCGAACCCGGATTCGACACTGCGCCGCAGCAGCCCGGCCAGCCCGGCCGGCAGGACGCCGACGTCGCCCGCGACCAGCCGCTCGACCAGGTCCGGTGAGATCGTCACGCCGGCTTGCTGCAGGTCCGCCAGCAGGGCCGAGCGCGTGCCGCTCGCCAGCACGGCGCCGATGCCGGCGAAGCCCAGCAGGATGCCGCAGAAGCGTGACGTGGTGCTGATGCCGGAGGCCATGCCCGCGCGCTCCGGCGGGACGGTGCCCATGATGGCCTTCTGGGTCTCGCCGTTCAGCAGTCCCCCTCCGGTGCCGAGGATCGCCATGCCGACGGCATCCAGCAGCCGGTTGCCCGGCAGGTGCGCCGCCCACAGCATGACGAGGTTCCCGGCCGCGACGACCATGAGGCCGAGCGCCAGGATCAGGTAGCCCGGCATGAACGCGGCCAGGCGCCGTCCGGCCATTGGCAGCAGCAGCATCGCGAGGGCGAAGGGCAGCATGCCGACGCCGGCTTCCAGCGCCGTGGCGCCGCGGGCATTCTGCAGGTACAGCGGCAGCAGCGAGGCCATCACCTGGGCGCACGCCGCGTAGGCCAGCATGGCCGCGATGGCGCCGACGAAGCGCCGCTGCGCGAACAGGGACAGGTCGAGCATGGGCGCGCGCACCCGGCGCTCGGTGGCGACGAATAGCGCGAACAGGCCCAGCGCGGCGGCACCACGCGCCAGCACCGCCGGGCTGGCCCAGCCCTGGGCGGGTCCCGAGATCAGGGTCCAGGTGAATGCGAACATGGCCGCCGCGAACAGGACGATGCCGGGCAGGTCGAGCGCGCGCTGCGCCGCGCCGCGCGATTCGGGTACCTGGCGCAGGACGGCGAGCGCCAGAGCGGCGCAGACCGGCAGGTTGACGAAGAACGCCCAGCGCCACCCGAGCCAGCGGCCGATGACGCCGCCGATCAGCGGCGAACACACCATCGTCAGGCCCATGATCGTGCCCCAGACCGCCCAGACGCGGGCGCGTTCGCGCTCGCCATGGAAAGCATGCCCGATCACGGCCAGCGACGGCGCCAGCAGGAAGGCCGCGCCGACGCCCTGCGCGGCGCGGGCGAGGTAGAGCGCCCGGGCGCCCGGGGCGACGCCGCACGCGAGGGAGGTCGCGGCGAAGATGGCGAGGCCCAGCAGCAGCACGCGCCTGCGCCCGGCCCGGTCGGCGATGGCGCCCGCGGGCAGGAGCAGGGCCGCGAAGCACAGCAGGTAGGCGCTCACGACCCATTCGATGTCGGCGAACGTCGCCGCCAGGTCGCGCGCGATGGTCGGCAGGACGATCCCGACCACGTTCGTGTCGAGGACGGTGACGGCGCAGCCCAGCGAGGCCGTCAGCAGCAGGGGCGTCGACGATGGGCGCAGCGGAGAGTCGGCATGCATCGTGGGGTTCCAGGCAACGGATGAAGTTGCATTACAACGTATCCGGCAATTTCATTCATTAACGGAAAAACGTGAAATAATTCGGTGTTGCCGAATATTGATACCGCCTGGAGACCGATGGAGCTGCGACATTTCCGCTATTTCGTGGCGGTGGCCGAGGAACTGCATTTCGCCCGCGCCGCCGAGCGGCTGGGCATCGCCCCGTCCACGCTGACCGTGCAGATCCAGGAAATCGAGCGGACGCTCCAGGCCCGGCTGCTGCAGCGGACCAAGCGCAGCGTGCGCCTGACCGGCGCCGGCGAACTGTTCCTCGAGCAGGCGCGCGCCAGCCTGCTGCGGTTCGACCAGGCCGTCGGCGTCGGCCGCCGCGCCGGCCGCGGCGAGCTTGGCCGGATCGTGGTCGGCTACGTGGGGTCCGCCGCCCTGGCCGGCATCCTGCAGCAGCAGATGCGGCGCTTCCGCGCCGAGTGGCCGGACGTCCAGCTGCAGGCGAACGAACTGCCGATGGGGCGCCTGCCGGGGATGGTCGCGGAGGGCCACGTGGATATCGGCTTCGTGCGCCTGCCGATGGCGCTGCCCGACGAACTGCGCGTGCACGTCGTGCAGCGCAACCGTTTCTGTGTCGCGCTGCCGGCCAGCCACCGCCTGGCCGGCGCCGCCGCGGTCGACGCCAGGGAGCTGGCCGACGACGATTTCATCGTGCCCGAACAGGACCTGGGTACGCGTGAAGTCGGCCGGCGCGGCCGCTTCGTGCCCCGCGTCGTCTCGGTGCCGGGCAACCTGCTGACGGTGCTGACCGAGGTGTCGTTGTGGATGGGCGTCGCGGTCGTGCCCGACGTCGTGGCTTCGACCCTGGTGCTGCCGGACGTGGTCTACAAACCCCTGGCCGGCGAGCCCGTCACGTCCGAGCTTGCCGCCATCTTCCGCCGCAACGAAGGGGCGCCGGCCGCGAAGAACCTGATCCGGCAACTGGTGGCGGAGGTGGCGCCATGCTGATCGCCGACCCGCTGTTCTATGCCGTCGCCGTGCCGGCCGTCCTGCTGACCGGCATCTCGAAAGGCGGCTTCGGCGGCGTGCTCGGCGGCGTGGGCGTGCCGCTGATGGCGCTCGCGATCTCGCCCGTCCAGGCGGCCGCGATCCTGCTGCCGGTGCTGTGCCTGATGGACCTCGTCGGGCTCGGTGCCTATTTCGGCAAGTGGGACAAGCCGACGCTGCGCATCATGTTGCCGGGCGCCTTGCTCGGTATCGGCGCGGGCTTCCTCACGTTCGGCATGCTGGGCGAGGACGTCATCCGCATCCTGATCGGCGGCATCGCGGTGGCCTTCACCATCAACAACGTGCTGGGCCTGGCCGCCCACCAGCGCCAGGCCGGCCCCTCGGTGGCGAAAGGTACCTTCTGGTCCGCGGTGTCGGGGCTGACCAGCTTCCTCGCCCATGCCGGCGGGCCGCCCGCCATGGTCTACCTGCTGCCGCAGCGCATGGACAAGGTGCGCTATGTCGCCACCATCAGCGTGTTCTTCGCCGTCGTCAACGCGGTCAAGCTGGTCCCGTACGCCTGGCTGGGCCAGCTATCGCTCGACAACCTCGGCACCAGCTTCGTCCTGGCGCCGCTCGTGCCGCTGGGTGTCCGGCTGGGCATCTGGCTGCAGGACCGGATCAACCTCGTGTGGTTCTACCGGATTTCGCAGGCCTGCCTGTTCGTGACCGGGCTCCAGCTGGCCTGGCAGGGCGGGGCGCGTTACCTGTAGACCTAATGCATGCCGGCCGCGCGCATGACGAGGCGGATGAGACCGGCAACGGCGGCCAGCGTGGCCACACCGGACGCCCACAGGACGACCATCCAGCCAACGCGGCGCAGCCACCGTCGCGAGGCGCTCGCCATCAGTGGTACCCCGCGTCGGCCTTGACCTTGCCGCGGAACACCCAGTACGACCAGATCGTGTACATCAGGATGATCGGCAGGATGAACAGCGTACCGACGAGCGCGAAGCCCTGGCTGGCCGGCGGGGATGCCGCTTCCCAGATCGTGATCGTCGGCGGCACGATGTGCGGCCAGATGCTGATGGCCATGCCGGTATAGCCGAGGAAGACGATGGCCAGTGCGGCCACGAACGGCCAGCGATGCGGATCGCGCTTCAGCGAGCGCAGCAGGACGGTCAGGAACAGCAGCACCAGCACCGGTACCGGCGCGAGGAACAGCAGGTTGGGAAAGGAGAACCAGCGCTGGGCGACGGCCGGGTCGCGCAGCGGCGTCCAGATGCTGACCACGACGATCGCGCCCAGCAGCATTAGCGCGAACGGGCGCGCCACCTGCACCATGCGCCGGTGCAGGTCGCCTTCGGTCTTCATGATCAGCCAGGTGCTGCCGAGCAGGGTATAGGCGATCATCACCCCGAAGCCCGCGAGCAGCGGGAACGGGGCGATCCAGTCGAGCAGCCGGCCGGCGTAGCTGCGGCCCGAGACCGCGATCCCGTCGAGAAAGGCGCCCAGCGAGACGCCCTGGAAAAACGCCCCGGTGACCGAGCCGCCGATGAACGCCTTGTCCCACAAGTGGCGCTCGTGTTCCTTCGCCTTGAAGCGGAACTCGAAGGCGACGCCGCGGAACACCAGCCCGATCAGCATGAAGATCAGCGGCAGGTACAGGCCCGACAGGATGATCGAATAGGCCAGCGGGAAGGCCGCCAGCAGCCCTTCGCCGCCCAGCACCAGCCACGTCTCGTTGCCGTCCCAGACCGGGGCCACCGTGTTCATCATGGTGTCGCGGTCGCGCTTGTCCCGGGCGAACGGGAACAGCATCCCGATGCCGAGGTCGAAGCCGTCCAGCAGCACGTACATGAACACCGCAAAATAAATGATGACGGCCCAGATGGCCGAGGTGTCGATGCCCATGTGTCAGCTCCGCGTCGTGACGTCGTCGTCGTCGTCGTTGCCGACGTCGGCGGCCGACAGCGGCCGCATCGGCGTGCGCACTTCACCGGGCCCGCCTTCGGGCGCCCGGTGCAGGGCGAAGGCCTGCGGTCCCTTGCGCATCAGGCGCAGTACGTAGGCGGTGCCGGCGCCGAACACGAACAGGTAGGCGATCACGAACAGGCCCAAGGTCAGCGCCACCGCGCCGGCGGCGTGCGGCGACGCCGCGTCGGCCGTCCGCAGCACGCCATACACGACCCAGGGCTGGCGCCCGACTTCCGTCGTGACCCAGCCCGCCAGGATCGCGGCCAGGCCGGCCGGACCCATCCAGCGCGCGGCGTGCAGGAATGGACGGGTGACGAACAGGCGCCCGCCCCGCCGCAGCAGGAGGCTCCACACGCCCAGCGCGATCATCAGGAGGCCCAGGCCCACCATGATCCGGAAGCTCCAGAACACGATCAGCGAGTTGGGCCGGTCCTGCTTCGGAAATGCTTTCAGGCCCGGGAACTGGCCCGCCCACGTGTGCGTGAGAATGACGCTGCCCAGGTGCGGCACGTCGACCGCAAAGCGGGTGGTTTCGGCCTCCATGTCCGGGATGCCGAACAGCGTCAGCGGCACCGCTTCGCCGGGCGTGTTCTGCCAATGGCCTTCCATGGCGGCGATCTTCGCCGGCTGGTGCTCGAGCGTGTTCAGGCCGTGGAAGTCGCCGATCACGGCCTGGATCGGGGCGACGATCAGGATCATCCACATCGCCATCGACAGCATCTTGCGGACCGCCGGGTTGTCGCGCCCGTGCAGCAATTGCCAGGCGCCGGTCGCCCCGACGATGAGTGCGGTGGTCAGGTAGGCGGCCACCACCATGTGCATGAACCGGTAGGGCAGGGACGGATTGAAGACGATGGCGAGCCAGTCCGCGGGCACGAGCCGGCCGCCTTCGACGGCATAGCCCCGCGGCGTCTGCATCCAGCTGTTCGCGGCGAGGATCCATGTCGCGGAGATGAGCGTGCCGATCGCGACCATGCAGGTGGCGAGGAAGTGCAGGCCGGGGCCCACGCGCGTCCAGCCGAACAGCATCACGCCGAGGAAGCCGGCCTCCAGGAAGAATGCCGTGAGCACTTCGTACGACAGCACCGGACCCAGGATGCCGCCCGCGACCTCGGACATGCGGCTCCAGTTGGTGCCGATCTGGTAGGCCATCACGATGCCCGACACGACGCCCATGCCGAACATGACCGCGAAAATCTTGAGCCAGAAATGGTAGAGGTCGACGTAGACCTGGCGCTTCGTCCGCAGCCACGACAGTTCGAGGACGGCCAGGTAGCTGGCGAGCCCGATGCTCACGGCGGGGAAGAGGATATGGAACGACATCGTGAACGCGAACTGGGCACGGGCGAGATCCAGGGCGGACAAGGCGAGCATGTAAGGACTCCTGATTCGCGTTTCGCTCAGCCTAGCATGGGATGCGGCGCGCACGATTGACTGAACAGCGTGCGCACGACAGCGCACGCATGGGCGGCCGGATCAGGGTATGGCCGTGCCCGGCAGCGCCAGTGCCTGCCCCACGGGTTCCAGCCGGCGCAGGCGCAGCGCGATCAGCAGGGCGGCGCCGAGCAGCACGCCCAGCAGCGCCACGACGGCGCCCCAGCCGCCGTGTGCCCACAACACGCCGCACAGCCAGCCGACGAGGCTGGAGCCGAGGTAGTAGAAGCACAGGTACAGCGCGGAGGCGAGCGCCTGCTGCGTGCGGGCGCGCCGTCCCACCCAGCTGCTGGCGATCGAGTGCGACGCGAAGAAGCCGAACGTGAACACCGCCATGCCGGCCACGATGGCGGCGACGTTGTGGGCCAGCGTCAGCAGCAGGCCCGCGAACATCGTGCCCATCACGGTCCACAGCACGTGGCGCCGGCCCAGGCGGTCGGCGCGGCGGCCGGCCCACACGGAACTGAAGATGCCCAGCAAATACAGCAGGGAGATCCCGCCGACCACGCTCTGGCGCAGCCCGAACGGCGCGCCCAGCAGCCGGAAGCCGATCACGTTATAGGCGCTGACGAAACACCCCATCAGCAGGAACGACAGCGCGAACAGCCAGGGCAGGCCGGCGTCGCCGAAATGGCCGCGCAGGCCGTGCAGCAGCGCCGGCACGCCGCCGGACGACGGCCGGAAGTTACGCGACGCGGGCAGGCTGCGCCAGAATTCCCACGCCGCCAGCAGGCCGGCGACGCCCATCACGGCGAACGCGGCGCGCCACGACACGAAGTCGGACAGCACGGCCGCCAGCACCCGCCCGACCATGCCGCCGAACGCATTGCCGCTGATGTACAGGCCCATCGACACCCCCAGCGACGCCGGTTCGATCTCCTCGCCCAGGTAAGCCATCGCGACGGCCGGCATGCCGCCCAGCGCGAAGCCCAGCAGCGTGCGCGCCGCCAGCAGTTGCGGATAGGTGCGCGCGTACGCCGCCAGCACCGTCATCAGGGCGGCGACGACGAGCGCCACGACCATCATCGTCTTGCGCCCGAGGCGGTCGGACAGGATGGACGAGAACAGCAGCGACACGGCCAGCGCGCCCGTCGACAGCGAGAGCGACAGGCTGCTCTGCGCGGGCGTGAGCCCGAAATCGTGCGCCAGCAGGGGCATCAGCGGCTGTACGCAATACAGCAGGGCGAAACAGGAAAAGCCGCCGAAGAACAGGGCGCGGTTGGTGGGATTCGTCATGGCCTTATCCTAGGATTGCCGGATACGACCGTCCAATATATATTTGTGGCGTTACTTATCGTTTGAAAATATAAGATGGAACTCAGGCACCTGCGTTACTTCGTGGCCGTGGCGGAGGAGCTGAGCTTTACGCGCGCCGCCGGGCGGCTGCACATCGGCCAGCCGCCGCTGAGCCAGCAGATCCAGGCGCTGGAACACGAGATCGGCGCCCGGCTGTTCGAGCGCAACAGGCGGCGCGTGCTGCTGACGGAAGCGGGGCGATTGTTCCTCGCCGACGCGCGGCGCATGCTGGCGCTGTCCGAACAGGCCAAGGAGACGGCGCGCCGCGCCCACCTCGGCGAAACGGGCGAGCTGCGCGTCGGGTTCACGTTTTCCACGCCGTTCACGCCGCTGTTCGCGCGGGTCGTCCGGCGCTACCGCCAGCAGTATCCGGGCGTGCGGCTGACCTTCCTCGAGATCCCCACGCAGCCGCAGCTCGCGAAGATCGAGGCGCGCGACCTGGACGTGGGCTTCGTGCGGCCGGGCCCCATGCCGCTGCCGCGCACTGTGGCGTTGACGATGCTGCGCCAGGATCCGCTGCTGCTCGTGCTGCCGGCCGACGCGCCGCTGGCGCGGAAGAAGAAGATTGCGGTGAAGGACCTGGCCGACCAGGCGTTCGTCGTCTTCCCCGAAAAGACGGGCACCGGTATCTACCACCAGATCTTCGACCTGTGCCGCGCCGCCGGCTTCGTGCCGCAGATCGCGATGGAGGCGGGCGAGCCGTCGACGATCATCGGCCTCGTCGCCGCCGGCTGCGGCATTTCCGTGCTGCCCGGCTCATTCGAAGGCATCCACATGGAAGGCGTCGTCTACCGGCCGCTGCTTGACCCCGACGCCACCACGGCGATGCTGCTCGCGCGCCATGCCGAGGGCGGGGGGCCGCTCGTCGACGCGTTCGTGGCGCTCGCCCAGGCCGCGGCCGAGGCCTAGTCCGGCAGCACGGCGCGGAACGTGATCTCCACCAGCTGGGCGGGGAAGGCGAGGCGCGACACGCCGACCAGGTTGCTGGCGAGCTGCGGCTGGCCGGTGCCGTACGCTTCCTTCCGCACCTTGGCCGCCGCCGGGAAGGCCGCGTCCACGTCGAGCACGTACAGCGTTTCTTTGACCACGTCGTCCAGCGTCGCGCCGAATTCCGCGAGCAGCTCGACCGCGTTGCGGTAGGTCTGGCGGATCTGCGCTTCCATCGCGTCGTAATTCGCCGGCTTGCCGGCCGCGTCCAGGTCGGCCGGCGCGACCAGGTTGCCCTGACGGTCGTGGCTGAGTTGTCCGGACAGGTAGACCGTGTCCTTGACCTGGATGCCCTGGACGTAGCCGAACAGGCCTTCCCAGGCGACGCCGAAATTCACGACTTTCTTGTTGACCATATGCCCTCCGATGTGTTGTAGGCCTGGCAGCGTAGCGGGAGCGCGGGCGATCCGCCACTGGCCGATGGATAGGCGGGGCAGCGGCGTATCAATCCGCGTAGCTGATGCGGTCGCGGCCCGCGTGTTTCGAGCGGTACAGCGCCTCGTCGGCGCGGCCGAGCAGGGCGACCGGATCGGGCGGCGTGCCGGGCGTGAAGGCGACGACGCCGAAGCTGGCGGTGACGGCCAGCGTCTTGCCTTCGCCGATGTCGACGGGTTCGCCGCGCACGACGGCGCGCAGGGCGTCGATGCGGCACGCGTCGGCCGGCAGGTTCAGGCCGGGCAGGACCACGACGAATTCCTCGCCGCCGTAGCGGCCCACCGCGTCGTAGGGCCGCACGGCCGCGCGCAGGCGGCGCGCCGTTTCGACCAGCACCGCGTCGCCCGCCAGGTGGCCGTGCGTATCGTTGACGCGCTTGAAGTAATCGAGGTCCAGCAGCACGAGCGCGAAGCCTTCGCCCGAGCGCGCGCATTTTTCGATTTCGCGCTCGACGATGTCCATCATCGCGACCCGGTTCCAGCACTGGGTGAGCCCGTCCTTCAGGGCGCGCAGGCGCATTTCCTCGCGCGACTGTTCCAGCTCGTGCGTGCGCTCGCGCACCAGCGCCGTCAGCTTCGCTTCGCGCGCCCGGTGCGCGCGCAGGCGCAGGCGATGGAACGCGACGAATGCGCCCGCGACGCCGAGGGCGCACAGCACGTAGAACGGGACGCTGCGCCACCATGGCGGCGCGATCGTGAACGCCAGTTCCACCGGCGCCGACTGCTCGCCGGTAGCGCTGTCGACGGCGGCGACCTGGAAGCGGTACCGGCCGCCCGGCAGCGCCGCGTAACGCACTTCCGGCTGCACCGTGTCGTTCCACTCGTCGTCGACGCCGAGCAGGCGGAAACGATAGTGCCAGCCCCGGCCCTGGTCGAACTGCAGGTGGGCCAGGCGGAACACGATCTGGTCCGCCCGCCACGGCATCGGCGCGTCGCCCGCCGGCAGCGGACCGTTGCCGCGCAGCGCCTCTTCGATCACGGGCTGGCGCAGCGCTGACGCGAACAGGCGTTCCGGATGAAGCACGTGCGACAGGCCGTTGCTGGTGATGAGCCAGATCGAACCGTCCCGGTCTTCGTACGTGCCGCGGCCGTTCGAATCGTTCCACGCCAGGCCCTGCGTCTGGTCCAGCGTGCGCCAGTGCCTGCCGTTCCAAACCGCGAAGCCCACGTCCAGCGCGACCCAGAGCCAGCCGCGGCTGTCTTCGCGGGCGCTCAGGATATACCGGTCGCGCAACACCGGCGCATCGATCCGCGCCGCGCGGCCGCCGCGCTGCAGCCGCCACACACCGTCGTGCGTGGTCGCGATCAGGTTGCCGTCGCGCGCGCATTCCAGGCTGAGGATTTCGGCGCCGCCCAGCACCGCGTCGTACGACTGGGTCTCCCAGGCCCGTCCGTCGAAACGCCTGACGTCGCTCATCCCGGCAAACCACAGATGGCCGCGCCCGTCGGCACAGCCGTCGGCCACCACATCGGTGACCGGTTCGTTGCCGACGGCGGGGAGGGGCGCCGTCGCGGGGAAGACATGCATGCCGGCTTCCGTGGCCATCCAGACACGGCCGCCGTCCGCCAGGACCTGGTTGATCTGCGGCTGCCGCGCGACCAGCGCGGTCCGGCCGTCCTGTTGCGTGCGCCGCAGCAGCGCGCCGCCGTAGGTGCCCGCCCACAGGTGGCCGTCCGCGTCGAGCGCCATGCTGCCCCATTCCTGTGTCGCGTACGCGGGCTGGGCGGGGGCGGTGCGGAAGCGGCGTTCGCCGGGCACCTGCCAGGCATGGCCGGAACGCGTCCCGACGTGCAGGATGCCGCTAGGGTCGCGCAGCACCGAGATCACGACGTCGTTGGGCAAGCCCTGCGACGTGGTCCAGTTTTCGAGGTTCCCGTAGCCGAGCAGTTGCACGAGGCCGTGGCCCAGCGTGCCCAGCCAGATGCCGCGTTCGCGGTCCTGCAGGATCGCGGTGACGCCGCCGCCGACGTCCAGGCCATTCCGGCGGCCGAAGAGCTGCCACCGGCCGTCCTGCCAGCGCAGCAGCCCCTCGTCGGCGTTCGTGAGCACCCGGCCATCCGCGTCCAGGCGCAACTCCGTGATGTACTGGCGCTTGCGGATCTCGGACGGCGTCCGTTCCTGGAAGCGCGCGGCGCCCGCCGGCAGCACGAAGACGTGCGTCGCGCTGCGCACCCAGAGCGTGCCCTCGCCATCACGCAGGATGCTGCTCCAGGCATCGGCGGGCAATCCGTCCTTGCCGTCCCGGACGGTCACGCGGCCGCGGTCGACACTGCACAGGGCCGTGCCGCAACCCATCCACAGGGCCCCGTCCGCGTCGGCGTGGATGCTCAGGATCGTTGCCAGCCCGGGGTAGGCGCGGATCTGTTCGGGCGTGAAGTAGGCGCGGACGTCGCCGCCGTCGCCGCGTGGCGTAATTTCCACGAGTCGGTCGCTCGCCACCACCAGCACGCGGCCGTCCGCCGTCGCGGCGAGGGGCTGGCCCGGCCAGACCTCGAGCGGCTTGCCGTCGAACCGGACGGGGCGGAAGCGCCTGCCGTCGAACCGGTATAGATTCTCGTATGTCCCGGCCCACATGCCCGTCGCGCGGCCGTCGACCAGCGCCGTCACGATCTGGTCGGGAAAGCCCTGCGCCGGGCCGTAACGGCGGAAGCCGGTGCCATTGAAACGGAACAGGCCGTTCTGCGTGCCGATCCATACATAGCCGGCGGTATCCTGGGACGCCACCGTGACGGAAAGGTTGCCGAGGCCCTCGGCCTGGCCGTAGGCCTTCAGCGGCAGGTGTTGTGCCGGCGCGCGCGCGCACAGGAAGGCGAGCGCCAGGGCCGCAAGACGAAGGAGCAGCTTGGGATACATGACGGGACGAGGACTGACTGGAAGGCTTGAAATTGCGTAAGAGTAACATTTATTACGCGTGCGTACTTGTGTTTGTCAAATCCTTCGATGTTGCAGCGCAGCAGAGCAAACAGTCGTATGTTTTCAATTTATAGAATACAATTATGCTGTTACCCAAGTCAGCCCCAAAGGATCGTCATGTCCAGCACCACCCCAGCACAGGCGGGCAGCCTGCTGCTCATGTCGCGCGAGGATAACTGCCTCATCGCGCGCGTCGACCTCAAGGCCGGCACCACGGTCGTCATCGACGGGCGCGAGGTCGCGCTGCCCGGCGACGTCCGCCTCGGCCACAAGGTCGCGCGCCGCGACCTGGCGCCGGGCGACAAGGTGCTGCGCTACGGCGCCATCATCGGCACGGCCACGGTGCCCGTCGCCATCGGCGCGCACATCCACACGCACAACCTGGAAAGCGACTACATCCCGACGTTCACGCTGGACCAGGACGGCCACCATTTCATCGGAAGCAAAGCACCATGACCATCTCCACCGACATCATCCTGTCCGGTTATCCGCGCGCGGACGGGCGCAAGGGCATCCGCAACGTCGTCGTCGTCGCCTATCTCGTCGAATGCGCGCACCACGTCGCGCGGCTGATCGTGAATGCCTTCCCCGGCCAGCCCGTGCACCTGATCGGCTTCCCGGGCTGCTATCCGAACGAATACGCCGACACGATCATGCGCCGCGTGCTGACGCACCCGAACGTGGGCGCGGCGCTGCTCGTCTCGCTCGGCTGCGAGAGCTTCGACAAGAACGGCGTGGCGCAGGCCGTCGCCGACAGCGGGCGGCCGGTCCACACGGTCACGATCCAGGACGTCGGCGGCACGCGCTCGGGCGTGAAGAGCGGCGTCGAATGGGTGCAGTGGGCCGTCGAGGACCTGGCGCGCAAGGAGCGCGTGCCGATGCGCCTCGACGAACTGGTCGTCGCGACGATCTGCGGCGGTTCGGACAGCACGAGCGGCATCACGGCCAATCCGGCGGTGGGTGCCGCGTTCGACCGGCTGATCGCGGCGGGCAGCGCCTGCGTGTTCGAGGAGACCGGTGAACTGGTCGGCTGCGAATTCCACATGAAGCGCCGCGCCGTCACGCCGGAACTGGGCGAGGAGATCGTCAAGACGGTCGAGAAGGCGTCGCGCTACTACACGATCATGGGCCACGGCAGCTTCGCGCCGGGCAATGCGGACGGCGGCCTGACGACGCTGGAAGAAAAGTCGCTGGGCGCGTACGCGAAGAGCGGCGCGTCGCCGATCAGCGGCATCATCAAGCCGGGCGACCAGCCGCCCACCGGCGGCCTGTACCTGCTGGACGTGGTGCCGGACGGCGAGCCGCGCTTCGGTTTCCCGAACATCTCGGACAACGCCGAGATCGTGGAGCTGATCGCGTGCGGCGCGCACGTCACGCTGTTCACGACGGGCCGCGGGTCCGTGGTCGGCTCGGCCATTTCTCCCGTCATCAAGGTGTGCGCGAATCCGGCGACGTATGAACGCCTGGCCGACGACATGGACGTCAACGCGGGCCGCATCCTCACGGGCCATGCGAGCATCGACGAAGTCGGCGACGAGATCGTCGACCTCGTCGCCCGGGTGGCGAACGGCGAGTGCACGAAATCGGAAGACCTGGGCCACCAGGAATTCATCCTCACGTACAAGCAGTTCGAGCCGATCGGGCCGCGCTGCCTGCCGCTGAAGGCGGCCTGACATGGACGTCACCAAACTGGGCCTCGGCTGCGCGCAACTGGGCGGCCTGTACGACCCGATGGCGGAAGCGGACGCGTACGCGCTCGTCGCTGCCGCCTGGGACCTGGGCATCCGCTATTTCGACACGGCGCCGTACTACGGTTTTACGTTGTCCGAGCACCGCCTGGGCGCCGCGCTGCGTTCGCGGCCGCGCGGCGAGTACACGATCAGCACGAAGGTCGGCCGCCTGATGTTTCCCGATCCGGGCGTGCAGCCGGGCGAATGCGGCTGGGCCGCGCCGCTGCCGTTCCGCCCGCATTACGATTACACGCACGACGGCGTCATGCGCTCGCACGAGGACAGCCTGCAGCGCCTGGGCCTGGACCGCGTGGACTACCTGTACGTGCACGACATCGGCCGCGTCACCCACGGCGAACGTCACGCGCACTACTGGAAGCAGCTGACCGAGGGCGGCGGCTTCCGCGCGCTGGCGCAGCTGCGCGACGAGGGCGCGATCAAGGGCTTCGGGCTCGGCGTCAACGAGTGGGAAGTCGTGGCCGATGCGCTCGACGTGTGCGCGCTCGACTGCGTGCTGCTGGCCGGGCGCTACACGCTCCTCGAGCAGGCGTCGCTGGCCCCGCTCATGGACCGCTGCGCGCGCGCCGGGACGGCCGTCGTGATCGGCGGCCCGTTCAACTCCGGCATCCTCGCCGGCACGAACAAATTCAATTACGAGGACGCCCCGGCGGCCGTCGTCGAGCGGGTGCGCGCCATCGCCGCCGTCTGCCGCGACTTCGACGTGCCGCTGCAGGCGGCGGCGCTGCAATTCCCGATGGCGCATCCGGCCGTCGCGTCGTGCATCCCCGGCGCCCAGAACATCGACCAGCTGCGCCGCAACGCGCACTGGTTCGCCCAGCCGCTGCCGGCCGGCCTGTGGACCGCGCTCAAGGACGCCGGCCTGCTGGACTCGGCCGCGCCGGTGCCGTCGACTTAATCTGCTGCCTGATCTTTCAATACCACCGTACCAAAGGAATACCATGAAACTGCTGCGATTCGGCCCGAAGGGCGCCGAGAAACCTGGCCTGATGGACGCCAACGGCGTGATCCGCGACCTGTCCGGCGTGCTGCCCGACCTGACCTCGGCCCAGCTGGCCGCCGGCGCGATCGCGCGCCTGGCCGATGTCGACCCGAGCCGCCTGCCGGCCGTCGAACAGCCCGTGCGCTACGCGCCCGTCGTCGCCGACATCGGCAAGCTGATCTGCGTGGGCCTGAACTATTCGGACCACGCGGCCGAATCCGGCATGGCCGTGCCGGCCGAGCCGGTGCTGTTCACGAAGGCGACCAGTTCGATCATCGGCTGCAACGATGCCGTGGTGCTGCCGCGCGGTTCCGTCAAGAGCGACTGGGAAGTGGAACTGGGCGTCGTCATCGGCAAGCGCGCGCGCTACGTCGACGAAGCGGACGCCCTCGACTACGTGGCCGGCTATTGCGTGGTGAACGACCTGTCCGAACGCGAATACCAGCTGGAGCGGGGCGGCCAGTGGGACAAGGGAAAGGGTTGCGACACGTTCGGCCCCGTCGGCCCGTGGCTCGTGACGACGGACGAAGTGCCCGACCCGCAAAACCTCGACATGTGGCTGGAAGTGAACGGCAAGCGCTACCAGACGGGCAACACCCGCACGATGGTGTTCACCGTCGCGCACCTGGTCAGCTACATCAGCCGTTTCATGACCCTGCAGCCGGGCGACGTGATCAGCACCGGCACCCCGCCGGGCGTGGGCCTCGGCCAGAAGCCGGATCCGGTGTACCTGGAACCGGGCGACCGCATGCGGCTCGGCATCGAAGGCCTGGGCGAGCAGGAGCAGACCGTCCACGCCTGGAACGAGGCGCTGATCGACGGCTGATCGTTCGTACAACGTTCGTAAATAAAAGGCGCACGAGCGCCGACACGGAGACTTGGCAGACATGACGGACCCCTCGACGCGGCAGTACCGGTTTTCCCTCGTGATGATCACCTCGCTGTTTTTCATGTGGGGGTTCGTCCATAATCTCGACCCGATCCTGATCCCGCATTTGCGGCGGTCGTTCAGCCTGAGCGTGCTGCAGTCGGCGCTGGTGGATTCGGCCGTGTTCATCGCCTACTTCGTGATGGCGCTGCCGGCGGGCCTGCTGATCCGCCGGGCAGGGTACAAGGCCGCGATCATCTGCGGCCTGCTGCTGTTCGCCACGGGCTCGCTGATGTTCATCCCGGCCGCGAACACGCAGCAGTACGTGGTGTTCCTGGCCGCGCTGTTCACCATCGCGTGCGGCCTGACGATCCTCGAGACGGCCGCGAATCCGTACGTGACCCTGCTGGGCCGGCCGGAGCGCGCGGCCCAGCGCATCAACCTGGCGCAGTCGTTCAACGGCCTGGCCGCCACCCTGGCGCCGATCATCGGCGCGCGCCTGATCCTCGTGCACGGCGCCGACGACGCGCAGCTCGCCGCGATGCCGGAAGCGGCGCGCCAGGCGGCGCTGGCGGCGGAAGCGGCCAGCGTGAAAGGGCCGTACATGGTGCTGGGCCTCGTCATCATCGCGCTCGCCGTCGTGTTCTGGTTCCTGAAGCTGCCGGAAGTCGGCGGCAGGTCGGACACCGCGCCGGCCAAGAGTTCGCTCGGCGAGGCGCTGGCCGTGCCGTCCATCCGCCGCGGTGCGATCGCCCAGTTTTTCTACGTGGGCGCGCAGGTGTGCGTGTTCAGCTTCTTCATCCTGTACGCCACCCGCTCGGCGGGCGTGTCGCCCGTGACCGCGGCGGACTACCTCGGGTGGGGCTGCGGCATGGCGTTCATGGTCGGCCGCTTCGTCGGCACGGGCCTGATGCGCGTCGTGGCGCCGGCCCGGCTGCTGTGGATGTATGCGCTGGCCTGCGTGATCCTGGCGGGCGTGGCGATGGTGGCGCAGGGCGTCGCCAGCCTCGCGGCGGTGATCGGCATCGCGTTCTTCATGTCGATCATGTTCCCCACCATCTTCTCGCTGGGCCTGCAGGGCGCCGGCCACCACGCCGACATGGGCAGCGGCCTGATCATCATGGCCATCGTGGGCGGAGCGCTGCTGCCGCTGCTGTTCGGCTACGTCAGCGACGTGACGCACAACGTGCAGTACGGCTACGTCGTGCCGCTGATGTGCTTCGTCGTCATCGCGTGGTTCGCGCGCGCCTCCCTGTTGCAGGACAGCCGGGAAGCCCGCACCACGCCATCTTCAATGGGAGTCACGAAACGTGTTTGAACTGAACGACAAGAGGGCCGTCATCACGGGCGGCGGCAGCGGCATCGGCAAGGCGATCGCCCAGCTGTTCGCGCGCCAGGGGGCGCATGTCCACGTGGTCGACCTGAACGACGCCGCCTGCCTGCAGGTGGTGCGCGAGATCCGCGAGGAGGCCGGCCGGGTCACCTCGCACGCCTGCGACGTGGCGCGCCAGGCCGACGTGGAAGCGCTGATGGCGTCCATCGGCCCGTTCGACATCCTCGTCAACAACGCCGGCATCGCCCACATCGGCAAGGCCGACACGACGAGCGAAGACGATTTCGACCGCGTCATGAGCGTCAACGTGAAAGGCGTCTACAACTGCCTGCACGCCGCGATCCCGCAACTGCGCGCGAACGGCGGCGGCGTCATCCTCAACATGGCGTCCGTCGCGGCCTGGGTGGGCATCAAGGAGCGCTTCGCGTACTCCACCGCCAAGGGCGCCGTGATGGCGATGACGCTGTCGGTCGCCAAGGATTACCTGCAGGACGGGATCCGCTGCAATTCGATCTCGCCGGGCCGCGTGCACACGCCGTTCGTGGACGGTTTCCTCGCGCGGAATTATCCGGGCCGGGAAGCGGAGATGTTCGAGCAGCTGTCGAAGACGCAGCCCATCGGCCGCATGGCGCAGCCGGACGAAGTGGCCGCGCTCGCGCTATACTTGTGCAGCAAAGAGGCTGCCTTCATCACGGGAACCGATTATCCGATCGACGGCGGCTTCATCACCCTGAACACGTAAAGCCGCTCGATGATCATCTCTTCCGCCACCGACTATCGCGAGGCGGCGCGCCGCCGGTTGCCGCCGTTCCTGTTCCATTATCTCGACGGGGGCTCCGGCACCGAGTCGACCCTGCGGGCCAACGTCAACGACCTGCACGAGGTCAGGCTGCGCCAGCGCGTGCTGAAGGGTTCCGAAACGCTGGACCTCTCGACCGAATGGTTCGGCGTGAAGCGTGGCCTGCCGCTGGCGCTGGCCCCGATCGGCCTCGCCGGCATGTATGCGCGCCGCGGCGAGGTGCAGGCGGCCCGGGTGGCGGCGGAGCGCAATATCCCGTTCATCCAGTCGACCGTGTCCGTGTGCCCGCTCGCCGAGGTGGCGGCGCAGTCGCCGCAACCGCTGTGGTGCCAGCTGTACGTCCTGAAGGACCGCGGCTTCATGCGCGACTACCTGCGCCGCGCGCGCGAGCTGAACATCGATACGCTCGTGTTCACCGTCGACATGCCGGTGCCGGGCGCGCGCTACCGCGACGCCCATTCCGGCATGAGTGGCCGCCACGGCCCGCTGCGCCGCGTGCTGCAGGCGATGCTGCATCCGCGCTGGGCCCTCGACGTGGGCGTCCTCGGCCGGCCGCACGATCTCGGCAACATCTCGGCCTACCGCGGCCATGCGACGGGCCTCACGGACTACATCGGCTGGCTGGCCGCGAACTTCGATCCGGGCATCAGCTGGAGCGACCTGCAATGGATCCGCGACGAATGGCAGGGCCCCATGGTTATCAAGGGCATCCTCGACGCCGACGACGCGCGCGACGCGAAGGCGTTCGGCGCGGACGGCATCGTCGTCTCGAACCACGGCGGGCGCCAGCTGGACGGCGCGCTGTCGACGGCGAAGGCGCTGCCGTCCATCGCGGCGGCGGTGAAGGGCGACCTGACGATCTTCGCCGACTCCGGCGTGCGCACCGGCCTGGACGTCGTGCGCCTGCTGGCGCTGGGCGCGGACGGCGTCCTGATCGGCCGCGCCTTCATCTACGCGCTCGCGACCGGCGGCGCGGCGGGCGTGCGCAACCTGCTCGCCATCCTCGAAAAAGACATCCGGACCAGCATGGTCCTCACGGGCGTGCAATCCGTCCGCGACATCGGGCCGGACTGCCTGGCCTGAACGCCTTCGCCGGCGCCCCGCGCGCCGGCTAGGCAATTTCATACTTGTCCCTGGCGCTTTTCGTTTGCTTTACGCCTATAAATGTATTAAATTTATAGAATACAAAACGAAAGGCAACAACATGAGTCAGATGAAGTGCGTAGTATGCGAATCCCCCGGCGACCTGCAGCTCGGCTTCAAGCCGGTGCCGGAGGCCGGTCCGGGCGAGGTGCTGCTGCGCGTGCGCCGGATCGGCGTGTGCGGCACGGACATGCACATCTTCCGCGGCACGCAGCCGTTCCTCGCGTATCCGCGCGTGATGGGACACGAGCTGTCCGGTGAAGTGGTGACGGCGCCTGCGGGATCAGGCCTCGCGGCGGGCGACGAGGTGTTCGTGATGCCCTATCTGTCGTGCGGCGAATGCGTCGCCTGCCGCAAGGGCAAGACGAACTGCTGCACGCGCATCCAGGTGCTGGGCGTGCACCGCGACGGCGGCATGGCCGAATACCTCACGCTCCCCGCGCAGTTCGTCCTCAAGACGGAAGGCATCTCGCTGGACGATGCCGCGATGCTGGAATTCCTCGCCATCGGCATGCACGCGGTCCGCCGCGGCGCCGTCGGCGCGGGGCAGCGCGTGCTGGTGGTCGGCGCGGGGCCGATCGGCGTGGCCGTCGCGCTGTTCGCGGCGCTGAAGGGCGCGCAGGTCACGGTGCTCGACGCGCGCGCGGACCGCCTCGGCTTCTGCCGCGACGTGTTGAAGGTCGCGCACACGGTGACGGCCGGCGAGGGCGACGTCGACGCGCTGCGCGAGGTCACGGGCGGCGATTTCTTCGACGCCGTGTTCGACGCCACCGGCAACATCAAGGCGATGGAGCGGGGCCTGGACTTCGTCGCGCATGGCGGCACGTACGTGCTCGTGTCGATCGTGCCGGAGCGGATCTCGTTCGCCGACCCGGAATTCCACAAGCGCGAGACGACCCTGCTCGGCAGCCGCAACGCGACCGTGGAGGACTTCCGCGAAGTGCTCGCGGCGATGAAGGCGGGCCTGGTGCCGACGCGGGCGATGAACACGCACCGCGCCACGCTGGACGAATTCATCGACACGCTGCCGCGCTGGATGGACCCGGCCAGCGGCGTGATCAAGGCCATCGTCGAGGTGTGAATGATGCCGCTTCCCAGCGCGGCGGCGAGTTCCGGTAGAATGAGGGATTGTCTACCCGGCCTTCACGACTCCGGACTTCATGGCCCGACCTCCAACCATCTTCAAGCGCAGCGCGAACCTGCTGCTGCAATACATAGCCGACCACGTGGGGGTCGGCGAAGCGCTTCCGACCGAGCAGCACATGGCCGAACTGGGCGAGGGCAGCCGCACGGCGATCCGCAGCGCGCTGGCGCACTTCCACGAGTGCGGCCTGATCAGCGACCTGAAGGAACGCCGGCTGCTGCGCAAGCCCGTCCGCACGGACTACTTCGACCTGGACGAGCTGCGCACGGGCGCGGATCGCATCCGCGAAGTGCTGATGGAGCGCATCTATCACAGCGACCTGCCGCCGGGCGCCGAGTTCTCGGAGACGGAACTGGCGCGCGCGGCCGGGACGAGCACGATCAGCGTGCGCGAATTCCTGATCGGCTTCTCGCACTCGGGCCTGATCGAGAAGAAGCCGCGCGGCGGCTGGCGCCTGTGCGCGTTCGACCGCTCGTTCGCGATGGAGCTGGCCGACGTGCGCCAGATGTTCGAGTTCGCCGCGATCGACCGCTTCGCCGCGCTGCCGCCGGATTCGCCGGCCTTCGCGGAGCTGCGGCAACTGATCGCGCGGCACGAGCAGCTGGGGTCCGTCATGCCGACGCATCACAAGGACTTTCCGGCGCTCGACCGCGATTTCCACGCGTTCCTGATGGGGCAACTGGACAACCGCTTTGCGCAGGGGTTCTTCGACCTCGTCTCGCTCGTGTTCCACTACCACTACCAGTGGGACAAGACGCAGGAAATGGTGCGCAACGAGTACGCGGTGCACGAGCACCTGGACATCCTGCGGGCGCTGGCGCGGCGCGACGTGTCGGGCGCGCGCGAGGCGATGCGCGTCCACCTGAGTTCCGCACGCAGCACGCTGCTGCAATCGATCCGTGTCAGGGAAATGAAGGCGCACCCGGGCTGACGCTCCCGCGGGCGCGGGAGGGAGAATGATGCTCGTCGACGCCCATCAACACTTCTGGCGGCTGGCCGACCGCAACGGCGCGTGGCCGCCGCCGGACCTCGCGGCCATCTACCGCGATTTCTTCCCGCCCGACCTGGCGCCGCTGCTCGCGCAGCACGGCGTCGCGCGGACGGTGCTCGTGCAATCGATGCCCAACGAGGACGACACGCGCTTCATGCTCGGCCTGGCGCACGCGCACCCGTTCATCGGCGGCGTGGTCGGCTGGACCGACCTGAAGGCGCCCGATGCGCCGGCGCGGATCGCCGCGCTCGCGGAGGACTCCCTTTTGAAGGGCTTGCGGCCCATGCTGCAGGACATCGAGGACGACAACTGGATCGCCGACCCGGCGCTGGCGCCCGCGGTCGCGGCCATGCTGCGCCATGGCCTCAGCTTCGACGCGCTCGTCCTGCCGCGCCATCTGCCGGCCCTGTACGCGTTCGCACAGCGGCATCCGGACTTGCCCATCGTGATCGACCATGGCGCCAAGCCGCTGATCGCCGCGGGCGTGCTGGAGCCGTGGCGCACCGACATCGCACGCCTGGCCGCGCTGCCGCAGGTGAGCTGCAAGCTGTCCGGGCTCGTCACCGAAGCGGGCGCCGACTGGGACGTCGAGCGCCTGCGGCCGTACGTCGACCACCTGCTGGCGTGCTTCGGGCCGCGCCGCCTGATCTGGGGCAGCGACTGGCCGGTGCTGGACCTGGCCGCCGATTATGGGCGCTGGCTCGCCGCCTGCGCGTCCCTGCTGGACGGACTGTCCGGTGCCGACCGGCTCGCCGTGTTCGGGCTGAATGCCCTGCGTTTCTACCGTATCGATTGAGGAGTCTTGTATGCAAAGAATGGGAATGGTCATCGGCATCGTGCCGGAAAAGATCGCGGAATATAAAACGCTGCACGCCGCCGTGTGGCCGCAGGTGCTGGCCCGCCTTGCGGAAGCCAATGTGCGCAATTACACGATCTTCCTGCGCGAGCCGGAAAACCTGTTGTTCGGCTATTGGGAATACCACGGTACGGATTTCGCCGCCGACATGGCGCATATCGCGGCCGATCCGGAAACGCAGCGCTGGTGGACGTTCTGCAGCCCGTGCCAGGTGCCGCTGGCCAGCCGGGCCGACGGCGAGCACTGGGCGATGATGGAGCCCGTGTTCCACATGGACTGACGTCTGCCGCCGGCCGCATCCCCTGCGGCCGGCGTATCACCTCGTCCCGCCTTTCCTTCTCCGCCGCGCAATGCGGCGTCCGCATCCGTTCGATCCACGCGTGAAAATATGTGAAAAATGTCCGTCGCGGAGGGATTGCGGGATCTTTAAATTTAACAAAAACACTCGATTATTTACCTCGCATATCGTGGTTTCGTTTTGATCGATTTCATGATGACTGTTATTGAATTTAACATTGTCATGGAATATGCGGCTGATTAGCATCGATACGATTCGGATGCATAAGGCAGAGATTTTCCAGCGCCGGAGTCGTTGCATCCGATGACAAACCGTTGTGGTGTTCCTTTGAATTTTTTTCAGGAGTCAACCCGCATGAAAATCTCTTCCAGCATGTCGTTCAAGCTCCTCGCTCTCGCCGGCGCGATGATGGTGTCGACGGCGTTCGCGGCGAGCTACGACGCCTGCGATGGTGCCTGTACCAGGTACGCGCAGGACGCCTATGCCTCGGCCAAATCGTATTACACGACACAGCAGACCAATTACTGCAACGGCCTGGCGGATCCGAACGCCCGATCCGCCTGCCTGGCCAGTGTGCCGGCGTCCGCGGAGCAGCAAGCCCAGGGCGTGTACACCTACGTGTACAACGAATGCACGCGCAGCTGCAGGGCTTCGCCGTAAATCCTAACAACTCAGGAGGATGGTCGTATGAGGATTCTGTCCGGAATGCCACTCAAATCCCTGGTCATTGGCGGTGTCGTGGCGATGGTCGTCTCGACCGCGTATGCGGCGACTTACCAGCAGTGCCTGCCGTCGTGCACGCAGAATGCACAGGCGGTCGCCAACCAGGCTAAAGCCGCTTACACGACGCAGCAGACCAATTACTGCAACAGCCTGGCCGACCCGGCGGCCAAGTCCGCCTGCCTGGCCGGTGTGCCGGCCTATGCCGAGCAGCAGTCGCAGAATGTCTACACCCAGGCGTTCAACGCCTGCATGCGGGACTGCACGAGCGTCTGAGCGCGCCAGCGCGTTGTCCTCGGCGTCCCGCCCGGCATGGCCGGCCGGGGCGCCTTTTCATTGAACCCTCCCACGGAGCCAAGATGCGCCGCACTCTTTTAGCAGTCATGTCGATGTCCTGCCTGTTTCCGGCGGCCGCCTGGGCCGCGCCCGCCCCGTGCAGCCTGGTCGACCAGGAAACCCTCGCGGCGCTCGCGCTCGGCGACGCCGTCACGAAGGTCGAACACAAGACGGTGCCGGCCAGGGGGCAGGTGCCCGAGCAGCACGTCGACATGTGCACGATCACGCCGCGCGTCGGGGCGTCGCCATCCCTCAGCATCATGGTGATGCCGCTGCCCAGCAAGACCTCGTCGGCCAAACCGGCCTGCCACGACAACACCGTGAAGAACGTCGGGATGGCGTCCTGCTTCGGCGTCGCGCGCGGGAACATGGTGAGCGTGTCGCTGGTGTCCCCGCTGGCGACCTTCGCCGCGCAGAACGCGACCCTGCGCGCGCGGTTCGGGCGCCTGGTCGACGGCGGCGCCGCGAAGTGACCGTCAGCCGTCGCTGCGCAGCGCGGCGATCGGGTCGAGCGCCGCCGCCTGGCGCGCGGGGTAGACGCCGAAGCCCAGTCCGACCGCCACGCACGCCAGCACGGCCAGCAGCAGGCTCACGGGCGACCACGCCACCGACCACCCGGCCAGCGCCGCGATGCTGTAGGCCGCGACGGCGCCCAGCACGAGGCCGAGCAGGGCGCCGCTGACCGCGATCACGAGCGCCTCGGCCAGGAATTGTTCCACTACGTCGCGGCGGCGCGCGCCCAGTGCGCGCTTCAGGCCCACTTCGCGCCGGCGCTCCAGCACATTGGCCAGCATGATGTTCATGATGCCGATGCCGCCCACCAGCAGGGAGACTGCCGCGATCGAACTCATGACGATCGTGAAGATGCGCTGCGTCTGCTGGTTCTGGCGGTACAGCCCCATGGGCACGATGAGGTTCGTGTCGTCGACGCCGCCATGGCGCTGGTGGATGACCGCCTGCAGCACGCGCGCCGCGTCGTCCGGCGCGACCTTGTCGTCCAGGCGCACGCTGATGCCGTCCACTTCGTCCTCGATGCGGCGGAAGCTGAAACGCGCGCGGGCCGTTTCCCATGGCACGAACAGGCGTTCGTCGTCCAGGCCCAGCTTGACGCCTTCGAACTCCGACTTGCTGGGCGTGCGGTCGGCCAGCACACCGACCACCTGCAGCCACACGTGGTTGACCTTGACGCGCTGGCCGACGGCCGGCGCGGCGCCGAACAGCGTGTGCGCCAGGCGCGCGCCCAGCACGCAGACGGGAGCCAGCGTTGCGCCGTCGGAGGGCGTCAGCCAGCGCCCGACCTTGAGCTGCAAGCCGCCATGGTCCGCATAGCCCGGCGACACGGCAAACGCGCGCCCGCTCACCACCTGGTCGCCGACGACCAGCTGGTCGACCTTGATTTCCTTCTTCAGCGCCACCGATTGGGCGCCCGGCACGACGGACAGCGCCGCCGCCGCATCGCCGGCCGACAGGCCCAGCGAGCGGGTGCGGATGTCCTTCAGCTGCTCGGCGTCGATGCCCTTGCTCTCGACGATGACGTTGTTCAGGCCCAGCTCCGCGACGAGGCGCAGCGCCTCGCGCCGGCTGCCTTCGCCCACGGCGAGCATCGCGACGATGGCGCCCACGCCGAAGATCATGCCCAGCAACGTGAGGCCGGTGCGCAGTTTGCGGCGTTTCAGTTCGGCGACGGCTTCCAGCAGGAGTGCACGGTTCATGTCTTGTCGTCTTTCGGGGGAAGGAGCACAACCTGCGCGCCGGCCGCGAGGCCGCTCCTGATTTCGCTGCGCACCGGGCCGCGCTGGCCCAGTTCGACCTTGTGCTTCACGGCGCGGCCGGCGTCGACGGTGTACACGGCATACGCGGCGCCATCCTGCACGAGCGCGATGTTCGGCACCGTCAGCGCCGCCGCCTTCGTCACCAGTTGCACCGTGCCGTGCAGCGCCTGGCCGGGCTTCAGCCCCAGCTTGCGTGCCGTATCGGTGCCGATGGCGGCTTCGAAATCGCTGTACTTGACGGGCGACTCGGGCGAGATGACGCCGGCGCTGCTGCCGACCCGCGTCACCGTGAGGTCCAGCGCCAATCCCGTACCGGCCAGGCGCACGCGCACGCGCAGGCCCGGCTTGAGTCCGTAGGCCTGGCCCTCGGCCACGGTGAAGTGCGCCACGAGCTGGTCGAGGTCGGGCAGGGCGCCGAACGGCTCGCCGGCCATCTGGTTGGCACCGACCTGCGGCTTGGCGCCGTCCCAGCGCGCCGCGAGCAGGAACACGCCGTCGTGCGGCGCCACCAGTTCCAGCGCGTCCAGGCTCTTGCGCTGCTGCGCCGCGTTCTGCGCCACGCTGTCGCGCTGGGAGTGCAGCACGGCGTCCTGCGCGGCGGCGCGGGCCTGCGCCTGGCCCCCTTTCCAGTCCAGGTAGGTGCGCTTCTTCGTGAGGAAGCCGACGTCGGCCAGCGCATCGAGGATCTCGTTGCGGGGGAACAGGGAGAGGTCGACGCCTTCGTAGCGGCGCGAGAGCCCGAGGTCGTCCTCGACCCTGGCGCGCTCGCCGGCCAGTACGTTCTTTTCGACGTCCGCGTTCCGGCGGTTGGCTTCCTCGGCCAGCGTCTTGCGCAGCAGTTCGACGTCGGCCTGCGACAGTTCCGCGCGTGCCTGCGGCGCGTCGAAGCGGGCCACGACCTGGCCTTTCGTGACGCTGCTGCCGTCCGGGATCATCTCCACCAGCACGCGGCCGGACCAGCCGCTGCCCGGCACCGTGAGCGGCGTGTTGGCGGCGGCGCGGATCTCGCCGTCCGCTTCCAGGGTTTCGGTCCACGCGCGCGGGGCCAGCGTCTCGGCCGGACCGCCGGCCGTCGACGACGCGCTGCCGCAACCGGACAGCAGGGCCGCCAGCGCGGCGGCGAACAGACATGGGCGTAGCATCGGAGGTCTCATGGTCGGATTGCGGCGAGGCGGCGCCCGGTGCCCGGCAGCAGTTCCACCTGCACGGCGGCGCCGGGTTTGACGTCTTTCGGCGGCGCGTCGAATTCGAGCTGCACGTCGCGCACGATGGCCGCCTGCGATGCGGATTTGCTGTGGAAGGCGCGTCCCAGGCTGGTCACGTGCGCGGCCAGCGTCTGCCGCGTGCCGGCCACGGTCACGCGCGCCGCCTGGCCCACCTGCACGCCCGCCGCCTGCGCTTCCGGCACCTGGGCGTTGACGGCCAGCTGGTCGGGATCGGCCAGGGTCGCGACCGAGAGGCCCATCCAGACCTGGCTGCCGATGGTGAACTTGTCGCCGTTGAAGCCGATGCGGTGCAGGACCAGCCCGCGCCGCGGCGCCAGGACGGTCAACGCCGCCTGTCCCTTGACCAGGGTGGCGATCTGCGCCCGCAACTGCGCCACGTCGGACTGCAGGCCGGCGCGTTCGGCCTGGCGCGCCCGCCGTTGCGCCTCGTACTGCGCCTGCATCAGCTTCACCAGCTGCGCCTTTTCGGTCCGGTCGATCACGAGCTTGTCGTAGTCGACGCGGCGGATGAGTTCCTTCGGCATGGTCGCCTTGCGCGCGGCCTTGTCGGCATTGCTCTGCGCCTCGGCCTGCGCCAGTACGCCGGCGCGGTCGGCCTCGGCCTGGTCCAGCTGCAGTTTTTCCAGTGCCCGTTCACGCTCCTTCAGCGTGCCTTGCAGCGTGATCAGGCGGTTCATCACCTCGGTGGATTCGAACACGGCGATGGGCTGTCCGGCCTGCACCATCGTGCCTTCCGGTGCGAGGAACGCGAGCTTGTATTGCCAGATGTACGGGATGGTCGGCGGCGACACGGGCATGGTGCGGCGCGACGCGATCTCGCCTTCGACCGCCGGCACGGCGGGGGCCACGGCCCTGGCCTGCCGGATGTTGGCCGCGGCCGCGCCGGGTGCCAGCGGTTCGACCAGCACGCTCATCCCGCCGACGAGCGGCAGCCCGTGATCGTCGGGCAGGGCGATCCGGGCCCGGAAATAGCGGCCCAGCCCCCAGCGGGGCTTCGCTTCCGGCGCGCTCGTGATGCCGGCGAGCTTGCCGGTCACGACGACGCCCGGCAGCGCGTCGAAGCGCAGGCTGACGGCCTGGCCGTCGCGCAGGTGGGGACGGTCGGCCTCCAGCACCCAGGCCGTGACGACCATGTGGCCGTCGCCCAGCACCGTGCCGGCGGCGTTGCCCGGCCAGGCCGTCGACCCTTCGTCGATCCGCTCGCCGTTGAACGGGCTGTAGCCGTGGACGACGACGCCGTCGCGCGCGGCGCGCACTTCGGATTGCGCCAGCTGGGCGAGCTGGAACGCTTCGTTGATCTGCAGTTTTTTCACTTCGAGCGCGCCGTCTTCCTTGCGGCGGGCGACGGCCGCGCGGGCGTTCCTGAGGCTGTCCTGCTTGATCGCGAGGTCGCGCGTGGCGCGGCCCAGCTCCGCCTGGTGGCGGTCGTAATCCAGCGCCGTGATCTGCTGCTTCGGCAGCGCCGCGTCGACCTTCGCCTTGGCAAGCAGCGCCTGGGCGTTGACGAGCGCCTTTTCCGCCTCGATGGCCGCGACTTCGAGGGTGGCCGTCTCGCTGTCCGTCTTCGCGCGGGCACGCTCCCGATCGAGCCGGAGCTGGTCGACATTGGTGGCGCCGGGGGACTCGATCCGCAGGACCACGTCGCCTTTCCTGACCTGCGTGCCTTCGGCGAGGAAGTTGCGCAGCACGACCGGCGACGCTTTCGACGGCGGCACGAAGATCGTCTGCGAATCCAGCGCTTCCACTTCGCCGGTGATCAGGACGGGGCGCGTGTCCGCGGCGGTGGCGCCGACCGCGACGAGGGCCAGCAGCGGGAACAGGCGCTTCATGGATGAAAGGCGACGCGGCCGTCGCGCAGGTGGATCGTGCGCTGCGCGCTGGCGGCGATGGCCGGATCGTGCGTCACCATCACGAGCGTCTGGCCGCCCGCGTGCAGTTCGCGCAGCAGGGCCATCACGTCGGCCGCGCTGGCGGAATCGAGGTTGCCGGTCGGCTCGTCGGCGAGCAGCAGGTCAGGCTCGTTCAGCAGCGCGCGCGCGATCGCGGCCCGCTGCAGCTGGCCGCCGGAGAGCTGGCCTGGCAGGTGGTCGAGGCGCTGGCCGAGGCCGATGCGTTCGAGCAGGGCGCGCGCCCGGCCGGCCGCCTGCGGGTCGGGCTGGCGCGCGTAGCGCTGCGGCAGCAGCACGTTTTCCAGCACGGTCAGGCGCGGCAGCAGATGAAAAGACTGGAACACGAAGCCGATGCGGCGATTGCGCACGTCGGACGCGGCGTCGTCGTCGAGGGCGCTGATCTCGTCCTGCGCCAGGCGGTAGCGGCCGCTGTCCGGGCGATCCAGCCCGCCCAGCACGTTCAGCAGGGTCGACTTGCCGGAGCCGGACGGTCCCATCACGGCGACGAATTCGCCGCGCGCCACGTGCAGGTCGATGCCGTCGAGGGCGTGGATGTCGCTGCCCCCCAGGCGGTAGGTCTTGCGGATGGCATTCAGTTCTATCATGTCGAAAAGTATTTCTTACGACACAACACTTTGTCAATTGTCAAAACCGTCAACCGGTAGATTATTTTGTGATGGCAGCAAGCTCCGCCAGCCGGCGGCAATCGGCCACGAGCCGGCGCCCGTCGACGTTGGTCACGCCGAGCAGCAGGCCGCGCGTGGCGGGCATATGCACATACCACGGCGACAGCGGCACGGGCGCAAGGCCGGCCTGCAGGGCGCGCTCGGCCACGTCGACGTCGGACGCGTCCGTGCGCAGCCGCGTGACGACGGCCATGCCGGCCGTCGCCTGCACCTCCAGCACGCCGGCGGCCTCCTTGCTCAGGCAGCGCAGCAGGGCCGCGCGCCGCGCCGCATACAGACGTTTCATGCGGCGCAGATGGCGCAGGTAGTGGCCCTCCCGCAGGAAGTCCGCGACCGCGCGCTGGATGGCCGCGCCCGGCGCCGGTGCGAGGCACGCGGCGACGTCGCCGAACCGGCGCGCCAGTGCGGCCGGCACGACGAGGAAGCCGAGGCGCAGCGCGGGGCTGATCGTCTTGCTGAACGTCCCGATGTGCAGCACGCGCCCGCCCTGGTCGAGCGACGCGAGCGCCGGGGCCGCGCGGCCTTCCAGCTGCAGCTCGCTGAGATAGTCGTCCTCGACGATCCACGCCCCGTTGGCGCCGGCCCAGTCCAGCAGGGCGCGGCGGCGCGCGAGCGTCATCGTCATGCCCAGCGGCGCCTGCTGGCCCGGCGTCACGACGGCCAGCCGCGCGTCCGGGGCCATGCGGATGCCGGCGGCAACCATCAGGCCGTCCGCATCGACGGGGACGGCCGTCACCGCCATGCCCGCGAGCGACAGGGCAGTGCGGGTCAGCGGAAATCCCGGATCCTCGAACCACGCGCCGCGGCCTTCCAGCGCGAGCGCGCGCACGACGAGCCCCAGCGCGCCCGCGAAGCCCGCCGTGATCAACACCTGGGAGGGGCTGCAGCGGATGCCGCGCGCGATGCCGAGATAGGCCGCGACTTCGCGCCGCAGGTCGGGATCGCCGCGCGGATCCGGGTAGCCGACCGGGCTGGCCGCCGTGTGCCGGGCCGCGCGCACCATCACGCGCGACCACAGTTTATAGGGGAACGCGTCCTGCGCCGGGACGCCCATCTGGAACGGCAGCGGCGTCGCGCCGAAGCTGTGGAACAGCTCCGGGATCGGAGACGTGTCCGGCGCGCGGTCGGATGTGACTTGCGTGGCCGGCCGCCCGTTGACGCGGGTGCCGGCCGCGCCAAAGCTCGTCGCGAGCTGCTCGTCGACGAGGCGTTCGTACGCGATGCGCACGGTCCCCCGCGACACGCCCAGTTGCGCCGCCAGGTCGCGCCACGACGGCAGTTTCGCATCGGCCGGAATCTGCCCCGATTCGATGCCGGCGCGGATGGCCGCGTAGATCTGCGTGGCGAGCGGGGTCTTCTTGGCCCGGTCGAGGCCGATGGACAGGGTGGTCATCGGCCGATGGTATATTAAAAATGATCAAACTTGGCACTGTTTTTTGGCCACCAGCCGGCGCATCATGTCGTCTTTCGGTTCAACCAGGAGAATGAAAATGACGCAACGCATGGATTACAACGCGGCCACCCCGGCCGGCATGAAGGCACTCGGCGGCGTGTACGGCCACATCATGGGCAGCGGCCTGCCGAAGGTGCTCGTCGATCTCGTCTACCTGCGCGTGTCGCAGATCAACGGCTGCGCGTACTGCATCGACATGCATTCGCGCGACCTGCTGAAGGAAGGCGTCAACGTCGAGAAACTCGTGCTGGTGCCGGCATGGCGCGAGGCGGGCAGCCTGTTCGACACGACGGAGCGCGCGGCCCTCGCGTGGGCCGAGACGGTGACGAAGGTGGCCGAGACGGGCGTGCCGGACGCGGAGTATGCCGCCGCCGCGGCCGTGTTCAGCCAGCAGCAACTGGCCGACCTGACCATCGCCATCGGCCTGATGAACGCGTACAACCGCATGGCGATCAGCTTCCGCGCGACGCCGGCCGCCGTGACGGCGGCGCGTTGAGGCGGTGGCGATGAAGCGCCGGATCGCCCGGTGAAGGTCTACCGCACGGGCGAGTCGTGGTACGAGGATCCGGGCGCCCGCCGCATACCCATGATGCCGTCGCCCATGCGCCGGCCCCAGTCGACCAGATTGCGGCCGGCGCGCAGCTGCAGGACTTCCCATTCCTTCAGGCGCGTATCGATCGGTCGATCGGATCGTTGCAGGGCCTGGGCGAGCGCCAGCGCATTGGCGGCCGCCTTGGCCGCGCCGCCGGCTGTGTGCGGGCGCGGGACGAACGCGGCGTCGCCCAGCAGCAGCACGCGGCCGAACACCATGCGCGGCACGGCGAGGTCCAGGATCGCCTGTACGAACGGTTCCTTCGTTTTCTGCACGAGCGCATTGAACTGCGGCGCGAGCAGCCCGCGGGCGTCGGCACGCAGCATGGCCGCCCGTGCATCCGGCAGCGCGCCCGGCGGCAGCGAGAACGCGTGCGTGCGGCCGGTGCGGTCGGTCAGCAGCGCGGGCAGGCCATCTTCCCGCACCTTGCGATACCACACCCAGTTCCAGCGCCGGTGGCCGGGTGCCGTGGCACCGTCTTCGCCGGGCACGAGGTATTCCAGCAGCATCTGTTCGCCTTCGTCGTGCTGGAACGCGAACACGCGGTCCAGCACCGCCCGGTGCGCTTCATCGAGATCCGGTTCGGGCACCAGGCCGCGCCACGCGACGTAGCCGGAATACGCCGGCGCTACGTCCGGCAGCATCAGCGAGCGGACCGTCGACCGCGCGCCATCCGCACCGATCAGCAGGTCGCCCGTCTCGACGCGGCCGCTTGCGAACACGGCGCGCACCTGGCCGCCGGCCTGCTCGATGCGGGTCAATGTCTCGCCCGGGTGGATGCAGTCGTCGGGCAGTGCGCGGCGCATGGTCCCGTGCAGCATGTTCCACGAGGTCTGCGTCTGCGGCTGATGGTCGCGCCGCACGACATTGCCCGCGCGGTCGAGGTAGATGCGGTCGCGCGACGCCACGCCCAGCGCGCCCACAGGCCGGATGCCCGCGAAGTGGAAGGCGTGCAGCACGTCCGGCTGCAGCACGATGCCGCCGCCGCGGCTGTCGAGCGCATGGGGCGAGCGCTCGAACACGTCGACTCTCCAGCCGATGGTACGCAGCGTGTTCGCCGCCAGCAGCCCGCCGAGCGAACCGCCGATGATCAGGGCGCGCGGGCTCACGATGCGGTCGCGCCGGTGGTGGCGCCGCGGCCGGCCAGTTCGCCGAACCAGACGAGCAGCGCGGCGGCCGGGAAGGCCATGCCGGTCAGCAGCGCGGCGTGCCAGCCGTGGTGCGCATAGACCCAGGCGCCGGCCGCGGAACCCAGCGCGCCGCCGGCGAAGAACAGCGCAAAATAAATGCCGTTCAAACGGCTGCGCACTTCGGCGCCGAGGGCGAAAATGGCGCGCTGGCCCAGCACGAGGTTGGCGGCGACGGCCATGTCCAGCACGATGGACGCGACCACGAGGATGCCCAGCGCCAGCACGCGGGATTCCGGTTGATACAGCGGCAGCGCGAAGCCGGCGATGCCGAGGACGAGCGCGGCGGCCGTCGCCATCAGGGTGTGGCCCGCGTCGGCCAGGTGTCCCGCGACCGGCGACGCGACGGCACCGGCCATGCCGACGAGGGCGAAGATCGCGATGCCGGTTTGCGACAGGTGGAATTGCGGGCCCTCCAGCATCAGCGGCGTGACGGTCCAGAACAGGCTGAACGAGCCGAACAGGCCGGCGTGGTAGGCGGCGCGGCGGCGCAGCACGGGCGTCGTCGCCAGCAGGTGCCACAACGATCCGATCAGGCGGCCGTACGACAGGCTGTGGACGGGCACCCGCTGCGGCAGCCTGGCGCGCAGGACGAAGGCGAGGACGAACACGGCGACGGCGGCGCCGCCGAACACGACGTGCCAGCTGCCGTGGTCCGCGACCAGGCTCGCGGCCGGGCGGGCCAGCATGATCCCCAGCAGCAGGCCGCTGACGACCTTGCCGACGGCCTGGCCGCGCGTCGCTTCGTGCGACAGGTGCGCGGCGAACGGCACGAGGATCTGCGCCGCGACGGAGCCGAGGCCGATGCCCAGCGACGCGACGAGGAACATCCACGCGTTCGTGCTGAACGCGGCGGCGGCCAGCGCGGCGGCCGTGGCGAGGAGGGCGGTGAACACGAGCTTGCGGTTCTCGAGCAGGTCGCCCAGCGGCACGATGAACAGCAGGCCGAGGGCGTAGCCGACCTGCGTCAAGGTGACGATCAGGCCGGCCGCTTGCGGCGACAGGCCGGTCGCGGCGCTGATCGGGCCGACCAGCGTCTGGGCGTAATAGAGGTTGGCGACGATCAGGCCGGCGGACGTCGCCAGCAGCCGGACCATGCCGGGGGCGATGTCGGGTGCGTGTCTGGCAGGGGTGTGCATGAAAACTCCTTGTGATGGTGACGGAATCTACGCCCGTGTGAAAACGGGCGCGACTTCCTTTCGGTCAGGCGGCGAGCGGCTCGTAGTCGAGATAGCCATGGACGCCGCCGCCGTAGAACGTGAACGGATCGGGCGTGTTGTACGGGCCGCCGCGGCGGATGCGGTCGACGAGGTCGGGGTTGGCGATGAAGCTGCGGCCGAACGATGCCAGGTCGGCCATGCCGGATGCGATCAGCGCGTCGGCCGCGGCGGGATCGAGGCCGCCGTTGGCGATGATGGCGCCGCCGAAGTTGGGACGCAGCACGGCGAGGATGCGGTCCATGTCCGGCGCGCCGGCCCACGCGTTCGAATCGGCTGCGTGGAGGTAGGCGATGCCGGCCTCGCCCAGCATCCGGGCGACGTAGGCATACGTCTCTTCCGTGGCCGGGTCGGTGGCATTGTTATAAGCGGCGAACGGCGACAGGCGCACGCCGATGCGGCCGGCCGGCACTTCGTCCAGCACGGCGCGCAGGACCAGTTCGAGGAAGCGCGCGCGATTGGCGGGGGAGCCGCCGAACGCATCGTCACGCCGGTTCGTGTGCGGCGACAGGAACTGGTGCGGCAGATAGCCGTTGGCGGCGTGGAGTTCGACGCCGTCGATCCCGGCGCGCATCGCATTGCGGGCGGCGACGCGGAATGCCTCGACGGCCGCGTGAATGTCCTGCACGGTCATGGCGCGTGCGGGAGAGGCCGCGATGCGCGTATAAAAGCCGTTTTCCAGCGCGGCGTACGGCTGCAGCAGGTGCAGGTCGTCGTTGACGGCGGACGGCGCCAGCGGGGCACGGCCGTCCAGCAGTGCGTAGGAGCTCACCCGGCCGCTGTGCCACAGCTGCGCGAACAGGCGGCCGCCGGCCGCGTGCACGGCGTCCATCACGCGGCGCCAGCCGGCGACCTGCGCGTCGTTGTGGAGACCCGGCGCCAGTTCGAACGCGGCGGAGTGTTGCGACACGTTGGTCGCTTCGCCGACGATCAGGCCCGCCGCAGCGCGCTGTGCATAATACGCGGCGTTGGCGGCGGTGGGGACACCGTCGGTGCCCGAGCGGGCGCGCGTGACGGGCGCCATCGCGACGCGGTTCGGCAGGGTCAGGTCGCCGAGACGGGTGGGTGAAAGAACGTTTGCCATGCGAGGACTCCGGTGAAAAGATGGTGTCACTGTAGCGGGCGGGCCCGCCTGCGATAATCCGGCGGCGGCCGGCAAGACTTTTGCGTGGCGGGCAAAGCCGGTGTTGCCTGTTCAGAATGAATTAGGTAACGTTGTCGTTACGGAGTGGGAATCGGAATCGGAATCGGAATGCAGAAAACAAGTACGTTGACGGAAGTGGCCGCAGAGGCGGGCGTGTCGCTGATCACGGCGTCGCGCGCGCTGCGCGGCGTGGGGCGGGTCGCGAAGGAGACGCGGGAGCGCGTGCTCGCGGCGGCCGCGAAGCTGGACTATACGCCGGACATGATCGCGCAGAAGATGCGGGGCGGGAACTCGGGCCTCGTCGGTGTGTTCGTCAACGGCTTCCGCTCGCTCGTGCTGCACGAGCTGCTCAGCGCGATCAACGACGAGGCGCGCCGGCTCGGCTTCGACCTCATCGTGTTCAACGCCGACCACTTCGACGACGCGCGCCGCGCCGGTACGGCCGAGATGCTGCGCAAGCTGTGCGACGGCCTGCTGCTCCTGCTGCCGGACGCGAACGACGGCCTGCTGGACAAGCTGGAACGCACGCACGCCCCGTGCGTGCTGGTGAGCTTCGCGGCGCGCCCGATCGACCTGCCCGTCGTCCTCGGTTCCAACCGCCTCGCGGCGAAGAGCGCCGTCGAGCACCTGCTTGGGCTGGGCCACCGCCGCATCGCCTTCATCGCGGGCACGTCGTTCACGGGCCAGAGCGAGGAGCGCCAGCGCGGCTACGAGGATGCGCTGCGCGCGGCCGGCATCGCGATCGAGCCGGCTTATCTGCGCCAGGGCGATTTCAACGACGCCAGCGGCTTCACGGAGACGCGGGCGCTGCTCAAGCTGCCCGAACCGCCCACCGCGATCTTCGCCGCCAACGACGCGATGGCGTTCGGCGCCATGGACGCGATTTCGGATGCCGGCCTCAAGGTGCCGGACGACCTCTCCGTCGTCGGCTTCGACGACGTGATCCGGGCGGCCGTCGTCTTCCCCAAACTGACGACCGTGCGCCAGCCGCTGAACGAGATCGCCGTGCGCGCGGTGGGGGAGCTGGTCGGCGCCATCCGCAACGGCCGGGCCGAGGGCTTCCGCATCGAGCTGCCGGCACGCCTCGTCATCCGCGATTCCACCGGGCCCGCGCCGAAGGGTTGACGGCCCCGATGGCATCGTTACCACCAAATCCCGCTCTCTGAATCGACCACCGGGTTGAGCGAAAGCCTATTGTCTTTTGCGAACGTGAGTGGTAACGTTGTCACAACTCATCAGGGAGACGACATGAACCGAAGGAATGCGCTCACCCGCGGACTGGGTGCGCTGGCGCTGCTGGGCGCGCCCGGCCTGCGCGCGGCGGTCCGGCCGGCGAGGGAGCAGGGCGGTGCGGCTGCGTCGCCGCGCGTGCCCAAGCGCTACCTGCGTTCCGTCGTCGACGAGGCCCTGCTGCGCCGGCGCCTGTTGCCGCCCGGGGCGTGGCATCCGTATCCGCGGGCGGGCGACCGCGCCGCGTGGGCGCAGGTGCCGGCCGACGTGGCGTCGGCACTTGTCTCCCGGGCCGACGCCTGGCTGGGCACGGAATGGCCGCAGCTGCCGGCCAGCCTGTTCCTGGAGTTTTCGGAAAACGGCAACCGCACCCGCTACGAACAGCGCTATTTCGAACGCCGCAGCCGCCTGGCGGGCCTCGTGCTGGCCGAATGCGTGCAGGGGCAGGGACGCTACCTGCACGCGATCGCTGACGGCGTCTGGCACGTGTGCGAGGAAACCTTCTGGGGCCTGCCGGCGCACAGCGGCATGCAGAAGCGCGGCGTGGGCCTGCCCGATGCGGACGAACCCGTGATCGACCTGTTCGCGGCGGAGACGGGCGTGACGCTGGCCTATGTTCATGAACTGGTGGGCGAGCAGCTGCGCACGGTGTCGCCGCTGCTTGCCGTGCGCATCGCGGCGGAAGTGAAGCGCCGCATCCTCGACCCCGGCCTCGCGCGCGACGATTTCAAGTGGATGGGCCTGAAGGACAAGAAGGAGCCGCTGAACAACTGGACGTCGTGGATCGCGTCGAGCTGGCTGGAAGCGAACCTGCTGCTCGAGCCGGATCCTGCGCGCCGCATGGCGGCCACCCTGAAGATCTGCCGCTGCCTGGACGGCTTCCTGGAAGATTATTCGGACGACGGCGCCTGCGAGGAGGGGCCGGGCTACTGGACGCTGTCCGCCGGTCCCTATCTCGACAGCCTGATGGCGCTGGACGCCGCAACCGGCGGTGCGGTCGGCCTGGCGGCGGACCCGTTCGTGCGCCGCATGGGCCACTACGTGCTCGACGTGCACGTGGCCGGCGACTGGTACGTGAATTACGGCGACGCGCACGCGAAGGTGCACCATTCGCCGCCGCTGCTGCACCGCTTCGGCCGCGCCACGGGCGACGCCGACCTGGCCGCGTTCGGCGCGTTCCGTGCGCCCGCGCGCGGCATCACGCTCTCGGACCAGGGCCGGCTCGCGCGCGACGTGGCCGACGTGCTGGAGGTCGCGCGCATGCGGGCGACACAAGGCCGCGACGCCCTGCAGCGCGCATCCTGGTATCCCGCCCTCGGCCTGATGACGGCGCGGGCGCGGGGCGGGTCCAGCGAGGGGTTCTTCCTCGCCGTGCAGGCCGCGTCGAACGCGCGCAGCCACGGCCACCACGATTCCGGCAGCTTCATCGTGTTCCACGACGGCCAGCCGGTGTTCGTGGATCCCGGCGTCGAAGCCTACACGGCCAAGACGTTCAGCAAGGACAGGTACACCATCTGGACCATGCAGTCGGGCTGGCACAACCTGCCGCTCGTGGGCGGCCGGATGCAGGCCGGCAGGGACGCGCGCGACCGGGCGAGCCGGGTGCGCGCCGAAGATGGGCCGGATGCGACGGGCATGACGATGGACCTGGCCACCGCGTACGGCCCCGAGGCGGGCATCGAGGCGTGGGAACGGCGCATCGCGCTCGACCGCGCTGCGGGCGCGGTGAGCCTGCGCGAGACGTTCGCGCTGGCCCGTCCCGCGCCCGTGGCCCTCGTCTTCGTCACGCCGCGCAAGCCCGGCGCGACGCAGGCGGGCGTCGTGTCCCTTCCGGTGGACGGCGGCCGGACCGTGCACCTGAAATTCGATCCGCGCGCGCTGCGTGCCGACGTCGAACGGCTGGCGCTCGCAGACGCGGGCCTGAAACATGAATGGGGCGACGCGCTGTACCGCATCCGGCTGGCGTCCGCGCAGGCCGTCGGTAGCGGCGACCTGAACGTAACGATAGCGACTTGAAACCTGAAGGAGTGACATGAAGAAGCGAACGATGGCGGCGGTTCTGGCGGGTGGCATGCTCCTGCTGGCCGGCTGCGCGGATATGGCGAGCAATCGCGCGGCCGTCCCGGCGCAGGAAGCGCGCACGACGATCCCGACGCGGGCCGAGGCGCTCGCCGTCATCGACAAGGTGAACGGCTACTGGCAGCGCACGACGCCGGCGACGGAATGGTCGTTCTGGAACGTGGCCGTGTACCACACGGGGAATCTCGCCGCCTACGAGGTCACGCGCAACGAGGCGTATCGCCAGTATTCCGAGCGGTGGGCCGAGTACAACGGCTGGAAGGGTGCCAAGTCCGACAACAAGGCCGAGTGGAAGCTCACGTATGGCGAGACGGACGATCACGTGCTGTTCGGCGACTGGCAGGTCTGCTTCCAGAGCTATATCGACCTGTATCGCCTCGGTCCGCAGGATCCGCGCCGCGTCGCCCGTGCACGCGAAGTGATGGGGTACGAGATCGGCACCGACCGCGTCGATTACTGGTGGTGGGCGGACGGCCTGTACATGGTCATGCCCGTGATGACGAAGATGTACCACCTGACGGGCGACCGGCGCTATCTCGACAGGATGGTCGCGTATTTCGAGTACGCGAACAACCTGATGTACGACCCGGAGACGCACCTGTACTACCGCGACGCGCGCTACGTCTATCCGAAGCACCGGAGCGTGAACGGCAAGAAGGACTTCTGGGCGCGCGGCGACGGCTGGGTATTCGCCGCGCTGGCGAAGGTGCTGGCGGACCTGCCGCGCGACGATCCGTACCGGCCGATGTTCGAGGAGCGCTTCCGCGCGATGGCGCAGACGCTGAAAGGCATCCAGGCGCCGGAGGGTTACTGGACGCGCAGCCTGCTCGACCCGGCCCACGCGCCGGGCCCGGAAACGAGCGGCACCGCGTTCTTCACCTACGGCATGCTGTGGGGTATCAACAACGGCCTGCTGGACCGCGGCACGTACCTGCCGGTGGCGGCGAAGGGCTGGGACTACCTGACCCGCACGGCCATCCAGCCCGACGGCAAGGTCGGCTACGTGCAGCCCATCGGCGACCGCGCGATCCCCGGCCAGGTGGTCGACCGCGATTCGACGGCCCATTTCGGCGTGGGCGCCGTGCTGCTGGTTGCGTCCGAAATGGCGAAACTGGCCCACTGATTTCTCTCCTTCGCGGGCCCCCGTGCCCGTGTTCGGCCTGCCCAGGGATGGCAGGCTTTTTTTTTGAATTCGGGGTCAGAGCACGTTTTTTTCAAAATTCGGGGTCAGAGCACATTTCCGATCAATTGCGTAGACTGCAACAACTCCGACGGCGACCGTGGCGGCACCGACATGTCGACGAGCGCGTCCGATTCGGCAGACTGCGAAGTGTTGCTTTTGGGCTCGTGCACAAAAAAGGGCTCTGACCCCGAATCGCGCGCGAAATGTGCTCTGACCCCGAATTAAAAGCTTGCGCTTTTTTTACGCTGCGGCGATGCTCTAGCTCTTGTTAGTGGGAAACGCGTCCATGTTGGAAGACAAAAGCGCCCACGCCGTCGGTACGTTGCGCTACACGACGGCGGGCCTCGCCATCGTCGTGTTCTGGCTGCTGTTCGGCGAGTTCGCCATCGCCTTCCGCGACCGCTCGGCCATCCCGGGCGTCATGGAACTGCTGCGCCAGCACCACGCCAGCGACACGATGATCGCCGTGCTCGTGTCCGCGCTGCCGGCCCTGCTGGGCGCCGTGCTCGTGCCCATCGTCGGCTTCCGCTCCGACCGTTTCCGCAGCCGCTGGGGCAGGCGGCTGCCGTTCCTGATGGGGATCACGCCCGTCGCCGCGCTCGTCCTCATTGCGCTCGGCAACTGCGCCACGTTCGGCCGCGTCACCGACCAGTTGCTCGGGACGCTGTCGCCCGGCGTCGACACGTGCGTGCTGGCGTGGTTCTGCCTGTTCTGGACCGTGTTCGAAGGCGTCGCACTGGTCACGCTCGCGCTCTACGCGGGCCTCGTCAACGACATCGTGCCGCGCCCCGTGCTCGGGCGCTTCTACGCGGCGTTTCGCATCGTCAGCCTCGCCGCCGGCATCCTGTTCAACCTGTGGTTCTTCCGCCTGACGGAACACCACCTGCGTGAAGTCTTCCTCGGCATCGGCCTGTTCTTCGGCGTCGCCGTGATGCTCATGTGCCTGCGCCTCAAGGAGGGCGAATATGGCCCGCCGTCGGTGGATGGCCACGATGCCGTGACGTGGCGCGCGATGGGCCGGGCGTACTGGCGCGAATGCCTGTCGGACCGCTACTTCCTGCTCGTGTTCTTCGCCCTGACGGCGTCCGAGCTGACCTTCATGCCGTTCAATACGTTCTCGCAGCTGTACGCGGAATCGATCGGCATGGACAAGGCCACGCTGGGCCGGCTGCTGGCCCTGTCGTACACGCTGTCGATCGGGCTGTCGTCCGTGATCGGCTGGCTCGTCGACCGCTACAGCGCCGCCAGCGTCACGGTGTGGTCGATGGGCCTGTACCTGTGCGTGGGGGCCGGCGGCTTCCTCGCCGTGCACGACATGCAGAGTTTTGCGGTCGTATACGTGCTGCACGCGGTCGTCGCGGGGAGCTACTACACGGCGTCCGCGTCGCTGCCGATGGTGCTGTTCCCGCGCGCCCGCTTCCTGCAGTTCGACGGCGCCAAGCGCTTCCTGTTCTCCACGTCCAACATCGTGCTGAGCTTCCTGCTCGGCCCATTACTCGACACGACGGGCCACTTCTACGGCCTGACCCTGCTCGTGGGAGGCCTGCTGGCGGGGACCAGCCTGGTCATGTTCCGGACACTGGCACGCGCCGCGCGCGGGCGGGTCGGCGCGGCGTCGTCGGCATAGGCTCCGCCTGCGGTGCGGGCCCGGTCGAATCGCGCACCGTGAGCTTTGCGGGAAACGCGATGCGCGCGGCGCCGGTCGTCTCGCCCGCGATCATGCCCACCACTTCGCGCACGGCATAGGCGGCGATCGTATCGAACGGCTGGTGCATCGTCGTCAGCTTCGGGAACACGCAGCTCGCGGTCGGAATGTCGTCGAAGCCGATCACGGAGATGTCGTGGGGGACCTTCAGCCCGCGGCTGTTGATGGCGTCGATCGCGCCGAACGCCATCTCGTCGTTCGCGGCGAAGATGGCGGTCGGCGGGACGGGGAGGGCGAGCAGCTGCTCCGTCGCCGCATAGCCGCCCGGCTGCACGAACGCGCCGTTGACGACGAGCGCGGGATCGGGTGCGATGCCGGCTGCCTGCAGCGCATCCACATAGCCCCGTTCGCGCTCCACGCTCTGGCCCGTGCCCGGATTGCCGGCGATGTATGCGATGCGGCGGTGGCCCAGGTCGAGCAGGTGGTTCACGGCCACGCGCGCGCCGAGGCGGTTTTCCGCCGCCACGACGGGCACCGCGAGAGGACGCGCGTCGAAGCAGATCACGACGCTGGCCACCTGCTGGCGTTCGATGGCGTCCAGGAAGCGGTCGTCCGCACCCGGCATGACCACCATCAGCCCGTCGCACAGCTTGCCCAGCAGGTCGCACGTCGCCATGCGGTCCGGGCTGTCGAATCGTTCCGCATTGAACAGCAGCAGGTCGTAGCCCTGGGCGCGCGCGTGCGTGGAGAGGGCGCGGATGATCTCGTGCAGCACGACGGGACCGTAATTGTTGACGAACACGCCCAGCAGCCGGCTGCGCTCCCCGCGCATGCGCCGCGCCAGCGGATCGGGCGTGTAGTTCAATTGCGCGGCGGCGGCCATGATGCGCTCGCGCGTCTCGGCCGACACATAACCCGCGCCACGGATGGCGCGCGATGCCGTGATCGGGGCCACGCCCGCGAGCCGGGCGACTTCACTGAGTTTGCTGACTTTACGCATGAGGGGCAGTCTGACGGAAAAATGAGACAACGTACATCACAAAATTCGTCAAAGGTATGACCGTTTGACATGGCTGTCGTTACGGCGAGACACAAGATTTGCCGACACGGTGGCCAATATCCTGTAAAAACAAGGAGTTATGCGCCGATCCGCTTCATGCGTGCACTATTGCCCTTTAATAATCGCTTGTGGTAACGTGACCACCAGCCGGCGTAAAGACCACAGCAATCGTGCCCCAGACCGGCACCCCATGTTCCAATAACGACACAAGAATGGAGACAAGATGAACAAGAAGTTGCTCGCCACGCTGCTGCCGGTGGCGCTGGCCGCCGCCTATGGGAACCAGGCCCTGGCACAGGATGCGTCCGCGCCCGCCGCACCCACCACCGAACCGGCGCCGCCAGCCGCCGATGCGCCCGCCGCGACCACGGTCGTCGTCACGGGCTTCCGTTCCAGCCTGCAGAAGGCGCTGAACCTGAAGCAGCAGGCCATCGGCGTGCGCGATTCGATCGTCGCCGAAGACATCGGCAAGTTCCCCGAGGCGAACGTGGCGGAGTCGCTGCAGCGCGTGCCGGGCGTGATCCTGAACCGCGACGAAAGCTCGGCGGAAGGCCAGCGCATCTCGATCCGCGGCCTGCCGACGGAATACACGGTGACCACGCTGAACGGCGCGCCCGTGAACACGACGTCGACGAGCACCATCGGCAGCGCCGCGCGCGGCTTCAACTACGACGTGTTCGCGTCCGAACTGTTCGGCCGCGTCGACTTCTATAAATCCCCGCTGGCCGAACTGCCGGAAGGCGGCATGGGCGGCGTGGTCGACCTGCAGACGCCGCGCCCGTTCGACAATCCGAAGCGCACCGTCCGTTACGGCGTGTCGGCCGCCTACAACACGATGTCGGAAAAGACGGACCCGAACCTGTTCGCGCTGTACTCGAACACGTGGGGCAACTGGGGCTTCCTCGCCGGTGCGTCGCATTCGAAGGCCGTCAACAACCGGTCCGGCTTCGAGGCGACGGGCGGCTACAACAGCTCGCGCCGCGGCAGCGCGTCGCCCGTGCTGGGCAACTTTGCGCTGCAGCTGGACTATGACGATCCGCGCGCGAACCTGTCCGGCTACACGCGCGACCAGATCGACAACGCGCTGCTGCCCCGCATCTACCGCTTCTACGGCTCGCAGAACCGCCGCACGCGCGACGGCCTCGTGACGTCGCTGCAGTACAAGGAAGGCGGCCTGAATATCAGCCTGGACGGCCTGGCCTCGCAACTGAAGAACAGCCGCGACGAGCTCTATTACGGCATCCTGATCCGCAACAGCAAGACGACCAACCGCAACGCGCCGGCCGGGCAGGCGGGCCACAACGGCCTCGTGCCGCTCGACGTGCACATCGACCCGGCGTCGAACCTGTTGACGGGCACGTTCGGCAACACGTCGTACAGCAGCGGCGTCACGTACGGCGAGGACCAGACCAAGTTCGGCTACCTCGCCCTGAACGGCCGCTGGGAAGTGAAAAAGGGTACGGTGCTGACCGGCCAGCTGTCGGCCAACAACAGCGATGCGAAGAGCTACCAGGACACGCTGTCGGGCCAGATCTTCGGCGTCGATTCCACCATCGACTACGGTTCGGACCACGTGTACCCGTCGATGTCGTCGAACGTCGACTACACGAATCCCGCCAACTTCACGGGCTTCGACATCAACACCGGCTGGACGCGCGAGACGGACAAGGGCCGCCAGGCCCGCCTCGTGCTGGACCAGGACTACGACCTGTGGGGCGACTGGACGGGGCACTTCAAGGGCGGTCTCGTGTACGTCGACACGACGAAGACCATCGAGAAGCGCAACGGCACGACCGCCATGGTGGCCAAGCTGAAGTCGTTCGGCGACGCGGGCCTGCGCAGCAACATGGTGTCGACCCTGCCGATCCCGAACCTGGACATGGGCGACGGCTGGCCGCACAAGTTCGGCACGTTCACGCGCGCCTACACGTACTCCACGTACGACCCGCTCGCGTTCAACACGCCCGCCGCCTTCACGCCGGCGCAGAGCTTCGGCGCGGAAGAGAAGGTCACGACGGGCTTCGTGCAGTCCGACTTCAAGGGCGAGGTGCTCTCCCGCGAACTGCGCATCAACGCCGGCGTGCGCTGGGCGCAGACGAAGCTCGGCATCGACAACTACAAGAAGTCGGGCGCGGGCGGCGCCTACCTGCCGAACCAGGAACACGGCAAGTACACCAACGTGCTGCCGGCCGTCAGCGCCGCGTACGACCTGACGGAAGACGTGATCTGGCGCGCGTCGTACGGCAAGACGATCAGCCGCGCATCGCTGTCGATCATCGCCGCGCAGACCGTCATCCCGAACCCGTTCGACAACACGGCCACCGCCGGCAACCCGAACCTGAAGCCGCAGCAGTCGAAGAACCTCGACACGAGCCTGGAATGGTACTTCAAGCCGGGCAGCCTCCTGTCGGCCGCGTATTTCAGGAAGGAGCTGACCGACGCCACCGTCTCGAGCACGACGCAGACCACGTTCGGCGCACTGGGCCTGCCGGATACGGCGCTCGGCGCGATCTTCCAGGACAAGAACGGCCACGTCGACCCGAACCTGCCGATGACGCTGCGCACCTACGGCAACGCGGGCCAGCAGACGCTGAAAGGCTACGAGCTCGCGTACCAGCAGGACTTCAACTTCCTGCCCGATCCGTTCAAGGGCCTGGGCGCGCTGGCCAGCTACACGCACATCGACCCGTTCAACAGCCAGAAATGGATCACGACGGCCGGCAAGGAGATCGAAGTCAACTCGGTGCCCAAGTACGCGTACAGCTTCACGACCTATTACGAGCGCGGTCCCCTGGCGATGCGCCTGTCGTACAACTACAAGGGCCGTTCGCTGCACGGGGATAACCCGAAGAACAACGGCGATGACCTGATCCGCTGGCGCGCCGCCCGCGGTTACCTGGACGGCACCATCAGCTACAAGCTGACCGAAAACCTGGAACTGCGTCTCGATGCGCTGAACCTGACCAACACGCTGTCGTACGATTACTTCGAGGACGCGACGGGCCAGTACGGCGACGGCCACCGCACGCGCATGGACTATGCGAAGTATGATGGCCGCACCATCAAGTTCGGCCTGCGCGGCAAGCTCTAATTCCTTACGATCGACGACCACATGACCATCAGTTTCCAACGCCGGCGCCTGCTGCAGGGCGCGGCGGCATCCGCTGCACTCCTGCCCTTTACGGGCACCATTCACGCGGCCGCCTCGCAACGCTTCGCGATCGGCGAGCACGACTTCCTGCTGGACGGGAAGCCGATCCAGATCCGCTGCGGCGAAATGCACTTCGCCCGCGTGCCGCGCGAGTACTGGGCGCACCGCCTGAAGACCATCAAGGCGATGGGCCTCAACGCGGTGTGCGCCTACCTGTTCTGGAATTACCACGAATGGAGAGAAGGCCGCTACGACTGGGCTGCGCAGCGCGACGCGGCCGAATTCTGCCGGCTCGCGCAGCAGGAGGGGCTGTGGGTGATCCTGCGTCCCGGCCCCTATGCTTGCGCGGAGTGGGAGATGGGCGGCATGCCGTGGTGGCTCCTCAAGCACGACGGCGACGCGTTCCTGCGCACGCGCGACGAGGCGTACCTGGCCCCGGCGCGGCGCTGGATGAAGGAGGTCGGACGCGTGCTCGGGCCGCAGCAGGTCACGCACGGCGGGAACATCCTGATGGTGCAGGTCGAGAACGAGTACGGCTTCTACGGCGACGACGTGGGCTACCTGCGCGTCCTGCGCCAGGCGCTGCTGGATGCGGGCTTCGACGTCCCGCTGTTCCAGTGCAATCCGACGAATGCCGTCGCCCGCACGCATATTCCGGAACTGTTCACGGTGGCGAACTTCGGCAGCGACCCGGCCGCCGGCTTCAAGGCGCTGGACGCCGTGCAGAAGGGCCCCCGCATGTGCGGCGAGTACTACTCCGGCTGGTTCGACACGTGGGGTTCGCCGCACCGCCGCGGCGGCGTGGAAGGCGCGACGAAGGACATCGCCGCGATGCTGAAGGCGAACGGTTCGTTCAGCCTGTACATGGCGCACGGCGGCACCACGTTCGGCCTGTGGGGCGGCTGCGACCGTCCGTTCCGGCCCGATACGACGAGCTACGACTACGATGCGCCGATCAGCGAGGCGGGCTGGATCGGCGAGAAATTCGATGCGTACCGCGCCGCGATGACCCCGTTCCTGGCGCCGGGCGAAAAGCTGCCGGCACCGCCGCCGCGCAATCCGGTGATGACGATCGCTCCGTTCGCGCTGGCGGAATCCGTTCCGGTGAAGGCGAGCCTGCCGGCACGCGTGATCAAGGACGTTTCACCCAAGCCGATCGAGCAGTACGACATCAGCCGCGGTCTCGTCTCGTACCGCGTGACCTTGCCGGCCGGCCCGGCGGGCGTCGTGGAAGTGGCTCGTGCGCGCGACCTCGCGTGGATCACGCTCGACGGCAAGCCGATCGGCACGTTCGACACGCGCTACCGCCGCTACAAGGTCGACGTGCCGGCGCGCAGCAAGCCGGCCGTGCTGGACATCCTGCTGTACACGATCGCGCGTGTGAACTTCGGCGTGGAGATCCATGACCGCAAGGGCATCCACGGCCCGGTGACGTTCACGCCGAAAGGCGCGGCGGCGCAACCGCTGGAGAACTGGGAAATCCGCGCGCTCGACTTCGACGCGGACGGCGTGCTGCCGAAGCTCGCCTTTAAAAAGGGCCGGGGCAAGGGCGCGGCGTTCTATCGCGGCGGCTTCGATGCGGCGCGCACGGAGGATACCTTCCTCGACATGTCCGCGTGGGGCCAGGGTGTCGTCTGGGTCAACGGCCGTTGCCTCGGCAGGTTCTGGAGCATCGGCCCCACGCAGACGATGTATCTGCCGGGCCCGTGGATCCGCAAGGGCCGCAACGAGGTCGTCGTGCTGGATCTCACCGGGCCGCGCGGGCAGGGCACGCCGACGATCTCCGGCCTGGAGACCCCGATCCTCGACCAGCTGCACCGCGAACGCGACTTCCCCCGTCCGCCCAGCACGGCGCGCGTGCAACTGGATGGCGTGAAGCCGGCGCACGAAGGCGAATTCGCGCCCGGCTCGCAGACGCAGGACGTGCGCTTCGCCGCGGCGGTCAAGGGCCGCCAGTTCTGCCTGGAGGGGCTGGACGCGTTCGACGGCAAGCCGTATGCGGCGGTCGCGGAACTGGCCCTGCTGGACAAGGACGGCAAGACGCTGGACCAGTCCAACTGGACCATCGCCTGGGTCGACAGCGAGGAAGCGACGAAGGAAGACGGCGGCGCGCTGAACGCGATCAATGGCCAGAACAGCGACTATTGGATCACGGCCGACAAGGCCGCGTATCCGCACCGCCTCGTGATCGACCTGGGACGGTCGATGGACGTGGCCGGCCTGCGCTACGTGCCGCGCCAGGGTCCGGACGGCACCGCGGGACGCATCCGCCATTTCCGCGCCTACGTGGGCGATACGCTGGTCGTGGATAAATAAACAACGAAGGAGACGCATGAAACGACGACACTTCATGGGCAGCTTCGCGGCCGCCGCCGGTGCGATGGGTTTGAAGGGCGCCGACGCGGCGACGCCGGCCCCGCGCACAGGGAACGACCGCGACTGGATGCTGAACCTGCTGCGCCGGATGGCCGAGCCGGTCCTGGAAGCGATGGCGAAGGGCGAGCTGAAAAAACGCTTCGCGCTCGAGCTGAGCCCCACGTGGGACGGCCGCAGCCCGCAGGTCGCCTACCTGGAATGCTTCGGGCGGCTGATCTCGGGCATCGCGCCGTGGCTGGCGCTGCCCGACGATGCGACGCCGGAAGGCCGCCTGCGCGCGCGCCTGCGCCAGCTCGCGCTGCAGTCGTATGCGCATGCCGTCGATCCGAACAGCCCGGACTACCTGTCCTGGCGCGAGCATGGGCAGGCCCTCGTGGACTCGTCCTACTTCACGAACGCGCTGCTGCGTGCGCCGAAAGCCTTGTGGGATCCGCTGGACGCGACGACGAAGCAGCGCATCGTCACCGAGATCAAGGGCCTGCGCCGCGTGGAGCCGCCGTACATCAACTGGATGCTGTTCGCGGCGATGAACGAGGCGTTCCTGCTGTCGGTCGGCGAGCAGGCCGACCCGATGCGCACGAACGTCGCGATCCGCAAGGTGAACGAGTGGTACGTGGGCGACGGCTGGATCAAGGATGGCGAGACGTTCCACTTCGACTACTACAACTCGTACGTGATGTACCCGATGCTGGTCGAGATCCTCGAGGTGCTGGAGCGGCACAATGCACCGTTCTGGAACGGCAAGCCGGCGGACCTGCGCGTCCAGGCCATGAAGCGGATGCAGCGCTACGGCGAGCACCTGGAGCGCTTCATTTCGCCGACGGGCACGTATCCGCCGATCGGGCGCTCGCTCACGTACCGCACGGCCGTGTTCCAGCCGCTCGCGCTGCTGGCATGGCGCAAGCAGCTGCCCGCCAGCCTGCCGGAAGGGCAGGTCAGGGCGGCCATGCGGGCCGTGCACGACGCCGTGTGGTCGGACCCGACGAATTTCACGAAGGACGGTTACCTGACCCTCGGCTTCGTCGGTCACCATCCGGAACTGGCCGACATCTATTCGAACAACGGCAGCATGTACATCGCCTCGGAAAGCCTGCTCGCGCTGGGCCTGCCGGCGGGCGATTCCTACTGGACGAGTCCCGCCCAGGACTGGACGCAGAAGAAGGCGTTCGCGGGCAAGGCATTCCCGAAGGATTACGCGGTCAACTATTGAGGCGCCGCCATGCAGTGCGCATCGTCTTATATGTTTTTGGCATGCCAGAGCGTAAAGAAGCCATAGTGGCAACGATCGCACTGCTCCGTACAATAAATCCAGCGGGCGTATGGACAACGGCGATCACGACGCTATGCCCCCCTTTTTTGCGTCGTTCTGCGACAACGTTGTCGCCGCCCAACTATTCATATAACGGAGATAGGGAGACATATATATGATCAAGAACCGGATCAGCAAGACCGTATTGGCGACGGTGATCGCCGAACTGTGCGTCACGGCGTATGCCGGCGCGCAGACGACGAACGAACAGCCTGCGGGCGGCGAAGTGCAGCAGGTGGTCGTCAGCGGCATCCGCGCGTCGCTCAGCTCGTCGCTGATGACGAAGCGGCTGCAGGACGGCGTCGTCGATGCCGTGTCGGCCGAGGATGCCGGCAAATTCCCGGACACGAACATCGCCGAATCGCTGCAGCGCGTGACGGGCGTGCAGATCCAGCGCAACAACGGCGAGGGCCGCTACATCTCCGTGCGCGGCCTGGGCCCCGAATTCAACAACGTCCTGATCAACGGCCGCACGATGACGAGCGATACGGGCGGCCGTGAATTCTCGTTCGACGTGCTGTCGTCCGACCTGATCTCGAAGGCCATCGTCTATAAAACGTCGCAGGCGTTCCTGCCGGAAGGCGGCATCGGCTCGACGGTCGACATCCAGACGGCGCGCCCGCTGTCCGGCAAGGCCGGCAGCTCGACCGTCGTCAACGTGTCGGATTCGTGGGATTCGAATTCGCGCAAGAACACGCCGAACCTCAGCGCCCTGTACTCCTACGCGAACGCGGAGAAGAATTTCGGCGTATCCGGCTCGCTGTCGTACACGGACCGCAAATCGCGCCAGTACAAGGCCCTCAACGACGCGTGGAACCTCCTGGACGTGAAGACGATCAACGGCAACCTGAATTCCACGGGACTGACGGCCGCCGACGTGACGACGAAGAAGCTGCTCATGCCGCAAAGCTACGGCTTCCAGAACGAGGACGAAAGCCGCAAGCGCCTCGTCGCCAACACGACGGTGCAGTACAACCCGTCGCGCGACTGGAAGATCACGGCCGACGCCCTGTATTCGCGCCTGAACCAGCGTAACAAGGTGATCGCGATCAGCGACTGGATGAATCCGACCCAGCTGAACGTGAAATCGGACGCGAACGGCCAGGTGACGGGCTTCGACCGTCCGGGTTCGAACTTTGTCGCCAACAATCCGGGCCTGAAGGCGGCGGGCATCCTGTCCGAGGCCAATTCGAACGACATGATCGTGAAGGGCGGCGACCGCCTGTCGACCACGCTGGCCTACGGCATCAATTCGAAATGGAACCTGACGCCGGACTGGAAACTGGAGGCCGACCTGTCGACGTCGCGCACGGCGATCGGCTATCCGGACCTGTGGATCGTGGCCGGCATGGTGCCGAAGAACGGCGACGTGCTGACCTTCGGCTCGACGCCGACCGTGACCTTCGGCGACGGTATCGCAGATCCGACCGCCGTGCGCGCCCACGCCGTCGGGAATACCATCGCGTCCAACCACGACAACCTGCACGAAGGCCGCCTGAACGCATCCTGGGCGACGGACATGGGCTGGTTCAAGGGCCTCCAGTTCGGCACGGCGTACTCGCAGCGCAAGGTCGAGCACATCCAGTGGAGCTCCGATTCGTGGAACGCGTTCTCCGGCTACCACGTATCGCTGCCGTCGTCGCTGTTCACCGTGACGCCGCTGGGCAATCCGTTCGGCGGCGGCGGCGGCGTGCCGGCGAACTTCCTGAGCTTCGATCCGTACGCCTACATGGCGTACCTGAACCAGCCGTCCCTGATCCCGCAATCGAACGACCCGGCCCACTACGCGGACAAGTCGATTTATCCGAACGGTCCGATGGCGATCGACTACACGAAGCCGTCGCTGTGGGCCGTGCGCGAGAAGGTGGCGAACGCGTTCGTCCAGTCGAAATGGGAAGGCGACGGCTGGTCCGGCGACCTGGGCCTGCGCTACATGAACGTGAAGTCGCAGTCCATGGGCACCAGCCGCATCCTGCTGTCGGCCGTTCAAAGCCCGAACGACACCACGTATATCCAGAACTGGGGCCCGATGCAGACGAATTCGGTCGACAACAGCTACAACGCGTGGCTGCCGTCCGCGAACCTGAAGATCGACCTCACGTCCGACATGATGCTGCGCTTCGGCGCATCGAAGACGCTGACCCGTCCGACGCTGAACCAGATGGGCGTCAGCAACTGGTACGGCGGCCGTACCGGCTACGTGACGAGCGGCGGCGGCAACCCGTACCTGAAGCCGATGCGTTCGAATAACTTCGACGTGTCGTACGAATGGTATCTGTCGAAGACCAACTACGTCAGCGCCGCGCTGTTCATGAAGAAGGTGTCGGACTTCCTGGAGACGTCGCTGCAGGACACGAAGGTCCCGCAGTACCCGAACGAGATCGTGCACGACACCCGAATCCGCAACGGCCAGACGGGCACGATCAAGGGCGCGGAACTGGCTGGCCAGTATGCGTTCGACAACATCCATCCGCTGCTGCAGGGCTTCGGCGTGACGGCGAACTACACGTACGTGGATGCGGAAGCGAACCGCGATTCGTCCGAGGGTCCCGTGACCTGCGGTTATCCGGGCCTGTCGCGCCAGTCGTACAACGCGTCGCTGTTCTTCGAGAACAGCAAGTTCCAGGCACGGGCCAGCTATAACTGGCGCAATCACTTCTCCATCGATTGCGGCGGCGGCAGCACCCTGCCGCGCAACCGCGCGGCCTACGGCCAGACGGATGCGAGCCTGCGCTACAACCTGACCCCGCAACTGTCGCTGTACCTCGATGCGATCAACCTGACGAACGCGAAGGTGCACGAGTACGCCAACAACGACAGCCAGTTCCTCATGCTGGAAAACGACGGCCGCCGCATCAACGTCGGCCTGCGGATGCAATTCTAGGCAACCGGGGTATGATTACTGCGCGATCAGCTTGTGGTCGCGCAGCCATTCCTCGGCACGGCGCGGCCACCGCGAAAAGTCGGCGGGCCCGCCCATGCCCGCGCCGTGGCCGCCGTGTTCGAACAGGTGCATCTCGGCCGGCACCTTGGCGCGGGTGAGGGCCTGGAAGAACAGGATGCTGTTCTCGACCGGGACGGCGCCGTCGTCCTGCGCGTGGACGAGGAACACGGGCGGCGTCTGCGCGGTGACGCGCGTTTCCACCGACATCGCCTTCACCTGTTCCGGCGTCGGATGCGCGCCCAGCAGGGCGTAGCGCGAGCCTTCGTGCGCGGCCGGCGGCGTCAATGTGATCACCGGGTACACCAGCAGCGCGAAGTCGGGCCGTGCGCTGACGGCGTCGAGCGCGGCGCCCGTGCGGCCGGCCGCGTCGTCGAACAGCGTGGCCGCGCTGGCGGCGAGGTGGCCGCCGGCGGAGCTGCCCATCACGCCGACGCGGTCGGGCGCGACGCCGTAATCGGCCGCATGCGCGCGCACGGTGCGCAGCGCGCGCAGGACGTCCTGCAGCGGCGCCGGGTGGCCGTAGTCTGCAAGGCGGTACTTCAGTACGAAGGCGGCGACGCCCAGCTTCGACAGCCATTGGGCATACTGCTTGCCTTCATGGTCGGACGCGAGGAACCGGTAGCTGCCGCCCGGGCAGATGATGACCGCGGTCCGGGCCGGGTGGTCCGACGCGGCGGGGTAATACGTCAGCGACGGTTGCGAGACATTGCTGATGAACGTTCCGTCGATCTTTTCCGGGCCGGGATTCGGCTTTGCGTTCGGTACGCCTTCCGGCCAGAGCGGAATCACGGTCGTCTGCGCCTGGGCGCCGGCGGCGATGAGGAAGAACAGTGTCAGTAACAGCGTGCGCATGGTGAATCCTGTCGAAGTGTCTAGAAAATTGATTGTGGGCACTGGCGCGGGCGCGGCGCAATTATGAAAATGGCGGAAGGCGCGAACAATTTTTTCCATTGACGCGATTTCATGCGCGGCCCTCGCGAATTTCGTAATTGCCGTCGCGGCGCGCGCCGGCCACCATCTCCTTTTTTTGCCCGAGGATATGCAAGTGGACCGTCTCGCCACCGTCAGGAACAGAATCGCGCTTCTGTGCGCCACCGCCGTCTGCTGCGGCAGCGCGCTCGCCGCCGAGCCATGGATGAACGCAAAGCTGCCGGCCGACGAGCGGGCCGCCCTCGTGCTGCGCGAAATGACGCAGGACGAAAAGCTCAAGCTGGTCTTCGGCCACTTTGGCGCGGACAATGACGGCAAGAAGACGAAGCGTCCGGCGCCGTCGCACGACCAGTCGGCCGGTTTCGTCTACGGGGTGCCGCGCCTGGGCATCCCGCACCTGTGGGAAACGGACGCCGGCCTCGGCGTTGCGAGCCAGGCCGGCCCGAACGTGCGTCACGCGACGGCGCTGCCGTCCGGCCTGAACACGGCCGCGACATGGGACGTGGGCACCGCCTACGCCGGGGGCGCCATGATCGGTGCGGAAGCGCGCGCCTACGGTTTCAACGTGCTGCTGGCGGGCGGCGTCAACCTGATGCGCGACCCGCGCAACGGGCGCAATTTCGAATACGGCGGCGAGGACCCGCTGCTGGCCGGCCGCATGGTCGGCGCGCAGATCCGGGGCATCCAGTCGAACCACGTGATCTCCACGCTGAAACACTTCGCGCTGAACGACCAGGAGGCGGGCCGCACGACGCTGAACGTCCTGATCTCCGAGCAGGCCGCGGTGACGTCCGACCTGCTGGCGCTGCAGATCGCGAACGAGGAGGGCAATCCCGGCGCCGTGATGTGTGCCTATAACCGCGTCAACGGTGCCTACTCGTGCGAGAACCGCTGGCTGCTGACCGACGTGCTGAAGGGCGACTGGGGCTTCAAGGGCTGGGTGATGTCGGACTGGGGCGCCGTCCACAGCACGGTGCCGGCGGCGAACGCGGGCCTGGACCAGCAGTCCGGCATGCCGTTCGACCTGGCCGACTATTTCGGCGCGCCGCTGAAGGAAGCCGTGGCGAACGGCTGGGTGCCGCAGGCGCGCCTGGACGACATGGCGCACCGCATCCTGCGCACGATGTTCGACCACGGCGTCGTCGATCACCCCGTGGCGCCCGCGCCGGCGTCGATCGACTTCAAGGCGCATGCGGCCGTGTCGATCAAGGACGCGCAGGAAGGCATGGTCCTGCTGAAGAATGCCGCGCGCGCGCTGCCCCTGGGCCCGGCCGCGCAGCGGATCGCCGTCATCGGCGGCCACGCGGACAAGGGCGTGCTGGCGGGCGGCGGCTCGTCGCTCGTGTATCCCGCCGGCGGCAATGCGGTTCCGGGCATCGCGCCGACGTCGTGGCCCGGTCCCGTGATGTACTACCCGTCGTCGCCGCTCGAGGCGATCCGCAGGCGCGCGCCCGGCGCGACCGTCACGTATGCCGACGGCGCCGACCGCGCCGCGGCGGCCGCGCTGGCGCGCGGGGCGGATGCCGTCGTCGTGTTCGCGACCCAGTGGACGGGCGAGGGCGTGGACGCGCCGGACCTGTCCCTGCCCGGCGGCCAGGACGGCCTGATCGCGGCCGTCGCCGCAGCCAATCCGAAGACGGTGGTGGTGCTGGAGACGGGCGGCCCCGTCGCCATGCCGTGGCTGCCGGACGTGGCGGCCGTTCTGGAGGCGTGGTATCCGGGCACGAGCGGCGGCGAGGCCATCGCGGGCATCCTGTTCGGCGAGGCCAATCCGTCCGGCCACCTGCCGGCCACGTTCCCGGCATCGACGGCGCAACTGCCGCGCCCCGAACTGGACGGCTATCTGGACGGGAACGACCGCCGCTTCGACGTCGATTATCACGAAGGCGCGGCCGTCGGCTACAAATGGTTCGACCTGAAAGGCCTCAAGCCGCTGTTCCCGTTCGGGCACGGCCTGTCGTACACGGACTTCACGCTGTCCGGCCTCAAGGCGACGGTCAGGGACGGCGTCGTGACCGCGTCGTTCACCGTGGCGAACACGGGCGAGCGGGCGGGCAAGGAAGTGGCGCAGGTCTACGTGGCGCCGGTGGGCGCACGCTGGGAAGCGCCCAAGCGCCTGGGCGGCTTCGCGAAGATGGACGTGCAGCCCGGCGCCGCCGCGCAGGCGACGGTGACGATCGATCCGCGCCTGCTGGCCGTCTATGATCCGGCCACGAAGCGGTGGAACGTGGCGGCCGGCGACTACCGGGTCATCCTCGCCGCCAGCGCGGCGGACGAGAAGGCCAGCGAGACGACGGTGCGCCTGGAAGCGGCCGCGTACGACGTCCACGGCAAGCCCCTGCGCACGCGCGCGGCGCCCTGACGGGTGGGTGTCGCCGCGTTGCATAACTACAACGCGGCGACGAAAACGCGATCCGGCGTGGGTGGGCTGTTATGATTCCAGCGACGTCCCCGTGAGAGGTGACGGCCGGAGACAACCACCCCCCATGCCATATGCAAGAGTTTTATAAGAAGGCGTTGTACGCGTTCATGCTGATCGTGCTCGCGGACGCGCTGCTGGCGATCGTGCTCGTCGACCGCAGCTACCTGTCGCAGCCGCTGCTGCCGGCGCAGGAGGCCGGCGATGCGGGCGCGCTCCGCTGGCGTGTCGGCTTCACGGCGAAGCAATGGTACCCGCCGATCATCCAGGTCGACGACAAGGCCACCGACAAGCTGCGCTTCGACCTGAACCTGCCGGCGGGCGACCAGGATCCGAACGCGTCCGCGGACCTGCTGGCAAGCGACGGCAAGGGCAGGCCCCTGCAGGTCGACCTGTCGAAGTACAGCACGATCTCGTTCGTCGCGAAATGCGCGCCCGCCAATTCGCTGATGTTCATCGTCTCGAGCTTCGACGAGCACGTGTCGCAGCGGGGCAACTACCTGACTTATCCGCCCGCCACGACCTATTTCTCGTGTAACGAGGCGGGCGTGCCGGTGTCGCTCGACCTGACGCGGCTGACGATTCCCCCCTGGTGGTTCGATACGCTGCACCGCGACCTCGCGCGCCAGGAATATACGCTGGACCGCGTGGAGCGGCTGGTGTTCGGGGCGACGCCGCAGAGCCCCGGCGGGATCCGGGCCCACGTCGAGATCAGCTGGATCACGCTGCGCGGCCGCGACTACCGCTACCTTGCCTGGCTGGCGGGCCTCGTGGCGGCGGGATGGGTCGCGTTCGGCGTGTGGTTCTTCCGCGGCCACGCGCGCGCCATGCTCGCGAGCGTGGATACGCAGCTCAAGAAGGACCTGCCGCTCGTCGCCTACCGCCAGCTGACGCTGGAGCCTTACCGCGACAAGGAAAAGGCGGCGGTGCTGAAATTCATCGCGACGAACTACACGAATCCCGAACTGGACCTGGAAGGCGTCGTCGCCGCGACGGGGACGAACCGCACCAAGGTCAACGAGGTGCTGAAATCGGAACTCGGGATGACGTTCACCAGTTACCTGAACAAGCTGCGCCTGACCGAAGCGGCGCGGCTGCTCACCGAGAAGAGCGACACGACCGTCGCGGAAATCGCGTACTCGGTCGGGTATGCCAACGTCTCGTATTTCAACAAGCTGTTCAAGGAAGAATACGGGTGCACCCCGAAAGCCTTCCGCACGCTGGCGGACCAGCAGGACCCGCCCGCCGAACATGCGCAGGAAACAGCGGCGCCCTGAGTCAAGTCGTTGCGCAGGCAAGACACATCGCAATTTTCATGTGTCGTGCTGGTGATTTTCAGAATTGTTGCATTGGTTGCTCCTTATCAAAATTGTTGCACCGCCATTACGGGGTACTTGCCGTCTTTCGGCATTCCGATAAGAACGGACGCACAAAAACGCAGAGGAGAATACCAAGTGAAGCAGTTTCAGAGAACCGCGATCGCCACCGGCGCAGCCCAGTTCGTGCTGATGGCCAGCGGGGCCATGTTCGCGCACGGCGCGCATGCCGCCGACGCAGCGAAGAAGGATGAGACGACCACGGTCGTCGTCGTGGGTCAGCGCGCCGCACTGGAATCGGCCGCCGCCCGCAAGAAGAATGCGGACGAGATCGTCGACTCGATCGTCGCCGACGACATCGGCAAGCTGCCCGACAAGTCCGTGACCGAGGTGCTGCAGCGCGTCACCGGCATCACGATCGACCGCACCCTGAACCGCGTCGACCCGCAGCAGGGCGTCGGCGACGGCATCCAGCACTTCGCCGCCGAAGGCACGGGGGTGGCCATCCGCGGCCTGACGTACGTGCGCTCGGAACTGAACGGCCGCGATTCGTTCTCCGCGAACGGCGGCCGCTCCCTCAGCTTCGAGGACGTGCCGCCCGAGCTGATGACGGGCCTGGACGTGTACAAGAACCCGTCGGCCGAGCAGATCGAAGGCGGCATCAGCGGCCTCGTGAACCTGCGTACGGCGCTGCCGTTCGACTACAAGGGCAGCAAGGGCGCCGTGTCGGTGGAAGCGTCGCGTTCGCAACTCCGCGGCAAGAATGCGCCGGCGTTCTCCGGCCTGCTGTCCAACCGCTGGAACACGGACTACGGCCAGTTCGGCGCGCTGGTCGACGTCGCCCATTCGCGCATGCGCACGCGCAGCGACGGCACCAGCCTCAGTCCGTACATGCCGCGTACCAATGCCGTCGTGGGCGACAACAGCGGCGCCACGCGCTGGATCACGAACGGCGCCAGCTGGACCACCAATAACTTCGACCGCGACCGCGACGGCCTGTACGGCGCGCTGCAGTGGAAGAAGGACCGGCTGTCGTCCTACCTGACCTATTTCCGCTCGAAGTACGAGATGACCACGACGGAAACGTCGGTGTCCCAGAACACGACCCCGTCCTCGGCAATGCTGGACGCCGGCGCCGAATTCGACAGCCGCGGCGTGCTGCTGCGGGGCGTCGTGCGCGATCCGTCGAATCCGGGCGTCAGCATCGGTACCCAGAGCCGCATCGCGGCGCGCAAGTCCGATACGACCGACATCGCGTGGAACACGCAATGGCGCGCCACCGACCAATGGACCGTGACCGCCGACCTGCAGCATACGTCCGCCTCGTCGTACGGGTACGACAACACGCTGGGCACGGGCACGTTCCTGCCGAAGCTGACCACGAACCTGACCACGTCGCCGCCGACGCTGTCGTTCGACGCCGCGGACACCGCCTACCTGGCCGATCCGAACCACTACTACTGGAGCTTCACCCAGGAACACCGCGACGAGTCGATCGCCACCCAGAACGCGGCCCGCCTGGACGCCAAGTTCACGTTCGACAGCACCGTGCTGAACGACCTGCGTTTCGGCGTGCGCTTCACCAACCGCGACGCGAATACGCGCTCGACGCACGACAGCGACTGGGCCCAGATCTCGCAGACGTGGTCCGTCGATACCGCCGGCGGCGGCTGGCAGCCGCTCTCCGACTTCGCCTGGCTGAGCAAACCGAACCTGCGCCTGCCGAACGACGTCGCGATGGCACAGTTCGGGAACTTCTTCGGCGGCAAGGCCGGGATGCCGCCCGCCGTCGTCGTCCCGAACCAGGGGCTGCTGGCGGGCGGCCCGCCGGCGTCGTTCACCACCCTGCACAGCTTCACGCAGGCGGTCTGCAAGCAGCCGTGCTCGCAAACCTGGACCCCGGCCGCCTACGGCGACGACAAGGGCCTGAACGGCCAGCATGAGAAGACCAAGGCCGCGTACGCGCAGCTGCGCTTCGGCGTCGACACCCTGCGCTTCCCCGTGGACGGCAACGTGGGCGTACGCGTCGTGCGTACCGACATGTCGGCGACCGGCTATACGCTGTTCGATCCGCCGCAGAACCCGCTGCCGGTGGTGCCGCTGATCCCGCGCCTGGCGGACAAGCGCGACTTCAACAACAAGTACACGAACGTCCTGCCCAGCCTGAACCTGCGCATGAAGGCCAGCGACGAGCTGCAGTTCCGCGCCGCGTACTCGAAAGGTTTGACGCGTCCGGACTTCTACCAGATGCAGGCCTACACGACGCTGGAACAGAAGGTGAACACGCACCAGGAAAACGGCAAGTCGGTGGTGGACTCCATCGATTACCAGGGCAGCGCGCGCGGCAATCCGACGCTCAAGCCCGTCACGTCGACGAACTTCGACCTGACGGCCGAGTACTACTTCGGCAAAGGCAACTCGTTGACGCTGGCGCTGTTCAACAAGCGCCTGAAGGACATCATCATCGGCAAGACGTCGGCGTACACGGTGAACGACACGACGGGGACGCCGCACGACTTCCTGATCACGTCGCCGGTCAACGGGGCGTCGGGCCGCCTGAACGGCGCGGAAATCGGCTACCAGCAGTATTTCGACAAGCTGCCTGGCCTGCTGTCGGGCTTCGGCGTGTCGGCCAACTACACGTACGTCGACAGCCGCCAGAACATGGGCAAGTCGCTGGTGAACGGCTGGTGCACGCCGAAGGGCACGCTGAACGCGAACCTCGCCCGCGATCTCTCCGGTTGCGACACGGACGGCCGCCTGCTGAACGCGGACAACACGCCGCTGATCGGGCTGTCGAAGAACTCGTACAACCTGGCCCTGCTGTATGACAAGGGCCCGTGGTCGGGTCGCCTGGCCTACAGCTGGCGCACGAAGTACCTGCAGGCCGTCAACGCCTTCGGCACGAACGGCACCGACGGTATCGACGGCAATCCGAACAGCCCGACCTACCACCAGGGCAGTTCGGTGGGTTATGCGCTGCCGGTCTGGGGTGGTGCCTACGGCCAGCTGGACGCCGGCATCCACTACAACTTCGACGAGCACCTGAACATCTCGGTGGAAGCGTCCAACCTGACCAATGCGCTGTACAAGCAGTACATGCAGCAGAATATCGGCATGATGGAACGTGGCAACTTCTACACGGGTCGCCGCTACACGGTGCGGATGGGCTACACTTTCTGATAGCCGCCCCGTGAGTAATACGCCTCCCGCGACCGGGCCGGTCGCGGGAGGTTTTTGCATTTCCGAACTGGAGAAGATCATGCCCGACAAGGCCATTCGTAAAATCGTCATCGTGGGCGGCGGCACCGCCGGCTGGATGACCGCCGCGCCGCTGGCGCTCAAGCTGGGCGCGTCGTGCGAGATCGTCCTCGTCGAGTCGCCGGAGATCGGCACCGTCGGGGTGGGCGAATCCACGCTGCCGACGATCCGCTACTACAACCATGCGCTCGGCATCGACGGCGCCGACTTCGTCCGGCGCACGAAGGCCACGTTCAAGCTGGGCATCGACTTCCGCGACTGGGGGCATCTCGGCAACCGGTTCTTCCACGGCTTCAGCGATTTCGGTCCGGCCATCGAAAACCGCCCGGCCTTCATGTACTGGCTGCGCCTCGCGCGCGACAACCCGGACATGCCGTCGTACGAGGAATGGTCGATCTCGACGGCGATGGCGCACGACTACCGGTTCGTGCCGCCGCACGGCGACCAGCCCGGCCCCACCAATGCGTATTCGTACGCCTTCCAGTTCGACGCGGGCCTGTATGCCCAGTACCTGCGCGAGTACGCGATGGCGCGGGGCGTGCAGCGCGTGGAGGGCACGGTCGGCGAGGTCGAGCAGCACCCGGAGACGGGCTTCATCACGGCCCTGCAACTGCGCGACGGCCGCCGCATCGAGGGCGATTTGTTTGTCGATTGCACCGGGTTCCGCGGCCTGCTGATCGAAGGCGTGTACAAGGCCGGCTACGAGGACTGGAGCGCCATGCTGCCCTGTAACAGCGCCCAGGCCGTGCCCAGCGCGCTGGCCGACCGGCTCACGCCGTACACGCGTTCGACCGCGAAGAGCGCCGGCTGGCAGTGGCGCATTCCGCTGCAGCACCGCAACGGCAATGGCCACGTGTACTGCAATGCGTTCATGTCGGACGACGAGGCGGGGCGCGTCCTGCTGGACGGCCTGGACACGGAGCCGCTCGACACGCCGCGCCAGCTGCGCTTCACGACGGGCCGGCGCCGCAAATCGTGGATCAAGAACTGCGTGGCGGTGGGCCTGTCGAGCGGCTTCCTCGAACCGCTCGAATCGACGAGCATCAACATCATCGAACTGGCGGTCGGCTGGCTCATCCAGTATTTCCCGGACCGCGACTGCAACCCGGAACTGGCCGACGAATTCAACCGCCTCGTCGCGCAGCGCTACGAATTCGTGCGCGACTTCATCGTCCTGCACTACAAGCTGACGAACCGCACGGATTCCGAATTCTGGCGCTACTGCGCGAACATGACGATCCCCGATACGCTGCAGCACCAGATCGACCTGTTCCGCACGTCCGGCCGCATCACCATCTACGACAAGGAAGGGTTCCAGGCCGATTCGTACGCGTCGATGATGCTGGGCCACGGCATCCGCCCCGAGCGGACCGATCCGCTGATCGACCGCATGGACCAGGCGCGCCTGCTGGAGCACTTCCGCAAGGTGCACGCGACGATCCGGCAGGTGGTCGGCGCGATGCCGGACCACGCCGCGCTCGTGGCGCAGATCGCGGCGGAGCCGATGCGAAAATCGTAATCGCGGCTGGCGGATTTCATAATTGCGGGCGTCCGGGGCCACGGGCACCATCCCGTGGATATACGAAGAGCCGCCCTGAGCGGCCGCCACCTACCTTGGAAAGATACCGATGAAACGACGTGAACTCCTGCAGCACATGGCGGCCGCCATCCCGGCGCTCGCCATGTCCCCCTATGCCGGCGCCGCCGGCGCCCGCGTGCCCATGGCCACCGGCCCGTTCGAGCCGACCTGGCCTTCGTTGTCGAAATACGAAACCCCGGACTGGTTCCGCAACGCGAAGTTCGGCATCTGGGCACACTGGGGCCCGCAATGCGAGCCCGAACACGGCGACTGGTACGCGCGCGGCATGTACGAGGAGGGCAGCGATCACTATAAATACCACGTCGCGAAATACGGGCACCCGTCGAAGTTCGGCTTCAAGGACGTGATCCATCGCTGGAAGGCACAACGCTGGAATCCGGACGAACTCGTGGGCCTGTACAAGAAGGCCGGCGCGAAGTACTTCGTCGCGCTCGCGAACCACCACGACAACTTCGACCTGTACAAGAGCCGCTACCAGCCCGAGTGGAATTCGACGAAGCTGGGACCGGGCAAGGACCTGGTCGGGGGCTGGCGCGACGCGGCCCGCAAGCACGGCCTGCGTTTCGGCGTCTCCGTGCACGCGGCGCACGCGTGGAACTGGTTCGAGACGGCGCAGGGCGCCGACAAGGCCGGCCCGCTGGCCGGCGTGCCGTACGACGGCCGCCTGAAGAAGGCCGACGGCAAGGGCCAGTGGTGGAACGGCCTGGACCCGCAGGCGCTGTACGCACAGGACCACCCAGTCAGCCGCGACGGCGGCAGCAACGACCAGCGCTGGGCGTGGGGCGGCGGCGTCCTGCCGCCGGACAAGGCCTACGCGGACAAGCTGTACAACCGCACCGTCGACCTGCTCGACAACTACGACCCCGACCTGGTCTATTACGACGACACCGTGCTGCCCCTGTATCCGGTCAGCGACATCGGCATGCGCCTGGCCGCGCACATGTACAACCGCAGCGTCGCGAAGCACGGCAAGGTGGAAGCGGTCGTCAACGGCAAGATCCTCGACGACGTGCAGCGCAAGTCGATGGTATGGGACATCGAGCGGGGCCAGAGCCCGCGCATCGAACCGCTGCCGTGGCAGACCTGCACCTGCATCGGCAGCTGGCACTACGACCGCCGCATCTACGACAACAAGTCGTACAAGAGCGCGCAGACGGTCGTGCACACCCTGATCGACATCGTCAGCAAGAACGGCAACCTGCTGCTGTCCGTGCCCGTGCGCGGCGACGGCACGATCGACGAGCAGGAACGCGCCATCGTCGAGGAAATCGGCCGCTGGATGGCCGTCAACGGCGTGGGCATCTACGATTCGCGCCCGTGGGCGCTGTACGGCGAAGGACCGGTGGCGGAGGCGGCCGCGGCGCCGATGTCCGGCCCCGGCTTCAACGAAGGCAAGGGCAAGCCGTTCTCCGCCGCCGACATCCGCTTCACGGCCGGCAAGGACGCCGTGTACGCGTTCGTGATGGGCTGGCCGGAAGACGGCAAGGTGACCATCAAGTCGATGCGCGCGGGCGGCGAACACCTGAAGCAGGCCGTGTCGCGCGTCGAACTGGTCGGCGGCGGCGCGCTCGCGTTCCGCCAGACACCCGAAGGCCTGCAGGTCACGCTCCCGCAGCAGCGGGCCGCACTCCCGTATGCAATCGCTTTGAAAGTCGCCTGAACATGAAACACGTACACCTGATCCCGGCGCTCGTCGCCGTTGCCGCCGCCCTGCCGGCGCACGCCGCCACGCCGTACACGGTCGTCTCGCCCGACCACCGCACCCGCATCGAACTCACCGCCACCGACGGCAAGCTGGAATACACGGTCATCCGCGACGGCGTGACCGTCATCGCGCAATCGCCCCTCGGCCTCTCCACGACCCAGGGCGCGCTGGACGGCACCACGCTGCGTGTTACCGGCGTCGAGAACAAGACCGTCGACGAGACGTGGCACCCCGTCGCGGGCAAGGCCGCCAGCGTGGCCGACCGCTACAGCCAGGTCGAGCTGCAGCTGGCCGGCAAGGACAAGCCGGTCAAGGTCAACCTCGTCGCCCGCGCCTACGACGACGGCGTCGCCTTCCGCTACGTGCTGCCGCGCCAGCAGGTCGCCGATCTCGACATCAAGGGCGAGGCCACGCGCTTCGACTTCCCGGCCGACTACCGCTGCTGGGGCTTCAACCCGGGCCGCTTCGACAGCTCGCACGAAGGCGAGTTCGATGCCGTGCCGGCATCCACGATCCGTCCGCACCACACGTTCGACGCGCCGCTCGTGTGCAAGACGGGCAACAAGAAAACGACGTTCGCCATCGCGGAAGCGGACAAGCGCGGCTATGCCGGCGCGTACTATTCCGGCCGCGGCGACGGCGGCCTGGGCGTCGCGGTCGTGCTGACGCCGCACTACGACGGCGACGTGCAGGTGCAGGGCCCGGCCGTCCGCACGACGCTGGCCGAAGCCCCCCTCGCCACGCCGTGGCGCGTGGTGATGGTGGCCGATACGCCGGGCGGCCTGACGCAATCCAGCCTGATCGCCACGCTGGGCAGCCCGTCGAAGATCGCGGACACCAGCTGGATCAAGCCGGGCAAGGCGTCGTGGGACTGGTGGAATGGCTGGGGCGTCGACATGCCGGGCGCCGGCGTCAACACCGCGACGTATAAAGCCTATACCGACTTCGCGGCCAGCCTGGGCCTCGACTACATCCTGATCGACGAAGGCTGGTACGAAGGCAGTTCCGAACAACCGCTGCCGTCCAATCCCTTGAAGCCGATCCCCGCGATGGACATGAAGGAGATCATCGGGTACGCGAAGCAGAAGGGCATCGGCGTGTGGGTCTGGCTGCAGTGGAAGCAGCTCGACCGCCAGATGGACGACGCGTTCGCATTGTATGAATCGTGGGGCATCAAGGGCGTCAAGGTCGACTTCATGGACCGCACCGACCAGGACATGGTGGACTTCTACCACAAGATCCTGTCGAAGGCGGCGAAGCACCACCTGATGGTCGACCTGCACGGCGCGTATCCGCCGGACGGCTTGACGCGCACCTATCCGAACTACATGACGCAGGAAGGCGTGATGGGCGCCGAGTACAACAAGTGGAGCGCGCGCGTCACGGCGACCCACAACGTGACCCTGCCGTTCACGCGCATGATCCTGGGCCCGATCGACTACACGCCGGGCGGCTTCCGTTCGATCGCCGCGAAGGACTTCATGGGCCAGCGCCGCAACGTCAAGCCGTTCGTGCAGACGACGCGCGGCCAGGCCGTCGCGATGTACGTCGTGTACGATTCGCCGTTCGGCATGGTGGCCGACAGCCCGGACGCCTACCGCAACGCGGATGGCACCTGGGCCGACGGCGCGAAGTTCATCGGCGCCGTGCCGACCACGTGGGACGAGACCCGCGTGCTGGACGGCGACATCGGCCAGTACATCGTGACCGCCCGCCGCAAGGGCAGCACGTGGTACATCGGCGCGATGACGAACGAGTCGGGCCGCACGGTCGACGTGCCGCTGGACTTCCTGGCGCCGGGCGCGAATTATTCGGCCGAGATCCTGGAAGACGGCAAGGACCGCAACCACCTGGCCGCGCGCGGCACGCGCGTGACGGGCAAGAGCCGCCTGAAGCTCAAGCTCGCCGGCTCGGGCGGTGCCGTCGTCACGCTCACGCAAGCCGCGCAATGATGCGGCGGCCGCTGCGGGCCGCGCTGGCGGCGTCCGTGCTGTTGCTGTGCGGGGACGCCGCGTGTGCGGCGATCCGGGACGTGCGCGAGTCCGGCAGCGGCATCGAGTACCGGGTGGACGACACCCGCGTCAGGGTCGATTTCGTCACCGATCGCATCGTGCACGTCACGGCCACGCGCAACGGGGAGTGGTCGGCGTCCGCCCACCTCATGCGGGCGGAGGTCGCCGACAAGCCGGGGGCGATCACGGCGCGGGATGAAGGCGACGTCCGCGTGCTGCGTTCCGCGCAGGTGGGCGTCGCGGTGAACCGGACGACGGGCGCGCTCGCGTTCCGCAACGCGGCCGGCGCAGTGCTGCTGCGCGAGGACGATGCGGCGCCGCGCGCGTTCCAGCAGGTGCCCGTTCTCAAGTCGGCGCCTGATCCGGCGACGGTGTCGATCGTCAAGACGGTCGACGGCGACCGCCAGGTGGCCGGCAAGTATATCCAGAAGAAGGACCGCGACGCGTGGAAGGCGACCGCACGGTTCCGCCTGCGCGACGACGAAGCGTTGTACGGCCTCGGTTTCGACGAGACGGCCGACCTGAACCTGCGCGGCACGACGAAGCGGCTCTATCAGCACAACCTGCGCATCGCCATCCCGTTCGTCGTGTCGACGCGCGGCTACGGCGTCCTGTTCGACAGCTACAGCGCCATGACGTTCGCGGATGGGAAGACGGGCATGTCGGTCGCGAGCGACGTCGTCGACGATCTCGATTACTACTTCATCCTCGGACCGTCGATGGATGGCGCGATCGAAGGCTATCGCCAGCTGACCGGCGCCGCGACGATGCTGCCGCGCTGGGCGTTCGGCTACGTGCAGTCGAAGGAGCGCTACAGGACGCAGGACGAAGTCGTCGACACGGTGAAGGAATTCCGCAAGCGCCGCATCCCGCTCGACGTCATCGTGCAGGACTGGAATTACTGGACGCCGGACCACTGGGGCAGTCCGGTGCCGGAAGCGGCGCGCTATCCGGACCTGGCCGCGATGACGAAGGCGGTGCACGACCAGGACGCGCACGTCATGATCTCGATCTGGCCGAATCCGAGCCCGCTCGATGCGCCCGGCAAGGAACTGAAGGAGGGGGGCTACCTGAGCGGCGGCACGCCGTACGTCGATTTCTTCCGGCCCGAGGCGGCGGACGTCTATTTCCGCAATGTGTGGAAATACCTCGGCCGGCACGGCATCGATGCGTGGTGGTGCGACTCGACCGAACCGGAAGTCGCCGACTGGACGTGGGACTCGAAGCGCGCCGACCGCGCCGACGAGATCAACATCGACGGCCTGTCCCGCGTCATGGATCCGCAATACCTGAATGCCTACGCGCTCGTCGACGCGCAGCATTTCATGCGCAACTGGCGCAGGCAGGCGCCCGAGCGGCGTCTCGTGAACCTGACGCGGTCCGCCTATCCCGGCAGCCAGGCGGCGGGCGTCGTCGCCTGGACCGGCGACATTTCGGCCAAATGGTCCGTGTTCGCGCAACAGGTTGCCGCGGTCCAGAGCTACAGCGCGTCGGGCAACCCCTACATCACGTTCGACGTCGGCGGCTTCTTCACCGCGCACGGGAAGCCCTGGTTCATGGACGGCGATTACGACAAGGGCGCCGCCGACCTGGGCTATCGCGAGCTGTACACGCGCTGGCTGCAGTTCGGCGCCTTCCTGCCCATGTTCCGCAGCCACGGCACCGATACGCCGCGCGAGCCATGGCACTTCGGCGCGCCGGGCACGCCGTTCCACGACGCGATCGTGGATGCCATCCGGCTGCGCTACCGCCTGCTGCCGGCGATCTATTCGCAGGCCGGTCTCGTGCACCTGCGCGGCGCATCGTTCATCCGCCCGGTGGCGTTCGCGTTCCCGCACGACCCGCGCACGCACGACCTCAAGTCGCAGATGCTGTTCGGCGACGGCATCATGGTCAGCCCCGTGACGACGCCGATGTACTACGCTGCCGGCTCCACGCCGGTCGATGGCGCGGCGCGCACCCGCGACGTGTACCTGCCGACGGGCACGTGGTTCGATTTCTGGACGGGCCGACGCGTGGCCGGCGGCCGCTCGGTAACGGTGGCCGCGCCGATCGACCGTATCCCGGTGCACGTTCGTGCGGGCAGCATCGTCCCGCTGGGACCTGTCGTGCAATATGCGTCCGAACAGCTTGAGGCGCCGATCGAACTGCGGATCTACCCGGGCGCTGACGGCGACTATACCTGGTACGAGGACGCGGGCGAGGGCTGGGGCTACGAGCGCGGCGAATACGCGCTCACCGGCATGCACTGGGACGACGCGGCGCGCAAGCTCACGATCGCGCAGCGCCGCGGCGCGTTCCCGGGCATGCAGGCGCGGCGCCGGTTCAAGGTCGTCATCGTCGGCCAGGAGGGCAAGGCGGCCGATCTCGTGTACGATGGCCGCGCCGTGACAGTCAAACAATAATCCATTCAGGTACCGAGACATGAAGATCAAGTTTGCCGCCGCCCTGGCGGTCGCCGTCCTGTGCACCGCCGCCCGGGCTCAAGCGAACGACGTCAACGCCAAGGTTAACGCAGAAACGGCCCGCGCCAACTTCGCCCGCCCCATCGTCCTCGCCGCCGACGACGTGCGCGCGTTCGCGCCGCCGCCGGCCGGATTCGCGGATGCGCAGCCGGGCCGCGCGCAGGGGAAGGTGGAGACGTTCACGTACGCGTCCAGCGTCACGAACAAGCGCCGCACGGCCAACGTCTGGCTGCCGCCGGGTTACGACAAATCCCGCCGCTACCCGGTGCTGTACCTGTTGCACGGCATCGGCGGCAACCAGGACGAGTGGCGCGGATACGTGCGCGCCGCCGAGGTCCTCGACAATCTCGCGGCCGCCGGCAAGATCGTGCCGATGATCGTCGTGATGCCGAACGGCCGCGCGCTGGCGGACGACCGCTCGCCGCCGGAGAACAAGGTCTTCACGCCGGAGAATGCGGCGGGCTTCGCGCGCTTCGAGCGCGACCTGCTGGATTCGCTGGTCCCCGCCGTCGACGCCGCGTATTCCACGCTGAAGGACAGCGGCCACCGCGCGATCGGCGGCCTGTCGATGGGCGGCGGCCAGGCGCTGAACTTCGGCCTCGGCCATCCGGAGACGTTCAACTGGGTGGCGGGGTTCTCGCCCGCGCCGAACACGGAGGCGCCCGCGAAGCTGGCCGGCGAAGCGGTGCAGGCGAAGGGCAGGCTGAAACTGGTGTATCTGTCGTGCGGCAACCGCGATGGCCTGATCAACGTCGCGCAGGGCGTGCACCGCCAGCTGCGCGAGCAGGGCGTCGCCCACGTGTGGAACGTGGACGGGTATGGGCATGACCGGGACAGCTGGGCGGAGAACCTGTACCACTACGCCCAGCTGCTGTTCAAGTAATCAGTTCTCCTCGACGATCGCGAGATCCCACGGCGCCAGCGTGACGGTCTCGTCGCCCTTGACGGCGCGGGACGCCAGCAGGTCCGTGCCGGCCTTGTGGCGGTACGTGAACGTCGCGGGATTGCCCGAGTAGTTGAAGTAGTAGCGGATCGTCTTGCCGAAGCGGTTGACGCCCGTGCGTGCCTGGATGTGCGACGGCAGCTGCTGGTCCGGTCCGATCAGGCCCTTCTCCTGCAGCACGGATTGCAGCACGGCCTTCTGCAGCTTGTCCGACAAATACGTGCCTTCGTAGACCGCCTTGCCCGCGCCGAACTGGTTCGCCGTGATGGCCGGCCAGCGGCCGAAGAACGGGTGGTCGTACCAGGCGAGGGCCTTCGCCGTGTCCAGCTGCAGGAACTCGGCCCAGTGGCGCACCTTGTTGTCGTCGCCGGCCTGGAACGGGTCGCCCTTCAGCGCGAGCGGTTGCGCGAGGTTCGAGAATTCCTGGTAGTGGAAGCCGAGCACCTGGCGCAGCGGGCCCGGCGCCATCGTCCAGCGCACCGCGGCGTTCTCGTTCGCGAAGCCGCTCTTGAAGCCCATCACGACGTGGCCACCCTTGCGCACGAACTCCGCGATCCGTTGCAGCAGGGCGTCGTCCGCGATGTACAGCGAGGGCACGATCAGGACCTTGTACGCGGACAGGTCGGCCGTGTCCGGGAACACGAAATCGGTGCCCACGTTCAGGTCGTACAGCGCGCGGTGGATCTGGCGCACCTCGGAGCCGTAGTCGGCGTTGCTGCCCGCCGAGCCCCATTGCGTCTGCTTCGCGAACGGCATGTCGTTGATGGCGTTGAGGGAATCCCGGCTCCACAGGATCGCCACGTCGTTACGGATGCGCAGGTCGACGAGGCGCTGGCCGATCTTCTGCAATTCCTTGCCGGTGCGGCTCATTTCCGCATACGCGCGGTTCGGCTCCAGGTCGTGCGACAGGACGCCTTTCCAGTACGTCTCCTGGTTCGCATGGATCGACGCCCAGTGCCAGTATTCGACCATGTTGGCGCCGTTGGATAGGTGCGTGTAGACGTCCTGGCGGAATTGCCCGTCGTACGGCGGGTACTGGAACGAGGAGCTCCAGTCGGTCGTCTGCGCATTCGTTTCGGTGACGAGGAAGTTGCCGCCCTTGAGCGAACGCGTGAAGTCGCCGTCCAGCTTCTGGGCCGCGCCGTTGTACTGGTCCTGCGTGCCCCAGTGATAGATGTTGACGCCGGCGACGTCGAGCTTCTTCGCCACGGCTTCCTCGTTCACGTCGCCATGCAGGGAGCCGGCGAAATCGTGCGTGACGAACTGGCGCGGGCCGGCGCATTCGCGCACGAGCTGCGCCTGCCAGTGCAGGAAGTCGGTCACGCGCATCTGGCTCCAGCGCGACCATTCCAGCTTGTAGCCCGTGCTCTGGGCGCCGTCAGGGCGGGGCAGGTCCGTCCACGAATGCAGGTCCTGGCCCCAGTAGTTCAGGAACCACGCGCGGCTGAGGTTTTCCGGCGTGCCGAATTTCTTTTCCAGGTAGTGCTGGAAGCGGATGAAGACGTCGTCGTTGGCCGCGCCGTAGCTGGCCGTCTCGTTGTCGACCTGCCAGCCGATGACGTTCGGATTGTCCTTGTAGTGCGCGACGATGCGGCGGATCAGGCGTTCCGCGTAGAAGCGGTAGGCCGGGGAATCCGTATTCATGTTCTGGCGCATGCCGTACGTGTTCTTTGCGCCGTTGAACTTGGTCGCCAGGATTTCCGGATGCTGGCGCGCCATCCACGCGGGGATCGAATACGTGGGCGTGCCCATGATGACCTTGATGCCGGCCTTGCCCATCGCGTCGACGACGCGGTCCATCCACGCCGTGTCGAAGCGGCCGTCCTCAGGCTCCCACAGGCTCCATGTCGATTCGCCCAGGCGCACGACGTTGAAGCCGGCCGCCTTGATCATCTGGACGTCCTTGTCCAGCCGCTCGTAGGGCATGTATTCGTGATAGTACGCGGCGCCGTACAGGACGGTCGGGAAGTCCGGCTGCGCGGCCGCCGCGGGGGTGCAAGCGCCGCCTGCGAGTGCGCACGCCAGCGCGAGCGGGAAAAGTCTCCGTGTGAACATTCGTTGCCTTTCTTGTGGATACAGGTCTGGATAATCAGGCATTCTGACGTGTCGGGGCAGGGGGAAGCAATTACGAAATTCGCTTCCCGCCATACGATTTGTCGCAGGTATCCGCGTTGGGCAATTTCGTATCGTGCGCTGGCAATTTTCACAATTGCGGCGGCGCGTCATGGCTTCCACAATGGCTGGGTAGTCTCCTACCGCCTGGCATGGTAGGTTTTATGGGGCGGCCCTGGGCCGCCCCTTTTTTTTCGCCATTATATTAAGCGGGCTGCTATGATCGATGCGAGCGCCCCGGCAGAGGGGGGCATGGGGACACTATTTCGCTGTACGACGATGCAAGAGTTTTATAAGAAGTCGCTGCTCTTCTTGATCGCGCTGCTGATCGTGGATGGGCTGCTCGCGGCCCTGTTCGTTTTCCTGAGCCAGCCGACCTATATGCTCTCGCCGACGCTCCGGGACGGCATCCGCTGGGACGCCGTCGCCGTGTCCGACAAGGAGCTGGGCGGCACGTCGGCGGTCAGCCTGCGCGGTGCGGGACCCGGCGCGGCATCCTTCGACTACCGGCTGACGCACGACGGCAAGTACCCGTTTGCCGGCACGCGCTTCATGGCCAAGGACGCGAAGGGCAATCTTGCCACGGTCGACCTGCGGGGCTACGAGACCATCACGTTCACCGCGCGCTGCTCGCCCGCCTACCCGATGCTGTTCGGCATGACCGTCTTCGACGACAAGGTCTCGGTCCCGGGCCAGTACATCACCTACCGGTCGCCGGGTACGTACTTTCCTTGTAACGAGCAGGGCGTGCCCGTGTCCATCGACATCCGGCGGCTCACCGTCCCCGGCTGGTGGCTGTCGATGATGAAGCTGCCGCTGTCGTCCCAGGATTACAAACTCGACAAGGTCGTGCAATTTGCATTCGGATCGAGTTCGCAAACGCCATTCGACCTCGATGCGCATGTGGAAATCAGCAATATCAAATTGCACAGGCAGGATTATGGGTATATCGTCGCGCTCGCCGTGATTCTCGCAACGGGCTGGATCATGTTCGGCATCTGGTTTTTCCGCACTCATACACGGACATTGGCTGCCAGCCTGAATTCCAGATTGAAAAAGGATTTGCCGCTGGTCGCGTATCGCCAATTGACGTCGCAACCCTATCGGGACGAGGAAAAGGCGTCGATCCTGAAATTCATCGCGACCAATTACACGAACCCCGAACTGGATCTGGAAGGCGTGGTGGCCGGCACCGGCGCCAACCGGAATAAAGTGAATGACCTGCTGAAAGCGGAGCTCGGCATGACGTTCACCGGTTATGTGAATAAATTGCGGCTGACGGAAGCGGCGCGCCTGCTGACGGAAAAAAGCGCCGCTACCGTGGCCGAAATCGCCTACCTGGTCGGCTATGCCAACGTGTCGTATTTCAACCGTTTGTTCAAGGAAGAGTACGGCTGCACGCCGAAGGCGTTCCGGACCCTGGCGCACGACCAGGGATCGGCCGGCGTCGAGCCGCGACCCAAAATGGTGGGAAACGGCTGATCCAGCCTTCCACTCCCTGCAAAAGTGATCGTACTTTCTGCACGGTGAAAGAAATCCGCGTACTGACGTTATAGGCGCCCCGGGGTGGGGTCCTATTCTTGAGCTGAAGGGGCGCCGCCACCGGCACCCCGGTCACGCTACGAGGAACCATCCCATGACTGCGCATGTCCCGTGCCCTTCCCATTCCAGCCGCGCGCTCGCAATGAGCGTATTTCCCCGGCTGCTGGAACCCATGATTCATTGCTTGCCCCGATTTGCCGGGCATGATGCCGCCTGATCTCCTCGTTGCTGCTCTATTTGTTTACTAAACATGCCATACCGGGGCCGTTTAGCCCGGAAACAAAATAAAAATAGTTTCACAGGGAGACGACAATAGTGAAAACCACCAAAGCCTATCGGATAGCGCTGCTATTCAACGGGAACAAAACCTTCGACCGGGAAGTGATTGCCGGAATTGCCGGCCATTTGGGCGGTACGCGCGTGGCCTGGGATTTGTTTTTGGAAGAAGATTTCCGCCTGCGCCTGAATGGAATGGATCGCTGGCAGGGAGATGGCGTCATCGCCGATTTTGACGACCCGGCCGTCGTCAGGGCATTGTCCGGCTGTACGGTGCCGGTGGTCGGCGTCGGCGGTTCGTATGCGAACGAGGACGCGTACCCGCCCGGCGTGCCATATGTCGCGACCGACAATTACAAGCTCGTCAAGCTGGCCCGCGACCACCTGATCGACGTCGGCCTGCAACGTTTTGCCATGTTCAGCCTGCCCGAAGCGCAGGAGAGCCGCTGGGCCCAGGAGCGCGAGCGGGCGTTCCGCACCCTGATGGCGGAAGACCGGATGGAAGCCGAGATCTTCCGCGGCTGCGAGACGAACGCGGCGTCGTGGGACGCGGCGGTGCAGGGCCAGATCGACTGGCTGCGCAGCCTGCCCAAGCCGGTGGGCGTCATCGCCGTCACGGACGCGCGCGCACGCCAGTTGCTGCAGGCCTGCGCGATCGCCGGCATCTCGGTGCCGGAACAGGTGGCGCTGATCGGCATCGACAACGACCCGCTCGTGCGCATGCTGACCCGGATCCCGCTCAGTTCCGTGATCCAGGGCGCGCACGAGATGGGGCGCACCGCCGCGCACCTGCTCGAGCAGATGCTGCACGGCGTGCGCCTGTCGAACACGCGCATCCTCGTGCCGCCGGCCGGCATCAACGTCCTCGCGTCGAGCCGCTTCCAGGCCGTCAAGCATCCGCATGTGATGCGGGCCTGCCACTACATCCGCCAGTACGCGTGCCAGGGCATCAAGACGCACCAGGTGGCCGAGTACGTGGGCGTGTCGCGCTCCTCGCTGGAGGTCTATTTCCGCCAGGAGCTGGGCTGCAGCGTGCACGACATGATCCTCAGGTCGAAGCTGGAAGCGGCCAAGGCGGGACTGGAAAGCGGCGAACGCAGCATCGCGGACGTGGCGCTGGGCTGCGGGTTCACGTCCACGCAATACATGCACCTCGTGTTCAAGCGCGAACTCGGTTGCACGCCGCGCGCGTGGCGCGACCGGGCGCTGGGAGAACGCACCGCGGCGTAGCATCGGCGAGAATCGTTCGGCCCGCTGGTGATTTTCATACTTGAAACACCATGCGCGGGCCCGGAGAATGGCTTCCTATCGGAACTCGGGAAGCCATACTGCAATGACGATCCACCTCATTCCGGGCGCCCCGGCAGCAATGGCCGGCGAACGCTCGTTCACGCTCGAGAACGCGGCCGGCATGATCGTGACGATCGGCGAGCGCGGCGCGCAGCTGCGCGCCTGGGTCGCACCGGATCGTTACGGCCGCATGGCCGACGTCGTGCAGTCCGACGCCGACGGCTCGCCGTCCGGCGGCCGCTCCGCCCGCTGGGAGGGGAGGCAGGCGGACGGCGTCGTCTCGCTGGCGCTCACCTCGGGCGGCGACGGAGCGGGGATGCTCGTGCACTACCGGCTGGACGACGACGGCGGCCTGACGATCGAGTACCAGGCCGTGGCCGGCGTGCCGATCCCGCTCGCGTCGCTGGCGCATCCCGCCTTCAATCTCTCCGGCAGCCCGGCCGACGTGGGCGACCACATGCTGCAGATCGACGCCGACTATTTCGAGGAAACGGGGCCGGCCGGCACGCCCGCCGGCGTGGCCGCCGTGGGCGGGACGGCATTCGACTTCCGCCAGGCCGCCGCCATCGGCCCGCGCCTGCACTGGACCGACACGCAGCTGCAGCGGGCCGGCGGCTTCGATCACTGCTTCTGCGTGCGCAACCACTTCGCCGGCGGCCAGGGGCAGCTGCGCGAAGCGGCCCGCGTGTTCGATCCGGCGTCGGGACGCCGCCTCCAGCTCTACACGACCGAAGCCGCCGTGCGGTTCAGCAGCGGGGCGGGCGCCGCGGGCATGCCGCGGCTGGACGCGTTCCGCGTGGAAGCCCACGCCCGTCCCGGCCTCATGAGCGCGGCGTGGCCGCGCGTGATGCTGCATCCGGGGCAGGTGTACCGGCAGACGACGGTCTACCGGCTCTCACTGCAGGCGTAATGTTGCGCAGGGCGGGCACCCTGTGCCCGCGCGGATGTCAAGGCAGCGTGATCGTCAGGTTGGCCGCCCGCGGCGCCATCTTGACGACGTCGCTGTACGCATTCATGCGTGCCTCGCTCGTGCGGCCGAGCGACGTGCGCAGTCCCACATAGCCCAGCACGCAGATCAGTCCGAACACCGAGTACAGCACCCACAGCGGCAGGTCGCTGCGCAGCTTGTGGCGGACCTGGTCCGGACGTTCCGCGTGCGGCGCGAAGCCGCCGCGCTTGCCCTTCATGTGCGCGATCTCGTCGCCCAGGCGCGACGTCAGGTAGTTCAGCTTTTCCGTACCCTCCAGGATGTAGCGGCCCTGGAAGCCGAGCAGGAGGCACATGTGGAAGACTTCCAGCGCTTCCACGTGGGCGCTGCCGCGCGCGCGCAACTGTTCCAGCCGCTCGAAGAAGTGCTCGCCCGCGAGCTGGTCGCCGAACAGCTGCAGCTGCAGCGGGCGGCGCTCCCACGCGTCGCGGATCGTGAAGTGCGAGCGCAGGATGATCTCGTCGACCGCTGCGCAGAACGCATATTTTGCCGCGTCGACGTCGTCCGGCGACGCGTTCTGCTTGCGCGCGTTGCGGCCGAAGTCGTCGAGGAATTGCGTCATCTTGCGCGCGAACGCGGCGTCGTCCTGCGGGCCGTTGCCGTTCTTGAGCATGAACAGGGCGTAGAAGCCGTCGTACATCAGGTCCAGCAGCGTCTGCGGCGCGGCCGGCGCGGACGCCGGGCTGCCGGCGGCCATGAGGGAAGGTGCGGTTGCGGTGGTCATGGTGGGTCTCTCGGGTTCAGGAGGTCACGGCGACGAGGTCGGGCTTCACGTCCGCCATGCTGCCGGGGACGTAGATCGAGATCGATTGCGCCTGCAGCATGCGCTCGTACATCTGGCCCTTCGCTTCGATGGCGAAGTAGACGGCGTCCGGCCGCACCGGCACGGCGGCGGGCACCTGCGGCGCGTGCACGAGACGCACGCCGGGCATCGCGGACAGCACGAATTTTTCCACGTCGTCCGGCGCACCGATCTTCAGGCGCAGCGGCACCACGTCCACCAGTTCGCTGGCCGGCATGTCGCCCGAGACGGCGAGGTAGAAGGTCGTCTTGTCGTCGATTTTTTCCGAGTCCAGCATGCCGTGCCAGTACGACGGCTTCACTTCGCGCAGCGCGATGGCGAAGTAGCGCGACGAGATCACGGTGTCGAGCAGTTCGCGGATGATCTGGTGCAGCGTCGCGAACGCGGGGCCGGGGTCGGCATGCTGGTACGGCGGCAGGTCGGCCAGGGTCCAGCTCTTCGAGAACGTCATCAGGCTGCCCGCCAGCGACAGCAGTTGTTCGTACAGCCGTTCCGGATGCAGCGACGGATGGTGGAAGTAGTGCGACAGGCTCGCGCACGCCGTGCTGGCCGTGTGCAGCAGCCAGAACGACGACATGTCGCCCGAGCGGAATTCGATCACGTGCCGGCTCGGTTCGCGGTGGTGGCCGTACAGGGCGCTCACCTTCGCCTGCAGCGCGTCCAGCAGGCGCCGCAACTGCAGGAACAGCACGGGCGCGCTCCTGATCGTCAGGCTGGGCGGCACGAACGACCCATCGAGCTCGAAGCCGCCGGTCGCCGCGCGGCGCAGGCGCAGCACGGGTACGTGGACGTAGGCGTCCAGCGGTTCCCCATCCGACACGAGGCGCACCGTCTTGCGCAGGTACGTCAGCTGCGCGCTCGCGGCCTGCGTGTACAGGTCGGGCGTGTCGCGGTCCAGCTGCGAGAAGCGCGCGCCGTGCGTGCCGTCGTCCCCGTTCGTCCGCAGGCCGCTGAAGTTCGCACCGTAGGGCTTGAAGCCGGGCAGGGCGGCATGCCACGTCACGGTCTGCACGGATTGGGGCAGCTGGCTCAGGTCGATGGCGTCCGGCAGCTCGTCGCCACCCGGCGCGGAATACAGTTCGCCGTCGGGAAAACGCAACGACAGTTCGAGCAGGCGCAGCGTGTCATTGGCCAACGCGTCGCGGTCGACCTGGAGCGCAACGACGCCCCAGGCATACGGGTGCAGCAGGCCCGCCGTGCGGTGCAGGCGATCCTCGTGGTACTGGTCCTGTTGCTGGAAATGCTGGGGCCGGAGGAACAGTCCCTCGCCCCATAAGATTTTGCCGCTCATGCGTTGGTCATCCCTTGGCGCCGCTGAAAATGAAAATGGCAGAACAGTAACATTTCTTATGGAAATGTAGCGCACAATTATGACACAAATTTTCTTTGTGATAATTCGTGATATTTCTTTGGCATAACGTCAAATGCCGTCAGGTTACAAGGCAAATCGATGGGAAACAGTGGAAATTAGTGAGTGTTTCACTCGTCAGAGACCCGCGTACGATTGTAAATAAAATTGAGGTTGATCAATAAAACAATTCTGATACTATAAAAAAAGTTTTACAAAGTTAACACCAGAGCATTGCCCAGTTCACCCTTTGCGAGGACCCGCATGACCCCTGCATTTCCCGTTGGCCGCATCAGCCGCCTGAGCCGCATTTTCGGCGCCACTGCCTGCGCCATCCTCCTGACCGCCTGCGCGTCGACGAAGCCGGAGCTGGCCGAGAAGCCGCCCGTGCCCACGATGGACGAGCTGCTCGCCAAGGCCACCGAGGCCAGCACCGCCGGCCGCAAGGAAGACGCGGTCACGCTGTGGAAGGAGGCCGCCGCCGCGTACCCGGCCGACAAGGCGCCGTGGACGAGCATCGCCCAGACCCGCTACGACGCCGGCCAGTACGGCGAAGCGATCGTCAGCGCCCAGGAAGTGCTGGTGCGCGACCCGAACGACCGCCTGGCGAACAGCATCATCGCGATCAGCGGCCTGCGCCTGTCGACGCGCGCCCTGGCCGACCTGAGCCGCCAGAACAACCTGTCCGGCTCGATCAAGACGGAGTCGCAGGACCTGGCCAAGCTGCTGCGCGAAAGCCTGGGCGAGCAGATTCTCGTGCCGCCGCCCGTGCAGGCCGCGCCGCCGGCCAAAGCCGTCGCGAAGGGCCGCGCGAAGCAGAAAGCGAAACAGGCCGTCGCCGCCGGCGCGTCCGGAGCCGATCCGTTCGGCGCGCTGAAATAACACGTCCGAAACAACCCACAGGGGAACCCCATGTCCAGAAATTCCAGTGTGCAGAAAAAGCTGCAGAAAGTCCGCCCGCCGCGCGTGCAAATGACGTACGACGTGGAGATCGGCGACGCGATCGAGAACAAGGAGCTGCCGCTGGTCGTCGGCGTCGTCGGCGATTTCGGCGGGAATTCCGAAGTCCCGCAAAAACGCCTGAAGGAGCGCAGCTTCGTCGGCATCGACCGCGACAACTTCGACGAAGTCATGAAGGGCATCGAGCCCCGCGCCACGTACCGCGTGAACAACGAACTCACGGGAGAAGGCGGCCAGTTCGCCGTCGACCTGACGTTCCGCTCGATGGACGACTTCCGTCCCGAGTCGGTCGTGAACCAGGTCGAGCCGCTGAAGAAGCTGCTCGAGGCCCGCACGAAGCTGGCCGACCTGCGCAACAAGCTGGCCGGTAACGACAAGCTCGAAGACCTGCTCAACGACGTGTTGAACAGCACCGAAACCCTGGCCAAGCTGGGCCAGCCGACGACGAAAGAGTGATCATGTCCGCACTCCAGAACGCGGCCCTCGCGGCCGACACTCCCCTCGCACCCGAGGCCGACCTGCTCGACCAGATCGTCGAGCAGAGCAAGGTGGCGAAATCCAGCGCCGAGCATGCGCGCGCCCGCGACCTGATCGCGGAACTGGTCAACCAGGTCATGGACGGCACGGTCGTCGTGTCCGACAACCTGGCCGCCACCATCGACGCCCGCGTGGCGGAACTGGACCGCCTGATCTCGGCCCAGCTGTCGGCCGTGATGCACGCACCGGAATTCCAGAAACTGGAATCCAGCTGGACGGGCCTGAACTACCTCGTCAGCAACACGGCGACGGGCCCGAACCTGAAGGTCAAGATGCTCAACGCGACCAAGCGCGAACTGGTGAAGGATTTCCAGAGCGCCATCGAGTTCGACCAGAGCACCATGTTCCGCAAGGTCTACGAAGAAGAATTCGGCACCTTCGGCGGCGCGCCGTTCGGGGCGCTGCTGGGCGACTTCGAGATCACGCGCCAGCCGGAAGACATGTACTTCATCGAGCAGATGTCGCACGTGGCGGCGGCCGCGCACGCGCCGTTCATCACGGCCGCGTCGCCCGAGCTGTTCGGCCTCGAAAGCTATTCGGACCTCGGCAAGCCGCGCGACCTGTCGAAGATCTTCGACACCGTCGAATACGCGAAGTGGAAGGCGTTCCGCGAATCGGAAGACGCGCGCTATGTGGGCCTCACGCTGCCGCGCTTCCTCGGCCGCCTGCCGTACAACCCGGCCGACGGCGCCACCACCGAAGGCTTCAACTACGTCGAGGACGTGGACGGCACCGACCACCACAAATACCTGTGGTGCAACGCGGCCTACGCATTCGGCACCAAGCTGACGGGCGCGTTCGAGGACTATGGCTGGTGCGCCGCGATCCGCGGCGTGGAAGGCGGCGGCCTCGTGGAAAACCTGCCGACGCACACGTTCAAGACGGACGAAGGCGAGATCGCCCTCAAGTGCCCGACGGAGATCGCCATCACCGACCGCCGCGAAAAAGAGCTGTCGGACCTCGGCTTCATCTCGCTCGTGCACTGCAAGAACACGGACTACGCGGCCTTCTTCGGCGCGCAGTCGGCGCAGAAGGCGCGCAAGTACGCCAGCGACGCGGCCAACGCGAACGCCGTGCTGTCGGCGCAGCTGCAGTACATCTTCGCCGTCTCGCGCATCGCCCACTACATGAAGGCCATGATGCGCGACAAGATCGGCAGCTTCGCCGCCGCGTCCAACGTCGAGGACTTCCTGAACCGCTGGCTCACGCAGTACGTCCTCCTGGACGACAACGCGAGCCAGGAACAGAAGGCGCAGTTCCCGCTGCGCGAAGCGAGCGTGCAGGTCCAGGAAGTGCCGGGCCGTCCGGGTGTCTACCGCGCCGTCTCGTTCCTGCGTCCGCACTTCCAGCTCGACGAGCTGTCCGTGTCGCTGCGGCTCGTCGCGGAGCTGCCCGCATCGGCCACCTGATTCACAAGTTTGTAGTCCCCCCGTATCAACTGAGAACTGAAAGGAAGAACACAACATGGCAATCGACGTCTACCTGCAAATCGACGGCATCAAAGGCGAGTCCGCCGACAACGCACACAAGGACTGGATCGAAGTCAAGAGCGTCCAGTGGGAAGTCCTGCAACCGAAATCGGCCACCGCGTCGACCGGCGGCGGCCACACCGCCGAGCGCACCGAGCACAAGGACATCGTCGTCTCGAAGCTGGCCGACCTGGCCACCCCGATCCTGCTGCAGACCTGCTCGTCGGGCAAGACCATCCCGAAAGCGAAGTTCGAGTTCCTGCGCGCCGACGGCCAGGGCGAGCGCGTCAAGTACTTCGAGATCGAACTGGAAAACGTCCTGATCTCCAGCGTGTCGCCGTCCGTCGAGCCGGGCAACATCCTGACCGAAGACGTGTCGATCAAGTACTCCAAGGTGAAATGGAAGTACACCCAGCAGAAGGTCAACGGCGGCACGGGCGGTAACACGTCGGGCGGCTGGGACCTGTCGGCCAACAAGATCGCGGCCTGATAGCGCGCCGGCACGATGTCCGCCAAGGGATTCATGCCGGGCCTGTTCGATCGCCTGATCGACCGGCCTGGCCAGCCCCAGACGGGCACCGTGCCGCGCGTCTCGCTCGAGGAAATGAAGGATTCGGTGGCGCGCGACCTGGAGGCGCTGCTGAATACCCGCGCCGTGATGCCGGAAGAGGCATTCCGGCGCTTTCCCGAATGCGCGCGTTCCATCGTCGCGTACGGCCTGCATGATTTTGCGGGCCTGTCGCTGTCGAGCACCGACGACCGCGCCTTCATCTGCCGTAGCCTGGAAGCGGCGATCGCGCGCCACGAACCGCGCCTGCGCAACGTGCAGGCCAGGCTCGAACTGCGCGAGGATGCCGTCAACCGCCTGAATTTTTCGATCACCGCGCTGATGGTCGTGAGCGCGGCGCACGAGCCGGTCAACTTCGACGCCGTGCTGCAGCCCTCCAGCCAGCATTACACCATCAGCAAGGCCCGCCGTCCGGCGGCGCCGGGAGCCTGAGTTGGACCAGCTATTACCGTATTACGAGCAGGAGCTCGGTTTCCTGCGCCGCCATTCGCGCGAATTCTCCGAGCGCTACCCCAGGATCGCCGGCAAGCTGCTCATCGGCGGCGAAGTGTGCGAAGACCCGCACATCGAACGCATGATCGAATCGTTCGCGCTGCTGAATTCCCGCATCGCCAAGCGCCTCGACGACGACTACCCCGAATTCACCGAAGCGCTGCTCGACGTCCTGTATCCGCACTACCTGCGCCCGTTCCCATCCTGCTCGATCGCGCGCATGGACTTCGCCGCCGCCGCGCAGCCCGGCGCCGCCGGCACGATCCCGCGCGGCACGCAGCTCGCGACGCGCCCCGTGCGCGGCGCGCCGTGCACGTTCCGCACCGCGTACCCCGTGACGGTGGCGCCGCTGGACCTGGCGCGCGCCCGCTTCGACGCCATCCTCGACGCGCCCGACGCCGTGCGCCCGCCGCCGCAGGCGACGTCGAAGCTGTCGATCACGCTGGCCGCAACGGGCGCCAGCTCCATCGCGGGCCTGAAACTGGCGAGCCTGCGCGTGTTCATCGACGGCGAGCCGTCGTTCTGCGCCGCGCTGCGCGACGCGCTGTTCATGCGCGGCGTGTGCGCCTATGCGGAAGCGGACGGCAACGGCCGCTGGATCCCGCTGTCGAAGATCCCGCTGCAACCGGCCGGCTTCGGCGAGGACGAAGCGCTGATCGACTTCCCGGCCCGTTCGCACACGGCCTACCGCCTGCTCACGGAATACTTCTGCTTCCCGGATAAGTTCAACTTCTTCGACATCGACCTGAAGGCATTGACCGCCGCGCTGCCGGCGGGCACACGCACCATCACGCTGCACCTGGCCCTGTCCGGCCTGCGCGCCGACTCGAACGCCGCGCGCATGCTGGGCACCTTGTCCGCCACGAACCTGCTGCTGGGCTGCACACCGGTGGTGAACCTGTTCCGCCAGCGCGGCGAACCGATCCGCCTGACCCACACGACGGCCAGTTATCCGGTGCTGGCGGACGCGCGCCGCGCCTTCGCGTTCGAGGTGCAGTCGATCGACAGCGTGCGCCTCGTGCGCCAGACGCCGCAGGGCGAATCGATCGTGGAATTCCGGCCGTTCTATTCGCTGCGCCACGGCCAGATGCCGGACAAGAGCGGCCATTACTGGATCATGCGGCGCGACCCGCTGCTGGCCGAGCGAAGCCCGGGCTACGAGACGCAGATCTCCCTCGTCGACATCGATTTCGACCCGGCCGAGGTGGAGACGGACACCCTGAGCATCGAGCTCACATGCACCAACCGCGACCTGCCGGCGCTGCTGTCGTACGGCGTGCGCGGCGGCGACCTGTTCATCGAGGGCGGATCGACGGTGCAGTCGATCAGCTTCCTGCGCAAGCCCACGACGTCGTACCGCTTCGAACGCGGGCACGGCGCGCACTGGCGCCTGATCTCGCACCTGTCGCTGAACCACCTGTCGCTGTCGGGCGGCGGCATCGCCGCGTTCCGCGAGATGCTGACCCTGTACGACCTGCCGCGCTCGCCCTCGACGCAGCGCCAGATCGGCGGCATCCTCGCGGTCGACCACCGGCCCGCGACGGCGTGGCTGCCGGGGAACCCGTTCGCCTGCATGGTGCGCGGCATCGAGGTGCGCCTGACGATCGACGAGGAAGCCTTCGTCGGCAGCGGCGTCGACGCGTTCGCCCACATCGTCGAACGCTTCCTCGGCCTGTACGTGCACGCCAACAGCTTCACGCAACTGGTGATCGTTTCCAACAAGACCGGAGGAGAGCTGCTGCGATGCACGCCCCGAAGCGGCGATTTGAGCCTGCTGTAATCGAGCGGCTGTTCGCGCAGCCGTACCGCTTCCAGTATTTCCAGGCCGTGCGCATGATCGAGCTGTGGCTGCGCCGGCGCGGCATGGCGGAAGAGGGTGCACTGGCGAACTTCCTGCGCTTTACCAATTCCACCTCGCTCGCCTTCCCGGCCAGCGAGATCGAGGCGCTGCAGCCGGAACCGCGCGCGGTCGCGCCGACGAGCGCCGCGCTGGCGGCAGCACTGCAGTCGCAGGAGCTGAGGTACGTGCGCCTGACGCCCACGTTCATGGGCCTGCTGGGTTCAAGCGGCGCGCTGCCCGCCCATTACACGGAACGGGTGGCCGCGCAGCAGATCGCGGAGCGGGACGACGGCCCGCGCGCCTTCCTCGACACGTTCTCGACCCGCACCCTGGCCCTGTTCTACGAGGCGTGGCGCAAGTACCGGCTGGAGCTGAAGTACGGCGGCCGCAAGGACGGTTTCCTGCCGCTGCTGCTGTCGCTTGCGGGCATGGGCCACACGGCGCTGCGGCGGCGCCTGTCCGACCATGGCGACGGCGTGCTGGACGAAACCGTCGCCTACTTCGCCACCGCCATGCGCCAGCGGCCGGCGTCCAGCGTGCAGATCGCGCGCGTGCTGGCCGAATATTTTGGACAAGACGTGCGTGCCGAGCAGTTCATCGGGCGCTGGTACGACGTGCCGGCCACGCAGCAGACGGCGCTCGGCCTCGGCAACGCCACCCTGGGCGGCGGCGCCATGGCCGGCACGCGCGTGTGGCAGCGCGACCTGCGCCTGCGCCTCGTCATCGGCCCGCTGGACCTGAAGTCCTACGAATCCTTCCTGCCGGGCGGCCGCGCGGCGCGCGCGCTGGGCAACATGGTGACCATGTTCACGGGGCTGTCGCTCGAATACGAAGTGCAGCTCGTGCTGCGCGCGGACGAGGTGCGGGGCAGCACGCTGTCCGGTACGCGCACTGCGGGTGGGCGCCTGGGCTGGGACGGCTTCCTCGTCGACGGCCCGCAAACACTTGACCGCGCCGACGTGCGCTACGAGATTCACGCTAACTAAGTCACGCCAACTGAAAGAGGACACTCGATGAGCATCAACCTGAAAACCCTGATCGGCAAACTGGACGACACCTGCCGCGCGGCCGCCACGCGGGCGGCGGGCCTGTGCGTGTCGCTGGGACAGTACGAGGTCGACATCGAGCACCTGTTCCTCGCGCTGCTGGAACAGCCGGCCTGCGACGTGGCCGTGATCGCGCGCCGCTGCGGCGTGTCGATCGAACGGCTGGAAGCGGACCTGCACGCCGAAGTGGCCGGCTTCAAGAGCGGCAACTCGCGCACGCCCGTGTTCTCGGAGCGCCTGCCGAAACTGTTCGAACACGCATGGCTCATCGCGTCGCTCGACCTGCGCGCGGGGCAGCAGGCCGGCATCCGCAGCGGCCACCTGCTGCAGGCGCTGCTCAGTTCTCCCGAACTGTCGCAACTGGCGCACCGCGTGTCGCCGCAGTTCGCGGCATTCGACCTGGACCGCATCAAGCATCATTTCGACGACGTGACCGCGGGTTCCGACGAGGCCCCGACCGTCTTCGCCGCGCCAGTGCAGGACGGGGGTGCGGACCCGGTGGGCGAACTGCAGCGCCAGGGGCCGTCGAAGACGCCCGCGCTGGACCAGTTCACGACGAACCTCACGCAGCGCGCGCGCGACGGCAAGGTCGACCCGGTGATCGGGCGCGACGCGGAAATCCGCCAGCTCGTCGACATCCTCATGCGCCGCCGCCAGAACAACCCGATCCTGACCGGCGAGGCGGGCGTCGGCAAGACGGCCGTCGTGGAAGGGCTCGCGCTGCGCGTCGCGACGGGCGACGTGCCCGACGTGTTGCGCGGCGTGGAAATCCACGTGCTGGACCTGGGCCTGCTGCAGGCCGGCGCCAGCGTGAAGGGCGAGTTCGAGAACCGCCTCAAGAACACCATCGACGAGGTGAAAAAGAGCCCGCATCCCATCATCCTGTTCATCGACGAGGCGCACACGATGATCGGCGCGGGCGGCCAGGCGGGCCAGAACGATGCGGCGAATTTGCTGAAGCCCGCGCTGGCACGGGGCGAGCTGCGCACGATCGCGGCCACCACGTGGAGCGAATACAAGAAATATTTCGAGAAGGACCCCGCGCTGGCGCGGCGCTTCCAGGTCGTGAAGGTCGAGGAACCGGGCGAGGAACTGGCGTGCGCGATGCTGCGCGGGATGGCGCCGCTGATGGAGAAGCATTTCAACGTCCGCATCCACGACGAGGCCATCACGGAAGCCGTGCGCCTGTCGCACCGCTACATCAGCGGCCGCCAGCTGCCGGACAAGGCCATCGGCGTGCTGGACACCGCGTGCGCGAAAGTGGCCCTGGGCCGCGACGCGGCGCCGGCCCGCATCGAAGACCTCACGCGCCGGCTGGAGCGCCTCGATGCCGAACGCGCGGCGCTGGAGCGCGAGCAGGCAGCGGGCGAGGGCGCGCACGACGCGCGGCTGGGCGAACTGTCGGCGGCGCGCGGTGCCGCCGAGGATGAACTGGCCACGTTGCGCGCGCGCTGGGAACGCGAGCGCGATCTCGTGGGCCGCATCCGCGAGGCTGCCGATGCGCGCGGCCTGCGCGACGAACTGAAGGCCGTGCAGGGCGAGACGCCGCTCGTGCCGCTGCAGGTCGATGGCCACGTGGTGGCCGGCATCGTCGCCGGCTGGACCGGCATCCCGCTCGGCAAGATGGTCAAGGACGAGATCCGCACGGTGCTGAATCTGCATGAGCTGCTGGAGCAGCGCGTGCTGGGCCAGTCGCATGCGATCGACGCCGTCGCGCAGCGCGTGCGCACGGCGCGCGCGAACCTCGACGATCCGAACAAGCCGCAGGGCGTATTCCTGTTCGTGGGCCCGTCCGGCGTCGGCAAGACGGAGACGGCGCTGGCGCTGGCCGACGTGCTGTACGGCGGCGAACGCAAACTCGTCACCATCAACATGAGCGAATACCAGGAAGCGCACAGCGTCTCCGGCCTGAAAGGCTCGCCGCCGGGCTACGTGGGCTATGGCGAGGGCGGCGTGCTGACGGAAGCCGTGCGCCGCAACCCGTACAGCGTCGTGCTGCTGGACGAAGTCGAGAAGGCCCACCCGGACGTGCTCGAGCTGTTCTTCCAGGTGTTCGACAAGGGCGTGCTGGACGATGCCGAAGGCCGCGAAGTCGACTTCCGCAACACGATCATCATCCTGACGTCGAATGTCGCGTCGAGCACGCTGATGCAGGCTTGCCTGAACAAGGATCCGGAGGAGGTGCCGCCGGCCGAGGAACTGGAAGCGCTGATCCGCCCGGCGCTCGTCAAGCAGTTCAAGCCGGCGTTCCTGGGCCGCCTGAAAGTCGTGCCGTTCTATCCGATCCCGGACGACGTGCTGGTAGGGATCATCGAACTCAAGCTCGGACGCATCGCCCAGCGCGTGGCCGCGAACCACAAGGCGGCGTTCGCGTACGACGAGTCGCTCGTGGACGCCGTGCTGGCCCGCTGCACGGAAGTCGATTCCGGCGCGCGCAACGTCGACAACATCCTCAACGGTACCTTGCTGCCGGAGATCGCCGAGGCCGTGCTGGCGCGCATGGCGGAGGGGGCGGCCATCGAGCGGATCGAGGTCGGGGCGGACGGGAACGGCGACTTCACGTACGCAATCGTATAGATCGATATCGATAACAACATGCGCGTGGGCGGCGCTGGTGCACGCCGATCCACGCCGCATGGTTTTGCGGCCGTGTTAGCGATAACGCCCGTATCTATCGTATCTTTGCCGCATCGTCGGTAAAAATCATAACGCCGAATGGTTGCTTTTATTACTCGGCGAACTCCTATAATCCATTCGCATTGTTATCGATATCTAAAACGGTAACCGGCTGCATGGCAAGCCGTAAAACCAGCGAAACAATAAGACGACAAGTCCATTCGGATTACTTGGAGGAGAAGAAGATGCACCAGAAATACTACACCGTCCCGCGCATGACCCTCGTCGCACTGGCCCTGTCCCAGGCCTTTGCCATGCAGGCGATGGCACAGGTGGCGCCGGCCGACACCAACACCGTCGTCGTGAAGGGCCTCCGCGCCAGCGCGGAATCGTCCCTGGCGATCAAGAAGAACGCGATGGAAGTCGTCGACTCCATCACTGCGGACGACATCGGCAAGCTGCCCGATCCTAACGTCGCCGAAACGCTCACGCGCCTGCCGGGCGTGCAGGGTTACCGCTACGGCGGCGAAGGCGCGTCGCCCGGTGGTAACGGCTCGGGCCTGACCATCCGCGGCCTGTCGAACCAGACGGCCTCGCAAGTCAACGGACGCGCCTACTTCACCGCCGGCTCGCGCGAATTCAACATCGAAGACGCGGTGCCGGCCATGGTCGCCGGCATCGACGTCTACAAGAACCCTTCCGCCGAACACGTCGAAGGCGCCATCGGCGGCCTGATCAACCTGCGCACCCGCAATCCGAGCGATTTCAAGGCTTTTACCGCCGTGCTGAACGGCAATATGCGCTACAACGATCTCGTCCGGAAGAAAGAACCTGAAGTCAGCGGACTGCTCGCCAACCGCTTCGATCTCGGCGGCGGTTCGCGCATCGGCGTGATGGCCGCCTTCGCCTTCCAGAAGACCACCAGCCGTAACGACGCTGCCGGCACCAATGGCGGTATGAATTACCGGCGCATGGTCCGTGGCGACAGCGCCGAGTACGCGAACCTGGCGGCCGCGAACACGGGCAATAACGTGGCCCAGCCCATGTCGAAGTATGTCGGCCGCAGCGACATCACTTACATGGCGCCCGTGGATCTGAAACCGGCCGCGGGCACCGGCACGCCCAACGTGGTACCGGACACGTCCAAGCTGACACCCGAGCAGGCCGCCAACATCGTCTCCACCAATACCCTCGGTCCCTGGCCCAGTGTGGAAAGCATCGCGCGCACGCGCAAAGCCCTGAACCTCGCGGCCGATTATCGCGTCAACAATACCTTGCGCTTCTACACCGAAGGCGCCTATACCTCTTACCTGTACAACCAGAATTATCTTTTTACCCGCGTTTTCAACGACTACGGGGGTAACGTCCAGAACCTGACGCTTACGCCGTTCACCATCAACGAGTACATGGTCAACCGCAACGCCAACGGCGGCAGCAACGACGTCGTGACCACCCAGCGTGCGCTCGGCGGTACCTTCCTGAACCAGCCGATCGGTACGTGGGGTGGCGATGAGCACAGCCTGTACACGACCTGGAACGTGGCCACGGGCGTCGAGTGGAGCCCGACCCCCGCACTGTCGCTCAAGGGCGATATCAACTACATCAGGGCGGACCGCATCAAGGATAACCGCCGTGTCGAGATGGTCAACGCACCCGGGCAGTACTTTGATATCACTCGGGTCAACCAGAACTGGAACGACGGCCACTACACCGACATTCACGGCAACAATTGGTCCGATCCAGCCAAATTCGTCTTCCAGAGATACAGCGGCGACGGCTATCAGGAATTCCACGACAATGGCGCCGCCACCGCGCTCAGCGGCGTCTATACCTTCGAAGACGGCTTCTTCAGCAGGTTGAAGTTCGGCACGCGCTTTGCGCATCAGACAAACCGGTACTTTGACAAGAATCCCTACATCCAGCCCCATTGGTTGACGACGGACGGCAAGCCGCTCGCCGCCGATTACTCGAACGCGATTTCCGCCGCGTCCAAGCCGGGCGTCCTGGGACAGGCGCCGACGAACATGCTGGGCAACCAGAACGGCTATACCGGGGGCTTTGTCGTGTATAACCCGGACGCGCTGCTGGGCAACCAGGTTGCCGCACAATTCCCGCTGGCGAATATCATCCCCGAGGGCAGCTACCCCGAATATGAGCTGGGCCGCCGTTATCTCAACGAGAATACGCTGGCCGGTTACGTCTCCACCGACTTCGCGGCGTTCGACGATCGCCTCAAGGGTAACGTCGGCGTACGCGTCGTCCGCACCAAGTCCCAGGCGACCGCACGCGTCCTCTCCGACCCGGCCCAGGCGACGTCCCCGCTGATCGACAATACGAAGACGACGACCTACACGAATGTCCTGCCGGCGTTGAACTTCACCTACGACATCGCGAAGGACTTCCTGGCCCGCTTCGGCTACGGCCGTGGCTTGACCCGTCCCAATCTGGACCTGCTGAATCCGAACTACTCGTACAACTTCGGAAACGGCACCGTCAACGTGGGCAATCCGGACCTGAGCCCGCAGAAAGCCGACAGTGTCGACCTCTCGCTCGAGCGCTATTTCAGCCCGACGAACTATGTGGCGCTCGGCCTGTTCAACAAGGACATCAGCGGCTTCTTCAGCCAGCTCTCGAGCTGCGGGATGCCGCAGAATTCGGTGTCTTACTCGGGTCCCAGCAACGGCTGCTCGAATGGCCAGTGGATGGTCCAGAAGAACGTCAATGCCGCGAACGGCTATGCGCGCGGCGTGGAATTGTCCGGGCAGTGGTTCTTCAACGACAAAGATAGCTGGCTGAAGAACTTCGGTGTGGCAGGCTCCTATACGTATGTCGATACGTCCGCTCCGCTGAATATCGGCACGAACTCGGCGCCCATCTTCATCGACGCGCAGCAGAACTTCGTATCCAAGAACAGCTACAGCCTCACCGGCATGTACGAGGACAGCAAGCTGTCGGCCCGCCTCGTGTACACGTGGCGTTCGTCCCAGAACCGGGGTTACAACGGACTCATTCCGTTGTTCAGCACCTACATCGGTTCCTACGGTCTGCTCGACGGATCGATCAACTACGCGATCGACGAGCACCTGACGCTGTCCTTCAATGCGTCGAATATCACGAACACGGCGCCCAACCGCTACGCCGGCGAAGTGCACACCTTGGAAACGGGCCGCGAGTACTCGCACATGGACAACGGCCGCTCGTTCAGCCTCGGCCTGCGCTACAAGTTCTGATCACGGCAAGCACCGGCACGGGCGACCGCACTGCGCGGCCGGCCGTGCCGGTTTTCTCTTTGGACACCGACCACATGACCATCAGTTTCCAGCGCCGCCGCCTGTTGCAGGGCGCGGCCCTGCTGCCCGCTTTGCTGCCGCTTACGGGCACCCTGCACGCGGCGAACTCGCACCGCTTCGCGATCGGTGAGCACGACTTCCTGCTCGACGGGAAGCCGATCCAGATCCGCTGCGGCGAAATGCACTTCGCGCGCGTGCCGCGCGAGTACTGGGCGCACCGCCTGAAGACCATCAAGGCGATGGGCCTCAACGCGGTATGCGCCTACCTGTTCTGGAATTACCACGAGTGGAGAGAGGGCCGCTACGACTGGGCCTTTCAACGCGACGCGGCCGAATTCTGCCGCCTTGCGCAGCAGGAGGGGCTGTGGGTGATCCTGCGTCCCGGCCCGTACGCCTGCGCCGAGTGGGAGATGGGCGGCATGCCGTGGTGGCTCCTCAAGCACGACGGCGATGCATTCCTGCGCACGCGCGACGAGGCGTACCTGGCCCCGGCGCGGCGCTGGCTGAAGGAAGTGGGGCGCGTGCTCGGCCCGCAGCAGGTCACGCACGGCGGTCCGATCCTGATGGTGCAGGTCGAGAACGAATACGGCTTCTACGGCGACGACGTCGGCTATCTGCGCGTGCTGCGCCAGGCGCTGCTGGATGCCGGCTTCGACGTCCCGCTGTTCCAGTGCAATCCGACGAACGCCGTCGCCCGCACGCACATCCCGGAACTGTTCACGGTGGCGAACTTCGGCAGCGATCCGGCCGCCGGCTTCAAGGCGCTGGACGCCGTGCAGAAGGGCCCCCGCATGTGCGGCGAGTACTACTCCGGCTGGTTCGACACGTGGGGTTCGCCGCACCGCCGCGGCGGCGTGGAAGGCGCGACGAAGGACATCGCCGCGATGCTGAAGGCGAACGGTTCGTTCAGCCTGTACATGGCGCACGGCGGCACGACGTTCGGCCTGTGGGGCGGCTGCGACCGCCCGTTCCGGCCCGATACGACGAGCTATGACTACGATGCGCCGATCGGCGAGGCGGGCTGGATCGGCGCGAAATTCGATGCCTACCGCGCGGCGATCACGCCATTCCTCGCACCGGGCGAAACGCTGCCGGAAGCGCCGCCGCGCATGCCCGTCATGACGATTTCTCCGTTCGCACTGGCGGAATCCGTGCCGGTGACATCAAGCTTGCCGGCCCGCGTCATCAAGGCGGTGTCGCCGCGCCCGATCGAGCAGTACGACATCAGCCGCGGCCTCGTCTCGTACCGCGTGACCCTGCCGGCCGGCCCTGCGGGTGTCGTCGAAGTGGCACGCGCCCGCGACCTCGCGTGGATCACGCTCGACGGCAAGCAGGTCGGCACGTTCGACACGCGCTACCGCCGCTACAAGGTCGACGTGCCCGCGCGCGGCAAGCCGGCCGTGCTGGACATCCTGCTGTACACGATCGCGCGCGTGAACTTCGGCGTGGAGATCCATGACCGCAAGGGCATCCACGGCCCGGTGACGTTCACGCCGAAAGGCGCGGCGGCGCAACCGCTGGAGAACTGGGAAATCCGCGCGCTCGACTTCGACGCGGACGGCGTGCTGCCGAAGCTCGCCTTTAAAAAGGGCCGGGGCAAGGGCGCGGCGTTCTATCGCGGCGGCTTCGATGCGGCGCGCACGGAGGATACCTTCCTCGACATGTCCGCGTGGGGCCAGGGTGTCGTCTGGGTCAACGGCCGTTGCCTCGGCAGGTTCTGGAGCATCGGCCCCACGCAGACGATGTATCTGCCGGGCCCGTGGATCCGCAAGGGCCGCAACGAGGTCGTCGTGCTGGATCTCACCGGGCCGCGCGGGCAGGGCACGCCGACGATCTCCGGCCTGGAGACCCCGATCCTCGACCAGCTGCACCGCGAACGCGACTTCCCCCGTCCGCCCAGCACGGCGCGCGTGCAACTGGATGGCGTGAAGCCGGCGCACGAAGGCGAATTCGCGCCCGGCTCGCAGACGCAGGACGTGCGCTTCGCCGCGGCGGTCAAGGGCCGCCAGTTCTGCCTGGAGGGGCTGGACGCGTTCGACGGCAAGCCGTATGCGGCGGTCGCGGAACTGGCCCTGCTGGACAAGGACGGCAAGACGCTGGACCAGTCCAACTGGACCATCGCCTGGGTCGACAGCGAGGAAGCGACGAAGGAAGACGGCGGCGCGCTGAACGCGATCAATGGCCAGAACAGCGACTATTGGATCACGGCCGACAAGGCCGCGTATCCGCACCGCCTCGTGATCGACCTGGGGCGGCCGATGGACGTGGCGGGGATGCGCTACGTGCCGCGCCAGGGTCCGGACGGCACCGCGGGACGCATCCGGCGCTTTCGCGCGTACGTGGGCGACAGGCTGGTGGTGGAATGATCAAGGAGACGCAAATGAAAGTATTCCTGGCAGCGGCGGTGCTCGCCATCGCGACGCACGCCCATGCGGACGGCGTGTTCCGGCCCGGCGCGCTGTGGCCCGACGACAGGGGCGTGCACATCAACGCGCACGGCGGCGGCATCCTGCAGCACGACGGCGTGTATTACTGGTTCGGCGAGCACAAGGTGGGCGGCACGGCGGGCAACCGCGCGCAGGTCGGCGTGCATGTGTACAGTTCGCGCAACCTGACCGACTGGAACGATGAAGGCATCGCGCTTGCCGTCACCGACGATCCCGCGAGCGACATCGTGCGCGATGCGATCATCGAGCGGCCGAAGGTGATCCGTAATCCGAAGACAGGCAAGTTCGTGATGTGGTTCCACCTGGAGCTCAAGGGCAAGCGCTACGACGCGGCGCGTGCCGGGGTCGCCGTCGCGGACAAGGTGACGGGCCCGTATGTCTACCAGGGTTCGTTCCGTCCGGACGCGGGCGCGTGGCCCGTCGACGTCAGGCCGGAAGACAAGGACCCGGCCACGTCCTTCCTCGCGCGCGACTTCGCGGGCGGGCAGATGTCGCGCGACATGACCCTGTTCGTGGACGACGACGGTGCCGCTTACCAGCTGTACGCGTCCGAGGAAAACCATACGATGCACGTCTCGCGCCTGACCGACGATTACCTGCGCAGCGCCGGGCGGTACGGGCGCGTGCTGCCGAACGGCGACGACGAAGCCCCCGCCATCTTCAGGCACGGCGGCAAATACTACCTCGTGACGTCGGGCCTGACGGGCTGGGCGCCGAACCCCGCGAAATCGTACGTGGCGGACCACATCCTCGGTCCGTGGAAGGCGCTCGGCAACCCGGTGCGCGGCACGCCGGACCAGCAGAAGATCACGTTCGGCGGCCAGTCGACCTACGCGCTGACACTCCAGCGCAACGGCTGCACGCGGCATATCCTGATGCTCGACGTGTGGCGCAAGATGGATGCCATCGACGGGCGCTACGTGTGGCTGCCGGTCGAATGGGAGGACGGCAAGCCCGTCGTGCGCTGGCGCGACCAGTGGACCCTGGCCGACCTGGACAAGCTGCCTTGCGACGGACCCGGCTCGACGGAGGCCAAGTGAAGCCGGCGCACCGTGAAGCCGGCGGCGCGACCGTGTGGGACGTGGCGCAAAAGGCCGGGGTCTCGGCCATGACCGTCTCGCGCGTCATCAACGGCAATACCAGCGTCAGCGTCAAGAACCGGGAAAAGGTCATGCGCGCGATCGGCGAACTCAATTACGAGGTCAACGTGGCGGCGCGCGCCGCGCGCGTCGGTACGCTGCGCGTCGGCCTGTTGTACAGCAACCCCAGCGAGGCCTTCCTCAGCGCCTTCCTCGTCGGCGCGCTGACGGAGTGCGGCCAGAGCGGCGCCCACCTGATCCTCGAACACTGCGACAACCTGAAAAGCCAGCGCAAGGCGATCGACCGGCTGATCGACGACGGCGCCGACGGCATCCTCGTGCCGCCGCCGCTGTGCGATTCGAAATCCGCCCTCAAGATGCTGGCGGAACTGGGCATCCCGTCCGTCGCCGTGGCCACCGCGCGGCCGTCGCCGCAGATGTCGGCCGTGCGCATCGACGACTACGAAGGCGCGCTGACGATGATGCGGCACCTGCTGGACCTGGGCCATACGGACATCGGCTTCATCAAGGGAGACCCGGAGCACACGCCGACCCAGCTGCGCTACCAGGCGTTCATCGACGCGATGCGCGGCGCGGGCCTCGACGTGCCCGCCGAGCGGGTGGCGCAGGGCATGTTCACCTACCGTTCCGGCCTGCTGGCGGCACGCGAGCTGCTGGGCCAGCCGACCCGGCCGACCGCGATCTTCGCCAGCAACGACGACATGGCGGCCGCCGTGATCGCCGTGGCGCACGGCATGCACCTGCAGGTGCCGGACGACCTGACCGTCTGCGGCTTCGACGATACGCCGGTTGCCACGACCGTGTGGCCGGAACTGACGACGATCCACCAGCCGATCACGGAAATGGCCCGCAGCGCCGTCGCGCTGCTGATCGAGCATGTCCGCACGCAGCGCTCGGGCCACGCCTACGACCGGCGGCACCAGTTGATGCCGTACACGCTGGTGGTGCGTGAATCGACGTCGGGGACCGACTAACTGTCATCGGCATATCCGATGGCGCCGATCGCCTTTCCTTGTTTGCGCAACGGCTTCGCCACGAAGTCAGTACTGCATCTCGACGGCGGCCACCGCCTCGTTCAGCGCAGCCACGGCGGACGATTCGCGCGCGATGCGCGATCGGCTCCATCACGCTCGAATGCGTGCGGTGGAGTAGGCGCGCGTCCGCCAAGGCTCAGCTTGTGGGCAACGTGGGCGCAGGTTTTCAATCGTTTGAGGTGCATCACTCGCCGCTCCCGGCGAGCAGATACCAGATCACGCGGCGCGCCTTATCGTCGTATGCCGGGAAAGGGATGGTTTCATTCTCACCGATGAGCAGGCATGCGTTTTCCAGGCGGCGTGCTTGCCATCGACCTGACACTGGACAAGGTTGCCCAGGACGCGCGCCAAGACCCAAGCATGATTTTTTCATGCGCTGATACACGTCGGATCTTTGCAACTCTTCCGGAACGATGGCGAGGAGTTCACTGCGTAGCAGACTGTTCTCGCGCGCGTCAAAAAAACCGTCGCGCACCAGAAGGAATTTTTTGAAACCAACTTCGCTGAGTCGAATGGCCCCGATGCGATGTTCGTCCCAAGTAATCAGTCCGGAACGCTGCGTAGTGGCAAGTGCCTCGTTTAAAAGGTCTGGAGAAATGCCATCCAGGATATCCGATGACTGCACAGCTTTGATCGATATGGAATCCTGGCCGTCGTAGTCGGCCACGGCGAAAGGATACAGGACGGCGCGCACCAAGGCGTCCTGGAAGTGATCCAGCTCGCATTCGTTCATCTGGTACATCGCGCCTCGCATTCAGCGGTTTCCACGTTGGCGAACCATATTGTTGCCCTTAATGACGTAGCGAACCGGTTTGGCGTGAGGGCCGCTGCCGATGACTTCATAACCCACGTCCGGGCCCGCTCCAAGTACCTTGTATTCGCGCGCGCAACCACCAAAATCGCGGCTGACCACGATAATCTTGTTGGCGACAACCGACACGAGGTACGCGCGGCTTTCCCCCATGCCACCGGCGCAGGGAACATACTTGGAGTTGTTTTCCGCGGGGCGCGACATCGTAAGTACCAGAAAGTCGCCCTTTGGGCCCGGAATAACCGACTCGTTATCGATCTCGACCTCGAAGTTCTCCTTGAACAGCCTGTCGATCTCTGTCGAGTGTGCGAGTTTCGCGGGCCCATGCGTCGTGATGTCCACCAGGTACGCGTCCGTGCTGGCGCCGGTACTGCAGCACGGTGAGCCATCGGCATGTACGAACACGTACTTGACGGGTGTTGCGGCATCTTTGTACTCCGCGCGGTATGCGGCGAGACGACTCTCGTCCAGGGTTTGCGCATACAAGCTGCTGCACGATAAGGCGCAAATGGTGAAGACGAGGCGCTTAATCGCCGACGACGTGATCTGCATAACACACTCCTGTGTAAGTCCATGGATGCTCGGCCGTCTGGCCGGCTTTCATTTTTTTGTACTCTTTCTCGTCGCGCCCGTGCAGTTCAGCTTCCGTTTTCCCGGCATTCGCTGAAATACTGGTATCCCATCCGATATTTCCGGTCGCCTTGTCGCACATGATGTTATTTTTTCGCTGCCACTTTTTCTCTGCGCTGTTCCATTCGTGGTAGCTGCCGCCATTCCAGCGTGAAATAGTTTCGCGATCGAGCATGTCCTGCGTATACGACGACGCGCCGTGCGAGTCGAGATGTCGTTTTGCTTCCTTTTTCTTGACCGCCACCAGCGCGATGCCAGCGTCCAGATTTTCCTTCCAACTCCAGACCTGGGAAAACGTCGGCACCGGTCTGGTCAGCTGGGTCAGCCCATACCCCTTGTCGCCTGCGACAACGGGCTCCGAGTCCAGTTCGATGAAATGCTTGAAGCGAGATTCCTGAGCCACGAGTTTTTCGAGTGCAGTCGCGTCGCGTGTCTCGAGATAAGCTTTGATCTTTTCCGGTGACGGCTGCTTTCCGAGCACGACCACAGTACGCTGGAATTTCTGGTCGCCGACTTCGACCTTGACGGTCAGTTTCCCGCCGATGACTTTACCGATCGATTTTGCATTCCACGCGGTGCCGTCCTGCGAAAAGCTTCCTTTTTCGCTGAATGAGGCTACCTTGCTACCGCGCTTTTTCTCACGTAACCCACTGGCGTGGGCATCCCAGGTCATTACCCAAGTCCACTTGTAGGGTCCTGGCGTATCGGTCTTGATTTCAAAATCGATTGACGGGAAAACCGCTTCGTCGTCGATATAGAACTTGTCGAGCGTATTCGGCTTGACCCATTCGCCGATGTCGTTCGGCTTGACGACGACCTTGACCACGGAACCGTCTGTCTTGTTGGTCGTCCCCGCACTTTTGTTTCCCTTTTTCTTCGCGTGCTTATTATCAACGGTCATCTGCGGCTCCCACTATTTCGATCTCGAGCGTGCTCGGCTTATCGGTGAAGACACGCTGGGTAAAGCCTTGAGCGTCGCTGACGCCTTCCCACGTATTCCCGCACGCGCTTTTGATCCTGTAACGGCAGTTCGACAATGGTTGTTCATGCTCATCCACCAGACGGAACTGCTCGTCGAATCCATCGACAATGGGGACAGAAAAGCTTGGCGCCGGGCGCCCTTTGCCAGAGTCGAAACTCTTGAGCGAAGCGTGTACGGTAAAACTCCGAGTTGTCCCGAATTCGATACCCTTCGCGCCAAATGTGGCATAACTGCCGCCACCATTGATCACGACCTCATCCTTCGCTTCGATCACGATCCGGTTCGCGGTCTGCGTAATGTTCAGTTTGGCCAACAAATTGATACTGTTCGAAAGAGCATGTACGTCGACATCTCCGGCGGCTGCGATAAGTTTCATGCCAGCTTTATGGGCGAACAATCTGAGCGTCTGGCGCACGGTCGCGAAAAAGCTATTACTTGCCGCGATCGATACATTTTTCCCGGACGTGATGGCTGTGTGCTCATTGCTGGCGACATGTGCCGACCCTGATGTCGCTATCGCGACACCTGCTGGGCTTGCCATTACCAGCGCGGGCTTCGCAAGTTCGGGAAAGGTGGGTGACGTATCCGAGCCCTTGATTGCATCGTTTTGCGTCCCCAGGTCTCTTGCGACGTCGGCTTGATGGCCGACGGGTTCCTGCGCACCTGCTTTCTCGGCAAGCTTCGCTTGCGCTTCTTGTTCCTGCCGGGCGTTCGTCAAGCGTACCAATGCTTCGGGCAGGTCCTTCGTGTGCGCCTCGGCATTGGTTCGTGCATCTGTAGTGATGAGCATGCCCTTACCGGCGCGCAGTGTCCCCCATGCGTCAGTTGCCAATTCCCAACCTTCGCCACGCGTATCCTTCCGCCCACTCGTATCATCGATGCGTGTGATGTGACCTAATGAAAGTTGGCTGCACTGATGGTCGCTCTTCAGTTGCGCCTGGATCCGTTCGTTCGTATCGTCAAGTATGAGATGATTACCACGTCCGCCCGGCGCGTTGCCTTTTTCCGGCGCAAGCTCGCGGCTGCGTAACCCCGTCAATGCGTGCTGCGCAGGCAAGGTCCAAGGGGGCATATTGCGCGCATTAAAGACGCTGCCCATGATGATCGGCCGGTCCGGGTTTCCGTCTAACCATTGCACGATCACTTCTGTGCCCACGCGCGGGATGGCAGTTACGCCGAGTTCCGCACCGGACCAGGCACTTGCAATCCGAATCCAGGCTGAACTTCGATCATCGTTGTCGCCGACACGGTCCCAATGGAACTGGACGCGCACTCGTCCGTATTCGTCAGTGTGAACATCGTTCTTGTTGGCAGGTCCTACTACGGTGGCAGTCTGCGGAGCGAGTATCCTCGTGTCATGGCTGTTGAAGTTTCGGCCGGGCCTCCATGGCACGTCCCTGCGTGTGCAGGTCAGCCAGTTGCGATAACGAGGCTGCGCGTTGTCGTTCTGCAGGTAGTTGTTGGAGACTATATGGCGCACGGACAGGATGAGAAATACGTGCTTGGCCAGATTGTCGCCATAGCTCGCATCGTGATTGAAATGGTCTGTCAGACGAAAACTGCGTCCCGCAGCCATACAGCGATTATTTCCTTCGGCTTCGATCCATTTGCCGCTCCCTTCGATTTCTTCCATGCGTATCCGGCCCAGCGCGTCGCCGTCGCCCGCAGTCCTGAACCCATAGGCGCCGGTGTATTCATAGGTTTCCGCGTCAGGTACGCCCCCCTGTGCATTAAGCGTCGGGACGATGACTTGCGCAGGGGTAGGGGATTTGAAATTGAAAGCGGACACGGCGACGCTGGACGATACGATATGGCGGACTGGTGACCACCGATCGATTGCGTCCTCTTCCTGTGAGCCGCCCTCGCCGTGGAAGCGTACCGTGGCATCGCCATCAATAGGGGCAGCTTGCGTCGAATCGTCGCCGACGATGAGCTTATGCCCCTCGGCGTCATGCTCGTACCAGTAATGCCAGCCCGCTGCTTCCCAGCGCCGACTCAGGTAATTGAAGTCGGTCTCGTCGAACTGGCAGGCATCCGTCATGCGCGCGTCGTCGCCGATGGCACGCCATTCCCAGCGAGGATAGGCGGAATAGTCGCTGAAAATGCTTTCCATCTGTTCGCGCAGCGTTTTGTTGTGGAACAGATAGTTGTCCTTGCGCAAGCTCAGGAACCTCAGCCAGGGGCCCAGCCGGGCTTCGTACGTCGTGATGCAGCCGTCCGAATGGCAGCGACGGAAGCTGAACACATAGCCTGAAAAATAGCGTACAGCGCCGTCCCGTCGTATTAATTCGATGTTCAGGAGCTTGCCCTGCATCTCCTTCAAAGGGATGTCCGCGTTATCGGAAAGGAGTTCGACGGTGAAATCGAAATCCATCGACATGGTTTCCCTGGCATCGAGTTTATTGACGAGGAATAGCGCATCCGGCGCGTCGCCGCGCGGGAAAAAAAGACGCAGGATACGGTTGTGCTGTCTGTCGTAAATCAGGTCGTGAATAAGTCGACCATTGTTTGTCATGCTCATACCAGTTTTTTCGAATAACGAGGGCTACGAACGGTTGAAGCAAGGTCGTTACTGCGCCGGCGGCACCCCCAGCATTTCCTCCAGGTGGGCCAGTGCCCCCTGGTCCTTGACCACGGAGCGCAGCCACGTGTGCAGGTCCTGCTCGCCCGCGGCCGCGGCCTTTTCGACGAAGTACGAGACGGGGCTGTGCGGTTCCGTCTCGCGGAAGAATTTCGCGATGGTGCGCAGCTGCGCGATCGCGTCCGCGCGCGAGCGGATGGCGCCGGCGACGATCGCTTGCGGTTGGGGCGCCGCCACGACGGCAGGCGCATCCGGCGTCAACGCGGGCAACTCGTGCTGCGGCGCAGCCTGCGGTGCGGCCGCGGGCGCCGGCAGCGTGTGCAGCAGCGCCTGCACGGCTTCGCGCGCCTGCGAAAAGCCCGGGCTGTCCTGGCCCAGGCGTGCGTCGGCCGCGCGTTCCAGATGCGCGAGCGCGTCCAGGCAGTTTTCCGCGTCCGCGCGCATCCCCTCGATGAAGGCGGTGGAATTGCCGCGTTTTGCGGCCTCCATGTCGGCCAGGCGCGGCGGCGTGTCGGCGTCGCCCCCGGCGGCGGCGCGGCGGCGGGCGGCTTCGAAATCGACCGTCGAATACGCGGTGCCGCGGCCTTCCGTCAGCGGCATCTCGCGCACGAGCGCGCGTGTGCGCGACAAAATCCACGCGAGGTTGCCGATGCGCTGCTCCTGGTCGCCGCCGTCCGCTTCCGGATACAGGCCCTGGTCCCAGAAGCGTTCGCACAGGCCCGCCAGCACGCGGAAACCTTCGCCCAGGCCGCGCAGGTGATGGCGCTTGGCGGCCGCTTCCGTGAGCCAGACGGCGAGGCGCAGGTCCTTCGTCTGTTCGGCCAGCAGGCGCGCGCAGCGGTCGACGACGAAGCCCCAGTCGGCCTCTTTCAAATCCGTCACCCATTCGCCCTGCGCGAGGGAGGGGTCGTCGAACTGGCGCGCACGGGCGATGGCGTCCAGTTCGGGCGAGAAGGCGAGGTCGGCGCCGCACGGGGCGGCGTCGGAGATCGGGGCGAGCAGGGCGTCGGCGGTGAACATGGTGTCTTTCAATGGAAAATCATTGCGCGAGGCGGAATTCGATGCGGCGGTTGCGCGCGCGGCCCTCGGCGGTGTCGTTGCTGGCGATCGGGCGGTCCGGGCCCTGGCCGCTGGCGGACAGGTTCTCTTCCGCGATGCCGTGCGCGGCCAGGTAGGCTTTCACCGTGGCGGCGCGCGCCTGGCTCAGGCTCACGTTGCTGGCACGGAGGCCCGCGCTGTCCGTGTGGCCGATGATCTCGATGCGGCGGCCTTTCAGCTTCTGCATCGCGGCGACCATCTCGTCGAGGATCGCGCGCCCGGTCGGCGTCAGGGTCGCCTTGCCGCTGTCGAATTCCACGGTGCGGTTGGCCAGCGTGTTGTCGAGCAGCGCCTGTTCGGCGGCGGAGACGCGCAGGCCGTTGTTGACGGTGTAGGTCGGATTCAGGCTGGTGGCGACGTTGCTCGCGATGCGCTGGCGCAGCGCCTCGTTGGCCACTTCGCCGCGCAGGCTGACGTTGCTGCCGTCGATCCTGAGCTGGCCACGGCTGATCTGGCGCAGGTCCGGCGTGATCAGTTTCTGCACGTAGCCGTTCCAGTTGGCGGGCATGGCGACGGGGCCGATGGCGATCTGGTCGACCACGCGGTCGGCGCCGTAGACCTCGCGCAGCTTCGCGAGCACGGCGGCCTTGGTCGCCTCGTCCGGTACCGTGCCGCTGGCCGTGACCTGGCCCGGTTGCGCCGCGGCGGGGGCGGGCGCGGTGTTCTGCGCGGCGGCGATGCCGGCGTGGCACGTGACGAAGAACGCGAGCAGGGCGCGCTGGATAAAGAATCGCATATCAGGTTCCGATGAATGCCGCGGCGACGGAATCGAGCGCGGACTTGAGGGACAGGCTGCCCTGCGCCAGCCAGGCGGAGAGCTTGCGCACGGCGTAGTCGCCGTCGACCTGGTCCTCGACCCATTCGAGGTCGGCGAAGCCGATGAGGTGGTCGAGGCCCGCCTGCGGGTCGATGAGGGTGCGCAGGGTCTGTGCGGACGCGCCGGAAAAGCCGACGACGAGTGCCGGCCGGCCGTCCAGCCGGGTGACGAACAGGGCCAGTTCGAAGTCGGCGCGCGCGAGGAACGGCGCGATCACGTGCATCCAGAACGCGGCCACGAGGTTGCGGTGGATCGGGTCTTCCGGCAGCGGCAGCACGAGGCTCTTTTCCAGCCGCCCGGACCCGCTGGCCAGCACGGGCTGCAGCAGCATGCCCAGCGCCAGCAGCACCTGGCGCGTGGAGACGTTGAATCCGGCGCCGCCCAGCAGCGCATCGAGGGCGGCGACCGTCTGCACTTCCAGGAAGTCGTCGAATGCCGGATCGTAGGCTGCCGCGCGCAGGTCCAGGTCGATCGGCTGGCTGCTGGCGGCCGCCAGCGGCGCGGCCGGATCGCCCGCGTTGCGCACGCCCGCCGTCAGCGTCTCCAGGCGGCTCCACAGGCGCGTGAACACGAGGGGCGTCGTGGGCAGGAAGGCGCCTGGCTCCGCGATTTCCATCGCAGCGGCCATCAGGAACGGATAGCGGCGGCTCGACTCGTCGCTGCTGGCGACGATGTGGCCGCCGATCGCGTGGCGGCGGCGCGGGCCGACGAACGCGAAGTGCAGCGGCGCGGCGGCGTCGTACGCGAGCTTCCAGCGGGCGTTGGTGCTCATCAGGTCCATCGCTTCCGACAGCCAGTCGTCCAGCACCTTGAGCAGTGCCGGGCTGGCGCTGCCGCGCACGAAGTCGCCGCGGCTGGGCAGCTTGCCGAAATAGCCGACGCTGACCGGGGTCGTGAGGCGGCTCATTGCGCACCTCCCGCCATGGCCGTGCGTACCGGTGCGGCCGGCGCAGCAGCCGGTGCCGGGGCCACGGTACGCGGCGCAGTGATCGTTTCCGGCAGGCGCAGGCGCTTGAAGCCCTGGCCGGACGCGGACGCCTGCACCGGGGCCGGTGCCGGGGCGGCCGGCAAGACCTTCAGGTTCGCCGTCACCGTGACGCCGCCGGCCTGCCACGCCAGCTCGAACGAGCCGTCGGGCTTGCGCTTGCGCTGGGCCGCGTCGATCATTTTCTTGAGGCCGAAGTGGCCCGGCTCGTCCAGCACGACGACGTTGCGGCCTTCCGGCGTGAGCGCGGTGATCTTCGCGCCCGGCACGCCCTGCGGATTCGGCCATACCATGTGCACCCACGGCTGCGGCTGGCCGCGCCAGCGCAGCGACTGGCCGTCGATCTCCACCGTGAATTCGGTGGCGCCCTGCGTGCCCAGCGCCTGCAGGTCGAAGCGGGTCTGCGCCTCGCCGCCGCTGCTCGCCGCGGCGTTGGCGACGCCGCCGGCCGCCAGCGGTGCGACCCAGCCCGGGAAGCTCGCGACGACGTTCGGCGCCAGGTTCACGCCCATGTCGGCCCACGTGCGCGGGCTGAGCGAATCGCCGCGGCGCACGACCAGCGGACCCACCGTCGTGTTGAAGAATTTCGCGATCGCGCCGTCCGGGCCGAAGATCTGGCCGATCTCCGCATTGCTCGCCTCGGCCTTGGACTCCGTCGAGAACGGATACTTCGTCGCCAGGTCGCGGTTGAACGGCTGCACCACCTGCGCGGCCCACACCTTGTTGATCTCCGCTTCCGCCGGCTGCACGATCACGGCGAACGTCTGCATCAGCGGGCGCACGAGCACGGGGCGCAGGGCCAGGCGCTGGGCATCCGTCATCCCCACCAGCATCTGCTCGTCCACGTATTTCAGCGCGTCGGCCAGCTCGGAACCGCTGCCGTCCAGCGTCTGCTGCATCAGCTGCTTGGCGCCGGGGCCGGGGTCGCCCTGGTTCTTGATCTGGTTGAAGCGGGCGCGCAGCTTCGACAGGTTGTCGACGTAGCCGCGCATCAGCGAGGAGTCCCCGCGCGCGACCACGAGGCGGGCGACGCCGGCGAACTCGCGGCCCACGGGGCCCAGTGCCGGTGCATTGGCCGGCTGCGTGCCCGGCGCCGGCAGGCTGACGTTCACGATGGCCGGCTTCTGGCGCAGGATCGTCTCGCGGAACCAGCCCGTGATGCCGTTCTGCGCGCGCTGCAGCGTGGCGCCGGCCAGCGTCGGGTTGTCCCACGACGTCTGTTCGTACACGGTCGACACGAGCTTGTTGATGGGCGAATTCTGCGGATCGCCCAGGCGGTTCATCGCGGCGGCGGCGCCGTCGAAACCATCGAGGTCCTTCACCGTTACGCCCTGCATGAACTTCTGCCATTCGCGCGCGTACTCGGCCTTGTACAGGTCGACGAGCGATTTCTGGATCTGTTCCGGGCTGCCTTCCAGCGTGAGGTCGTCGCGTGCGGCGGTTTTCAGCACCCAGTCGGCGCTCTGCAGTTCGCGGTTGGCCGCGTCGCGGAACGCCTGCTGCACGAAGCCTTCCCACGCCTGGCGCGTGAAGGCGCCGGAGATGGCGTAGCTGCCGAGGACGAGGTCCTTGTCCTGGTCGCCGACGATGCGCGCCACCGTGATCGACGGATAGCGGGTGGCGGCACGCGCCTTCACGTCGGCGTACACGCGTTCGCGCGCCGGCATGCCGCGCACGACCTTGCGCAGGCTGTCGCGGGTCTGGTCGACGAGGGCGAGGCGCGTGTCGATGACGGGCCAGGACGGATCGTTCACCTGCGCGAGGTAGAACGAGATCATGCGCTCGGCGCTGCGGATCATCTGCTCGCGCGGCATCGCGCCGCGGTTGGATTCCAGCCAGTTGCGCCAGAAGCGCGTCAACTGGTCGTTCAGGTGGGCGCTCTCGGCGCGCGATTTATCGCCCAGCATCAGGTACGTCTTCAGCGCGTTGTACGCGTCTTCCGTGTCGGCGGGCGACGCGTCCTTGAACTGTTGCGGCGCGTCGGCGGCGGGCGTGGCAGCGCCAGCCGGTTTGTTCAGCGGCTGCAGCTGGCCCGCGTTGCCGTTCACGTCGGCGAGGTAGGTTTCCAGCGATTGTCCGACGGGCTTGAGCATCAGTTCGCGCACGCCGGCGAAGTACTCTTCCTTCAGTTTCCGGTTCAGCAGGTTGCCCTGGTACAGGCCGAGGCTGAGGCTCAGCGGACGGTGTTCGGCATAGCGGTCGAGCTGCTCGATGCGGTCCTGCAGGATCTCCAGCGCCTGGAAGCGCGACTGCAGGTCGAGGCTCTTGCCCTGCACGCGGATGGCCTGGTCCAGGTCGGCCTGGACGTTGGCGACGAGCTGGCGGTTGTTCATGTACGACCAGCTCCAGCCCCCGAGCGCGAGGCCGACGATGGCCGTCGCGGCGAAGAACGCGGCATAGCGCAGGCGCGTCTTGGCCGGGCTGGCGTACTGCGCGACGAGGTCCTTGTCGGCGAAGATCACCTTGCGGAACAGGTTCAACAGGAAGTAACCCTGCTGCTGGTGCTGGTCTTCGTGCGACGGGGGCGCGAGGCGCAGGTCGAAACGCTGCGCGACGCGGGCCGACGACGTCGACACCGTCTCGCCTTCCTGCAGCGCGCTCGTGAAGTAGAAGCCGCGGAACACGGGCTTGAACTGGAACGGGTTGTCCTCGAACAGCGTGGCGACGAACGCGCGCAGCGCAGGCTTGATCGACGCGAATTCGAGCGGGAACGTGAACACGCCGGACGGCATGCTCTCGCGCCGCTGCAGCGCCATGTTCGCGAGGCTCAGTTCCTTGAGGCCGTCGTACAGCTCGTCGAAGCGGGCATCGAACTGGTCGAGCAGGCGTTCGCTCGTCACGTTCTGGTCGTAGGGCAGGGTGGCGCCCCACACCTTTTCGCGTTCGGCGCGCTCGCTGTCCTGGAAGAATTCGTTGAAGCCGTCGATCAGGTCGGCCTTCGTGAACACGACGTAGACGGGCGCGTGCACCTCCAGGCGCTCCGTCAGTTCCTGCACGCGCTGGCGCAGGTTCTTGGCCAGGTTGATCGCGAATTCGGGGCGGTTGCGCGTCAGTTCCGCGATGCTGACGGCGATGATGACGCCGTTGATCGGGGCCTTGCGGCGATGCTTCTTGAGCAGGTCGAGGAAGCCGAACCACTCGGCGCGGTCCTGGTCGACGACGGAGTAGCGTCCGGCCGTGTCGAGCAGGATGCCCTCGGTCGTGAAGAACCAGTCGCAGTTGCGCGTGCCGCCCACGCCCTGCACGACCTTGCTGTCGGCGAAGGGGAACTGCAGGCCCGAGCTGGCGATCGCCGTGCTCTTGCCGGCGGCCGGGTTCCCGATGATCATGTACCACGGCAGTTCGTACAGTGCGGCGCTGCCGGACAACTGGCCCAGCTTGGAGCCCTTGATCGTCGCGATGGCGTCCAGCAGGCGCTTGCGGATCACTTCCGTTTCCTGGCGCTGGGTGGCGTCAGGGACGGGTTTGTCGGCCTGTTGTTCGAGCATGTCGCCGATCTGCTTCGCCTTGCGGGCATGGCGCCAGCGGCGGAACAGCCAGATGGCGGCGCCGACGGCGAGGGCGATGCCGAGCACGATCCATGGCAGCGAGGCGGGCCATTGCAGCAGCCGCGCGGCCACGAACAGCAGCGCGGCGAAGGCCACCCAGCCGATGACGGTCAGGCTGGTGCGGGCGGTCAGGAAATCCCAGATTTTTTGCATGATTACGAGAGTGTGATTAATGCTTCATGACGCCGGGCAGGCGCAGTTCCGTGTGCCCGAAGTCCATCATTTTCCAGCGTCCGCCCCACGTGAGGCCGACGGATTCGGCCACCTGGCCGTACAACTGGTAGCCGCGCATCGCCCATGGATCCTTTTCCGAGATCACGAGCCTGCCGTCGCGGACGAACGCGCAATCGGCGGCGAGGCCGTACTGGTGCCAGCTCTGCCAGGAGCGCGCATTGGTGACGCCCGGTCCCAGCGCGGCCAGCGCGTCCTGGCGCGCGGGGCTCCGATAGCCTTCCAGGATCGCCATTTCGTAGCCGTGGCGCTCCTTCATGATCCGGAAGACCGTCAGCAGGCGCTGCGTGTAGTCCGCGTTCAGCATGGCCCAGTCGCGGCTCGCCGAGGCGAGCAGCGGACGTTCCTGCGCCACTTCGGCCGTCGTGAACACGAGCGGCGGCAGCGGGGGCGGCGGGACGAGCTGCTCGCCCTGCAGCAGGTCGGCCACCTGTGTGTTCATGGGGCGGTCCAGCGACTCGTAGCCGTTCAGCATGGGCCGTTCCGCGAGGAGCAGCGCGGCCAGCGGCGGCAGGCAGACGAGCGCCGCGCCGCACGTGCAGGCGATCCAGTGGCGCCGCACGAAGCCGGCCAGGCTGCCCGCCGTCGCGCGGCCGTTTGCACGCAGCGCATCCGCGTCGCGCAGGCGCTGCTGCGCGAGCGCGCCCGCGCGCCGCCCGAGCCGCTGCCCGGCCCCCGCCAGCGCGTTCAGGACGAACTCGCGGCCGGCCGGGAACAGCACCATCCAGCTGATCGCGCACGCCAACACGAAATACACCGTTACTGCCAACACCCACACCGTACTCTCCGGAAGCCGTTCACATTGTTGTCGAAGAAATATTTCCCGAAAGTATAAATCCGGTAAGCGACAACCCCGCGCACGATTGAAAAAACGCAAAAACTCACCAAATGTGTTAATCGCGCACGATTAAAAGCAAAATAGAGGCACAATTGTCTTGATTCTTGTAAAGTAATGCAAACTTTTTTAAGGAGCTGATTTGCAACATCAAGGCGATCGCCCGGTCCGTGGCGGCCGGCCCAGCCTGCTCTCGCCCGAAGAGCAGCCGGTTCAGGAGCGGCAGGGCATCCTCAGTTCGCTGGACGGCATGCCGGGGCAGGCGGCAGCGGCGCAGGCGCCGCGGCCCCGTTCGCGTGCGCTGGCATGGGGCGGCGTGGCCGCTGGTGTGGTCGCCGTGTGCGGCGCGCTGTTCCTGTTCGGCGGCAGCGACGAACGTGCCGCGCCGGTTGCGGCGCCGGTCCAGGTCGCGGCTGCACCCGCCGCACCGGCCGCACCCGTCACGCCCGTTTCGCTGCCGGCACCGGCCGCGCCCGCGGCCGCCGTGCTGCGCGACGAGCCGGCGCTGCCGGCCGAGCCCATGACCAATCCGCTGGCCGACATGGCGCCGGCCGCGCCCGCGCACCGCAAGGAACGTGCGGCGAAGGCGGAAAAGTCCGCGAAGGCGGAGAAGGCCGAACGCAAGGAAGCGCATGCGAAGGCTGCGCACGCCAAGGCACAGGACAAGGCGCGCGAGGCCGCGAAGGACAGGAAGACGAAGGCGAAGCCGGGCGCGGCGCGCGAGCAGGACAGCGACGTCGTCCTGCTGGCGGCCCTGATGAGTCACATGGATCCGAAGAAGGGCAAGGCCACGCCGGCGGAACAGCTGGCGTCGTGCCGCCGCTACAACGCGGCCGGCGAAGAGCAGTGCCGCGCGCGCGTGTGCGCCGCGGCGGGCCCCAAGGAGCCCGCGTGCAAGCGCGTGCAGGCCGCGCGGACCGACTCGGAGTCGTGAGCGACTGGCCTTACGGCTCCACGAGCCGGCGCGACCAGTCCTCGATGCGTCCCGTCTCGACGCGGCGCGCGAACGCCGTCCGCCAGTTCGGCGCAAGCGGCTGCAACCCGGCGGCGCGGCGCCACTCGCCGGGCAGGCCCGGCGCCGCCGGATCGGCAGGAAACAGCGCGCGGATCAGCCGGTCCAGCGGCCAGTCCGGGCAAGGGCGCTCGAGCAGCACGAGATCGTCGCCGGGCGCGATCACGCCTTCCTCCAGCACGCGGTAGTACCAGCCGGTGGCGCCGGAGCGCTGCATGGCGGGCGCCGCGTCCGGACGGGCGAAGCGGCGGTTCAGCTTCCAGCACGGCTGGCGTCCCTGCGACACCTGCAGCAGCGCGCTGCCGGCCCGGTAGACGTCGCCGATGCACACGTCCCGCTCCGTCATGCCGTGCGTCGCGACGTTCTCGCCGAATGCGCCGGGCGCCAGCGGCACCGGGCTGTCCGGCCAGCGCGCCCGCCACGCGGCGTAATGGTCGGCCGCGTAGTGGTGCACGGCCTTTTCCGGCCCGCCGTGGTAGACCGTGTCGCCCTGCGCATCGCCGTCGAAGCCGCGCACGGACAGGCGTACCGGCCCCGCGCGCGGATGCTTGACGATGCCGCTGGGGACGGGCGGGTCCCCGAGCGGCCGCACGGGGCCCGTGAACAGTGCGGCGATCGCGGCGTTCATGCGTGCGCGGCCACGTCGTCGATGCGCGAATGCGGCGCGACGGGCAGCACGCGGCCATCGACGACGAGGCAGGGCAGGCCGCGCACGCCGAGCGCCATCGCGTCGAATGCGGCGTCCGGGGCGAGGCCGAGGTCGACGACGGCGAGGTCCGGCATGGTGGCCTGGAGCACGCGCGCGATGTCGAGGCACACGTTGCAGCCATCGTGGTAGAGGGTCGGGGTCATTTTGTCTCCTGTGGGTGGAAGCCGGCCAGCCAGCGGCGCAGCAGTTCGGTGCCCGCGAGGGCGAGATCGCGGCCGTGGCGGGCGGTCGCGGCGCGCAGGGCGTGCAGGTCGGTGCCGGCATGGGCCAGTTCCACCGCATGCCCGGTCAGCCATTCCTCGAGCGCGGCGGCGGCAAACTCCACGTGGCATTGCAGCGCCAGCGCGTGGCTGCCCACCATGAAGGCCTGGCACGGCGTGCCGCCGGTGGCGGCGAGGCTCGCGGCGCCGTCCGGCGGCACGATGTTATCGCCATGCCAGTGCAGCACCGGGATGCCGCGCAGGGCGTCCAGCGGACCCGCGTCCGGCGCGACGTCCAGCGGCGACCAGCCGATCTCCATCGCATGCCGGCGCACGATGCGGCCGCCGAGCGCGACGGCCATCAGCTGGGCGCCGAGGCAGATGCCCAGCGTCGGCCGGCGCAGCGCGAGCCGGTGCGCCAGGCCCGCCAGCTCCGCGTCCAGCCACGGATACGCTGGCGCATCGCCGGCGCCGATCGGGCCGCCCAGCACGACGGCCAGGTCCGCGTCGCGCCACTCGTCCAGACTCAAGGGCGCGGCACCGGCATGGCGGTATGCGATGGCGTAGCCCGCCCGTTCGAGGGGCTCGGCGAAGGCGCCGAGATCCTCGAAGCGCACGTGATAAAGGGCGAGGCACTTCATCATTTGGCGCGCAGGCGGACGTGCGGGAAGTCGACCGGGACGGCGAAGGCCACGTTCACGTAGTTGGTGAAGAGGTTCAGGGCCACGTGCGCCATGATCTCCATGATCTGGCCGTCGTCGAAACCGGCGTGGCGCAGCGCGTCGACGTCGGCGGCATCGACCCTGGCGCGCTGGCGCACGACGCGGGTGGCGAAGGCCAGCGCGGCGGCCGTCTTCGGATCGGGAGAGTGGCCGGCCTGCGCCGCGGTCATCTCGTCCGCCGTCGCGCCGGCCTTGCGGCCCAGGACCGTGTGCGCGGCCAGGCAGTATTCGCAGTCGTTGATGTCGGCGATGGCCACGGCGATCTGTTCGCCCAGCTTCGCACCGAGCGTGCCGCCGCCGAGGGCGCCGAACGCGCCCCACATGCTGGCCAGCGCGGCCGGCGAATTGGCGACGGCGCGGAACATGTTGGGCGTGGCGCCGAATGCGCCGTGGATCTGGTCGAGCAGGTCGCGCGAGGGGGCTGCGGCGGTGTCGCGGGTCTGGAGGGCGAGGCGTGCGGTCATGATGCTTCCTTTCATGTCGAACTGCATTAGGAGTCCTAAATATTTAGGACAAAAAAATCCCGGGCGAATGCCGCCCGGTTAAACTCATGCAAATGCCGCCCAGTTCCGCCGTTCCGTGACCGGGTCCGTCGGTTCCTGTTCGGCGCAATCGATCCTGAGGAAAGCGATCGGCAGCGGCGCCTTGACGAGCGCGCAGTGATGCGGGGCGGGGCTGCCCGGGAACCTGTTCGCCTCGAAGTAGCGGCACGACAGGCATGCGCGCAGGGCGGGGAAGCGTTCCGTCTTCTGCAGTTCCGCGATCAGCTTGAACAACCCGACGAGCAGCCGTTCCTGGACTTCCCGGTCGAGCGCGGCCGCGGCATCGTCCGCGAACCCCAGCGCCTTCGCCTGCTTCTCGGCCAGCGTCTTGCCGGCGTCCGTCAGCCACAGCGCGGTCGCCCGCTTGTCGTCCTCGGCCCGGTCCTTGCGCACGAGGCCCTTGGCGACGAGGGCCGCCACGGAATCGCTGGCGCTCGCCGCCGACACCGACAGCTGCACCGCGAGCCACGACAGCCTCACGCCATGCGTGCGGTCGCGCAGCAGCTGCAGGATGTCGGCCTGCGTCGGGTTCAGGTTCTCCGCCGTCGCGAACTCCCACATGCCGGCCCGCAGCACGCTCGCGACGCGGTTGATCGCGACGACGATGCGGGCCGAGATGTCCGGGGTGCCATCCCACGGGGTTTCGGGTTTCAGTTCCATGGACGGCATCATAACACGCTTCGAATAGTACTCAAGAGTCCTAACTAATATTTTTTTGCGCCGGCGTTGTAGACTGGGCATCGACAAGGAGAATGAATGGACGACCTGACGAGAGCCGACATCATCAAGACGACCTGGGGGATACACCGCGTGGTCGAGGAGCGCCTGCTGAGCCACCCGGCGACGCGCGACTCCCACGACTGGCTCGACAAACAGCGCCTGCTGCTGGCCGACATGGCGATCCACCTGCTGCAGACCGCGCTCAGGCCGGGCGACATCGAACTCGACAAGCTGCGCAACAACCTGCACGCCGTCCTGACGATCTCGGACCAGTTCCTGCCGCAGGCCGGCCTGAAACAGGCGACCGGGAATATCTACGATACGTCCTCACAACGGGCGTGAGCGCTGGCGGGTCCCGCGGTTGCGGTTCCTGACGAGCGCCTCCAGCCCCGCGAGCTGATACGTCCAGAACGTCGCGAACGCCTTCGCGATGTCCGCAGCGGACGCGTACCGTTCCAGGATCGCCGCGATCATCGCTACCGTGTTCGCGAAGACCTGGCGCAGCACCATGTCGAAGTGCGGGTCCGGCTCCGCCGCCGTCTGCCGCCGCACGAAGCGGGCCGCCTGGCGCGTCATCTCCTGCGCCATGCGCTGGCGCACGGGCGCGAAGCGCGTGCCTTCCGCGCCGTTCAGCAGGATCAGCACCGCGAGCCGGTGTTCGACCCAGAAGTCCAGCAACGCGCTGGCATGCGCGGAGCCGTCCGCATGCGCGTCGGACCAGCCGCCCAGCGTGTCGAACTCGCGCAGGCGCGCGCGCAGGAGACGGAACAGGCGCGCGGCAAGCGCCGGCGTGACGACGGCGTCGAACAGCGCCTGCTTGTTCCCGTAGTACTTGTAGATGTTGCTGGGGGCGACGTCCGCATCGCGGGCGATGTCGGCCAGCGTGGCCTGCAGGTAGCCCCGTGCGGCGAACGTGCGCGCGGCCGCGGCGAGGATGCGGTCGCGGACGTCGTCTTTCAATCGTTGCGGCACGCGAGCTCCTCCTGCATCCTGCGCAGCCGCGGTGCCCACGCGGCCGCCGCTTCGAGCTGGAACGCGAGACGCAGCAGCAGTGCGTCCGCGTCGTGCGCGGCCGTGAAATGGCAGCCCAGCGGCAGGCCCGCATCGGACCAGTACAACGGCACCGACATCGCGGGCCACCCCGCCAGCGACGCGGGCACCGTGTAGCCGGCCAGCCGGTTGGTGAACGCGATCAGTTCGTCCGGGTCCTGGCCGGGGCCGTGGCGGCCGAGCGGGAAGGCGGTGAACGGGACGGTGGGGCTCAACAGCACGTCGAAACCGGTGCCGGCCGCCCGCGTCGACGCGCCCGCCGCCGCCAGCGCCGCGCCGGCGGCCCGCACCTCGCCGGCCGATGCCGCCCGCGCACGCCGGATCAGGTCGCGCGTGTAGGGTTCGAACAGGCCCGCGTCGAAGGCCGGCCCCATCATCGCCGACGCCTGGTCCGCCATGCCGGCCAGCCCGGCCGCCGTGAGCGTGAAAAAGGCGCGGCTCACGGCCGGCGCGTCGCAGGCCGGACCCGCCGTCTCGACGACGTCATGGCCAAGGTCCGTGCACAGGCGCGTGGCGGCGTCCAGCGCGGCGAGGGCGTCGGGCGAGGGGAGGTTGCCGAACATGTCGCGGCGGTAGACGCCGATGCGCAGGCGGGGCGGCGGCGCCTCCCGCAGCGCCGCGACGTCCGGCAGCGGCGCCGCGTGGCCGGGCACTTCGGTCGCCTTCAGCCACGCCGCGCTGTCGCGCACCGAGCGGCTCACGCAGTGGTCGGCAAGGAGGGCGGCCGTCGGCATATCCGGCGGCATATCGGCAGCCACCGTGCGTCCGCGGCTGGGCTTGAAGCCGAACAGGCCGCAGAACGAGGCGGGGCCACGGATGGAACCGCCGCCGTCGGACGCGTGCGCCACCGGTACCATCCCCGCCGCGACGGCCGCGACGGCGCCGCCCGACGAACCGCCTGTCGACGCATCGAGCCGCCATGGATTGCGCGTGGGGCCCGTCGCCAGCGGTTCCGTCGTGCCCAGCAGGCCGAATTCCGACGTCGTGCTCTTGCCCAGCACGACGAAGCCCGCACGCCGCAGCGCCTGCGCATACGGCGACGTGCCCGGCAGCCGCGCGCCGCGGAACAGGCGCGAACCGTAGCCCGTCGGGAAGCCGGGAACCGCGAGCAGGTCCTTGACGAGCGTGGGTACGCCGGCGAACACGCCGCCGGGCTCGCGGTCGTCCGCCTGGCGCCGGGCCGCCTCGGGGTCGAAGTCGACGAGCGCGTTCACGCGCGGCTGCAGCGCCTCAATGCGCGCGATGGCAGCCGCCAGCAGCTCGGCGGGCGCAATGTCGCCCTTGCGGATCAGCGCCGCCTGGCCCGTCGCATCCAGGTCCAGCAGCAACGCATCGTCGCGTCCAGTCGTTCCCATGGTCGTCTCCGGTGGTGTTTTAAAAAAGAATGCCTCATTCTCTTTTGATCGTCAAGCGGGACCGGCAGGCCGAAAAATGATAAAGTGCGGGCCCCGGCATGTGCCGGCAGACCATCCTCCAATGAATCGCATGAGAGATTTCGCGCCAGTCGTGCCGGATGCGGACGCGGCACCATTCGACGCCGCCTTCCTGCACGATCCGTATTCCACCTATCGCCGCCTGCGCGACGCGGGACCCGTGCTGTGGCGCGACGACGTGTTCCAGGGCGCGTGGGTGCTGACGCGCCACGCGGACATCGAGCTGGCGCTGCGCGATCCGCGCTTCTCGTCGCAGCGCACGGGCGGGTGGGTCAAGCGCATCCCCGGCGTCGACGCGAGCTTCGCGGGACGCCGCGCGCAGGCCGGCCTCGACCTGTTCCAGCGCCTGTTCGGCAGCGCGATGGTGTTCCTGGACGGCGCCGACCACCAGCGCGTACGCAAGGCGATGGCGGCCGGCTTTCACCCGACGCTGGTCCGCACGTTGCGTGCCGACGTCGAGCGCCTCACCGGCGAACTGCTGGACGGCCTCGATGCGCGCGCCGGCTTCGACTTCATCGCGGCCGTCGCGCGCCCGCTGCCGTCGCGCGTCATCGGCATGATGCTCGGCATCGATCGCAAGGACGAGGCGCGCTTCATGGCGTGGTCCGACGACCTCGCCGCGTTCATCGGCGCGCTGCAGCCCACGAGCGAGCAACTGCGCGCGGCCCAGCGCAGCCTGCTGCAGATGGTGCGCTATTTCGACGCGCTGCTGCCCGCGCGCAGGGACGCCCCCGGCACGGACCTCGTCAGCCGCCTGCTGCAGGCCGAAGCCGCCGGCGACCTGCGCGCGGACGGCGAGCTGCTGGCGCAATGCGCGATGCTGCTGTTCGCCGGCCACGAGACGACGCGCAACCTGCTCGGCAACGGCCTGTACACGCTGCTCACGCATCCGGAAGCGTGGGCACGGCTGCGCGCGGACGAGGAGGGCATGACCCTGGCCATCCGCGAACTGCTGCGCTACGACAGTCCCGTGCAGTACACGGGCCGCCGCGTCGCCACGGAGCTGACCTTGCACGGCACGACGCTCAGGCGGGGCGACCTCGTGATCGCGCTGATCGGGGCCGCCAACCGCGATCCGGACCGTTTCGACGATCCGGACACGTTCGACATCACGCGCCGCGCCGGCAGCCACCTGTCGTTCGGCAGCGGACCGCATGTGTGCATCGGCGCCGGGCTGTCGCTGCTGGAGGCCGACGTCGTGCTGCGCGCCGTGCTGCGCCGCTGGCCGACGCTCCGCCTGCGCGACGCAACGCCGCGCTGGAACGGCATCGCCGGCCTGCGTGGGCTCGCCACGCTGCCCGTCAGCGCTTCGTGAAACGCTCGACGGCGTCGTAGTTGACGCCGTTCGACTTGACCTCGACGAGCTCCCCGCCCACGATGGCCAGCCCGTCGAACGGTGCCGGCTCGGCCGCGTAGATCCGGTCGGGCACGCACACGGAACCGCCCGCGTAATCGATGCACCAGTTGGGCTGGCCCTCGATGATCTTGCGGCTGACGAAGGTGCCCGTCAGCGTGACGCTGCGCTGGGGCAGCTGCGCCGTCACCTTGTCGACGGAAGCGGAAACCGGCCCCGGCATGATGGAGGAAGCGACGGTGCCGACGTACGTCGCCGTCGTGGGGGCGCTCCACACCTGCGTGGCGATGATGTCGCCCGTGCAGGCCGTGTTGGCGTAGTAATTCGTCGTGACGGCGATCGTGAGCGCATTGCTGGAGCCTGCCGCGCGCGCGATGACGGCCGTGTCGATCGCGTGCGACGCGCACGCGGACGCCCACGTGCCGGCGTACGCGTCGAGGTTGCCGCCGCCGGACACGGGCGGCGTCAGCGGAGTACTCCCCGAACCGGCATTGCCGCCGCCGCCACCGCAGGCGGTCAGGCACGCCGCCAGCGCGGCAGCACACATTCTTGTTTTCATCTCGTTCTCCTGGCATCAGCTTCTGGATGGGCTGTTCAGGAGATGATACGCGATCAGCGCACCCCGAGCTGCTGCACGATCTCGCGGTCGATGGCTTTCAACGGCACGGATTTCTCGACGCCGCCCCGCTTGACGGCTTCCTTCGGCATGCCGTACACGACGCAACTGTCCTCGTCCTGCGCGACGGTGCGCGCGCCCGCCTTGCGCATCTCGAGGAGGCCGGCCGCGCCGTCGTCGCCCATGCCCGTCATGATGATGCCCAGCGCATTGGCGCCCGCGTGCTTCGCCACGGAACGGAACAGCACGTCGACCGACGGGCGGTGGCGGTTCACGAGCGGGCCGTCGATGACGTCGACGTGGTAGTTGGCGCCGTCGCGCCGCAGCAGCATGTGCTTGCCGCCCGGGGCGATCAGCGCGCGGCCCGGCAGCACGCGGTCGCCGTGGCGCGCCTCGCGCACGTCGATCTGGCACAGGCCGTTCAGGCGGTCGGCGAAGGCGGCCGTGAATTTTTCCGGCATGTGCTGCACGATGACGATGCCGGGCGTGACGCGCGGCAGCGCCGTCAGCACCTCTTCCAGCGCCAGCGTGCCGCCCGTGGACGTGCCGATGGCGACGACGCGTTCGGTCGTGCGCAACAGGGCGCGCGACTCCGGCGCGGCCGGCAGCACGGCATCCGCCGTCAATTTGGCTGCGACGGGCGCGGCGGGCACGCGCGCGGCGAGCCGCCGCACGTTGACCTGGCTCGCGGCGCGCACGGCCGCGACCAGCTCCTCCGCGCTCTCGCTGAGGAAGTCCTTCAGGCCCAGCCTGGGCTTCGTGATGATGGAGACGGCGCCCGCCGCCAGCGCGGCCATCGTCGTCTCGGCGCCTTTTTCCGTCAGCGTCGAGCAGATCACGACGGGCGTGGGCCGCTCCGCCATGATCTTGCGGAGGAACGTGATGCCGTCCATGCGCGGCATCTCCACGTCCAGCAGGATCACGTCGGGCCAGGCCTGCTTCATGCGCTCGATGGCGAGCAGCGGGTCGGACACGGCGTGCAGCAGGCGGATGCCGGGCGCGGATTCCAGCACGGCGCCGACGACCTTGCGCACGACGGCCGAGTCGTCGACGACCATCACATCGATTGTCTTCATGCGGGTTTACGGTAGACGGAAGGAATCACGGGACGCACCACGTCGCCCATGTCCTGCAGGCTCTCCGAGTGGCCGATGAACAGGTGGCCGCCCGGCTTGATGCGCTGCATGATGCGCGTGACGACCTGGCGCTTGGTGTCGCCGTTAAAGTAGATCATCACGTTGCGCAGGAAGACGAGGTCGAACGTGCCGACGTCGCCGGGCAGCGCCGTGTTCAGGTTCACCTGGCGGAACTGCACGCGCCCGCGCAGCGCGCGGTCGACGAGCAGGGTGCCCTGCTGGTCGCGGATGCCCTTCAGGCAGTAGCGGCGCAGGTAATCCTGCGGGACGTGGGTCGCACGCTCCATCGGATAGTGCCCCGTGCGGGCGCGCTGCAGCACGCGCGTGCTGATGTCGGACGCCACGACTTCCCACGGCGCCGTTCCCAGCACGTCGGCCAGCACCATCGCGATGCTGTACGGTTCCTCGCCGGACGAGCAGGCCGCGCTCCACACGCGGAACGGCGCATTCGCACGGAGGGAAGGGCGTGCCGCCTCCGCCGCTTCGCGCAGCAGGTCGAAATGGCGCGCCTCGCGGAAGAAGTAGGTTTCGTTCGTCGTCAGCAGGTCGACGGCCAGCTGCACTTCCTCCTTGTGCGCGCCGTCTGTCAGCAGCTTGAAATAGGCGTCGTAGGACGGCAGCGCGAAGTGCTGCACCCGCTTGGCGAGCCGGCCGGACACGAGCGCCTTCTTCGAGTCCGACATCGTGATGCCCGCCATGTCGAAGATGAAGCGCTGAAAGCGCGCGAATTCGCTCTGGCTGATCGCACTGTGCTCCATGATGGCCTCAGGCGAGCAGGGCGTCGCCCGCGGCCAGGTCGGGCAGGCCGTCCAGCGCCAGCACCTGGTCCACGTTCAGCAGGATGACGAACCTGCCGTTCACCTTGCCCATGCCCGCGATGAAGTCGCCGCGGATGCGCGTGCCGAACGACGGCGCCGGTTCGATATCGGCTGCCGGGATGTCCAGCACGGCGCTGACGGCGTCCACGACGACACCCGTCAGCTGGCGCTCGCCGTCGTTGTCCAGTTCCACGATGACGATGCACGTGCGCTTGCCGGGCACGGATTGCGGCCTGCCGAAGCGGGCCGCGAGGTCCATCACGGGCACGACGGCGCCGCGCAGGTTGATCACGCCGCGGATCGAGTCCGGCATCATCGGCACTTCCGTGATGCCGGCGAACTCGATGATCTCCTTGACGGCCATGATGCCGATGCCGAAGGCTTCGCCGCCCAGCATGAAGGTGAGGTACTGGGCGGTATGGCCGTCCACGTTCGTTTCTACATTCGTGTGCTTCATTCGGTCACCAATCGGTCAGAAATGGGTGAAACTGGTTTCGTCCGGCTCGCCTTGCGCGGCGAAGGTGCCGCCGCCGGCCAGGCGCAGCGTGCTGCGCTTTGCCGCGCGCGGTGCGGCTTCCTGCCGCGTGGGCGCCCCGGCGCTCATGCCGCGCGCCAGGCGGAAGAAGCTCATCGTCTGCTGCAGCCGCTCGGCCTGCGCGCTCATTTCCTCGGCGGTGGACGCCAGCTCTTCCGAGCTCGAGGCATTCTGCTGCGTCGTCTGCGACAGCTGGCTCACCGCCGCGTTGATCTGGCCGACGCCGGCCGACTGCTCTTCCGACGCCGCCGTGATTTCCTGCACGAGGTCGGACGTCTTGCGGATGCTCGGTACCATTTCGTCGAGCAGCTTGCCGGCCGTTTCCGCCAGCGCCACGCTGTTCGTCGCCACTTCGCCGATTTCCTGGGCCGCGACCTGGCTGCGCTCGGCCAGCTTGCGCACCTCGGCGGCCACCACGGCGAAGCCCTTGCCGTGTTCGCCCGCACGCGCCGCCTCGATGGCGGCGTTCAGCGCCAGCAGGTTGGTCTGGTACGCGATGTCGTCGATGATGCCGATCTTCCTGGCGATCTGGTTCATCGCCGACACGGTCTCCTTCACGGCCGCGCCGCCTTCCGCGGCTTCTTTCGCAGCCTTGGTCGCCATGCCGTCGGTGACCTTCGCGTTCTCGGTGTTCTGCGAGATCGACGCCGTCATCTGTTCGATCGAGGCGCTCGTTTCCTCGACGCCGGCGGCCTGTTCGCTCGACGCCTGCGACAGCGACTGCGCTGTCGCGCTCACCTGTTCCGACGCGCTGGCGAGCGCATCGGCCGCGCCGTTCACTTCCGCTACCACGTCCGCCAGCTTGTCGACGGTGTTGTTCGCGTATTCCTTCAGCTTGGCGAATTCGCCCTCGTACGCCTTGTCGATGCGCTTGGTGAGGTCGCCCTCCGACATCGCACCCATCACGCGCACCACGTCCTCGACGGAAGCGCGGATGGTCGCCACCAGCAGGTTCAGGCCCTCGCCCATCTCTTTCTGGAAGCCCTGCAGGCCGGCCAGCTCGATGCGCTGTTCGAAGTTGCCCTGGTTGGCCGCCTCCACGACGCCGCGCTGCCCCTCGATCACCTGGGTCAGCTTGTGCACCGTGTTGTTCGTGTATTCCTTCAGTTCGCCGAACGCGCCCTGGTAGGCCTGGTCGATCTTGTTCGACAGGTCGCCGCGCGACACGGCACCCATCACGCGCACGACGTCGCCGATGGAGCCGCCGGTCGTCGCCACGAGCAGGTTCAGGCCTTCGCCCATCTCTTTCTGGAAGCCCTGCAGGCCCGTCAGGTCGACCCGCGCGTCGAAGTTGCCGCGGTTCGCGGCTTCGACCACGGTGCGCTGGCCGTCGATCACCTGTTTCAGCTTGCCGACCATGCCCTTGACGGCGGCCAGCATGCTGGCGTCGTCGCCCGGCTTCGTGTGAATGTCGACGTCCAGGTCGCCGCCCGCAATACGGGCCATGACGGACCCCGCGTACGCCGGTTCGCCGCCCAGCTGGGCCAGCAGGCTGCGGGTGATGTAAAAACCGAGCAGGCCGACGGCCGCCAGCGTGGCGGCGGCAAAGGCGAGCGACATCGTCTCCGCCGCGTTCTGGATCGCGACGGCACGCTCGCCGCCGTTCTTCGCCAATTCCTCGTTGTACTTGCGGTGGTTCGCGAACGCTTCCCAGTTCTTTTCCGCGAGGGCGGTGTTCGCCATCATGCGGTCGCGCGCTTCCACGTTCTTGTTGCTGTCCGAGAGCTTCAGCACTTCGTCCACGATGCGGCCGTAGTCCGCGAGGCTGGCGCGGTCGGCCGCGAGCAGGGCCTTGTCCTTGTCGTCCGAAACGAGGGCCTCGTATTTCTTGAGCGCCTCGTCGATCTTGCGGCGGTTCTCGCCGATCTGCTGCTCGATCGCGGCCAGCTTGTCGGCGTCGGTCTGCGCGACATGCTGCCATACGCGGGTCCGGTACACGGCCAGCTGTTCGAACGCCTCGTCGAGCGCGAGAAAGCTTGGGACGGAATTGACCGTGCCATAGCTGGCCGCATCGTAGACGCGGACGAGCTGGTAGCGCCCCATTGCCGCCAGGGCGACGATACCGATGAGCGCTGCCAGCACGAGCAGGATCATCTTCTTTACGACTGTCATGGTATTTCCTTAAATATTAGAAGCGTGCGAAATCGGCTTCGTCCGGTGCGCCGACCGCGGCGAGTGCCAGCGTCCCGATCGTCCTCGGGGCATGGCGCTTCGCCGTACCTGTTTTGATCGGCTTGCCGGCAGCGGCTTTAACGCCGTATCCGGTCTCCAGCCTGAAGAACGCCATGGCCTGCTGCAGCTGCTCGGCCTGGGAACTCATTTCCTCGGCCGTCGCGGCCAGCTCCTCGGAACTGGACGCGTTCTGCTGCGTCGTCTGGCTCATCTGGCCGACCGCCGCGTTGATCTGGCCGACGCCGGCCGATTGCTCTTCCGACGCGGCCGTGATTTCCTGCACGAGATCGGACGTCTTGCGGATGTTCGGCACCATCTGGTCGAGCAGGCTGCCGGCGCGCTCGGCCAGTTCCACGCTGCTCGTTGCCACCTCGCCGATCTCCTGCGCGGCGACCTGGCTGCGTTCGGCCAGCTTGCGCACCTCGGCGGCGACGACGGCGAAACCCTTGCCGTGCTCGCCGGCGCGGGCGGCCTCGATGGCGGCGTTCAGCGCCAGCAGGTTGGTCTGGTACGCGATGTCGTCGATGATGCCGATCT
>CAMLMV010000015.1 GCA_946481275.1 uncultured Massilia sp.
CATCTCGCTCTCCTTGAATAAGGCAAAGTTAGACAACCGATTTCAGGACGGGACAAGCGAAATAAAAAAAGCGCTCCCGAGGGAGCGCTTTTCGTTGGGTGGTGCGGATTACTTGGCGTTCATCAGCGCCACGGTGGTGTCCAGCATGCGGTTGCTGAAGCCCCACTCGTTGTCGTACCACGACGACACCTTCACCAGGCGGCCCGACACCTTGGTCAGGGTCGCGTCGAAGTTCGACGATGCCGGGTTGTGGTTGAAGTCGACCGACACCAGCGGCTCGGTGTTGTACGTCAGGATGCCTTTCAGCGCGCCTTCCGATGCGTCCTTCATCAGCTTGTTGATCTCTTCCACGGTCGTGTGGCGCTTGGCGATGAACGACAGGTCGACGATCGACACGTTGATGGTCGGCACGCGGATCGCGTAGCCGTCCAGCTTGCCGTTCAGCTCCGGCAGCACCAGGCCCACCGCGGCGGCGGCGCCGGTCTTGGTCGGGATCATGGACTGGGTGGCCGAACGGGCGCGGCGCAGGTCTTCGTGCATCACGTCGGTCAGCACCTGGTCGTTGGTGTAGGCGTGCACGGTGGTCATCAGGCCGTTTTCCAGGCCGATGGCGTCGTTCAGCGGCTTGACCAGCGGGGCCAGGCAGTTGGTGGTGCACGATGCGTTCGAGATCACGGTGTCCGTGGCCTTCAGCACGTCCTGGTTCACGCCGAACACGATGGTGGCGTCGACGTCCTTGCCGCCCGGTGCCGAGATGATGACCTTCTTGGCGCCGCCTTTCAGGTGGGCCGACGCTTTTTCCTTGGTGGTGAAGAAGCCGGTGCACTCCAGCACGACATCCACGCCCAGCTCGCCCCACGGCAGTTCGGCCGGGTTGCGCTGCGCGAACACGCGAATGCGGTCGCCGTTGACGATCATGTAGTCGCCGTCGACTTCGACGGTGCCCGGGAACTTGCCGTGGGTCGTGTCGTAACGGGTCAGATGGGCGTTGTGCTCGACGTTGCCGAGATCGTTCAGCGCCACGATCTGGATGTCCTGCTTCTTGCCGCCTTCGTAGAAAGCGCGCAGCACGTTGCGGCCGATACGGCCATAACCGTTGATTGCTACTTTGATCGTCATTTATTCACTCCTGATTAAAAAAATCCTAACACCGAAGCATAGCGTGAAACCCGCCGTACGCACAGTCCGGCGGGCGCAATCCATCAGGCCGGGAGGACCGATTTGACCTTGGCGACGACATTCTCGACCGTGAAGCCGAAGTGCTTGAACAGCACCGGGGCCGGAGCCGATTCGCCGAAGGTATCGATGCCCACCACGGCACCTTCCAGGCCGACGTACTTGTACCAGAAGTCCGTCACACCAGCCTCGACGGCCACGCGCGGGATGCCACGGCCCAGCACGGCAGCCTTGTAGGCCGCGTCCTGGCGCTCGAACACGTCGGTCGACGGCATCGACACCACACGCACCTGGATACCCTGGCCAGCCAGGGTTTCGGCGGCTTTCACCGCCAGTTCCACTTCCGAACCCGTCGCGATCAGGACCGCGGACGGATTCGCCACATCGCGCAGCACGTAGCCGCCCCTGGCGATGTTCGCGACGGTCGCCGCGTCACGCTCCATGAACGGCAGGTTCTGGCGCGAGAAGATCAGCGTCGACGGACCATCCTTGCGCTTGACGGCCTCGCCCCAGGCGACGGTAGATTCCGTCGTGTCGCACGGACGCCAGTTGTCCAGGTTCGGGATCAGGCGCAGCGACGAGACGTGTTCGATCGACTGGTGCGTCGGGCCGTCTTCGCCCAGGCCGATCGAGTCGTGCGTGAACACGAACAGCGAACGGATCTTCATCAGCGCGGCCATGCGCAGGGCGTTGCGGCTGTAGTCCGAGAACGTCAGGAACGTGGCGCCGAACGGGATGAAGCCGCCGTGCAGGGCGACGCCGTTCATCATGGCGGACATGCCGAATTCGCGCACGCCGTAGTTGATGTGGTTGCCCGGGGTGCCCGAACGGACGGCGACCGATTCCTTCCAGTTGGTCAGGTTCGAGCCGGTCAGGTCGGCCGAGCCGCCCAGGAATTCCGGCAGCACCGGCGCCAGCGCCTGGATGGCGTTCTGGCTCGCCTTGCGGGTCGCGATGGTTTCTTTCTTCTCGATGGTCTGCGCGATCGCGGCGGCCAGCGTCTCTTCGAACTTGCCCGGCAGGTCACCCTTCATGCGGCGCTCGAATTCGGCGGCCAGTTCCGGGTATTGCGCGCGGTAGCCGGCGAACAGCGCGTTCCACTCGCCTTCGACGGCGGCGCCCTTCTGCTTCTGGTCCCATGCTTCGTAGATCGGGGCCGGGATGTCGAACGGGATAGCGTCCCAGATCAGGTGCTCGCGCACCGCGGCGACTTCCTTCTCGCCCAGCGCGGCGCCGTGCACCTTGTCGCCGCCCTGCAGGTTCGGCGAGCCCTTGCCGATGATCGTCTTGCAGCAGATCAGCGTCGGACGGTCCGACTGCTTGGCCTGCGCGATGGCCGCGTCCACGGCGGCGACGTCGTGGCCGTCCACGCCCGGGATCACGTTCCAGCCGTACGCTGCGAAGCGTTGCGGCGTGTCGTCCGTGAACCAGCCTTCCACCTTGCCGTCGATCGAGATGCCGTTGTCGTCGTACAGCCAGATCAGCTTGTTCAGGCGCAGCGTGCCGGCCAGCGACGCGACTTCGTGCGAGATGCCTTCCATCAGGCAGCCGTCACCCAGGAACGCGTACGTGTAGTGGTCGACGATGTCGAAGCCCGGACGGTTGAATTCTTTTGCCAGCAGCCACTCGGCGAGCGCCATGCCGACGGCGTTGGCGATGCCCTGGCCCAGCGGGCCGGTGGTCGTTTCCACGCCCGGGGTGATGCCGACTTCCGGGTGGCCCGGGGTCTTCGAATGCATCTGGCGGAAGTTGCGGATGTCGTCCATCGACAGGTCGTAACCCGACAGGTGCAGCAGTGCGTAGTGCAGCATCGAACCGTGGCCGTTCGACAGCAGGAAACGGTCGCGGTTCATCCAGCCCGGATTGGCCGGGTTGTGGCGATAGTGGCCGTCCCACAGCGCGACGGCGATCTCGGCCATGCCCATCGGCATGCCGGGGTGGCCGGAATTCGCCTTCTGGACGGCGTCCATCGCCAGCGCACGAATTGCGTTGGCCATCAGGGTGGTGGTTTGCAGAGATTTCATGGATGTGTGGGTCTGAGGATAGGGAAGCGGTGGCACGAGCTGGCCTTAACCGGGTATTTTACCAGAGCATGACAACCTCGCTTTAAAATGCCGGCTCGTTAACGGTTCCGATTGCCATCCATGCCACGTTTTTACTGCCCCCAGCCCCTCATTCCCGGCAGCGTCGTCGACCTGCCGGAAGCGGTCGCCCACCACCTGCACGTCGTGCGCCAGCAGAGCGGCGACGAGCTCGTGCTGTTCAATGGCGAGGGCGGCCAGGCGCGCGCGCGCCTCGCCGAGATCGGCAAGCGCCGCGCCAGCGCCGAAATCGTCGCGCTGGAAGCCGTCGACGTGGAGCTCCCCTTCCGCGTCACGCTGGCCCAGGGTTTGCCGGAGGGCAGCAAGATGGACTGGATCGTCGAGAAGGCCGTCGAACTGGGCGCGGCCGGCATCATCCCGCTGGCTGCGCAGCGCTCCGTCGTGCGGCTCAGCGGCGACCGTGCCGACAAGCGGCTGGCGCACTGGCAGGCCGTCGTCGTCAGCGCGTCCGAGCAGTGCGGACGCAACCGGCTGGCCGACGTCGCGCCCGTGCAGGACGTCAACCGCTGGCTGGCCGAACCGGATACCGGTACGCGCATCCTGCTCTCCCCGCGCGCGGACGCGTCGCTCGCGCAGTGGGTGCGCGCGACGCCGGCGCGGGACGTCACCCTGCTCGTCGGGCCGGAAGGCGGCTTCACGGACCAGGAAGAAGATGCGGCACGGGCCGCCGGCGCGCTGGCCCTATCGATGGGGCCGCGCGTGCTGCGCACGGAGACGGCCGGATTGGCCGCGCTGGCGATCCTCGCGGCGGGCTGGGGCGGGATCTGACCGGAACGTCACGCCGCGATCATCTGCAGCACGACCTTGCCCCTGGCGTGCCCCCGCTCGAGATACTCGAGCCCCGCCCTGGCGTCGGCAAACGGGAACACCTTGTCGATCACGGGGCGGATACGTCCGGCTTCCAGCAAGTCGCCGATCGCGGCGAGCTGGGCGCCGTCGGGGCGCACGAACATGAACGCGTAGCTGGCGCCGCGCCGTCTGGCCAGGCGCCGGATCTTACTGCTCAGCACGCCGAACAGGAATTTCATCACGACGTTCATGCCGCGCGCCTCGGCAAATGCCGCATCGGGCGGGCCGATCAGCGAAACGATCCTGGCATCGGGGCGGACGATACGCAAGGCCTTTTCCAGCCCGTCGGCCTTGACCGTACCCAGCACGGCATCATAGCCCTGCAATACCTGCTCGAATGCCTGGCGCTTGTAATCGACGACGACGTCGGCCCCGAGCGCGCGCACGAAGTCGACATTGCCCGTGCTCGTCGTGGTGCCGACCGTCGCGCCGAGCTGCTTCGCCAGCTGGATCGCAAAGGTACCGATGCCGCCCGCGCCGGCGGGAATGAAGACCTTCTGGCCGGGTTCGAGCCGCATTCGTTCCTTGAACGCCTGCCACGCCGTCAGGCTCACCATGGGCAGAGACGCCGCCTCGGCGAAGCTGAGATTCGCCGGCTTGCGGGCCGCGGCGCGCTCGGGCACGGCGACGAACTCCGCAAAACTGCCGGCGCCCAGATCGAAGACGCTGGCGAACACGGCGTCGCCCACCTTGAACCGGCTCACGCGGCTGCCCACTTCCACCACCGTGCCCGCGAGGTCGCTGCCCATGACGGCCGGCAGGTCGAACTTGAGGATGGGCTTGAACATGCCCTTGGGGATCATGTTGTCGATCGGGTTGACGCCGGCGGCATGGACCTGGACCAGGATCTCGTCCGGCCGGATCGTCGGATGGGCGACCTCGGCGAATTCCAGCGCGTCGGTTGCGCCGTAGCGCTTGAGTATCAGTGCTTTCATTGTTCTTTTCATGGTGGCATCACGCCAGGTGGAGGTCCTTGCGCAAGCCCGCGTCCATCATCGCGGCCGGCGCCAGGGTGCGCAGCAGGCGGAGGCGCTTCGCCAGCGTGCCGGCCGTGTAGCGCAGTTTCGGACGGGGCGCCTGCGCGGCCTTGAGCACGGTGGCCGCCACCACGTCCGGCCCTTCGGCGTTGGCCATCAGTTCTTTCAGGCGCGCGGTGACGGCGACACGGATGTCGCGATAGGTGTCGAGCATCGCGTCCGGCGCAAGCAGGTTGGCGTCGAACGGGGTCTTCGTGTAGGCCGGCTCGACGACGATGGAACGGATGCCCCGGTTGCGCAATTCGTGGTCCAGCGATTCCGAATAGCCTTCGATCGCGTGTTTGGTGGCGGCGTACAGCGCGCCGTACGGCATGGGCAGAAACCCGAGGACGGAGCCCATGTGGATGATGCGGCCCGCACCCCGGCTGCGCATATGCGGCAGCACGGCACGGGTCATGCGCACGACGCCGAAGAAATTGGTGTCGAAGATAGCCTGCGCCTGCTCCATGGAACTCTCTTCGGCTCCGGCCGGGGCCAACCCGAAACCGGCGTTATTGACCAGCAGGTCGATGCCCCCTTCCCTGTGCACGACGGTGGCAACGGCTTGTTGCACCGACGCGTCGCTGGTGACGTCCAGCGCGATCATCCCGAAGGCGCCGTGCCCGCCCGCCGCACCGCGGCGGCTCGTGCCGTAGACCTTGTACCCGGCGCCTGCCAGTTGCAGCGCAACGGCGGCCCCGATGCCGGACGATGCGCCGGTGACGAGTGCGACCTTTCTTTCCATGATAGTTCTCCTGACGAGGTTAATCTATATGATGATCATCATATTTGTGTGCAAAAAAAACGGCTCAACTGGCGCCGCCCGCCGGCATCAGCTGCTTCAGCGCCGCCAGCCGCAACGCCTTCGACAGCTTCGGCTCGTCCACGGCCCGGGCGATCATGGTTGCGCCGACCAGTCCGCACATGAGCATCATCGCCCGCTCGTGCGCCTCCGGCTGGCCCCAGTCCGGCATCTGCCGGGCCAGCAAGTCGATCATTTCCTTGATGCGGATCGTCGCCGCGCGCCGCACTTCCGGCGCCTGGCGCGGCATTTCCGAACCCAGCGCGGCGATCGGGCAGCCCGTCTCGATGGCGGCAAGGTGGTCATCGGACAGGTACGCCTCCACGATGCGCTGCAAGGCCTCCCCCGCCGGCGCCGCCGCCGCGATACTGGCCGCCAGGGCCACGGATTCGGCGCCGGCGCGGTCGCCGGCTTCCGCCAGCAACGCGTCGCGCGACGCGAAGTGCGCGTAAAAGCCGCCGTGCGTCAGGCCCGCCTCCTTCATGATGTCGGCCACGCCCGTACCGTCGTAGCCACTGCGCCGGATGGCGCGCGCCGCGACGTCGACGATGCGCTCATGGGTGGCTTCCTTGCGGTCCTGGGCGGACGACCTGTTCGATTTTGTTCGCATGACGATCATCATATCAGTAATTCCCCGAGCGGTACGTACGCCACGCAAAAAAAACACCCCGCGACGGACGATGTCCAGCGCGGGGTGTTTGCGGGCCCGGCACCGCCGGGCTCCAGACTACGTTATCAGAACGTATAGGCCAGGCCGAGGCTGAAGAAGCGGCCGATCGCGCCTGCCTGGTGCAGCGAGGCGTTGTACGACGTCTGCGCGCCCGAGTTGCCGTAGGTCGCGACGTCAGCCGGCGGCTGGCGGTCGAACAGGTTCAGGATCGAACCCTTCAGCGTCAGGTTCTGGCTCAGCCTGTACTGCAGGTTCAGGTTGACCGACGTGAACGATGCAACGTGGCAGTAGTACTCAGGCTGCGGCAGGTTGCGGAAGTACGCGCGGCCACCCACGTTGAAGCTGGTACCGCCAGGACCCGAGCAGTCGGTCACGCCCAGCGACGGGTCGATGGTCGAGAAGTCGCTGGTGTAGTTCACCGTCGTGTTCACGTCCATCGGACCACGGCTCCAGGCCAGCGAGAACTGTGCACGGTCCTTCGGGCTGCCGGTCGCGCCGGAAATCGCCGACGGGCCTTGCGTGCCGGCCAGCTGGTAGCTCACGCCACCGGCCGCTTCCGTGATGTAGCTGAAGGTGTGCGCGGCGCTCAGGTTCGCCTTCAGGGTGCCCAGGTCGCTCGGCAGACGCCAGCGGTAGCCGATGTCCGCTTCGATGCCGCTGGTCTTGGTGCCGCCCAGGTTCACGTACGGCGAGGTCGCGTAGATGATCGGGCCCAGCGCCGGGGTGCCGACGGTGGTGGTACCGTCGCCGTTGGCGATGTCCAGCGGGGTGATCGGGCCGCGCACGAATGCCGGGACGTAGCTCGGATCGTTACCGGCGGCCGACACGATCTGGTTGGTGACCTTGATGTTGTAGTAGTCGAGGGTGGCGTTCAGGCCACGCACCGGCTCCAGGATCACGCCCAGGGTATAGGACGTCGATTTCTCAGGCGACAGCGACGGCGTGGTCAGCTGGACGTACGGCGGGTTCAGGCCGCAGGCGGTCGGCACGTTGCCCGCGGTGTTCGGGTTGCCGTTCGCGCACAGGACCGGATCGTCGATACCGTTGAAGGTGAAGAACGAACCGGCATTGCCCACCTCGGCCGGGTTCGGCGCGCGGAAGCCCTTGGCGTAGGTACCGCGCACGCCGAACTGGCTCATCGGCGCCCACTTGAAGCTCGCCGCCGGCGTGAACTTGTTGAAGTTCTTGTAGTGGTCGTAACGGCCCGAAGCGTGCAGTTCCAGGCTCTTGATCGGGGTCGCCTGCAGTTCGGCGAAGGCCGCCGTATTCGTCTCGTCGCCGATCACGAAGGCGGTGGTCTGTGCGACCTGGCCGTTCGCGGTCAGGCTGGCCGCCGGCGAGTTCTGGGTGCGCTTGTGGTAGTGCAGGCCGGCTGCCAGGGCCAGCGGACCGGCGCCCAGTTGCATCAGCTCGCGCGAACCGACCGCGTCGAAGTAGTTCAGCTTCGACTCCAGGGTGTTCGAGAAGTGCGGCGACACCGTGGCCAGCAGGGCCGGCGAGTTGCCGCCAACCGGGTTCCAGGTACCGTTGAAGATCGCGTTGTACAGGGCGGCACGGTCGATGTAGCCGCTGTAGTCGATGTCGGTCTTGACCTTGGTGATGCCGCCGGCGACGTTGATGTCCCAGCCGTAGGCGCTGCCGTGCAGGTCGAGCGCGAAGCGGGTCGTGGTCGCGGTGTTGTCCTGGGTCGCGAACGGATCGGTGCCCGGGATGTAGCCGTACAGGCGGGCCGTGGTGCCCAGCTGGTTGAACGACGCGGTGGCCGGGATCAGGGTGCTCGGCACGCGGCTGTTACCCGAGGTCACGACGCCATTGTTCAGCGAGTTGTTGCCGCCGAACGTGGTCGGCGAGTAGGCCGACAGGTAGCTGCCGCGGTTGTTGACGCTGTTACGCTGGAACATCGAGCCCTTGAACGCCAGTTCCCAGTCCTGGTTCAGCTTCTTGGTCATGCCGACCAGCAGGTTGATGTTCTCGGTCTGCGGCTGGATGTTGGTGACGGTGTCGCGGATCGCGCAACCGCCGCTCATGTACAGGTTGTAGTTACACTTGGTCGGATCCAGGAACTGGAAGTTGGCCGGATTGTTGACGCCGCCGGTGCCCGCCGGGTTGTACAGGAACGGGCTGTTGGTCGCGGTCAGGCGCGAGTTCAGGCCGTTGGGCACGCCCAGGCGGATGTTGTTGCCGCCGCGCGAACGCCAGTCCGCGTTCGCCCAATCGAAACGATCGCGGTCCGACACCTTGATCGAACCCTGGCGGCGCCATTCGGCGGTGACGAAAGCGTTGTAGCCGTCGTTGTCCAGGTCGCCGATACCGGTGCTGATCGACGCGCGGTGCGTCTTGCCGCCGCCGTGCTGGGTGTTGCCGGATTCGGCCGCCACGCGGGTGCCGTTCAGGTTTTTCTTCAGCTTGATGTTGACGACGCCGGCGATGGCGTCGGAACCGTACAGCGACGAAGCGCCGCTTTTCAGGACTTCGATGCTTTCGATGGCATCGAACGGAATCGAGGAGACGTCGACGAAGGCGCGCTGGGCGTCATCCGACAGCGGATACGGGGCAAGGCGGTGGCCGTCGACCAGCACCAGGGTCGCGCCGACCGTCAGGCCGCGCAGCGAAATACCCGAAGCGCCGTTCGCGAATGCGCCGGAAAAGCCGGTGCCGAGCGTGCCCTGGCCGTTGGCGGCGAGGTCATTCAGCAGTTCGGCGACGGAGGTCTTGCCGCTTTTCTGGATGTCCGCGGCCGTCAACACCTGCACGGGGGTCGGGGTTTCGGTGTCGGTACGGCTGATCAGCGAACCAGTGACGACCACGCGCGCGGGGGCTTGGGCGCTGACCGCATCTTGCGTCTGAGCCATTGCCGGTGCTGCCAGCAGCGCGCCGCTGGCCAGAACGCACGAAATCGCCAATGGCATCGACTTCAATTTAAACGTCATGAATACTTCTCCTTCTCGAATCTCTCAAAGTGGTTTCTTACGTTCACCACATGCAGGCACGGCGCTTACACGCGGGGGCGGCCAAGCTGCGCCGCCCCCGTTTGCACGGCCGTTGCCTGCAAAGGCTTTTGGCCTGGTGCGTTTGAACTACTGGTGACTACCACACTAATTGATGTGTTTTTTCATCATTCGCCCTGTAGGACGAACCCTCTCAATTAACGTTTCTTAGATATCAAACGTTACTGATTTGTCGATAAAACCATAGCAAAAGCGAAAGTGTCAATAAAACACAATTGCCGAAATGTGTAGAAACAACACATTTAAAAAGACCCAGAATTAACGCTTTTCACTGGTGCAGTGCAGCACCAGAAAGGGTTTTCTTTTGAACAAATATTGCACTATTAAAGTGATTCATAAGAACTTCGCATGCATATAGGCTGATTTCGATACTGAACATGCTCGACGCACCGCAGCAGGAAAATTCTTAACGTTACGGATTTTGGCTGGAAAAAGCACGCCTGACGCATGGTGTTGAGGTTGCCACCATGCATGGGGGAAGCCAACGTCGGTTGCTTGCCTACAACACAAACCCTGGGAATCCTTTCCTGCCGGCCCGGGTGGCCGATGCCTTATACTGGCGCCTGTACCGATCTGCCGCCGCCGGCACGGCGCCCGTCCGGCGCCGCCGCGCGCCTGCCCACCACTCATCATGCTGCGAATTAACGAACTCAAACTGCCCCTGAATCACCCCGACCACGCCCTGCGCGACGCCATCGTCGGCCGGCTTGGCATCGAAAGCGGAGACCTGATCGATTTCACGGTCTTCAAGCGCAGCTACGACGCGCGCAAGAAGACCGCCATCGTCCTGATCTACGCCCTCGACGTGGAAGTCCGCGACGAAGCGGCCGTGCTGGCCCGGCTGGCGCGCGATCCGCATATCGTCCCGGCGCCCGACACCGGCTACAAGTTCGTGACCAGGGCCCTGCCCGCGCCGGGCACGCCGCGGCCGGTGGTCGTGGGCATGGGCCCGTGCGGGCTGTTCGTGGCGCTGATCCTGGCCCAGATGGGCTTCAGGCCGCTCGTGCTGGAGCGCGGCAAGATCGTGCGCGAGCGCACCGTCGACACCTTCGGCTTCTGGCGCAAGCGCAAGCTGAACACGGAATCGAACGTGCAGTTCGGCGAAGGCGGCGCCGGCACCTTCTCTGATGGCAAGCTGTACAGCCAGGTCAAGGATCCGAAGCACTATGGCCGCAAGGTCCTGAACGAGTTCGTGAAGTCAGGCGCGCCGGAAGAAATCCTGTACGTCAGCAAGCCGCACATCGGCACCTTCCGCCTGGTGAAAATGGTGGAACAGATGCGCGCCGAGATCCTCGCGCTGGGCGGGGAAATCCGCTTCCAGACGCGCGTGGAAGACGTGCTGATCGAGGGCGAAGGCGCGCTATCGAACCGCCAGGTGGTCGGCGTGAAACTGCACACGGGCGAGACCATCCCGACCCGCCACCTCGTGATGGCCGTCGGCCACAGCGCGCGCGACACGTTCGAGATGCTGTACGACCGCGGCGTGTACGTCGAAGCGAAGCCGTTCTCGATCGGATTCCGCGTCGAGCACCCGCAATCGCTGATCGACGTGTGCCGCTTCGGTCCGAACGCGGGCAACAAGATCCTCGGCGCGGCCGACTACAAGATCGTCCACCACGCCTCCAACGGCCGCAGCGTGTACAGCTTCTGCATGTGCCCGGGCGGTACCGTCGTGGCTGCCTCGTCCGAGGAAGGCCGCGTCGTCACCAACGGCATGAGCCAGTATTCGCGCGCCGAACGCAACGCCAACAGCGCGATCGTCGTCGGCATCACCCCATCCGACTATCCGGGCCACCCGCTCGCCGGCGTCGCCTTCCAGCGCGAACTGGAATCGCGCGCCTTCGTGCTGGGCGGCAGCAATTACGATGCGCCGGGCCAGTTGATGGGCGACTTCGTGCGCGGCGTGCCGTCGACGGCATTCGGCAGCGTGACGCCGTCGTTCAAGCCGGCCGTGCACCTGACGGACCTCGCCCCGTCCCTGCCCGAGTACGCCATCGTCGCGATGCGCGAAGCCTTCGTCGCGTTCGACAAGCAGATCAAGGGCTACTACAAGGAAGATGCCGTGCTGACCGGCGTCGAGACCCGCACGTCGTCGCCGATCCGCATCAAGCGCCACGACGACAACCTGCAGAGCCTGAACACTTCAGGCCTGTACCCGGCCGGCGAAGGCGCGGGCTACGCGGGCGGCATCATGTCGGCCGCGATCGACGGCATCCGCGTCGCGGAAGCCGTTGCACTCGCCATGGTCGGCTGATTCTCATCGTCATTCTCGCGGCGCCGGGCTCATGGCCGGCGCCCGCCCGCATGGCTGAATAAGCCTGTTTCCCCCAATCGAGATATGCACACATACATGTCGTACATACACTCTTGATTTCACAAAGAAATATTGTTTCAAATTCTTACAAGCGTTAATGCAAATCTGTCTGTTTTTGACGTAATTACACCACAAATTTGCGTGAATTTTAGTTTCTGTGGTGTATCTTTACTGTTCTTGAAATATTGGTTATCCGCTATTTCAAACTTGTAACCTACAAAAACAGGACCAAGAGATGCTCACAGAAAAAACCATGGCGCGGACCCTGCGCCTCGTATTCTCCGGCACGACGCTGGCCGCCGGCTTCGGTTTTGCCGGCACCGCCCTGGCACAAACCCAGGAAGTGCAGCAGGCGCCGATCGCGCGTGTGGAAATCACCGGCTCGGCAATCAAACGTATCGATGCTGAAACGGCAGTACCCGTTACCGTGCTCCGTGTCGAAGACCTGAAGAAGGAAGGTCTCACCACCATCGAACAGGTGATGTCGAACCTGAGCGTCTCGCAAGCCCAGCAAGGCACCAGCCAGTCGGTCGGTTCCAGCACGGGCGGCGCATCGTTCGCCAACCTGCGCGGCATCGGCCAGAACAAGACCCTGGTGCTGCTGAACGGCCGCCGCCTGGCGAACAACGCCTACGACAGCTCGGCACCGGACCTGAACATGATCCCGTTCGCCGCGCTCGAGCGCGTCGAAGTGCTGCGCGACGGCGCATCGTCGCTGTACGGCTCCGACGCCGTGGGCGGCGTGATCAACTTCATCACGAAGAAGAATTACCAGGGCGGCAGCGCCACCTTCGGCGAAGACATCCCGTCGCATGGCGGCGGCCGTTCGATCAACGCGAACGTCGCGCTGGGCTGGGGTGACCTCGACACCCAGGGCTGGAACATCTCGGCCGTGATCGACCACCAGGAACAGTATCCGCTGAACGGTACCGACCGCAACTACAACACCCGCTACCCGGGCGGCCTGTCGACCTCGACCTTCCCGGCCAACTACTACCAGGGCGGCGACAGCGTCAACCCGGCCGGCCCGGGCTGCACGACCGGCGTGCACCTGATCCCGGACGGCGGCACCGGTTGCCTGATGACGACCTCGTCGTTCGTCGACTACATCCCGCGCAACATCCGCGACTCCGGCCTGATCCGCGGCACCCTGAAGCTGGGCCAGCACGAACTGGGCGTCGAATACCTGACGAGCCAGAGCGTCGTCGGCACCACCATCGCCCCGGTCCCGTACGGCGGCCTGTACATGAACCGCCTGCGTCCGGACGGCACGGCGAACCCGTACTACCCGGCCGGCCTGGATCCGACCTACACGGAATCGTTCATGCCGGACGGCGTGCAGCCGGGCTTCGCGCACGTGAAATGGCGCGACATGCCGAACGGCGTGCGCCAGGACAAGAACACGAACCGCCAGCAACGCCTGGTCGTTTCGCTGGCAGGCAACGTCGCCGGCTGGGACTATGACGGCGCCGTCACCTGGAACGAAAACCGCGTGCAGGAGCAACTGTTCGGCTACAGCGACGGCGGCCTCATCACCCAGGGCGTCCGGGACGGCGTGATCAACCCGTTCGGCGACCAGAGCGCCGCGGGCACCGCGCTGCTGAACTCGGCCGCCCTGTCGGGTACCATCCAGACCGCGCGCGGCCAGACCACGGGCCTCGACTTCCACGCCAGCCGCGAGCTGGGCGACTGGCTGAACGCCGGCCGCGGCGCCGCCCTGGCACTGGGCGCGGCGACGACGTACGACAAGTTCACGAGCGCCGCGAATACCGAGTTCGCCGAGAAGGTCGTCGCCTCGACCGGTATCGACCCGAACACGCTCAACTCGGGCTCGCGTCACACGTACGCCGTCTACGGCGAACTGAACGTCCCGATCCTCAAGACCCTGGACGTGACGGGCTCGGTCCGCTACGACAAGTACAGCGACTTCGGCAACACGACGAACCCGAAAGTGTCGTTCCGCTGGCAGCCGACGCAGGCCGTGCTGGTGCGCGGTTCGTACTCGACCGGCTTCCGCGCCCCGTCGCTGTACGACATCCACTCGGCCCAGACCTACACCAACACCGCCGGCACGTATGACGACCCGGTCAACTGCCCGGGCGGCAACCCGCTGCCGGGCCACTCGCGCGCCGCGAACTGCAGCCAGCAGTTCCAGGTGCTGGGTGGCGGCAACCCCGCGCTGCAGCCCGAAAAGTCGAAGAACGCCACGCTGGGCATCATGATCGAGCCGCTGAAAGGCCTGAGCGTCGGCGTCGACGTCTGGGCCCTGAAGCTGGACCACCAGATCAGCGTGCTGAGCCTGGATGACATCTTCGCCGACAACGTCAAGTACGCCTCCCGGTACCATCGCAACCCGGCCGGCGAACTGTCGGTGGACGGTTCGCAGTGCCCGAACCCGGCGACCTGCGGCTACATCGAGCGCCTGAACGAGAACCTGGGCGGCATCATCACCAACGGTGTCGACCTGTCGGCCAACTACCGCCTGCGCACCGCCGGCTACGGCACGTTCTCGTTCGCGTCCAACACGACCTACGTCCACAAGTACGAGTACCAGAACACGGAAGGCGGCGAGTGGAACCAGAACGTCGGCGTGTACTCGGGCACGGGTCCGGTGTTCCGCTGGCAGTCGACCAACAACGTGGTATGGAACCGCGACGCCTGGTCGGCCGGCCTGACCGCGCGCTACAAGAGCGGCTACGTCGACCAGGATCCGACCAACCACGTCGCTTCCTACACGACGTTCGACCTGTTCGGCGCATGGCAGCAGAAGAAGGGCCTGGGCCTGACCGTCGGCGTGCGCAACCTGCTGGACAAGGATCCGCCGCTGTCGTACCAGGACTACACGTTCCAGGCCGGCTACGATCCGCGTTACACGGATCCGCTGGGCCGTACCTTCTACGCGCGTGTGAACTACACGTTCTAAGCTGATACGCTCGTAGCAGACGAAACGCCCGGTGCATTGCGCACCGGGCGTTTTTTTTATAGCCAGCCGGCCTTCCTGAAGCGCCGGTAGAGGTAGACACAAACCGCGATCATGGCGGCGAGCGCCATCGGATAGCCCCACTTCCATTCCAGCTCGGGCATGAACTTGAAATTCATGCCCCACACGCCGGCGAAGGCCGTGAACACGGCGAAGATCGCGGCCCACGCGGCCAGGCGTTTATTGACCTCGCTCTCGTCGATCGAGACCATCGACAAATTCACCTGGATCGCGGTGCTGATCGTGTCGCGGATCGCGTCGAGGCGGCCGGCGATGCGGATCAGGTGGTCGTGCACGTCGCGGAAATAATCCTGCGTGCCGACGATGAGCGGCGGGACGCGGCCGCCATGCAGCCGGCCGATCGCTTCCAGCAGCGGGAACACGGCGTGGCGCAGCACGAGGCCCTTGCGTTTCAATTGATACAGGCGCTCGACGTTCTCGCGCTGCGCGCCGTGCGTGAAGATGCGGTCCTCGATCGTCTCGAGTTCGGATTCGAGCATGTCGACGACGGGGAAGTAGCGGTCGACGACGGCATCCATCAGCGCGTACATGACGAAGGCCGAGCCCATTTTCAGCAGGTGCGGTTCGCGCTCGGCGCGCGCGCGTACGCCGAGGAAGCCCTTGGCGGAATCGCGACGGACGGACAGGACATAGTTCTTGCCGGCGAAGATCGCCAGCTCGCCGGTGGCGAGGTGGTCGCCATCGACGAGGTCGACCGTGTGCACGACGGTAAACAGGCAGTCGCCGTATTCCTCGATCTTGGGGCGCTGGTGGCCGCGCGCGGCGTCTTCGACGGCCAGTTCGTGCAGATTGAATTCTTCCTTCATCTGCGCCATTTCGGCGTCGGTGGCGTCGCGCAGCGCAACCCAGACGAAGCAGCCGGGTTTATCCAGGTAGTCGCTGATGTCTTCGACAGGGATGTCGCACAGCTTCTTGCCTTCCTGGTAGGCGACGCAGTTGATCAGCATGTCATCGAAACGTTGTTGCTAGGATGACAGAGCTTACACCATACCGCCTTTCGAATAAGGTCCCGCGGGACCTTATTCGTCCTTAGCGCCGTCGATACCGAGTTCGGCAATCTTGCGCGTGATGGTATTGCGCCCGATCCCGAGCCGGATCGCCGCGTCGTTCTTGCGGCCGTGCGTGTGCTTCAGCGCCGTGCGGATCAGCGCGGATTCGAACTGGCGCCCCAGCACGTCCATCACCTCGACCTGCCCTTCCGACAGCATGCGCGCGGCCTGCAGTTCCAGCAGGCCGATCCAGCCGTCCGCGCCGTTCGGCAGCGCGCCCGGTTCGGCGTGGTGCGCCATGCTGGCAGGCGGGGCCGCCAGCGACATCGTGCCCACGCCCGAACTGATGCCGACGGCGAAGCCGTTGCCGCCGGCCGGCACGGGTTGCGCCTGGGTCAGGTCGCGCGGCAGGTCCTTCACCTCCACGGTCTGGCCCGGCGCCATCACCGTGATCCAGTTGCACAGGTTTTCCAGCTGGCGCACGTTGCCGGGGAGCTCCAGGCCGGTGAGGAAGCGCAGCGCATCGTCGCTCATGCGCTTGGTCTCGACGCCCAATTGGCGTGCACTCTGCACCAGGAAGTGGCGCACCAGAATGGGGATGTCTTCGCGCCGCTCCCGCAAACTGGGCAGGCGCAGGCGGATCACGTTCAGGCGGTGGTACAAGTCTTCGCGGAACAGGCCGTCGCGCACGCGCTGCTCCAGGTTCTGGTGCGTGGCCGCGATCACGCGTACGTTCGCCTTCACGGGCTGGTGCCCGCCCACGCGGTAAAAATGGCCGTCGGACAACACGCGCAGCAGGCGCGTCTGCAGGTCGAACGGCATGTCGCCGATCTCGTCGAGGAACAGCGTGCCGTTCTCGGCCTGTTCGAAGCGGCCGCGCCGCATCGCCTGCGCGCCCGTGAAGGCGCCGCGCTCGTGGCCGAACAGTTCGGATTCCAGCAGGTCTTTCGGGATCGCGGCCGTGTTCAGCGCGATGAACGGCTGTTGCGCGCGCGGGCTGTGCTTGTGCAGGGCGCGGGCGACGAGTTCCTTGCCGGTGCCCGATTCGCCCGTGATCAGGACCGTCACGTTCGATTGCGACAGGCGGCCGATGGCGCGGAACACTTCCTGCATCGCGGGCGCCTGGCCCAGGATCTCGGGGGTCTCGCTCGGTGCGATGTCGACGCTGGCCTCGCGCAGGCTCTCCTCGAGCGCGCGGCGGATCAGGGCGACGGCCTTGTCGATGTCGAACGGCTTGGCCAGGTATTCGAAGGCGCCGCCCTGGAACGAGGCGACGGCGGAGTCGAGGTCGGAAAAGGCGGTGATGACGATGACCGGCAGGCCGGGATGGTGTTCCTTGACGGCCGCCAGCAGATCGAGGCCCGATTCGCCGGGCATGCGGATGTCGGACACGAGCACTTGCGGCGTGTCCGTTTCGAATGCCGCCAGCGCTTCGCGGCCGCTGGCAAAACTCCGGGTGGCGAGGTTCTCGCGCGCCAGGGCCTTTTCCAGCACCCAGCGGATCGATGCATCGTCGTCGACAATCCAGATTGGTTTCATGTGGTTCTACTTCCCGCGAAGGTTCAAGGGGGATTGCCGGGTACGCCCCTCGTCTTCACCCGCTTATGGCAGGGGAATCAGGATGCGGAAATCCGTCAATCCAGGCCGGCTTTCGCACTCGATCAAGCCCATATGCTGTTGCACGAAGGTCTGTGCCAAGGTCAGCCCGAGACCGCTGCCGCCTTCGCGCCCGGAGACGAGCGGATAGAAGATGCGGTCGCGGATATCGGGGGCGATGCCCGGTCCGTTGTCGATGATATGCAAGTCTAATGCCAGCCCGTAACGCACCTTCGCCAAGGTCACCTGGCGTGCCACCCGGGTGCGCAGGACGATCTCGGCGTCGCCCGCCGCGATGCGTGCGCGCAGGGCCTGGGCGGCGTTGTGGACGATGTTCAGGACGGTCTGGATCAGTTGTTCCTTGTCGCCGCGGAATTCGGGAATCGACGCGTCGTAGTCGCGCCGGATCGCGAGGCCCGACGGGAATTCCGCCAGCACGAGGCTGCGCACGCGCTCGCACACTTCGTGGATGTTGACGTCGCCCACGATATGCGGACGGCGATGCGGCGCCAGCAGGCGGTCGACGAGCGTCTGCAGCCGGTCGGCCTCCTTGATGATCACCTGCGTGTATTCGCGCAGCGAACTCAGATGAACATCCGGCAGCTCCAGCTCCAGCAACTGGGCCGCGCCGCGGATGCCGCCCAGCGGGTTCTTGATCTCGTGGGCGAGATTGCGGATGAGTTCCTTGTTGGCCTGGCTCTGGTCGAGGAGACGCTCCTCGCGGTCGGTTTTCAGCTGCTGGACGTTCTCGCGCAGCTCGACGACGACCTCGGCCTCGCCGGCCGCGCTGACGATGCTGTGCACGTGCAGCGGCTCGCGCGCCGGACGGAACAGCGTCAGGTCCTGGCGCAGGTCGGCATATTTGTGCGCGATCGCCTGTTCGCACAGGGCGCCCAGTTCGTCGCCGTTGGTGAACAGGCCGACCAGCTTCTGGCGCGACAGCGACTTGGCCGACATGTCGAGCAGGTGCTCGGCGGCCGGGTTGGCGTAGCGGACGAGCCCGTCGGCATCCGCCACCAGCACGGCGGAGGCGAGCATGTCGAGGCCTGCGAAACGGTCGTGCTGGAGAGGGTCGGACGGGGTCCCGTTCATGTCATTTGATGTTGGCGATCTCGCGCTTGAGCGCTTCCACGTTCTTTTCGCTGCGGCCGATGTTGTCGCGCATCTGGGCCACGCGTTCCTGGTACTTCGCGTAATTCTTTTCGTTGCCCTGGCGTTCCGGCTCGCCGTTGTTGAAGTCGCGCTTCAGGTCCGCCAGTTTCCGTTCCTCGGCTCGCAACTCGTCTTCGAGGATCGCGCGGCGGTCGTCGTCGCGCGCCTTTTGCGTGGCCGTGTCCACCCGCGGAAAACCTGCAGGGTTGGGTGCACTTGCCGGCGGCCGCCCTGCCCCCTGGCGCATCGTCACCGCGGGCGCGGCGCGCGGCGCCGGTGCCGGGGTCGACGCGACATAGCCCGGCAGGTCGAGCACCTTGCAGCCTGGCTTGTTGATGTCGGTAAATTCCACCCGGCCGTTCTGGTCGACGCATTTGTAGATGACGGAATCGGCCCGCGCCTCGTGCGCGGCAAGTCCTGCGAGCAACAACAGACGCAGGAGGAAGCAGCTTGTCATTCGCATCAAATCAGTCTGGATGCATGGTTGGGAAGCTTCCGACTATACCCCATCCAGTAAAAAACGCGAGGCAGCCGGCTGGCTTTCCCCGCGTTTTCGTTACCGTGTGGATACACTTCAATGCCGGACTGTTCACAATCCGGCACCAAGTGATGCCAACGAATTACGACGAGTAGTACATGTCGAATTCGGCCGGGTGCGGGGTCATGCGCAGACGCTGGACTTCGTTCATCTTCAGGTCGATGTACGCGTCGAGCATGGAATCGCTGAACACGCCGCCGCGGGTCAGGAACTCGCGGTCCTTGTTCAGGGCGTCCAGTGCTTCTTCCAGCGACGAGCAGACCGTCGGGATCAGCTTGTCTTCTTCCGGCGGCAGGTGGTACAGGTCCTTCGTCGCGGCTTCGCCCGGGTGGATCTTGTTCTGGATACCGTCCAGGCCGGCCATCAGCAGGGCTGCGAAGCACAGGTAGACGTTGGCCAGCGGGTCCGGGAAGCGGGTCTCGATGCGGCGGCCTTTCGGGTTCGCCACGTGCGGGATGCGGATCGATGCCGAACGGTTCTTGGCCGAGTAAGCCAGCTTGACCGGGGCTTCGTAGCCCGGCACCAGGCGCTTGTACGAGTTCGTGCCCGGGTTGGTGATGGCGTTCAGGGCCTTGGCGTGCTTGATGATGCCGCCGATGTAGAACAGGGCCGTTTCCGACAGGCCGGCATAGCCGTCGCCGGCGAACAGGTTCTTGCCGTCTTTCCAGATCGACTGGTGGACGTGCATGCCCGAGCCGTTATCGCCGTTCATCGGCTTCGGCATGAAGGTTGCGGTCTTGCCGTAGCTGTGGGCCACGTTCCAGATCACGTACTTCAGGTTCTGCGTCCAGTCGGCACGCTCGACCAGGGTCGAGAACTTGGTGCCCAGCTCCATCTGACCCGCGCCAGCCACTTCATGGTGGTGCACTTCGACCGGGATGCCCATCGATTCGAGGATCAGCGAGATTTCCGAACGCATGTCCTGGAAGCTGTCGACCGGCGGGACCGGGAAGTAGCCGCCCTTGACGGTCGGACGGTGGCCGCTGTTGCCGCCTTCGAATTCCTTGTCGGTCGACCACGAAGCTTCTTCCGAATCGATCTTGACGAAGCAGCCCGACATGTCGACTTTCCAGCGGACGGAGTCGAAAATGAAGAATTCCGGTTCCGGGCCGAAGTAGGCGGTATCGCCGATGCCCGACGATTTCAGGTACGCTTCGGCGCGCTTGGCGATGGAACGCGGGTCACGGTCGTAGCCCTTGCCGTCCGACGGTTCGATCACGTCGCACTGCATGAACACGGTGGTCTCTTCAAAGAACGGGTCGATGTTCGCGGTGTTCGGGTCAGGGATCAGCAGCATGTCCGATGCTTCGATGCCTTTCCAGCCGGCGATCGACGAGCCGTCGAATGCGTGGCCGGATTCGAACTTGTCTTCGTCAAAGTGCGAGATGGGAACGGTCACGTGCTGTTCCTTGCCGCGGGTATCGGCGAAACGCAAATCAACGAACTTGACTTCGTTGTCCTTCAGCATCTGGATTACATCTGCGGCGGTCCTTGCCATTCCAATATCTCCTAAGTCAAAAAGGGGTGTCGATGCCAACCAAGCATGCGACAGGCGCATAACCTTCTAAGCAGAAATTATGCCAGCATTTTTCCATGAACAAATAAATAATGATTACTTTGAGGCCGCTCAATTTGCCCCTTAAAATCAATGACACCTTATGCGTGCACGATATTGATGCAAGCTCATGCATACGCACCAAACAAGTGCAATTTGTCGAGTATGCACCAAGTTGATGCACGATGCACCAAAAGTGCGAGATCTAGCTTAGCAACGACCCGCGACGGTGCGCAACCAGCCTACAGGGAATTGATGACATGACCAAGACCGACGAGATCCTCGCCACCGCCCGGACCCGCACGCCCGGCCAGCCGTACGCGGGCGCCGTCACGCCCCAGGAAGCGTTCGAACTCCTGCAATCGGACCCCAGGGTGAAACTGGTCGACGTGCGCACGAATGCGGAGCGCGACTGGGTCGGCCGCCCCGCCCTCCCCGACACCCAGCACGGCGCCGTGCAATGGTCGCTGTATCCCGGCGGTGCACCGAACCCCGATTTCGCGACGCAGCTGCAGAGCGTGGCCGTCCCGGATGACGTCGTGCTGTTCCTGTGCCGCTCCGGCGTGCGCTCGCGCCACGCGGCGCGCACCGCCACGGAGCTGGGCTACGGGAATGCGTTCGACATCCTGGAAGGCTTCGAAGGCGACCGCGATCCGGAAGGCCACCGCAAGACCGTCGGCGGCTGGTGCAAGGCCGGCCTGCCCTGGATCGGCGCCTGAACGTTTTCTTCGTCTCCCGGTCGCACCGTGAGAATCGCAGAGATTCCACACGGTGCGCGCGTGCTAGCATGCCGGCTCACTGCTGACCTAGAGACAAAGCCATGACGATGCCATCCGCCGTTCCTGCCCGCTTGCGCGTGCGCCTCCTGTGCGCGGGTGTCGCGGCGCTGCTGTGCGCGTGCGGTCCCGGCGGGCCCAAGCGCGAGACGGACGACGGCGACGGCGGCGATTCCGGGCCGGGCACGGGGATCAGCGTGCTGGCCGGCGATGCCGCCACCGGCGGCACGGCGGACAAGAAAGGCACGGCGGCCCGCTTCAACACGCCGCGCGGCCTGGCCGTCGACACCAACGGCAACGTGTACGTGGCGGACGAAGGCAACCTCACGATCCGCAAGATCGCACCGGACGGCACGGTCAGCCTGTTCGCCGGCCTGGCGGGCGCCAGCGGCACGGCCGACGGCAAGGGCAACCGCGCCCGCTTCACACAGCCGACGGCCATCACGATCGACGGCAGCGGCGACCTGTACGTCCTGGACGGCGCGACGATCCGCAAGATCACGTCGGACGGCACCGTCACCACCGTGACCCGGCTCTCGTTCGGCAATTTCGGCATCGATCCGCAGAACATGCCGGCGGGGATCGCGGCCGACAACGACGGCAATTTGTACGTCACGTCGGGCGTCGACACGCGGCGCATCCCGATCGCGAATCCGACTCGCACCACGACGCTGGAGACCGGCGCGGTCGCGCCCATCTATGGCACGGCCGTGCTGGTGCCGCGCGGCGTGGTCGTCGATCCGGACGGCACGGCGTACGTCGCCGACCTGACCCGGACGCTCAGCCGCGCGACGTCCGGCGCCACCAGCCTGACGTCCTTCGTCGGCGCGCGCAACCAGGCCGGCAACGCCGACGGCAACGCGTCGACCGCCCGCTTCCAGCAACTGATCGCCCTCGCCATCGACAAGAAGGGCAACCTGTACGGCGCCGACGCCATCAACAACACGGTGCGCAAGATCACGACGCCGGACGGCACCGTCACGACGCCGGCCGGCACGGCCACGTCGACGACGCTGCGAACCGGGAAGCTGCCGGGCAGCTTCGCGCAACTGCGCGGCATCGCGGTCGACGGCAGCGGCAACCTGTACGCCTCGTCGGGCAATGCCGTCGTGAAGATCGTCCTGCCGCAATAATTATTGCGCGTTCCTTGGCGCCAGCGTGCCCCGCACGCGCTGGCGCACGAAGTTGATGTGGCTGCGCAGGCCGTACAAGGCATCCGCGTACGCGAGCGGAATCGAGATGTGGTTGACGCGCTGCTCGATGCCGTCGAGGCGGCGCAGCAGCTCCTCGCGCGCCTCGTCGCGGTGTTCGTCCTTCGCGTTTTCCAGCGCCTGCTCGACGGCGCGCAATTCGCCGTACCAGCGGTACACGCGCGAGCGGATACGCCACACGTACAGCGGCGGCACGATCTTCGACAGCGGGATGATCAGTGCCGCCAGCGCCACCACGACGACCCACAGCCGGTCGAACAGGTTCGCCAGCCAGAACGACAGGTAGCGCTGCAGGAACGGCGGACCGTCGCGGTAGTATTTCGCCGCCTCGCGCGCCACCGGGATCTCGGTATAGCGCGGCGACGGGAATTGGCCCTGCTGCTGGAACCAGCCCGTCCCGCCGTGGATCTCGGTGGCCGCCTTGACGAACAGATCGATCAGCGCGGGATGCAGGTCCTCGCGCGCGACCAGCGTGGCGGTGGGCGCGATCAGATGAAAATCCTGGGCCGGGATGTCGCGGCCGAGATCGACGATCCCGCGCGGCAGCACGACGTGCGTCAGGAACGGCAGCCGGCGCGTGTACGCCTCGGCTTGGCGGAAATTGAAGAGGCGGATGCCCGGCGTCTGCAACAGCATCTGGATCAGCGGCGCTTCCGGCGCCGAGCTGAAGACGAGGCCGTCGATATGCCCCGCCAGCAATTCCACCGTGGCGGGCGTGTTCTCGAGCGACGAAATCTTGAGCTGGCGCGGCTCCAGGCCGTTCACTGAAAGGATCTGGCGGAACAGCTTCGGCACGCCCGTCCCTTCCGGCCCGAGATTGATGCGCAGGCCTTTCAGCTGCACGATGCTGTCCATGTCGCGCTTGCGGCCGTGCGCATCGCGCTCGCGCAGGAACAGCCAGACGGGTTCCGTGAACAGGCTGCCCAGCGACACCAGGCCGCGGCGCTCGGCCTGCGCCTCGCTCGTCGAGCCGCTCTGCACGAACGCGATGTCGGCCTTGCCGTCGATGAGGCGCTGCAGGTTGTCTTCCGAGCCGAGGGAGCGCTGCGGATCGACCTTGATGCCGTCGCGCGCGAGGATGGTGGCGTACTTGCGGCCGAATTCCTCGTACGCGCTGTTTTCCTGCCCCGTCGCGAGGATCACGTGGCGCGGCGGCGCGGGATCGACGACGATGTACGCGACGATGCAGGCGGCCAGCACGAGCACGGCCGTCGGCGCGACCGCCACCAGCAGGTCGCGCAGCGAGACGAGACTGAATTTACGCAGCGGGAGCCGCTTCATGCGGCCCGGCTCACAGCAGCACGTCTTCCACGGCGGCGGGCTTCTTGGGTGCCTTCGGCGGCGGCGCCTCCGGATCGTCGTCGCGCCTGGCGGCCGGCTTGTGCGGCGCCGGTTTCGGACGATCGGCAGCGGCTTTCTCGCTCACCGCCTTCGGATGATCTTCCGTCGCCGGTTTCTTCACCGCCGGCTTCTCGGCTGCCTTGACAGCCGGCCTGTCGGCCGGCTTCTCCACCGCCTTGGCCGCCGGCTTCGCAACCGGTTCCGCGACGGGCGGGGCCTCCACGGGCGGCGCGGCATCGGCCGGCACGGGCTGCTCGGTGTCGCGCGCGACGGCGTCCGCCGGACCCGACGGCGCCGGCGCGGCGCGTTCGACGTGCAGGCCCGGGACGATGACGGTGTCCTGGTGCTGGATCATCGGCATCAGGCTCGGCGCCAGTTTCACGAGCAGCTGCACGGGCAGCGCGCTGGTGAAGTCGTAGTGCGCGGAATCCGGACCGTGGACGTACGCCGTCATGCTGCCGAAGAAGCGCTCGCCGATATTGAACACGAAGGTCGCCGAACGGTTCACGTAGCGCGACTCGATCAGGCGGTGGCCGGCGCCGTAGACGTCGAAGCGCTGGTCGCCCGTACCCGTCTTGCCGCCCAGCGCGATCACGCTGCCGTCGTCCTTGACGAACGCCGTCTTCACGCGCTTGGCCGTACCTTCCTGCACGACGCCGCGGATGGCGTTGACGACGGCGCGCGCCACGTGGGGGTTCAGCACCTGCTCGCCCTTCTCCGCGTCGCCGCGCTTGACGAGGGTCTCGTACGGCGTGTCCTTGGCGAAGTGCAGCGAGTCGATGCGCTGCGTGGGCTTGCGCACGCCGCCGTTGACGAGAATGCCCATCAGCTCGGCCAGCGCGATCGGACGGTCGGCCGACGCGCCCAGCGTGGTCGCGTACGACGGCACGAGCGAATCGAACGGATAACCCATCTTCTTCCACTGCGCGTGGATCTTGAGGAAGGCTTCCACTTCGATCAGGCCGGCGATGCGCTTGTCCTGCGCATGCTTGCGGTGCGTCTTGAACAGCCACGAATACACTTCCTGGCGTTCCTTCGTCGACGCGCCGACGACTTCGTCCCAGCCCGCCTTCGGATGCGTGCGCAGGTAGCCCACGAGCCACAATTCGAGCGGGTGCACGGAGGCCACGTAGCCGCGGTCGGCCAGCGACATGTTCGCGACGGCGTACTGGTCGTACATCCTGGCGATGCGCTCGTCGTCGACCTCGGCGTCGGCCGGCAGGTACTTGTGCAGGAACTTGCCGAATTCGGCCAGCGGCGCGTCCGGGTAGATCGTACGGTGCACGGCCGCGACCTTCGACGCGCGGATGCGCACGCCCTGCATCAGCGCCGTCTCGACCTCGTCCCAGTTCTTGCCGCGGTACTTGTTCCAGAAGCGGGCCAGGAAATCCTTGCCTTCGCGGTCGGCGAAGCGCGACAGGTACTCGGCGCGGCGCGGATCGTCGGCGTCGGCCAGCAGTTGCGCGGACGAGCCGGGCAGCTGGAACATGTAGTAGCGCACGACGTCGCGCATCAGGCGCACGAACACGAGGTTCGTCGAGTTCTGCAGCGCCTGCTGCACGGTGAGGATGCGGCTGTCGTCCAGCTTGCTGAAGTTGCCGAACGTGTGCACGCCGCCGCCCGTGAAGAAGGCTTCGCCCGGGTTACCGGAGTACTTGCGTTCCATCGCGGCGCCCAGCATCGGCACGAGGCCGCGGTCGGCGCCGTCCGGCAAGGTCAGGAAGTAGTCGACGGCCCACTGCGTCAGCCGGTCCTTCGGATCGACCTTCACCTGGGCGAGTTCCGCCTTCGACATCGGCTCGTAGCGCTGGTGCAGCTGGTCGACGATGTCGAGGTAGGTCGTCAGCGTGCGCAGCTTCGCGGTCGAACCGAGGTCCAGCTTGGCGCCTTCGTTGATGTCGAGCGGCTGGTCGTAGTTGTCGGTCTGGACGCGCAGGTAGTTGACCTTGTCGCCCCGCTCCATCAGCGTGAAGCTGTACACGACCTTGGACGGGTCGCCGTTGCCCAGCATGCCCTTGCCCGTGAGGCCGGCTTCCGCCGCCGCCTCGTTGTCGGTCAGCTTGCGCAACGTGGCCGTGACGGCCTTCTGCGCTTCCGAATTCAACGTCGTCACCACCGACAGGTCGAGGCGGTCGAGGTTGTACAGGCGCGAGTCGCCCAGCAGGTTCGCGAGGTGGTTGCGCACGGCGTTGGCGGCCTTGCGCGTGACGAACGTGTTCGCGGGCGGCGGCGCCACGCCGGAGCCCAGCGCCGGATGCAGCACGGTGGCGATGGCCGCATCGCGCAGCGCGGGCGAAATGACGCCCGCCTGCGCCAGCACGCGCAGGTGCGAGTTCGTGAGGATTTCCAGGTCCTTCTCGCCGGCGCCCAGGTAGTACGCGGGGCGGCGCTGCGCGATCATCAGCGACAGCGCTTCCTTGTACACCAGCGCGTATTCCGGCGTGACCGAATTGCCCGACAGGATGCGGTTCACTTCAGCGAAATCGCGGCCGTACCAGACCCACATGCCGTCGCCGATGCCGTTCACCTCGCCGTAGCCGAGCTTGGCCGACAGAGGCACGGTGTTCAGGTATTCGAGCACGATGCGGCGGCGGGCCTTGCCCGTGTTCTCGCCATCCAGGTAGGAACGCAGCGTGGCCGACGCCATCTGGCGCAGCTTGTCGCCCAGCGAGGCCGTGCGGCCTTCCGGCGAGTGGCGGTATTTTTCGATTTGGGTAGCGAGCGTGCTGCCGCCGGCGACGCGGCCGCCGCTGCCCAGGCCGATCGAGTGCACGGTCTTGTCGAACACGGCTTTCGAGAAGCGGTCCCATTCGACGGCCGGGTTACGCTTCGGGTACGTCGTGTCGAGCAGTTCGCGGTTCTCGATGAACAGCAGGCTCTTCACGAGCAGCTGCGGCGTGGCGTCGAACCTGTCGTACAGGCGCTCGGGGAAGCGGGCCGAGAACAGCGGCTCGCCGCTGTAGTCGAGGATGTCGAGGCCGGCACGCGTCTTTTCGTGGTACGTGGCGAACAGGCCCATGTCGGCCAGTTCCAGCATCTTGGGCGACATGCGCGCCTGTTCGGCGACGACGTAGTCGCGCGTCTTGAGCTTGGCCAGGTAGTTCGGCAGGTTCGAGTAGCCGAGCCGCTCGTCGTACGGGCTGGCTTGCGGGAAGCGGATCGCGTCGCTGGAGCCTTTGCCCATGCGGTAGTTGAGCTTCTTCGTCAGGCCGGCGAAGAAGTGCGCTTCGAGCGCCGACGTGCGGCTTTCGTAGACGGCCAGGCCGGCCGCACCCGCGACGGCGAGCAGCAGCAGGACGAGGAACGTGCGCCTGACCATGCGCCAGCGGCGCTTGGGCGGCGCCGGCGGCGGCTCGGGCGGCGTGTCCGCTCCGGACCCGCCGGGTTCGACGGCGGGCTCGAGGCTGGAGTCGAAACTCGGCTCCTGACGCGAGGGGATGTTGCGGACAGGGAGATCCTGCTCGGCTGCCACGGCGGGAATGCCGGCCAATGCAGGCTGGCCCGGCGCAGCCTGGCCAAGAATACGGCGCAGCGCGCGGGAGAAGAAACGGGGCCGTCGTTGACGGCGAATACTATCCATGATGGCTCAACCGGTTTGAAACACGCCTGCAAATCCCGTCAACCTGCTCGCCATCCTGCTGCTGGTCGGTTCGAGTGATCCAGGTCGTAAAAGTTCACAAAGCTGCGGCGACCTCACTCCGGATCGCCCCTGCTCACAGACATCATTCCACCACATCAATGTGAAATGCAGGAACCGCTCACGCAGTTTTTTGACGTCGTCCTGATATTTTCGCAAAAAAACAACGGCTCAGTTCGAAAGGCTGTCCACCGCCCGCAACGGTTGCACTTCCGCTCCCATTTTTTCCAGTGCAACGCCCATGTCGGCCCAGGCCGCTTCGACCTGGCCGGGCTCGCCTTTTACCCCCAATTCGATATGGCGCCGCGTGTGCGCATCGCCCACGCTGGGCAGGCTGAAGACGCGCACGCCGGGGTAGCGCGCTTCCAGCGCTTCCATCAGCGGCGTGAGCACGGCTTCCGCCTGCTCGTACACCAACAGTGCCTTTTCCACGTGCGCCTCGCGATGGAAACGGTCGGCGTACAGCGTATCGAGCACCCACGCGATCATCGGCCACGCCATCACGGGAAAGCCGGGCACGAAATGGTGCTGCGCCACCGTGAAGCCGGGGATGCGGTTGTACGGATTCGGGATCAGGCTCGCCCCCGCTGGAAATTCCGCCATCTTGAAGCGCTGCTGGTTTTCCGGCGCGTGCAGGTCGGCGTCCGGACCCGCGGTCTCGCGAATGCGCTCCTCGATCAACGCCCGTCCCTGCGGATGCAGTGCGAGCGGCACGCCGAGCGCCGTCGCCGCGCACTGGCGCGTGTGGTCGTCCGGCGTGGCGCCGATCCCGCCACAGGAAAACACGACGTCGCTACTTGCGAACGTGCGCCGCAGCAGGGCCGTGATGCGTGCGGGCTCGTCGCCGACGATCTCGGCCCACGCCAGGCGCAGGCCGCGCTCGCGCAGGAGTTCGATCACCTTGGGCAGGTGCTGGTCGCGGCGTTTCCCGGACAGGATCTCGTCGCCGATGATGATGAGGCCGAATGACATGGAGTCCTCCCTGGTTCCAGTGTGCCACAGTGCGCCGGAGCCTGCCGCGCCCATGGCCGCGTACCGTGTGTGACATTTACGGACAAACTCGTGACAAAGGCCCCCAAGACGCTACATCGCCCCCCTCCTAGAATCGGCGCGCCGGCCGCGGGCTGCGCGGCGCCGAACAGGATAGACGATGATTCCATCAGGACGACATGTCGCCGGCGCGTGCGCGCTGGCCCTTTTGCTTGCCGGTTGCGGCGGCTCTGACGATCCGGCCGCACCACCGCCGGTCGCCACCCAGCCGACGGCCCCCGCCGCCCAACCCGCACGGGCCGACGTGCTGGCGACAGCGGCCGGCGGCATCGACAGCATTGCCTTCAGCGGCGACGCCGCCTGGCTGTCGCTGTCGAATACCGCGACCACCGACACGGCCGTGGTACGCGCCAGCCTGCCGCTGCGGGCGGACTCCACGTGGAGCGGCGTTGCGCTGGGCGAATGCGGCCTCGCGCGCGAAGAAGCCGCCAGCACCTGGCCCCTGCGCGCGCCATCGCTGCGCGTGCTGGGATCCGATCTGTGGCTGTTCCAACCCTGGTACGACAAGGGTCCGGACGCGCGCCCCGAACACGCGCTGTGCGCGTTGAGCGCGGACCGGACCATCTTCGTGCCGCGCGACGCCGGCCTGAAAGTGTGCGTGGGCAGCGCGTGCACGACGTTGTCGATGGACGAGCTGAAACAGGTGAACAACCGCCTGTACACGAATGCCGGCGGCGGCCAGAACGTGCTCGCGTCGAACGACGGCGGCGCCCGGTGGCACGTGCTGACCGGCTTCTTTGACCAGGACATCTGCACCCATCCCGCGTTCGAGATCGTCGGCGACCGCCTGCTCGTCGGCGGCGAATGCCCGCTGGATTTCGCGTTCCTGCGCGCCTACCAGCTGGCTGCGGATGGCGTCAGCCTCGCGTCGCGCGACGCCCTGCCCGTCACCCTGCCCGAACTGGAAAACCGCAACGTGCAATTCATCCAGGCGACGGGCGCCCAGCGCGTGTTCGCCGGCGTCGAGGGCGGCCTGCTGCGCAGCGAGGACGGCGGCAAGTCGTTCAAGTTCGTGATCCGGCATCCGCTCAGCGGCGGCACGAACTACCCATACATCCGGCATCTGCTGGCCCTCGCGCGCAAGCCGGACACGCTGGTCGCGGGCGGCTTCGACAAGGCGACGCAGAAGCCGTACCTGGCCTGGTCGAAGGATGGCGGCACGACGTGGACGGACCTGTCGCCCCTGCTGCCCGGCTATGCGCGCAACCTGGACGATGCGTCGGTGGCGGAAGTGACGGCCATCGCCCAGGATCCGCAGGGACGCGTGCTCGTCACCGTCAACGAGTCAAAAGGCGCGCAGGGCCGCCTCGTGCTCGTCACGCTCGGCACGCCGTGATGGCGTTCAGGCGTCCTTGGCACGCAGGTCGGCCAGCGCCTGCAGGCAGAAGTACTGGAACCACAGGCCGGTAAAGATAAAGATCACGAGGTAGAGCCAGATCGACAGCACGGCCAGGAACGGGAACAGCACGACGGAGAACAGCGCGCCGCCGATCCACGCGACACCCGGCAGCGCGCCCAGCAGGCCGGACACGGTGCCGATCAGGAGGAGCGACCGGCGCTGCGTGTGCATGATCGTGCGGCGTTCCTCGGCGCTCGCGTGGATGGCGAGCGCGTCATAGCCCATCACGCGCGCCGTCAGCCAGCCCCACAGCACGGCCTGCACGACGATGGCGACGGGCGCCAGCGCGTACAGCGGCAACGTGACGAGCCACAGCAGCGCGAACACGACGATGCCCGACAGGTTCACGCCCAGGCTGCCCATGAAGCTGCCGCCCTCCTTCCGTTCCAGCGTCGGGAATTGCACGCGGCTGACGTGGCGCGCGATGGCCGGCATCGCACCCACGCCGATGAACAGCAGCGACGTGATGATCATCAGCGGCAGCAGCACGAGCATCGCCACGAGCGGGATTACGAGCGTCTTCAAAAAGCCGAGGCCCAGCGTGGCGAGGATGCTGCCGCTCGTCTCGAACAGGCCGTAGTCGGCGAAGACCGCATGCAGCCAGTCCAGCAGCGGCTGCATGCCGGCATACAGCAGGCCGCCCCACAGCGCGAGCGACAGCAGCAGCGGCACGATGGACAGCAGCAGCATGCGTCCCGAGAACTGGGAGCGCAGCGCGCGCCCGTAGGCGATGGCGACGGGGCGCATCATGCGGCGTTGCGCCGGGTGCCGGCTTCGATCAGACGCACGAAGCCCAGCCACTGCTGGCGCCAGAAGCCGCGGCCGTAGTCGCGGGCGGGACGCACGCTCCCATCGGGATTGGTGCGCACGAACTGGTCGCGCACGCCCGTGCCGTGCCAGCCGGGAGCAAAATTGGCGGTGCCGAACAGCTGGTCCCAGATGGGCAGCAGCACGCCGAAATTGCAGCCGCCCAGCTCGCGCCCCTGCGATTCGTGGCCGATGCCGACGGCGTGATGCGTGCGGTGGAAGCGCGGCGATACGAGCAGGCGCTCGCCCAGGCGGCCGAAGTGAATGCGCACGTTCGCGTGCTGCAGGCTTTGCAGCGCGCGCGAGACGGAAACGAGCAGGACGTACTGGCTCGGCGCCACGCCGATCGCCAGCGCGAGGATCGCCATGTAGGCGTCGCGCAGCAGATCGTCCAGCAGGTGGTTGCGGTCGTCGCTCCACAGATTCATGTTCTGCTGGCTGTGGTGCAGGCTGTGCAGGGCCCACCACCAGCGGAATTTGTGCTGGCCGCGGTGGAACCAGTAATCGAAGAAGTCCAGCACGACGAGGTACATGAGGAAGCTGGCGAGCGGGTGGAAGCCCGTCATCAGGTTCTCCAGGTTGAACGGATGCACGCCTTCCATGCGCAGCGCCGCGGCGATGCTGTCCATGACCGGGTCGAGCGTGAAGAACACGGCCATGCTGAAGAAGCCGAGCCGGTGGATCAGCGTGTAGATGAAATCGTTGAAGCGCGCACGGCGGTCCGTCATCTGCTGCGCGGGAATGACGGCTTCCAGCGGCCGCAGCACGAGGTACAGGGCGGCCACTTCGCACAGGCCGGCGAGGAACCATTCGACGCCTTCGAAGGCGTCTTCGATGTATTCGCCGAGGCCCATGGCGAACATCGCGGGTTCCACCGCGTTCTCGAACAGCCATCCCTGCAGGAAGGCGAAACCATCGAGGAAATGCTGGCTCATGTCGTTAGCTGAATCATATCGTTATCGGTAGTCCGGATGCTCTCTCAGTGTAGCGAAACAGAAGCCTTTGCGCTCGAGACCGGAGATCAGCGGCTCGAGGTTCGCGGGCATCCACGGATCCTTGCGCGACCAGATGCCCATGTGGGCCATGAAGATGTCGCCATCCTTCAGGCCGTCCAGCGCGCGCTTCAGCAGCACCGCATTCGGGAATGTGGCGCTGGACGTCTCGTCGCCCGAGAACCCGGCCGGCGCCCAGCCCGCGTGTTTATAACCGCATGCCTTGGCGGCCGCGAGGATGTTGGGCGAGCTGTGGCCGCCCGGCGTGCGGAAGACCGGGTCGAGGTGGCGGCCCGTCAGCTGCTCGAACCGTGTGTCGACGCGGCGCAGCTCGTCGCAGTACTGTTGCTGCGTCCACGTCTGTTTTTGCCCCGCGTGCGCGCCGAACTGCGGCTTGACGACGATACGGCCGCCGGCCTCGTCGCGCTGGAAGTAGACGTGGTCGAACGTGTGGCTGCCGAACGCGTGGCCCTCCGCCACGCGGGCTTTCCAGTAATCGGCCCACGACGGATCGAGCGACCAGTCGCCGCGCACGGTCTTTTCGTTGGCGAGGAAGAACGTGGCCTTGATGTGGTGGCGGCGCAGCGTGTCGGCGATCAGCCCGGCCTGCGACTGGCTGCCCGTGTCGAAGGTCAGGTAGATCGTGCCCTTGCATGCGTCAGCCGCGTACGCGCTCGAGGCTGCGGCCAGTAACAGTGCGGCAAAGGCGCGCGGCATCACATCCGCGGCGCCGAATTGGCGAAGAACACGCCGTGCGGCGAGCGGCCGACAGGGATCATCTTGATGACCTTGCGGCTGGCCACGTCGATCACGGCGACCTTCTTGATCCAGCGGAGCGTCACCCACAGCGTCTTGCCGTCGTTCGTCAGTTCCATGCAGTCCGGACCGCCCGGCACGGGGATCATGCCGACGTTTTCCAGCGTGACCTGGTCGATGATGTTGATCGAGTTCTGCACGCGGTTCGACACGAACACGTGGCGGCGGTCGCCGACGGCGCGGAAGTTGTGGGCGCCGTTGCCCGTCTTGATGCGCTTGACGGTCTTCTGCGCGCGCCAGTCGATCACCTCGACGTAGTCGCTGCCCATGATCCCGACGAGCAGGTATTTGTCGTCCGGCGTCATCGAGATGCCGGCCGGGAGCTTGCCGACCGGGAGGGTCCACCTGACGGTCTGCGTTTTCAGGTCGATGGCGCTGACCTGGTCGCTGCCCTGCTGCGTGACGAAGGCCGTGGTGCTGGCCGCGTCGAACGCGATGTGGCTGGGCATGCGCGCGAGCGGCAGGCGCTTGCTGAGCAGCAGGTTGCCGCCTTCGTACTTGTAGATGTCGACGCGGTCCAGCCGCAGCGACGCCGACACGAACCATTTCTGGTCCGGCGAGAAGCCGATCTGGTACGGGTCGAGCACGTCCGCCAGGCGGCGCTGCACCTTGCCCGAGACGGGATCGAGGAAGATCAGTTCGTTGCCGACGGAGCTGGCGACGATGACCGACTTGTTGTCCGGCGTGGCCATCAGGTGATGGGGCTCCTTGCCGACCGCGAACGTGCCGTTGTCGGCGCCCGTCCTCTGATCGAGCAGCTGGACGGTGGCGTCGCGCGAATTGAGCACGACCACGACATTCGCGTGGGCAGCCTGGATGGCCGAAAACAACACGAAACCAGAGATGAGGGACTTGCAGAAGCGACGCGGCATGGAACGACACAGGCTCAGTGGAAGGAAGCTTTATTCTACGGGGAAACTTGAACGCTCCGAAGCGTAGAACGATGGAATCGCACGCAAGCGGCGCGCCGCCGCAACACAGTGGACAGAGCGTTAATAGCGCTTTGACAGGCCATGGACTACAATCGGCCTTTCACTCTGAACAACAAGGAACACCCATGTCCATCACCACCACGAATTCCGGCCTGCAATACGAAGACACCGTCGTCGGCAGCGGCGCCGAAGCGAAGGCCGGCAACTACGTGACCGTGCATTACACCGGCTGGCTGCAGAACGACGACGGCAGCACCGGCGTCAAGTTCGACTCCAGCAAGGACCGCAACGACCCGTTCCAGTTCCCGCTGGGCGCCGGTCACGTGATCCGCGGCTGGGACGAAGGCGTGCAGGGCATGAAGGTAGGCGGTGCGCGCCGCCTGATCATCCCGGCGAGCCTGGGCTACGGCGCGCGCGGCGCCGGCGGCGTGATTCCGCCGAACGCCACGCTGATCTTCGACGTCGAACTCCTCGACGTTTGAGCAACTCTTCTAAAATACGGTCGAGTTAGACGTGATTCCGATGACGATGCGCTAAGATGCCCGCACATCGTCAAAGGAGTTACCATGAGTTTGCAAGAACAGTTCGCCCAGGCCCAGATCGATTCGAAGAACCTGCCCGAGCGTCCGGACAACATGACCCTGCTGAAGATCTACGCATTGTTCAAGCAGGGTTCGAGCGGCGACGTCACGGGCGAACGCCCCGGCTTCACCGACATGGTCGGCCGCGCCAAGTACGACGCGTGGGCCGCGCTGAAAGGCACGTCGCAGGAAGACGCGATGCAGCAGTACGTCGACCTGATCGAAGACCTGAAATAATCAGCCGTTAAAGACTTTGCGCATGCTTTCCGCCACCTTCTGCTCGATGGTGGACGCGAAAGCACTCATCAGGAAGCCCAGCTTGATGCGCAACGCGGCCTGGCGCTCGCCGAGGGTGAGCGCCCCTTCCACGCCGCTGCGGGCAAAACGCAGCACGTCCCCTTCCCATTTGCACGTCAGGCCATATTCGCGGGCCAGCTTGTCCGCCACCTGTTGCGCGGCGGCGCGCGCGTCGGTCTGGCTCAGGCTGTGCGGCTGGGTGATGCTGATGTCCGGCATTCGATTTCCTTACTGATTCAAAGCAAACAGCCCGCCATGATGCCAGTTGATGGGCGCAAAGGCCAGCGCTTGCCTAGAGAATAATCAATTGATGAGTCTCAAGGCCCAACTTGGGCAAGGGGTGACCATTCCTCTTGTCATCAAGGAGGATTGCCATGGATTCGACGCCCACCCTGCCCCCCGTCGGCTTCGTGCCGACGCCCACCGCCTCATACCGCCAGCACCGCAAGGCCGCGCAACTGCTCGACCAGCCGGGACGGCCGCGGCCCCAAACCGGCCCCGGCAACGCGTCACCACAAGAGAACGGCCAGCCGGGTGACGTCCCCCTGCCCTACGCGTCCGGCGCGCGCGTGCTGATGTGGAAGCAGGACCCATCGGTGGACGAGATCGGCACGCGCAAGGTCTTCCTGCCCGGCGTCGTGCTGGCCGGGCCGCGCGACGCCCGCATCGTGCTGGCGTCGGGCGACGCCGGCATGCCGCCGGTCGAGCCGAATGCCTTCGGCGACTTCGTGACGATGCCGGACACGCCGCAGTTCGACGCCGTCCACACGTTCGCCGTCGTGCGCCAGACGCTGACGATGTACCAGCGCGCGCTGTCGACGGCCGGCAGTGCGATGCCCCTGCCCTGGCAATGGAACAGCAGCGTGGACACGTCGCCGCTGCAGGTCTGGCCGTACGGCCTGCCGAACGTGATGAATGCGTATTACAGCCGCTCGCAGGCCTGCCTGAAGTTCGGCGACTTCGTGCCCGCCGGAGAGACGGCGCGCGTGTACACGTGCCGCTCGTTCGACATCGTCTCGCACGAGACCGGCCACGCCGTGCTGGACGGCCTCAAGCCGCAATGGCTGCTGGCCGACAATCCGCCGCAGACGGGCGGCCTGCACGAATCGTTCGGCGACCTGACCGCGATCTTCCTCGCGCTGTCCCAACTCGACCAGTGCGAGGCCGTCATCGCCCAGACCAAGGCGCACCTGCACGACAAGACCTTCCTCGCCGACATCGCCGAGCAGTTCGGCCTCGCGCTGGGCAGCACGACCGGGCTGCGCAATGCCGACAACGACCTCACCCTGTCCGAGGCCGGCACCGAGGTGCACGCGATCTCGCAGGTGTTCACGGGCGCCGTCTACGACATCCTGGCCGACGTGTTCGCCCTCGAGCGCAATCCCGCGCTGGAGGATTGCGCCAGCGTCCTGCACCGCGTGGCCGGCTGGCTGCGCGGGCTCGTGCTGCGCGCGCTGATCGCCGCCCCGGACACGGCCGCCACGTTCGCCGACGTGGCCAACGAGATGCTGCGCCTCGCCTTCGAGGACGGTAAACCGCAGACCGTCGTCAACGCCATCCGCGACCGTTTTGCCCAGCGCGAGGTGTTCGACGTGCCGGCCGGGATCGCGGGCGACCATCCGGCCGGCCTGGTTCTCGCGCCGCTCGTGACCGACGCGCCCGGCGCGCGCCAGGACCGGCGCGCCTGCTGCGGCACGATGAACCTGGCCGAATACTACGATGTCGAACGGGTACTGCAGGCGGAGGCGGACGCCCTCGCGCGCTGGTGCGCGGAGCACGGCCGGTCCGGCCCGGCGGGCGAGCCGCCGGCGGCCGTGGCGCTGACCACGGTCACGGTAACGGATGGTTCCGGCGCGGCCGTCGCGACGACGGCGGTGGTCGATCTGGCGGCGACAGACAGGCTGCGATAAGTCGTGGAAGCGGCCCGGCAAGCGGACTCCGAACACATTTGCTTATGTGTATTGTGTATAAGCCTGATTTGTCGTAGAAGCAGAATTGCCCTAAAATACAGTGCTTTGCCGCGTCCGGCGAACGCTCTTCGAACAATACACGCCGCCGCTTCCACTCATTGATAGGACTGTTATGACCCACGTTGTCACCGAATCGTGCATCCGTTGTCGCTATACCGATTGCGTGGATGTATGCCCGGTAGATTGTTTCCGGGAAGGCCCGAATTTCCTCGCGATTGACCCGGACGAGTGCATCGACTGCGCCGTGTGCGTGGCGGAGTGCCCGGTCAACGCGATCTATGCGGAAGAAGACGTGCCGTCGGACCAGCAGCAATTCATCAAGCTCAACGCCGACCTGGCACGCAACTGGCCGTCCATCACCAAGACCAAGCCGGCCCTGCCCGACGCGGAAGAGTGGAAGGACGTCAAGAGCAAGCTGGACCAACTGGCCCGCTAATCGTTCTTGAACGCCGGCCCGTCGGAACGCCGGGCCGCACGGCCGGCGTCCTTTGCCGGTCCCTGCAGGTGTGCGCCATTCGTGGCACACTATCCGCCCTCGCCTACCTACCGTACATAAACTCAGGAAATTTAGCATGACTACGACCCCCGAAGTGGGCACCATCGCTCCCAACAGCTCCTTTGCCGGCGCCATCGAAGCCGATGCCGTGATCATCGGCGCGGGCCCGGTCGGCCTGTTCCAGGTGTTCGAGCTGGGCCTGCTGGAGATCAAGGCCCACGTGATCGATTCGCTGCCGGCCGTCGGCGGCCAGTGCGTGGAGCTGTATCCGGACAAGCCGATCTACGACATCCCGGCCGTGCCCGTCTGCACCGGCCAGGAACTGACCGACAACCTGCTCAAGCAGATCGAGCCGTTCGAGCCGACCTTCCACCTGGGCCAGGAAGTCACCACCGTCCAGCGCCGTGAAGACCACCGCTTCAACGTCGAGACGTCGACCGGTACCCGCTTCATCACCAAGACCATCTTCATCGCGGCCGGCGTCGGCTCGTTCCAGGCGCGCACGATCAAGGTCGACGGCATCGAGAAGTTCGAGAACAGCCAGCTGTTCTACCGCGTCAAGGATCCGAGCCTGTTCGAAGGCAAGAACCTCGTCATCTGCGGCGGCGGCGACTCCGCGCTGGACTGGGCGCTGAACTTCGTCGGCAAGGCCGAATCCGTCGTGCTGGTGCACCGTCGCGAAGACTTCCGCGCCGCCCCGGCTTCCGTCGCCAAGATGAAGCAGCTGTGCGAAGACTACGAAATGCAACTGATCACCGGCCAGGTCACCGGCTTCGATGAGAAGGATGGCCAGCTGTCCGAAGTCAAGGTGACCGGCGCCGACGGCGTAACCCGCCGCGTGCCGCTGGACATGCTGATGGTCTTCTTCGGCCTGTCGCCGAAGCTGGGTCCGATCGCCGAGTGGGGCCTGGACATCGAACGCCGCCAGCTGAAGGTCATGGACACCGAGAAGTTCGAGACCAACGTGCCGGGTATCTTCGCCGTGGGCGACATCAACACCTACCCGGGCAAGAAGAAGCTGATCCTGTCGGGCTTCCACGAAGCCGCGCTGGCCGCCTTCGGCGCCGCGCCGTACATCTTCCCGGACAAGAAGATCCACATGCAGTACACGACCACGTCGCCGAAGCTGCACAAGATCCTCGGCGTCGAAACGCCTGTGTTCGACTGACGTTCCGTAACTCAGCTACGACGAAAATGCCCCGCCTGTGCGGGGCATTTTTCTTATGTAGTGCACTTAACGAACCGGGGCCCGACAACTGTGATACAAATGCTGCAATGCAGTAATAAACGATTGTGACTCAGGCTCGATGTTGCCCCACGCCAAGCCGAATGAGCCTATAATTGACCGAACACGTAGCGCAAACGATTGCAATTGCGCCCAGAGTCATGAAGGAAAAAATTATGCTTTATCAACTGCACGAGATGCAACGCTCCTTCCTGAACCCGCTGATGCAGTGGGCCGATGCCTCTGCCAAACTGTTTTCGAATCCAGTCTCACCGTTCGCGCACACCCCGTTTTCGCAGCGTATCGCTGCCGGCTACGAGCTGATGTACCGCCTCGGCAAGGACTATGAGAAACCTGCTTTCGGCCTGACCTCGACCATCATCAACGGGAAGACGGTCGGCATCATGGAACGCCCGGTGGTCAGCAAGCCGTTCTGCAAGCTGCTGCACTTCAAGAAAGACATGAGCGACACGGACTTTGCCGCGCTCAAGCAGCCGACGGTGCTCGTCGTGGCTCCCCTGTCGGGCCACCATGCGACGCTGCTGCGCGACACGGTCCGCGCCCTGCTGCCGGACCAGGACGTCTTCATCACCGACTGGGTCGACGCGCGCATGGTGCCGCTGTCGGACGGTCCGTTCCACCTGGACGACTACATTTATTACGTGCAGGACTTCATCCGCCACCTCGGCCCCGACGTGCACGTGATCTCCGTGTGCCAGCCGACCGTGCCGGTGCTCGCCGCGATCTCGCTGATGGCGACGAACAAGGACGCCAAGCTGCCGAAGTCGATGGTCATGATGGGCGGCCCGATCGATCCGCGCAAATCGCCGACGGCCGTCAACGACCTGGCGGTGGAAAAGCCGTACTCGTGGTTCGAGAACACGGTGATCTATGCCGTGCCGGGCAATTACCCGGGCTTCGGCCGCAAGGTCTATCCGGGCTTCCTGCAGCACGCCGGCTTCATCGCCATGAACCCGGGCCGCCACGCGCAGAGCCACCGCGAGTTCTACCAGCACCTGGTGCGCGGCGACGACGATTCGGCGGAAGCGCACCGCAAGTTCTACGACGAGTACAACGCCGTCCTCGACATGCCGGCCGAGTATTATCTGGAAACGATTAAAACGGTATTCCAGGAAACCCGCCTGCCGAAGGGCACGTGGGAAGTGGGCGGCCAGCTCGTGCGTCCGCAAGACATCGAGAGCGTGGCGCTGTTCACCATCGAAGGCGAGCTGGACGACATCTCCGGCGCCGGCCAGACCCATGCCGCGCACGACCTGTGCACCGGCATCCCGGCCGAGAAGCAGCAGCAGTTCACGGCGCCGAAGTGCGGCCACTACGGCATCTTCTCGGGCCGCCGCTGGCGCGAGATCATCTGTCCGATGATTGGCGAGTTCATTCGCAAGAACGCCTGAGCGTTGCGAATGCCTGAAAAATGCCGCGGCCTGGACCGCGGCATTTTTTTTATTGCGGCTTGCCTGTTTCGATCATCCAGTGCAGGCCGTACCGGTCGATGACGGCGCCGAAGGCTTGCGCCCATGCCGTCGCGCGCAACGGGACGCGCACGTCGCCGCCCTCGCCCAATGCCTGCAGGATGCGCGCCGCCTCGTCCGCGTTATCGACGTGCAGATTCATGGAGAAGCCGGCGAACGCGGGTGCCTGACCGGGGTGATGGCCTTCGGAGAAGTAGACGACGGCATCGCCAATGCGCAGGCCGGCCCGGATGATCTTGCCGGGACTGCCGGGTTCGAGGAACTGCGGTTGTGAATCCGGGATCGCCGTCAGCTGGAACAGCACGTCGGCGTGCAGGAGGTCACGATAAAAAGAAAGGGCGTCGGCGCACAGGCCGGGAAAATAGATCGTTGGAATCGCTTGCATAAAAGTCGCTGGTTCGGTGAAGTGAATGGTCCAGGAATGCGTGGTACACGATGTCCTCCTTTCTTTTGTTGTTGGCGCGTCAAGAATAACAGAAGGCCGCGCCCGCGAACGGGAACGGCCCGGTATTTCACCTGCCGGGGCCGCCATGAAGGCAGCCCACGGATGCGTGATCGGTGTTCGGCCCTCGCCTCATGGCGGAGGCCGCATATTGTGTTCGCGCCAGGCGTTCACGCCGTAGTGGTGGTTGCGGTAGCGGACAGGCACGTTGCGGCTGCGGCGCATATCGTGGATGGCGGCGGTGGCGCTCAGCAGCGCATCAAGCTTCGTGGACATGGCGGGATGCTTCTTGCTCATAGACCCTCCTGGTTGTCATTGCCTGGACTCCAGTAGACACCGGACTGAGCCGTCACTCCGTACGTTGCATCACGAAAGCATGCAGATGGCATTAACCAGGGGCATTTCGCCTGCGCGGGACTTTTAGCGGATAATCATGGTTTATCCCGTTTCGAAGTAGCACCGCCGTGACCAAGACGCTCGCCGACCAGATCGAAGACCTGCTGCCGCAGACCCAGTGCACCAAGTGCGGCTATCCCGCCTGCCGCCCTTACGCGGAAGCGATCGCGCGCGGCGAGGCCGAGATCAACCAGTGCCCGCCCGGCGGCATGGAAGGCGTCGCGCGGCTGGCGAGCGTTACCGGCCGCCCCGTCATCCCGATCAACCCGGCCAACGGCGTCGAGCGGCCGCGCCCCGTCGCGTTCATCGACGAAAGCCTGTGCATCGGCTGCACCCTGTGCATCCAGGCGTGCCCCGTCGACGCGATCCTCGGCGCCGCCAAGCAGATGCACACGATCATCCCGAGCCTGTGCACCGGCTGCGACCTGTGCGTGGCGCCCTGCCCCGTCGACTGCATCGCGATGATCCCGCGCACGGACGACCCGGCGAGCGAACCAACCGGCTGGGCCGCGTGGTCGCAGGAACAGGCCGATGCCGCCCGCGCGCGCCACGATTTCCGCACGGAGCGCCTGCGCCGCGAAAAGGAAGAAAACGACGCGCGCCTGGCCGCCAAGGCCCTGGAAAAGATGCGCGCCGTGACGGCCGAAACGACGAACACGGCGGAAGAGCTGGCGGAAAAGGAACGCAAGCGCGCGATCATCGCCGCCGCCATCGAGCGCGCGAAACAAAAGGCCGCCTCGGACAAGAAAGACTAAAGCATCGATGAATCCAGCCAAACGCTACGAGATCTTCACGCGCTTTCGCAACGCCAATCCGCATCCCACCACCGAACTCGAATACACGACGCCGTTCGAACTGCTGATCGCCGTGCTGCTGTCCGCGCAGTCGACGGACGTCGGCGTCAACAAGGCCACCCGCAAGCTGTATCCGGTGGCGAACACGCCGCAGGCGATCCTCAACCTGGGCCTGGACGAACTCAAGACCTATATCTCGACGATCGGCCTGTACAACAACAAGGCGAAGAACGTCATCGCCACGTGCGAGATCCTCGTGAACCAGTACGGCGGCGAAGTGCCGCGCTCGCGCGAGGCGCTGGAAGCCCTGCCCGGCGTCGGCCGCAAGACCGCGAACGTCGTGCTGAACACGGCGTTCGGCGAACCGACGATGGCCGTCGATACGCACATCTTCCGCGTGGCGAACCGCACGAAGATCGCACCGGGCAAGAACGTCGACGAAGTCGAGATGAAGCTGCTGAAATTCGTGCCGAAGGAATTCCTGCACGACGCCCACCACTGGCTGATCCTGCACGGCCGCTACACGTGCGTGGCACGCACACCGAAGTGCTGGAACTGCATCATCAACGACTTGTGCGAGTACAAGGACAAGACGCCGGCGCCGAAAGACGCGTGATCAGATGACCCGGCGCGGCGCGGCCGTGCGCGGGTCGCCGCTGTTCGGCGTGCCGGTCGGCTCGATCAGCAGGATGTGCGCCTCTCCCTGCGCGCGCGGCCGGTGGCGCATGCCCTTGGGGACGACGAACATCTGGCCGGGATCGAGCGTCACCGTCGAACCGTCCTCGAGGTCGATCTCGACGCGCCCGTCGAGCACGAGAAAGAAGTCGTCGGTGTCGTCGTGGACGTGCCAGTGGTATTCGCCACGCAGCTTCGCGACCATCACGTCGTGGCCGTTGAACAAGGCCACCGTGCGGGGTTGAAACGCTTCCGAAAACGTCGCCAGCTTCGCGGCCAGGTCGATTGCAGTGTGCATGATGCCTCCCGATGAAAAGCCCATTGTCGGGCGCTTGCAGACCGCAGGTCTTGTACAATCGTTGCATGAACCAGGCCACTTTCGGGCAGCTGACCAACGGCGTGACGCTGATGCGGGCGGACTTTTCCGACCACGCTTTCGAGCGTCACAGCCACGATTGCTTCGCGCTCGGCGCCACGACGTACGGCATCCAGCGGTTCCGCTGCAAGGGCAGGCAGTACGACAGCCGGCCCGGCGACCTGGTCCTGTTCAACCCGGACGACGACCATGACGGCTGCCGCGGGACGGCGGACGGATTCCGCTACACGATGTGGTACGTCCCTGCCGCATTCGTCGCCAGCTGCGTGGACGGCAACCGGTATTTTTCCAGCCCCCACGCGACCGACCGGCAATTGGCCGGGACGTTCGGCGCATTGTCCGCCAGCCTGGCGCAGACGCCGGCCGAATCGCTGCGCGCAGAAACCCTGATGCGTGCGTTCCTCGGCACGATGCTGGCGCGGCACGGCGAACGGCTGCACCCCGGCACGGGGCCGTCCGGTGCCGCCACGCTCGCCCGGGTCAAGGACTACATCCGCACGTACTACGCGCGCGACATCACCGTCTCCGACCTGGCCTCTGTCGCCGGCCTGTCGCGCGCGCACCTGACCCGCGCGTTCACCGCCGCGTACCACATGCCGCCCCACGTGTACCTCAACGCCGTCCGGATCGCGCAGGCACAGGCCCTGATCCGCCTCGGCACGCCGCTCGCCGCCGTCGCGCTGGAATGCGGCTTCGCGGACCAGAGCCACCTGACGCGGCGGTTCAAAGGGAGCGTGGGCGTGACGCCGTCGGCCTGGCACAAGATGCAGCGGGGCGCCCCGTTCACTTCGTGAGGACCAGCGAAAGGAAGATCCGGGTCGGCCCGTTCGACAGCTTGAAGAACAGCTTGTTGCGGCCCTTCCGGAAGTGCACCACGCGCTTGCCTTCGTTCAGGTTGTAGTCGCGCACAAAGGTGTTCCTCGTCTCGTAGACCCGGCCGAAGAACGAGTCCTTGTCGACGTTCCCGCCTTCCCAGACCAGCCGGTCGTTGAGCCACAGCTGCACATCGTCGTCCGCGCCGACCCAGATCGTCAGGTCCTGTTCCGCGTCGAGCATCAACTCCGTATAACCGTAATACACGGCGTCTTCCGCATGCACGGGAGGCTCCAGGGGATAGCGCGCCATGTCGACGTAGTCCCATTTGACGAGGCGTCCGCCCTTGCCCCGATACGCGGCGTCCAGCACCACGCCCTGCTCGGGCGGATGGCGGTAATTGGCAAACAGCCCTACGCCGTGCCGCCCGTCGAATGGACCGATCAGGTACCAGCGGTTGACCCAGACGCGGTTCGCATACGTGCCGCCCGAGCCGATCATCCTGCCCGTCCCCTTGACCATGGTGGCCGCGTCGACGGTGGGAATGTGCGCGACGCCGCCGCCGAAGATGGTGCCCGAGCCCCGGATGTAAGCCTGCGTCGCGCGATCCGGCAGGTCGGGATTCCTGAACGCGGCGATCCGGTCCAGCGTCGTGCGGCCCACGCCGCCGGTGTTTCCGTTCCCCAGGCCTTGGCCGCTCAGGCCGGTGCCGGCGCCGTCGCCTTTGCCATTGCCTTTGCCGTCGCCTTTACCGCTGCTGTTGCCACCCTTGGCGCCACGCTGCGCCGCATCGGCCGCGACCTGCACGCCTTTCTGCTGCTGCTCCAGCTGGTGGCGGCGCTCTTCCAGCGCGACGCGTGCCTTTGCTTCGAGCTGTTCGATCTGCGCCGCCGCTTCGGCGGGTGTCTGCGGTTCGGCGGCTGGCGGCTCCTCGGCCTTGGCCTTCTCCGCCACCTGTTCCAACGCTTTTTCCTTCGGGATGTCGAGCAGCTTGGCGAGTTGCTCGGCCTTGGTGTCGCGCTCGATCTCGTCGATCTTGCGCGACAAGTCCTTCGCCTGCTTCAGCAATTCTTCCGGCGCCTTCGGCTGCGCGCTGAACTGCACCTCGTCTTCCTTGCTCTCAACCGGATGCGCCGCCGCGCTTTCTTCAAGCAGGGACTTGATCCGCTCCATGTCGTGCACGCGCTTTTCGAGGCGGGCCTGTGCCGTCAGCCGTGCGCCCGATTCGACCTGCCGCTGCTGGCGCTCGCGTTGGACAAGCTCAATGCGCTGGCTGCCCAGGTGATACAGCGCGACGAGCGGCACCGCGTGCAGCACGAGCGACAGGACAATGAACGGATGCCGCCGTATCAGCCCGAACGCCGGGCCGAACGTCGGGGCGAACCTCGGCGAATCGTCGGTGTACATCGTCAGCGCGTGTGCATAGCCACGTGGGTGAGCCCCTCGAACTGGCACAGTTCGAGCACGTGCACGATGTCCTGGTAACGCGTGGACTGGTCGCCGTCGATGCGGATCGGCTGGGCCGGATCGCGCGCCGCCTCGCGCTTGAGCAGGTCGTGCAGCGCCTGCGTCGACACGGATTTACCGCCGACATACAGGCCGCCTTCGGCATCGACGCCGATGACCAGCGGCGCCGGCGCGGCCGTGGCGCGATCGAGGCTGACCTGCGACGTCGGCAGCACGATCTTCATGTCCTTCTCCGGCTTTTCGCCGTCCGGATGCCGGAACGACGTCGCCACCATGAAGTACATCAGCAGGAAGAAGATGCAGTCGATCAGCGCGATCAGGCCGATCTCGGGCTGTTCGTCGTCGCCGAGGTCAATGCGCATGGACGACCTCCAGCGTGCGCGCCGGCATGCCGTCCAGCACGCGGTTCAGCTGGCGCTCCAGCGCAATGCCGATGCCGACCATGCGGTTGCGGAAGACGTGGTGCATGGCCAGCGACGGCAGCGCCACCGACAGGCCAGCCGCCGTGTTGACGAGGGCCTTCGAGATGCCGCCCGCGAGCAGGGTCGGATCGCCCATGCCGTTGAAGGCAATGACGTGGAAGGATTCGATCATGCCGATGACGGTGCCCAGCAGGCCGACGATCGGCGCGACCGTCGCGACGACATTCAGCGCATACGCCTTCTGCTGCTGCAGGCGCAGTTCGACGCCCGCCATCTCCGCCACGCGCACCGCCAGTTTTTCGGCGGGCAGGTGGCGTTGTTCGACCATCCAGCCGAGGATGCGCGCGAGGCTGCTGTCGCCATCGGCCACGCGCTCGCGCAGCTGGTCGAAGCGTCCGGCGCGCCACAGCGTCTCGGCTTCGGCGGCCAAATCCGGCGGCGCCACCTTCACAAGGCGGAAGTTGACGAGCCGCTCGAACGTCACGGCCAGCGCCAGCACGGACAGCGCGCCGATCGCGACGATGCCCATGCCGCCGTGCAGCAGTTCGGAAGCGATGTTCAGGCTCTGCGCATGGGCCGGGACGGCGGGCAGCAGCAGGCAATACAGGCCGAGGCGGCGGAATCGGGACATCGTCTTCCTTTCAATGAAAACAACAGATTCGCGCCAATGTAGCACAACCCGATCTTTGTTTGGAAACTAAATTACACAGAAAGAGCAATGAAAATTACCAAGACATAGCAATCGAGAATGCCATACGCATGAAAAAGGCGCCGAAGCGTCTTGGTATCCGTTGCGGTCCCGTTCAGCGGAAACTGAAATGCTTGTGCCCCAGATAGCTGGTGAACACGGGGACGACGACGCCGACCCCGTGCGCGATCTCGCGCGCGAACATCGTGATGCCCAGCGCCGGCAGAACCCATTTCACGAGCAGCATGCTGATCGCCCACGTCTGCGCAACGGCCACCACGTTCACGAGGATGAACCACCCGGCCGCGCGGTGCGTGGCCTGTTCGCTGTCGCGAAACACGAACAGCTTGGCCAGCACGAACGCGGTGATCATGCCCGTGATGTACGCGCAGATGACGGCCGAGGAGAACGGCATCGCGCGGTTGTACAGGATGCGCGAGCCGAAGTTGACGGCGGCCGCGAAGCCGCCTGTCAGCAGGAACACCAGGAACTGGCGCGATGCGAAGGTGGACGCGACGCCGCTCACGCCCCGGCCTCGCGCGCCATCTTGCGGCCGAAGTCGATGCTCTCCGAGATGCCGCGGTCTTCCGGATAATAATACGACGTGTCCGCGACCCACAGCCCGCCCACCGGCAGCTTCGCGGGCGGCAGACGGTCGAGATAACCCGGCTCGCAGATCGGCTGCGCGTAGCGGTAACGGCTCGCGCGCATGTCGACGAAGTCCGCGTCCTTGAGCGACGGATTGATCTTCATGAGGTAGCGCTTGACCTTGTCGAGGAAGGCCTGGTCGGGTTCCGCGAACTTCGGGTGCTCGCCGGGCATGTAGAACGGCACGTAGACGATGTGCTGGTCGCCCATCGGTCGCAGGTTCGTGTATTCGACGAGGCCGGGGATGTCCATCTCCTCGTCGTTCGTGTTGAGCCAGAAGTTCTCCGTCACGGGCTTCTTCAGCTTCGCGATCACGCACACGACGGCGATGTTCTTCTTGGAGCGGAATGCATCGAGCGTGGCGGGCGGCAGGTCGGGCATCACGCGCGGCACGTACGGCAGCGGAATCGTGCTGATCACCTTGTCGAACGCCTCGAACTGGCCGCCCGCTTCCACGCCTTTCACTTTACCGTCCTCGATCACGACCTTCGTTGCCGGGGTCTTGAGGCGCACGATGCCGCCGTGCTTCTCGATGTCGGCGCGCATGGCTTCCAGCAGCGTCGCGGAACCGCCGTCCATGTAGCCCAGCTTTTCCTTGAACAGGTTGTAGCGCGAGCGGCCGATGCGGCGGATGCGGCTCCAGATCCACGCGGCCGACAGGTTGTTGCTGTAGTCGTAGAACTTGTAATCGAACAGGCGGCGCCACAGCACTTCCCACGCTTCCGCGCCGACGGCACCCTTGATCCAGCCGCTCGCCTCCACATGGTCCAGCGGCTTCCAGTCGTCGCGCTTGGTCGACAGGAACGCGTGCAGGCCATAGCGGAATTTGGCGCTGAAACCCAGACCGCGGAACTTCAGCAGCGCGACCGGGTTGCCCCATTCCTGCACCTCGCCCCGGAACCAGTAGCCCATCTTCGTCGCGACCCAGTGCATCTTCGACGACAGCCCCAGTTCGTCCAGCACCTTCAGGAAGGCGTGGTCGGAGATCGCGTGGAAGTGGTAGTAGCGCTCGATCGAGGTGCCGGAAAAATCGAAGTGCGCGGCCATGCCGCCCACGCGGTCGTCCGCTTCGTAGACGACGGGCTCATGGCCGTCGCGCGCCAGTTGGTAAGCCACGGCCAGGCCCATCGGCCCGGCCCCGAGGACGGCAATACGCTGCTTCATTCAGAACTCCAGGACGACGTTGCTGTATTTGGGATCGTTGAAGGTCTCGTCGATGGCCTTCGCGAACGGGGTGCTGCGTACCTTGAACATGCCGGGCCAGTCGATGACCTCGAAGCTGTCGCGCGCGACGAGCGCCGCCAGCTGCTGCGTCGTGAACGGCGGGTTGCTGTCGAACTTGCCCCATACCCAGAGCAGCGCGTAGAACAGGCTGTACGGGATCTTCACGATCGGCGTCTTCGAACGGGTCACGCGCTTGATCTCGCGGATGATGTCGATGTAGTCGACTTCCTCGTGGCCCGAGATGTTGTAGACGCCCGTGATGGACGAATCCTCGATGCAGCCGATGATGACGTTGCAGAAGTCGCCCACGTACAGGGGCTGGCGCATGTAGCGGCCATGGCCCGGGATCGGGAACACGGGCACCTTGTTCATGAAGCGCGACAGCCAGCCCAGGTGCTTGCGGTCGAACCAGCCGAACATCAGGGTCGGGCGCAGTATGGGGCAAGGAATGCCGCTCGCCAGCACCATCGCTTCCTGCTCGCGCTTCGAACGCGTGTAGAAATCGTCGGCCACCGACACGACGACGGACGAGCTGATCGCGACGAGGCGCGTGTTCGGCTGCCGCTTGATGATGTCGAGCTGGAGGCGTGTGGCGTCGACGTTGTTGCGCACGAAGTCGTTCCAGTCGTTGCCGCCGATCTGCGCCTGCAGCATGACGACGGTGGAACCGTCCGTGAAGTGGCGCGACCACTCGCCCGGCTCGGCGAGATCGGCGTATTCGACGGTGATGTCGGGTTGGACCTGGCGCAGCACGTCGAGGTTGGCGCGGTGCTTGTCCAGCACGACGATGTTACGGTAGCCGCGCGCCTGCAGGCGCGCGATGAGGTTCTGTCCCACCAGCCCGGCGCCGCCGGGCAGGATGATCTTGCGGTTCAAATCGGTCATGGGTTGTCCTTCCTGATTCCGTACAGCGACAGGCCGAGCAGGCGCGTGTCCGGCGACATGCCGAACTGCTGCGGTGACGTCGGTTTGTCGATCCTGAATTCGATGTGCTGGGCGGCCGTCGGCTCGGGGCCGAGATCCAGCGTGAAACGGTGGCGGACTTCGATAAAGTTCCAGGTTGCCGTGCCGGCCGGTTTGCCGTTCGCAAAGGCCTGCACGTCCAGGCGCACTTCGCCGTTCGGCACGAAGCTGCCGAAGTCGAAGGTCAGCATGCGGCCGCGCGCCGGGTCCGCCGGCAGGTTGAGCTCGACCACGGGACCGTCCGACCACACGAAGTCGCCTTCGAGCTTGGACCAGCCCTTGCCGAGGATCTGGCGGAAATAATCCGGCGCGTCCTTCACGGTCAGGTAGGACGCATGGCGCGGCGGCACGCCCTTGCGGTACAGCGCGAGACCGAACGCCTCGACGTCGCCCTCGCCCCGTTCCGCGTTCGGCGCCTCGACCTGGTGCACGTCGAAGCGGCGGTTGTGCGCGATTTCGTCCGGTGTGCACTTGGCGGGTTTCGTGTTCGAGATATGCCAGTTGTCGTTCACGCACACGAGGTCCACGTGCTGGCGCTTCGCATACGCCTGCAGGCCCAGCGTATTGCCCCAGATGACGCCCCACGTGCGCGGATCCTGCTCGAGGTCCAGCACGATGCGGCCTTCGCCGGGCAGCGCGCGCAGCTTGTCGTACAGGTGCACGACGCCGGGCTGGTTGTAGAAGACTTCGTACATCGGCGCCTGGCGCACCCAGTGCCACGAACCGGCCAGCGCCGCTACCGTCAGCACGCCAGCGGCCATGTTGCCGACGCGGCTACCCAGCGCGCGGCACGCATACAGTACGACGAGCGCCGCGCACATCGCGGGCACCGCGTAATAGAAGATGGCGATGTAGACCTGATTCAGGTCGTCCACGCCGGCCTTGGCGTAGTACAGCACGGCGAACGTCGCGGCGAAGAACGTGACGGCCAGCGCGCGCGCACCGCGCACGAAGTCCGAGCGGGACGAGTCGACGCGCTTGTCCTTCAGCAGGAACACGGCAAGCAACGGCACGGCCAACAGCCCCCACATCGACGCGAAGCCGAGGCGCCAGTACACGCCGACGAACTTCAGCGCGGCGGGAAGGTGATTGCCCTTGTTGCCGCGGCCGAACTTGAAGTAGTCCCACAAGGGGCCCGGCCACTCCGTGACGGTGGCGATCAGCAGCGGGACGAAGAACAGGAACAGGATGCCGCATGCCACGCGGATGTCGGCGCGGTTGCGCGCGAACCAGGCGCGCGACAGCACGCGCAGCGAACGGTCGTCGCGCGACAGGCGCCGGTTCGCGACGAGCACGACGATGAGCGTCAGGCCCAGCATCGGAATGAAGGACGCGTGCCCGTTGATCAGGAAGCCGCTGGAGACGGCGAGCGCCTTCAGCGTGTCGGTCCGGCCGTACACGAGCGGCGCGATCGCGACGACCATCGCCGCGTATGGGAAGAAGTACAGGTGCGGGAACCAGATGCCGTTGACGATCGCGTAGTCGCTGATTGCTGCGCCCAGCACGAGCAGCGCCGTGAACAGCAGCGCCGGCGCGAGCGAACCCGTGATGCGGCGCACCATTGCGCAGATGAGCACCATCCAGCCGGCGTTGTACAGGATCCCGCCCAGCAGTTGGCCGGACAGCGGCGAGGGCACGAGGTGCAGCCAGTCGTGGAATATCAGTTCCCCGAAGGCCAGCACGTACAGGATCGCCGGGCCGGGGTGGTTAAAGCCGACGCGCGAATAATTACCGTAGATGAGGTGCAGCCGCTTGGCGTCCTGGATCAGCAGGCTGTTGGCGGCGAAGTCGCCCACCTCGCGGTTCACGTGACGCAGCATGTTCCATTCGAGGCCGGCCAGTGCGGCGACGATCAGCAGAAACAGGACGGCCCAGATGAGCAAGGACGGCGCCGCGTGCGTGGCGGGCGCGGACAGGGTGCCGTGGCGAGGAAGTTCTCGGGTATCCATCATATGCATCTCGCTCAGATGTTCATTTTGTTGAAGACGAACGCCGGCAGGTGGCGGATGATCATCATGATCACGAACCACTTGCCCGGCGCGTACACGACCGGTTTGCCGGCGGCCGATCCATCCACGATCTGGCGCGCCACCTGCTCGACGGGCGCAAGGCCCTTCTGCGGCAGGTGCGCCGTCATCGGGGTCGCCGTCGGTCCCGGCTTGACCAGCACGACCTTCAGCGCGCTGCCGCTGCCGGCCAGGCGGTGCTGCAGGCCCTGCGCGTAGCGCGTGACGAGGCCCTTCGCGGCGCCGTACACGTAGTTCGAGCGGCGGCCGCGGTCGCCCGCGACGGAACCGATGATCGTGATGACGCCACCCACGGGTTCCATGTGGCCGGCGAACGCTTCCGCGAACAGCACGGGCGACACGCCGTTGACATCCAGCGCCTCGTACGCGGCGCCGAGGTCGCGCTGGCATTGCTGCTGGTCCGGCAGCGAGCCGTGCGCGATCAGCACTTGCTGCGGCATCCCATCCGCGACGATGCCGTCGGCAAGCAGCCGGATTGCACGGGGATCGGAAAAGTCGACGGTGCGGACAAGCACGGTGGCACCGCGCACGCGCAGGTCCGCGGCCACGCGTTCCAGGCGGCCCGCGTCGCGGCCGACGAGCGTCAACGCAACCGGGCCCTTGGCCGCCCACAGGCGCGCGCAATGCTCGGCGATCGAAGAGGTCGCACCGACGATCACGATGCGTTGGAGGGAATCCGGCATATCAGCTTCCTATCAGACGGCGCGACATCGACGAGCTGATGCCCGGGTCGCGATATTGCAAGAATTCGGCCAGGCGCGGGTAGCCCGATTCGAAGAGGTCGCGCGGCATGCGCGCATCCTTGGCCGCGTAGATGCGCCCGCCCGCGTCGCGCACGATGGCGTCCAGGCGTTCGAACAGCGCGTTCGTTTGCGCGCCGCGGTTCGGAAAATCCAGCGCCAGCGTGACGCCCGGCCGCGGAAAACTCATCATGCCGCGGCTCGCGCGGTCGCCGAACGTTTTCAGGACGGCCAGGAACGAGCCCTGCCCCGAGGCCTTGATCGCGCCAAGCATCGCCTGGATCGCGGCGCGCCCGGCCTCGCGCGGCACGACGCTCTGGTACTGGTAAAACCCGCGCGGGCCGTACATGCGGTTCCAGTCGTGCAGGTTGTCCAGCGGGTACGTGTACTTCTCGAAGTGCGCGATGGCGTAGCCGGCCTTCCACGCGTTGGCGCGGAAATAGGTCTCGTTGAACGCGCGCAGCGACAGGCCGTTCACGAGCGACACGGGCGGCACGAACGGCACGCGCTTCGGTTTGCGGCCCGACTGGGCTTCGCGGTCGGGGATCCCGGCGAGGTTCGCGCGGAAGAACAGGCCGCGGCCGATGCCGGACAGGCAGTCGACCCACGACACCGTCTGCTCCCAGCCCGCCTCGGAGCTGTCGGCCAGCGCGAAGAATTCGTCGAGGTTGCGGTACGGGACCGTGTCCGTCACGAGCCACGGGCCGGAGACTCTCCTTAGCTGCAGCTCGGCCTCGACGATCACGCCCGTCAGCCCCATGCCGCCGACCGTCGCGGCGAACCAGCCCGGTTCGGCGTCCGGGCCGCAATCGATCACGCGGCCGTCCGTGCGCGCGAGGCGCAGCGCGAGTACATGGTCGCCGAAGGAACCCAGCACGTGGTGGTTCTTGCCGTGGACGTCGTTGGCGATGGCGCCGCCGACCGTGATCATCTGCGTGCCGGGCGTGACCGGCAGCAGCCAGCCGTGGGCGATGCTCATGCGCTGGATGTCGCGCAGCAGCACGCCGGCCTCGCAGCGCAGCCGGCCGGTGGCGGGGTCGAAGGCGATGAAGCGGTCCAGGCCCGTCATGCGCCACAGGCGGCCGTCCGGGTTCAGGCACACGTCGCCATAGCTGCGCGCATTGCCCTGCGCGAGGCCGCGGCTGCCCGCCACGCTGCGCACGGCCTGGTCGCGGTCTGACAGGGGGACCAGGTCGTGTTCGTGGCTGTCCAGCCTTCCCCACGACGACACTCTTACCATGGCCACCCGAGCGCGCCGACGACGAGCGCGGAGCCGAATGCGAGTCCGGCCAATTGGCTGGCGCGGTCCTTCACGGCGAACACCACGGGGTCGTCGTGCATGTGGCCGCGGTGCGCCTGCATCCAGATCCAGCTGATCCAGAAGATCAGCACGGGCACGGCGCCCCACACGGCTTCCGGACGTTCATAGAGTTCGAGCACGACTTCGCTGTTCAGGTACAGCGCCAGCACGACGGCCGACGCGTAGCCGGCCGTGACGCCGAGGTTCAGCACGAGCGGCTCGTCGCTCGTGTAATAGCCGCGGCCATGCACTTTCTCCTTGCCGGACAGCGCCTGCGATTTCAGCTCCGCATAGCGCTTCACGAACGCCAGCGAGAGGAACAGGAACACGGAGAACGCCAGCAGCCAGAACGACAGCGGCATCGACAGCGCGGCCGCACCGGCCGTGATGCGCAACGTGTACAGCATGGCGAGCGTGATGCAGTCGAGGAGGATCACGCGCTTCAGGCCCCACGAGTACACGCACGTGAGCACGAAATAGAACAGGAGCCAGGGCAGGAACGTCCCGCCGACGAACGCCCCCAGCGCAAGGCTGACGGCGAGCAGCACGGGCGCGAGCACGACGCCCTGCCACGCCGGCACGGCGCCCGATGCGAACGGGCGCAGGCGCTTGCGCGGGTGGGCGCGGTCGCTCTCCAGGTCCAGCAGATCGTTGGCGATGTAGACGGTCGACGCGCACAGGCTGAACGAGACGAAGGCCAGCACGAGCGTCAGCCAGCCGTCGACGTCGGCGATGCGGTGCGCGGCCAGGAGCGGCACGAACAGCAGCAGGTTCTTCATCCACTGGTGCACGCGCAGCACCTTGCGCCAGGCCGCGAAGCCGCGCGGCTGCGGCGGGAATTCGCGCTCGACGTTGCACAGCGCCGCCGCTTTTTGCGCGAGCCCGCGGGCGCCGTTGACGACGATCGCCTTGCGCGCGCGCCGCCACACCTTGAGGTCGGCGCTGGAATTGCCGACGTAGTCGAAGTTGCCGTGGCCGTAGTGCTGTGCCAGCGCGTCCGCCTTGTTGTCGCCGGCCAGGTTGACGGCGCCGTCGCTGGCCAGGACGTCGTCGAAGACGCCCAGGTGGTCCGCCACCGCCTGCGCGATCGAGCGGTCGGACGCCGTGCACAGCACGATGCGGCGGCCGGCCGCGCGCTCTTCCTTGAGCCAGGCCAGCAGCGATTCGTTATACGGCAGCAGCGACGCGTCGAAGCTGCTGCGGCTGGCCAGCTCGCTCTTGAGGACGGCCTTGCCTTGCAGAAGCCAGAGCGGAATGCGCAACACGTCCAGCGGACGGTCGCGCGAGACCCGCAGCGCGGATTCGTGCAGCATGTCGGTATGGATCAGCGTACCGTCCAGGTCGACGATCAGGGGAGCCGTGTTCAATTGAATGTCCTGCGGGAAGACTGGCGAACTCATGAGGTATGTACCGCCAGACACTGTGAAATACTTAATAGCAAAAGTTCAGTATTATAACCGAGCAATATGAATGGCTTCTTGATTTCAGCCTTGCGTGCCGGGGCTTTATTGTAACGATTTGTCATCTTTTTTCACGATGAGGCGACGATGTATTCCCATGTATTCATCGGTGTCGGGGATTTCGACCGGGCGCTCGCGTTCTACGAGCCGCTGCTGGCGGCGCTGGGCCTGGAAGCGCGCTTCTGCGACCGGTCGCGCCCGTGGGCCGGCTGGCAGCGGCCCGGCCAGCCGCGGCCCCTGTTGTTGATCGGCGCCCCGTACGACGGCCAACCGCACGCAGCCGGCAACGGCCAGATGACGGCCCTGCTCGCGCCCGACCGCGCGGCCGTCGATGCGGCGTATGCCATCGCGCTGGCGTACGGCGGCGGCGGCGACGGCGCGCCCGGCCTGCGTCCCCACTACCACGAGCACTATTACGGCGCCTACGTGCGCGACCCGGACGGCAACAAGCTGTGCGTGGTGTGTCACGATCCGGCCTGAAAGGACATCGCATGACCGCACTCCTTGCCTACACCGCCTTCGCGATCGGCGTCGCGAGTCCCGGGCCGAGCGCCCTCGCCGTCATGGGCACCGCGATGGCGCAGGGCCGCGCGCAAAGTGCGCGGCGCGAAAGGCGTGCTGGCAGCGAAGGCGCTGAATGAAGGTTATGCGCGCACGTGCGCGCGGGGCCTGGCCATGCACCTGACGAATCCGAAGTCGATCGTCGTGTGGCTGTCGGTGGTGTCGCTGGCGCGGCACGCCTACCGGGCCGGCGAGCGCTGGGTGAATGCCGTGCTGGCCGGCGTGTTCGCGTATGCGGGTGTGCGCATGCTGCTGGCCAGCCAGGGGCGCTGAAGGCGTGCTACAGTCGCGCCGCGATCACAACAACCCTCCCGAGATACCATGCCCCTGACCTCTCAGCTCGCCCTTCCCTCCATCCTGCTGGCCTTGGGCACCTGCGCCGCGCTGTCGGCGTGCGGCCAGAAGCCGCCGGCGGACGCCCGGGAGACCATCGACGAGGCACGCCACGCTACGGAAGACCTGATGGTCAAGCTCGCGACGCTGCCGGCCAAGTGCACGCTCGGCGATGTCGGGAACACGGCCGGCGCGTGGCTCGCCACGTCGAAGGCCGCGCCCGTCCCTGGGCAGCCGCACGCCTCCGAGTTCACGTTCGCGACGCCCGTCCGGACCCGCGCCTTCCGCATCGCGCTGAATCCGGCAGCCCTGCAGCTTCTCGACAAAGTGGAAACCCGCGACGCCCAGGGCACATGGAGCGTCGCCTGGACGGGCGTGCCGCCCGCCGCGCCGGACGGTTGCGACTTCGTGAAGGTCGCGCACACCGTCGCGTCGGGCGAGCGCGAGGTCGCCGCGCTGCGCGTCACCATCCGTCCCCACGATGGAAAATTCGTGATCGCCGACGCAGCCGTGCTCAAGGCCGACTGAGCGCCGGCCATGGCACGTCAGATCAGGACCAGGTTGTCGCGGTGCACCAGCTCGGGCGCCTCGACATAACCGAGGATCCCTTCGATCTCGCTGGACGAGTGGCGCATGATGCGTTTGACTTCGCCGCTCGTGTAATTGGTGAGGCCGCGCGCGATCTCGGTGCCCGCTTCGTCCACGCAGCCCACGAGCGCACCGCGGCCGAATTCGCCGCGCACGGCCGTCACGCCGATCGGCAGCAGCGATTTCCCCTCTTTCACCAGCTTCTGCACGGCGCCGGCGTCCAGCACGAGCTGGCCGGCCGTGTGCAGGTGGTCGATCATCCATTGGCGGCGCGCGGTCAGGCGCGCGGTCGGCGCCGTCAGCTGCGTGCCGATCGCTTCGCCGTGCGCGAGGCGCGTGAGGACGTTGTCTTCGCGGCCCCATGCGATCACCGTGTGCGCGCCGGAGCGCGCGGCGCGCTTGGCGGCCAGCACCTTCGTCAGCATGCCGCCGCGGCCGATGCTGCTGCCGGCGCCGCCGGCCATCGCCTCAAGCGTGACATCGCCGGCCTGCGCTTCTTCGATCAGGCGTGCCTGAGGATCCTTGCGCGGGTCGGCCGAGTACAGGCCTTTCTGGTCGGTCAGGATCACGAGGGCGTCCGCCTCGATCAGGTTGGCGACGAGCGCGCCCAGCGTGTCGTTGTCGCCGAACTTGATCTCGTCCGTGACGACGGTGTCGTTCTCGTTGATGATCGGGACGACGCCCAGGTCCAGCAAGGTGGTCAGCGTGGAGCGCGCGTTCAGGTAGCGTTCGCGGTCCGCGAGGTCGGCGTGCGTGAGCAGTACCTGCGCCGTTTTCACGCCGTGGCTGCGGAAGCTCGTCTCGTAGATCTGCGCGAGGCCCATCTGGCCGCACGCGGCGCAGGCCTGCAGTTCGTGGATGTCGGTCGGGCGCGACGTAAAACCCAGGCGCAGCATGCCTTCGGCGATGGCGCCGGAGGACACGAGCACGACTTCCTTGCCGAGCGAACGGAGCGACGAGATCTGCGCGGCCCAGCGCGCGATGGCCTCGTGATCGAGGCCGCGGCCTTCGTTGGTGACGAGCGAGGAGCCGACTTTGACGATGATGCGGCTGGAGGACTGGAGGACGGAGTTCATGGCGACGGTCGGATTGACAGGAAGCGTCCATGCGGGCGCAGGCCGATCAGCGCCAGGCCGACCGCCAGCTCGATCCCGCTGACGACGAACAATAAGCCCTGGGGCAGGCCGATCGCGAACGCCGCGACGAGGCGGCCGGCCGGCTGCGCCAGGATGAACAATGCTGCGAGGTCGCCGAGGATGGGCTGGTCGCCCTGCCTGGCCGCCAGCAGAGCCAGCCCCGCGGTGGCGAGGCGCACTCCGACGTAGAGGGCGTAGAACTGGCTGTAGCCGTTCACGCCGACGAGGAACAGTCCCATCGCATCCGCCACGCGGTCCGGATTCAGCAGCGCCGCGAGGGCGGCCAGCGAGTGCGCGGTGGCCGCGAACGACAGCAGCCGGCCGCGCAGGTGCGCGCGCAGGGCCGCGTTGGCGATGTGGGCGAAGGGGACTGCCAACGACTTAATCTTCGAGGATCTTGAAGCGGGGATCGTCCGGATCGATCGACGAGATGCCGCGCGCTTCCTCGGTCATCTGCGTCTCTTCCGAGCGCTGCGCGCTGTGGCGCGTCTCTTCGAGATGCTTGTAGATCGCGTGCACGAGGTCTTCGCAGCCTTCGCGGTTCAGCGCCGAGATCTCGAACACGGGGCCCTTCCAGGCCATGCGCTTGACGAAGTCCTTGACGACCTTCTTGCGCTCTTCTTCCGGCACGACGTCCAGCTTGTTCAGCACGAGCCAGCGCGGCTTGTTGACCAGCTCCTCGTCGTACTTCTCGAGTTCCTTCACGAGCGCCTTGGCTTCCTTGACCGGATCCGTCTTGCCGTCCATCGGGGCGAGGTCGACGATGTGCAGCAGCAGGCCCGTGCGGCTCAGGTGGCGCAGGAACTGGTGACCGAGGCCGGCGCCTTCCGCCGCGCCTTCGATCAGGCCCGGGATGTCGGCAATGACGAAGCTCTTCGCATGCGACACGCGCACGACGCCGAGGTTCGGATGCAGCGTGGTGAACGGATAGTCCGCGATCTTCGGGCGCGCGTTCGACACGGCCGTGATGAACGTCGATTTACCCGCATTCGGCATGCCCAGCAGGCCCACGTCGGCCAGCACCTTCAGCTCCAGGCGCAGCTCGCGGCGCTCGCCGTCCTTGCCGTCCGTTTTCTGGCGCGGCGCGCGGTTGGTCGACGTCTTGAAGTGGATGTTGCCCCAGCCGCCCTCGCCGCCCTTGGCCAGCAGCTCGACCTGCTCGTGCTCCGTCAGGTCGGCGATGATCTCGCCGGTGACGTCGTCGACGATCAGGGTGCCGACCGGCATGCGCAGGTAGACGTCTTCCGCGCCCTTGCCGTAGCAATCGGAACCGCGGCCCGGCTCGCCGTTGCGCGCCGTGTGGACCTTGGAAAAGCGGAAGTCGACCAGCGTGTTGACGTTGCGGTCGGCGACCGCGTAGATCGAGCCGCCGCGGCCGCCGTCGCCGCCGTCCGGACCGCCGAACGGGCGGAATTTCTCGCGGCGGAACGAGGCGCAGCCGTTGCCGCCGTCGCCGGCGATGACTTCGATGCGTGCTTCGTCGATAAACTTCATGATGAGACCACCAAAACGAAAGGCTGTGTCACTGTTAAAAGCGGACCAGGCGTCCATGATAGACGAACGGCCGCGGAACGTTCCGCACTTAACGGTGACAACGCCGAAAATTAAAAAGGCCCTACCGGAGGGCAGAGCCTATCGATTGCAAGGCTTGACGCCTTACCGGGCGGGGCACTCGGCCCCGCTGATGCCGCAATTAAGCAGCGACTGCTTCGCTTGCTACGACGGTCACGTACTGCTTCGAACCGACGCCTTGCTTGACGAACTTGACCGTGCCATCGATCAGGGCGAACAGGGTGTGATCCTTGCCCAGGCCAACGTTGGTGCCCGGACGAACCTGGGTACCGCGCTGACGCACGATGATGCCGCCGGCGTTGATCGCCTGGCCGCCGTAGACTTTCACGCCGAGGCGTTTGCTTTCTGAGTCACGGCCGTTTCGCGTAGTGCCGCCGCCTTTTTTGTGTGCCATTTCAAATGCTCCTTGATTAGCTGAAGAAGGGACGCGCGGCGATTAGCCGTTGATCGCAACCACTTGGATTTCGGTGTAGTTCTGGCGGTGGCCCTGACGCTTCTGGTAGTGCTTACGACGACGCATCTTGAAGATACGCACTTTGTCGTGACGACCATGCGACACAACAGTCACGCGAACCGAAGCACCTTCCACCAGCGGAGCACCAAACTTGATGCTCTCGCCCTCGCCGACGGCGAGAACCTGATCGATAGTGAGTTCGGAACCAATGTCTGCCGGTATCTGTTCTACTTTGAGTTTTTCGCCAGCGACAACTTTGTATTGCTTGCCACCGGTTTTTATGACCGCGTACATGATTTGAAACCTCATTGATTGTTAAGAAATATTCCCTTCATCTTGGCGAGGTAAACAGCCGGGGATTCGGGGAACAGAGGATTATACATGGAATGGTGCGCAGCGTCAAAACGGTTGTGGTGGCGCGGCAGGCCTCGGGGCTTGGCCTCTGGCGCCACTGGGAAAAAGGGCGCCTTTTGCTTGCATGTCGTATAATCGCGACTCAACAAAATCTATCCGCATCCAACGTCAGCAGGTCCGCCTTGTCCGCCGCCACCCAAACCGCACAACAGAACCCCATCACCCGCACGATCGCAGCAGACATGGAGGCCGTCAACACGGTGATCCGCGAGCGGTTGCAGTCCGAAGTCGCGCTGGTGAACCAGATCGCCGAGTACATCATCAGTGCCGGCGGCAAGCGGATTCGCCCCGTGCTGGTGCTGCTGCTGGCCAATGCCTACGGCTACAAGGGCGCCGGCCACCATGAACTGGCGGCCGTCGTGGAATTCATCCACACCGCGACCCTGCTGCACGACGACGTCGTCGACGAATCCTCGATGCGCCGCGGCCGCCAGACGGCGAACGCCATGTTCGGCAACGCCGCGTCGGTGCTGGTCGGCGACTACCTGTACTCGCGTTCGTTCGAGATGATGACGAGCCTGGACAACATGCGCGTCATGCAGATCCTGTCGCGCGCGACGACCGTCATCGCGGAAGGCGAAGTGTTGCAGCTGTTGAACATGCACGATCCCGACGTCACGCAGGACAGCTACCTGCGCGTGATCCGCTCGAAGACGGCGAAGCTGTTCGAAGCGGCCGCGCAACTGGGCGCCCTCGTGGCCGGCGCGAACGACGCGCAGATCGAAGCGGCCGGCGAATACGGCCGCTCGCTGGGCACCGCGTTCCAGCTGATCGACGACGTGCTCGACTATGCGGGCGACGCCGCCGAGATCGGCAAGAACGTGGGCGACGACCTGCGCGAAGGCAAGCCGACGTTGCCGCTGATCTACGTGATGGAAAACGGCACGGCCGAGCAGCGCGAACTGATCCGCACCTGCATCGAGCAAGGCGACGAAACCCATTTCGACGCGGTGCTGGCCGCCGTCACGAGCAGCGGCGCGCTGGACTTCACGCGCCACGAAGCGGAGACCGCGGCACGCCGCGCCGCCGCCGCGATCGCCGACCTGCCGCCGAGCGAATACAAGGACAGCCTCCTGCAGTTATGCAGCTTCGCTGTTGACAGGAACCACTGAGGCAACTATAGTAATGCCTTCCCGAGATTTCGGTGACGAAGTCTCAAACAGTCGGGGTGTAGCTTAGCCCGGTAGAGCGCTACGTTCGGGACGTAGAGGCCGGAGGTTCGAATCCTCTCACCCCGACCATCTGTTTTTCTCCCTCAGCCGCAGTTACTTGTTGGCCATACCAGTCGGGGTGTAGCTTAGCCCGGTAGAGCGCTACGTTCGGGACGTAGAGGCCGGAGGTTCGAATCCTCTCACCCCGACCACAGAATTCATACAAGACAGCGGCCCGTGGCCGCTGTTTTCGTTTCTGCCCTCAATCCTCCGCGACGATCGCGACGCCCCAGGGCTTCAGCTCCAGCTGCTGGCCGCGCGCCACCTTGCGTCCGGACAGCAGCTCGGTCCCGTTCGCATCGCCGTAAGCCAGCCGCTGCGCCTTCGCGGAATAGTTCAGCACATAGCGCACCCGGTGCCCGTCCTGCAGCGTGCCGCCGCGGACGATGAGCGGAAAGCGCGCCTTCGGCAATGCGATGCCGGCACGCCGCACCTGGTCGGTCACGATCCTGTCGATGACGGCCTCGGTCGGCATGAAGCCGACGTAGCCCACCTCCCCGCTGCCCCAGCTGTTCCGCGTGACGGCCGCGTAGTCTGGCCAGGATGGATGCTGGAAGCGCGCGACCACGGTTGCCGTGGTGGGTTTGAGAAACTCCATCCACCAGCGCGCCTTGTTGTCCGCCGCGCCCACCTTGAACGGATCGCCCGCCAAGGTCACGCCCACCGGATTCGTGAACTGGTGATAGCTCACGCCCGCCGCCGCGCTGATCGCGCCCGGCTGCACCGCGTAGCGCACCTTCGTGTTCTCGTCCGAGAAGCCGCTGCGGAACGTGTACAGCACGTGGCCGCCCTGCTTCGCATACTCGTTCAGGCGCGCGATCTCCGCGTCGCTGGCCGCGTACAGCGACGGCACCACGATCAGCTTATAGTCCGACAACGGCACCTTCGACGCCGGCGAGAGGATGTCCGCCTCCACGTTCATGCGGTACAGCGCGTCGTACCAGGGCCGCATGGCGTCGTTGTAGTCGACCGCCTTGCCGTCTGCATGCACCTTGAACGCATCGAAGCCCGCCTGCGCCGTGTTGCTGACATAGACCGCGACCTGGTTCTTCTTGCGCAGGTTCACGAGCTTCGGCCCGAGCCGCCGCAGGTCGGCGCCGATGGTCTTCACTTCCGCATAGACCTCGTTCGGCTGGTAGTCCTGCGACAGCACGCCGCGCCAGTACGTCTCGATCGCGTTGGCCGTCGTTGCCCAGTGCCAGTACGAGACCATGTTCGCGCCCGACGCGAGATGGCTGAAAGCCTGCAGGCGCAGTTGGCCGGGATACGGCGTCCAGTGCGGGAAGCCTTGCGCTTCCGTTTCCATGACCAGGTAGTTCTGGCCGTCGCGCAGCGAGCGCGCGAGGTCGCCGCCGAACGCGATTTCGACGCCGGTCAGCTTGTCCTGGCTCGGGTGGTAGATATCGATGCCGGCGACGTCGAGCGGCTGCGCGGCGTCCCAGTGATTCACTTCGGGCTGCACGCCGTACGAATGGTCTTTCCAGCCCAGGTCGAAGTTCTGCGTGATGAACTGGTCGCCACGCGCGTGCGCACGCACGAGGCCCGCCTGCCAGGCCAGGTAGTCCGTCACGAGGTCGCGCTGGAATGCGGCGAACGCATTCGACAGGCTCGCGTTGATGGACCCGTTCACGGACGGAAAATCGTCCCAGCTGTTGATGCGGTTGCTCCAGTAATCAAGGCCGAACGCCTTGTTGAGCTGTTCGAGATCGGGAAACTTCCGGCGCATGGCCGCGACGAACGCCCGCTGCACATTGGGTCCGCTCGTGAAATAGGCCTTGGTTTCATTGTCGACCTGGTAGCCGATGACGGCCGGATGGTCCTTCACGTGATCGACCAGCTTCACGATCACGCGTTCCGCCGCCGCGCGGAAATCCGGGTCGGTGATGTCCATGTTCTGCCGCGGCCCGTATTCCGCGCGGCCGCGCGGCGCGACCACCAGCACGTTCGGGTGCTTGCGCGCGAGCCAGGTCGGGATCGCGTACGTGGGCGTGCCGACGATGACCTTGATGCCGGCCTTGTGGAAGGCGGCCAGCATGCGGTCCACGTGGGTAAAATCGAACACGCCCTCGTCGCGTTCGAGCGTACCCCACGTCGATTCGGCGATGCGCACGACGCCGATACCCGCTTCCTTCATCATGCGCGCATCCTCGTCGAGGCGGTCGACGGGCGTGTACTCGTCGTAGTAGGCGACGCCGAACAGGATCGTGTCCGGCAGCTTGGGCGCGGCAAGGGCGCCTCCGCACAATATGCCCAGCGCCGCCGCGGCGAGAGCCCGTTTCAATGTAGTCATGTGTGTCTCCTGTTTTTATCAGGATATGTTATCCATAACACACCAAGCGCGCAACCCGACGATCAATCGCGCATGCGCAAACTGAGCGCCGAACCGCGCCGCGCCAGGAAGTCCATCAGCAATGCCGGATAGCGCGGGCTCGCCGCTGCCTGGACCGACGGCCGCAACGCCAGCGCCGCGCGCCACGCCTGCACCTTGGCCAGGCCGGCGACCATGCCGAAGTCGCCGATACGCTCGAACGCGTCGAGATAGCGGAAGACCGGCGCGAACACCGCGTCGACGATGCAAAAGCGCTCGCCGTCGAAATACGGCGGCGCGTGCAGCACCTCCTCCACCTGCCGCAAGCGCCGGTGGATGTCCGCGGCGGCGCGCAGCAGGGCCGCTTCGTCGGGCGCGTTGTAGAACACGGCGATGGCGTTCAGCAGCGCCGAGCCGAATTCCATCCAGCCCCGGTGGCGCGCACGCCGCAGCGGCTCGGGCGGATGCAGGCGCGGCGCCACGGTGTCGTCGAGGTATTCGCAGATCACGGCCGACTCGAAGATCGCCTCGCCGTCGGCCAGCAGCACCGGCGTCTTGCCGAGCGGGGACGTCTGCAGGAACCACGCGGGCTTGTCCGCCAGGTCGACGTCGCGCCGCTCGAACGGGATGCCCTTCTCGTGCAGGACGATGGCGGCGCGCTGCACGTAGGGGCACAGCGCATGGCTGACGAGAACGAATGGCGGCATGACGACTCTCCTTGATGGGTGGGAGAGCGCAGTCTATGATTGTGTGATTACAATGAAAATAAGCAGAAGCGCAAACCATGCCTGCAAAAACGCAATCGACGCCGTATCGCATCGGCAGCGCCGACCTGGAGACCGTGCTTGCGCTAGTCCGCACCAGCACCCTGGCGCAGGCCGGGGAGCGGCTCGGCGTCGACGGCTCGACGGTCTTTCGCAACCTGCAGCGCATCGAGCGCGGCCTGGGCCAGGCGCTGTTCGAGCGCACGCGCTCCGGCTACCTGCCGGGCGAACTCGCCTTGAACCTGGCGCGCCACGCGGAGCGGCAGGAGAGCGAGCTCGAAGCCGCCCGCTCGCTCGTGCAGATCCGGCCGGAGCAGGTCTCGGGACAGGTCCGCATCACCACCACGGACACCATCCTGCACGGACTGGTGGCGCCGTCGCTCAAGGCGCTGCGCGAGCGTCATCCGCTGCTGGAATTCGAGCTCGACGCCAGCAACGCGCCCGTCAACCTGGGCCGGCGCGATGCCGACATCGCGCTACGCGCCACGCGCGCGCCGCCCGAGCACCTGGTGGGGCGGGAACTCGGACCGATCCGGGTGGCGCTGTTCGCACCGCGCAGGAGCCGGCTGCGCTCGATCGAGGACGCGGTCGAGCGCGGCGTCGCCTGGATCGCGCCGGACGACGCCCTGCCCGACCATCCATCGGTGCTGTGGCGGCGCCGGCACTATCCGAAGATTGCACCGGCCTACCGGGTGAGCAGCATCCTGTCGGCGGCGGAATGCGTCGCGCTCGGGCTGGGCGTGGCGGTGCTGCCGCTGTTCCTGGCGGGGCCGCGTGCCGACCTGCGTCAGGTCGGTCCCGAGATCGACGAATGCGTCACGCAACTGTGGCTGCTCACGCATCCGGAGAGCCGGCATCTGAGGCGGGTGGCGACGGTGTGTCGATACCTGGCGGACGAAATCCGGCTCGCGTAACGGGCCGCTTAGGCGCGGCCGCTCGTGCCCACGGTCGAGATCAACCTGGCGCCGCAACTCGTCGCATGGCCCTCGAACGCCACCGGCTCACGCTCGGCTATGCCGTGCTGCTGGGCAACCTGTTCATGCTGCAGCCGTTCGTCGTGCCCACGTTCGGCAGCAACGGCATGCTGTACCTGCTGTCTTACCTGTTCTGGTCGCACGTCACGTTCGAGGCATGGCTGCGCGCGTCGCGGGGCGCGCGGGCCGTGCTGCTGGCGGCCCTGGCGCTGCTCGCGCAGCCCGCCTTCCTCATCTGGGCGGTCACCTGGCTCGCCGGCGTCGCGGTCGTGCGCGCCGGCACCGCGCGCATGACCAGGCCGCCCCTGCCCCTCGCCATCGCGAGTTTCGCCGGCGCCCTGCTGCTGTCGCGGATACTCGGCGCCGACACGCATTGGCTGCCCGCGCCATTTGGCGCCTGGCTCATCGACTGCAAATACTTGCTCGTCGGGACCGGGTGCGCCGCCCTCGCCTGGTCTTGTTACCCGGCCCGTGAGGCGCGCGGGCCCATGCGCAGAGGTGCGCCGCGGACCATCGACGATCCGGCCGGGCAAGCCGCCGTGGCCACCTTCTTCTTCCATTTCCCCGTCATGATGCTGCTCGTCGGCGCGACGGCATGCGTCACGCGAACGGTCGCCCTGGCCACGGCCGTGGCACGGAGCCGCCGACCAGGTGCCATTGTCTAAGCGGCCGCGTTGCCGGCCAGCCGGTCAGAACTCGCTCCACTGCGCTGCGCCATTTGATGCCGTCCTTGCCACCACGCCGCCTTGCTCCCACGTATGCGGCGATGCGGGGGCCGCGATCATGTCCAACGAAGATATCCAGTTCTCTTAATGATTAATGAATAGTGGATCTGGAAAATTTGCGGAAGCGATACTACAGGGCACCTCGAAAAACCTCGGCTGCGGCATGATTCCGCTTCCCCAACATTGCTGACGACGTGGCCATGATGAGACCGAGCCTGTTCGGCGCCCAGGAACGTGAAGCCAAACGAAATAAGCTGGGCGATACGTTGCAAGTGCTGGACAGGCACGTGGACGATGGCAGGCGAGCATGGGCGCCCGCACGCCGAGGTCGAAGCCGACGGTGGCCAGGGCGAGATCAGACTTTCGGTCGCATCAGGGAATCCCTATATGAACCGTGATCGTGCCTGATTGTCCGCCGAAGCAAGTAATGTTATATATTGTAAATATAGATTACATTGGAGAACTTTAATGTACCAGGCATCCCGCAGACCCCGACTGCGCACTGTCATTCTTTTGCTCGTTGTAAGCCTTCTCGTTTGCGGTTTTGGCGCGACCATCACGATCTTGACCCGGAAAGCCACCGACATGCAGCAAGATCTGGCGCTCCAGTACGCCGAACAACTAGCGCAAAATAATGCCGGCACCGTCAAAATCAAGATGGAGCATGCATTGAGCGTGGCACGGGGCCTGGCGCAAACCTTCGAAGGCATGCGGTCGCACAGCCAACACCCCGACCGGGCGCTTGGCGACGCCATCCTGCACGCCACCCTCGAGGACAATCCGACGCTGCTGGCGACATGGGTCGCGTGGGAGCCGAATACTTTCGACGGCGAAGACAACAAATACGTCAACACGCCCGGTACGGACGCCACCGGGCGCTACGTGCCGTATTGGAACCGGGGCAACGGCAAGATCGTGTTGGAGCCGCTGCTCGATTACAGCGTCCCGGGCGCGGGAGATTATTACCTGCTTGCCCTACATAGTGGCAACGAAACCGTAATCGAACCCTATGTGTACAAGGTGAACAACAAGGACACCTTGATGACTTCCCTTGTCGTGCCAATCAAGGTCGGCGGCAAGACGCTCGGCGTGGCAGGCGTGGATCTCGCCCTGGCCGATTTCCAGCGCGAGATCGGCAATATCAAGCCGTACGGATCCGGATTCGCCAGCCTGCTGTCCAACACGTCGATTTATCTCGGCGACCGCGATCCGGCGCACGTCGGCAAGAAAGTCGGCGACACGGTCTTCGACAAGCTCCTGAAGGAAAGCGTTGCCGCGGGCCGGCCGTTCCACGACGAAGGTATGAGCAGTGCCCTGTCCACCGAGGCGTTCAGGATTTATGTGCCGATACAAATTGGACAAACGACGACGCCATGGTCCTTCGGCATCACTGTGCCAAAGGACCGGATCTTCGCCGAGGTGCATGGCCTGCGCAACTCTGCCATCGGGCTGGCGCTGGGCAGCGTCGTGCTGGTATCGGTCTCGCTGGCGTTCGCTTTGCATCATTTATTGTTCCGTAAGATCGGTGGAGAGCCGAGTGAAGCCGTGGATCTGACGCATCGCGTGGCCAAGGGCGACTTGAGCTCGACGGTCGAACTGGAGACGCACGACCGTTCCAGCATGCTGTTCGCAATGAGCGCGATGCAGGAAAGGCTGGCGGAACTGGTCGCGCGCATCCGCGCGAGCAGCGAGGCCGTGTCGCATGCAGCGGCGGGAATTGCAAACGGCACCGTCGACTTATCGCGGCGCACCGAACGGCATGCCGCGTCGATCGCCGAAACGGCGTCGAGCACCGCGCAAATGATGACGATGGTCGAACGCACTGCGCGGCATGCCAGCGAAGTCAGTGGCCTGGCCGCCCAGGCCGCCATGACGGCGGAACGGGGCGGGGAAGAAGTGGGCAAGGCCGTGGCGACGATGAACACGGTCGCCCAGGAATCGAAAAAGATGTTCGACATCATCGGCTCGATCGAGGGGATCGCTTTCCAGACCAATATCCTGGCGCTCAACGCCGCGGTGGAGGCGGCGCGCGCCGGAGAACAGGGTCGCGGCTTCGCCGTAGTGGCAAGCGAGGTACGCAACCTGGCGCACCGCAGCGCGGCCGCCTCGAAGGAGATCCGCCTGCTGATCGAATCCTCGGTGCTGCGGATGAACCAGGGCGCGGAGCAGGTTGCGAACGCGGGCGGGACGATGGACGAACTGACGGCGTCGGTGCGCCAGGTCAGCACGATCATTGCCGCGATTTCGGAATCGGCGGCGGCCCAGAACAACGGCATCGCGCAAATCAACGAGGCGATCGCGCAGATGGACGAGGTGTCGAGGCAGAACAATGCGTTGGTGCTCGAGGCGAATTCCTCCGCGAAAACCCTCGGAATCCAGGCCCAGCACCTGAAAGACGCGGTTGCCGTGTTCCAGTTGGCCGAGGCCGCGTCCCAAACACACGACACGAAACACCTGCTGCCGGACGCTCGCGAAGCGGCCTGATGACGTAGCGGTCGCGCGCTCGGCGCGGCCGCGTCCGTTTTACGCCCCGCTTGCACGTAACCGCACCGCCAGCGCGGCCAGGCTCGACGCGACGGCGAGCAACACGATGCCGTTCCAGCCCCATGCGGCAAGCGCCTGGGCGCCCAGCGCGCCGCCCGCGGCCATGCCGACGAACATCGTGGTCATGAAGATCGCGTTCAGGCGGCTGCGGGCCTCCGGTGCAATGCCGTAGACGATGGTCTGGTGGGCAATCATCGTGGCCTGCACGCCCAGGTCGAAGCCGACGGTGGCCAGGGCCAGCAGCACCAGCTGCGCGCCGGCCGGCAGGTGCGGCATGGCGAACATGATGCCGAACGATGCGACGCTCAGGCCGGCGCCGAGTCGCGTCACGAATTGCGGACCGCGGCGGTCGGCCAGGCGGCCGGCGAACGGGGCGGCCAGCGCGCCGACGGCACCGGCCAGGCCGAACGAACCGGCGGCGGCCGAACCCAGGTGGAACGGGGCGCCGTGCAGCATCACGGCCAGCGTCGACCAGAAAGCCGAGAACCCGATCGACAGCAGGCCCTGGGCCATGGCGGCGAGGCGCAGGGCGCGGTGTTCTTTCCACAGCGCGAACAGCGATCCCAGCAGGACCGGATACGGGCTGGTACTCGTCGGCCTGAAGCTCGGCAGCCCTCGGGCGAGGATCGCCGTCGTGAAGGCCGCGACGACGGCCGCGCCGCCGAACACGGCGCGCCAGCCGAGCGCTTCGGCGACGAGGCCGCCCACGACGCGCGACAGCAGAATGCCCAGCAGCAGCCCGGTCATGACGGTGCCGACGATGCGGCCGCGGTGCGCGGCCGGCGCCAGCGTTGCGGCGGCCGGGACGATGTCCTGGGCGACGGTGGCCAGCAGGCCGACGGCGAGGCTGGCGCCCAGCAGCACGGCGAGGCTCGGCGCGGCGGCGATGGCCAGCAGCGCCATCGCCAGCAGCAGCGATTTCACGACGATGATGGTGCGGCGGTCGAAGCGGTCGCCCAGCGGCGCGAGGAACAGCAGGCCGAGCGCATAGCCGAACTGCGTCAGGGTCGGGATCCAGCCGACAGCCTGGTTGCTGGCGTGCAGGTCGGTGGCCAGCACGCCCAGGGTGGGCTGGCTGTAGTAGAGGGCGGCGACGGACAGGCCCGTGCTCGCGGCAAGCAGGAAGATCAGGGGCGAGGTCAGCCTCGTGCGGATCGGTATGACAGTCGCCGTCGTGTGTGCGATGCTCATGTTGGACTCCATGGTGGGTGTGTTGTTGCAGTGCATTATGGAGAACCGAAACATGGCCGTGTAGCCCCCGCGGACGTCGAACTGTTATACCATTTACGTATGAGCACGGACTTTTCGACGATCAATCCCTCCGCCGACCGTATGATGCTGGTCGAGACGTTCGTCCGCATCGTGGATGCCGGCAGCCTGTCCGCCGCCGCGCGGGCGCTCGCGACGACGCAGCCGACGATCAGCCGGCGCCTGAAGGCATTGGAAAAATCGCTGGGCGTGCGGCTGCTGCAACGGTCCACGCATGCGATGAAGCTGACGGACGACGGCATGCGCTGCTATGCGCGCGCGAAGGAACTCATCGCGGGATGGCAGGAATTCGAGAGCGAGATCCGTGGCGCCGTGGACGAGCCGGTCGGGATGCTGCGCGTCGTCGCGCCGCACGCGTTCGGCCAGCAGCAGCTGGTGGCGCCGCTGGCCGAGTACCTGGCGCGCTATCCGCGCATGACGGTGGACTGGGTCCTGCACGACCGCACGCCGGACTTCATCGGCGAAGGCATCGACTGTGCGATCCGCGTGGGCGAGGTGCCCGATCCGTCGATGGTGGCGATCCGGCTGGGCGACGTGCCGCGCATCGTCATCGCGACGCCGGGCCTGTTCGCAGGGCGCGCCCTGCCCGCCCATCCGGACGAACTGGCAACGCTGCCCTGGATCGCGGTCAGCCATTATTATCGCGACGAAGTGACGCTGACCCATGCGCACAGCGGCGACACGGTGCGGGTGCCCGTCCAGCCACGCATCTACACGGACAACCTGTATGCGATGCGCAGCGCCGTCGCGCTGGGCGTGGGCGCCGCGCTGGGTTCGCGCTGGGCGCTGCGCGAAGAGCTGGACGCGGGCCGGCTCGTGCAGCTCGTGCCGGACTGGCAGGCGTCGCCGCTGCCGATCTGGCTGATCTATCCGCCGGCGCGCTTCTATCCGGCCCGGCTGCGGCGCTTCATCGACATCATGCGGGTGGCGGTGCCGCAGGCGTACGGCGTGGTGGCACCGCCTGCTCGCTGATCAGACTTCCGCCACCTGCGCCTCGGCCAGCAACGAGCGGATCTCGGGAATGCACGACCCGCAATTGCCGCCGGCCTTCGTGCACGCCGTGACGGCCGCCGCGTCGCACAGATTGTTCTGGCGGATCGCGATCTCGATCGTCTTGCGGCCCACGCCGAAGCACGAGCACACGGTCGGTCCCGGATCGATGCCCGGCTCTTTCGCACGGCCCGCGAGGAGGCTGATGCGGTCGGCCGGCTCCAGCTGCTCCTTGTCGAACATGCTGGCGAGCCAGGTGCGGGCCGGCAGGTCGGTGCGCTGCGCGACGAACAGGCACGCTTCGATGCGGCCGTCGACGAGGTGCACGGCGCGGTACATGCCGCCGTTCTTGTCCTCGACCTCGATCCAGTCCGCGTCGTCGTCATGCACGTCCAGCAGCTTGCGCGCCCAGTCGTGCGCGGCGGCGAACGGCTTGCGGCCCGCCAGTTCGTAGCGGACGAAGTCCTTGCCCTGCACGCGCGTCCAGTTGGCCGACTCGCGCAGCGGCAGTTCCGTGCGCGACAGGATGAAACCGTACCACGTGACGCCGAACGGCTCGATGCGCACCGGCGTGTGCTTGAATTCCGGCTCGCCCGAGACCGGGTCGACGGCCGGATTGACGACGGTGCCCACGCGCGCGTCCGACGCCGTCTGGCCGCTCCAGTGGATCGGCATGAACACGCTGCCGCGCGCGATGCCGCCGCCGTGCTGCACGCGTGCCACGACGGCACCCCAATCGCTCGTCACGCGCGCGAGTTGGCCCGCCTTCACGCCGCACAGCAGCGCATCCTGCGGGTGCATGTCGATGTACGGTTCCGGAATGTGCTCGGCCAGCTTCTGCGAGCGGCCCGTGCGCGTCATCGTGTGCCACTGGTCGCGCACGCGGCCCGTGTTCAGCACGAGCGGATACTCCCCGCCCGGCAGGTGCGCCGGTGCGCGCGGCACCGTCGGCACGAAGCGCGCGCGGCCGTCGCCATGCGCGAAGCGGCCATCGCCGAACAGGCGCGCCGTGCGCTCGTTCTGCGTGCGCACCGGCCACTGGACCGGGTCGAGCGCGTCGTAGTCGGCGCGCGTCATGCCGGACAGGCCCCCGATGTCGAACAGGCGGCGGCGCTGGCCCTCGGTACCGTTCTTCCACGTGGACAGGCGCGCGTGTTCGTCGAAGATCTCGTGCGGTCCTTTGAAATCGAAACCTTCGAAACCCATGCGGCGCGCGACGTCGCACATGATGTCCCAGTCGGCGCGCGCACTGCCCGGCGCGGACAGGAACGCGCGCTGGCGCGAGATGCAGCGCTCGGAATTGGTGACGGTACCATCCTTCTCGCCCCAGCCGAGGGCCGGCAGCAGCACGTGCGCCGCCTCGTTCGTGTCCGTGCCGAGCACGATGTCGGAGGCCACGACCAGCTCGCATTTTTCCAGCGCGCGCCTGGCCTGGTCGGCGTCCGGCAGGCTCACGAGCGGATTCGTCGCCATGATCCACACGGCTTTGACTTTGCCCTCCTCGATCGCGCGGAACAGGTCGACGGCCTTCAGGCCCGGCTTGGCGGCCACGTGCGGCGAACCCCAGAACTCCTGCAGCGCGGCGCGTTGCGCGGCATCGTCGAGGTCCATGTGCGCGGCCAGCATGTTCGCGAGGCCGCCCACTTCGCGTCCGCCCATCGCATTCGGCTGACCGGTCAGCGAGAACGGCCCCATGCCCGGACGGCCGATGCGGCCCGTGATCAGGTGGCAGTTGATGATCGCATTGACCTTGTCGGCGCCGCTTGTGGACTGGTTCACGCCCATCGTGAACGCCGTCACGACCTTCTCCGTGTTCGCGAACAGGTCGTAGAAGCGCTCCAGGTCGCGCGGGTCGAGGCGGCAGGCCTTCGCCACCTCCGCCAGCGAGCCCGCCTTGCCGGCCGCGTCCAGCGCATCGGCCACGCCCGTCGTATGGGCTTCGATGAAGCTGTCGTCCGCCGCGTGCTGGGCGAGATGGCCCAGCAGGCCGCCGAACAGCCACACGTCCGTGCCCGGCTTGACGGGCAGGTGCAGGTCGGCGATGTCGCACGTGGCCGTGCGGCGCGGATCGACGACGACGACCTTCAGTGCCGGACGGTCCTGCTTCGCGCGTGCGATGCGCTGGTACAGGGTCGGGTGGCACCAGGCGGCGTTCGAGCCGACGAGCACGATCAGGTCGGCCTGCTCGAAGTCCTCATAGCAGCCCGGCACGATGTCTTCGCCGAACGCGCGCTTGTGGCCGGCCACGGCCGACGACATGCACAGGCGCGAGTTCGTGTCGATGTTCGCGCTGCCGACATAGCCCTTCATGAACTTGTTGGCGACGTAGTAGTCCTCGGTCAGCAGCTGGCCGGAGACGTACAGTGCGACGGCGTCCGGGCCGTGCTCCGCGATCACGCGCGCAAAACCGGATGCGACCTTGTCCAGCGCCTCGTCCCACGACGCTTCGCGCAGGCCGCCTTCTTCGCGCAGCATCGGCGCGAGCAGGCGGCCGCGGTTGCCGAGCGTTTCGCCCAGTGCCGAACCTTTTACGCACAGGCGCCCCTGGCTGGCCGGGTGCGCCGCGTCGCCCGCGATCGCGAGCGTGCCGTCCTGCCCGACCTGGGCGCTCACGCCGCAGCCGACGCCGCAGTACGGGCACGTCGTTTTGATGGTGGTTGGGATGGCGGACAACTTCATGTGCAACTCCTCGTCAGGCCGCTCGGCCGAACAGCAACTGGTCGCGGATGGACGAGATGTCCGTCCGCTGTTGAATCAGGTCGAAGTACCAGGGACCGTCCGCGACGTCCCCGTACAACACGGCGCCCGTCAGGCGGTTGCCCGCGACGACGAGGCGTTTATAGATGCCGCCACGGCGGTCGCGCAGCACCAGGTCTTCGCTGCCTTCCCCGCCGACGATGTCGCCGGCCGAGTACAGGTCGACGCCCGTCACCTTCAGCTTCGTCGCGGTGGCCTGCTGCACGTAGCGGCGGTGGCCGGCGCCCGCGAGGTGGGCGGCGGCGACGCGCGCCTGGTCCCAGATCGGTGCCACGAGGCCGAACGTGGCGCGGCGGTGCTGCACGCATTCGCCGACGGCGTACACGCGCGGGTCATAGGTCTGCAGGGTGTCGTCGACGACGATCGCCCGCTCGCAGTGCAGGCCGGCGGCCTTCGCCAGCTCGACGTTCGGGCGCACGCCGGCCGCCATCACGACGAGGTCGGCGTCCACCGTCTCGCCATCCTCGAAACGCACGGCGCGTACGCGCTCGTCGCCCTCGATGGCGGCGGTCTGGCGGTTCAGCAGGATGCGCAGGCCGCGCTGTTCCAGGGTCGCGCGCAGCAGTTCGGCGGCGGGCGGATCGAGCTGCTGGTTCATCAGGCTGCCCGTCACGTGGACGACGGCGACTTCCATGCCCTGGCGCAGCAGGCCGTTGGCCGCTTCCAGGCCGAGCAGGCCGCCGCCGATGACGACGGCCTTCCCGCCCGCGCGCGCGGCCTCCAGCATGGTGTCGACGTCGCTGATGTCGCGGAAGCCGATCACGCCCGGCAACTGGTGGCCCGGCACCGGCACGATGAACGGCTTCGAACCGGTGGCGATCAACAGGCGGTCGTACGGCACGGCGAGGCCCGAGGCGGCGTGCACGACGCGCTTCTTGCGGTCGATGCGCACGACCGGATCGCCCGCGTGCAGGGTGATGCCGTTGGCGTCGTACCATTCACGCGTGTTGAGCATGATGTCGTCGACGGTTTTCTCGCCGGCGAGCACGGGCGACAGCAGGATGCGGTTGTAATTCCCGTGCGGCTCCGCGCCGAACACGGTGATGCGGTACATGTCGGGCGCGAGCTTCAGGAGCTCCTCGACCGTGCGCATGCCCGCCATGCCGTTGCCGATGACGACCAGGCGCGGATGCGTCTTCATTTACGCACCTACCCAGACCTTGCCGTCTTCGACGCGCACCGGGTAGCTCGACACCGAGTGGTGCGGCGCTTCCAGGCATTCGCCGGTCTGCAGGTCGAAGTGCTGCTTGTAGATCGGCGAGGCGACGACGATGCGCTCGCCGATGCTGCCGACCAGGCCGCGCGACAGCACGGCGGCGTCCGAGTTCGGATCGTAGTTATCGATGGCGAACACGCGCGGCTCCTCGGCGCCCACGCGGAACACGGCCACCTGGCGGCCGTTCAGCAGGGCGGCGACGCCCGTGTCCGGGACGATCTGGTCGAGCGAGCAGACGGCGTTCCACTGATTGAGTTGAATATCGCGGTGCATGGTGTTCTCCTGTTCCAGTCGTTAGATCAAGCTGCTGCAATCGGGATGACGCGGCGGCGCTCGTCGGGCGTGGCCGGACGGATCTGGCCGCGCTCCGGCATGAACACGACGTTGTCGTCCGTGCCCTCGGTGTTGACGAAGCTGCGGAAGCGCTGGCGCACGGCCGGGTCCTCGACGGCGTTCTTCCACTCGTCGGCGTAGGTGTCGACCACGCGCTGCATGTCGGCTTCCAGTTCGGCGGCGATGCCCAGCTTGTCGTCGACGACGACCTGCTTCAGGTACTCCAGGCCGCCCTCCAGGTTCTCGCGCCACGTGCTGGTGCGCTGCAGGCGGTCTGCGGTGCGCACGTAGAACATCAGGAAGCGGTCGACCAGCTTCACGACGGTCGCTTCATCCAGGTCCGATGCGATGAGTTCCGCGTGGCGGGGCTTCATGCCGCCGTTGCCGCACACGTACAGGTTCCAGCCCTTCTCGGTGGCGATCAGGCCCACGTCCTTGCCCTGCGCCTCGGCGCATTCGCGGGTGCAGCCGGAGACGCCGAACTTGATCTTGTGCGGCGCGCGCAGGCCCTTGTAGCGGTTTTCCAGCGCGATGGCGAAGCCGACGGAATCGCCCACGCCGTAGCGGCACCACGTCGAGCCGACGCACGATTTCACGGTGCGCAGCGACTTGCCGTAGGCGTGGCCGGATTCGAAGCCGGCCGCGATCAGTTCTTCCCAGATCGCCGGCAGCTGGTCCACGCGGGCACCGAACAGGTCGACGCGCTGGCCGCCCGTGATCTTGGTGTACAGGCCGTATTTCTTGGCGACCGCGCCCACGGCGATCAGGCCGTCCGGCGTCACTTCGCCGCCCGGCATGCGCGGGACGACGGAATACGTGCCGTCCTTCTGGATGTTGCCGAGGAAGTAGTCGTTCGAATCCTGCAGGCTCGCGTGCTCGGGCTTCAGCACGAAATCGTTCCACGTCGACGCGAGGATGTTGGCGGCGACCGGCTTGCAGATGTCGCAGCCCAGGCCCTTGCCGTGCTTGTGCAGCAGTTCGGTAAAACTCTTGATGCCGCCCACGCGGATCAGGTGGTGCAGTTCCTGGCGCGAGTACGGGAAGTGTTCGCACAGGTGGTTGTTGACGGCCATGCCGGCCTTCGCCATCTCGGACTTCATGATCTGCGTGACGAGCGGCACGCAGCCGCCGCACGACGTGCCCGCGTTCGTGCACGACTTGATCGCACCGATGTCGCAGGCGCCGCCGGCGACGGCATCGGCGATCGTGCCCTTGGTGACGGCATTGCACGAGCAGACCTGCGCGGCTGCGGGCAGCGCATCGACGCCCAGCGCCGGACGGGAACCGCCCTCAAGCTGCGGCAGGATCAGGAATTCCGGCGATTCCGGCAGTTCCATATCGTTCAGCATCATCTGCAGCAGGCTGCCGTATTCGGCCGCGTCGCCGATCAGCACGGCGCCCAGCAGCTTCTTGCCGCAGTCGGACACGACGATCTTTTTATAGACCTGCTTGCGCTCGTCCGTGAACTGGAAGCTGCGCGCGCCCGGCGTGTTGCCGTGGGCGTCGCCGATCGACGCGACGTCCACGCCCATCAGTTTCAGCTTCGTGCTCATGTCGGCGCCGGCGAATGCGGCTTCCTGGCCGATCAGCGCGCGTGCGACGATGCGCGCCATTTCATAGCCCGGTGCGACGAGGCCGAAGGTCTGGCCGCCCCACGAGGCGCACTCGCCGATGGCGTAGATGTGCGGGTCGGACGCGAGGCAGGCGTCGTCGATGGCGATGCCGCCGCGCGGGCCCAGTGCCAGGCCGGCGGCCTTGGCCAGTTCGTCGCGCGGGCGGATGCCGGCCGAGAACACGATCATGTCGGCTTCGAGGAAGCTGCCGTCCGCGAATTCCATGCGGTGCGTGGCCGACTCGCCGGCGACGATCTGCAGCGTGTTCTTCTGCGTGTGGACGTTGACGCCCAGTTCTTCGATCTTCCTGCGCAGCACGCGGCCACCGAGGTCGTCGACCTGCACGGCCATCAGGCGCGGCGCGAATTCGACGACGTGCGTGTCGAGGTTCATGTCGCGCAGCGCCTTGGCGCATTCGAGGCCCAGCAGGCCGCCGCCGACGACGACGCCGGTCTTCGAACGGGCGCCGCATTCCGTCATCTTTTCCAGGTCTTCGATGGTGCGGTAGACGAAGATGTCGTTGCGCTCCTTGCCCGGGACCGGCGGCACGAACGGGTACGAGCCCGTCGCGAACACCAGCTTGTCGTAGGCCAGCACTTCGCCATCGGCCAGCGTGACGGTCCGCGAGTCCCGGTCGACGGCGACGGCCTTCGCGTTCAGCTTCAGGTCGACCTGGCCGGCGTGCTGCTCGAAGAAGCCCGGTGCGACGAGCGACAGCTGGTCGGCCGTGGTGCCCGAGAAGAACGAGGACAGGTGCACGCGGTCGTAGGCCGGGCGCGGTTCCTCGCACAGCACGGTAACGTGGAAATGGGCATCCTGCTTGGCTTCCGCGAACAGGGTTTCGAGGAATTTGTGGCCCACCATGCCGTGGCCGATGACGATCAGTTTCATGTTGCGACTCCTATGCTGCAATGACTTGGTTCAGGCGGCGGCGGGTGCCGGCGTTTCGGGGGCGGTCAGCGTGAAGCGCACGCCGATCGCGCACAGCGCCGAGACGAGCACGGCACCGCCGAGGATCAGGAGGGTCTGGCGCACGTCGCCCGTGCCCTTCATCAGGAAGCCGGCCAGCACGGCGCCGACGTTGCCGCCCGCGCCGACGATGCCGGCCACGCCGCCCAGCGCTTTCGGGTTCACGAACGGCACCAGTGCGTAGGTCGAGCCGCACGCCATGTGGGTGCACAGGCCGAAGGCGAGCATGGCGACGATGGCCAGCGTGACGCTGGTCGTCTGCGAGAACCACAGCAGGCCCAGGCCCTCGCCCAGCATCAGGACGAACAGCAGGTTCACGCGGGAATTCAGGTTGCCGCGGGCTGCGACCTTGTCCGAGATCCAGCCGCCCAGGGCACGGGCGAACAGGGCCAGCAGGCCGAAGCTGCCGGCGGCCATGCCGGCCTGCTTCAGCGACAGGCCGAAGTGGTCGACGTAGTACGTGGCGGCCACGTTGTGGATGAACAGTTCGATGCCGAAGCAGGCGCCGTAGGTGATGAACAGCAGCCAGGCGCGGTAGTTGCGGCAGGCTTCGAAGAAGCTCGCCCAGCCGCCCTTGCCGCCCGCTTCGAACGGCACGCCGGCGGCGCGCAGTTCCGTGAAGTTACCTTCCGGGCAATCCTGGGTGAATTTGTAGTAGACGACGGCCATGATGAGCATCAGCACGCCCGGCACGACCAGGGCGGCACGCCAGCCCATCGTCTCGTTCACGCCCAGCATGACCATGGCGCCCATGATCAGCGGCATCGTGGCCTGCGCGACGCCGCCGCCGCTGTTGCCCCAGCCGGCCGATGCCGCGTTGGCGGTGCCGACGACCTTCGGGCCGAACATGACGGAGGTGTGATACTGGGTGATCACGAAGCTGGCGCCGACGGCACCGATGCCGAGGCGGAACAGCAGGAAGCTTTCATAGCTCTGGGCCATGGCGACGCCCAGCACGGGGATCGCGCCCAGCGCCAGCAGGCCGGTGTAGGCCTTGCGCGGACCGAAGCGGTCGCACAGCGGGCCGATGATCAGGCGCACGATGATCGTGATGGCGACGGCCGCGATGTTGATATCGGCGATCTGGCTGACCGACAGGTGGAACTCACCCTTGATCACCGGCATCAGCGGTGCGCAGGCGAACCAGGCGAAGAAGCAGACGAAGAAGGCCACCCAGGTCAGGTGGAATGCGCGCATCTGGGGCGTATCAAAGGAAAATAGCTTGATACTGTTTGCTTTGCCGGCCATGTTGTTATTCCCTTCTTGAAAACGAAAAGGCGCCCGCTGCCTGGCCGCGAAGACGATTCCAGAAATCGTTCAAGCGGGTGCAGCGGACGCCGTTGTCCTGTTGCCGGTCCCTCGTTGGACCGGCGCTTTTTACTCAGGGATCGCCGTTGATCCTTTACCTCCCTATGTGCAAGACCCGTGCCAGATGGTTTACCGGGGGTAGATCGTATTGACCGGGCCTTGCACGCTTCATTGCAGTGCACCATGCACGCTCATGGCGCACCGGTTCGATGCGGTGCATGCCGCTATGCACCGGCCAGGGCGGTGCGGCGGATGGGAAAGGATGAGATATACGTGTCCGGATCGGCGCCGTCCCAGACCTTGCCGTCCATGAGCACGGAACGGCGCATCAGGCTCGAAGACGCCGGCACGCCCGCCAGCACGGCCGCCTCGCGGTACAGGCCCACGCGGTTTACGCGGCCGGCCACGGCCGCGTAATCGACGTCGTCGCGCAGCAGGCCCCAGCGGCGGTGCTGGGTCATGAACCACATCGCGTCGGACAGGTACGGGAAATTGGCCTCGCCCTCGTCGTGGAAGCGCACGGGGTCGGGATCGATCCAGCGCTTGCCCAGGCCGTTGTCATATTCGCCATGCAGGCGCGCGGCGATGGCCCGGCGGTCCGCGTTCACGTAGGCGGGACTCGACAGGACTTCCGCCGCGGCGTCGCGGTTTTCTTCGGACGCGTCGAGCCAGCGCCCCGCTTCCAGCACGGCCGCGATCAGCGAGCGGCATGCGTGCGGATTCGCGTCGACGAAGGCCGCCGTCGCGCCGAGCGCCTTGCCGGGATGGTCGGGCCAGATGTCCTGGCTCGTGGCGACGGTGAAGCCGCTGCCGTCCAGCTGCGCGCGGGCGCTCCACGGTTCGCCGGCGCAAAAGCCGTCCATGTGGCCGGCCGCCAGGTTCACGGCCATCTGGCTGGGCGGCACGGTCACCACCTGCGCGTCGCGCACGGGATCGATGCCGCCCGCCGCCAGCCAGTAATAGAGAAGCATCGCGTGGTTCCCGGTCGGGAAGGTGTGCGCGAAGGTGAAGCGGCGGGTCCCCTTGCGCATCGCGGCGGCCAGGGTGCCGAGGTCCGTCACGCCCTGGCGCGCCAGTGCGCGCGACAGGGTGATCGCCTGGCCGTTGCGTGACAAGTTCATCAGCACGGCCATGCGCGTGGGCGGACTCCCGATGCCGGTCTCCACGCCGTACAGCAAACCATATAGCACGTGCGCCGCGTCGATCTCGCCCTGCAGCAGGCGGTCGCGCATGCCCGACCACGAATGCTGGCGCGCGAGTTCGAGCTTGATGCCGTATTTGTCGTCCAGGCCCAGCACGGACGCCATCACGAGGGACGCGCAATCCGTCAGGGGCATGAAGCCGGCCCTGATCACGGTCTTTTCCGGCCGGTCGGAGCCGGCGATGAATGCGTGAGCCATCGTTTCCTTTGTCGTTCTAGCCGAGTAGATCCTCGACGTCGAGGATGCGCTGGGCGACTTCGGCCAGCTTGAGCTTCTTGTTCATCGCCATGCTGCGCAGCCGCTGGTAGGCCTCGTCCTCCGTCAGCCGGTTGCGCGCCATGAGGACGCCCTTGGCCCGTTCGATCAGCTTGCGGTCGGCCAGCTGGCGGCGCGTGTCGGACAGCTCGTCCAGCAGTTTCTGCTCGCGGTTGAAGCGTTTCATGGCCACGTCCAGCACGGGCTTCACGCGCTCGGCCTGCAGCCCGGCCACGATGTACGCGGACACTCCCGCGTCGATCGCGGCGTCCATGCTGGACGGCGTCTGGTCGTCCGTGAACAGGACGATGGGGCGCGGCTCGTCGCGCGTGGCGATGACGATGTGCTCGAGGACGTCGCGCGCGTCCGATTCGCTGTCGATGATGATCATGTCCGGCTGGATCTGGGCGATCCGCTCGGGCAGGAAGATGTCGGCGGGGAGAGACGCGACGATGTCGTAGCCGGATTCGAGCAACCCGATGCGCAGCGCCGTGTTGCGCCTTGCCTGGGCGGCGAGCGTGGCCTCGTCCGCGGCATCGCTGGACGCGGTGTTGACGACGACGATGCGCAGGGTGCGCTGGACCTTGGACGGCGATTTCATGCCCTTTGGATATGCAAGTTCCGGGCCAGCCATTCAGATATTCATGTTCGGTATGTCGAGAGTACGAATCAACATTAGTTGTCGCACAGAAAATATTCACAAAACGCATGGGAAGCATCACAAATCAAAAGTTCATTTATGACGCGGTTATCCCTATACTGCATCGCAACACGACAGATTTCTCACCGGAGATGACCATGAACACCGCAACGCTCAACCAGGCACAGAACAAGACTCTGCGCCAGCACATTGCTGACACCCTGGGCAAGATCCGCACCTTTGCGATCGAACTGTATGAAGCGCACGGCGGCCTGATCGTACCGGACGCCGCCCAACCGGGCAGCGGCGCCCTGGCCCGCCGCAAGATGCAGCAGCAGGCCGGCATCATCATCCTGGGCCCGTTCTGCGCAGCCGCGCTCGCTCCGGAAGCTGTCCGCGAAACGCCGAACAATTAATCAAGCCAAGGATACAGACATGACCCCGATCGAATACCTCACCGTCGCCATCGCCGCAGCCGCCGTCGTCACCCGCATCGTGATGTTCGTGCGTAACCCGTCGCTGACCGCCCCGTCCGAACTGTGGCTGGCCCAAGAGCCGACCGAACTGTGGATGGGTGAGTACGCGAAGCCGAAAGCAGCCGCGTAACATCAAGCTGACCACATCGTCTCCACACGCCCGGCATTGGCCGGGCGTTGTCTTTTGTGCGCCGCAATATCGCCTGTGTACGCTGCCGTACTTACGCAGGCGCGCCACTCTTCCTGGCGAATCCGCCCAGCACCATAGTCGGCTGAGCTAGAATGCTTTTTTGCAATTTCTCACCAAGAAAAGCATTCTTGTTCTTCATTTATCCATCCGACTGATGATGCGACTCCCTGTCCTTACCGTTCTCGCCGCACTGCTGGCGCTGCCCGCCGCCGCCTCGACACCCGTGACCCTCGACCAGGCCATGGCCAACCCCGACTGGATCGGTCCTCCCGTGGAAGCGGCGTGGTGGAACTGGGACGGCAAGCAGGTCATCTATCGACAGAAGCGCGCCGGCTCGCCGCTGCGCGACACGTATCGCGTGAACGCGGCGAAGGCCGGCACGGCGGCGCAGGTGACGGACGCCGAACACGCCAAGCTGGACAGCCCGGAAATGCTGTACAACCGCGCCCGCACCCGCGCCATCGTCGTGCGCAACGGCGACCTGTTCGAACGCGACCTGAAATCGGGCGCCCTCGTGCAGATCACGCGCGGCAACGGCGTGACGATCCAGGCCGTCCAGTACACGGCCGACGAGCGCGGCGTGCAGTACCGCGTCGGCGACGACTGGTTCGCGTGGGACCGCAACGACCGCGTCGCCGGTCCCGTCGCCCTGCCGCGCGCGGCCAAGGATCCGAACGTGACGGAAGCGGACGCGCTGCGCGACATGCAGCTGCGCCTGTCGACGATCCTCAAGCGCCAGAAGGACGAGCGCGACGCCACCCGCGCACAGGCCGAGGAACTGCGCCGCGCCGACCCGACCCGCGCGCCCTCGCCCATCTACCTGGGCGACAAGGTCACGATCGTCAACAGCGCCCTGTCGCCGGACGGCCGCTGGCTGCTCGTCGTCACGGGCCCGAAGAACGCGGACAAGGGCCGCGCCGGCAAGATGCCCCGCTACGTGACGGAAAGCGGCTACGAGGAATTCTCGGAAGAGCGCACGCGCGTGGGCCGCAACAACCCTGCGGGCCACGGCTTGAAACTCGTGAACCTCGCGACGCGCGAGGTGAAGGACCTGTCCCTGGACGCCCTGCCCGGCATCGCCGTCGACCCGCTGGCCAAACTGCGCGCGGAGCGCAAGCTCGACCCGCTCAAGGGCAACCGTCCGGTGATGATCGGCTTCGACGGCGAGGCGATCACGTGGAGCCAGAACGGCGCCAACGTGGCCGTCATGTTGCGCTCCGTGGACAACAAGGACCGCTGGATCGCCACCGTGGACCTGCCCCGCGCGGCGCTCCAGTCCGTGCACCGCCTGACGGACGAAGCGTGGGTCAACTACGACAACAACGAGTTCGGCTGGCTGCCGGACGGCTCGACCCTGTGGTACCTGTCGGAAGAAAGCGGCTACGCGCACCTGTACGTGCGCGACGCGGCCGGCCGCACGCGCGCGCTCACGCAAGGACAATGGGAAGCGGGCGACGTCGCGTGGTCGGCGGACGGCCGCACGGCCTGGCTGCTGTGCAACCGCAAGGCGCCGCACACGTACGAAGTCTGCACCGTCGACGCGGCGAACGGCGCCACGCGCGAAGTCAGCAGCCTCGCGGGCGTGCAGGACTTCCGCCTGTCGCCGGACCAGAACAGGCTGCTCGTGCATTATTCCGGCCCGTACCTGCCGGCGCAACTCGCGACGGTGCCGTCGCACGGCGGCGAGGCCGTCAGGCTGACGGACACGCGCACGCCGGATTTCAAGGCGCGCGAGTGGATCCAGCCGCAGTTCGTGACGATCCCGTCGACGCACGGCGCCGATCCGATCTGGGCCAAGCTGTACCGCCCCGCGCAGCTCGAGCCGGGCAAAAAATATCCGGTGGTGATGTTCGTGCATGGCGCGGGCTATCTGCAGAACGTCACGCAGCGCTACACGCCTTACTTCCGCGAGCAGATGTTCCACAACCTGCTCGTGCAGAACGGCTACGTCGTCCTCGACATGGACTACCGCGCGTCGAAGGGCTATGGCGTCAAATGGCGCACTGCGATCTACCGCCAGATGGGCCATCCGGAACTGGACGATTACCTGGACGGCGTGAACTGGATGATCGCGAACCAGCAGGGCGACGCGGCCCGCGTGGGCATCTACGGCGGCAGCTACGGCGGCTTCATGACCCTGATGGGCATGCTGCGCGCACCTAGCGTCTTCAAGGCCGGCGCCGCGCTGCGTCCCGTGACCGACTGGACCACGTACAACCACGAGTACACGGCCAACATCCTGAATACGCCGGACCTGGATCCAGAGGCGTATAAAACGTCGTCGCCGATCGAGTACGCGCAGAACCTGGAGGGCCACCTCCTGATCGCGCACGGCATGATCGACGATAACGTATTCTTCCAGGACTCCGTGCGCATGGCCCAGCGGCTGATCGAACTGAAAAAGGACCACTGGGAGCTGGCGCCGTATCCGCTGGAGCGGCATTCGTTCGTGCAGCCGGAGGCGTGGTACGACGAATATCGGCGGATCTACCAGCTGTTCGAGCGGACCTTGAAGCAGTAGTTATTTCGTCTTCGCCCCCGCTTCGAACCACGCGCCCAGCTCGGCGCGTTCCGCCTCCGTCATATTGGTCATGTTCGCCAGCGGCATCGCCTTGAGCTGCACGGCCTGCTGATAGATGCGGGGCGCGTTCTGCGCGATGCCGTGCACGTCGTCCAGCATCACGCCGGCCGGCGCGCTCGCGAACCCGGGCTGCGTCGGATGCGCCGCGTGGCACGACACGCAGCGCGCGCGCAGGATCGTCTCCACCCGCGCAAACGGCACCGCTTCCGCCGACATACTGGGCCGCGGCGGCGCCAATAGCACCGCGAGCCCCAGCAGCAGCGCCACGCCGATCGCCGGATACACCCACTCCACGCGGCCCTTGTGGCGCAGGTTGAAGAAGTGGCGGATGAAGACGCCGGCCGCCATGATCGTGCCCAGCACGGCCCACGCATGCGGGTGGCGGTAGGTCATCGCGAAGTGGTTGCTGATCATGATGAACAGCACCGGCAACGTGAAATAGTTGTTGTGGACGCTGCGCTGCTTGCCGCGAATGCCGTAGACGGGATCCGGTTTTTGCCCCGCGCGCATCGCCGCCACCATCTTGCGCTGGCCGGGGATGATCACCATGGCCACGTTCGCGACCATGATCGTGCCGATCATCGCGCCCACGTGGATGTACGCCGCGCGGCCGCTGAGGAAGTGCGTGAGCATCCAGGCCGCGCCGACCAGCAGCGCAAAGACCACGACGCCGAACGCGAGATCGTGCCTGCCGAGCGGCGAACGGCACAGCAGGTCGTACACGATCCAGCCGGCGACGAGGCTCCCGAGCCCGAGCCCGATGGCCTGTCCGCTCGTGAGGTCGGCCACGCTGCGATCGACCATCATCGCCTGCGCATTCAGCCAGTACACGATGACGAGCAGCGCAAAGCCCGACAGCCACGTCGAATACGCTTCCCATTTGAACCAGTGCAGCTCCGCCGGCAGCTCGGCCGGCGCGACGAGGTATTTCTGCGGATTGTAGAAGCCGCCGCCGTGCACGGCCCACAGCTCGCCCGCCACGCCCTTCTTCGCGAGCTCGGAACCGGCTGCCGGCGGGCGCAGCGAATTGTCCAGCCAGACGAAGTAGAACGACGCGCCGATCCAGGCAATGCCGGTGATGACGTGCAGCCAGCGCACCAGCATGTTCATCCATTCGAGTATGTACGGGACCAGGTAGTCCATCTAGGCTCCTCAGCGTGACCGGCAGGCGACACCGTCGTCGATATAGTTTCTAGAACATGAAAAATATCGTATATTTAAAATCAGACTACGTATATAACAATCCTATAAAAAATTCCCCATGTCCAGCCTGCCACAGCACCTCGACCTGCACCTGATCCGCATCCTTTATCTGCTGCTCGTCGAGAAGAACGTCTCGCGCGTCGCCCTCAAGCTGAACCAGCCGCAGCCGTCGATTTCCGCCTCGCTGCGCAAGCTGCGCGAGCTGACGGGCGACCCGCTGCTCGTGCGCGGCGCGCGCGGCATGGTGCCGACGCAGCACGGCGAAAGCCTGCTCAAGCCGGCCAAGCGCATCCTCGACGAGACGGAGAGCCTGTTCGTCCGCAAGACGCCGTTCGTGCCGGAACAGGCCGACCGCACGTTCCACATCGCCGCGCCCGACTACCTCGACACGCAGTTCCTGCCGGGCGTCGTCGCGTCGATCCGGCGCGGCGCGCCGAACAGCCGGGTGACGATCCACCACCTGGGCCCGGGCACGGACTACCTGCGCATGCTGTCGGACGGCGAGATGGACCTCGTCATCGCCAACTGGGACGAGCCGCCGTCGCACCTGCACATCTCGAAACTGTTCGAAGACCCGATCATCTGCACGATGCGCGCCGACAGCGCCTATGCGAAACGCACGGCGTCCGACGCGATGACGGTCGAGGACTACCTCACGCTGCCCCATATCGCGCCGACGGCCATGCTGCCCGGCTACCACGGCGTGATCGACGCCTTCCTCGAGCGGCAAGGCATGCACCGCAAGGTGGCTGTCGAATCGCCCTATTTCGGCCTGATCCCGTACATGCTCACGCAGACGGACCTCGTGCTGACGACGGGCCGCCAGTTCATCCGCTTCTACGAAAAGACGCTGCCGCTGAAAAACTTCACGGTGCCGATCAAGTTCCCACCGATGCGATTTTATCAACTGTGGCACCAGCGCGTGCACCAGTCGCCCGAGCACAAGTGGCTGCGCGACCAGGTGACGGCCGCGGCCAAGGTGGTGGTCAATCGCTGAACGCGCCGGCGGAAATCCGTGTAAAAATCACGTGTGGCAAAAAATATTTGCGGGACGCATGAACCTTGGCGCGGTCGGCGGGTATTCACCTCAAAACAGCAGAGAGCGCATGCGTGGACGGAAAACTTGAAGGAGCGGCCGGGAACGAGGCCAGCCTGGTGGGTCGGGTCGCGGCCGGGGACCGGCGCGCCTTCGAGATGCTGTACCGTGCTTATTTTCCGCGCCTGGCGCGCTTCCTGCAACGGATGACGCGCAGCGTGCCGCTGATCGAGGAAATCGTCAACGACACCCTGCTCGTCGTCTGGCAGAAAGCCGCCACGTTCGACGGCAGCTGCAAGGTGTCGACCTGGGTGTTCGCGATCGCCTACCGCAAGGCCTGCAAGGCCCTGCACGCCCTCGACGAGCCGCTGGACGCCGCGGCCGACGAGTACGCGGCGGACGACGCGGGCCGGCCCGACTGGCGCTTCGAGCAGCAGCGCCTCGCGCACGCCGTCGACGCCGCCCTCGCCGCCTTGCCGCTGGCGCAGCGGGCCGCGTTCCAGCTGACCTTCTATCACGACATGGGCTACGCAGAAATCGCAGAAATCATGGAATGTCCCGTCAACACCGTCAAAACGCGCCTGTTCCACGCGCGCCGCCGCCTGGCAACGCTGCTGGAAGACCAGCTGGAGATCCGGCCATGAATCCGTCCACCGATCACCTCGAGGCCCAGGACGCCCTGCCCTGGCTCGCCAACGGCACCCTCGCCGGCGCCGAACTGGAACGCGTGCAGGCCCACGTGGAAAGCTGCGCGCACTGCCGCGCCGACCTCGCCCTGCTGCGCACGGTGCATGCGGCCGGGCCGGGCCAGGACCTGGACTTCGATCCGGACCGCGCGCTCGCGCGCTTAGTTGAGCACCTGCCGCAGCTGGATGCCGCACCGGCGCAGGAACAAACAGGCCTGCTGCAACGCTGGCGCAACCGCGTCGCCGCCAACGACCGCACCTGGCTGCGCGCCGCCGTCGCCGCGCAGTTCTGCGCGATCGCCGTGCTGGCCGCGCTGCTGGCGCGCCCTTCCGCGCAGCCGGACAGCTACCACGTCCTCGGCGCCGCCGGCGCGAACGGCATGGCGCGCGTGGTCGTGACCTTCCGGCCCGACACGCCGGAAGCGGAGCTGCGCCGCATCGTGCGCGCCAGCGGTGCGCGCATCGTCGGCGGGCCCACCGTCACGGATGCGTGGCTGGTCGGCGCGGACGGCCGGCTCGACCCCGTGCTGGCCCGGCTGCGCGCGGAACCGGCGGTGACGCTGGCCGAACCGCTCGTCGTGGACAAGCAGCCGTGAAAGCCGCCCTGCTCGCCCTGTACGCGGTCCTGATCGCGTTCGCGTGCGTGGTCCCGCGCGCGAGCGCGGACGCGCAGGCCGCCACGCACCCGGTCTCGACACCTGCGCCCGCGGCACGGCAGGTGCTCGTGATGCTGCGCATGCCGTCGCCGCACTTCCGGCCCGACGGCGCCTACGGCGGCGGCTACACGGAGGACGGCACCCGCGCCGCGCGCCGCCGCGTCGCGCGCGATCTCGCCGCCACGTACGGCCTGCGCGTCGTCGACGACTGGCCGATGCCCGCCATCGGCATCGACTGCTTCCTGATGGAGGACACGGGCACGGGCCCCGTCGACCGCCTGCTCGACACGCTCGCGCACGACCCGCGCGTCGCCTGGGCCCAGGCCATCCAGGACTACCACGGCCTGGCCGAAGGCGACCCGCTGCTGCCCGTGCAGCCGGCCGCGCACGCGTGGCAACTGGCCGCGCTGCACCGCGCCGGCACGGGACGCGGCGTGACGGTGGCCGTGATCGACAGCGGCGTCGACGCGACCCACCCCGACCTCGACGGCCAGATCAAACTGCGGCGCAACTTCGTCGATGCGTATCCGGACGGCGCGGAAGCCCATGGCACGGCCGTCGCCGGCATCATCGCGGCGCGCGAAGGCAATGGCCTGGGCATCGCGGGCGTCGCGCCCGGGGCAAAACTGCTGGCCCTGCGCGCGTGCTGGGAGACGGCCGGGCCGCCCGCCCGCTGCAACAGCTTCACGCTGGGCAAGGCGATCAATTTTGCGCTGATGAGCGATGCGCGCGTCATCAACATGAGCCTCGGCGGCCCGCGCGACCGGCTGCTGGAGGCCCTGCTGGACGCGGCCCTCGCACGGGGCGTGACGCTCGTCGGCGCGGCCGATCCGGCCCAGCCCGACGGTGGCTTTCCCGCGTCGCATCCCGGTGTGATCGCGGTGGCGTCCGACACGCAGCGCGCGCCGCCGCCCGGATCGCTGCGCGCGCCGGGGACGGACGTGCCCACGTCGCTGCCGGGCGCGCGTTGGGGCATGGTGTCCGGCTCGTCGTACGCGTCGGCCCACGTGGCGGGGCTCGCGGCGCTCGTGCTGGAACTGCGACCCGGCACGACGCCGGCGAAATTACGGGCCGACCTCGACGGCGGCGCACGGGTGCTGCCCGCCGCGCTGGCGTCGAATCGCGGACAAGCTGGTAGCATAGACGCCTGCGCGGCCATTGCGCGCGCCGCCGGAGCCTGTTTTTGCCTATGCCCATCGACGACCACGACCGCCAGCCTTCCCTCCCCGCGCCCGCCGCACTGAAACCCGTCGCGGGCGCGTTCGCATGTCTTGTCGCCGCCTTCGCCGCGGCGCCGGGCGCATTCGCCCAAACCAGCGCCGACCTCTCCGTCGTGTCCGAATACGCCGTGCGCGGCCTCTCGCTGGGCCGGCAGGCCGCCCCGCAGCTGCGCGTGGACCACGACTTCGACGGCGGCTGGTATGCCGGCACCTTCGGCACGCCCATCTCGCTGTATGGCCGCGGCCAGGGCCTGCTGATCGTCTACGGCGGCCGCGCGCTGCCGCTGACGACGCGGCTGTCGTGGGATGCCGGCGTCACGCGCACGATCTACCTGCGCAACCACGAAGTCGATTACCACGAGTTCTATGCCGGCCTCACGTACGACCGTGTCAACGCCCGCCTCTCTTATTCGCCCGCCTACTACGGTTCCGGCCAGACGGTCTACCTCGACCTGAACGGCGGCATCCCGCTGGGCGAACGCGTGGCGCTGGCCCTGCATGCCGGCGTGCTGCACCCGCTGGACGGCGATTACCGCTGGGGCGACGGCGATCGCGCCGACATGCGCGCCACGCTCGCGTACGACACGGGCGACTGGCGCCTGCAGGCCGGCCTGCAGGCCGTGCACGGGTCGGCCAACGGCTTTTCCCGCGCCCGCGCCCTGTTCGCCGGCGCCAACCTGCGCTTTTGATACGTGCGGTTCGATTGAACCTTGGGCGGGAACGAGGGCATTAACATCGTCCCCTTCCCATGAGGTGCAACCATGAACCTGCAATCGAATCCGGCCGTCCGCCTCCTGTGCGGCATCGTGCTCGGCGCCGCCCTCGCGGCCTGCGGCGGCGGCGACGACCACCCGATGACGTCGCCACCCGTCGTCATGCCGCCCGTGATCACGAGCGCCTTCACCACCACGGCCCTCGTCACCGACCAGTCCAGCGGCGCGGCCCATACCGACACCCACCTCGTCAACGCGTGGGGCCTCGCGTTCAACCCGACGGCCTTCGTCTGGGTCGCCAACAACGGTACGGCGACGTCGACGCTGTACGACGGCAACGGCGTGCCGCAGACGCTCGTCGTCGCGGTCCCCGCCGGCGTCACCGGCATCGTGTACAACGGCAGCCAGGACTTCAAGGTCACGCAGAACGGCGTGACGGGCGCCAGCCCGTTCATCTTCGTGGGCGAGACGGGCACGGTATCGGGCTGGTCGCCGGCAGTGAACCGCACGAACGCCGTGACGGCCGTCGACACGGGCGGCAGCGCCGTCTATAAAGGCCTCGCCATCGCCGCGTTCTCGGGCGCGAACTACCTGTACGCGGCCGACTTCCGCAACAACCGCATCGACGTCTACAACGCCAGCTTCCAGAAAGCGACGCTGCCGGGCGGCTTCACCGATCCGAACCTGCCGGCGGGCTACGGACCGTTCGGCATCCAGGCCATCGGCGACCGCATCTACGTGGCGTATGCCCAGCGCGAGACGGGCGGCAACGACGAGGTCAAGGGCGCGGGCCTCGGCGTAGTCGACGTGTACGACACGGGCGGCGTCTTCCTGCACCGGCTGGCGGCGGGCGGCGCGCTGAATGCGCCGTGGGGCATGGCGCTGGCGCCGGCGCACTTCGGGGACTTCAGCAATGCGGTACTGGTCGCGAACTTCGGCGACGGCAGGATCAACGCCTACAACCCGTCCAACGGCGCATTCGTCGGCACGTTGTCGAAGGCCGACCGCACGCCCATCGTCATCGACGGCCTGTGGGGCATCGCGTTCGGCAACGGCGTGCAGAACCAGCCGACGAACACGCTGTTCTACACGGCGGGGCCGAACGACGAGTCGCACGGCATCTACGGGAGGATCGACTTGCAATAAGCGACATGCAGTAAGCGTCAGAGGAAGGAGGCGAACATGGCGACCGTCGCCGCCGCCATCACGCCCGTGCACAGCCAGCCCATGGCGCGCAGGCGCGGCGCGATCGTCAGGTTGCCCATGATGCGGGGGCTCGACGCGACCAGCATCATGATCGCCATCACGGGCACGGCGATGACGCCGTTCAGCACCGCGCTCCAGTACAGCGCCTTGATCGGATCGATTGGCATGAAGTTGATGCCGACGCCCGCGAGGGTGGCGACGATGATGATGCCGTAGAACTTGCGCGCGGCCGAAAACTCCGCGCCCAGGCTGCTCTTCCAGTGGAACGTGCCGGCCATCGCATACGCGGCGGAACCGGCCAGCACGGGGATCGCGAGCAGGCCCGTGCCGACGATGCCGAGCGCGAACAGGACGAACGCGAGTTCGCCCGCCACGGGTTTCAGCGCCGACGCGGCCTGCGCCGACGACTGGATGTCGTGCACACCCTGCGCGTGCAGGGTGGCCGCGGTGGTGAGCATGATGAAGAATGCGACGCCGTTCGACACGGCCATGCCCACCAGCGTGTCGAAGCGGATGCGGCGGAACTGGCCCCTGGCCTGGGCGGGCGCGCGCCGCAGCGGCTCCGCGGCATCGTCCGCGCGCAGCTCTTCCACTTCCTGCGACGCCTGCCAGAAGAACAGGTAGGGACTGATCGTCGTGCCGAACACGGCGACGATCGTCGTGAGGTAGTCCTTGTTCCACGCCACATGCGGCCACACGGTGGACTTCAACACGACGCCCCACGGCACGCGGACGACGAACACGGTGGCCACGTACGCGAGCAGCACGAGCGTGAGCCACTTGAGCAGGTTCACGTAGCGCTGGTAAGGGATGAAGACCTGCAGCAGCACGGACAGCACGCCGAAGCCGACGGCATACCACAGCGGCCGGCCGGGCACGACGAGCGACATCGCCTCGCCCATCGCCGCCACGTCGGCCGCGATGTTGATGACGTTCGCGACGAGCAGCAGGCCCACGATGCCCCACACGACCCGGCGCGGCGCATAGCGCTGCAGGTTGGTGGCGAGCCCGCGCCCCGTCACGCGGCCGATGTTGGCGCTGATGACCTGGATGGCGGCCATCAGCGGATACGTCAGCAGCAGTGTCCACAGCAGGTTGAACCCGAACTGGGCGCCGGCCTGCGAATACGTGGCGATGCCGCTCGGGTCGTCGTCGGCCGCGCCGGTGATCAGGCCCGGACCCAGCTTCGACAGCCAGGTCGAGGCTTCCGGCGACGGCGGTACGATGGTGGTCTCCTCGTTTTCCATGAAGACCATCATGCACCCATGTGCGCGGGCGATATGTACGGTTGCGCACACTGTGCAGGCGCGGTAATGCTCAGGTCATTTTTCGGCCGCGATCCACTTCTCCACCTGCGCCTGCAGAATGGGCAACGGCAGCGTCCCATCCCCCAGCACCACCTCGTGGAATTTCGCGAAGCTGAACTTCGGTCCCAGCGCCTTCTGCGCCCGGGCCCGCAGGTCGAGGATCTTCAGCGCGCCCACCTTGTACGCCAGCGCCTGGCCCGGCCACACCATGTAGCGCTCGACCTGGTTCGACGCGCGCGCCTCGTTGTAGCCCAGGTTGTCCATCATGTACTTGACCGCCTGCTCGCGCGACCAGCCCTGCGCGTGCATGCCCGTGTCGACGACGAGGCGCACGGCGCGCAGCAGTTCGTCGTTCAGGTGGCCGTAATACGCGGACGGGTCGTCGTACAGGCCGAAGTCGCGGCCCAGGGTCTCGCAGTACAGCGCCCAGCCTTCCGTGTAGGCGGCGGCGCTCGGGTGCTCCGTGAAGAACTTGCGGAAGTCCGGCAGCGGCAGCTCCTTCAGCAGCGCCGCGTGCAGGTGGTGGCCCGGCACGCCCTCGTGGAGCAATAAACTCGTCATGCCGACCGTGCTGTACTCCTTCGGGTCGTTGACGACGGCCCAGAACACGCCCGGATGCGAACCGTCGGCGGCGACGGGCGTGTAGTGGTCGGATGCCGTGGCGCGCGTCAGTTCGGGCTCCAGCTGGATGTCCAGCTTCGCCTTCGGCAGCAGGCTGAAATACTGCGGCAGTTTCGCTTCGACGACGCCGTAGATGGCGCGGTAGCGGTCCAGCACTTCCTGGTCGGTCTTGAACGGCTTGAAGCGCGGCTGCGCGGCCACCCATTGCGGGAAGGTTTTCAATGGGCCGTCATAGCCCAGCTTCGGCGCCAGCGTCGCCATCTGCTGCTGGATGCGCGCCACTTCCTTTTCGCCCAGCGCGTGGATCTCGGCCGGCGTCAGGTCGAGGTTCGTGTTGTTGCGGATGCGGGCCTGGTACCACGCGGCGCCGTCCGGCAGCGCGCCATAGCCGGCCGTCGTCCGGCCCGCGGGCAGGTAATCCTTCTCGAGGTAGGTGTTCAGGCGTGCGAGCGCGGCGTCGATCTTTTGCGCGGCCTGGCGGTAGCCGGCCGTGAGCGATTTTTTATCGGCGTCGGAGAAGCCGGCCGGCAGGTTCCTGATCGGCGTGTAGAAGATGCTCGCCTCGGGATCGGTCGCGGCCAGCTGGCGGAACTGCGGCAGCATCTTCGCCGTGATCGCCTTCGGCTGCACGACGCCCTTTTTCACGCCCTCCTTCATGTTGACGATGGCCTGGTCGATCCATGCCGGGAGCTGCTCCAGCCGCGACAGGTACGCGCGGTACTGGGCGGGCGTACCCAGCGGCTGCGAGCCCGTGCCGCTCGCATAGTTGGCCAGGTTGCTCGGGATGTTGTCGAAGTGGTTCAGCGGCAGCAGGTGCTCGGGGAAGCGCGCGAGGTCGAGCTGGGCGCGGATCTCGAAGGCGAGGATGTCGTAGTTCAGGCGCGCTTTTTCGGACAGGTGCGTCTTGTCGATCTTCTGCAGGTCGTCCAGCAGCCTGTGATTCTGCGACATATAGCGGGCGCGGACCTTCGGGTCGATCGCCATGCCGATCTGGTCGTCGTAGCGGCTGTCGCCGTTCGCGGTCGCGTACAGCAGCGGGTCGAAGCGCGCGCGCGCATCGTAGAAGCGGGCGGCGACGCGGTCGACCTGGCGTTCGGCGGACGAGGCGGATACGGTGGTTGCGGCAGCGTGGGCGGACAGGATAGGTGCGCCGGCGGACAGCAAAGCCGCGAGGATGGCGGCGTTCATCGTGCGATTCATGGGTCTCCTTCGTGAGGTTATTGCTTAACAGCATACTACGATTGCCGGATCGACCACACCTCCCCATTTTGGCGCAAATACGCACCGCAACAGTGCTTGTGCACGCTTGCGGGGCAACCCATCCGGCATGCCCGCTGGGAGTGCACCTCTTCACCAAATTGGAACGTTTATTGCTACCAAGAAGTGCAATCAGACCAACTTGCACTTTTTTGGAGTACGCATGGATGCATTCAAAAGCGGAGCGGACGCGCTCTTCATCTTGCTCGGCGGGATCATGATCCTGGCGATGCACGCCGGCTTCGCCTTCCTCGAACTGGGCACGGTACGCCGCAAGAACCAGGTCAACGCGCTGGTGAAAATCCTGATCGACTTCGCCGTCTCGACCATCGCCTACTTCTTCGTCGGCTATGGCATCGCCTACGGCATCCACTTCATGGGCGCCACGAGCACCCTCGTCGCCAAGAACGGCTACGAACTGGTGAAGTTCTTCTTCCTGCTGACGTTCGCCGCCGCGATCCCCGCCATCATCTCGGGTGGCATCGCCGAACGCGCCAAATTCCACCCGCAGATGGCCGCGACCGCCCTGCTCGTGGGCCTCGTCTATCCGCTGTTCGAAGGCATCGCCTGGAACAACCGCTTCGGCATCCAGGACTGGCTCGCATCCAGCTTCGGCGCGTCGTTCCACGACTTCGCCGGCTCCGTCGTGGTGCACGCCGTCGGCGGCTGGGCCGCGCTGCCGGCCGTGCTGCTGCTGGGCGCGCGCCGCGGCCGCTACACCAAGGATGGCCGCATCTCGGCGCACCCGCCGTCGAACATCCCGTTCCTCGCGCTGGGCGCGTGGATCCTCACCGTCGGCTGGTTCGGCTTCAACGTGATGAGCGCGCAGACGCTGGACAAGATGAACGGCCTCGTCGCCGTCAACTCGCTGATGGCCCTCGTGGGCGGCACGCTGACGGCCTTCGTGCTGGGCAAGAACGACCCGGGCTTCGTCTACAACGGCCCGCTGGCCGGTCTCGTCGCCGTGTGCGCCGGATCGGACCTGATGCATCCGATGGGTGCCCTCGTGACGGGCGCGATCGCGGGCGCGATCTTCGTCGTGATGTTCACGCTGGCGCAGAACCGCTGGAAGATCGACGACGTGCTGGGCGTATGGCCCCTGCACGGCCTGTGCGGCGCGTGGGGCGGCATCGCGACCGGCATCTTCGGCAGCCAGGCGCTGGGGGGACTGGGCGGCGTGTCGCTCGCGTCGCAGATCGTCGGCACCCTGCTGGGCGTCGCCATCGCCGGCATCGGCGGCATCATCGTCTATGGCTTGTTGAAGGCGACCGTCGGGCTGCGCCTGGACGCCGAACAGGAATTCGACGGCGCCGACCTGGCCATCCACCGCATCAGCGCCACGCCGGAACGCGAAACCACGTTCCAGTAACGCTCACGCCTCGCGCGCGGTGGCGACTGCGCGTTTGATCGCGGCCGCCAGCGCCGCCGGCTCCACGGGCTTGGCGAGATAATCGGTGAAGCCGGCCTGCAGCGCCTTGTCGCGGTCGTCCTGGCGCGTGAACGCCGTCAGCGCGATGGCGGGAATGTCCGCCGTGGCCGCGCGCCGGCGGATGCGCCGCATCAGTTCGAAGCCGTCGACTTCGGGCATGCCCACGTCGCTGACGATCACGTCCGGCACCTCGCGCTCCAGCAGGGCCAGCGCGGCGCCCGCGCCCGGCGCCGTCATCGTGGCGGCGCCGCTGTACGACAGGATCTGTTCCAGCACGTCGAGCGTATCCGGCACGTCGTCGATCACCAGCACCCGCACGCCGGACAGGTCGGACAGGTCGTCCGCGCCCGCCTGCGCGGCCGGGCGCACGCCCGTGACCGGCGCCGTGACGGCGCTCGGGCGCGCCAGCGGCAGGCGCACCGTGAACGTGGTGCCCGTGTGCGCGCCGGCGCTGTCCACCGTGATCGTCCCGCCGTGCAGTTCGACGAGCTGCCGCGCGATCGACAACCCCAGCCCCAGGCCGCCGTGCTGGCGCGAGATCGACGCGTCCTGCTGGCGGAAGCGGTCGAACACGTACGGCAGGAAGTCGGGCGATATGCCGATGCCGGAATCGATCACGCGGATCACGGCGTCATTGCCGTCGCGGCCCAGCAGCACCTGCACGCTGCCGCCCGACGGCGTGAACTTGACCGCGTTCGCCAGCAGGTTCCACAGCACCTGCTGCAGCCGGCCCGGATCGGCGCGGACCTCGAACGGCAAAGTGCCCGGCTCGCGCCCCAAGTCGGCGCGCAGCGCGATCATCTTGGCCGCGGCGGCCGGGTGCACGGTGCCCAGCGCCGCCTCGATGATGCGGGACGGGTCGACCGTCTGCACGTCCAGCCGCACCGTGCCGGAAATGATGCGGCTCATGTCGAGCAGGTCGTCGATCAGCTTGCCCTGGGCGCGCGCGTTGCGTTCGATCGTCTCCAGCGCCCGTTTCAACGTCGCCTCGTCCTTCACGCCCCGCTGCAGCATGCCGGCCCAGCCGAGGATCGCGTTCAGCGGCGTGCGCAGCTCGTGCGACAGGGTGGCGAGGAATTCGTCCTTCAGCGCGGACAGGCGTTCGGCCTCGTCGCGCGCGATGCGCTCGCGTTCCAGCAACTGCTGGCGCTCGGCCGCCGTCGCCTGCGACATCGCGAGGATGCGCGCATTCGCTTCCAGCCGGGCGTCGAACACGGACGCGATGAGGGCCAGGCCCAGCACGCAGAACGTGGCCAGCACGACGAGCGTGGCGAGGCTGTCGCGGTGCACGCCGACGCGCGCGGCCATGCACACGCTGTCGGCCGGAAAGTTCGCGGCCGCCATGCCCGTGTAATGCATGCCGACGATGGCGCAGCCCATGACGACGGCGGCCCCGATGCGCGGCACCCACACGTCCGGCGTGCTGCGGCGCAGCCGGAACGCGATCCACAGCGCCAGCGCCGACGCGCCCACGGCGATCAGGACGGAGAGCGCGAACAGCAGCGGGTCGTACACGATCCCCGGCTGCATGCGCATGGCGGCCATGCCCGTGTAATGCATCGCATTGATGCCCACGCCCATGATGACGGCGCTGACGCCCAGGCGCACGGGGCCGAGGTTCGCGCGGCTGACCTGCCACAGCGCGAGGCCGGACGCGGCTATCGGCAGCACCAGCGAGACGAGGGTGATGGGGATGTCGTAGGCGATCGGGATCGGGAGGCGGAACGCCAGCATCCCGACGAAATGCATGGCCCAGATACCGGACCCCATCGCGATCGCGCCGCCCAGGGTCCAGGCAAAACGGGTGCGGCCAGTGGCTTCCGTCACCCTGCCCGCCAGGCTGAGCGCGGAATAGGACGCGACGATCGCGACGAGGATCGAAATCAGGACGAGCGGCGTTTCGTAGGTTCCGGTCAGCATCGTCGGTCAGACGCATGCCGCCCGGCGGGCGGCTTCGGTCCACAGTATGCTACCGGCGTCGGGAATCAGCCAGAATAGTAACAAGAAATTGCTTTCTGTTACTTTTGAGCAACAAGCTCCCCGGTGTCTGACGTGGCAACGATCCCGGCCCGTTCCAGCATGGCGTGCAGCAGCACGTTGCAGCCCGCTTCCAGGTGGCCGGGCTGGGCGTCCTCGATCTCGTTATGGCTGATGCCGTCCTTGCACGGCACGAAGATCATGCCGGCGGGCGCCAGCCGCGCGACGTAGATGGCGTCGTGGCCGGCACCGGACACCACGTCCATCGTCGAATAGCCCAACTGTTCCGTCGCCGCGCGCACGGCACCCACGCAATCCGGGTGGAACGGGCAAGGCGGGTAGTACGACACGCGCTGCAGGTCGATGGAAAGGCCCGTCTCGCGCCGCGTGCGCTCGATGAACGCCTCGATCTCGCCGTGCATCGTGTTCAGGAGATCGTCGGTGACGTTGCGCAGGTCGATGCTGAACTTGACCTGGCCGGGGATCACGTTGCGGCTGTTGGGGAACACCTGCACCATGCCCACGGTGCCGCGGCCGTACGGCGGGTAGCGGTTGGCGATGGCCACCGTCTCCTGCATGATGGTCGTCGCGACCTGCAGCGCGTCGCGCCGCAGATGCATCGGCGTGGGGCCCGCGTGCGCCTCCATGCCCGTCACCGTGCAGTCGTACCACGACAGGCCCATCACGGCGGGCACGACGCCGATCACCTTGTTCGCGTCTTCCAGCACGGGGCCCTGTTCGATGTGCGCCTCGAAGTATGCGCCGATCGGGTGGTCGCCGGGCGTTTCGTCGCCCCGGTAGCCGATCCTCTGGAGTTCCTCGCCGACGGATTTGCCGTCGACGTCGCGCGCCGCATACGCCGTCTCCAGGCTGAACGCGCCGCAGAACACGCCGGAGCCCATCATCACGGGCACGAAGCGCGAGCCTTCCTCGTTGGTCCAGAACGCGACCTCGATCGGCGCCTCCGTGCGGATGCCCCGCTCGTTCAGGGTGCGCACGACTTCCAGCCCTGCCAGCACGCCGTAATTGCCGTCGAACTTGCCGCCGGTCGGCTGGGTGTCGATGTGGCTGCCCGTGACGACCGGGGGCAGCGTCGGGTCCGTGCCCTCGCGGCGCATGAAGACGTTGCCGATCTTATCGACGGTGACGGCGAGGCCTTCCGCTCTCGCCCACTGGACGACGAGGTCGCGGCCCTGGCGGTCGAGGTCCGTCAGGGCGAGGCGCTTCACGCCGCCCTTCTCGGTGGCGCCGATTTGCGCCAGTTCCATCAGGGAGTTCCAGAGGCGGGTGCCGTTGATGCGCAGGTCGTTCATGGTTGTTCTCCGTTCAAATGGCGCTGGTAAACGCCGGCCGCTCCACATACCGCCCCGCCCCACGTTCCGCGCGCAGGTCCCCATCCGCATACACGAGCTTCCCGGCCGCCACCGTGTGCGACGGGATCCCGCGCACCGTGCGCCCTTCGAACACGTTGAAGTCGCCCTTCGAATGCTGCGTGGCGGCCGACAGGGTGCGCGTCCCCTGCGGGTCCCACACGACGACGTCCGCATCCGCCCCCACGGACACGGAGCCCTTGCGCGGATAGATATTAAAAATCTGGGCCGCGTTGGTCGACGTCACGCGCACGAATTCGGAAGGGGTCAACCGCCCCGTGTTCACGCCCGCATCCCACACGACGGCCATGCGTTCCTCGACGCCGCCGCAGCCGTTCGGGATGCGCGTGAAGTCGTCCGCGCCCATTCCCTTCTGGCTGGCGCAGAACGTGCAGTGGTCCGTCGCCGTCGTGTGCAGGTTGCCGCCCTGGAGGCCTTGCCACAGCGCCGTCTGGTGGTGGCTGGAGCGGAACGGAGGACTCATCACGTAGGCGCGCGCGACTTCGGGGTCGGCGTGGCGGTAGACGCTGTCGTCGATGACGAGGTGGCCCGCCAGCGCCTCGCCGTACACGCGCTGGCCCCGTGCGCGGGCGCGCGTGATGGCCTCCAGCGATTCGGCGCACGACACATGCACGATGTACACCGGCGTGCCCAGCACGCCCGCGATGGCGATCGCGCGGTTGGCCGCCTCGGCTTCCACTTCCGGAGGACGCGACAGCGGATGCGCTTCCGGCCCGCGGATGCCCTTCGCCAGCAGTTCGCGCTGCAATTGATAGACGAGTTCACCGTTCTCCGCGTGCACGGTCGGGATCGCGCCCAGTTCGAGCGCGCGGCGGAAGCTTTTCACCAGCGTTTCGTCGTCCGCCATGATGGCGTTCTTGTACGCCATGAAGTGCTTGAAGCTGTTCACGCCGTGGCGCCTGACGAGCGTGCCCATGTCTTCGTGCACGGTGTCGTCCCACCACGTGACCGCGACGTGGAACGTGTAGTCCGCGGCCGCCTTCTCGGCCCAGCCGCGCCACGTCTGGAACGCGTCCATCAGGCGCTGCCTGGGATCGGGGATGACGAAATCGATGATCGTCGTCGTGCCGCCCGCGAGGCCCGCCGCCGTGCCGGTATAAAAATCGTCGGCGGTGACGGTGCCCATGAACGGCAGCTGCATGTGCGTGTGCGGGTCGATCCCGCCCGGCATCACGTATTGGCCGCCCGCATCGATCACCTCCGCGTGCGCGGGCGCCTCCAGGTTCTCGCCCACGGCGACGATCTTGTCGCCTTCGCACAGCACATCGGCGCGGAACGCGCGGTCCGCGTTCACGACGGTACCGCCACGGATCAGGATGGCCATCTTTTCTCCTTGTTGTCAGTCGAGCGAACGGGCTGGATGCAGCGCCGGGGCCGCCCTGCCCTTCATCATGAGGCCGTACACGACCGCGGAAATCGCGATCCCGACGAACCACGCATAGGTGTACAGGGTTTTGAAGACGGCGCCCACGTCCGGGAACGACTCCGGAAACGCCGCGTTCATGAAACCCGGGATGTTCGGCAGCACGCCGGCGACGAAGGCGACGATCGCGGCCAGGTTCCAGCCGCCGCGGTAACCGTAGATGCCGTCGTCCTTGTACAGGTGGTCGACGGCCAGTTCCGTGCGGCGGATCAGGTAGTAGTCGATGATCAGCACGCCCGCGATGGGACCCAGCAGCGCGGAATAGCCGATCAGCCACGTGAAGATATAACCCTGCGTGGACTCCAGGATCTTCCAGGGCATCATCGCCAGCGCGATGCCGGCCGTGATGTAGCCGCCCGTGCGGTACGAGATATGGCGCGGCGCCAGCGCGGAAAAGTCGTAGGCCGGACCGACGAGGTTGGCGGCCAGGTTGACGCTGACCGTGTCGACCAGCAGGACGATGAGCGCGATCAGCACCGCGGCGCCCGTCATGCGGCTGGCCAGGTCGACCGGATCCCACAACGCCTTGCCGTACAGGACGACGGTGGCCGACGTGACGATGACGGCGAGCGCGGCCAACAAGCCCATCGGCACGGGCAGGCCGACGGACTGGCCCACGATCTGGTCGCGCTGCGTACGCGCGAAGCGGGTGAAGTCGGGGATGTTCAGCGCGAGCGTGGCCCAGAACCCGACCATCGCCGTCAGCGACGGCCAGAACGTGGGCCAGAACTGGCCGGCCTTCTTGCCGCCTTCGACGAATTGCGACGGCGCGTCCAGCAGCGGACCGAAGCCGCCCGCTTTCTGGTAGACCCAGCCGAGCAGCACGAAGCAGATCGCGATCTTCAGCGGGGCCGTGTACGTCTCCAGCTTGCGGATCGCATCCATGCCGTGCACGATGAAATAGAACTGGATCGCCCAGAACGCCAGGAAGCACAGCAGTTGGGCGCCGTTGATGCCAAGGCCGGCCAGTTTGGCGCCGCCGATCTCGTGCCCGGCCAGCACGCCCAGCAGGGTGTAGATCATGCTGCCGCCGAACCACGTCTGGATGCCGTACCAGCCGCACGCGACGATGGCGCGCATCAGCGCCGGCAGCCGCGCCCCGCGCGTACCGAACGCGGCGCGCGCCAGCACGGCGTACGGGATGCCGTACTTGGTGCCGGCGTGGCCGATCAGCAGCATCGGCAGCAGCACGATGGCGTTGGCGAGGAACACGGTGAACACCGCCTGGTACGCGGACATGCCGGCCTCGATCAGGCTGGCCGACAGCGTATAGGCCGGGATGCACATCACCATGCCGACCCACAGGGCGGCGAAGTGATACCAGCGCCACGTGCGCTGCGCGGCGCTCGTCGGCGCCAGGTCTTCGTTCCACAGGTCCTGGTTCGTTGCGGGGTCGGTGCTCATCGGGGCGGTCTCCATCGGTTGGCGTTCGTCATTCACCGGCCAATACTACTACCTCCGCCCGTGGATTCCTCGGATCCTGCGTCCAGTTCATGTACGGCTTGCCCGTCTGCTGCGGCACCATCGTGATGCAGCCCTCGACCGGACACGTGATCTCGCACAGGTTGCACCCGACGCATTCCTGGTCGATCACTTCGTACTTGCGCGCATTCCCGTCGACCAGCCGCGCAATCGCCTGGTGCGACGTGTCCTCGCACGCCACGTGGCAGCGGCCGCACTGGATGCACTTGTCCTGGTCGATGTGCGCGATGACCTGATAATTCATGTCCAGGTATTTCCAGTCCGTCGTGTTCGGCACGGCCTTGCGCGAGAACGCGGCGATATTCTCGTAGCCTTTCGCATCCATCCAGCGCGACAAGCCGTCCTTCATCTCCTCGACGATGCGAAAACCGTGCAGCATCGCGGCCGTGCATACCTGCACCGAACCGGCGCCAAGCGCGATGAACTCGGCCGCGTCGCGCCAGTTGCCGATGCCGCCGATGCCGGAGATCGGCAAGCCCTTCGTCACCGGGTCGCGCGCGATCTCGGCCACCATGTTCAGCGCGATGGGTTTGACGGCCGTGCCGCAATAGCCGCCGTGCGTGCTCGCGTCGCCAACGGCCGGGAACGCGACCATGCGGTCCAGGTCCAGGTGCGTGATCGAATTGATCGTGTTGATCAGCGAGACCGCATCCGCCCCGCCCGCCAGCGCGGCACGGGCGGGCGCGCGCACGTCCGTGATGTTGGGCGTCAGCTTGACGATCACCGGCAGCCGCGTGTACGTCTTGCACCAGCGCGTGACGAGTTCGATCAGGTCCGGCTGCTGGCCCACGGCCGCGCCCATGCCGCGCTCGGGCATGCCGTGCGGGCAGCCGAAGTTCAGTTCGATGCCGTCCGCGCCCGTCGCCTCGACGAGCGGCAGGATCTCGCGCCACGGCGCTTCCTCGCATGGCAGCATCATCGACACGACCAGCGCCCGGTCCGGCCACGCCTTCTTGACGGCCGTGATCTCGCGCAGGTTGATCTCCAGGCTGCGGTCCGTGATCAGCTCGATGTTGTTGAAACCGATGACTTCGCGGTTTTTACCATGCAGCGCGGAGTAGCGCGACGACACGTTGACGGCGGGCGGATCCTCGCCCAGCGTCTTCCACACGACGCCGCCCCACCCCGCCTCGAAGGCGCGCACGACGTTATAGGCCTTGTCGGTCGGCGGTGCGGACGCCAGCCAGAAAGGGTTCGGCGACTTGATGCCGCAGAAATCGATGCTCAGGTCGGCCATCATGCCTCCGCTTTGGAAAGGATGTCGTCATGGATCGCCAGCGCGGCCAGCTTGCCGTGCTGGACGGCCTGCACCGTCAGGTCCTGCCCCGGCGCCACGCAGTCGCCGCCCGCGTACACGCCGGGCAACTTGGTGCGGAACCGGGCATCGACGTGGATCTTGTCGCCATCGCGTTCCAGCTCGCGGGCGAGCGGATCGGATAGCGCATCGTTGTCCATGTGCTGGCCGATGGCCTTGAACACGGCATCGGCCGCGATGTCGATGAAGGCGCCCGTGCCGGCGAGGCGGCCATCTTCCAGCCTTGTCTCCTCGAAACGCATGCCGCGCACGCGCCCCGCAGCGTCCAGCAAGATCTCGTGCGGCGCCGCCCACGTGCGGATGCGCACGCCGTTCGTCTTCGCGATCTCGATCTCGTGACCGGTCGCGCTCATCGCCTCGACACCGCGGCGGTACACGAGCGTGACCTCTTCCGCGCCGAGTCGTCCGATCTGCACGGCCATGTCGACAGCCGTATTGCCGGCACCGATCACGACGGCCCGCTTCGGCACCGGCAGCGCCGCGAGGTCCGCCGCCTGGCGCAACGTGGCGATGTAGTCGACGGCGGCCGCGAGACCCGGCGCATCCTCGCCCGTGAGACCGAGACGGCGGCTGGCGCCCAGGCCCAGGCCGAGGAACACGGCGTCGTAGCGCGTGTGCAGGTCCTGCAGGTGCAGGTTGCTGCCCAGGATGCGGCCGTACTGGATCTCGATGCCGCCGATGGCGAGCAAAAAGTCGACTTCGCGCTGGGCGAAGTCGCCCGGCAGCTTGTACTTGGCGATGCCGTATTCGTTCAGGCCACCGGCCTTGTCGCGCGCCTCGAACACGACGACGTCATGGCCCAGCATCGCGAGCCGGTGCGCGCACGACAGCCCGGCCGGGCCGGCGCCCACGACGGCGATCGTCCTGCCGGTCGACGGCGCGCGCCGGAACGGATGATCGGCGAAGTGCGCGTTGTCGATGGCATGGCGCTGCAGCAGGCCGATTTTCACGGGCTGGCCTTCGGCGTCGTTGTTGCGCACGCAGGCGTCCTCGCACAGGATCTCCGTCGGGCACACGCGGGAGCACGCGCCGCCGAAGATGTTCTGCTTGAGGATGTTGACGGCGGCGCCCTCCACGTTGCCGTCATGGATGTTGCGGATGAAGCTCGCGACGTCGATGCCGGTCGGGCACGCACGGGTACAGGGCGCGTCGTAACAGTACAGGCAGCGCGCGCTTTCGATGGCGGCCTGGCGGGCCGTCAGCGCCGGGGCCAGGTCCGTGAAGCGCTCGGACAGGGCGCCGTGCGTGCCGGTGGGGAGCGGCAGGTGGTGGAGTGACTCGATCATTTGGCATCCCTTCTTGTCGTGATGTTGCGAGCACTGCTTGATATTACTGCGGGTATTACTTCATCTGCGGGAACGCGAACTCCACCCCGCTGCTCGCGGTATTCGGCCACCTTTGCATGACCGCCTTGTGCCGCGTATAAAACCGCACGCCTTCCGGCCCGTACGCGTGATGGTCGCCGAACAGGCTTTTCTTCCACCCGCCGAAGCTGTTGAACGCCATCGGCACCGGCAGCGGCACGTTCACGCCCACCATGCCCACCTGCACCTGGCGCACGAATTCGCGCGCCACGCCGCCGTCGCGGGTGAACACGGCCACGCCGTTGCCGTACTCGTTGCGGTTGATGAGGGCCAAAGCACTCCCGACGTCCGGCAGGCGCACGACGCACAGCACGGGGCCGAAGATTTCTTGCTGGTAGATCGACATCGACGGCGTCACATGGTCGAACAGGGTGCCGCCCACGAAGAAGCCGTTGTCGCGGTCCGGCACCTTGAAGCCGCGGCCGTCGACAACGAGGGTCGCGCCCTGCTCCACGCCTTCGCCGATCAGCTTTTCGATGCGCTGCTTGGCGGCCAGCGTGACGACCGGGCCCATCTCGGCGCCGTCCGCCATGCCGTCCGCGATCTTCAGCGCGCGCGTGCGCTCGGCCAGCCGGGCCACGAGCGCATCGCCCGCGTCGCCGATCGCGACCGCTACCGAAATCGCCATGCAGCGCTCGCCGGCCGAACCGTATGCGGCGCCGATCAACGCGTCGACGGCCATGTCCATGTCGGCATCCGGCATCACGACCATGTGGTTCTTCGCGCCGCCCAGCGCCTGCACGCGCTTGCCGGAAGCGGAGCCGCGCGCATAAATGTATTCCGCGATCGGCGTCGAGCCGACGAAGCTGACGGCCTGGATGTCCGGGTGATCGAGCAGCGCGTCGACCGCGCCCTTGTCGCCTTGCACGACGTTGAACACGCCGTCCGGCAGCCCCGCTTCCTTCAGCAGCCGCGCATGCAGCAGTGACGGCGACGGATCGCGCTCGGACGGTTTCAGGATGAACGTGTTGCCGCACGCGATGGCGACGGGGAACATCCACATCGGCACCATCACGGGGAAGTTGAACGGCGTGATGCCCGCGACGACGCCCAGCGGCTGGCGCATCGACCATGCATCGATGCCGCGCGCGATCTGGTCGGTGAATTCGCCCTTGAGCATCTGCGGAATGCCCACGGCGAATTCCACGACTTCGATGCCGCGCGCGACTTCGCCACGTGCATCGGCGAACGTCTTGCCGTGTTCGCGCACGACCATCGCCGCGAATTCATCGGTATGCTTCTGGCACAGTTGCAGGTAGTTGAACAGCACGCGGGCGCGGGCCAGCGGGGGCGTCGCGGCCCAGGCGGGGAATGCGGCGCTGGCCGCGGCCACGGCGGCCGCGACGTCCTCAATGCTCGCCAGCGCCACACGCGCACAGGGCTCGCCAAGCGCCGGGTTGTAGACATCGGCGTAGCGTCCGCTGCTGCCTTCAGCGGTGCCGCCGCCAATGTAGTGATTGATCGTCTCCATGGTCGCCTTTCAGTCGAGGTTCTTCAGGACGGCAGCCAGCTTGCCGAACAATTCGTCGATGTGTTTTTTCTCCAGCACGAGCGGCGGCGACAGCGCGATGATGTCGCCCGTCGTGCGGATCAGGATGCCGTCCGCGAAGGCCTGCTTGAACGCGGCGAATGCGCGCGCGCCCACCTTGCCGGGGATGCTTTCCAGCTCGATGCCCGCGACGAGGCCGATGGTGCGGATGTCGATCACGTGCGGCAGGCCGCGCAGGCTGTGCACCGCGTCTTCCCAGTACGGCTGCAGCGCCTTCGCGTTTTCCAGGATGCCCTGCTCCTGGAAGACTTCCAGCGTGGCCAGCGACGCGGCGCAGGCGAGCGGGTGGCCGGAATACGTGTAGCCGTGGAACAGTTCGATGCCGGCCGGCGCTTCCATGAAGGCGTCGTGGATGAATTTTTTCGAGAACACGGCACCCATCGGCACGGTGCCGTTCGTGATGCCCTTCGCCGTCGTCATCATGTCCGGCTCGACGTCGAAATAATCGACGGCGAACGGCGTCGTCAGGCGGCCGAAGCCCGTGATCACTTCGTCGAAGACCAGCAGGATGCCGTGCCTGGTGCAGATTTCGCGCAGGCGCTTCAGGTAACCCTTCGGCGGGATCAAGACGCCCGTCGATCCGGCGACGGGTTCCACGATCACGGCGGCGATGGTGGACGGGTCGTGCAGCGCGACGATGCGTTCCAGTTCGTCGGCCAGTTCCGCGCCGTGCTCCGGCTCGCCGCGCGAGAACGCGTTCTTGCCGAGGTTGTGCGTGTGCGGCAGGTGATCGACACCCGGCAGCAGCGGCCCGAAGGCCTTGCGGTTGGGACCGATACCGCCGACGGACAGTCCGCCGAAGCCGACGCCGTGGTACCCGCGCTCCCGCCCGATCAGCCGCGTGCGTCCCGCGTCGCCGCGCGCCTTGTGGTATGCGAGCGCGATCTTGAGGGCCGTGTCGACCGCTTCCGAGCCGGAGTTCGTGTAGAACACGTGGCCGAACTTGTGATTGGTGTACTCCATCAGGCGTTCGGCCAGGTCGAACGCGGCCGGATGGCCCATCTGGAACGTGGGTGCGAAGTCGAGCTGGCCGACCATCTCGCTGACGGCGGCGACGATCTTCGGCTGCGCGTGGCCGCACGGGACGCACCACAGGCCGGCGGTGCCGTCGAGGACGGCGTTGCCGTCGACGTCCCTGTAATACATACCTTGTGCCGAGACGAGGAGGCGCGGATGGGCCTTGAAGTCACGGTTGTTGGTGAATGGCATCCAGAAGGATGACATCGATTCGGGTCTCGTTTCGTTCACGGACTTCCCCTCAAAAATTTACCAACTGGCAAAAACAATGATGCAATAATAGACAGCAGTACAACAGTGGCACATATACACAATCTGCGAAAATGGCCAACCGTATAGGTAGCATAGCCTGTACAGTTGCGCGCGTCGCGCGATGGAGTCGCATGGAACCAACCGAAAAGAGCGAGAGCGAGGGATGGCCGGTGCTGGCGATCGACCGCCAGCGCCGCGGCAGCCTGGTCGACCAGATCGTCGCGGCCATCGCCGAAATGGTAAATCGGCGCGCGCTGCCCGCCGGGACGAAGATGCCGTCCGTTCGACAATTCGCAAAAGTGAATGGCGTCAGCACCTTCACGGTCGTCGAATCGTACGACCGCCTGCTGCACCTGGGCCTGCTCTCGTCGCGGCGCGGCTCAGGCTTCTTCGTCGCGCGCGGCGCGGAGGCACCGGCCCAGCAGGCGCATTTGCCCACGTATCTGCCGGCGGCCGCCCTGGTCGTCGACACGCTTACGCCCGACCTGTATTCCGGCCAGACGGATGCGCTGCCCGTCGGCGCCGGCTGGCTGCCGCCCGAATGGTATGGCGAATCGACGATCCTCGACGCCGTGCGCCACGCGATGAAGATCCCGGCCGGCCGCCTGCGCGGCTATGGCCACCCGCTCGGCTTTCCCAGCCTGCGCCAGCATCTCGCCACGACGCTGTCGGCCGACCTGTTTGCAGTCGAGCCGGAACGGATCCTGCTCACGCACGGCGCCACGCACGCGTTCGACCTCGTGCTGCGCACGCTCACGCGCCCGGGCGACGTCGTGTTCGTCGAGGATCCCGGCTACGGCAACCTGCTCGCGCTCGTGCGCCATCACGGCTGCATCCCCGTCGGCATCCCGCGCGGCGCGCACGGCCTGGACATGGAAGTCCTCGCGCGTGAAGCCCAGGCGCGCCAGCCGAAGCTCATGTTCGTCAACACGGTGCTGCAGAATCCCCTTGGCACGTCGCTGTCGCAGGCGCAGGCGCACCGGCTGCTCGCGCTGTCCGAGCAGTACGATTTCTGGCTCGTCGAGGACGACATCTACCGCGAACTCGCGGCGCGCGGCGACTCGTCGCTGGCCGCGATGGACGGGCTGCGCCGCGTGATCCGCATCGGCAGCTTTTCCAAGACCCTGTCGCCCGTGCTGCGCGTGGGTTCGATCTGCGCGTCCGGCTCGTTGATGCCGGAACTGGTGCGCGTCAAGATGCTCACGGGCCTGACGACGTCGGAGGTGAACGAGCGCGCCGTGTACGATGCCGTCAGCAGCCGCGCCTACCGCAAGCAGGTCGAGCGCCTCGTGCTGCAGCTGGACGACGCGCGCGGCCTGGCGCTGGAGCGCCTCGGCGGCGCGGGCCTCGTGCCGCTGGCCCGGCCGCGCGGCGGGATGTTCGTCAGCGCGGCCCTCGACGCGCCCGGGTTGAGCGGCCGCGCCATCGCCGAACGGGCGCTGCGCGCGAGCATCCTGCTGGCGCCGGGCGAATTCTTTGCGCTGAAGCCGCCCGACACGGCCTGGTTCCGCTTCAACGTCGCCTATGCCCACGAGCCGGCCCTGCTCGACTTCCTGCGTTCGATTTGAGGAGAACACCCATGACCATCGCCCCCGTCAAACACAGGGTCAGCCACCGCGACAAAGTCGAAACGGCCATCCTCGGCGAAGCCGTGCGCCAGTTCGCCGAATGCGGCTACGAAGGCACGTCGATCGCCACCGTCGCCGAGCGCGCGGGCCTGTCGAAGCAGAACCTGATGTACTACTTCCCGACCAAGCAGGCCCTGTACCAGCGCGTGCTCGACAACGTGCTGGACGACTGGCTCGCGCGCATGGCCAGCCTGGCCGATCCGGGCAAGGACCCGGGCGACGTCCTGCGCGCCTACGTGCGCGCGAAGCTGACCTTTTCGCGCGAGCAGCCGCTCGCGTCGCGCGTGTATGCGATGGAAGTGATCGGCGGCGCCAAGCTGTACGCGGACCAGATCCGCCGCCGCGTGATCCCGCTGCTGCGCGCAGACATCGCCGTGTTCGAGCGCTGGATCGCGGAAGGAAAGATCGCACCCGTCAACGCCACCCACCTGCTGTTCGCCGTCTGGGCCATGACGCAGTCGTACGCCGATTTCGCCGCCCAGATGACGCTCGTGCTCGACCGCGAACAACTGCAACCATCCGACTTCGACGACGCCGAGCGCCTGATCACGGGCATGGTCCTCGCCGCCGTCGGCCTCCAGGAGAATACATGCCCACCCTGAACCCCATCGAACTGTTCACGCCCCGCCTGAAACTGCGCTGGATGACTGAGCGCGACGCCGACGCGCACTACGCCGTGTTTTCCGATCCGGAAGTGGCGCGCTACTGGAGCAGCGGCCCATGGACGTCGCTGGAGCAGTCGCACGAACACATCGCCGCCACGCGGGCCGCGTACGCGGACGGCAGCGGCATGCGCCTGGGCGTCGAATTGATCGGGACCGGAGAATTGATCGGCAACGTGAGCCTGCACCGCTTCGTCGACACGAGCCGCCGCTGCGAAATGGGCTATGCGCTGGCGCGCGCCCACTGGGGCGGCGGCTACGTCAGCGAGGCGCTGCGTGCGCTGCTGGCCTACGGTTTTACCACGCTCGACCTGAACCGCGTCGAGGCCGACATCGACCCGCGCAACGGGGCGTCGGCGCGGGTGCTGGAAAAGCTCGGGTTCCAAAAGGAAGGCTTTATGCCCGAGCGGTGGATCGTGCAGGGCGAGCCGGCCGATACGGTGTATTACGGCCTGCTGCGCCGGCACTGGAAGGGTTAAGAGCCGATCACCACTCGTGCGTCGTCCGCTGCCATGCCGGCAGCGCCTGGATGCGCTCGAACCAGGCCAGCAGGTGCGGATACGCATCCAGCGGCAGGTGCGCCCGGTCCTTGTACATGATCGGCGCCGCAACGGCGTAGTCGGCCAGGGAGACGCCGTCGCCGACGAGCCAGCGGCGCGTGGCCAGATGCTGGTCCAGCACGCGGGCCGCCTCGGCCAGGTCGGCCTCGCCGCGCGCCACTTCCTTCGGATCGGCGTCCTGGCCGGTGACGAATTTCTTCCAGAGGTGTTCCCACGTGAACACGCCGATGGCCGGCGAAAAATGCTGGCACGCCCAGAACATCCAGCGGCTCACGTCCGCGCGCGCCCGGCGCTCCTGCGGCCACACGGTCTGGCCAGGCGTGCCTTCGGCCAGGTATTGCATGATCGCGCACGATTCCCACAGGATGAAGTCGCCGTCGATCAGCACGGGCAGCTTGGCGTTCGGATTGACTTCACCGAGGCGGCGGCGGTCGTCCTGGCTGGCCAGGTTGATCTGGATGAGGTCGAACTCGATGCCGAGGTGGTCGGCCGCCAGCAGCACGCGGCGGGTGTTGGACGAGTAGTGGTTGTAGTAGAGCTGCATGGCCGTCTCCTGTGGGTTGGTTGATGCAGTTATGTTAAGGCCGGGCACTGACAGATTCTGTCAGGAGTACTCGGGAATATCGTACTCCTTGCGCCACTGCCGCAGCAGCTGGTGCCGCGGCGACGGATAGCGCTCCGTGATCGGTTCGGCCCGGACGATGCGGTCGACGCGGAAGTGGCGGATCGCGTCGCGCAGTTCGCACCATGCCGCCATCACCCGCTTGCCCTCGAAGAACGCGAGCGCGAACGGCCATACGATGCGCTCCGTCGCCGTGTCGCGCTCGTCGCGGTAGGCGATGCGCAGCTTGCACTGGCGCCGGATCGCCTCGCGCGCCGGCTGGATGAACGCCTCGACCGGCGCCGCTTCCGGAAAGGCCGGCACCCACAGGCTCATCTCGGCCATGTGGTCGCGCAGGTCGCGCGGCGTGGCCGTCGCGATCTTGGCGAGGGAGCGGTCGGCCGCGTCGGACAGCGCGGGGTCGCCCTGCTGGCGCACCCAGCGCGCGCCCAGCACGAGGGCTTCCAGCTCGTCGGCGTCGAACATCAGCGGCGGCAGGAAAAAACCCGTACGCAGCACGTAGCCGACACCGGCCGAGCCGTCGACGGGCGCGCCCAGCTGCACGAGCGTCTGGATGTCGCGGTAGATGGTGCGTTCCGACACGCCGAGGCGTTCGGCCAGGGCGCTGGCCGTCACGGGGCGGCGGTGGCCGCGCAGGGCGTCCATCAGCTGGAACAGGCGTCCGGTGCGGCTCATGGCAGGCATAAAAGTTTCATGGGCGACATCATATTACGCCGGGCAGGCCCGGTCCAGACGCCGCCGTCCATCCGGCCGCACGACCAGTCATCCCGCATTTTCGGCAGTTCGTCGGTACCCCGTGGCCATGATGCCTGCAGGGATGTAGAGTGACTCCATCGAAACAAGTTCCAACCGCAAGGAGTCATCATGACCAGGACCTATCACCGCAGCTTCGGCGCCACGCTGGAAGACTTCGCCCGCGACATCGTCGACGCCTGCCGCCGTACCGTGCGCGCCATCGCCGTGATGCCGTGGCCCGCGATGCTGGTGTGCTGCATCGCCCTCGCCTTCGTGATCAGCGTGCTGCCGCTCGCGTTGTTCCTGTTCGTCCTGTTCATGGGCATCAAGGTGATCATCGGCGCATTCGTCGTGGACCACCGTCGCACGCACCGCGAGAAATAAGCAGGAGAGCATCATGCGCGCCAGCGACATCAACCGCGTACTCGACTTCGTACGCGACGCCTTCCACGAAGCCAGCAAGGTGTGGTGGCGCTTCTTCGACTGGCTCGCCGTCGTCGAATGGCGCCAGCTGTTCCTCACGTGGTTCTTCGTCGTGATCTTCTTCCAGCTCGTGAACACGCCCGAGCCGGGGTTCTGGTACATCTTCATCTCGTTCGCCGTCAAGGTACTGGCGGGCGGCAAGCGCAAGGCCGAGCTGATGGCGCGCGAAGCGACGACGCAGGCCAATGTCGCCACGCTGGAGCGCCGCCTGATGGAGGCGCAAATGGCCGCGCTGCAGGCCCAGGTCGAACCGCACTTCCTGTTCAACACGCTGGCGCTGATCGGCCAGCTGATCGAGACGGACCCGAAGGAAGCGGCGCGCGTGCACGCCCACCTGATCGACTACCTGCGCTCGACCCTGCCCCAGATGCGCCAGCGCGGCGGCGCCACGCTCGGCAAGCAGGTCGAGCTGTCGCGCGCTTACCTGGCCATCATGCAGGCGAGGATGAAAGAAAGGCTCGAGGTCCGCTTCGACGTACCCGACTTCCTCGGCAGCGCCCCGTTCCCGCCGATGATGCTGCAGACCCTGATCGAGAACGCCATCAAGCACGGCCTGGAGCCGAAGATCGAAGGCGGCACCGTCGCCGTGCGCGCCCACGTCGTGGGGGCTGACCTGCACGTGGAAGTGTGCGACGATGGCGTCGGCATCGACCCGCACGCGGACGACGGCGTCGGCCTCGCCAACATCCGCGAGCGCCTGCAGCTGCTGTACGGCGCGGAAGCGTCGCTGGACATCTCGACCCCGCCGGGCGGCGGCGCCTGCGCCACGATCCGGCTGCCCTACAAGATGATGGAGGATGCGTGAAACCGTTGACTGCCTTGATCGCCGACGACGAAGCCCCGATGCGCGACCTGCTGCGCGCGCGCCTGCAGCAGGCATGGCCGGACCTGCAGATCGTCGCCGAGGCGGCGAACGGCGTGGAAGCCGTCGAGCTGGGCGAAAAGCTGCGGCCCGACATCGCCTTCCTCGACATCCGCATGCCGGGCCTGTCCGGCATCGAGGCGGCGCGCCGGCTGTACGAACGGTCGCACATCGTGTTCGCCACGGCCTACGACCAGTACGCGCTGGACGCCTTCGAACAGGGCGCCCTCGACTACCTGCTGAAACCCGTGTCGGCCGAACGGCTCGCGACCACGTGCGCGCGGCTGCAGGCGCGCCTGCGCAAGAATTCGACCGCGGAGACGACGCCGCCGCAGGACATCGGCCAGCAACTCGCGAAGCTGACGACACTACTGGAGAACAAGGGCAAGCCGGAAAAGCCGACCTACCTGCGCTGGATCCAGGCCCAGGTCGGCGCCAGCCTGCGCATGGTGAGCACGCGCGAGATCCTGTTCTTCCAGTCGGACGAAAAATACACGCGGGTGCAGACGGCCGCCGCCGAATTTCTCATCCGCAAAACGCTGAAGGAATTGCTGGACGAGCTCGACCCTGACGAGTTCTGGCGCATCCACCGCTCGACGCTCGTGCGCGTGGACGCCATCGCCGAAGTGAAACGCGACCTGCGCGGGCGCCAGATGCTGAAGGTGCACGGCTATCCGGGCGAGCTGGAGGTCAGCCGCAACCATAGCTATCTGTTCCAGCAGATGTGAATCCATCCCATAGGAGACCGCCATGCCCTCGATCGCCATCCCCTGCCTGCGCTACCGCGACACCCCGGCCGCCATCGACTGGCTGTGCGAAGTCTTCGGCTTTGCCTGCCAGGTCGCCGTGCCCGGCATCGACGGCGCCATCGCCCACGCCCAGCTGACCCTGGGCGACGGCATGATCATGCTGGGTTCCGTCAGCAACGAAGGGGAATACGGCAAGGTGCTCGTGCAGCCGGACGAGATCAAGGGCCGCCAGACGCAGACCATCTACCTGCAGGTGAACGACGCGGACCGCGTGTGCGAGCGCGCGCGCAACGCCGGCGCCATCATCCTGCAGGAACCGGCCGACACGGAATTCGGCAGCCGCGGCTTCATGTGCCGCGACCTCGAAGGCCATGTGTGGAACGTGGGGACGTATGATCCGTGGAAGCCGGAGAATTTGTTCCTGACGAATTCCTGATCAGCTGAACAGGCCCTCGTCCGACCCATCCCCGTCGAAAAAGCCCTGCCCGCCGTCGATACTGCCGTTGTCGACACTGCTGTCGAACAACCCTTCCGACGAGCCATTGTCCAGCACGCGGTCGACGTCGCCCAGCCCCGCCTGGTCGGCCAGCGCGCTGCCGGACTGGTCGCTGAACAGGTTGTTGCTCGGATCGTCGCTGTTCAGCAGCCGGTTGCCGCCGCCCTGGTCGTGGTGGCTGAACATGTTTTCCAGGCCCTGGAACAGGAACCCGCCGGCCGCGACACCGGCCGCCGTCGCGGCGATCGAACCCAGGGTGCCGCCAAAACCGCCACGCAAAAAGCCGGATGACGGCGCCGACTGGTACTGCGGCTGATATTGCGGTTGGGATTGGTAAGGCTGCTGGGTGTCGCGCTGGTAGGACTGGGCCGGCTGTGTCCTGCCGCTATTGCCCCAGGAATTTGCGTCAAGGAATTTACCGCCGCCGTCACCTTGCTGACCAGAACGTACCTGGTTTTCCAGCCCGGCGATGCGGTCCTTGGCATTGTTCAGCGCCTGTTCGAGCAGCAATGCCCTCTGCACCAGCAGATAGGCCGCGTCGGGCTGCTGGGCCACGGCGCGCTGGATCAGGGCATCCGCTTCCGGGTCTTTCTGGATGCCGCGGGCCTGGATCAACTGACTCAGGAAATCGTGCAACATCTGCGAATCTTGCGGGCTCATGACGTCTGCTCCTTTGAATGGTCGGATAGCCCACATGTTGTGGGCCTGTCCTTGAATTCAAGTTTGACAGCATCCGGGCAAGATTGCCTTAAACGGCGCTGAACCGTGCGGCGTGTTACTTCTGGAGGTCCCGTCCGCCGAACGCGTTCGGCAACTGCGCGGCGGCCGTCGTTTCCATCACGTCGCCCTTCAGGTTCGCCAGCACGACCGGCAAGTCGTTGCCGCCCAGTTCCAGGATCACCTGGCGGCAGGCGCCGCACGGGGCGATGGGGCCGTCGGTGTCGCCGATCACGGCCAGCGCCGCGAAGTCGCCCGGCACGCAGCCGTGGGCGATGGCGGAAAAGAACGCCGTGCGCTCGGCGCAGTTGCACAGGCCGTAGGACGCGTTCTCGACGTTACAGCCGCGGAACACGCGGCCGTCCTTCGTCTCGAGCGCGGCGCCGACCTTGAAGCGCGAATAAGGCACGTAGGCCAGTTCGCGCGCGGCGCGGGCTTCGGCTATCAGTTTTTCGTACTTCATGGGCGAATGGTCTTGTAGATCATCGGCTGCGCGGCAGGCTGTTCCGCGGCGATGCGGTACGCCGCCTGCACTTCGCGCACGGCACGTTCCGCGGCCTCCTGCGTGCGCGCGTGGACGAGCGCCAGCGGCTGGCCCGCTTCCAGCTTCGTGCCCAGCTCGGCGAGGTCCGTGAGGCCGACGGCGAAGTCGATCGGGTCCTGCGGCCGGATGCGCCCGCCGCCCAGGCCGACGACGGCCAGGCCCAGGCCGCGACAGTCCGTCGCATACGCATAGCCGGATGCCAGTGCCGGCACCGGCACGACGATCGGCGCCTTCGCGAGGTGCGCGTCGGGATTGTCCATCAGGTCGGCCGGGCCGCCCAGCGCCTTGACCATCCGTGCAAAACGCTCGGCCGCTTCGCCCGAATCCAGCGCGTGCTGCAGCTTCGCGTGCGCTTCCGCGTCCGTCGCGCAGAGGCCGGACAGCACGAGCATCTCGGCGCACAGCGCCATCGTCACCTCGTGCAGGCGTGCCGGACGCGACTTGCCCGTCAGGTAGTCGATCGCGATGCGCACCTCGACGGCATTGCCGGCCGCCGGGCACAGCGACTCGTTCATGCCGGTCAGGATCGCGGACGTGCGCGTGCCGGCGCCGTTGCCGACGTGGACGATGGACTCCGCCAGCTCGACGGATTTTTCATACGTCGGCATGAACGCGCCGCTGCCGGCCTTGACGTCCATGACGAGGGCATCCAGGCCCGCCGCCAGCTTCTTCGACAGGATCGAGCCCGTGATCATGGCGACGGATTCCACGGTGGCCGTCGTGTCGCGGATGCTGTAGAAACGCTTGTCGGCCGGCGCCAGCTGCGCGGTCTGGCCGATGATGGCGACGCCGATGTCCTTGACGACCTTGCGGAACAGTTCCGGATCCGGCACGGTGCAATAGCCGGGAATCGAATCGAATTTATCCAGCGTGCCGCCCGTGTGACCGAGGCCGCGGCCGGAAATCATCGGGACGTAGCCGCCGCACGCGGCGATCATCGGACCGAGCATCAGCGACACGACGTCGCCGACGCCGCCCGTCGAGTGCTTGTCGACGACGGGACCGGGCAGGTCCAGCGACTTCCACTCCATGACCTGGCCGGAATCGCGCATCGCGAGCGTGAACGCGACGCGCTCATCCATCGTCATGTCGTTGAAGTAGACGGCCATCGCGAGCGCGGCGATCTGGCCTTCCGTGACGCTGCCATCCGGGATGCCGCGCACGAAGAAGCGGATCTCTTCCGCGGTCAAGGTGCCGCCGTCGCGTTTTTTACGGACGATTTCTTGGGGGAGGAAGTTAGCCATCGTTTCGTTATCTCACACGCCGTAAGGAATCCACACGTTTTTCACCTGGCTCGCGTGCTGCAGCACCGTGCGCCCGCCTGCCTGCTTGGCATCGAACCAGTCGCGCCCTTTCGCGCCGCCCGTCCACGTGCGCTTCAGCGATTCCGCCGACAGGCGCTCGACTTCCGCGCAGCCTTCCGCCGACCCGTCGTGGCGCCACACGGCATCCACGTCGAAGTGCGACGCCAGCGTGCGCGCCAGTTCGTCGTGGCTGCCCGTGACGATGTTCAGCGCGCCGCCCGGCAGGTCGGACGTGTCGAGCACCTGGTACAGGTCCAGCGCGGACAGCGGATGCGCTTCCGACGGCACCGCGACGACGCGGTTGCCCAGCGCCAGTGCCGGCGCAACGAGCGAGATGAAGCCCAGCAGCGGATTCTCGTTCGGGCACACGATGCCGATCACGCCCACCGGCTCGTTCAGCGCGACGGTGATGCCGTGCATTGGCGGCTGGTGCGCGAGGCCGTCGTACTTGTCGGCCCATGCGGCCCAGTAGAACAGGCGCTCGATCGATGCCTGCACTTCGCGTGCCGCATCTTTTGCACCCGTCTGCGCGGCGATGCGCGCGGTGAATTCGTCGGCACGGATCGCCAGGTTCTCGGCGATGTAGTACAGCACCTGCGCGCGGTTGTGCGCGGTCGCCTTCGCCCAGCCGGACGCCTTGTGCGCCGCCTCGACGGCGTTGCGGATGTCCTTGCGGTTGCCCTCGCCCACGTCGGCCAGGAACTCGCCGCCGGCACCATGGATCGCGCGGCTGTACGCGCCGTCCGGGCGCGCCTGCTTGCCGCCGATGTACAGCTTCGCCGTGCGGTCGACCGCGAACGGGCTGTCGCCGCCCGCCAGTTTCACCTTCCCCTTTTCGGCGACGACCGGTGCTGCGGGACGTGCATCTTCCGCGAGCGGCACCAGGTATTCCGTCATGCCTTCCTTGCCGCCCTCGCGGCCGAAGCCGGATTCCTTGTAGCCGCCGAAGCCGCATGCGGCGTCGAACTGGTTCGCCGTGTTGATCCACACGACGCCGGCCTTGATCTGCGGGGCGACGTCGAGCGCGAGGCTGATCGACTCGCTCCACACGCAGGCCGCGAGGCCGTACACGGTGTTGTTCGCAAGTTGCACGGCTTCGCCCGGCGTGCGGAAGCTCGACGCGACGAGCACGGGGCCGAAGATCTCGGTCTGCGACACGGTGGCCGACGTCGACGCGCCCGTAATCAGGGTGGGCAGATACCACGAGCCCGCGACCGGCGTTTCGCCGGCAGGCTGCCAGATCTCGCAGCCTTCGGCGCGCGCGGCTTCCACGAGGCCGTGGATGCGCTGCTGCTGCACCGGATCGACGAGGGCGCCGATGTCATTGGATTTGTCGAGTGGCGAGCCGACGCGCAGGTTCTGCATGCGCGCCTTGACCTTCTCGATGAAGCGCGGGTACACGCTTTCCTGCACGAGCAGGCGCGAACCGGCGCAGCAGACCTGGCCCTGGTTGAACCAGATCGAATCGACGAGGCCTTCGACGGCCGCATCCAGGTCGGCGTCGTCGAACACGATGAACGGCGACTTGCCGCCCAGTTCCAGGGAGAGCTTTTTGCCCGTGCCGGCCGTGGCCTTGCGGATGATGCGGCCCACTTCCGTCGAGCCGGTGAACGCCAGCTTGTCGATGCCCGGGTGATTCACGATCGCCTCGCCCACGCGGCCGTCGCCCGTGACGATGTTGACGACGCCCGCCGGCACGCCGGCCTGCTGGCAGATCTCGGCGAACAGCAAGGCGCTCAAGGAAGTGTACTCGGCCGGCTTGAACACGATGGTGTTACCCGCGGCGAGCGCCGGCGCGACCTTCCATGCCAGCATCAGCAGGGGGAAGTTCCACGGCACGATCTGGCCGACGACGCCGACGGCGCGGTAGTCCGCGAATTCTTCCGATTGCAGCTGGGCCCAGCCGGCGTGGTGATAGAAGTGACGGGCGGCCAGCGGCAGGTCGGCGTCGCGCGTTTCGCGGATCGTCTTGCCGTTGTCCAGCGTCTCGAGCACGGCGAACAGGCGCGCGTGCTTTTGCAGCAGGCGCGCCAGCGAATACAGGACTTTCGCGCGGCCGTGGCCACCGAGGGCGACCCAGCCCGGCTGCGCGCGGCGCGCGGCTTCCACGGCGCGGTCGACGTCGGCCTGGCTCGCCTGCGTCACCTGCGCCAGTTCGCTGCCGTCGGCCGGGTTGAACGAGCCGAACGTCTCGTTTGCATCCGTCCAGGCGCCGTCGACGAACAGGCCGAAACGGCGGCCATGCGACTCCAGCCACGCTTGCGCTTCCTTGGTGCTCTCGGGTGCGGGGCCGTAATCCATAGTCTGAAGAATCTCTTTAATAGTGGGCATGACAGGTCCGATCAAGGTTGCGCGTGACGATGGGCGGCCGAATAGCTGCCCGTGACGTAGTGTTCGAGCTGGCGCTCGATGTCGGTCAGGAGGCTGGACGCGCCGATGCGGAACAGGTGCGGTTGCAGCCATTCGTTGCCCAGCTCTTCCTTCATCACGGTCAGGTATTGCAATGCGGCCTTGGCGGAGGACACACCCCCGGCCGGCTTGTAGCCGACCTTGTAGCCGGTGCGTTCATAGTACTCGCGGATCGCGCGTACCATCACCAGCGACACGGGAATGGTCGCGTTCACACCTTCCTTGCCGGTCGATGTCTTGATGAAATCGGCGCCTGCCATCATGCAGACCCACGATGCTTTTGCTACGTTTTCCAAAGTGACGAGATCGCCCGTCGCGAGGATCGCCTTCACGTGCGCCTCGCCGCACGCCTGGCGGTATGCGACCATCTCGTCGTACAGCGCCTGCCAGTTGCCCGTCAGGACGTGCTGGCGCGTGATCACGATGTCGATCTCGGTGGCGCCTGCCGCCACGGACAGTTCGATCTCGCGGATCTTCGTTTCCAGGCTGGAGAGGCCGGCCGGGAATGCGGTCGACACGGCGGCGATCGGCAGGCGGCCCTGCAGCACCTGCGCGGCCGGCTGGATCATCTCGTGGTACACGCACACGGCGCCCGTGGTCAGCGACTCCAGGCCCAGCGCCTGCATCAGGTCCGCGCGCAGCGGACGCATCGCCTTGCGGCACAGGCGCTCGACGCGGCCCGGCGTGTCGTCGCCGGACAAGGTGGTCAGGTCGATGCACTCGATGGCGCGGATCAGCCACGCGGCCTGGTATTCCTTCTTGACCGTGCGGCGGTTCGCCAGGCTCGCGGCGCGGCGGTCGGCGGCGTTGCGGTTGACCTTCAGGTGGTTGATCCAGCCCAGGTCCAGGTCGATCGCGGTATTACGTTTGAAATCGAGGTTCGGGCTCATAACAATGCAGTTCCGTTGGCAAGGGGTTTGACGCCGAGGTGGTGCGCCAGGGTGGCGCCGATGTCGGAGAACGTGTCGGACACGGGCAGCTCGCGCGCCGGCGCGGCCGGGCCGAAGAACAGCATCGGGATGTGTTCGCGCGTGTGGTCCGAACCGGTCCACGTCGGGTCGCAGCCGTGGTCCGCCGTGATGACGACGAGGTCGCCCTCTTTCAGCTTGGCGATGAAGTCCGGCAGGCGCGCATCCAGTTCGTGCAGCGCATTCGAATAGCCCGCGACGTCGCGGCGGTGGCCGAAGTGCATGTCGAAGTCGACGAAGTTCACGAACGTGAGCGACTTGTCGGGCGCGGTGTCCGCCACTTCCAGCAGGCGGTCGAACAGCGCCATGTTGTCGGCACCCTTGATGAGTTGCGTGACGCCCTGGCCGGCAAAAATATCGCTGATCTTGCCCAGCGCGATGACTTCGCCGCCGGCATCCTTCACGTGGTCCAGCAAGGTGGGCGCGACGGGCGGCACGGCGTAGTCGTGGCGGTTGCTCGTGCGCTTGTAATTGCCGTTGCTGCCCGTGAACGGACGCGCGATCACGCGGCCGATGTTGTACGGCTTGACCAGTTCATACGCGGCTTCGCACACCTGGTACAGGCGCTCGAGGCCGAAATGCTCTTCGTGCGCGGCGATCTGCATCACGGAGTCGGCCGACGTGTAGATGATCGGCTTGCCGGTGGCGACGTGCTCGTCGCCCAGTTCCGTGATGATGGTCGTGCCGGACGCGTGGCAGTTGCCCAGCCAGCCCGGCACGTTCGTGATCCCGGCCAGTTTATCGGTCAGCTCTTGCGGGAACGTGGGCACGGTTTTCGGGAAGTAGCCCCAGTCGAACAGCACGGGCACGCCGGCGATTTCCCAGTGGCCGCTCTGCGTGTCCTTGCCGGTGGATTTCTCACGCGCGACGCTCCAGGCGCCGGTGAAGCCGTCGCGCTTGTTGAAACCGGCGGGCCATTCGCCGCTGGCCTTGTGGGCGGCGGCGCCGAGACCGATCTGTTCCAGATTGGGCAGCGACATCGGCGTGCCCGCATCCGCGGCCCACTTCGCGATGTGGCCGAGGGTATTGGCGCCCGCGTCGCCGTATTTGTCGGCATCGGGCAAGGCGCCCAGGCCGAAGGAGTCCAGCAGGAGGATGAATGCGCGTGACATGGTATCCCTTCCTTATTCCCGATTATTCCGTGCTCAGGCGGTCTTGCCCAGTCGTTCGATGAAGCCGTGGATCAGCGTGACCATATCCTTGGCCGCAATGGCAGCATACTTCAGCGTCTGCTCGTGCGACAGCGGGAACGGGGTCAGGCCTTCGGCCAGGTTCGTGATGGCGGACACGCCCGCGACCTTCAGGCCGCAATGACGGGCCGAGATCACTTCCGGCACGACCGACATGCCGACGACGTCCGCGCCCAGCGCCTTGAATGCGCGGATCTCGGCGGCCGTCTCGAAGTTCGGGCCCGGGCATGCCAGGTACACGCCTTCGTTCACGTTGATGTTCTTCTCCGCCGCCGTCGCCTTGATCAGGTCGCGCATATCGGCATCGTATGCATTGGCCATGCTGAAGAAGCGCGGACCGAAGCGGTCGTCGTTCGGGCCGGCCATCGGGCTGCCCGGCAGCAGGTTGATGTGGTCCGTCAGCACGACGACGCTGCCCGCGTCCACTTCCGGACGCAGCGAACCGGCGGCATTCGTCACGAACAGCAGTTCGCAGCCGATCAGTTTGAAGGTGCGCACGGCGGAGGTCATCACGGCCGGGCCGTAGCCTTCATAGAAGTGGCCGCGGCCCTTCATGCACACGACCGGCACGCCCGCCAGCGTACCCAGGACCAGTTCGCCCGCGTGGCCGTGCACGGTACTGATCGGAAAGCCCGGCAGGTCGGCATAGCTGATCGACACCGCATCCTCCATCTGCTCGGCCAGCACGCCGAGGCCGGAACCGAGGATCAGGGCCACGCGCGGCGTGAAGCCCGGCTTGCGGGCGCGGATGACGTCGGCGGCTTCGAAAGGAGTGTTGCTGAAGGAGTGAGTAGTCATTGTCGCGGTCTGTCGAGGATGGGGGCGCCGTGCACCAAAATATGTCAACTATGCATGAATGCCGATTGTGTTGGCAAATACCATTTTTCTGGCAGATTTATATCTTGCGAGAATAAATTCGCGCTAGACTCCACCCATGCATAGGTCCGCGTTGACCGTGCGCAAACATATGTTTAAGATGAAAAACAAAAGTTTAATCCTCCCGTCATCGTGACAGAATCGTCGAAGAAACAACAGTTGTACGAGGCCATCCGCGCGAATCCCTTCATTTCGCAGCAGGAGCTCGCCAACCAGCTGGGACTGTCGCGCTCGGCGGTCGCCGGCTATATCGCGGGCCTGATCCGCGAGCGCAAGCTGCTCGGGCGCGCGTACGTGCTGCCGGACCGGCGTCCCGTCGTGTGCGTGGGCGCGGCGAACCTCGACCGCAAGCTGCGCTCGACGGATGCCATCGCCCTGCGCACGTCGAACCCGGCCAGCCAGAGCGAATCGTTCGGCGGCGTGGCGCGCAACATCGCCGAGAATCTCGCCCGGCTGGGCACGACGGTCGCGCTGCTGACGGCGATCGGTGCCGATTCCTCCGGCGCCGCCCTGCTCGACCACGCGGACAGCCTCGGCATCGACGTGCGCGGCGCGCTGCGCCTGGACGGCTGCTGCAGCGGCACGTACACGGCCGTGCTGGACCGCGACGGCGAAATGGTCGTCGCGCTGGCCGACATGTCGCTGTATAACCGCATGGAGCCGGCGTACATCGACGCGCGCCAGGCCCAGTTCGCGGGCGCCGCGCTCGTCGTCGCGGACCTGAACCTGCCGCAAGACACCGTCGCCGCCCTCGCCCGGCAGGCCCGTCGCACGGACACGCCGCTCGTGCTCGTCGCGGTCTCCGAACCGAAGATGGCGCGCCTGCCCGACGATTTATCCGGCGTGCGCCTGCTGATCCTCAACGCCGGCGAGCTGGCGGCCCGCGTCCGGCGCCCCCTGCCCGACGACGCCGCACTCGCCGAGGCCATCCGCGAAGTCCGGGCGCAGGGCGCGCAAGACCTGATCGTCACCCGCGGCGCGCGCGGCGTGCTCGTCACCGCGGGCGACGGCATCGCCGACCTGCCCGCGCTGCCCGTAGACGTCGTCGACGTGACGGGTGCCGGCGATGCGTTCGCCGCCGCCGTCTGCTGGTCGCTCGTGCAGGACGATGGGACCGAAAACCTCGTGCTCGCGTGCCGCCGCGGCCTGCACTTGTCGGCCCTCACGCTGGGCGTGCCCGAGACCGTGCACCCTGGCCTGGGGCCGGACAGCCTCGCCACCGAACCTCCTCCGCTTTCACAGGACTGAACATGCAAGCCTTCCTCCAGTTTTCCCCCGAAGTGCAGGCCGCGCGCGCGGCCGGCAAGCCCGTCGTCGCGCTCGAATCGACGATCATCTCGCACGGCATGCCGTACCCGCAGAACGTGCAGACGGCGCGCGAGGTCGAGCAGGTGATCCGCGACGCCGGCGCGACGCCGGCCACCATCGCCCTCATCGACGGCCGCATCTGCGTGGGCCTGGCCGGCGACCAGCTCGAACAGCTGGGCAACGCGAAGGATGCGCTGAAAGTGAGCCGGCGCGACCTCGCGTACGTGCTGGCCGAGAAGAAGCTGGGCGCGACGACGGTCGCCGCCACGATGATCTGCGCGGCACTGGCGGGCATCGAGGTGTTCGTCACGGGCGGCATCGGCGGCGTGCACCGCGGCGCGGAGACGAGCTTCGACATCTCCGCCGACCTGCAGGAGCTGGCGCGCACGAACGTCGCCGTCGTGTGCGCGGGCGTGAAATCCATCCTCGACATCGGCCTCACCCTGGAATACCTGGAGACGCATGGCGTGCCGGTGGTCAGCGTCGGCCAGCCCGGCTTCCCCGCGTTCTTCACGCGCGAATCCGGCTTCAACGCCGACTTCCAGCTCGACACGCCGGAACAGCAGGCCCGCTTCATCCGCACCAAATGGCAGCTGGGCTTGAGCGGCGGCGTCGTCGTCAGCAATCCGGTTCCGGCGGAATCCGCGATGCAGAACGACGAGATCGACGGCATCATCGCGCAGGCGCTGCGCGAAGCCGACGCGCAAGGCGTGAAAGGCAAGGCCGTGACGCCGTTCCTGCTGGCCCGCATCAAGGACCTGACGGGCGGCCGCAGCCTCGCCACGAACATCGCGCTGGTCAAACACAATGCCCTCGTGGGCGCCCGCCTCGCGGTGGCGCTGCACGCGGCCGCCCACGTTTGAGACCATCATGTCGATCGACCTGAAACAGCTGAAATATTTCCTGGCGGTGGCCGAAGAAAAAAGCTTCAGCCGCGCCGCCGAGCGCCTGCACATTTCGCAGCCGCCGCTGTCGCAGCAGATCATGAAGCTGGAGAGCGAGCTGGGCGTACGCCTGTTCGCGCGCACGACGCGCAGCTTCGAGCTGACGGTCGCCGGCAAGGCGCTGATGCACGAAGCGGCCGACCTGCTGGGCCGCATGCGCATGACCATCGACACCATCCGCCAGATCGACCGCGGCGAAGTGGGCCGCCTGCGCGTGGGCATCGTCGGTTCGGCGATGTGGGGGCCGATCCCCGGCCTGCTGGAACAGTTCCAGAGCCAGTTCCCGCGCGTGACGTGGACCATCCACGAACTCGGCCCGAACGACCAGTGGGACGCGCTGCGCGGCAAGCAGATCGACGTGGGCTTCTGGCGCGAGCCGAAGATCGACGAAGACATGCTGAAGAACGCCGGCCTGCGCCAGGAACTGGCGTTCCGCGAAGACGTGTGCGTCGCGATCAACGCCCAGCACCCGCTCGCGCAGCAGGACGCCATCGAGCTGATAGCCATCGCCAACGAGCCGATGCTGACCCTGCACCTGGACCAGTCGGCCGAGCCGCGCTACCTGATCCAGTGCTGCGTCAACGCGGGCTTCCAGCCGACGATCTTCCAGGAAGCCGCGGAGCCGCAGACCCTGCTCGCGATGGTCGGTGCGGGGCTCGGCGTGGCGCTGATGCCGGCGACGACGAGCCGCATCGGCTGGCCGGGCGTGCGCTTCCTGCCGGTGCGCACCAATCCGCCGTCGGCCAACCTGTACATCACCTATCCGACGCAGGACGATGCGCCGGTGGTGCGGGCGTTCCTGAAAATCCTGAACCCGGCCGGAGCGTGACGCTCAGTGCGTGGCGCCGCCCGCCTCCTGGGTATCGGTCTCCGTCACCACCGCCACCTCCACGGCGATCCTGAGCGCATCGACGATGTCGCGCAGCGCCATCGACGGCGGCCGCTCCGGGCGGTCGGCCGCCTGCTCGGGCAGGAACGGCACGTGGATCAATCCCGCCTTCAGCGGCTGCCCGACCGCGTGGTGCATCAGGCCGTAGAACACGTGGTTGCACACGAACGTGCCGGCCGTCTGCGACACGCCGGACGGGAACCCGCGCAGGCGCAGCGCCTTCACGATGGCCTTGACGGGCAAGGTGGTGAAATAGGCGGCCGGACCGTCGGCCGCGACGGGCGTGTCGACGGGCTGGTTGCCCGCGTTGTCGCGGATCGAGGCGTCGTCGACGTTGATGGCCACACGCTCCAGCGAAATCTCGGAGCGGCCGCCGGCCTGGCCGACGGCGATCACGATGTCGGGCTTGACGCCCGCGATGGATTCGCGCAGCACGTCGAGGGCGGTGCCGAACACGCAGGGCAGCTGGCGCGCGACGACCGCGAAGCCCGGCCCGGACCAGCCGTCCAGCGCGCGCACGGCTTCCCACGACGGGTTGATGGCGGCGCCGTTGAACGGTTCGAATCCGGTCAGCAGGACGGTCCTGGTGGGTACTTGGGTGGTGGGTGCGGTCATGGTCGCCTCATCGATACATCAGGAAGTACAGCAGGACGATATTCGCGCCCAGCAGCGGCAACGCGGTCGGCAGCTGGGCCTTGATCACGGCATTCTTGTCGGGCAGTTCGAGCAGCGCCGCCGGCACGATGTTGAAATTCGCCGCCATCGGCGTCATCAGGGTGCCGCAGTATGCGCTGAACATGCCGATCGCGGCCATCACGGCCGGATTCGCATGGTACACCCCGACCAGCACGGGAATCCCGATGCCGCCCGCGATGACGGGGAACGCGGCAAAGCCGTTGCCCATCACGACGGTAAATAATGCCATGCCCACGCAGAACGCGGCGCAGGCCAGCAGCCGCGAATCGAGCGGGATGTAGCTCGTCGCGACGTGGGCCACGGCCTTGCCCACGCCCGCCTCGGAAAACAGCAGCCCGAGCACGGCCAGCATGTGCGGCAGCACGACGGCCCAGCTCATCGCGTCGATCAGGCGCCGCGCCTCGCGCACACCCTGCAGCGGCGTCGCGCGCGTGAGCCAGCAGGCGAGCGCGAGCGCGGCGACGCTGCCGCAGCCCATGCTCACCAGGGTCACGTTCTTCGGATCGAGCAGGAAGTCCGCGCCGACGTGGACATCCTTCAGCACGACGGAACCGAGCATCGTCACGACGGGAATCGCCAGCGCCGGCACGAGCAGGCGGTTGCCCAGCCGCGCCGCCGTGGATTGGCGTTGCGCTTCCGGCAGGACGTCCGCCTTCCCCGGCCTCACGAAACCGAACCCGGCGACGAGCGCCATCACGATCATCAGCACGCCCGCCACGCCTGGGGCCAGGCGCTCGCCCAGCAGGTAGACGAGCGCGTACAGGCCCCAGAACAGCGCCGTCGTGTAGCGGCGCGGATTGGTCGCGTCGCGCAGCGTCATCAGCGCGCACGCGGCGAACAGCAGGCCGACGAGCAGGTAGAAGAAGTCGAGCGAAACGATCATCGCATGGTCTCGCGGCGGATGCGGGCGTCGAGCCGGCGCAGGTTCCACGCGTGGATGACGAACGCCGTCACCGCCGTCGGGATGCCCCACAGCGCCATGTGGATGGGATCGACGTCCAGGCCCTCGGCCTTGAGGATCGTCTGCATCAGCACGATGGCGCCGAACGCGACGAACACGTCCTCGCCGAAGAACAGGCCGACGTTGTCCGTGGCCGCGCTCATCGCCCGGATGCGCTGGCGCAGCGGTTCGGGCAGATGGCCGTGGCGCGCCTCCGCCGCCGCCTCGGCCATCGGCGCGACGAGCGGCCGCACCATGTTCGGGTGGCCGCCCAGGCTCGTGAGACCGAACGCAGCGGCCACCTCGCGCGCCAGCAGGTACACGGTCAGCAGGCGGCCCGTCGTGGCCGAGCGGATGCGGGCGATGCTGGCCTGCGCATGCTCCTTGAGGCCGAAGCGTTCCAGCAGGCCGATCGCGGCCAGCGGCAGCAACAGGATCAGCGGCAGGTTGCGGGTCTTGATGAATGCCGTGCCGAGCGACTCCAGCAGGTGCAGCAGCGGCAGGTGCGCGGCCCAGCCGGTCACGCCGCAGGCCACGATCACGACGAGCACCGGGTTGGCCCGCAACACGAATCCGGCGGCGACGGCCGCGATGCCGAGCAGCGGCCACAGGTTGACGGCAGGTTGCATGATCCTCCAGCGGTTGTGGTTGCGTGCAGAATCTTACTCTACAGCTAGCTTCGCGCCGCTCGTGTTTTGTGCATTCGATGATGGCGTCGCTTCGTCACGACGCGCGCCCCACCTGCACACAAGCGGCCGGCACGCTTTGCGCGCACGCATGGCGTACCAGACGATGCGCGCTAAGCTCGATGCCGTTTCCATCCGGAGTTCGGCCATGACTGTCTTCGAACGCGCGCTACGCTTGATTGTGGCCGGCGTCCTGCTGCTGGGCTTGTCCAGTTGCGGCGGCGACGTGGGCATCGGCATCGGGATCGGCTGGTTCCACGAGCCCGACCATCCCTGGCCCGACCATCCCGACTGGCCCAGCTGGCCCGACCGGCCGCAGGGCGCCACGGGCCTGTTCCCGATCGCGGGTGACGTCTGCGGGCAATGCGCCGGCTCACAGGACGGCACTGGGTCCAAGGCCCGCTTCAACGGACCGCAAGGCATCACGGCGGATGCGGCGGGCAATCTGTACGTGGCGGAAAGCGCCAGCGCCACCGTGCGCAGGATTTCTCCCGACGGTGCGGTGACGACGCTGGCGGGCACGCGCGCCGCCGTCGGCTATGCGGACGGCGGCGCGGCGGCCCGCTTCAACGATCCGAGCCGGATCGTCGCGGACGGCAAGGGCAATGTGTACGTGACGGACAGCGGCAACTCCGTCATACGCCGCGTGGCGCCGGACGGCACGACGACCACCATCGCCGGCGACGGCACGTGCGGCAGCGCGGACGGCCGGGGCGTCGCGGCGCGCTTCTGCAGACCCCGCGGCATCGCGCTGGACCAGCACGGCAACCTGTGGGTGGCCGACACCGGCAACCACATGCTGCGCCGCATCGACGCGAGCGGCAACGTGACCACGGTGGCCGGCACGCCGGGCGTGTGCGGCAGCCGCGACGGCAACGGCGGACAGGCGCAGTTCTGCGAACCGCAGGACGTGGGCGTGGACAACTGGAACAACGTCTACGTCGTCGACACGGGCAATTCGACGATCCGCATGGTGAACGACAAGGGCACCGTGTCCACCCTGGCCGGCCAGCCGGGACGCTGCGACGCGGTGGACGGCAGCCCGGGCGTCTCGCGCCTGTGTGCACCGAGCGGCATCGCGGTCGACGGCAACGATTTATACATCGCCGACACGGGCAACTCGACCATCCGCCGCATCAACCTGGACAATGTAACGAGCACCGTGGCCGGCGTGCCCGGCCACGCGGGCATCACCCTCGGCGCCCTGCCCGGCAGCCTGGACCGGCCGATCGGCGTGACGCTGGCCCCCGACCGCTCGATCGCGCTCACGACGCACAATCTCGTCGTCAAGCTGTTGCCGGCGAAATAGTTTTATGTAGGGCGCACGGGGTTGCTGGCGTCGTTACCGACGACGGTGATCCACGACCGCACGTGCCACTGCGTGACGAGACCGTGGACGACATACGGATCGGCGCGGGCGAAGCGCTCGGCGGCGTCCGACGATTCGCCGGTGAACAGCAGCACGGCCTTGTCGGCGGGATCGGCCAGCGCACCGGCGATGACGATCTCGCCGCGCTCCTGGGCTTCCCAGGCCAGCTTCAGGTGTTCGTTGCGGAATTCGCCGCGACGCTCCAGGTAGTCCGGGGCCAGGTCATAGATCAGCAGAAAGTGCACAGTATTTCTCCGTCAAAACGCGATGGTGTGGGACATGGTAATCGCTTCAACGCGGCAGCGTCGTGTCAAGGCGGTTTGCACAACCTGCACGACGGCGGCGCGTGACAGCATTGGGGGATGAAACGACATCACATCACACTCGGTGCGTCCACCACCGCCAACGGCACCGTGACGTCGGCGAGTTCGCGGAGCTCGATTAACGGCGTCCGCGTTGCGCTCGAGGGCGATACCGTCGATTGCCGGACCTGCGGCAGCACGGGCGTCATCCGCTGCGTCGGCCCGCGTATTCCGGAGCGCTACAACGGCAAGCAGGTCGCGCTGGAAAACGACTTGTGCATCTGCAACTGCCCAAGGCCGCCCAGGCTGGTTGCGAACCAGACGAGCAAAGCGCAGTTCGTCGACGGTGGCGATACAAAATGAATAGACGACAGGTGAAACGTATCGGACGTTTTGCTTTGCTGCCTATCAGTTCGAAACCTCCGCCGGTTACCTGCTCGTGATCGATCAGGATTGCCCGTTCGAAGAGACGTTTCATTTCATCCTGCTCGACCGCGATTTGCACATCCGCGCCCGCCGTAGCCTCGGTGCCACCTTTTCGTTCGTTCCCGGTAACCAAGTCCGGACGCTGCGACAACTGGTCTGGGAGGATGACTGGCACTTCCTGGCCACCCTGACCGGCCCTGTCGAATGCTGGCGGTTCACCATCCGACCGTCCGGCATTCCCTTCATTCATCCGCGCCTGACCGCGACACGGGTGTGACCGTGCCCTACGGTACTGTGCGTAGCCGGCAGCCAGCCTTATGCCACACTTGACTTCTCCCGCCGGCCCGCTCATCCCTTCTGCCGGCACGATCTTTTCTGGAGGAACCATGCCCAAATCGACGATTGCCGGCCATCCGCTGCACCCGATGCTGATCGTGGCGCCGGCCGCCCTGATTCCGTTCGGATTCATCCTCGACGCCATGCACCGCGCAACGGACAACGACGACTATGCGAACGCCGCCTTCTACAGCCTGACCGGTGGCCTCATCGGCGGTCTCGCGGCCGGGGTCGCCGGGGCCATGGATTACCTGGAAATCGAGAACGAGACGGAGGTCAAGCAGACGGCCAACGTCCACGCGATGCTGAACGGCGGTGCGCTTGCGGTGACGGCGGCCAATCTTGCTCTGCGGCGCAACGGCTACAAGCACACGGGCGGGTCGCTGGCGCTGTCGGCGATCGCCGCCATCGGCGTGGTCGTGTCCGGCTGGTTCGGCGGTCGCATGGTCTACGAGCAAGGGATGCGCGTCAAAGGCGTCAGTCCCGTCGAGCATGCGCCCGAGGCGAAGATGCTGCCGGGCGACGAGCGCGTCGCGCATGCGCTGCACGACGCGGAGCGTTACGCGCCCTCGTCCGGCCCCATGCTGCACTAGAGCTGGGCAGCTCGACGGCGGACAGGGTTGTTGGCGGCGCCCGGCGTCGCCAGGTCGTCCGCCGCCGTCATCACCGTGCCTGCCGGATGGTCTTTGGCGAGCGGGCGGGTGAAGACGAGGCCCGTACCCGACACGCTGGCGCCTGCGTCATGGGCGCGCGTCAACGGCGCCTGGAGCGTCAGCTTGCCTGATTTCCACCCCGTCTCCACCGCGGCGACGACGCCCTGCTCTACATCCGCGCCGCTGCCGACGATCACCGCCTGGCCGACCGCGAACTGGCGCGCATCGTCGACGCGAACGACCGTCGCGCCCTTGTCCGCAGGCGCCGATGCACGGGTGAGCCCGGACGAACCGACCGTTGCGACCGTCAGGGTTTCGGCGTGGTCGCCAGCATCGACGACGACGGACTGTCCGGGCGCAAAGTGCGTGACCGTGCCGGCCTTGACGCTCGTCGAGCCCGCCGCCGTCGCGCCCGTCCGGACGGAGACGGACGTCACGAAATCCGCGCAATCGTTGTCGTTGTCCTGGCCGTCGGGATAGCGTCCCGTGCTGCCCTGGGCCGCGTCGACTTGCGCGACGGTACCGCTGAACGGGATGCCCGGGAGGGCACGGTCCCACGTCGGCTCGTTCGGAATGCCCGGCGTTGCCGCATAACAGGTGGCGGCCTTGCCCGGGGCGCCGCGGAATCCACCGGATGCCCACGGGTCGACGAGATCCCCGTAATTCAGGCTGTCGACCACAAGTCCCGCCGCATCGCGCAGCACCATGCTGCCCGCTTCCCGGGACAGCACCGGGCCGCCGAACCACTGGTTCGGGTTGCCCTGGAAGCCCGCGGTCGCGGTGTCCACCCGCACGACGGCGTCCGTGCCGTGGGCGCGCGTCAACGCACGGTCGAGCACGATGCCGCTGCCCGCCGGGCGGACCGGCTCATTGCTCGAGTGCGCGTGGCGGGTGGCGGGCGTGAAGCTGATGCCCGTGCCGCGCACGCTGAACGGCAGGTTGGCGGCATGGCCGTACTTCAATGGCGCCGCCAGGTCGAGGCCCGTGCCCGGCTCCACGAACGGTTCGTTGGCCACGTGGCTTTGGGCGAGCGCCGGAGAAATGGTCAGCGTGAGGTTGCCGCCCGGCGTACCCTCGACGCGCACGATGTCCACGGTTTGGAGCTTGCCGGGCGCGCCGATCACGGCCTTGCCCGGTGTGTAATCGACATTCTTCTTCGTGGGGAAGCCGATCGCGCCATGCACGACGATCGTCGTGGCGCCCGCAGCGGCATCGCGGGCCAGGCTCGTACGGCGGGCGGCCGTGCCCACGTGCTTGACGGTGACCATGTCGATGCCGTGATCGGCGCTGTCGATGTCGAGGCGGATCCTGTCGCCGGCGGCAATGCCAGCGGTCGACGTCACCTGGATATTGGTCGATCCGGCCGCCGCATCGAGACCGAGCCACGCCTGGCTACCCGCCGAACCGACGCCGGTGACGGTCACTTTCTCGTACCGTTCGGTCGCGCGCCCGTCGACCGGATAGGCGGTGCCGTAGCCCAGAGCGAGGGTATCGCCGACGGCAAAACCCTCGGTGGTGGTCACGGGGACGCTCGTCGAGCCGGCGGGAATGGTGATGATGGGGCCGTCGGGCAGCGGCTGCCACAGCGGCGTCGCCTGGCCGGCCGCCGTGCCGACACGGACCACCTTGCGGGTTTCGTCGCCAACCATGATGGTGTCGCCCGGCTTGATGCCATCGACGTTCCGCACGTGGATGGTCGCGTCGCCCGGCCGGGCAGGCAGGACGAGGCCGGAATTGGACAGGCCAAGTACATAAAAGCCCTTCGGCGCCAGCCTGGTCCTGGCGGGAATCTTCACCCTGGAGAACAGCGGCTCGCGCGTCGCGTGCGGCGCAAACGTCCAGTTCGAGATGTCGACCTCTTTCTCGCCGGCGTTGTATAACTCGATGAACGCATTGGTCGCGTTAGCGCGCGCGCCGTCGCTCAGGCGGAATTCGTTGATTTTTACCGGCGCCACATTGCGCACCTTCGCGGCGGCCGATTCGGTACGGCCGGCCCACGTGGCCATGCCTTTCAGGTCGCCGTTGAACGGCGCGGCACCGGACTTCACCGTGAAAGCGGCATGCACGCTTTGACCGGGCGCGATCGCGTCGGGGATGGTTTTCGCGGCCGCATTGACGCTCCAGCCCTTCGGCACCGCCATCGACAGCGTGACGCCCCGCACGGGTTGGCCCGTCGTATTTGTGAACGTGACCGTCAGGTCCCTGGATTGCAGCGGCGCGAACGTGTGCAGGCTGGCCGGGACGTCGGACGCCGCCGTGGTCCCGACGCTGACGGCCGCGACAGCGTAACGGGCCGCCGCCACGTTCTGCGCGACCAGCTGGTCCGTCTCATTGGACGGATACGTGCGCGGCGCCGTCATCGCGCCTTCGTAGAACGTGCCTTGCGACGCGGTGCTGTTGTCGCCGCCATTGCCGAGAAGGACGGCGCCCTGCTTGCGCATGGGATCGTACGACGCATCGATCCGGCGGCCTTCGTACATCACGGCCAGTTGCCCCCGCTGGGCATCGCCGCCCAGCGTGGCCCAGTGTCCGGGCTTGCCTTTCGTGACGGCCGTGATGAAGCGCGAATCGAGCGTCGGCAGGTTGGCGCACAGCTTCGATTTGTCGTCGTTGACGCACCCGACCAGGTTGTTCTCATGGTCGGACATCACCCAGGGCCCGGGCCCGCTGCCGCGATACCACCCTTTCGCATTGCCGAAATAGATGGCTTCCATGGTGCCGTTGTCGTCGTCGATGCTGTCGATCTCGCCATTGCCATAGTCGAAGCAGCACGCACCGTTGTAGTGATAGCCATTGATGACGGCATATTGCCCGCCCGCCTGGTCATCGACGGGCACGCCGTGCGTATCGTTCAGGCGCAGGCCCATGCCCGGCGCGATGTACACGCCATACACCTTGTGTCCCATGACGGTGACCGGTGCCAGGTCCGCCAGCGGCAGATTGTCCATGCCGCCCAGCGCGGGCCCGGTCCAGGTGCCGCGCGGCGCCTGCACGAGGTGATTGCGCTTGCCTGACTGGTCGTACAGGATCGTGATCCAGCAATAGGTGCCGGTGCAAAACGCATCCTGCGCGGCCGCGTCCGCATAGCCGGCGCCGCGCACGACGCCGATGTCGCGCGTTTTGCCGTCCGACTGGCGCATGACCTGGTACAGCGGTCCGTTGTACGCGGCGTAGAGGGCGCGCGTGGTGCTGTGCGCGGCGACGCAGGGCGCGCCCGCCTTCGCATAGATGTCGCAGGGGCCTTCCGGCCGGGCTGCCTGGGTGGATGCCAGGGCCGGCAGTCCACTCAACAGCAGCGCCAGGCTGACGAACAGTTTTAGAATATTCATGTTATCGATCTCATCTCTCCAAGACATCCCATCGTAGAGTCGACACCATGTCCTGAACCAATTACTTTTTTCTTTCGATCGATATCGATTTTGAAATGCCACGCTGGTCAGCCGCGCGGGCGACGATCGCATCGGCATGCGCCTGCGCACGCGCCTTCTGGTCCGGCGTGAGGCCGGTGCCGATCTCGTCGAGGAAGGGGCCGTTGAACGGGATGGCCTGCTGCTCGGGCACGCCGTCCAGCTTGACCATGATGTCGCGCAGCGCCATGCCGTAGGCCAGCGCGCTCTGGCGGTCCGCGGCGATGGCCGGGTGGCCGAACCAGAAACCCGTGAACAGCTGATACAGGCTCGCCCAGTAGCCCTGCTCGGCCTGCTCGTTCAGCATCCCGTTGATCCGTTCCTTCCACTCCTTCACGAGCGGATCGTCGGGGCGCGTCGTGAGCGCAGTCGGGTCGCCGAACGGGCCTTCTTCCACCAGTTCCGCCAGCGCGCCGTCCACGCCCGCGCGCGCGGCGCGCTCGAGATGGTCGATGCGCGCCATCTTCATTCTTTCGCTCACGGTCGCGCAGGCACGCGCGGGATCGGCGATGGCATCCGGCTCCGTCCCGTCACGTTCGGGCAGGTGCCCCGTGCGACCGAACACGACGCAGGCGTGCAGCAGCCACCACGCGCGATACGCGTCATGCGGATCGCCGCTCGCGGCCAGGCGCTCGATGCGCTGCGCGAGCGGTTCGGCGGGCACCGGCGGCAGGGTCGCCGGCGGCGTGCCCAGGTCGGACAGCCAGGCCGGTCCGGCCGCCGCACCTGCCGACGCCCCGGTCGTCGACACTGGCGGCGCGGGCACCGCGGCCGGCGTGACGGCCGGCGGCGTCGACCGCCACACAGGCACCACCAGCACCGCCAACAGGCCCAGCCCGGCACATGCCGGCACGACCGCGTTCCACTTCATCGAGCCTCCACATCCTGTTTTCATGGACAGCCTAACAAAGCCCGCAGCGCGCATACAACGCCGGCGCTGTAACAGGATGTTGCAGCAAAGCTACTCTCCGTGAATTCGCACCATAATGAAGACGTATTTGATGGGCAGCGCACAGACTTCATCCGTACCCAGAGGTAGACTGTATACATGAGCACACATAAAAAATTGGCGGCAGGTATGGCTGGCTTTGCCAGCATGTTGTGGCTGGGCCTCACGGCCGCGGTCGCGGCCAACCAGCGCCGTCTCGTGTTCAATCCCACCGTCGAGCGCGAAGTGGAGCATCCGCGCAGCAGCGGCCACCGCACCCGTCCCGTCGTGCTGCGCGCCAAGGACGGCACGCGGCTGTCCGGCTGGCTGATGACGCCGAAGACGCCCGGCCTGCGGCCCGCCGTCGTCTATTTCGGCGGCCGCTCCGAGGAAGTGTCCTGGGTCGTGCGCGATGCCGGCAAGCTGTTTCCCGGGATGGCCGTGCTGGCCGTGAACTACCGCGGCTACGGCGATTCCCACGGCGACCCGGCCGAGGCGCACATGATCGACGACGCCTGCATGCTGTTCGACTGGATGGCCGCGCACCACCACGTGGATCCGAAGCGCATCGCCGTCGTCGGCCGCAGCCTCGGGTCCGGCGTGGCCGTGCAGGTCGCGAAAGAGCGGCCAGTGCACTCCGTCGTGCTGATCACGCCTTACGATTCGATCCTCGCCCTCGCCAAGCGCAAGTTCCGCGTGATGCCGATCGAGTACATGCTGCGCCACCGCTTCGAGTCGATCAAGTACGCGCCCACGCTGAAGGCGCCGACCTTCGTGCTGCGCGCGGCCAGCGACGACGTCGTGCCCCATTCGCACACCGACCAGCTCGTTGCCAAGCTGGCCCAGCTGATCGGGGACGAGACCGTGCCCGACTCGGACCACCTGAATATCCCGTACCTGGAAGACACGCAGGTCCGCATCGCCCGCTTCCTCACGTCGCAGTTCGCCAAGCCGATCGAGATCCCCTCTCCCGCGCCTGCGCCGGCGCCCGACATCGTCGTACCGGCTGCAACGGCGCCGACGGTCGCCGCCATCATCGTTCCGCCCGCACTCCCGCTTGCCGACTGAAACGGCGCTATTTATATGTCAACGAAATAAATGGCAAAGCAAAATCGTATTTGCCACGAATAAACTGGCTGATGCATAGTTCCGAGAATCCCCCTCCCTGCACAGCCGTTGCGCCGGTAAAATACGGGATTCAGGAGCCCAAATCGATGAAATTCAAGCAACTTTGCATGACGATCGCGGCGCTGTGCATCAGCGCCAGCGCCAGTGCCGACATGGCGGGCGCGAAGCTGGCGATCGTCTACGATGCCGGCGGCAAGTTCGACAAATCCTTCAACCAGTCCGCCGCCGAAGGCGTCGCGCGGTTCACGAAGGAAACCGGCGTCAAGGTGTTTGAAGCCCAGGCCAACTACGACACCCAGGCCGAGCAGGTCCTGCGCGCCCTCGCCCGCAAGAAGCTGCAGCTGATCGTCTCGATCGGCTTCTCGCAGACGCAGCCCGTGCAAAAGATCGCGGCCGAATACCCGAACGTGCACTTCGTCATCATCGACGGCAATGCCCAGGGCAAGAACGTCAACTCCGTGCTGTTCAAGGAAGAGGAAGGCTCGTACCTCGTCGGCGTCGCCGCGGCAATGGCGTCGAAGACGAAGACGATCAGCTTCGTCGGCGGCATGGACATCCCGCTGATCCGCGCGTTCGCCTGCGGCTATGTGCAGGGCGCGCGGGCCATCAATCCGAAGGTGCAGGTCTTGCAGAACATGGTCGGCACGACCGCCGCGGCCTGGAACGATCCGGCCAAGGGCGGCGAGCTGGCACGCGCGCAGTTCGACCGCGGCTCCGACGTCGTCTTCGCCGTCGCGGGCGGCTCGGGCATGGGCGCGCTGCAGATGGCCAAGGAAAAGGGCAAGCTGGCGATCGGCGTGGACTCCAACCAGAACTACCTGTACCCGGGCACGATGCTGACGTCGATGGTCAAGCGCGTCGACAACGCCGCGTACGAAGCGTTCATGAAGGCGAAGAACGGCCAGTTCACGTCGGGCATCACGTACGAAGGCCTGAAGGAAGGCGGCGTGGACTGGGTGCTCGACAAGGACAACCGCATGGTCGTCACCCCCGAGATGGAAAAGCGCGTGACGGGCGCCCGGGCCGACATCATCGCCGGCAAGATCAAGGTGGTCGACTATCGCGCGGCCAATTCGTGCCCGGTGCAGTAACACGGATCGAACACAGTTTGACAGTGAAGCGCGCCGCGCCGGCTTTCATGCCGGCGCGG
>CAMLMV010000016.1 GCA_946481275.1 uncultured Massilia sp.
GACGGCGTTCTCGTCGTCGCCGACGATGTCGCCGAACAGCGCCATCTTCGGCAGCGTGCCGCGCTTGGATTTCGTGGCATAGCCGACGGCGCGCAGGTAGCGCTCGTCCAGGTGCTCCAGGCCCGCGAGGCGCAGGCTGGCGAATTCCGGCTTGCCGCTCTTGGGCAGGCTGTCGAGGTAATCCTTGATTTCGACGATCGACGGGATCGCGTCGCGCGCCTGGCCGAAGAACTCCAGCGCGACGGTGCGCGTGAACTTCGGCATCTTGTGCAGGATCCAGCGGCTTGAGGTGATCAGGCCGTCGGTGCCCTCTTTCTGGATGCCCGGCAGGCCCGCGAGGAATTTGTCGGTGACGTCCTTGCCGAGGCCTTCCTTGCGGAAGCGGCGGCCTTCGATGGCGAGCATCTCGGTGCGGAACGGCTCGCCCTTCGGCGCGCCCTTTTCCGACGGGTGCGTCCATTCGAGCTTGAACGTGGCGACCGGGGCGTCGTGGATCTTGCCCAGGTTGTGGTCGACGCGCGTGACGTCGAGCCAGTCGCCGTTCGGGTCGACCATGCGCCACGATGCCAGGTTGTCCAGTGCGGTGCCCCACAGGACGGCCTTCTTGCCGCCCGCGTTCATCGCGATGTTCCCGCCGATGCACGAGGCGTGCGCGGACGTCGGGTCGACGGCGAACACGAAGCCGGCCTTCTCGGCCGCCTGCGACACGCGCTGCGTGACGACGCCGGCGCCCGTGTAGATGGTCGCGTAGTCGCGGTCGACGCCCGGCAGGCGCGTCATCTCGACCTCGCCCATCGCCAGCAGCTTTTCCGTGTTGATCACGGCCGACATCGGCGACAGCGGAATCGCGCCGCCCGTGTAGCCGGTGCCGCCGCCGCGCGGGATGATGGTCAGCCCGAGTTCGATGCAGCCTTTCACGAGACCGGCCATCTCGTCTTCCGAATCCGGCAGCAGGACGAGGAACGGGTATTCGACGCGCCAGTCGGTGGCGTCCGTCACGTGCGACGTGCGGTGCATGCCGTCGAAGCGGATGTTGCGTTTATCCGTGTAGCGGCCCAGCACGGCCTTGGCGCGCTTGCGCAGGTCGTAGGTATCCGCGAACTCGCGGCCGAAGTCGTCGACGGCCTTGCGCGCGGCGACGAGCAGCTGCTCGACGGCGGCGCTGCGGCGCGCGGCCGTGGCCGGATCGGCTTCGCCGGCATCGACGGTCAGGCGGCGCTTGTCGACTTCCGCCAGGCGGTGATGCAGCGCTTCGATCAGCTTGGCGCGGCGCTTCGGGTTGTCCAGCAGGTCGTCCTGCAGGTACGGGTTGCGGCGCACGACCCAGATGTCGCCCAGGACTTCGTACAGCATGCGGGCCGAGCGCCCGGTCTGGCGGGCACCGCGCAATTCATCCAGCAACTGCCACGATGACTCGCCCAGCAGCCGGATCACGATCTCGCGATCGGAGAACGACGTGTAGTTATAAGGGATTTCGCGCAGCCGGATGGGCGCGTTTTCTTCGAGCAGGGCGTGGATATTGGCAGGAGCGTTCATGGGGAGATCGACTGTCGTACTGACGCGTAGGACTCTCTATTCTAGCTTATTGCGATGCACCACGCTGGGGAAGGAATAATTTTTGCAACGGTGGAAAAGCAGAAACGGACAGAAAACGACGCTTCCGCTCAAATTTGTTTTGGCTGAATGCAAGATTTTCCGGCGAAAGCTCGGCGTGATGAAAGAACAGGCATCTTATCCACGCCGGATGCGGGCCGCTCACCCGAACAGTTTGCTGCTCATCTCCCCCAGCCACTTCCACCATCCATCCGGTACGTACAACAGCGTGACGGTCATGAACACATACCGCCCGAACTTGCCGATCGCCATATAGCCCACGCTGGGCCAGAACGGCAGGTGCAGCCAGCCGGCCAGGGTGCACAGCGGATCGCCGATGCCCGGCACCCACGACAGCAGCATCGTCTTCGCGCCATAGCGCTTGAGCCAGTGGAACCAGCGCGACGAACGCTCCTTCGCAAAAGCGACCTTGGCGCGGTAGCCGATCCAGTAATCGACGATGCCGCCCAGCGTGTTGCCCAGGGTGGCGACGAAGACGGCGGGCCAGAACATGGCGGGATTCGCTTTCACGACGGCGAACACGGCCGGCTCGGAACCGAGCGGCAGCAGGGTCGCGGAGACGAAGGCGATGAGGAATACCGACGTGAGCCCGACGGTGGGCACGGCGAGGAATTTCAGCAGCCACAGGACGGCGGATTCGATCATCGGCAGGAAAGGATGGACGGCAAGAGCACCGGTCCATTACATTATAATGAAGAGAAACACCCGGACACGTCCAAAAACCTGCTGCGCGTTGCACTGTCGCCCTGCGATGCTCGCTGTACTGTTCGTACAGCTGCGCTTCTCGGGCAACATTGCTGCCGCTCGCGACGGTTTTTCGAGGTGTCCATTCGTAACGACACGGTACGCCAGGCTCTACCAAGCTTACGTGCCGCACTGCTCGCCTCGGTTACCCACCAAGCAGGACAGTCAGCGTCGCCCCGGAACCCGAACAGCCCCGCACCGATCATGACTACCGACTACCTCAAGAAAATCCTCACCGCGCGCGTCTACGACGTGGCCGTCGAAACCCCGCTGGAGTACGCCCCCAGCCTGTCGAAGCGCACCGACAACAAGATTTACCTGAAGCGCGAGGACATGCAGAGCGTGTTCAGCTTCAAGCTGCGCGGCGCCTATAACAAGATGGCCAACCTGTCGGAGTCGCAACTGAAACGTGGCGTGATTTGCGCGTCGGCCGGTAACCACGCGCAGGGCGTCGCCATGTCGGCGGCCCGCCTGAACTGCCGCGCCGTGATCGTGATGCCGACCACCACGCCCAGCGTCAAAGTGGATGCGGTGCGCGCGTTCGGCGGCAGCAATGTGGAAGTCGTGCTGCACGGCGAGTCGTACACGGATGCGTTCAACCATGCGCAGATGCTGGAAAAGGAACAGAAGCTGGCGTTCGTGCACCCGTTCGACGATCCGGACGTCATCGCCGGCCAGGGCACGATCGGCGTCGAGATCCTGCGCCAGCATTCGGCGCCGATCCACGCGATCTTCCTCGCGATCGGCGGCGGTGGCCTGATCAGCGGCGTGGCCGCCTACGTAAAACAGATCCGCCCCGACATCAAGATCATCGGCGTGCAGACGAACGATTCGGACGCGATGGCGCGCAGCCTGAAGGCGGGCGAGCGCGTGACGCTGTCGGACGTCGGCCTGTTCGCGGACGGCACGGCCGTGCGCCTGGTCGGTGCCGAAACCTTCCGCCTGTGCCAGGAACTGGTCGATGAAATCATCATCGTCGACAACGACGCGCTGTGCGCCGCCATCAAGGACGTGTTCACCGATACGCGCAGCATCGTCGAGCCGTCCGGCGCGCTGGCGATCGCGGGCGCCAAGGCGTACGTGGAACGTTCGCAGATGTCGAAGAACCCGGTGCGCGGCGAGACGCTCGTCGCCGTCGCCTGCGGCGCCAACATGAACTTCGACCGCCTGCGCTTCGTCGCCGAGCGCGCCGAACTGGGCGAGGCGCGCGAAGCCGTGTTCGCCGTGACGATCCCCGAGCAGCGCGGCAGCTTCAAGCGCTTCTGCGCCCTGATCGGTCCGCGCAACGTCACCGAGTTCAACTACCGCATCAGCGACGAGCGCGAGGCGCACGTCTTCGTCGGCGTGCAGATCGGCAGCCGCAGCGAGTCGGGCACCGTCGCGCGCACGTTCGAGGAACACGGCTTCAAGACGCTCGACCTCACGCACGACGAACTGGCCAAGCAGCACGTGCGCCACCTCGTCGGCGGCAAGAGCGGGCTCGCGCACGACGAACTGCTGTACCGCTTCGAATTCCCGGAACGTCCGGGCGCGCTGATGCGCTTCCTGGACAGCATGGCGCCGAACTGGAACATCTCGCTGTTCCACTACCGGAACCAGGGGGGCGACGTGGGCCGCATCCTCGTCGGCCTGCAGGTGCCGTCGGGCGAGATGGACGAGTTCCGCCAGTTCCTCGCCACGCTCGGCTATCGCTACTGGGACGAGAGCGCGAATCCGGTCTACAAGCTGTTCCTGTGATGCCCGGCGCGCCCGTGAGTTGGCCGGGCGCGCAACGATTGCGGGAAAGGTGTACGATACGCCGCTTTGCCGCCGCCGGACGGCATCGTCACGCACGTTGGCCGGCCTCGAGAACACACCATGACCAATACCCCTGATCAATCGCCTCTCGGCAAAAACTCGGCCTACCAGACCGAATACGCGCCGGAGCTGCTGTTTCCCATCCCGCGCCAGCAAAAGCGCGACGAACTCGGCCTGACCGGCACGCTGCCCTTCTTCGGCGTCGACATCTGGAATGCCTACGAACTGTCGTGGCTGAACATGCGCGGCAAGCCGCAGGTCGCCATCGCCACCTTCACGGTGCCGGCCGATTCGCCCAACATCGTCGAATCGAAGTCCTTCAAGCTGTACCTGAATTCGTTCAACCAGACCCGGCTTACCAACACGGACGCCCTGCTGGCCCTGTTGCGCGAAGACCTGTCGAACGCCGTCGGCGCACCCGTGCACGCGGCGCTGACCTTGCCCGAGGAATTCGACAAGCTGAAAATGGGCGAGCTGGACGGCCTCCTGATCGACCGCCTCGACGTCGAGATCGACAACTACAGCCCGTCGCCGGAACTCCTCAAAGCCAACCACGAGGAAGCCGCGATCGAGGAAACCCTCGTGTCGCACCTGCTCAAATCGAACTGCCTCGTCACCGGCCAGCCGGACTGGGGCAGCGTGCAGATCCGCTATGTCGGTCCGCAAATCGACCAGGAAAGCCTGCTGCGCTACCTGATCGGTTTCCGCGAGCACAACGAGTTCCACGAGCAATGTGTCGAGCGCATCTTCACGGACATCCTGCGCCAATGCAAGCCGAACAAGCTGGCGGTTTACGCCCGCTACACGCGGCGCGGCGGCCTGGACATCAATCCGTGGCGCGCCAATTTCAGCACCGCCAAACCGCCGAATTTGCGTGCTGCGCGCCAATGAACACTGCGGATGGGTGATTTTTGATCGTTCGTCCCCATCTACAGTGTACGTTTCCGGCGACATCCTTCACGATATCTCCGGATGTGTAAAACGGCAACTTAGCGCTAGAAAAATCGGTAAAAGAGGCCCCGGGAAGACGTTTCATGCGTGAATCCCGGGATTTCGTGGCGGAAATTGCGCACGCCAGATCGTCAGGTGCGGGGTCTTTACGCAAAGGTTTGCGGCAGGGATCACACAGGCATCGGACGGCGTGCAAAATCGAATTACACGGCCATAAAACAGGCCTATAATTCCCGCTCGCAAGCACCCAGGGTGCACCGCAATAGAAGCGTGTTATGACTAATCTAAGCAAAATCCTCTCGCTCGAGAACGTGCAGCTGGACATCGAAGTGTCGAGCAAGAAGCGCGCTTTCGAGCAGGCCGGCCTGATCTTCGAGAACAACTGTGGCATCGCCCGTTCTACCGTGTCGGACAACCTGTTCGCGCGCGAACGTCTCGGGTCGACGGGTCTCGGCCACGGCGTCGCCGTGCCGCACGGCCGCATCAAGGGCAGCAAAAGCCTCAAATCGCCGCTGGCCGCGTTCGTGCGCCTGGCCGAGCCGATTCCGTTCGAATCGCCGGACGGCCAGCCCGTGAAGCTGCTGTTCTTCCTCCTGATCCCGGACCACGTCACGCAACAGCACCTGGAAATCCTGTCGGAGATCGCGGAACTGTTCTCGGACGAGGCGATCCGCACGGCCTTGAGCACGGACACGGATCCGAAGTCCGTGTACGAACGCATCATCAACTGGCAGCCGAGCCTGCAAGCCCTCGGCTGACCTTGCGAAAGCGACCATGCTGCAGACCCCGCTGACCATCCAACGGCTGTACGACGACAACCGCGACAGCCTGCAACTGGGCTGGTTCGCCGGATTCCCGGGCGGAGAACGCCAGATTTCCGGCGACGCCGTCTCCGCCGCGGACCAGGTCGGCCACCTGAACCTGATCCACCCGGGTCGCATGCAGGTGTTCGGTCACCAGGAACTGAATTACTACCAGCGCCTGAAATCCGGCTCGCGCAGCCATCTGATCGGCGAGCTGATCGCGGGCGGTCCACCTGCGCTGTTCATCGCGCAGGGTCTCGACACCCCGCCGGACATCCTCGCCATCTGCGACGAGCAGAACATTCCGCTGTTCTCGACGCCGCTGCCGGCCGCGCAGGTCATCGACTACCTGCGCGTGTATCTGTCGAAGAAGCTGGCGCAGCGCGTCATCATGCACGGCGTCTTCATGGACGTGCTGGGCGTGGGCGTGCTGATCACGGGCGACTCGGGCCTGGGCAAGAGCGAGCTGGGCCTGGAACTGATCTCGCGCTCGCACGGCCTCGTGGCCGACGACGCCGTCGAATTCTCGCGCATCGCCCCGAACATGATCGAGGGCCGCTGCCCGCCGCTGCTGCAGAACCTGCTCGAAGTGCGCGGCCTGGGCCTCCTCGATATCAAGGCGATCTTCGGCGAGACCGCGGTGCGCCGCAAGATGCGCCTGAAACTGATCGTCCACCTCGTCAAGCGCGGCGCGCTGGACGAAGAAGTGGAACGCCTGCCCTTCCACTTCCCCACCGAGGACGTGCTGGGCCTGCCGATCCGCAAGGTCGTGATTCCCGTCGCGGCCGGCCGCAACATCGCGGTGCTGCTGGAGGCTGCCGTGCGCAATACCATCCTGCAGCTGCGCGGGATCGATACGCTGCAGGAGTTCATGGAGCGGCAAAGACAGGCGATGAGCAGCGACTAGCACTGTTGCAAATACCTCAACCATAAGCCTTGTGCGGTGCGGCAAACACGGGCCGATGCTATCATCGCCGCATGCGCATCCTACTCATCACCGGTATCTCGGGCTCCGGTAAATCCGTCGCCCTGAACGTCCTCGAAGACGCAGGTTACTATTGCGTCGACAACCTGCCTCCCGCCCTGCTGCCGGCCCTCGTCGGCAGCATCGACGGCGGCGACACGAAACGCATCGCCGTCGCCGTCGACGCGCGCAGCGCCGAATCCCTGGCCGAGCTGCCGACGACGGTCGCCGCCCTGCGCGAAGAGGGTCACCAGGTCAAGGTGATCTTCCTGACCGCCAGCACGCACTCGCTCGTCGCCCGTTTTTCCGAAACGCGCCGCAGCCACCCGCTGTCGCACGAACTGCGTCCGGGCGAGAACCCGGCGTCGCGCCGCACGCTGATCGAATGCATTTCGGAAGAACGCGACCGCCTCGGCCCGATCGAGAAGATGGGCCACGTGATCGACACCTCCGAACTCTCGGCCAACAAGTTGCGGGCGTGGGTGAAGGAGCTGGCCGAAGTCGAATACGCGCCGTTGACGCTGTTCTTCGAATCGTTCGCGTTCAAGCGCGGCGTGCCGCTCGACGCCGACTTCGTGTTCGACGTGCGCGCCGTGCCGAACCCGTATTACGACCTGACCTTGCGCCCGCTGACCGGCAAGGATGCGCCCGTGATCGCCTTCCTCGACGCCCAGCCGCAGGCGGCCGAACTGCTGTCCGACATCCGCGCGTTCATCGCCAAGTGGCTGCCGTCGTTCAAGAAGGACAACCGCAGCTATCTCACCGTGGCCGTCGGCTGCACGGGCGGCCAGCACCGCTCCGTGTACATGGCGGAGCGGCTCGGCGCGTATTTCGGCGACACCGAACGGGTCGTCGTGCGCCATCGCGAGCAGCCGTAATCAGAAGAACTCGTCGAGCAGCCGGTAAAAGCTGCTCTTCGCAGCATCGAACGTCGTGCCGTACGCCGCCAGGAACGGTGCGACCCACTCCTCTCCCAATTCTCCGGCGATGGCGCGCGTGGCCAGCGCCAGGTCCTGCCAGCGGTCCGCGACGCCCAGCCGGCCGCAATCGATCCAGCCGGTGCGACCCGCAGCGTCCACGATCAGGTTCGGCAGGCACGCATCGCCGTGCGTGACGACGAGGTCTTCGCTGCGCGGCGCCTGCGCGGCAAGGCGGGCGAACAGCGCGGCGGGCGCCATGCCCTGGTGTTCGTCGTCGAGATCGTCCTCGTCCACCAGCCCCGCTTCCATGCGCGCCCTGGCCCGTTCGATACGCCGCGCCGCGCGGTGGTCGAACGGACACGTGGCCGGATCGAGCGCATGCAGCGCGCGCAGTGCCGCCGCCAGCCGCTCGACGGCCACGCGCGGTTCGAGGCCGGCGGCCAGCAGGTCGCGCCCCGGCACGGCCCCCAGCAGCAGCCAGTCGTGACCGTCCGCCGACGCGGTATCGAGCACGGGCGCGCACGCGATGCCCGTGCCGGCCAGCCAGCGCAGGCGCTCCGCTTCGTCGCGCAATTCGGCCAGCGGACCGGCCGGTTCGAATTTCGCGAACAGGACAGGTTGGCCCGGCGCGTCGAGGCGATACACGTCGGCCTCCGAACAACCGATGTCCTGGCGCGTCCAGCGGTAGCCGGCCAGGCGCGTCTTCCAGGCGGCAGGTGTTTTCATATGGCTCCTTTGCCGAAGCGCCGGCGCAGCCGCGCGTGGCGGTGGCGGAAGAACAGGGCCACGCTCGCGCGCGCGAGCACGTGTGGGAGCAGGCGCGGACGGAACGTCAGGTTGTCGACGACGGTGGTGCCCTGCGTGGACGGGGCGACGATGCGCTCATGCTGCCAGAACGCCATCGACAGCATGGGCGAGCGCTCCAGAAAACGCCGGCCGGGCTCCAGTTCGACGAGCGTGAGATCGCTCCAGTCGACGGGCAGCACGCGAAGCAGTAACAGCCAGCTGCGGCACAGCTTCCGCCCCGGCACGAAGCCATCCTCGGGCAACGCGGACATCCCGCGCGGGAACGTCATGCGCAGCAGCGGCGTCATCTCGTCGGCGATGCCCTCGACGGACGTGACCCGGCCCCACACCGTGTCCGGCGCGGCCGCCAGTTGCGATTCGAAGCGCAGCGTGATCACAAGTCGCGCAACGGATGCGCGTGCGCCGGCCACACGGGCGCGAAGAACCAGTCGACCATCTCCGGCGTGACGGCATCGAGCGCGGGCGGGTTCCACTGCGGCGCATTGTCCTTGTCGATCACGAGCGCGCGCACGCCTTCGAGCACTTCGCCGTGTTCGAACGTTCGGCGCACGAGCGAGCGTTCCATGCGCAGGCAGTCGGCCACGCCGAGGAACGCGCCGCGCACGAGCATCTCGCGCGTCACGGACATCATCAGCGGCGAGCGCTGGCGCATCGTGGCCAGTGTCTTTTGCGCGAACGGACTCGCATCCGTCTCCAGCGACGCCATCACGGCCGCGACGGAATCGGCGCCGAAATGGCGATCGATCGCGTCGCGCTGCGCTTCCAGCTCGCTCGCGCCGGCCGAAAACGGCGCGGCGAACGCGCGGATCGCTGCGGGAAGTTCCGCGCCCGGCGTCGCCTCGATCAGCGCGCGCAGCGCATCCAGTTCCGCAGCCGGGACGAACACGTCGGCGAGACCGACGTAGATCGCGTCCGCGGCACCGATGGTCACGCCCGTCACGCCGAGATAGTGGCCGAGGCGGCCCGGCGCGTGCGACAGGAAATGGCTGCCGCCCACGTCCGGGAACAGGCCGATATTCACTTCGGGCATGGCGATCTTCGAGCGCTCCGTCACGATGCGCAGGCCGCAGTCCGGCCCGCCCTGGGCGATGCCCATGCCGCCGCCCATCACGACACCGTCCATCAGCGCGATGTACGGCTTCGGATAAAAGTGAATCAGGTGGTTGAGGGCGTATTCCTCGGTGAAGAAATCTTCCAGCAGCGGGCTGCCCGTTTGCGGCGTGGCGCGGCCGGCCTCGTGGAAAAAGCGGATGTCGCCGCCGGCGCATAACGCCTTGTCGCTGCTGCTGCCGATGACGACGGCGTCGATGCCGGCGTCATCGCGCCAGGCGAGCAGCGTGGCGGTGAGCACGCGGACCATGTCCAGCGACAGCGAATTCAGCGCCTTCGGACGGTCCAGGGTGATGATGCCGGTGCGGTTGGCAACCCGCGTCAGAACGTGTGCAGTCATGTCTCGTTGTTATTGAAATAATCAGACCGACATTGTAGCGCCCATAAAAACGAAAAGGGCGCCGATGCGCCCTTCACTTCCAGGTGCTACTGCACGCGTGGCATCACGCCGCGGCGGGCTCTTCCTCCCCACCCTCGGACATGCGCTTGATACACGCGTTGTCATGATCCTTGAGCATTTGCTTGTATTTGACGACCTGGCGATCCAGGCGATCCATCAGCATGTCGATCGCGGCATATAGATCGTGCGCGGCACTGGCGACATGGACGATCTTGCCCGCGAGGCGCAGGTTGATCTCGGCTTTCTGGCGTTTTTCTTTCTCGGTAAGATTGTCGATGCAGAGGATGACATGGGAGTCGATCACTTGATCGAAATGACGGGTGATGCGTTCGAGCTTGTTCTGTACGTATTCTCGGATTGCTGGAGTTACATCGAGATGATGTCCGCTGATTGTGAGATTCATACACACTCCTTTGAAGATGCACTGCCTGCCGTGCGCGCATCCAGCGCAATGGGACAGTGTTTGTTACAAGGATTTGCGGAGACTGACGGGCGGGATTTTCAGCGCCTCACGGTATTTGGCGACCGTGCGTCGCGCGATGACCATTCCCTGTTCCCCTAGCATCTCCGCGATCTTGCTGTCGGATAATGGATTCTTGGGGTCTTCTGCTCCTGTGAGTTGTACGATGAGGGCCCGTATTGCCGTCGACGATGCTTCGCCTCCCGCTTCGGTGGCAACGTGACTCCCGAAGAAATACTTCAACTCGAACATGCCGTGCGGGGTCAGCATATATTTCTGAGTTGTGACTCGAGAAATTGTGCTCTCGTGTAGACCTAGTGTATCAGCTATCTCACGTAAAACAAGGGGCCGCATCGCGACTGCGCCATGGGAAAAAAAGTTGCGCTGGCGATCGACAATTGCCTGGGCTACCCGCAGGATCGTGTCGAAGCGCTGGCGCATGTTCTTGATAAGCCACTTGGCTTCCTGCAACTGCGCATTCAGCTGCGATTCCGATTTGCCCTGCTTCATCAGCGACGCGTACAGGCTGTTCACGCGCAGGCGCGGCATCACTTCCGGATTCAGCTGCACGCTCCAGCCGTCCTTGGCGCGGCGCACGATCACGTCCGGCACGACGAAGTCCGACACGTCCGACGCGAACGCCGCGCCCGGATGTGGATTGCACTGGCGGATGACGGCCTGGGCTTCGCGCAGGTCTTCGTCGTCGCAATCGAGCGCCTTCTTCAGCTTGTTGAATTCGCGCTGCGCGAACCACGTCAGGTATTTTTCGACGATGACGAGCGCCATGCGCCGCGTGACCATCGGCACGCCGGGCATGCGGCGGATCTGCAGGGCCAGGCACTCGGCCGCGCTGCGTGCGCCCACGCCGGGCGGGTCCATGCTTTGCACGAGGGCGAGCGCCGTGCGCAACTCCTCGAACTCGATCTCCAGTTCTTCCGGCAGGCGCGCGTGGATGTCTTCCAGCGGTTCTTCCAGGTAGCCGTTGTCGTCGAGCGCATCGACGACGAGCTCCACGAGCGCGCAGTCGCGCGCCGCGCAGCACGTCAGGCGCACCTGTTCCATCAGGTGCTCGCGCAGGGTGACGGGGCTCGCTTCGAGTTGCGGGCGGCCGTCCTCGTCTTCCCCGCCGCCGCTGCCGCTGCGGCCGTATTCGCCCCAGTCTTCGCCCCCTTCGCCGCCGCCTTCTCCGCTGTCGCCGCCGGATTCCCCCCCTTCGCCATTGCCGTTCTCGGCGGGCGCACTGCCGCCTTCGTCGCCATTGCCCTGCGCGGCCGGGGCCTCGCCCGCCTGCGATGAGGACGGCGCGCTGTTGATGGCGCCGTCGGCCAGCAACCGTACGGAGCGGTCGAGCGGATCGTCGAGCCGCTCGAGCAGCGGGTTCTCGCTCAGGACCTGCTCGATTTCCTGGTGGAGCTCGAGCGTGGACAGCTGCAGCAGGCGGATCGACTGCTGGAGTTGCGGCGTCAGTGCAAGGTGCTGTGAGGTCTTGAGTTGCAGCGTCTGTTTCATGACTACATTCGGAAGTGTTCGCCCAGGTAGACGCGGCGCACCGATTCGTTGGCGATGATGTCGTCGGGACGGCCGGATGCCAGCACCGCGCCCTGGTTGATGATGTAGGCGCGGTCGCAGATGCCCAGCGTCTCGCGCACATTGTGGTCCGTGATCAGCACGCCGATGCCGCGCTCCTTCAGGAAGCGCACGATACGTTGGATCTCGATCACGGCGATTGGATCCACGCCGGCGAACGGTTCGTCCAGCAGCACGAAGCGCGGATTGGTCGCGAGCGCGCGCGCGATCTCCACGCGGCGGCGTTCGCCGCCGGACAGCGACAGCGCCGGATTCTCGCGCAGCTTCTCGATCTGCAGCTCGGCCAGCAGTTCATCGAGACGTTCGGTGATGCGGGCCTTGCTGAGCGACTTGCCGTTCTCGCGCTGCAATTCCAGCACGGCGCGGATGTTCTCCTCGACCGTCAGCTTGCGGAACACGGACGCTTCCTGCGGCAGGTACGACAGGCCCAGCAGCGCGCGCCGGTGGATCGGCAGGCTCGTGATGTCGGTGCCGTTGATGTCGATGCTGCCCGCATCCGAGGGCACGAGGCCCACGATCATGTAGAACGAGGTCGTCTTGCCCGCGCCGTTCGGACCCAGCAGGCCGACGACTTCGCCGCACGCGACCTGCAGCGACACGTCGCGTACGACGAGGCGCTTGCCGTAGCTCTTCTGCAGTCCCTTGACGACGAGCGTGCTGCCGCCGCATTCGGCCGGCGCGGCCTGCGTGCCTGCTTCCATTGCGCTTGCCTCCGTCATTGCTTGCCTGCCGGAGCGGCGCCGGCCGCGGGCGCACGGCGCGGCTGCAGCGTGATGCTGCCGCGGCCATTGCCCGGCTTGTCCGTGCCGTTGGCGTCGTTCAGGCCGAGCAGCTTCTCGTTGCGGTTGTCGTAGGAGATGAATTCGCTGGCCATCTCCTGCGTGACCTTCTTGCCCTCGAGCTGGCGGATGACGGCCTTCGAGTACAGCTTCACGAGGTCGTTGCGCTCGTCGTATTCGATGCGCTGGGCCTGGCCTTCGCCCCACAGGTCGGGGCCGCCGTCGCGCTTCTGGCGGAAGGTCGCGAGCTTGCCCGGATTGGCGGTGAGGATGAAGGTACGCCAACCGTCCGGCGATTCCTTGACCTCGGCGCGGTCGGATTTCAGGATCATGGTGCCGCGCGTGATGACGACGTTGCCGGTGGCGACGTAGTTCTGCGTGACCTGGTCGACGTTGGCGTTATCGAACGCGATGTCGACGGGCTTGAGCGCGTCCGCCTTCTCGGCCGAGGCAGCCAGCGGCACCAGCAGGAAGATGGCGGCGGCGAGTAATTTTTTCATTCGATAGTCCTTTTTAGTGACTTGCGCGCGACTGGCGTGGCGGATAGGTCATCTTGCCGCGGCCACCCAGCGCGATCTGCTGCGTCGCGTTGTTGGCCACCATGCCCACCGCGTCGACCGATGCGGCGCCAAGCGTCATGTGGATCGGCCGGTCGGTCTTCGCGATCTCCTCGTCCGGCAGGATCGTCAGCACCTCGGTGCGGATCCGCATCGGATCCGCACCCGGGGCGGCCGGACGCTGGATGTCGACATTGCCCGTCAGGTCGATCTGGTTCTGGTTCTGGCTCACGAGCGCGCTGTTGGACGTCATCGTCATCGGCGGATGCTCGTCGGTGAGACTTTGCACGACCGGCTTGTCGACGAGCGCCGTGTTGTCGACCGGGCGGTGCGTGAGGCGTTCGCCCGAAATCACGTAGCGCGGCTTGCCGGCCTCCGACATGCGCACCCAGCTGAAGTTGTCGACGATGTAGTCCGGTTCGTTGCCCGCGTTGAAACCCGGCGCGTTCTCTTCGCCCTGCATCACCTGCACGAGCCAGAAGCTGCCGAACGCGCAGAACACGGCGAACAGCATCAGGAGCAGCAGGCGCCAGCGGTGCGCGGTACGCTTGTAGCTTGCGGGAGCCATATCTCTCTTATCCGAAGTAGGGCGCGAGCGCCTGTTCGTAGGTGCCCTGGGCGCGCATCACCATGTCGCACACTTCGCGCACGGCGCCGCGGCCGCCGGGATTCTTCGTCACGTAGTGGGCGCGGTGCTGCACTTCCGGATGCCCGCTCGGCACGGTCACCGCGAAGCCCACGCGCGAGAGCAGCGGCAGGTCGATCACGTCGTCGCCGATGTAGCCGCACTCCTGTGCCGTCACGCCGGTTTTATCCAGCAGCTCGGCGAACGCGAGGCGCTTGTCGTGCTGGCCCTGGAACACGTGCGTGATGCCGAGATCGGCGGCGCGCCTGATGACGATGGGCGACGTGCGCGCGCTGATGATCGCGGTCTGCACGCCGGTGCGGTTCAGGAGCTGGATGCCGAGGCCGTCCAGCACGTAGAACGTCTTCGTGACTTCGCCGTCCGGGCCGTAGGTCAGGCTGCCGTCGGTGAGGACGCCGTCGACGTCGAAGATCATGACTTTGACGCGCGCCGCGCGCTCCATGTGTGCCAGCGGAGTCACCATCAGATCACCTTGGCGCGCGTGAGGTCGTGGATGTGCAGTGCGCCCACCAGCACGCCGTCCGCATCGGTGACGAGCATCTGGTTGATGCGGAATTCTTCCATCACGGCGACGGCATCCACCGCCAGCTGTTCCGGATGCACGCGGCGCGGATTCGGGTGCATGACGTCGCGGATCGCGAGCTTGCTGAAATCCTGGACTTTCTCGATCAGGCGGCGCAGGTCGCCGTCCGTGAACACGCCGACGGGGCGACCGGCCTCGTCGACGATGGCCGTCATGCCCATGCCCTTGTGCGAGATTTCCAGCAGCGCGTCCGTGAGGAGCGCGTCCGGTTTCACTTTCGGCACCGCGTCGCCGCTGCGCATCACGTCGCGCACGTGCGTGAGCAGGCGGCGGCCGAGCGCGCCGCCCGGATGGGAGCGCGCGAAATCGTCAGACTTGAAGCCGCGCAGCTCGAGCAGCGCGACGGCCAGGGCGTCGCCCAGCGCGAGGGTCGCGGTGGTGCTCGCGGTCGGCGCCAGGTTCAGCGGGCAGGCTTCCTTCTCGACGGCCACGTCGAGGTGCACGTCCGCCGCCAGGGCCAGGCTCGATTCCGGCTTGCCCGTGATGGCGATGACGGGCACGTTCATGCGCTTGACGGCCGGGATCACGATGGCCAGTTCGCTGCTTTCGCCGGAATACGAGATGGCGATCAGGACGTCCTGCGAGGTCACCATGCCGAGGTCGCCGTGCGCGGCCTCGCCCGGATGCAGGAACAGTGCCGGGGTGCCGGTCGAGGCCAGCGTCGCCGCGATCTTGCGGCCGATGTGGCCCGACTTGCCCATGCCCGACACGACGACGCGGCCTTTGCACGCCATCATCAGCGCGACGGCGCGCGGCACGCTGTCGTCGCGATCGAGGCGCGCGGACAGCTTGCGGATCGCCTCGCCTTCGATATCGAGCGCCTCGCGGGCCAGATCCAGCGCGCGCCGGGCCTGGGCCTCGTTAAAACTTGTCAGCATTATTTTTTCATCGGTTACACTCATAGACAAAGTATATCCGAATTGGGAAAGCAAAAAACTTGCCAGACGTAACAAACAACATATTTACGGGCCCTCGCCGTCGCGTTCCATGACCTCAGGCCTCGAACTCACTCTCCTGTTGCTGGGCAGCGCAGTCCTCGGCGTCGTCGCGTTCCGGATGCTGCACCTGCCGCCGATGCTGGGCTATCTCGCCGTCGGCGTGCTGATCGGCCCCCACGCGCTGGCCCTCGCCGACAACGGCACCACGACGCAGGCCCTGGCCGAATTCGGCGTCGTCTTCCTCATGTTCTCCATCGGGCTGGAATTCTCGCTGGCCCAGCTGCGCGCCATGCGCCGCATCGTGTTCGGGCTCGGGCTCGCGCAGGTCGTGCTGACCATCGTCGTGACGGTGCTGGTGTCGCTGTGGACGCGCTACCTGCCCCCGTCGATGCAGATCGGCTGGCAGGCCGCGCTGGCGCTGGGCGGGGCGCTGGCGATGTCGTCGACGGCCATCGTCTCGAAACTCCTAACGGAGCGGCTGGAACTGGAGAGCGAGCACGGACGCCGCATCATCGGCATCCTGCTGTTCCAGGATCTCGCCGTCGTGCCGCTGCTGATCCTGATCCCGTCGCTGGCAAAACCGGCCGAGGAACTCGCGATGACGCTCGCGTGGGCCGGCATCAAGGCCGCCGCCGTGCTGGCGCTGCTGCTGTTCTTCGGCCAGAAGCTGATGCGCAAGTGGTTCAACATCGTCGTCAAGCGCCGCTCGCAGGAACTGTTCATGCTGAACCTCCTGCTGATCACGCTGGGCGCGGCCGCGATCACGGAACACGCGGGCCTGTCGATGGCGCTGGGCGCGTTCGTGGCCGGCATGCTGATCTCCGAGACGCCCTATAAACACCAGGTGGAAGAAGACATCAAGCCGTTCCGCGACGTGCTGCTGGGCCTCTTCTTCATCACCATCGGCATGCTGCTGAACGTGCAGCTCGTGATTGCGCACTGGTGGGTCGTCCTGCTCCTGCTGGCCGTGCCCGTGATGCTGAAATTCGCGCTGATCGCCCTGCTGGCCAAGGCGTTCGGCTCGACCGACGGCGTCGCCATGCGCACGGGTCTCGCGCTCGCGCAGGCCGGCGAATTCGGCTTCGTGCTGCTGAGCCTTGCATCGGGCTCGCACCTGATCGCCCCATTCATCATCCAGCTCGTGCTCGCGTCGATGGTGCTGTCGATGCTGGTCGCGCCGTTCGTCATCGCGAACATGGACAAGCTCGTGATGAAGGTGGCGACCAACGAATGGATGCTGCAATCGCTGCAGCTGACGCAGATCGCGAGCCGCACGATGGCCGCGCAGAAGCACGTGATCATCGCCGGCTTCGGCCGCAGCGGCCAGTCGCTGGCCACCCTGCTGTCGGAAGAAAAGCTGCCGTGGTACGCGCTCGACCTCGACCCGGAGCGGGTGCAGGAGGCGCGCACGGCCGGCATCAACGTCTCGTACGGCGACTGCACGCGCCGCGAAGCGCTGATCGCGGCCGGCATCAACCGCGCCAGCGCGCTCGTGATCACGTTCGCCGACACCCGCCTCGCGGTAAAAGTGCTGCACCTCGTGCACGAGCTGGCGCCCAAGCTGCCCGTGATCGTGCGGGCCCACGACGACACGGAACTCGATGTGCTGAAACGGGCCGGCGCCACCGAGGTCGTGCCGGAAGCGCTGGAATCGAGCCTGATGCTGGCCTCGCACGCGCTGGTCGTGATGGGCGTGCCGCTGCGCCGCGTCGTGCACCGCGTGCAGGCCGCGCGCGACGAGCGCTACGCCTCGCTGCGCGGCTTCTTCCACGGCGCCAGCGACATCGCGGACGGCACCGAACACAACTACGTGCGCCTGCACTCCGTCACGCTGCGCGACGACGCCGGCGCCGTCGGGCGCTGCATCGCGGAGCTGGAACTGGACGAAGTCGGGGCCGAAGTGACGGCCGTGCGGCGCGGGAGCGACCGCATCGAACCGACGCCGGAGACGTCGTTGCGGGCGGGCGACGTGGTGGTCCTGCGGGGAACGGGCAACGCGGTCACGCGCGCCGAGGGACGGCTGCTGCGCTGAGTGTAGCAGCCGTTCGACTGATACAGCATGTGCCTGTACGCGGCGCCTTGTGCCTTGTCCCTGCCGTGCCGTGCTTCTAGACTGGGGCCTTCTTTACGCCGGGACTGCCTGCCATGACCGAACTCCTGCCCCTGATGAGCTATTGCCTCGTGATGTCCGCCACGCCTGGGCCGAACAACGTCATGCTTGCCACGACCGGCGCCAGTTTCGGCTATCGCGGCGCGCTGCCGGTCATCCTCGGCATCCAGGCCGGTATCTTTGTGCAGACCATGCTCGTGTGCGCGGGGCTGGGCAGCGTGTTCGTCGCGTACCCGATGGCGCAGCAGGTACTGCGGATCGCGGGTGCGCTGTACCTGATGTTCCTCGCCTGGAAACTTGCCGGCGCCTCGGTGGCGGGAACCGGCGCACCGAAGCCCGTGTCCTTTACGCAGGCGGCGCTGTTCCAGGCACTGAACCCCAAGAGCTGGCTCAAGGCGATCACCATTGCATCGGTCTTCATGCCTTCGCAGAGCAACATGCTCGCCAGCGCGCTGCTGGTGTCCATGATCGGCACCATGGTCGGCATGCCGTGCAGCGTCATGTGGGCGCTGTTCGGCGTCTCGATCCGCAGCGTGCTGAAGGCGTCCCGCAGCCAGCGCATGTTCAACCTGGCGATGGGGACCATCCTGGTGGTCCTCGCCGTGGTGTGTTTACGCTAGACTTCGACGATGTTCCCCATCGACCGCTCCTCACCCGTCGCCCTGTCCAAGCAGATCGAGGCCGCATTGCGCCAGCAGATCGCGCAACGCGTCCTGCCTGGCGGGACCAGGCTGCCGTCGATCCGCCAGCTCGCCGCGCAACTCTCGGTCAGCACCAACACCGTGGTGGTGGCTTACGACAGGCTGGTGGCCGCAGGCGTCATCGATACGCACGGCACGGCGGGCTTCTTCGTCCGCGCACCGGCTGACAGCGGCCGCGCCATTCCCGACGAGGTTGCGCTGGAGGCGGGCCAGGAGCAGGAGCCGGTTTGGCTGATCCAGCAAGCCAACGACCAGCGGCCGGGCGTGCTGCTGGCCAGCAGCGGCGCCTTGCCGCCCACCTGGCTGCAGGACGCGCTGCCGGCGGCCGCCGTGCAACGCGGCCTGGCGCGCAGCGCGGCCGGCATGGCCTCGCGCTGTCCGCCGCAAGGGCTGGCCGAACTGCGCGAGCAGATCGCGTTGCTGTTGCGCGGCATCGGCATCGCTGCGGACGCCAGCCACATCCTCACCACCTTCGGCGGCACCCATGCAATCGACCTGATCTGCCGCACGTTTCTACAGCCCGGCGATACGGTGCTGGTCGAGGATCCGGGATACTTCCTGATGTTCGGCAGGCTGCGCCAGGACGGCGTACGCCTGGTGCCCATCAAGCGCCGCCCCGATGGCCTCGACCTCGACGAGCTGGAAGCTGCCTGCCGCGCCCACCGTCCGCGCCTGCTGTTCGTGCAAACGGCTTTGCACAATCCCACCGGGTGGAGCAGCAGCGCCACCAATCTGCACAAGGTGCTGGTCATGGCGCAGCAGTACGGCTTCCTGATCGCCGAAGACGACGTGCACGGCCATTTCCAGCATGGCCACAGCACGCGGCTGGCATCGCTGTCCGGGCTGGATGGTGTGATCTACTACTCCAGCCTGTGCAAGGCACTGAGCCCGGCCCTGCGCATGGGCTACCTGGCGGCGGCGCCCGCCCTGCTGAAGCTGTTAATGCGAACCAAGATCCACGCCATCATGACATTACCGGCGTTGAACGAATACGTTTTGCTGGAAGTGCTCAAGGCCGGGAACCTGCGCAAGCACCTGGAGCGGCTGCAACGCAAGATCATGATGGCACGCAACGCCAGCACCCGGCAACTGAGCGCGGCCGGCGTGCTGTTCGAGCAGCCCGGCGACGCAGGAATTTTCTTGTGGGGCACCATGCCCGAAGGGCTGGACGTGGACTTGCTGGTGCAGGATGCCTACCGCAACAAGATCGTGATGATGCGCGGCGCCGCGTTCTCGGCCAACGACACGCCCGACCAGCACATCCGCTTCAACGTCGCCATCAGCCAGCATCCCCGGGTGAGCACCTACCTTGACGAACGCCTGCGCGCGGTGGCCGGCGCGCGGTCGAGCCTGGCCCGCGCCAGCGCCGCCGCCAGCATCGAGGGCAAGTCCTGAGGCAGCAGGAACGTGGCTTGTGCCTGCCCCTCATCGGCTGGCGTATCACGTCCGGGCGACGACGCGGTTGCGCCCACCTTCCTTGGCTTGATACAGCGCCTGGTCGGCCTGCGCGACGAGCTGCTGCGCCACGCCCTCGATCGCGTGGTCGCGCTCGAAATCGTCGAGGGTCGCCACGCCGATCGACACCGACACCGCCAGCATCTGCCCTTCCGGCATCACGAACGGCTTCTCCGCCACGCTGGCGCGGATGCGCTGGGCGACCATGCTGGCGCTGCCCAGGTCCGCATCGATCAGCAGCACGACGAATTCCTCGCCGCCGAAGCGGCCCAGCGCATCCGTCATGCGCAGTTCGGCCTTGATGCGCGCCGCGACTTCGCGCAGCACGTCGTCGCCGGCCAGGTGACCGTACGTGTCGTTGACCTGCTTGAAATAATCGATGTCGATGTACATGCACGACAGCCGGTAGGCCTGGCGCCGCGCGCGCGAAATCTCTTCGACGAGGCGGCGATCCATGTAGCGGCGGTTGTAGACGCCCGTCAGCGCATCGGTGAGGCCGATGTACTTCAGCATCTCGTTGCTGATCACGTTCTCCAGGCAGATCGCGATGATCGACCCCATGTGCTCCACGAAGTCCGTCCCCAGCAGCGGCGTGAAGCGGCCCGGGTCGCGGCTGCCCAGGTTCAGGCTGCCGATCAGCCGTTTATTCCGCAGCAGCGGCACCATCGCCACGCTGGCGAGACCCGCGGGCGGATGGGGAAAGGCGTGGCGTTGCGTGGCCGCGTCGAACCGTATCAGCCGCGGTTTCGGCGTGCGGCCGGCGGTCAGGTCATAGCCGAGGCCATCGACGTTGTCGTGGAACAGCAGGTTGGGAAACGCCTCGAAATCCACGCCCAGCTTGTGCATGACGGTGTAGATGTCGGCGTCCGTGTCGACGAGCGACAGGGTGACGGCGTCGAGGTCGGACACCACGGGCAGCAGGCGGAAGATCGTGCCGACCAGTTCCTGGAACGTGCTCGCGCCGACGATCTCCAGGTCGAACGCCTGGTGCCGCATCATGATGGCGTGGTTGCCCTCGGCCTGGTCCATCAGGCTGGCCAACTGGCGGCGCAAGGCCTCGTTCTCGGCGATGAGTTCGCGCACACTGGCGCCGCGCTCGTGCATCTGTGGTTCCCCTTCAGCAAGAAACCCTAATTTACGCGAACTTGCGCGGCTTGAAAACGAAAATGATGAGGTAAGGCCAACAACATTGTCAAGATATTATCGCGATGTTGCGCGGACCGCCTCCCAGGCCCGTTCCAGCAGCGGCGACACCAGCAGGTGCACGGCGCGCGGGACGACGTCCAGCCGCACGTCGGCCCCGAGCGCGGCGAGGCGTTCGAACATGCGTTCGCTGTGCTGCACGGGCACCGTCCGGTCCATGCGGCCGTGCACGAGGGTGACGGCCGTGCGCCGCTCCCAGGCGTCCGGCAGCGGCGCGCAGCGCCCCGCGATGGCGACGACGTGGCGTGCGAGATAGCGGTCCCGGCATGCGGCCAGCGCCATGATCGCACCCTGCGAAAAGCCCGCCAGCACCGAGTCATCCGCGCCCACGCCGTGCGCGCGCTGCAGCGCCTCGATGGTCGCGACGAATGCCGGCAGCGCGGCGCGGATGCGGCCCGGACGGTTCTCTTCGGTGATGCCAGCCACGGACATCCACTGGAAACCCGTGCCGCCGCGGTCGCAGGGGTGAACGGCCGGCGGCGCGGCGACGCGCGCTTGCGGGTCGTGTGCGGCGATCAGGTCGGCCAACGGTGCCATGTCGGCAGGGGTCTGGCCTACCCCATGGAGCAAGACGATCAGGGAATGCATCCGCGCAGTCTAGCGCATCCGCCGCATATCGATATACGCCCGCCGACTCAGGCGGTTTTCAACTTTATAAGCGCGAAACCATTCGTTCCCGGGGACTCCGCCCGTCGATACCATCCTGCCAATCATGACTTGTCATGACAGGACATACCAGACCATGAACAACGCCACCTTTCGCGCCATCGAACCATCCGCCATCCCGCTGTATTCGCAAGTCCGTGAACGGCTGCGCGAACGCATCGCCGACGGCACCTACGCCCCGCAAACGCGCCTGCCGTCGGAAAGCGAGATCGGCGCCCTTTTCAAAGTCAGCCGCATCACCGTGCGCCAGGCGCTGGGCGACCTGCAGAAGGAAGGCGTGATCGTCAAGGTGCCCGGCAAAGGCACGTACGTCGCGCAGAACCCGCCGAGCCAGGAACTGGCGCGGCTGGAAGGCTTCGGCGAAGCGATGTCGCGCAAGGGCCACCGGATCGTCAACCGCGTCGTGAAGCACGCGCTGGTCGAGGCGTCGCCGCTGGTTGCGGCGCGGCTGCGCGTGGCGCCGGGCGCGCCCGTGACGGAGATCCACCGCGTGCGCTGGCTCGACCGCGAGCCCGTGTCGTTCGAGATCACGTACCTGCCGCCCGCGATCGGCGAGCGCCTGCGCGGCGAAAACCTCGCTGGACGCGACATCTTCCTGATCCTGGAAACCGACTACGGCATCGCGCTGGGCCACGCCGACATCCGGATCGGCGCGGTCAACGCCGACATCGCGCTGGCGCAGGCCCTGCGCGTGGAACCGGGCGCCGCCCTGCTGCGCATCGAGCGCCTGACGTGGACGGCGGACGGCGTGCCGCTCGACTTCGAATACCTGTACGTACGCGGCGAAGCCTTCCAGTACGCCCTGCGCCTGCCGCGCCATCCCTGACACTTTATTTCACTGGAACCCGATATGGAAACGCATATTCAAACCGTCGACGTGCTCGTGATCGGCGGCGGAACGGCCGGCCCGATGGCGGCCGTCAAAGCCAAGGAAGCGAACCCGCAGCTGCGCGTGCTGCTGCTGGAAAAGGCCAACGTCAAGCGCAGCGGCGCCATCTCGATGGGTATGGATGGCCTGAACAACGCCGTCGTGCCGGGCTTCGCGACACCGGAACAGTACGTCAAGGAGATCACGATCGCCAACGACGGCATCGTCAACCAGGCCACCGTGATGGCGTATGCGCAGAACAGCTACGCGATGATCGAGGAACTGGACAGCTGGGGCGTGAAGTTCGAGAAGGACGAGACGGGCGACTACGCGATGCGCAAGGTCCACCACATGGGCACTTACGTGCTGCCGATGCCCGAGGGCCACGACATCAAGAAGGTGCTGTACCGCCGCCTGAAACGGGCACGCGTCGAGATCACCAACCGCCTCGTCGCCACGCGGCTGCTCACGGCGGAAGACGGCTCAGGTGCTAGCAAAATCGCCGGCGCGATGGCCTTCGATTGCCGCACGGGCGACTTCCACGTGATCCGCGCGAAGTCCGTCGTGCTGGCGACGGGCGCCGCCGGCCGCCTCGGCCTGCCCGCCTCCGGCTACCTGTTCGGCACCTACGAAAACGCGACCAACGCGGGCGACGGCTACAGCATGGCCTACCACGCGGGCGCCGAGCTGTCCGGCATCGAATGCTTCCAGATCAACCCGCTGATCAAGGACTACAACGGCCCCGCCTGCGCGTACGTGACGGGCCCGTTCGGCGGCCACACGACGAATGCGAAGGGCGAGCGCTTCATCGAATGCGATTACTGGAGCGGCCAGATGATGCAGGAGTTCCACGACGAACTCCAGGGCGGCAACGGCCCGGTCTTCCTCAAGATGAACCACCTGGCCGAGGAAACCATCCAGGCCATCGAGACGATCCTGCACACGAACGAGCGGCCGAGCCGCGGCCGCTTCCACGAAGGGCGCGGCACGGACTACCGCGAGCAGATGGTCGAGATGCACATCTCCGAGATCGGCCTGTGCAGCGGCCACTCCGCGTCCGGCGTGTGGGTCGACGAGCATGCGCGCACGACGGTGCCCGGACTGCACGCGGCCGGCGACCTCGCCTGCGTACCCCATAACTACATGCTGGGCGCCTTCGTCTACGGCCGCCTGGCCGGCGAGAGCGCGGCCGCCTACTGCGCGGCGCACGAGCTGCCCGCCGTCGACGAGGCCCAGGTCGAGCGCGAGCGCGCCCGCGTGTGGGCGCCGCTGGCGCGCGAGGACGGGCTGCCGCCGAACCAGGTCGAGTACAAGCTGCGCCGCATGGTCAACGACTACCTGCAGCCGCCGAAGGTGACGCGCAAGATGGAGATCGGCCTGCAGCGCTTCGAGATGATCCGCGCCGACCTCGATCGCCTGCAGGCGAGGAACCCGCACGAGTTGATGCGCGCGATGGAGATCCACGCGATCCGCGACTGCGCCGAAATGGCCGCGCGCGCGTCGCTGTACCGCACGGAGAGCCGCTGGGGCCTGTATCACAACCGCGTCGATTACCCGCAGCGCAACGATGCCGACTGGTTCGTGCACGTGCAGCTCAAGAAACAGGATGGCGCGATGACCTGCTTCAAGCGCCCGATCGCCCCGTACATCGTTCCGCTCGACGACAACGAGAAGGACGCCTACCGCCGCCTGCGCGTGCACAAGACCGAAGCCCTCGCGGCCTGACCAGGAGAACCTCATGCCGACCACCATCAACATCACCAGCGTCCCCGTCACCGTCGACGACGACAAATGCATCGCACACAAGGGCTGCACCGTGTGCGTGGACGTGTGCCCCCTCGACGTGCTGGCCATCGACATGGTCAAGGGCAAGGCCTACATGAAGTTCGACGAATGCTGGTACTGCATGCCGTGCGAGAAGGATTGCCCCACCGGTGCCGTCCACGTCGATATCCCCTATCTGCTGCGCTGAACCACACTACGGAGAACAATAATGAAATTCCTCGCCCTGTCCCTGCTGCTCGCCTTCGGCTCCGCCAACGCGGCCGAGACCATCCGCGTCGCCATCGGCACGCAGGACACGACCATCAACTGCGCCACCGGCGGCCTCCTGATCCGCGAGCTGCACCTGCTGGAAAAATACCTGCCGCACGACGGCAAGTACAAGGACGTCAAGTACGACATCGAGTGGAAGAATTTCACGTCGGGCGCGCCGCTGACGAACGAGATGGTGGCCGGCAAGCTGGATCTCGGCTCGATGGCCGACTTCCCCGGCTCCTTCAACGGCGCGGCGCATGCCAAGGCGGGCAGGAAGAGCATCTTCATCACCGTCCTGTCGGGCAGCACGCTCGGTTCCGGCAACGGCATCGTCGTGCCGAAGAACTCGCCCGTGCAATCGCTGGCGGAACTGAGGGGCAAGACGATCTCCGTGCCGTTCGCGTCCACCGCTCACGGCATGCTGCTGCGCGCCGTGAAGGCGCAAGGCTGGGATCCCGAGAAGGACGTGAACATCACGACGCAGGCGCCGGAAGTCGCCGGCTCGGCCCTGCAGAGCAACAAGGTCGATGCGCACGCCGACTTCGTGCCGTTCGCGGAACTGTTCCCGCACCGCGGCTTCGCCCGCAAGATCTACGACGGTTCGCAAGCCCAGGCGCCGACGATGCACGGCAGCCTCGTCGACGCGGCATATGCGAAGAAGTATCCGGAAATCGTCGTCGCCTACCTGCGCGCCGCCATCGAGGCGGACCGCCTGATCGCGGCCGAGCCGGAAAAATACAGTGAGCTGATCGCGAAAGTCACCGGCATCGAAGCGGAAGTGAACTACCTGTTCCACGGCCCCGTGGGCCTGCAGACGCGCGACTTCACGTGGAAGCCGGAATACCGCCAGGCGGTGAAAACGTCGATCGAGACCCTGCGCCTCCTGAAGCGCACGGATTCCGACATCGACGTGAACAGCTTCATCGACGATACCTTTATTCGCACCGCCTTCAGGCAGGCGGGCCTGGACTACGACAAGCAGCTGAAGAACTACGAGAAGCTGCCGTTGAAAGCCAAGGACGCAGTCACCGGCAAGGCGATCACCGACTTCCGCCACCTCACGCAGATCTGGGTGCAGGGCGAACCGCTCGTGCGGCACTACGCGAGCGCCACCACCGCCATCGCCGAACTGCGCAAGCTGGAACAGGCAGGCAAGAAGGTGCGCACCGTGTACGCCCACGACCAGGGCTCGGGCCTGAAGCTGCTGGCCGGCGACGCGTGGTTCGTCGTCGCGGCCGACGGCAAGGACGTCAGCGCGTACCTGCTGAAGGCGGATGCGCAGACGCAGGCGGCGAAAGTGAAGGGCAAAGTCGTCGATTTCGATACGCTCAAAGCGGGCAAGCCGATCTGACCATGGACGCCACCGCCACCCGCCCCATCGACCCGGCCCTGCTGCGCCGCGCGGGCCGCCTGCTGCTGCGCGCGCTGTCGCTCGTCGCCTGCGTGGCGGCCTGGCAGTGGGCTTCCATGCACCACCTCGACCTCGGCCTGGTCACGTTCCAGAACGTGCCGTCGCCGCAGGACGTGCTGGAAGCCGCCACGACGCTGGTCGAATCGCCGAAGCTGGCGCTGCACCTGAAGGCCAGCGTGTGGCGCGTGTTCGCCGGCTTCGTGGCGGCGGGCATCGCCGGCATCGGGCTCGGTCTGTTCATCGGCCGTTCGCGGCTGCTGGAAGACGTGCTGCTGCCGCCGCTGGAAATGCTGCGCCCGATCCCGGCCGTCGCGTGGATCCCGCTGGCGATCCTGATGTTCCCGTCGTCGGAACTGTCGATGGTGTTCATCACGTTCATCGGCGCGCTGTTCCCGATCCTGCTGAACACGGTCCACGGCGTGGAAGGCGCCGACCCGCGCCTCGTCGCCTCGTCGCGCAGCCTCGGTGCCGGGCGCTGGACCATCTTCTCGGAAGTGATCCTGCCGGCGGCCGCGCCGAACATCGTCACGGGCCTGGCGATCGGCATGGGCACGGCGTGGTTCTGCCTCGTGACGGCGGAGATGATCTCCGGCCAGTTCGGCATCGGTTACTACACGTGGGCCGCGTACACGATCCAGAACTACCCGGACATCGTCGTCGGCATGCTGTTCATCGGCGTCATCGGCATGGGCAGCAGCGCGCTCGTGAAGAAGATCGGCGACCTCGCCATGCCCTGGTACCACATGCAGAGGAAAAAACGATGAACCAGACCACCAAGTTCGAACGCGCGCAGCTCGCGCAGGGCGGCGCCATCGACATCGACGGGCTGGGCATCCGCCTCGGCGAGGGAGCGCAGGCATTCGACGCCGTGCAGGACGTGTCGCTGTCCATCGCCCCGGGCGAATTCGTCTGCGTGCTCGGTCCTTCCGGCTGCGGCAAGTCCACGTTGCTGGGCGCCCTCGCCGGCCACTGGACGCCGAGCCGCGGCAGCATCCACGTCGACGGCGCGCCGGTCGCCGGACCGCATCCGGACCGCGGCCTCGTCTTCCAGCAACACACGCTGTTCCCGTGGAAGAAGGTGCTGGACAACGTCGCCTTCGGCCTCAAGATGCAGGGCGTGGGCCGGCGCGAACGGCGCGAACGGGCGCGCGAGCTGCTGGGCCTCGTGGGCCTCGCCGGCTTCGAGGACCGCTATCCGATCCAGCTGTCGGGCGGCATGCAGCAGCGCGTGGAGATCGCGCGCGTGTTGATCAACCATCCGCGCGTGATGCTGATGGACGAACCGTTCGGCGCGCTGGACGCGCAGACGCGGTTGAAGATGCAGGAACTGCTGCTGGACGTGTGGGCGCGCGTGAACACGACCATCATCTTCATCACGCACGACATCGACGAGGCGCTGTTCCTCGCCGACCGCATCCTCGTGATGAGCCCGCGGCCGGGCCGCATCATCGACGAGATCCGCCTCGACTTCGAACGCCCGCGCCATCCGGACGTCATGACCTCGAACCACTTCACGCGCTTGAAGCGTCACTGCCTGGACCTGCTGCACCCGCAGGCCAGCATCACGCCGCTCGCGCGCCTGAGCCCCCTGGGCCCTCTCTGAACCCTGCATGCAAGGATATACCGTGACTTCCGATATTTACGACGCCCTCGAACTCGCCGACTTGGCCGAACGCCTGCAGGATGACGATGCGACCGTGCGCCGCATCGCCTTGATGGACCTGGCCGACCTGGACGGCGATGCCCACGTGCCGCTGCTGCTGGCCACGCTCGGCGACGATGCCGCCGTCGTGCGCACGGAAGCGGCGCGGGCGCTGGAAGCCTTCGAGTCGCCGGCAACCGTGCGCGGCCTTGCGCGCCTGCTGTCGGACGAGGATGCCGACGTGCGCGCCGCGGCGGCCCAGAGCCTCTCCGAACTGAAGCTGCCGGAATCGGCACAGGAACTGCTGCCTTATATCGGAGCGAGCGACGCCTTCGTGCGTGCGGCCGCGCTGCGCGGCGTGCGCGAGCTGCGCGTGGCGGACAGTTTTGCGCCCGCGCTGGCGGCGCTCGGCGACGCCGACCCGCTCGTGCGGCGCGAAGCCGTGACCGTGCTGGGTTACCTGAAACGCCTCGATGGGGTCGACGCGCTGACGCGGCTGGCGATCCAGGATCCGGTGCCGGAGGTGCGGCGCGCCGCGGCAGGGGCGCTGGGTTTCGCGGAGGAGACGCCCCCGGTACTCGTCGCCCTGCTGGCGGCATTGTCCGACCAGGCCTGGCAGGTGCGCGAGGAAGCCGCGACGACGCTCGGCAAGCTGCGCCTGCGCGACGCGGCGCCGGCCCTCATCGCCGCGCTGGACGACGCCTACTGGCAGGTGCGCCTGCGCGCCGCCCGCAGCCTGGGCCGCTTGCGCAACCTGGATGCGCTGCCCGGATTGACCGCCGCGCTCACGCACACGATCAGCAATTTGAGGAAGGAGGCGGCGCTGGCGCTGGGCGAGATCGGCTCGCCGGCCGCCCTGCCCGCGCTGCGCGCGGCGGAGAGCGACCCGGATCCGGAAGTGCGCAAGTCCGTGCGCCTCGCGCTCCAGCAGATCGGGGCGCAAGCATGACGGCGCTGCCGGAGACCATCGAGAACCACGCCGCGCAAGGCGTGCTGGCGCTGCACTGGGCAGACGGCCGCAGCGCACGCGTCACGCACGCGCGGCTGCGCGCCGTGTGCCCATGCTCCGAGTGCCGCGCGCAGCGGCGGGCCGGGATCGACATCCAGGAACAGGCGGACGTGCGCCTGGCCGCCATCGAACCCGTGGGTGCCTATGCGCTGAACCTCGCGTTCAGCGATGGGCACCGGCGGGGGATCTATCCGTTCGAGATGCTGGCGACGCTGGACCGGTGATCACGCCCCAGATTGAATACGGGGTGCGCCGGCACCGCGGCCGTCAGGGACGGCAGCGTCGAGCGCTGCCCGGGAAGCTGGAACTGGCCGACGACGAACGCCAGCTTTTCCGCCTGCTCCTGGAGTGACTCGGAAGCAGCCGCGGCCTCCTCGACCAGCGCCGCATTTTGCTGCGTGACCTGGTCCATCTGCGAGATCGCGCGGTTGACCTGGTCGATCCCGGCCGTCTGTTCCAGGCTGGCGGCACTGATCTCGCCCATCAGGCTGGTGACGCGCTGGATGGCCTCCACCACCTCCCGGGTCGTGGCGCCGGCTTGCTCCACCAATTTGCTGCCGGTCTCGATTTCCCCGACCGAGTTGTCGATCAACGCCTTGATTTCCTTGGCCGCCGTCGCGCTGCGCTGCGCCAGGTTGCGCACTTCCGACGCCACCACGGCGAAGCCGCGGCCCTGCTCTCCGGCACGCGCGGCCTCCACCGCCGCATTCAGCGCGAGGATATTGGTCTGGAAAGCGATACTATCGATCACCCCGATGATGTCGGCGATCTGCTTGGCCGAGGTGTTGATGGCACCCATTGTATGCACCACTTCGGCGACCACCGCGCCGCCCTTGAGGGCGATGTCGGAAGCGGCCAGCGCCAGTTGGTTGGCTTGCTGCGCGTTGTCGGCGTTCTGTTTGACGGTCGAAGTCAATTCCTCCATCGACGACGCAGTCTCCTCGAGCGAGCTGGCCTGTTCTTCCGTGCGCGCGGACAGGTCCGCATTGCCGGACGCGATCTGTTGCGACGCGGCCGCGATGGTCTCGGTGCCGGTGCGGATCTCGGCGACGGCGTTGACCAGGTCTTCGCGCATGCCTCGCACCGCGGCCAGCATGCTGTGCCGGTCGTTCGGCCGCGTGTCGACCGACACGGTCAGGTCGCGTGCGGCGATGCTTTTCACGATATCGGCAGCATATCCCGGCTCGCCCCCCAGTTCTTTCAACAGCCCGCGCGTGATGACGGTACCCACGACCAGCGCCAGCAGGACGGCGCAGACAGACATGGTGCTCACGAACGCGGCGCCGGAATCTGCCCGTTCGATCGAATTCTTGCCGATGGTGGTCATCACGTCCCGCTGGAAGCTGGCCATCTTGTCGAGCTCGGCGAAATACGCGGTCTGTTTCGGGATCCCTTCGGCAAACAGCAAATCGACGGCCTGATTGCGTTCACCGGCTTCGATCAGCTTCTGGATCCGGCTCCGCACCTCGACGTTGGCGGCGCGTGCCGCCGTCATTCGCGTGAAGATATCCCTGGCGACCGTGTTATTGATCATCGCGTCGAGCTTGCGCAGCCGCTCGGCGGAATGGTTTGCCGCTTCATTTACCTTGTCGATAAACGTCTTGCGGTCTTCCGACGTCGGGGCCAACACGGCGTTGCGCAGATGACGTGCGACGGCATTGACGTCGTTCTTGATCTCGAGCGCCAGCGTCACCTTCACGTGGCGATCGTTCACGATTTCGTCGGTGATCGTGGCGCCTTCTTTCAGGCGCATCACGCTGAGGATGGCCACGGCGGCCAGCAGCAGCACGACGAGACCAAAACCGGACGCGAGACGCGTGCCGATACTTGTTTGCTTAAGCAACGCGATTTCCATTCATGCATCCTCTCATTGGGCCAGTGTCGAGCCAGCCGTGGTTTTGCTAAAAAAACTAGATCTTAGCAATAATATGATGGATGAAATATCAGGAAATCCCTACATTGCAGTCAGGCAGGCTGAAGGCATCTGTCCTGCGGACGCTAGAACGCGATCTCGGTTTCCAGTGCCTGCCCGAGATGCAGCTCGCGGCCGGCCCCCGCCGTCACGATGCAGTTCATGCCCAGGCACACGGCGCCTTCCATGCGCGGGTTGGCGCGGTAGGTCTGCAGGATGTCGAGCGGGTCCGGTCCCGGGACACCCGTCGCCTGGTCGATGGACGGGATCGGGCAGCGCGCGCACGGCTTCACGGGACGGATCTCCACGTCGCCGATCGTGAGCGTCGCGAGAAAATCCTCTTCGCAGGCGTCGATGCCGTCGACGACGAGGTTCGGGCGGAAGCGGTCCATCTGCAACGCCGTGCGGCCGGCCGCGACGAGGCGCGCGTTGAGGTCGTCCAGCGACGCCTGGCCGATCAGCAGCAGCGGGTAGCCGTCCGCGAAACGCGTCTGCGCTGCCACGCCGTTGGTCCATTTGGTGCTCGTCGGGCGCACGACGTCGCGGTGGAAGCGCACGAGCCGGCACGGGGTTTTCAACGCGCTGGAAAACCAGTCCGCCGCCGCGTCGCCGCAATCGGCGGCGTCCACCGTGTCGTCCCAGATCTTCACCGTGCGTCTGGGCGCGGACTCGTCCCACGCAAGCGGCAGCGCCAGCGGATCCATGCCGGGCGCATGGACGCGCAGCCTGTCGCCGTCCGGCAGCGGCCGGACCAGCGCCATGCGCGGATGCTCGCGCTGCGTGAGGAACTGGCCGTCTTCCGTCACCAGCATCCATTCGCGGTCGTGCACGCCCAGCGCGAACAGGCCGGATTCGAGCACGGTGGCGGACCGGACGGCGATGCCGGCACAGGATTTGATCGGGTACAGGAGCAGATGGGTGAGCAGGGCCATGGATCGGTTCGTTCTGTGGGATCGGGGAGACAGGCCGATAGTATGCACCATTCCGCACCCCGCGGTTCCTGTTTGCCAAGCGCATAAAACCCGCGTACACTCCGTCCCGTCGTTTCGTGGACTGCACGAAACGACACCAATGCTAGGGGTCCTGCGCCGTCAAACGGCGTGGGTGAGAAATACCCTCCGAACCTGATCTGGATAATGCCAGCGAAGGGAAGCTACAGAGTCAACGCGCACGTTCGCTGCACGTATTCTCCGCACCTCCTTCAGCTGGATCGCCGATCTTCAGTGACCAACAAGGAGTGCACTTGAACGCCGATCCGAAATTCCTCTCCGCCAGCGCCATGGTCGACGCCGCAGCTGTCGCGCCGCTGCCCAATTCCCGCAAGGTCTACGTGACGGGCAGCCGCCCCGACATCCGCGTGCCGATGCGCGAAATCACCCAGTCCGACACGCCCGCGTCGTTCGGCCATGAGCCGAATCCGCCCGTGTGGGTCTACGACACGTCCGGCCCTTACACGGATCCCGAGGCCGCCATCGACATCCGCTCCGGCCTGCCCGCCCTGCGCGCCGACTGGATCCGCGAGCGCGGCGACACCGAAGAACTGGCGGGCCCGTCGTCGCACTACGGCGTCGAACGGCTGAACGACCCGAAGCTGGCCGAGCTGCGTTTCAACCTGCAGCGCAAGCCGCGCCGCGCCGTGCTTGGGCGCAATGTCACGCAGATGCACTACGCGCGCCAGGGGATCGTCACGCCCGAGATGGAATACGTGGCCATCCGCGAAAACCTGCGCCGCCAGGAATACCTCGCGGCGCTGGACTCCGCCGGCCCGACGGGCAAGCGCATGGCGCAGATGATCGGCCGCCAGCATCCGGGCCAGTCGTTCGGCGCCAGCATCCCGCGCGAGATCACCCCGGAATTCGTCCGCGACGAGATCGCGCGCGGCCGCGCCATCCTGCCGAACAACATCAACCACCCGGAATCGGAGCCGATGATCATCGGCCGCAACTTCCTCGTGAAGATCAACGCGAACATCGGCAACTCGGCCGTGACGTCGTCGATCGGCGAGGAAGTCGAGAAGATGACGTGGGCCACGCGCTGGGGCGGCGACACCGTGATGGACCTCTCCACCGGCAAGCATATCCACGAGACGCGCGAATGGATCATCCGGAACAGCCCCGTCCCCATCGGCACGGTGCCGCTGTACCAGGCGCTGGAAAAGGTGCACGGCAAGGCCGAGGACCTGACGTGGGAAATCTACCGCGACACGCTGATCGAGCAGGCGGAGCAAGGCGTCGACTACTTCACCATCCACGCGGGCGTGCGCCTCGCCTACGTGCCGATGACGGCGAACCGCCTGACGGGCATCGTCTCGCGCGGCGGCTCGATCATGGCCAAGTGGTGCCTCGCCCACCACAAGGAATCGTTCCTGTACACGCATTTCGAAGAGATCTGCGACATCATGAAGGCATACGACGTCGCGTTCAGCCTGGGCGACGGCCTGCGCCCCGGCTCGATCTACGACGCCAACGACGAAGCCCAGCTGTCCGAACTGAAGACGCTCGGCGAGCTGACGCAGGTCGCGTGGAAGCACGACGTGCAGGTGATGATCGAGGGCCCGGGCCACGTGCCGCTGCAGCTCATCAAGGAAAACATGGACCTGCAGCTGGAGCAGTGCCACGAGGCGCCGTTCTACACGCTGGGGCCGCTGACGACCGATATCGCGCCGGGCTACGACCACATCACGTCCGGCATCGGCGCCGCCAACATCGGCTGGTACGGCACGGCGATGCTGTGCTACGTGACGCCGAAGGAGCACCTGGGCCTGCCCGACAAGGACGACGTCAAGGACGGCATCATCACGTACAAGATCGCTGCGCACGCGGCCGACCTGGCCAAGGGCCATCCGGGCGCGCAGATCCGCGACAACGCGCTGTCGAAAGCCCGTTTCGAATTCCGCTGGGAAGACCAGTTCAACCTGGGCCTCGACCCGGACAAGGCGCGTTCCTTCCACGACGAGACCCTGCCCAAGGATTCCGCCAAGGTGGCGCACTTCTGCTCGATGTGCGGTCCTCACTTCTGCTCGATGAAGATCACGCAGGAGGTACGGGATTATGCGGCCGGCCAGGGCATTGCTGCGAACGCGGCGCTGGAACAGGGGATGCAGGTGAAGGCCGTCGAGTTCATGAAGCGCGGCGCCGAGCTGTATCACAAGGAATAAAGGATGGTCGAGATCGAACTGAACGGCGCCGCGCACACGCTGCCGGCGCAGGCCAGCCTGCACGACCTCGTGGAATCGCTGGGCCTCGCGGGACAGAAGCTCGCGCTGGCCGTGAACCGCCAGGTCGTGCCGCGCGAGCGCTGGCGCGACACGCCCCTGCAGGCGCGCGACCGCGTGGACGTGGTGCGCGCCATCGGCGGCGGCTGATCTCAACGATACGGAGCACAACATGACGAATGCAACCTCTGCGGACCGGCCGTTGATCATCGCCGGCAAGGAATACAACTCGCGCCTGCTGGTGGGCAGCGGCAAATACCGCGACCTGGAACAGACCCGCGCGGCGACCGAAGCATCGGGCGCCGACATCATCACGGTGGCGATCCGCCGCGTAAACATCGGCCAGCACGCCAATGAGCCGAACCTGCTCGACGTGGTGCCGCCGTCGCGCTGGACGATCCTGCCCAACACGGCGGGCTGCTACAACGCGAAGGACGCCGTGTACACGCTGCAGCTGGCGCGCGAACTGCTGAACGGCCACAAGCTCGTCAAGCTGGAAGTGCTGGGCGACGAGAAGACGCTGTTCCCGAACATGCCGGAGACGCTGGTCGCCGCGCGCGAACTGGTGCGCGACGGCTTCGACGTGATGGTCTATTGCAGCGACGACCCGATCCAGGCCCGCATGCTGGAAGACATCGGCTGCGCGGCGATCATGCCGCTCGCGTCGCTGATCGGCTCCGGCATGGGCATCCTGAATCCGTGGAACCTGTCGCTGATCATCGAGCAGACGCAGGTGCCCGTGATCGTCGACGCGGGCGTCGGCACGGCGTCCGACGCGGCCATCGCGATGGAACTGGGCTGCGACGGCGTCCTGATGAACAGCGCCATCGCCGGCGCCAAGGATCCGGTGCGCATGGCCAATGCGATGCGCCTCGCGGTGGAAGCGGGCCGCGAAGCGTACCTGGCCGGCCGCATGCCGCGCAAGTTCGCGGCGTCGCCGTCGTCGCCGATGGTGGGCCGGATCTGATGGACGCGGCCCTGCGGCCCTGCGTCCTCGTGTGCGCCGGCCTCGATCCGTCGGGCGGCGCCGGCATCCAGGCCGACATCGAAGCGATTTCGGCCCAGGGTGCGCACGCGCTGCCGCTCGTGACGGCGCTGACGGTCCAGGACAACAACGCCGTGCGCGAAGTGGTGCCCGTCGATGCGGGCCTGCTGCTGCGCCAGGCCGTGGTGCTGGCCGACACGATGCCCATCCACGCGGTGAAGATCGGCATTCCGGGCAGCCGGGAAAACGCGGAAGCCATCGCCGGCATCATCCGCATGCTGCGCGTGCGCCGGCCCGGCCTGCCCGTCGTCCTCGATCCGGTGCTGGCCAGCGGCCGCGGCGACAGCCTGGCGCGCGGCGACGCCCTGGCCGCGCTGGCGCCGCTGCTGGCCCTGGCGACGCTCGTCGTACCGAACCTGCCGGAGGCGGCGGCGCTGGGTATCTCCACGACGGGCGCCGACCTGCCCTGCCCCCACGTGCTGGTCACGGGCGGACATGCCGACGGCGTCGACGTCGTCAACCGCTGGCTCTCGGCCGCCGGCGCGCGCGAGTGGCGCTGGCCGCGGCTGCGCGGCGAATTCCACGGCAGCGGCTGCACGCTCGCGTCGAGCATCGCGGCGCGCCTGGCGCTGGGCGACACGATGGCGCAGGCCCTCGAACTGGGCCAGCGCTACTGCGACCGGACGCTCGCGCATGCCTACGCCATCGCGCCGGGCCAGCGCATCCCGCGCCGCATCCATCCATAGGAGAGAGAACATGCGAGGTTTGTACCTGGTGACCCCGAACTGGGACGACACCGACCGCCTGCTGGAGGTGACGGAGCAGGCGCTGCGCGCCGGCGCCGCGCTGATCCAGTACCGCCACAAGGATGCGGGACCGGAGCTGGCCCGCGAACAGGCCTCTGCCCTGCTCGCGCTGTGCCGCCGCAACGGCCGGCCGCTGATCATCAACGACCATGTGACGTTGTGCACGGAGCTCGATGCGGACGGCATCCACGTGGGCGGCCTCGATGCGCCGGTGGCGGCCGTGCGCGGCCTGGTCGGCCAGGACAAGATCGTGGGCGCGTCGTGCTACGGCGACCTGGAACTGGCGCGCCGCGCGCAGGGCGCGGGCGCGAGCTATGTCGCGTTCGGCGGTTTTTACCCGTCGCTCGTGAAGAAGTATGCCGTGACGACGCCGCCGGACATCGTCCTGCAGGCCAAGGCCAGCCTGTGCGTGCCGGTGGTCGTGATCGGCGGGATGACGGCGGCGAACGCGCGGCCCCTCGTCTCGCGCGGGGCCGATATGGTCGCCGCCATCAGCAGCGTGGTGCAGGCGCCGGATCCGTACTCGGCGGCGCGCGAGTTCGTCGGGCTCTTCTGAGCCCGATGCATCACGCCTTGGCCAGCTTGAACTGCGCCAGTTCACCGGTGAGGTAGCCGACCGCCGCGCCGAACTTGTCCTTGTAGTTGGCCTTGATGAGCGGGTCCAGCGTGCCCTTGACGTTGGCGTGGATGCCGCCCCAGTCGCCCGGATGCTGGAAGTTGCTCATGATGTAGGTCCAGCCATTGACGTCGTCGACGGCATGCAGGCCCGTCGACTCGCCGCCGGCCGGCACCGACAGCAGGCGCGAGAGCTGCTTCGTGTCGACGTTGTACGCCCACAGGAAGTTGTTGACGTGCTGGCTGCTGTCCTCGCCGATGAACAGCGTGCGCATCTTTTCCGAGAACTTCAGGTTGTCCGGGTTGCCCACCTTGTCCGGGTTCGCCGTGTTGCCGAGGGCGTCGGCGGCGATGTCCTCGCCCACCAGCAGCGCCTTCGTATCCGCCGGCATCCACTCGCTGTCGATGGCGTTGCCGGCCGTGTCCTTTTGGCCGCCCTTCAGGTTCAGCATCATGACGGCGCCCGCGTTCAGCGCCTTCGGGATCGCGATACCGTTTCCCGGCACGTTCAGCGCGTTACCGGCGACCATCGAGCTCTGGCAGTTCTGCAGGGCCGAGTAGGCGATCTTGTCCTTGATGTTGACGGTGGTGCCTTCCATCTTCGTGAAGCCCATCGATGCGCCGACGAGGGCGGCGTAGCGGTGCGTCTCCAGGAACGCGGCCGCCTTTTCCATCCCGGCCTTCACCTTGATCCACTCGACGCGGCCATTGGCGGTGACCTTCGTGTAGGTGGCATCAAGCGGGTCGGTGGTCTTGACGTCCATGATGTCGGCCGGTTTCAGCGACGCGGCCAGCGAGCGGATCTCGGCGCTCGTGGCGGAACCCAGCTTGATCCACGTGAGCGGCGCGGCGGCGCCGGCGGGGTCCAGGCTGAAGCCCGTGCCGACCTTGGCCACGTACAGCGTGCCTGCGGACAGGTCTTTCTCCTTGTCGGCCACGAACGCGAAGTAGCCGCTGTTGGTGGCGTCGTCGCCCATGATCACGGTGCGGTTGTCCGGCATCACCTGCACCAGCTCGTGCGAGATGCGGCCCAGGCAGTAGTGCTTCTTGATCGATGCGGTGCCGTCCGCGTTGACCGTCACTTCCGGCAGGTGGCCGTAGTTGTACGGGTTCGCCTTCGTCTCGTCGCCGTACAGGTTCCTGCTGAAGGCCTTGAATTGCGCGTCGGTGGCGGCGAGGTAGGCGTTCGGCTCGTACTCCTCGCTCGACAGGTGCGTGCCCCACGGCGACAGGCTGGCGCCGCACGTGATCCACAGGCCGTTCACGCTGGAGGTGTCGACGTTGTGGTACTTCACGAGCGTCAGCTTGCCGGTGGTCTTGTCCTGGTCGAGGGTCAGCACGGCGATCGGCGACGGCAGCCGGCCATACATGTCCGTCTTGCCGTCCTGCGCCCACGTCGTGTACTCGAACTGCACGACGGCGAACACCGTATTGCCCTTCACGCCGGCCACGTTCGCGTTCGGCACCGTCAGCAGCGACGTGCCGTCCGGCGAGTCGGAGAAGAACTGGCGCTCCTTGCCGGCGACCGTCGAGTCAATGATCGGCTTGTTGTTGATGTCGTAGTAGCCGCCGGCGAGGATGGTGCCGCCGCTGCCGTTCGGGACCATGTCGCCCGTGATGAAGAACGGTTGATACGACAGCTTGAAATCGAGCTTGCTGCTGTCGCTGAAGTTGACGGTCATCGTCGAGCCGACGGACGTCGTCGCCATCGCGGCGGCGGCGGCCAGGGTCGGCGCCGTCATCGACCCGAACGACACGCTGGCGAGCGTCACGGCCGGCGTCGTCGGCGCGGTGGTCGTCGGGGTGTCGCTGACGTTGTCATGACTGCTGCCGCCGCCGCAGCCGGCCAGCAACGCGGCCACGCCGCCGGCGCCCAGCGGCAGCATCGGGGTGGCGCCCATCAGGCGAAGCAGGCGGCGGCGGGACAGGTCGGGATTCGGGTTCATGCGTCAACTCTCCAGGGTTCACAAAAGGAATGCCCCGGAGGTTAGTTGACAAATATTTCACCCTAATTACAAGAATCGTCCGTCATCAAGCCGTCATCAGCCGCTCATATCATGCGACCGATTTTTCCGCTTTGACAACACATTAAAGGGTTTCGCATGCACCACCCCAATCCACTGCGCCGTCTTCCTCTCGCCATCGCTGCCGGCACCATGCTCGCGCTGACAGCCTGCGGCGGCTCCGATCGCAACGACAATGCCGACACCATCCTCGTCATTCCGGCCGCGCCCGCCGACCAGGGTGCACCCGACACGGCACCGGTACCGTCGGCGCTGGCCTTCGTCGATACGGCCGCCACCAACCAGCGTGGCGACGCCCGTTATGCAACCCTGGCGACCAACGCCGGTGTGCGCGTACTCGGCGGCATGCTCGACATCTGGAAACCCTTGACCGAGATCGTCGACGCCGGCGTCACCGCGCCCGCCGTGGATGGCTTCCCTGCGGTGGTCGGTTCGACCTGGACCGGGTTGCCCAACGACGGCACCAATGGCGGCACCATCGTCAACGCGGCCGTTCACAACGCGAATATCGACTACGTGGTCAAAGCCACCGCCAATCGCACCGCCGGGCAGACACTGCAGGCTTACCTGGACGATCGCCGCAACAAGGGCTACAGCGTGACCGAAGGCATGGGTCCGCTGACCAGTGCCTGGCGCACGGCCACGCGCCAGACCACCACGATCACCGAGATTCCGTTGGATGCCACCACCGTCAAATACGATGATGGCGGCAACAACAACGGCGTCGGCGGCGACGCCAATGCCGACTTCGGCAAGGTCGTCGACCTGATCAACTCGATGGGCAACAATGGCTCGACCGAGCCCGCCAAGCGTTTCTACAAATATGCGCGTCCCTACCGCTGGAGCAGCGCGGTGAAGGTTGTGCCGCAACTGGAGCCGGCCAAGAGTACGACCCCGGGCACCGACGGCGGCTTCACCAGCGGCCACGCGGCCGAAGCGACCCGCAATGCCGTCGGCATGGCTTACGTGCTGCCGGAGCGCTACCAGGAACTGGTCGGCCGCGGCCTGGAACTGGGCGAAAGCCGCATCCTCGCGGGCATGCATTCGCCGCTGGATGTCATCAGTGGCCGGGTACAGGCGCAGGCCGTGGCTGCCGCCAACCTGATCGCGGCCGGTGCCGCCGTCCGCTCCGCTGCCGTGACACAGGCCCATGCGACCCTCATGAAGCTGACCGGCACCACGCCGGCGACCTTTGCGGCCTACGCCGTGTCCGGCACCGCCGCCAACGACCGTTTCGCCGACTACGCCACCAGCCGTGCCAACTACGTGCGGCGCATGACCTACAACCTGCCGCAGACCGGGGCCGCGAACCTGCCGGCCGTGGTGCCGAAGGGCGCCGAAGTGCTGCTCGAGACACGGCTGCCTTACCTGACCGATGCACAGCGCCGCGTCGTGCTGAAAACCACTGCGATTGCCTCCGGTTACCCGGTTCTGGACGATCCTGAAGGTTGGGGCCGCCTGAATCTGTTCGCCGCAGCCGAAGGCTATGCCGCCTTTACCGGTAACGTGATCGTGAACATGGATGCGAGCAAGGGCGGCTTCAACGCAGTCGACCGGTGGCGTAACGACATTACCGGCAGCGGGAAGCTGGTCAAGCAAGGAACCGGCACGCTGCAGCTGGGCGGTCAGAACAGCTGGACCGGCGGCGCCCAGATCGAAGGGGGAACGCTCGAGGCGCTGTCGGCCAAGGCGTTCGGCAGCGGCGATGTCTACGTCGCCGGCGGCGGTGCCGTGGTCAGCAACGCGCCGGCTGCGCTGGTCGTGGGCGGCAACTACACGCAGCTCGCCGGCGCCACGCTCGAACTGCGCCTGGGTGCCGGCCAGCAGGGACGCCTCAACGTCGGCGGCACCGCGACGATCGCCGGCGGCACGCTGCGGGTCAAGTTCCTGGACGGCTACACGCCGGCCGTTGGCGACACGCTGACCGTGATTACTGCCACGAGCCTGAAAGGGAAGTTCGAAACCATCGCCGTGGACGGCTTTACCGCGACCCCGACCTACACGGAAACGGGTCTGCAGCTGCGTTTGAGCAAATAGCCATGCCCCGCAGCACTTAACCGCATGCGGCCGGCATGGCAATGGCGACCGTCAGTGTTGATTATTGGAATCCTTGCGCTTCTTCAACGTTGCGACATTTCCGGCGCGTTAGTTTCCCAAAGTAATCAAACCACCGACGAAAGGGGACGCATCGCATGAAATCCGGATACTTCAGCCTGGCCCTGTGCCTGATCCCGCTGGCCGCGACGGCCGCACCGGTCGCGACACCGTACGCGGACAACAACGGCGCGCTGCCGCCGGCCAGCCAGTACAACGGCCCGTTGTTCAAGCTCAGCCACGCGTACCCCGCCAAGGCCGCGACGCCGGCCATGCCCTGGCGCGACGCCATCCAGAACGGCAAGATCACGGTCCAGAACGCAAGTGCCTACGCCGAGGCATTGAAGGCCGCGGTCGGCAAGGATATGCAGACCCTGCTGTTCGACTACGCCCACTGGAACGCGGCCGCGCGCGGCTGGTACAACGAGCCGTGGCTGGGCAGCGCCAACGGCAGCTATGGCGGACGCGAAGCGATCCACGGCATGTACGTCGGCAGCAACCCGCTGGACGCCTCGCTGTTCGCCGCCAGCGGTTTGAAGAAGCCGATCACGACCTATGTGCTGACCTACTACGACAAGGTCGCGGCCCAGACGCTGAACCACGTCTGGACGGCGGGCGGCGGCATGAAGCCGAACGTCACGTCCACGAGCACCCAGTTCGCGGAAGGCGCGCTGATCATCAAGGCCGCGTTCATCACGGCCGGCCCGGACGTATGGCCCGTGATGACCGGCACCCAGGCCTGGCCGCTGTACATCAAGACCAACGCCACGTCCGGCGACACGAAACTGCCCAAGGTGACGAACACGTACCTGATGCAGTTCGACATCATCGTCAAGGACAGCCAGTCCGCGCCGGACACCGGCTGGGTCTTCACGACGCTCGTCTACGACAAGAGCGTCAAGCCGGGCCCGAACGGCATCTGGGACCAGATGGTGGTGCTCGGCGCGCAATGGGGTAACGACCCGCAGGCCAACAGCACGGTCAACCCGGCCGCACCTTTGCTGCAGAACTGGAACAATCCGGCCGCACCGGCATACGGCGGCGCCACGTTCGGCTGGGGCAACCGCCTGTCCGGCCCGAACGACGGCGCCATGAACGACATCGCGTACCAGGACGGCGGCACGCAGAAGCAGGTCAAGAATGCCCAGAACTCCTCGTGCATGAGCTGCCACAGCACGGCGCAATGGAATCCCAAGACGAACACCATGCCGTCGTTCCTGCTGCCCGCCACGTCGAACCCGCCGCAGATCGCCGCCAACCAGTACATCGTGTCGCCGCCGCCCGGCTCCCCGGACTGGCTGCGCTGGTTCCAGAACCGCAAGGGCAACGTACCGATGGACGCCGGCAGCATCGCGGGCGACTTCGACATGGTGCTGACCTTCAAATCCCTGCCGCTGTGGTACAGCGCCACGTCGCATAAACCGCACGTGCTGAACGGCCTCGACCTGCGCGGCAAGCCGGTCGCCAAATAAGGAGACAGCATGTCAGCCAACTACAAACGCTTTTATACGAAAGCGGGTGCCATGCCGGCCGGGATCAACGAGGGTTATCCCGTGCCGGGCCCGCAGACGGCGGACGCCGACCGCATCGCGGCCAGCGCCTTCTTCACGACCGACTGGGCGCAGGCGCAAGCTACCTCCTACGACTTCATCGTCATCGGCACGGGCCCCACCGCCGTCGCGTTCATCGACCGTGCGCTGGCGCGCAATCCGCAGGCGCGCATCCTCGTGCTGGAGCGCGGCGGCTACTGGCTGCCCGTGCATTACCAGATGCTGCCGGCGGCCTTCCAGGCCACCGGCTCGCCCTGCACGACGTACCCGTGGACGCGCAGCACGGCGATGGCCACGACCGGCTCGAAGTTCTTCCAGGCCGGCTACATCCCCGTACTGGGCGGCCGCTCGACCTACTGGAGCGCCTGGTGCCCGGCCCCGGAACCGGACCTGATGCGGGACTGGCCGCAGGCGCTCGTCGACGTCACGCAGACACCCGGCTTCTGGGACGGCGCCCGCGCCTTCCTGCACGTGACGACGGCGGACCGCATCGACGATGGCGTGTACGGCAGCCTGCAGCGCCAGCTCGACACCAACCTGCACGAGAACTTCAAGCGCTTCGTCCCGTCGGCCGAAGGCGCGTTCCCGGCACCGATGGCCGTCGGCCACAGCGAATGGCAGGGCGTGAAGTTCTACAAGTACTCGACGGTCGGCACCCTGCTCGGCCTGCAGCAGCGCCAGCAGGCCCTCGCGGACCAGGGCCACGGCCAGGAACTGGCGCTCGTCGACCAGTGCATCGTCCAGCGCCTGCTGCACGACGGCCAGGGTACCGTCACCGCGCTCTACACGAGCCGCGGCCCCTTAAGCGTGGGCAATGCGCGCATCGTGCTGGCGATGGGGACGATCCCACCGGCGACCCTGCTGCTGAACTCCTTCGGCGACCAGTTGCCGAACATCGGCAAGCGCTACACGGGGCACTTCATGTCGCACGTGATCGCGCGCGTAAAACGGTCGGCGTTCAAGGATCTCGCCGCGCTGGAACTGGGCGCGCAGTACCTGCACGGCAAGGACGAGCAAGGCCTGCAATACCACGTGCAGGTGAGCGCCTTCGCGTCCAGCGACCCGGCCCGCGACGCCGCCACCATCGCCTACGAGGCCCCGGACGCGGCGGCCGTCGCGTCGATGGCGCAGCTGGCCGGTTCGGAAGACTACGTCGTGTTCGTGTGCGCCACCTTGGGCGAAGTCGGCGAGAACAACCCCGACAACTGGATCCGCCCGAACGGCGGCGCCGACCCGACGACGAACATCACCGTGCAACTGCAGGCCGGCCCGCGCGAACAGCATTTGTGGGACGTGCTGGACGAAGCGACGTACCAGACCATCGCCGCCCTGGCCAGCCGGGGCAGCGGCGCGACGCCCGAGATCGAATACTGGATCGAAGGCGGCGCGCCGGAACAGGGCTTCTGGCAGGCGCGCCGGCCGGGCAAGCAGCAGATCCGGCTGCCGATCATCGTGCACGAGGCGTCGTCGTTGTGGATCGGGGAGGATCCGGCCACGTCCGTCGTCGGGCTGGATTATCGGCCGCACGGGGTCAGGAATGTCTACGTCACTGGAGGCGGGTTGTTTCCGACTTCGGGGTCGTGGAATCCGACGCTCACGATGTGCGGACTGGCGCAGGATCTGGCGGAGAGGCTGAGCTGACGGCAACGGGGGCTGGCGACGAGTTCCATCGCGGCCCGCGCCGGACCAGGTGCAGAACACTGGTACACATCACCGCGGGCAGCAGGAGATTCAGGATCGGGACCAGCACGGCGAGCACCGTCAGCCCCCCAGCATCAGCAAGCTCGTCGACCTGGCGTCGCCGACGCTTGCGCAAACGTGCGCGTGCGGCAAGACCATTCCGAAAGCGAAGCTCGAGATGCTGCGCGCCGATGGCAACGGCGAGCCGATCAAGTACTTCGAGGTCGAACTCGAGAACGTGCTGATCGGGCACGTGGAGCCAAGCTTCGGCGGCTCGGCCTCAAGTTCTCCAAGGTCAAGTGGAAATACACCCAGCAGAAGATTTCAGGCGGTAGCTCGGGAAACACGACCGGTGGCTGGGACTTGGCGACGAACAGGATCGCATGATGGGTAAGCTCATCAAGGTCGACCTGAAGGCTCAGTTGGTGGACGCGTACGATGGCGGCGAACGCATCCACCGGTTTGAATGTGTCAGCGACGACAAGGACCACCCGACCGATCGCGGCAAGTTCAAGGTCCGGCGCAAATATGAGACTTACCGCAGCCACACTTACAATGTGCAGATGAACTACGCCATGTTTTTCACCGCCGACGGCAAAGCACTGCACCAGTACCATGGCGCGGTGCCGCTGACCGTCGTCCGGACATTCCGCAGCAGGGTCTCCGAATGGTTCGGGTCGCACGGCTGCATACGCCTGTGCGAAGCGGACGCGCGGACATTGTTCGAATGGACGCCGCACGGCACCGTCGTGGAGGTGTTCTGATGCGTTCTCGCTCGCTGATCTTCGGCGCGGGGCTGTTCGCAGCGGGGCTGGCGGTGGGCGCCGCGCTGGCGAGTTGGGCGTCGGCACCTGCCCGCGTGACTCTCCAGGAAGGCGCCACGCTGGCGAGTTATCTTCCGGATGCCGTGATGTCGCTGGCCTATGCAACGCCGGAAGGTATGACCACCGCGCAGCGGTCCGCTCCGGGCGCGCCATTCGAAGTCCTGTCCACGTTCGCGGATGGCAGGCCGACGCAGCGGTGCCGCGCGTCAGCGGACATGAATGGACATCTCGATAACCTGACAGAACTGACCGCACGACGCAGTCTCTCGCTCGGACAACGCGAACGGGAGTTCCCCGTACAACTGGGCGTTATCGACGTCCGCGATGCCGCGATTGGCGAACCCTTCAGCCCCGTGCTGGCGTTCACGAACAACAGCAAGACCGCAGTGGCCATCATTGTCGATGGCCGCGCCGCTGAAGTGACGCTACGGGCGGCGGAGCTCGACTGGCTGAAAACGGCCTGCTCGGGATCGAGCGGATAAAACAAAGCCCCGTCCCTATGAACGAGATCGCCCCGACCGTGATGAAGATTTGTTTGGCGAAATGCCAGTAGAATCAGACCCAGAAGACGAGTACGACGGTACACAGGCATGCGCAACGCCACCACAAGCCGTTGCGGAAACTCGAGCGGAGGCCCAGCAGCAGGCACCACAGGCTTCCACGGGTGCGGCGTACCAGCGCAGGAAAAATGATTTCGTGTTGTTTCGACCGGGCGCAGCGAGGTCTTTGTTTCGGTTGCGCGCAATTTATCCTGAGGCACGCTCGCGAAAATGCGCTGTTCATCACCGATTACGGGACGTCGGGCTCGAGAGCCGTTCTCAGTCTCTTGGCACTGCCGTGCCCGGCACCACTTTATCGGAATTCGACCCGCTTGCCATTGACGCCGTAGCCGATTCGGCCTTGCGCCCGGCCGGACTGGAACTCTTCTGCGTCGTCCAGTGAGTCAGCCAGACTACGATCACGGCCCATGCACAGCCACCGATCAGGTCGGTCCCATAATGGAAACCGAGACCAACCGCCGCAGCCGTGCTGCCGCAAGCGCAGATCACCAGCCCCACCCGCATGAGTCTGGGCAAGAAAGCCCAACTCGTCATCGTCAGCGCCCAGGGCAGGGCCGTGTGCAGGCTTGGAAAACAATCGAACTGATAGCGAAGATGCGCCATCGCATAGCTGTAGGCATGCAGTACCCCCGCCGGGGCCTGACCCAATCGTGCCACATCGAACTCCGGTCCGGCCGCGGGCAACAGCACGTACATCAAGTAGCCGCCATACAGGCAAATGACAACAGCCCGGCGCACCAGGAAGAACTTCGCCCGCTCGGCGAAGAAGTAAAGGTAGCCCAAAACGAAACCCGGCAGGAAATAGTAGCCCGCGTAGAACAGCTTCAATGCTGACAGGACAACGTGGTTTCCGCCGATGATGCGACCAGCAATGTCGGAAGCTTTGCCGCCAAACAGGGTCTCATCCATCCCGGACAAAAAACCGTCGATGGGATGAATGCCGAGCGCCGTTGTCAGCGCCGTTGCATGCATGTGCTTCAACCCTTCATAAGTCATCAAGGCCAGCACGAATGGCAGCCAATCGCGCAGGAAACCGACCAGGCGAGCGCGAAAGAAGAGTACGGACATGAGGACGCCGATGCCCATGAACTGCAGAGCTCGCCACGCCAGTCCGCTCGAGTGAATGTCCTCAAAAATCGGTGCATCACGCCATATGCCCAAGCCGACAAGCAATGCCAGGTACACTCCAGTCAGCACTTCGTCCAGCCTCGCGCAAAGCACTTGCATGAACGAGCGTGTAACTGGGCGGAGCATCACGAAAGACTCTTCCATTGGCGCCAGTTGAACAATCCTGCAAATAGCGTGAAGACCATGATGAGGCCCGCGAAACCCAGCCAGGTCCATTCATCCTGGCGATCTCCAGCGATGCGCAAACTCCGCGCGAGCGCGGCGGTGACGAGGGGGCGGTGATACAGGTAGATATAAAAGCTTGCCGCTGAGACGGCAGCTATCGCTTTAGGCACCTGCTCACTGCGATACGACAGCGCAAGGAACACGAATGCCAGCGTCAAAGCACTGTCGGCCAAAGGGTAAATCACGGGCAGGACTTGTCCGACCATGAATACAGCGAACAACAGCGCGGCAAGCCCGCCAAATACAAACAATTCACGAGGCGCCGGCTCAGCCAGGCCGGCACGCTGCCTGACAAGCGCCATCCCGATCAGCAATGCGGGCAGCCAGGTGACGATGCATGCATGGGCCAGATAAGGGTGCACACTGGCGATTTCCTCTGCTCCCAACAACCAGCGTGAGGTGTAGGCCATACCAATGCTGGCAACCCAGAGCGTGGGCGATCCCAGGTCGACACGCCGAAGCAGGGGCAACAAGGCGTAATACTGGAACACGAGCACCAGAAACCATAACGGCGAATTAATCGCAAAAAAATGGTCGGGGAACAGATATGAAATAAAGAACAGTTTGGCCAGGATGACCTTCCATCCGATCTGCCTGCTCAGCAGAGAAAAGAACAACACCGACACGGCGGAAGGCAGCCAGATCTTCCGCAGCTTGGCAAACATGAACCTCGCCCAGGAGGATGCTCGTCCCTCCAGCCCCAAGGCATGGCCGATGACGCTGGCGGCCATGAACATATGCACGCCAACATAGCCCCAGCGCGCAAACCAGTCGAAGAACCAGGAAAAGACGGGCTGATATGGCACCCGGCCATGGAGAGGCACCCAGGCGTCGAAGAGCTGCCACTGGTTGATTGGCGGCGGTTGCATCGCCGTCAACAACCATAAGCTACGGCTGAAGTGATGCAGCACGACAAACAGGATGCCGACTGCCTTCAACCATACGATCGCGGCAGACAATGTGCCTGCCCGATGTCCTTTCCCGTTCAACCTGGTACGCCGGTTCTGTTCAGACGTTGAACAGGAAGTTCAACACATCCCCATCCTTGACGATGTATTCCTTGCCTTCCGCGCGCATCTTGCCCGCTTCCTTGGCGCCCGCCTCACCCTTGTAGGTGATGTAGTCGTCGAAGGAAATGGTCTGGGCGCGGATGAAACCGCGTTCGAAGTCCGTGTGGATCACGCCGGCCGCCTGCGGGGCGGTGGCGCCGATCGGGACGGTCCAGGCGCGCACTTCCTTCACGCCGGCCGTGAAATACGTCTGCAGGCCCAGCAGCTTGAAGGCGGCGCGGATCAGGCGGTCGAGGCCCGGTTCTTCCATGCCGAGGTCGGCCAGGAACTCCTGCTTGTCGGCGTCGTCCAGGTTGGCGATTTCCGATTCGATGGCGGCGGAGATCGCGACGATCGGCGCGTTCTGCTTGTTGGCGAATTCGGTCAGCTGGTCCAGCAGCGGGTTGTCCCTGAAACCGCTCTCGGAGACATTGGCCACGAACATCGCCGGCTTCGCCGTGATCAGGCACATCGGCTTGATCAGTTCCAGCTGGTCGGCGTCCAGGCCCAGCGTGCGCACGGGCTGGCCTTCGTTCAGGTGCGGCAGCAGCTTTTCGATGATCGCGACGAGCTTGATGGCATCCTTGTCGCCGGCGCGCGCCTTCTTCTGCTCGCGGTGCAGGACTTTCTCGGCGGTACCCATGTCGGCCAGCGCCAGCTCGGTCTGGATGACTTCGATGTCGTCGATCGGGCTGACCTTGCCGGCCACGTGGATGACGTTCGGGTCTTCGAAGCAGCGTACGACGTTGACGATGGCGTCCGTCTCGCGGATGTGCGACAGGAACTGGTTGCCCAGGCCCTCGCCCTTCGACGCGCCGGCCACCAGGCCCGCGATGTCGACGAACTCGACGATGGCCTTGACGACGCGCTCCGGCTTGACGATGGCCGACAGCTGGTCGATGCGCGGATCCGGCACCTCGACGACGCCGACGTTCGGCTCGATGGTGCAGAACGGGTAGTTTTCAGCCGGGATGCCGGCCTTGGTCAGGGCGTTGAACAGGGTGGACTTGCCGACGTTGGGCAGGCCGACGATGCCGCATTTGAGACTCATGGGAAGCTTTCAGGGGTCGAATTTACGAAACCCCGTATTGTACCTCCGCTTGCCTGCAAAGACCGCAAACAGGCCGCGAACTGGCCAGTTTACGTCGCTTAAAGCGGACGAATCCGTGCAATATCCGGGTTGTTAACGAAAGCGGCGAACTCATCGCGCAGCTGTTCCCCCTCGTCCATCGCCAAGCGCCACGCGCGGATGCGGGCATCGTGATCCAGTCCATAAAACTTGAAATCGCTGCGGTCGATGATTTTTCCACGCGGCATTTTTGCCAAAAATTCATGGCTCGGCGCCACGATCAGCACGTTGTCGAGCCAGCCGCGATTCGGTCCACGGGCGGCGCGGCGCCACGGCAACGCCTTGTCCAGCCAGCCCGGCACGATGTGTTCTGAGAAATGAGAATACAGCACGATGCCGCCGGGCGCCTGCTCCGCCACGCGGGCGAACGGCAGCGCGAGGTTGTAGTCGATGATGCCGCCGTCCCAGTAGTGGCCGGGCGGCGCGCCGGCGATGTCTCGTACCGGCTTCATCAGCATGGGCAAGGTGCCCGAGGCCAGCAGGCCGGATGTGAGATTCTCAGGCGTCAACGCGGCGAAATGCGTGGCGAAGCTGTCGAAGCGGTCGCGCAGCCACGGCGTGTGCGCGCGGCGGTCGCCGAGCACGACGCGGTCCATCAGGTGCGCCAGCTTGTCGCGCGAAAAGAGGTTGTGCAGCGCCGCCGCGGCGAATCCGCGCATCTCGGCGTGACGGTGGCCGGGCGCCGCGAGGGCACGCTTGCCGCGCACCGTCAGCACGTGCAGGCGGTGGTAAGGATGGTTGACGATGTCGTCCTCGTGGCCGCGCACGAATTCGTTCAGCAGGCCCTGCACGACGGCGTCGATCTGTTCCTGCGACGGCTTCGTGCTCGTATAGCGCTGGCCACTGTAGAGCTCGCCCAGGCGCGCGAACGCTTGCACCGGATTGCGCTGGCACGCGGCCGCCATGCGCCAGGCGCCGATCGACGAACCGATCAGCACGCGCTCGCGCGGCGCGCGCGGGAACCACTCGCCGAACACCCACTGGTCGAGGGCGCGGAACACGAGGCCCTTCGGTCCGCCTGCCGCGGCGGGCACGACGGCAATGTCTTCGGCGCGCAAGCCGTGCGTGCGGATCCGGGCCAGGGCCAGCGGGCCCGCATGGAAAGTCAGTGCGCTCATCGCGGAATTATCGCAGGAAGAGCACGATTGCGTAGGCTCAAGGGTCAACTGGGAGCCCTCCGTACCATGGTCCGGTCCCCATGCATGGAGCCAGCATGACCAGTAGATATTGTGCCCTGCTAATGCTGATGATCGTCACGCTGCTGGTGCCGTTCGGCCATGTGCGTGCCGGCACGGACGTCGATCCCTCCATCGTCGTCGAGCGCCATGTACGGCACTACGTTGTCGAGCCCGACGGCACGTACCGGCTCACCGTGGACGACGTCCGCACCATCGCCGGGCCGCGCGCCCTGGTGGACCAGGGCCGGTTCGCCCTCCGCTACCGCAGGTCAATGGACGACCTTGTTTCGGTGGAGGCCTATACACAGAAACCCGGTGGCCGGCGCATTCCCGTACCGCCGAGCGCCATCCAGGATCTGCAGGACACAAGGACAGTCGTGTTCCCCGATGCGGCAATGGGCGACCAGCTGGTCGTGCACTACGTCATCCGCCGACGCGTACCGCCATTGCCCGGCCACTTCGAAGACGTGGCGGTCATGCCTTTGTACTTCCACCGGAACACCACAGTGATCTACGACATGCCGTCAACGCTGCCGCTGCACGCGGATGCCGTCGGCTTCGTGCCGATACCGGCCGACAGTCCACCGGGCCGGCGGCGCTACCAGTGGCGCTACGTGAACGGTGGCGACGGGCGCATCGAAGCCGGTGCCGTCAGTGTGCTCGACGATGGCCACCGCCTGGTGGTGTCCACCATTGCCGATTACCCGGCGCTTGCCGCAGCCTTGCGCGGCGTTGCGGCCGGCCAGCCACTGCCCTCCCCCGCCATCGCGACACTGGCGCACCGGCTGGCCGACGAACTGCCCGACACGCGCGCCCGCGTGCTGGTCCTGTCGGACTGGGTGCGGAACAACGTCCGCCACGGCACCGACAAGGACCACTCCGCGCAGCTGCAGGCGATGCTGGCAGCCGTCGGCATCGACAGCATGCCGGCCCTCGTCAACGGCGACAATGCCTACAAACTCCCGGACGTGCCCGTGCTGGCCGTCCTCGACCACGTGATCCTGTACGTGCCCGCGCTGGACCTGTTCGTCGCCCCGGCGGCCGCATCCTTCCAGGCGGGCTATTTGCCGCCCGCCCTGCTGGGCAAGCCCGTGCTGCTGCTCAGGAGCGGGACGTTCGCGATGACGCCGGTGCTGCAGCCGCAGAAGGTCCGCGCGGCGGCCACCGTCGACGTCGGGCAGGATGGACACGTCACCTTCAACGTGGACCGGACCATGTCCGGCGCGCTGGCGGAACCCTTGCGCACCATGACGCGCGACGTTCCGGCGGCCGGGCGCGAGCACGCCGCAAGACCCAGCCTGCGCGATGTGAAGCGAAGCAGCGGCGGCGACGACACGTTGACGCTGTCCGGCACCGACGACGTCGCCTACGCGCATGTCGGCGCCCTGCGCACGGGCCGGACACTTGCAACGAGCCATCGTACCTGGAGCGCCGTGGACGCCGCCGTGGCAGGCCTGACGCAGGAACGCGACCGGCACCACGACTTCGTCTGTCCGGGCATCGACGTCGAAGACGAGATCCGCCTGCGCCTGCCGCAAGGCCTGCGCGCCGCATCGCTGCCGGCGCCGGCCAGCGTGATTACGGGCGGCATCTTCTATCGTGCGAGCTATGCACGCGCAAGCGATGGCGTACGGGTCAAACGCCGCCTCACATTCCGCCACGGCCGCGCCACCTGCACGCCGGAGGACAATCGCGCCATGCAGCCGGCACTGGAACGCATCCGGCGCGACCTGCGCAGCCGCGTCACCGTCGCGACGGATGAATCGGCCCCGGAACGTTCAGGCGGCAGCGTCACGCGCAAACGCATCCCGCCAACCGCGCGCACGCAACCTGGCCACGGCCTCGTCCGTGAGATCGAAGCGCAGGTCGACGCGATCCCGGCCCGAACGGTAGCCGCCGGGCCAGCGGGCGATTTCGACGAAGCCGCAGCGCCGGAAAAAGCCGGCCGTGTGCGGATGCGTATCGACCGTCACGTAGCGGGGCCGCAGCTTACGCCCAGCCATGTGCAGCAGGCGATAGGCCAGCAGCGCGCGACCGATGCCCGTGCCGTGGCGGTCGGCCCGCACGAGCCCGAACACGAGCGTGCCGAGGTCGTAGAACTCGGACAATTCGTAGCCGCCGAAGCCGACGATCTCCCCCGCCTCCACCGCGACGAACAGCGGACCGTCCGGGTCGTCCAGCGCGGAACGCAGCCATGACTCTTCCGACGCCGGGAAGTGATCCGGCACGTTGGAGCGAAAGGCCGCCAGCACGGCTTTCCGGGCGCCCGGATGATAACGTTTGATTTTCAATTGCATGTCGATGTGAATAGTGATTCGGACCACCCCATAAAATAAATCCGAAATGCTTAGGCGATTCCGCACAACCCCTGTATATTTCATCGGGCACCTCGTCAAGTCGTCGTTATTGTTGGTTTCGTTCCCGTCTCGCCCGTCCGGGCATTCCTGTCTGATACCCCTCGGTTACACCTCTCTTGTTCGTGATGTGCATCGGGCATTTCGCCCTCAACATCTACTAAAGGTATCTACATGGCTACGCAAACCGGCACCGTGAAATGGTTCAACGACTCCAAGGGCTTCGGCTTCATCGCGCCTGACGCTGGCGGCGACGATCTGTTCGCGCACTTCAAGGACATCCAGTCGGAAGGCTTCAAAAGCCTGACCGAGAACCAGCGCGTTTCGTTCGAACGCGCGCCCAGCCCCAAGGGCGATAAAGCCAGCAATATCCGCGCGATCTGATCGATCCCGCCGCCGCTGCACCGAAGGCCCGCTTGAGCGGGCTTTTTTACGTCTGGGCCGGACACGCGCACACGACAGTTCGCACGCCTTGTACGCCAGGGCAATGGCCGTTACATTAGTGCCATGCAACCCGATGAAACCATCACCGTCGAAGATGCCGTGCAGGTCCTCGCCATGGTCGGCGACCTGTCCATGGGCCTGCCGCCGGATCACTCCATCCGCACGGCACGCCTCGCCGCGCGGCTGGCGGAAGAAAACGGCGATGGCGCCGATGCGTGCACGAGCACGAGATTGGTGGCCCTGCTGCGCTGGTCGGGCAGCACGGCGACGGCGGCCGGCTTCGCGCACCTGCTGGGCGACGACGTCCGGGGCCGCCATGCGATGGTCACGCGCACGCTGTCCGGCCACGCTGGCCTCACGTTCGCCAACGTGATGCCGCTGGCGCAGATGCAGTGCGAAGTGGCGGGCGATATCGCCGTGCTGCTCGGGTTGCCGGGGGACGTCGAGAACAGCCTGCGCCACCTGTTCGGCAGTCACCACCGCGGCGACATGCAGGACGTGCTGTTCGCTCCGAACATTCCGCGCGCCGTGTTCTACGTGCGCCTGGCCGGCGACCTGGAAGTGCTCGCGCCCGCGCACGGCACGGACGGCGCCCTGCGCCTGATCGGCGAGCGCGCCGGCGTGAAATACCCGGCGACGCTCGTGCAGAGATTGTCGCCGCATGCGCAGGACTGGCTGGGCATGCTGGAAGAACCGTCCTGCGCGGCCAATTATCCCGGTCACGACCGGCGCGTGCCGCTGTCCATCGTAGCCGACGTCATTGAACTGAAGCTGCCGTGGCTCACGGGGTATTCGCGCCGCGTGGCCGCGCTGGCGCGGCGCAGCGCGTCGCTGGCCGGCATGATGGCACTGGAAGAAAGTCCGCTGGTGCGGGCCGCGCTGCTGCACGGCATCGGCAAGGTGGCCATACCGAACGTCGTGTGGGAGCGGCCGGGCAAGCTCGATGCGGATGACTGGGACCAGGTGCGCAAGGTGCCGTTCTGGACAGCACGCGCGGGCACGCAGATCCCGGCGATCCAGGACGAGGCCACGCTCGCGTCCTTCATCTACGAGCGCCTCGACGGCTCCGGTTATTTCCGCAAGGCGCGGGGCGAAGCGTTGGGCATGCAGGAACGCCTGCTTGGCGCCGCCGCCGCGTTCGTCTCGCTGTGTTCGCCGCGTCCGTGGCGCCCGGCGCATGGCGAAGCGGCCGCGTCCACGTTGATGACGGCGCAGGCGGCGGCCGGACGTTTCGACCGGCAGGCCGTGGAAGCCGTCCTCGCGGCGGCGCGCGGTGCGGAGAAATCGCGGCCCGTGCGCGACCGCCTGTTGTCCGACCGGGAACTCGAAGTGCTGCGCCACATCACCCAGGGCGAAACGAGCCGGGAGGCGGCCCGCGCCATGCGCATCACGCCAGCGAGCGTCCGCATGCACGTCGACAATATCTTCCAGAAGCTGGAATCGGGCTCGCGCCCCGCGGCAACGCTGAAGGCGCTGGCGCGCGGGCTCATCTGAGCGTCGAAATCAGTCCGTATGCAGCTGCATCGTCGCAGCACTCATCTTGCCTTCGCACACCATCGGAATGATGCGCAGGCTTTTGTCGATGGCTTCCTCGATCAGGGTCTGCTCTTCGCGGCGGGGGCGGTGCAGCACGAAGTCGGCGACGGCCTGTTGCAGGTTCAGCGTGCGCGGATGGCCGATGCCCAGGCGCAGGCGCCAGTAATCCTGCGTGCCGAGCGCCGCCGTGATGTCCTTCAGGCCGTTGTGGCCGCCCGAAGAACCTCCACGCTTGAGCTTGGCGGCGCCGGGCGGCAGGTCGAGTTCGTCGTGCACGACGAGGATCTCTTCCGGTCCGATCTTGAAGAAGCGCGCCAGGCCGCCCACCGACTGGCCCGAGCGGTTCATGAAGGTCAGCGGCTCGAGCAGCCAGACGTCCTTGCCCGAGATCGATGTCTTGGCGACCATGGCGTTGAAGCGCGATTCGCGCTGCAGCTGGCAGCCTGGCAAGGAGTTGGCGAGGTTGTCGACGAGCCAGAAGCCGGCGTTGTGACGGGTTTGTTCATATTCCGGGCCGGGGTTGCCGAGGCCGACGATCAGGCGGATGTGCATATAAAACGTGAAAATCGAGCGTAAAGCTCGATTATCGCGGAAAACGCGGCCGTGCAGTCTAAGCACGGCCGCGTTACCCCTTATTTGCTGGCCGCGACAGCGTCCAGGATCACTTTCGCGACATCCGCCGGACGCGACTGCTGCGGCACGTGGCTGGTCGGCAGTTCGGTCGTTTTCGCGCCGATGGCCTTCGCGAAACGGCGTTCCAGGTCCGGCTGGATCATGCGGTCGTTCTTGCTGACGATGTACCAGCTCGGGTGGTTTTTCCACGCGGCGACGGTCGTCTTCTCGCCGAACGCCTTGACGGCGATCGGGCCCTGCGTGGCAGCCATCACGGCGGCGTGGGCGGCGGGCACGTCCTGGGCGAAGTCTTCCTTCAGGACGGCCGGCGACAGGCTGGCAAAGCCGGCCTTGTCGACCGTCAGCCTGGTGATGCCCGGCGCGGACGGCAGGTCCTTGCCGAGGTCGGCGGTGGCCTGGCCGGCGTCCGGTGCGAAGGCCGCGACGTAGACGAGGCTCGCGACCTTGTCGCCCGCGCCCGCTTCCGTGATCACGGTGCCGCCCCAGGAGTGGCCGACCAGCACGACTTTGCCCGGCTGGTTGTCGATCGCGCGCTTGGTGGCGGCGACGTCGTCGGCCAGCGAGGTCAGGCTGTTCTGCACGGCCGTGACCTTGACGCCCTTGGCCTGCAGCAGCGGGATCACCTTGGCCCAGTCGGAACCGTCGGCGAAGGCGCCGTGGACGATGACGACGGACGGCTGCTCGGCGGCGGTGGCGGCTTGTGCGAAACCGGTGCCGGCGGCGGCGATGGCGGCAGCAGCGGCGACGTTACGGAGGACGGTGGTGATCGATGCTTTCATGATGGCTCCTTTAGGTGGTTCGTTGTTGGGGTGTCGATGGAAGCCAGTGTAGAGAGACCGACGGAACCGCGGTATCGGTCGATCGACCGACCCCGACGCCTATCCGAAGACCAGGCCCGCCTTGCCGCCGCGCGCCATCGTCGTTACAGTACCGGGATGCAAATCGACAACACCGTCACCGTCGAAGACGCCGTCCAGGCCCTCGCCCTCGTCGGCGACCTGTCCATGGGCCAGCCGACCGATGGCTCCATTCGCGCGGCACGGCTCGCGGCGCGCCTTGCGCAGGCCGACGGGGCCTCGCTTGATGCCTGCTGCCACGCGCGACTCGTCGCCCTGCTGCGCTGGTCCGGCTGCACGGCGAACGCCTCCGGCTTCGCGACCCTGCTCGGCGACGACGTCGGCGGCCGCGACGCCATGCTCACGCAGACGCTGCCCGCGGACAATCCGCTGACGGTGCAAAGCGTCACGCCGCTGGCGCGCATCCATTGCGAAGTGTCGGGCGACATCGCCGGCCTGCTGGGTCTGCCGACGGAAGTCGAGGCGGGGCTGCGCCATGTCTGGGAACATTACGATGGCAATGGCTTGCCGGAACGCCTGCGCGGATCGGCCATCCCGACCGTCGTCTTCTACACGAGCCTGGCCGGCGACCTCGAGATCCTCGCGCGCACGCATGGCCTCGACGAGGCGCTGCAGATGATCGCGCGGATGGCCGACCGCAAATACCCGGCGACGCTCGCGCGCCTGCTCGCCGATCACGCCCCGGCCTGGCTGGACGAACTGGACACGCCGGCGCCCGCGGCCGTCGATCCGCTGCTGGCGCGGCACGTGCCGCTGTCCATCGTCGCGGACATGATGGAATTGAAGCTGCCGTGGCTGGCAGGTTACTCGCGCCGCGTGGCCGAGCTGGTGGAGGCGGCAGCCGCCCGCGCCGACCTGTCGCCGGCCCAGCAGCAATGTCTCGGCCGCGCCGCCCTCATCCACGGCATGGGCCGCGCGGCGGTGTCGAACACGATTTGGGAACGGGAAGGCAAGCTCAGCGCCGCTGACTGGGAAAAGATCCGGCTCGTGCCGTACTGGACCGCGCGGGCCGGGGTCCAGATCCCGACCTTGCGTGCGGAAGCCGCGCTGGCGTCGCACGCCTATGAACGGCTGGACGGCAGCGGCTATTTCCGCAATCTGGATGCCGATGGGCTCGGCCTGCCGCACCGCCTGCTGGCGGCTGCGTGCGCGTACGTGGCGTTGTGCATGCCGCGGCCCTGGCGTCCGGCGTATTCACAAGACGAGGCCGCGCGCGTGCTGGCCGGGCAAGCGCAACTCTTCGATGCCGGCGCCGTACGCCACGTCATCGAAGCCTCAGGTGGCGCGGCTCCCACAGCCCCCGCCCGCAAGAGCCTGCTGTCCGACCGCGAAATCGAAGTCCTGCGCCGCATCAGCCTGGGCGAAAGCAACAAGGAAGCGGCCCGCGTCATGCAGATCAGCCCGTCGACGGTGCGCACGCACGTGGAAAGCATCTTCCGCAAGCTGGCGTGCTCGACGCGGGCCGCGGCCACATTGAAGGCGCTAACGCTGGGATTAATCTGAAAAACAAAAACCCGCCGGACTCGCGTCGCGACGGGTTTTGTGATGCTGAGTAAAAATTACTCTGCAGCGGCTTCGGCCGTTGCGGCACCGCGCGGGATCGACGAGGTGGCGACGGTCTGGTCCTGGCCGTGGGCGACCACGGTCACGCCTTCCGGCAGGGTCAGCTGCGACACGTGGATCGACTGGCCGGCTTCCAGCTTCGACAGGTCGACGGTGATGAATTCCGGCAGTTGGCCCGGCAGGCAGGACACGTCCAGTTCGTTCAGCACGTGCGACACGATGGCGCCGCTCAGCTTGACTGCCGGCGAGATCTCGGCGTTGACGAAGTGCAGGGCGACCTTGGCGTGGATCGGCTGCGAAGCGTCGACGCGCTGGAAGTCAGCGTGCAGGACCAGTTGCTTGTATGCGTGCATCTGGAAGTCGCGCAGCAGGACTTTCTGCGTCTTGCCATCCAGTTCCAGATCCAGGATCGAACCGTGGAAAGCTTCTTTCTTGAGCGCGTGGAACAACGCGTTGCCATCCAGGGCGATCAGTTCCGGGGCAGCGGCGCCACCGTAGATGATGCCCGGGGTCTGGCCGGCGTTGCGCAGGCGGCGGCTCGCTCCGGTCCCCTGCTGAGTACGTGCAAATGCGACTACTTTCATGGTGATACTCCAAAGTGTGGGCCCGAATGCCGGCACGTGCCGGCCCGGTTGCCCGGGTTGTGATGTCCCCGCGACCAGGGACATCGGTAAAGAGCGCACTCGCGCGCGCTCAAGAAATTCTGTAAACCTTTGATACGTCAACGGCGCGCCGGCTTTTCAGCCAGGCGCGCCGCGCTTGAAACGTGTGTCCGATCAGTCGACGAACAGCGAGATGACCGAGTCGCCCTTGACGATACGCTTGAACGTCTCGGCCAGCAGCGGTGCGCAGGTCAGCTGGCGGATCTTGCCGCAAGCCTGGGCAGCCGGGCTCAGCGGGATCGTGTCGGTGACGACCAGTTCATCCAGCGGCGAGTTCGCGATACGCTCGATCGCCGGGCCGGACAGGACCGGGTGCGTGCAGTACGCGACGACTTTCTTCGCGCCACGCTCCTTGAGGACTTCGGCGGCCTTGGTCAGCGTGCCTGCGGTGTCGACCATGTCGTCCATGATCACGCAGTTGCGGCCTTCGACTTCACCGATGATGTTCATGACTTCCGACACGTTCGCCTTCGGACGGCGCTTGTCGATGATCGCCAGGTCGCAGCCGAGGCGCTTGGCCAGCGCACGGGCACGCACCACGCCGCCGACGTCCGGCGACACGACGAGCAGGTCGTCGTAGTTGCGCTTCTGCAGGTCACCCAGCAGCAGCGGCGATGCGTAGATGTTGTCGACCGGGATGTCGAAGAAGCCCTGGATCTGGTCGGCGTGCAGGTCCATGATCAGGACGCGCTCGACGCCGGCTTCCTGCAGCATGTTCGCGACGACTTTCGCCGAGATCGCGACACGCGCGGAACGCGGACGGCGGTCCTGGCGGGCATAGCCGAAGTAAGGAATCGCCGCGGTGATGCGGCCAGCCGATGCGCGCTTGAGAGCGTCGACCATCAGCATGATTTCCATCAGGCTGTCGTTAGTGGGAGCGCAGGTCGATTGCAGAACGAAGACGTCCTTGCCACGAACGTTCTCGTTGATTTCGACCATGACTTCGCCGTCGGAGAACTTCGAGACCACGGCTTTGCCGAGAGGAATGCCGAGGTTTTTTGCGACCCCTTCTGCTAGCGCCGGATTGGCATTGCCGGTAAAAACCATCAGGTTTTCGTAAGCCATGGGAGTCCCAGAGATGTAAGAGCGTTGAAAGAACTTGAAAAGCAGCTAATCGTCGGAGGATTAACGCTGAACCACAAAAAAAAATGAGCCGCTCATTGGCGGCTCCATTTTTATCTGCCTGCTGGAGCACGTGTCATCATCAGCTCAGGCAAAGAAACTTTGGCAGGGGAACAAGGATTCGAACCTTGGTATGCCGGAATCAAAATCCGGTGCCTTAACCAGCTTGGCGATTCCCCTACACTGAAACTTACAGCTCGTCGCTGCACTCGATTATTATATCGTCGAATGCGTCGACAGGCAAAATTTTATTCTACAACTCATTGATTTGCAAGAGCGATTTTCATCGGATGTCGCTGCAACGCTTTCGCTTTCCACGCTCTCCACTGTCCCGGCACCTGAATCAGTACCCGTTCAGCTTCCTGCTCTGTGGAAAATGCGCAAAACACGCACGATCCCGAACCAGTCATCCTGGCCGCTCCGTAACCACCCAACCATTCGATCGCCTCTGCTACCGGCGGGAACAGGCGGGCTGCCACGTCCTGCAAATCATTTTTCCCGAATCCAATCAAGTCATTCGACTCGACATGTCGTCTGGAAAAGTCCGATATTGTGATGGCTTTCGTGTCTCTTGTCAAATCGGGGGCCGTAAAAATTGCAACGGTAGGCACGGACACGCCCGGTTCGATGACGACATACCAGCAATCCGGCCCCGGCACGGCCTGCAGCGCCTCCCCCACGCCCTCGGCGAATGCCGTTTCGCCGAACAGGAAAAACGGGATATCGGCGCCCAGCGGCAGGCCCAGCGCGATCAGCTCGGCATCCGTCAGGCCGGCCTGCCATAAATGATTGGCCGCCATCAGCGCCGTGGCCGCGTCCGACGAACCGCCGCCGAGTCCGCCGCCCATCGGCAGGCGTTTTTCGACGGCGACGTCGATCCCCGGCGGCAGGCGGCCGTGACGGCGTGCATATTCCGCCTGCAACGCGCGCAGCGCGCGGACGATCAGGTCCTGCTCTTCCGGCACGCCGGGCACGTCCGTCGTGCGCACGATGCGGTCGTCGCTGCGCACATCGAAGTGCAGCGTGTCGCTGCGGTCGATCAGTTGAAAAACGGATTGCAGCAGATGATAGCCGTCGGGCCGACGGCCGACCACGTGCAGGAACAGGTTCAGCTTGGCCGGCGCGGGGCAGTTGTGCAAAAAGGTCGCTGCCATGTCACGCCACCGGATCGATGACGATGCGGATCGTCAGCGCATCGCCGACGGCCGTCGTGCTGCGCTCGGCATCGATGCGGCGCGGCATCGGGGCGCCGCCCGGGCCGTTCTGCCATTCCACGAAGCGCAGGCGCCAGCCATCGTTCGTGACGACGCTGTCGTGCGCGGGCGACGCCGTGAAACGCTTGCCGCTTGCATCGACGGCATAGCCTTGCAGCCAGTCGCGCAGGCCGCTCACGGGCAGGGTCCAGCCGAGGGATTTCGCCGTCAGCGTGTCGATGTCCTTTTCCACGCGCGGCTCGCGGCCGGACTGTTTCAAGGTTGCGGTCCCGGGCGTGACCGTGATCTCGGCGACGGTCTGGCCCAGCGGCGAGAACAGGGACACGTCGATGCGGCCGGGACGCTGCGCCCACGTGAAATTGCCGTTGATCGATTGCGGCTGGCCATCCTTCTGGTAGTTCGCGGCCAGGCGGCCGTTCAGGTCGATGGAATCGCGGTAGGCGCCCACCTGGGCGGTCGGATTGGCCAGCGGGACGTTGGCGGTGGTGGCGCAGCCGGCCAAGGCAGCGGCAAACGCGGCTGCGGAAACGAGACGGGTAACTGGGTGCATCGGCATGGAATGAACAGGTCAATAAACCGACGGACGCCGCAGCGTCCGTCATTGTCATTATTTCACAGAGTCTGGTGGAGCCGCGCGAGTGTGCTCTTCAGCGCGTCGTTCTTCGGATCCTTGGCCTGCGCTTCGCGCCATAGCTTGCGGGCATCTTCCTTCTGCCCCTTCTTCCACAGCACTTCGCCCAGGTGAACGGCGATTTCCGGATCGTTGCGCACCGCATAGGCCTTGCGCAGATGGGTCTCGGCCTCGTCCAGTTTGCCGAGGCGATAGTTCACCCAGCCCATGCTGTCGAGGATGAACGGGTCGTTCGGCGCCATTTTGAGCGCCTTGGAAATCAGCTGGTACGCTTCCTTCAGGCGAATATTGCGGTCGGCCAGCGAGTAGCCGAGCGCGTTATAGGCCTGCATATTGTCCGGCGACTTGGCGATCACTTTACGCAGCGACTTTTCCATCACGGCCGTCTTGCCCATCTTTTCGGCCATCAGGGCATAGTCGTACAGGAAATCCATATTGTCCGGGAAGCGCTTGACGCCCTGCTCCATCAGCTTGAACGCGTCCTTGGCCTGGCCCGCGTCGCGCAGGATCTGGGCTTCGACGAGCACGATCTGCGCCTGTTCCGTCTTGTCGTCCGTCTTCAGGGTGCCCAGCAGCTTGCGCGCGCCGGCGACGTCGCCCTGCTTCGCGGTCAATTGGGCACGGCGCAGCGCGGCGCCGAACTGGACTTTCGGATCCTCGGTGTCGAGCCGGTCGAGCCAGTCGGCCGCGGCCTTGTAGTCGCCCCGTTCCTCGGCGATCTGGGACAGGATCATCACGGCCTTCGACGGGTCGCGCTCGTCTTCCGGCGCCTTTTCCATCAGATCCACGAAGCGGCTGAAATATTTTTCGGCGGCGGGACGGTCGTTCATCTGCATCGACAGGATGCCGAGCGCGTACAAGGTGCCCGGATTGTCGGGCTGGGCTTTATCCAGCGTGAGGAATTCCTGGCGGGCGGCCTCGTACTGTTTTTCGTTGACGAGCAGGCGGGCATACGCGGAACGCACTTCGCGCGCCTCCGGGTGCGCGGCGAGGAAATCCTTCAGCACCTTGATGGCGCCGCCTTCGTCCTCGCTCACCTGGGCCGCGGTCAGCGCGGCGATCTCGGAATCGGGTTTCAGCTGCAGGGCCGCCTGCGCCTCGCGCTTCGCGGCCGCCTTGTCGTTGCGCGCCAGCGCGGCCTGGGCCAGCACGACGTGCGTCTCCATCAGGTTGCCATACGGCGCGACGAGGCGCTCGAGCATGGCGACGGCGGCCTCCTTGTCCTTGGCGCGCAGCAGCAACTGCTGCATCTGGAACATCACGAGGCCGCGTGCGGCCGGGGTCGCGTCCGCCAGACGCTGTTTCAATATATTTTCGGCCTCGCCGAGGTTGTCGGAAAGGATGACCAACCCCAGATAGTACTGGCTGGCCTCTTCGGAGTCCGGTGCGTACTGGCGCCACAGCTTCACGGCGGCGAGCGCGTCGTCGGCCTGCTTGGCGGACAGCGCCATCTCGGCGGCGCGCTTGGCCAGGCGCGGGTCCTTCGTCTGCTGGGCCAGGCTCATCATCGTCAGGTACGGGCCTTGCCAGTCCCCGTTTTTGTAGGCCATCTCGGCCTGCATGAGCTGGGCCATCATGGCCGGGGTCATCTCGACGTTGGGAAGCTTTTCGGCCTGCTCGCCTTCCTTGGCCTCGTCGGGATGGTCCCGTGCTTCGGCGGCGGCGAGCGGCTGGTCGGACAGATCCTGGGCCGGTTGCTGCTGCTTGGGAGCCACAGCGCAGGCCGACAGCAGTGCGGAGAGGGTTACAATGGCGAAAGCGTTTTTCAAGGCAAGTCCCACGTCGTCGAGATTGTCCGATTCTACGCCATGCACCCGCTGCGCGTGCGCCGCTGCAACACGAATTTACATTCCTCTCACGTTGTCAATCATTCATGCCTGAATTACCAGAAGTCGAAGTGACTAGAAGAGGCGTCGCCCCGCATCTGGAAGACCGCATCGTCGAAGATGTCGTGCTGCGCCGCGAAGGCCTGCGCTGGCCGTTCCCCCCGAACTTGCGCGAGCTGCTCGCGGGCCGTCGCATCCTCGGCACGGGCCGGCGCGGCAAATACCTGCTGCTGACATTCGAACACGGCACGCTGATCGTCCACCTGGGCATGTCCGGCCATTTGCGCGTGCTGCCGGAAGGCGTCGAACTGAAAAAACACGACCACTTCGACCTCGTCGTGCGCGGCCCGGAAGGCCGGCGGGTGCTGCGCTTGCACGATCCGCGCCGCTTTGGCGCCGTCCTCTGGCACGGTCACGACGACGGCGAGCTGGAGCAGCACGTGCTGCTGCGCGGCCTGGGCGTGGAACCGCTCGAAGACAAATTCTCCGGCGCCCTGCTCCACCAGGCCACGCGCAACCGCAGCGCTCCGATCAAGCAGGTGCTGCTGGCGGGCGACATCGTCGTCGGCGTCGGCAATATCTATGCATGCGAAAGCCTGTTCCGCGCCGGCATCAACCCGAAGACGGCCGCCGGCAAGATCAGCCGCGCCCGCTACGACAAGCTGGCCGAAGCGATCCGCGACATCCTTGCCGCCGCGATCGTGCAAGGCGGCAGCACACTCCGTGACTTTATTGCCGTAAATGGTCAGTCAGGCTATTTCCAGCAGACATATTTCGTCTATGATCGTGCAGGAGTTCCTTGCCGCAACTGTGGCACGCCGGTCCGCCAGATCAAGCAGGGCCAGCGGTCCACGTTCTACTGCGCGGTCTGCCAGCGGTAAGGCCATCGACGAGGCCGGGACACGCAGGATATCAATATGCAGGATCTACAACAGTATGCGAACTGGCGCGCGCAGGTCGCCCAGGCGCTGGAACAATATCGCGGCTGGGCCCAGGGGGCCGAGCTGCTGGACGGCGCGGCGGAACAGCGCGTCGCGCGTGCGCTCGCGCGGCTGCGCGACGACCGGTTGTCGGTCGCGTTCGTAGCCGAGTTCTCGCGCGGTAAATCCGAGCTGATCAACGCCATCTTCTTTGCCGACTACGGCCAGCGCATCGTGCCGTCGAGCCCCGGCCGCACGACGATGTGCCCAACCGAATTCGCCTGGGATGCCGCGCTTGTCCCCTGCATCCGCCTGCTTCCGATCGAGACGCGCGCCGAGCGCCTGGCCACCGGCGACTATCGCGACGTCCCGGACGCGTGGACCGTGCTGCCGCTGGACCTGTCCGCACCGGAGCGCATGCACGAGACCTTCCAGCAGGTGAGCCTCACGCGCCGCGTCACGCCGGGCGAAGCGCAGCGCTACGGCCTGTACGATCCGGACGACCCCGACCTCGCGGCGACCCTGGGCGCGGACGGTCTCGTCGGGATCCCGCGCTGGCGCCATGCGCTGATCAACGTGCCGCATCCGCTGCTCAGGCAGGGCCTCGTGATCGTCGACACGCCGGGCCTGAACGCGATCGGCACGGAGCCGGAACTGACGCTGAACCTGATCCCGAACGCGCACGCCGTACTGTTCATCCTGGCCGCCGAGACGGGCGTCACGAAGAGCGACATCGACGTCTGGCGCACGCACATCAACGCCGGGCCGGGACGCATCGTGGTGCTGAACAAGATCGACGCGCTGTGGGACGAGCTGCGCACCCCGCAGGACAACGACGCCGCCATCGCGCGCCAGCAGCACGACGCCGCGCGCCTGCTGGGCGTGGCGGATGCGCAGGTGTTCCCGGTGTCCGCGCAAAAGGCTCTCGTCGGCAAGATCACGGGCGACCTGGGGCTGTTCGAAAAGAGCCGCGTGGGCACACTGGAATCGGCGCTGTTCCACGAACTGATCCCGGCGCGCCAGGACATCCTGCGCCGCCAGTTGCAGGACGACCTCGCGACGTTGACGGGCGCCCAGTCCGCGCTGCTCGCCGCGCGTGGGCGCGACCTCGTCGAGCAACTGCAGGAACTGCAAAGCCTGCGCGGGAAGAACCAGGGCGTGATCGCCCACATGGTGCGCCGCGTCGAGATGGAAAAGAAGGAATTCGACGCCAGCCTGTTCAAGCTGCAGGGCACGCGCGCCGTGTTCACCACGCTGTCGACGGAGCTGTATTCCATCATCGGCATGGACGTCGTGCAGGACCGCGTCGACGCCGTGCGCGCCGCGATGGAAGCCGCGCGTTTTTCGACGGGCATGCGCGCGCCGGTGCGCACGTTCTTCGACCAGGCGCGCGCCAGCCTGGCTGCGGCGGAGTCCAAGATCGCCGAGATCGCGGCGATGATGGAGACGATGGTGCGGCGCTTCTCCACCGAGCACGGTCTCGCGCTGGCGCAGCCGGCCGCGCTGTCGCTGGAACGCTACCGCCGCGAGATCGACGCCATCGAGGCCATCTACGTCAAGCAGTTCGGCACGGCGACCCTGCTCATCACCAGCCGCGGCACCCTGCTCGAACGCTTCTTCGACACGATCGCGTCGCGCATCAAATTCGCGTTCCGCGAAGCGAACGGCGACGCCGAGGCGTGGCTGAAAGTGGTCAATGCGCCGCTGGAAGCGCAGATCCGCCGGCACCGCGACCAGCTGCGGCACCGCCAGGCGTCGATCCAGCGCATCCTGGAAGCCACCGACAGCCTGGAACAGAAAATCGCCGCCTTCGAGGCGGCCCAACACGACCTGGAGCAGGTCAAGGCGCGGCTGGCCAGTCTGTCCGGCGTCGTCGCGGACGCCTTGCGCGCCGACCTGCCCGAATTGCGAGCAGCTTGATTCATGAAACGCAGCACCGATACCGAAATCCTGTCCGACCCGAGCTTTTCCCGCGCCGTCATCGACTGGCAGCGCGCCCACGGCCGCCACGCCCTGCCCTGGCAGAACACGCGCGACGCCTACCGCATCTGGCTCTCCGAGATCATGCTGCAGCAGACGCAGGTGACGGCGGTGCTGGGCTATTACGCGCGCTTCCTCGAGCGCTTCCCGACCGTGCACGATCTCGCGGCCGCGCCGGCGGAAGACGTGATGGCGCACTGGAGCGGCCTCGGTTACTACACGCGGGCGCGCAACCTGCACGCGTGCGCCAAGCGCGTCGTCGCGGACTACGGCGGCGTGTTCCCCAGTGACCCGGCGCTGCTGGCCGACCTGCCCGGCATCGGGCGCTCGACGGCCGCCGCCATCGCCGCGTTCTCCGCAGGCGCGCGTGCCGCCATCCTGGACGGCAACGTGAAGCGCGTGTTCGCGCGTGTGTTCGGCATCGATGAGTACCCGGGCATCAAGCCGGTGGAAGACGCGCTGTGGCGCCGCGCCGAAGCGCTGCTGCCGGAGGGCGACGGCATCGAGGCATACACGCAGGGCCTGATGGACCTGGGCGCCACGCTGTGCACGCGCGGCAAACCGGATTGCGACCGCTGCCCGCTGCAAGAGCGCTGCGTGGCCTTCGCCACCGGCCGGACGGCTGTCCTGCCCGTGCCGAAGCCGAAGAAGGCGACGCCGGAACGGCGCGCGCTGATGCTGGCCGTCGTCGACAACGGCCAGGTGCTGCTGCAGCAGCGGCCCGATTCCGGCATCTGGGGCGGCCTGCTGTCGCTGCCGGAATACGACGGTCACGTGGCGCTGGACGAGGCGGAGGACGTGTCCACGGCCACGCTGGCCGGCGCCGCCGGCGAGTTCGGCACGGTGGCCGAGGTGGAACCGCTGCTGCCGCTGGTGCACGGTTTTACCCACTACCGCCTGCACATCCAACCCTACCGTATGGGAGTCTCCGCGCGCAGCGAGACGCCGCCGGGCCACGTGTGGTGGAACCTGGCGACCATCGCCGACGCACCGCTGCCGGCGCCGATCAAGAAGCTGCTGGGGCAACTGGCGGCCCCGTCGCTGTTCTCCTGACCAAATTCCTAGAACCGCAAATTCGGGGTCAGAGCACATTATTTGGAAAATTCGGGGTCAGAGCACATTTCGGGGCAATGTTCTGCGGGTACGACGGCGCGGGGGGCTACAGTGTGGATCTGGCTAACGTGATTCGCCATCGACCGGCAGCCACAGCAAACATGCCATGGAACCATGTCTCGTAAAAGTGCTCTGACCCCGAATTTGCGGCGAAATGTGCTCTGACCCCGAATTGGAGTCATTGTTCTCCTGACAGGAATTGACAGTGGTCCGGCCTAGACTTGCCGCACTGTCAACCACCGAAGGAGAACACCATGCTGACCCCGACCTACACCATCCTCTACGTCGCCGATCCGCAAGCAAGCGCACGCCTGTACGGCAAGCTGCTGGACACGGAGCACGTCGACACCTCCCCCTCGTTCGTGCTGTTCCCGCTGGAGAACGGCCGCATGCTGGGCCTGTGGACGAAGTCCGATACGGTGCCGGCCGCCGACTTTCACGGCAGCAGCAGCGAGCTCGCGTTCCGTGTCGGCAGCGATGCAGAAGTCGATGCGCTGCACGGCAAGTGGCGCGAGGCCGGGCTGCGCATCCTGCAGGCGCCGACCAAGGTGGATTTCGGTTATACGTTCACCGCGGCCGATCCGGATGGACACCGCCTGCGCGTGTTTGCCCGTGGAGAGTGAGCGTCAGAACGTATCGAGCGAGTAGATGCGGCGGTGTTCCTTGATCGCATACCGGTCCGTCATCCCCGCGATGTAATCCGCAATCTTGCGCGCCTGTTTCATCGTGTCGCCCGACGCCACCTGGTAATCCGGCGGCAGCAGCACGGGGTCGGTCATGAAGGCGTCGAACAGCTCGTGCACGACGCGGCTCGCCTTCACGCGCATGCGGTTCACCTGGTAGTGGCGGTACAGGTTCGCGTGCAGGAAGCGTTTCAGTGCCGTCGTCTCTTCACGCATCTTTTGCGAGAAGCGGATCAGGGGCGGGCCCTTGCGCACGTCGTCGATGCTCTGCGGCGCGGCGTCCGCCAGCAGCTCGGCCGACGTCGCGGCCAAATCGGCCGTCATCGCCGTGATCATTAGCCGGATCGTCTCGTACAGCTCGCGCCGCCCCTGCAACCCGGGGTACTGCTGCACGACCTCGCGGTGCAGGCGCGCAAACAAATCCACCTCTTCCATCTGCTTCATCGTGAGCAGGCCCGAACGCAGGCCGTCATCGATGTCGTGGTTGTTGTACGCGATCTCGTCGGCCAGGTTCGTCAGCTGCGCTTCCAGGCTCGGTTGCGTTTTGTCGATGAAGCGCTGGCCCAGCTCTCCCAGCTGGCGCGCGTTCGTCAGCGAGCAGTGTTTCAGGATGCCTTCGCGCGTCTCGAACGTGAGGTTCAGGCCGTCGAAGGCACCGTAATGCTCTTCGAGATGGTCGACGACGCGCAGGCTTTGCAGGTTGTGCTCGAAGCCGCCGTAGTCCTTCATGCACTCGTTCAGCACGTCCTGGCCGACGTGGCCGAACGGCGTGTGGCCCAGGTCGTGCGCGAGCGCGGTCGCTTCGACGAGGTCCTCGTTCAGGCGCAGGCTGCGCGCCAGCGTGCGCGCGATCTGGGCGACCTCGATCGAGTGCGTGAGGCGGGTTCGGAACAGGTCTCCTTCGTGGTTCAGGAAGACCTGCGTCTTGTACTCGAGCCGGCGGAACGCGGTCGAGTGGATGATGCGGTCGCGGTCGCGCTGGAACTCGCTGCGCGAGCCGGGGGACGGTTCGGGGTGACGACGCCCACGGCTCTTCGACGACTGCGCCGCGTAAGGAGCCAGGTGGGCGTCGAAGTCGATCATGACGAGCAGGCCTTCAGCGTGGCGTCGAGCAGCTCGCGCGGCGCGTTGGTGATGCTCGGGCTGCCCAGCGGTTTCAGGAGGATGAACTTGATGGCGCCGCCCTCGTTCTTCTTGTCGACTTCCATCAGCTCGATCCAGCGCTCATTGCCCAGGTCCGGCGCGACGACCGGCAGCCCGGCCGCCTTCACCAGCGCGCGCACGCGGTCGACCGCGGCGTCGTCAATGAGGTTCAAGCGGCGCGACAGGTCGGCCGCCATCACCATGCCGCAGCCGACGGCCTCGCCGTGCAGCCAGGCGCCATAGCCCATGCCCGCCTCGATGGCGTGGCCGAACGTGTGGCCGAAGTTCAGCACCGCGCGCAGGCCGCCTTCGCGCTCGTCGCGGGCGACGACGTCGGCCTTGATCTCGCACGAGCGCGCGATCGCGTGCGCGAGGGCCGCGTGGTCGCGCGCCACCAGTTTCCCGATGTTCGCCTCGATCCAGTCGAAGAAGGCGGCGTCGAGAATGGCGCCGTGCTTGATGACTTCCGCGAGGCCGGCCGACAGTTCGCGGTCCGGCAGGGTATCGAGCGTGGCGGTGTCCGCGATCACGGCGCGCGGCTGATAGAACGCGCCGATCATGTTCTTGCCCAGCGGGTGGTTGATGCCCGTCTTGCCGCCCACCGAGGAATCGACCTGCGCGAGCAGCGTGGTCGGGATCTGCACGAACGGCACGCCGCGCATGTAGGTCGCGGCCGCGAACCCGGTCATGTCGCCGATCACGCCGCCGCCCAACGCCACCAGGGTCGTCTTGCGGTCGCACTTGTTGGCCAGCAGCGCGTCGAACACCTCGTTCAGGCTCTCCCAGTTTTTAAATTCTTCGCCGTCGCGCAGGATGATGGGCACGACCTCGCGGCCGGCCGCGCGCAGCGGACCGGCGACCTTGTCCAGGTACAGCGGGGCGACCGTCGTGTTGGTGACGATGGCCACCTTGCCGCTGCCGCCGATGTGACGATTGAGGAGAGAAGCGTCGTCCAGCAGGCCGCGTCCGATCGCGATCGGATAGCTGCGGTCGCCCAGCTCGACGTTAAGAGAGATGCATGCCTGTTCGTTCATTGTCGTCTTTGCGTTGGCCTGCTCGCGTGCGCCGTTGTCCGCCTCGAGCTGGTCCAGGATTGTCTGAACCATCGATTGTACGTTAGGTCGGCCCGTGTCGATGACCATGTCGGCGATCTCGCGGTACAGGGGCTCGCGCTGCGCGGTCAGGTCTTCCAGCTTCCTGCGCGGGTCGGCCGTCTGCAGCAGCGGGCGGTTCTTGTCGTGCGCCGTGCGCTGCAGGATGCTGGAGACGCTCGCGCGCAGGTAGATCACCGTGCCCCGCTCCGCCAGCAGCGCGCGGCTGTCCGGGTTCAGCACGGCGCCGCCGCCGGTCGCCAGCACGATGCCGTTCTGCGCGGTGAGTTCGCGGATCACGTCGGCTTCGCGGCGGCGGAAGCTGGCCTCGCCCTCGATCTCGAAGATCCACGGAATCGTGGCGCCCGTGCGCGCCTCGATCTCGTGGTCGGAATCGATGAAGGTCATGTCCAGGCGCCGAGCCAGCAGGCGGCCGATGGTGGTCTTGCCGGCTCCCATCAGGCCGACGAGGAAGATGTTGTTGTTCTTACAGTCAGACACGTGTACGCGTTCAAATAAAAACGGCCAGGTTTCCCTGGCCGCTTTGTTGCAATCGGGCATCCCTTAAGAAAACTTATGGGCAGGTGAACGACAGTTTAAACGGAATACTGGTTGCGGAGCCAGCGGGCGTCGTGACCGTGACGTTGAACGTGGCCGTGGACGGGCCCGTGCAATTGGTCGGGCTCGTGCTGCCGACGCTGAACAGATGCGTGTAGCCCTGCGGGATGCTGCCCACCGTCAGGCCGGTCGGATCGTCGACGGCGCTGTTCGTGTGCGGCGCGACGTTCGGCACGGTGGCGGGAATCACCGGCGCGGCCGTCCCGTTGAGCATGGCCGTGATCGCGACCGTGGAGTTGGCCGGCATCGGGTTGTTGTTCACGTCGTTGAACTGCAGCCGGAAGCTCTTCGATGCGCTGGACGGGAGCGTGCCCAGGTCGACCGTGCCGCCCGTGAGCGGCGTGGGGCTGCCGTCCATGTACACATATTTGACGGCGCTGCCGCTCAGGAAGATCGACGTGCGGGCGAAGACCGTATTCGTGCCGTCCGTCGAGCTGGCGCAAATCGTGGCCAGGCCGGGGCGGGTCGCGTCCGGCGTGACGGCATTGCACGGCGTGGCCGGCGTGCCCGGGATCGCGACGCGCGGCGCCTGGCTGCGGAACGCGACCGAGCACACGCCGTTGACGGTGTTGCAGCCGCCCTTGTCGGACGAGCCGACGGCGCCCATGTTGGTCTGGAACACGACCGGCGTGCCGTCCGGGACCGGGTTGCCGAAGGCGTCGGCGACCATCACCTGCACGGTCGTGGCGGACGGGTTGTCCACGCTCCAGCCCTCGACGTTGAACGAACCGGAGCTCAGCGAGAACGCGCGCTGTGCCGGCAGGCCGGTCGTCACGACGATCGAGTCGGACAGGGTCGAAATGTCCGGACCGCCGTTGGTGCCGGTGCCCTTCAGCGTCGCCTGCACGCGGAACGACATCGGGGTCGCGCCCGAATTGACCGTCGTGACCACGCTGCCGGTGGCGTCGGTCGTGTCGCTGGCCTTGTTGATGACGACGTCGGCGCCCGCGGGCACCGGCGTGAAGTCCACGCGCTGGCCGGCCAGCGGGTTGCCGAAGATGTCGACGACCTTGTACGTCAGGATCGCGGTTTCGGTGCGGCCGTTGCCGCCGTTGCCGCGCACGACGATCGACTGCGTGGTCGGCTGCGCGCCCACGAACTGCACCGACGCGGCGGCCGGCGGTGCGATCGTCAAGGAGGTCGATGCCGACTTGGCGACGCCGGCGGCAGACACGGTGATGGTGTCGTTGTTGGCGCAGCCCTTGTCGCGGTAGACCGTCTGCACGGTGCCGTTATTGGTCGGCACGGTGGTGGCCAGATTCGCCTTGCCGGCCGCGACGCAGGCGGAACTGAAGCTGACGTTGACCTGCTGGTCCGTGTACTTGCTCGTGCCGTTCAGCACATCGACCGACAGCACGGTCGACCCGTAGGCCTGGATATTGGCCGGACTGGCGGACAGGGTACCGAAGGCCAGCGTGGTGGCGCCCACGGAATAGTTCGCGGTGCCGCTCGCGGTCGTGCCGGCCACGCTCGACGTGGCGGTCACGGTGCCCGCGCCCCCCGCAGCCAGGCTGGCAGCCAGCATGGTGACCGTGGCGACGCCGTTGACGTCCGTGAGCGCGGTGCCGGCCGTCGGCGAGAACACGGCCAGCGCGTTGTCGGTGGCGAAGGTGACGATCGCGTTCGGCACGGGTTTCTTGTTCGCATCCAGCACGGTGGCCTTGACGGTCAGCGGCGTGGCACCCGTGAGCGCATTGCTCGACGCGCCGGCCGCGTTCGTGAAGCCCACGGAAACGGTGGGCGCCGCGGGGGTCGTCGTACCGCCGGTGCCGGTACCGCCGGTGCCGCCGGTCCCCGTGCCGCCGGAGCCGGTACCGCCGCTCACGGCTCCGGGACTGCCGCCGCCGCCGCCGCATGCGGTCAGCACCATGGCCATCAGCAGGCCGGCCACGCGCACGCCGTGGCGCGCCGCAGATTCATTCTTGAATTGGTTCATGTTTCGCTTCTTGTTGATTATTCTGTCAATGCCCGTTCTGCAGGCGTTCGGCCACGATCCGGGGCGTGATGAAGACGAGCAGCTCGGTCTTGCTGTTCTGGCGCGACGTCGACTTGAACAGGTTGCCCACGACCGGGATGTCGCCGATCAACGGCACCTTGTTGTCGCTGCGGGTTTCAGACATCTGGTAGATGCCGCCCAGGACCACCGTGCCGCCGTTCTCGACCATCACCTTGGTCTTCACGTGCTGCGTGTTGATGGCGAAGCCCGACGCGGTCGATTCGCCCTTCGAATCCTTGGCCACGTCCACGTCCAGCACGACGTTGCCGTCCGGGGTGATCTGCGGCGTGACTTCCAGCTTCAGGTTCGCCTTCTTGAACGTGACCGACGTGGCGCCGCTGCTGGTGGCCTGCTGGTACGGCAGCTCGACGCCCTGCTCGATGATGGCCGGGACGTTGTCCTCGGTGACCACGCGCGGGCTGGAGATGATCTTGCCCTTGCCGTCCGCTTCGAGTGCGGACAGTTCCAGGTTGAGGAAGCGGTTCGCGGCCGACGAGAACAGCGAGAATGCGATCGACGGCGCGTTCGTGCCGTTGATGCCGCCCGCCGGCAGGTTCACGAGCGTGCTATTGGTGTAGCCGTCGCCCTTGTCCGGCGTCTGGCCCGTGACCTGGCCCACGCCCGTCAGGTTGCCGCCGATGGCCACGCGCTGGTTGCCGCTGACCTGGTAGCCCGTGTCGCCGCCGCGCAGGGTGCGCAGGTCGGCGAAACCGAGCTTGGCGCCGAGGTTGCGCGAGAAGCCGTCGTTCGCTTCCACGAGGCGCGCTTCGACGAGCACCTGCTTGGTCGCGATGTCGGTCTTCAGGATCAGCTTGCGGATGTCCTCGATCTTGGACGCGATGTCGGTCACGAACAGCTGGTTCGTGCGCGGGTCGATGATGGCGCTGCCCCGCTTGGACAGCACGCGGTTCTTGCCGCCGCCGTCGCTGCTGGCGCCGCCGTTCTGGTCGAGGCCGAACACGGTGCGGAACGCCTCTGCCTTCTGGTAGTTCAGCTGGAAGATCTCGGAGCGCAGCGGTTCCAGCTCGGAGATCTGGGCGCGCTGCTCGAGTTCGAGTTTTTCCTTGGTCAGCAGTTCTTCCTTCGGCGCGATCCACAGCACGTTGCCGTTCTTGCGCATGTCGAGGCCCTTGGCCTGCAGGACGACGTCCAGCGCCTGGTCCCACGGCACGTCCTTCAGGCGCAGCGTGAGGTTGCCGGTGACGGAGTCGCTCGTGATGATGTTCAGGCCCGAGATGTCGGCGATCGCCTGCAATGCCTGGCGCACCTCGACGTTCTGGAAGTTGAACGACAGCTTCTCGCCCCGGTAGCCCGCGCCGCCGGCGCCGCCGGCCGGCCGGTTCGGATCTTCCTTGACGGGCTTGACGTCGATGACGAGCTGCGTGTCGCTCTGGTAGACGGTCTGCTCCCAGTTGCCGTGGGCTTCCACGACCATGTGCGTGTTCTCGCCCTGAGGCGTCGTCGTGATGCGCGACACGGGGGTGCCGAAGTCGGTCACGTCCAGGCGGCGGCGCAGGGTCGGCGGCACGCCGGTCTTGAGGAAATCGACGAGGATCTGCGATCCGACCTGGCGCACGTCGACGGCGACCTGGCCGTTCGGCAGGTCGACGACGATGCGGCCTTCGCCATTGGTGCCGCGGCGGAAATCGAGGTCGCGCAGCAGCTGCGTCGCAACCGGTGCGGCGGCCGTGCGTGCGGGCTGGCCGGATGTGTCGGCGGCGCGCGCGGGCGCGCCCGAGCCTTCGACGGTGACGATGACGTCCTTGCCGTCGACGGCGGCGGCGTAGTTCAGCGCGCGCTTGAGGTTCAGCACGAGGCGCGTGCGCTCGCCCGCCTGCACGACGTTCACGCCGCGCACGTCGCCCAGGTTGATGTCCTGGACATTCTTGCCGGTGGCGTTGGCGGTGGCGCCGAAGTCGAGCGCGATGCGGGCCGGATTGGTGATCGAAAAGCCGATCGGCAGCTGCTTCGGCGGCTCCTTCATGCCCACGCGGATGACGACGTTGCCGCCCTGCTGGTTGGCGCTGATCGACTCGATCGCGTTGTCCTGGGCCCAGGCGCAGGCCGTGGCGAGCGCCAGCAGCATGCCGCCCGCGGCGGAAAGGAATCGGGTCATTTACGGTTCTCCTTGGTTTGCAGCTCCAGCTTCGTCATGCGCCCGGTCCACTCGCCGGCGGCGTCCTGCACCACTTCGCGGATGTCGACGCCATCCTCGCCCACGTGCGTGACGACGCCAAAGTTCTGGCCGATGCGCTGGCCGGCTTTCACGTGGTACAGCGAGCGTTCGATCTGCAGCAGCGCGAAGCGCGTGCCGCCCTTCTCCATCATGCCGACCATCTGCATGGTATCGAGCGGGAAGGTCTCCAGCAGCTCGCGCGGGCGCTGCATGTCCGGCTGGTTCGGGTTGTTCGACGTCGCGGCCGCGCGGGCCAGTTCGCCCAGCAGCTTGTTCGGATCGAACGGGTCGACGGCCTCCTTCGCGCCATACGCGTAAGGCAGGAAGTCCTTCGGCTCGGGCAGCGGCTTCACGGCCGGGCGCGTGTCGCGCCTGACCTGCTCCATCCAGTCGCGCACCTCGCGCACGTCGGAATCGCCGCAGCCGGCCAGCAGCGTGGCGGCCAGCACGGCGCCCATCACGATACGGCCGCTCATGCCTTCTCCTTCTTGGCGTTCTTCTTCGCCTTGCGGGCCTTGGCCTGCGCGTCCAGTTCTTCCTGGTCGAGGTAGCGGAAGGTCTTGGCGACGGCGTCCAGCGACAGCGCGCCGTCCTTGCCGGCGGTGAGCGCCAGGTTGTTCAGGGTGACGATGCGGGGCATCTTGGCCATGTCGGCCGCGAATTCGCCGATGTCGTGGTAGTGGCCCGTGACCTTGATGTCGATCGGCAGCTCGGCGTAGTAATCCTTGACGACGACCTGGCCCGGCTTGAACAGTTCGAACTGCAGGCCGCGGCCGATGCCGGCCTGGTTGATGTCGGACAGCAGCGCGGCCATCTCCGCCTTGCTCGGCAACTGCTTTTCCAGGCGTTCGACGTAGCGGTTCACCTGCTGCTGCTGGGCTTCCAGCGCATCCAGGTTGATCGCCTGCGCCATCTTGAGCTTGTAGTCGTCGCGCAGCTTGAGTTCCTGCGCGGCCAGGGCGTCCTGTTCCTCGAACTGGCCGCTCCAGTAAAAGAAGTAGCCGAGGCCGAGGACGGCCGCCATCACGCCGGCCGCGCACAACAGGCGCGGCGCCAGCGGCCACAGGCCGGGATGGCGTCCCTGCAGGCCCTCGAACTGGGACCCCAGGTCGGCGAAAGACTGTTTCAGATCGATGTTCATGGCTTGGTGCCCGCGCTGTTACCCGATTTTGCCGTGGACGGCCTGGCATCCTTGTCGTCGTCCTCCGCGCGGGCGCGCTTGATCGCGACGTTGAGCGTGAATTCGACGACCTTGCGTCCGGTCTTGCTCTGCGCGAGCGTGACCGCGCGCACCTCGGTCAGGTCCGGGCGCTCCAGCCACGGCGAGCTGCCGGACAGGTTGCGCAGCAGTTCCGCCACGCGCTCCTGCGACTGCGCATAGCCGTTCAGCAGCACGCGCTGGCCATCCTGCTTGAAGCTTTTCAGGTACACGCCTTCCGGCGTCTGGCGCACCAGTTCGTCGAGCAGGTGGACGGGCTGGTTGCGGTCGCCCTGCAGGTCCTCGACGGCCTGCTGGCGCGCCTTCAGCGCCTCGATCTCGGCCTTCAGGCTGGCGATCTTGCTGATCTTCTTGTCCAGTTCCGCGTTGGCGTTCCGGAGCACCAGGTTGCGTTCGTTCTGGGTCGCGATGCGGCTCGCGTTGTATGCGCCCACGAGCAGCACGAGCGCGGCGCCGGCCAGGCCGCCCAGCGCCAGCAGCGCGACGAACGCGGCCTGTTTCTGCTTGCGCTTCGCTTCCCGGTGCGGGAGCAGGTTAATGCGGATCATCAGCCGAACCTCCGCAATGCCAGGCCGCAGGCGACGAGATAGCCGGGGGCGTCCGTGCGCAGCTGCTGCTCGCGCACGGCGGGGCCCAGCTGCATGCCGGAGAACGGCGCCACGACGCTTGTTGCGATGCGAGTGCGGCCCGTGATGATGTCGGGCAGGCCGGGCAACTGGGCGCTGCCGCCGGCGAGGACGATCTGGTCGATGCGCGTGTACGGCGTCGACGTGTAGAAGAACTGGATCGCGCGCGTGACTTCCAGCGCGGCGTTTTCCAGCCAGGGCGCCAGCAGGTCGGCGCGATAATTGTCCGGCAGGTCGCCCGCTTTCTTGCGCGTCTCCGCCTCCTCGAACGAGAGGCCGTAGGCGCGCACGACGTCCTGCGTGAGCTGCACGCCGCCGAACGGCTGCTCGCGCTCGTAGACGGTCTCGCCGTTCTGCAGCACGGAGACGTGGGTCGCGTTGGCACCGATCTGGAACAGGGCGACGATGCGGTCCTGCGGGCCCTTGTCGTTGTCGAGGAGGCGCTGCAGCGCGGCGCGGGCGGCGTACGACTCGATGTCCATCACGGTGGCCGTGAGGCCGGCCGCTTCGGCGATGGCGATGCGGTCCTCGACCTTTTCGCGGCGCGCGGCGGCCAGCATCACTTCCATGTCCTCGGGCGAATTGGCGGCGGGGCCGATCACGTCGAAGTCGAGGCTGACCTCGTCCAGCGCGAACGGGATGTACTGGCTGGCCTCGGACTCGACCTGCACTTCCAGCTGGTCTTCCGGCAGGCCGGCCGGCAGGATGATCTTCTTGGTGATGACGGCGGCGGGCGGCATGCCGAGCGCCACGTGCTTGATGCGCGTGCCGCTCTTCTGCACCACGCGGCGCACGGCGTCCGACACCGCCTCGAGGTTCTCGATGTTGCCGTCGACGACGACGCCGCGCGGCAGCGGTTCCGCCGCATGGCGCTCCAGCCGCAACTCGCCCTTGCCGCCATCGGACAACTCGACCAGGCGCACGCCGGACGTACTGATGTCGAGCCCGACCAACGGCGGGCTCTTTTGTCCGAACAAGGAACCTAGACTGATCACGAGCGCACTCCCCTCTCTGCTGCTTCTTTGAACGCCCGCTTTGGGGAACGATTGATAAAGATAGAAATAAGGTGCATATATATCGGGCACCGCCTTGAATCCTAGCAATACTGATGTATGAGGACAAGAAATTTCTACACGGGAACATATTAGTGCGCAGCGGGAAAACGACACTGTTTTCGCTCTGATATCAATCAATCTTGCCGCTCTTTTCACACCTATTGTCCGCTTGTCTAGCCGTGCCTCAGATACAAGCGTGACTTATAATGAAATGGATCAATAAAGCGACCGACATTACGCATGAAAGCATCCCAAAACGGGGGCAGCCCCGCCCCGCAGTCTCCTTCGCCGAAGCACACACCCAAGCGCATCCTCCTGACCATCTTCGCCACACTGGCCGGTCTGGCCGTCTGCGGCGTGCTGGTGGTCGTGTTCGCGCTGGCGATGGCGTATCCGAACCTGCCCGCCCTCGACACCCTGACCGATTACCGGCCCAAGATGCCGCTGCGGATCTTTACGGCCGATAACGTCCTGATCGGCGAATTCGGCGAGGAGCGCCGCACCCTCGTCCACTTCAAGGACATCCCGGACGTGATGAAGAAGGCCGTGCTGTCCATCGAGGACGACCGCTTCTACGAACACGGCGGCGTGGACTACTGGGGCATCCTGCGCGCGGCCATCCACAACGCGACCGGCGGCGCGCGCCAGGGCGCGTCGACCATCACCCAGCAGGTGGCCCGCAACTTCTTCCTGTCGTCCGAACAGACCCTCAAGCGCAAGGCATACGAGGCCCTGCTCGCGTACAAGATCGAAAAGAACCTCACCAAGGACCAGATCCTCGAGGTCTACATGAACCAGATCTACCTGGGCCAGCGCGCGTTCGGCTTCTCGTCGGCCGCGCAGATCTACTTCGGCAAGGATTTGAAAGACATCTCGGTCGCGGAAGCGGCGATGCTGGCCGGCCTGCCCAAGGCGCCGTCCGCGTACAACCCGGTCGTCAATCCGAAGCGCGCGCGCATGCGCCAGCAGTACATCCTGCAGCGCATGCACGACCTGCGCTACATCACCGACGCCCAGTACGAACAGGCGAAGAACGAAGAACTCAAGATCAAGACGGACAGCACGGCGTTCGGCGTGCATGCCGAATACGTGGCCGAGATGGCGCGCCAGCTCGTGTACGAACAGTTCAAGGAAGACACCTATACGCGCGGCCTGAACGTGTTCACGACGATCACCAAGGCCGACCAGGACGCCGCCTACCTCGCGCTGCGCCGCGGCGTGATGGATTACGAGCGCCGCCACCCGTACCGCGGCCCTGAAAAATACATCGAGATCCCGTCCGCCAAGGGCGAAGCCGACGAAGCCATCGAGGCGGAGCTGGCCGAGCATCCGGATTCGGACGACATCGTCGCCGCCATCGTGCTGTCCGCGTCGCCCTCGCAGGTGAAGGCCGTGCTGGCGTCGGGCGAAGAGATCACGATCACGGGCGCCGGCCTGGCGTTCGCCAGGGACTGGCTGTCGCCGAAGGCGGCCGAGACCCGGCGCGTGCGCCGCGGCGCCGTCATCCGCGTGACGCAGGACGGCGGCTCGTCGTGGAACATCACGCAACTGCCGGAAGTGGAATCCGCCTTCATCGCCGTCACCCCGGACGACGGCGCGATCCGCGCGCTGGTGGGCGGCTTCGACTTCAACCGCAGCAAGTTCAATCACGTAACGCAGGCGTGGCGCCAGCCGGGATCGTCGTTCAAGCCGTTCATCTATTCGGCGTCGCTGGAACGCGGCTTCTCGCCCGCCACCCTGATCAACGACGCGCCGATCTCGTTCGATGCCGGTGCGACGGGCGGCCAGGCGTGGGAACCGAAGAACTACGACAACAAGTACGAAGGCCCGATGACGATGCGGCGCGGCCTGACGAAGTCGAAGAACATGATCTCGATCCGCATCCTGAACAAGATCGGCGCCCGCTACGGCCAGGAGTACGCGACGCGCTTCGGCTTCGACCCGGACAAGAACCCGCCGTACCTGACGCTCGCGCTGGGCGCGGGCGCGACGACGCCGCTGCAGATGGCCGGCGCCTATTCCGTGTTCGCCAACGGCGGCTACCGCATCAGCCCCTACCTCATCTCCAAGGTGACGGATGCGGACGGCAAGGTGTTGTCGGAAGCGCGTCCGGACCGCGCCGGCGTCGACGCCAACCGCGTCATCGACGAGCGCAACGCGTGGCTGATGGACAGCATGCTGAAGGACGTGGCCCGCTACGGCACGGCCGCGAAGGCATCGCAGGTGCTGAAGCGCCCGGACATCGCGGGCAAGACGGGGACGACGAACGATTCGATCGACGCCTGGTTCGCGGGCTACCAGCCGCACCTGGTGGGCATCGCGTGGATCGGCTACGACCAGCCGCGCAACCTGGGCAACAAGGAAACGGGCGGCGGCCTGGCGCTGCCGATCTGGATCGGCTTCATGCAGAAGGCGCTCAAGTCCGAGCCCGTGGTCGAGCGTCCGGTGCCGCCGGGCCTCGTGCAGTACGGCGACGAGTTTTATTATGCCGAGAGCCCGCCGGGCACGGGCGTGCAGTCGCTCGACGTGGGACCGGTCGCGCCTGCCGCCGAGCAGAAATCGCGCGACGCCGTCCGCAACGAGTTGTTCTGAAAGTGGGCGGCAGCGCCGCCCACGTTACTTCAGCTTGACCGGCGCGCCGCCCTGCTGGGTGGCGAAGTCGGACAGCGACGTGAAGAACTCCGTGTTATCGCGCGTATTGCGCCACTCGTCGCCCACGCGCTTGTAGTGGAACCCACCGGCGCGGGCCGCGATCCACATCTCCTGCAACGGCGCCTGGCTGTTGACGATGATCTTCGAGCCGTTGTCGACGAACTCGATCTCGAGCACGTTGCCGCTGCGCTTGCACTCGACGTCGACGATATCCTGTTCGAACAGGCGGTCGAACGCCAGCTCGATGTCGTTCAGGGTGGACTCGGCCAGGTCCAAGAATTCGGTTTCGGTCATGCTACACTCCAAAGTCTGCTAATCAAACCGTGATTCTAATCGTGAAGTCCCCATTTGCGCTCCTGACAAGCCTGGCGACCCTGATGGCGCTGTCGGCCTGCGGCCAGACCGGTCCGCTCTACATGCCCAAGCCGCCCGCCCGTACCCCTGCCGCGAACACCAACGCGGCACCGGCCGGCACGACGAATACGCCCGCCGCCGCGACCCAGCTCACGCCGCCGGCCCCCGCCGCCGGCGTGACGATGCCCGTCGGCGACTCCAACGCCAACAATACGCAAGCCCCGAACAAGCCTTCGCCGGCCACCCAACAGTAAGCACATCCATGTCGCACTTCACCTACCAAGACGGCGTCCTGCACGCCGAACGCGTTCCCCTGTCCCACATCGCCACCGAACACGGCACCCCGACCTACGTCTATTCGAAAGCCCAGCTGCTGGAAAACTTCGCCGGCTACGCGCGCCCGTGCGCGGGCCGCGACGCGCTGGTCTGCTATGCGATGAAGGCGAACTCCAACCTGGCCATCCTCGACCTGCTCGCCCGCCAGGGCGCCGGCTTCGACATCGTGTCGGGCGGCGAACTGCTGCGCGTGATCGCGGCCGGCGGCGACCCGGGCAAGGTGATCTTCTCCGGCGTGGGCAAGACCGCGGCCGAGATCGCGCTGGCGCTGGAAAAAGGCATTCTGTGCTTCAACGTCGAGTCGATCCCGGAACTGCACCGCATTAACGAAGTCGCGGGCCGCATGGGCAAGCGCGCGCCCATCTCGCTGCGCGTGAACCCGAACGTCGACCCGAAGACCCACCCGTACATCGCCACCGGCCTGAAGGCCAGCAAGTTCGGCGTCGCGTTCTCGGACGCGCTGGACACCTACCGCACGGCCGCGCAGCTGCCGCACCTGGACGTCGTCGGCATCGACTGCCACATCGGCTCGCAGCTGCTGGACGACGCGCCGCTGCTGGAAGCGCTGGACAAGCTGATCGAACTGATCGACGCGCTGGCTGCCGAGGGGATCCACCTGCACCACCTGGACGTGGGCGGCGGCCTGGGCATCGACTACGGCACGGGCGAGGACTCGCCGGTGCCGATCGCGCATTACGTCGAGCGCGTGTTCGCGCGCGTGGACGCATGGCGCGCGGAACAGCACGGAGGCCGTCCGATCAAGGTGATCTTCGAGCCGGGCCGCTCGATCGTCGGCAACACGGGCGTGCTGCTGATGTCCGTGGAATTCCTGAAGCCGGGCGAGGAAAAGAATTTCTGCGTCGTCGACGCCGCCATGAACGACATGGCCCGTCCGACCCTGTACCAGGCCTGGATGGACGTCAAGCCGGTCGTGCAGCGCGATGGCAGCGCCTTGACCTATGACCTCGTCGGTCCCGTGTGCGAATCGGGCGACTGGCTCGCCCGCGACCGCGCGCTGGCCGTCGAGCCGGGCGACGTGCTGGCCATGATGGCGGCCGGCGCCTATGGGTTCACGATGGCGTCGAACTACAACACGCGCGGCCGTGCAGCCGAAGTGCTCGTCGATGGGGACCAGGTGCATGTGATCCGCAAGCGCGAAAACCCGTCCGAGCTGTTCGCGCTGGAGACGCTACTCCCGACCTCTTGACCGGTCATCCGGCCACATCTGCGCCGCGCACGCGGCCGCCTGCTCGTTCCAGCGGCCGCCCAGGTCGAGACAGCGTTCGAGCAGGCCATAGCGCGGCCTCCCCATGCCGAAAACGAGCACGAGGGCCAGTACCACGACGATCACCAGCGCAAGAGGCCACTTCATGTCGTCATGATCGCACGGAAGCAGGACCGACACGTTTTTCGGTGCGCGGGCGCTTGAGGCTCCACCACACGCGCGCCAGCAGGAGCACGCCGACGACGCTGCCCCACACGATGGGTTGCTCGAAGTTGTGCTTGCCCGCCTTCATCCACCAGTAGTGCAGGATCGCCAGCGGCGCGATCGCGTAGATCAGCTTGTGCAGCAGGGCCCAGTTGCGGCCCAGGCGCTTGATCATCCCGTTCGTGCTCGTCGCCGCGAGCGGGATCAGGAGCACGAAGGCGACGAAGCCCACCGTGATGAACGGGCGCTTCAGCACATCCTTCCACATGGCGGCCACGTCGAAGAAATGGTCGAACCACAGGAACGTCATGAAGTGCATGAAGGCATAGAAAAACGTGAACAGGCCGACCATGCGCCGCAGGCGGATCACCCAGTTCCAGCCCGTCAGGCGGCGCAGCGGCGTGAGGGCGAGCGTCGCGCACAGGAGGTACAGGGCCCAGTCGCCGCTGCCGTGCGTGAGGAATTCGACCGGGTCGACCGGCCTGCCTTCCGCCGTCAGCCATGCCATGCGCAGGAACGGCAGCAGCGCCAGCAAAAAGACAACAGCCTTCAGGGCCTTCAACTGGTTGGAGGTGGGGTTGAACGCCATGACCGCCCCGCTCAGTAAAATTTCTTGAGGTCCATGCCCGTGTACAGCGAGGCGACCTCGTTATAACCGTTGAACAGCAGCGTCTTGCGCTTGGGCGTGAACAGGCCGCCCTCGCCGATGCGGCGCTCCGACGCCTGCGACCAGCGCGGGTGGTCGACGTTCGGGTTCACGTTCGAATAAAAACCGTATTCGTCGGGCGCGATGCCGTTCCATGCGGTGCGCGGCTGGTCGCGCAGGAAGCGGATCTTGACGATCGATTTGGCCGACTTGAAGCCGTATTTCCACGGCACGACGATGCGCACGGGCGCGCCGTTCTGGTTCGGCAACACCTGGCCGTACATGCCGACGGTGAGGAGCGTCAGCGGATGCATGGCTTCGTCCATGCGCAAGCCTTCCACGTACGGCCATTCCAGCACGCGGCTCTTTACGCCCGGCATCTGGCTGCGGTCGGCCAGGCTCGTGAATTCGATGTATTTCGCATTGTTCGTGGGCTCGACCTGGCGGATCAGGCTCGAGAGCGAATAGCCGACCCACGGGATGACCATCGACCAGCCCTCGACGCAGCGCAGGCGGTAGATCCGCTCTTCCAGCGGCGCCAGTTTTACCAGGCGGTCGAGGTCGATCGTCTGCGGCTTCTTGACTTCGCCTTCGATCTGCACGGTCCACGGCCGCGTGCGCAGGGTATGCGCGTTGGCGGCCGGGTCGGCCTTGTCCGTGCCGAACTCGTAGAAATTATTGTAGTGGGTGGCGTCTTCGAACGAGGTCTGCTTCTCGTTGGTCGAAAAGGCCGGGTTGCGCGTGGCCGGCAGCTTTTGCACGGCGCCCTGTGCGAACGCCTCACGGGTGGCCATTTCCCACAGCGACGAGCCGACCACGGCCGATGCCGCCACCTTGGCAAGGAACGCGCGCCGGCCTTCGTAGACCTCGCGCGGCGTGATTTCGGACGGGAACGGCAAATCGATGCCGTTCGGATTTTTTCTGATCAACATGGCGGCTCCGGCTGTAGATAATGTTTCTCGCGACATACTAACGTTACACTATCTGCCGCTGGAGGGTCGTCCGGGCGGCGATTTGTTACGAAAAGCCGCCAACGGACATAATCGGACATATCAGAGCTTGCCGTAGGAGTGCAGACCCGACAGGAACATGTTCACGCCCAGGAAGGCGAACGTCGTCACGAGGAGGCCGATGAGGGCCCACCACGCCGCCGCGCGGCCGCGCAGGCCGGACATCAAACGCATGTGCAGCCACGCCGCATAGTTCAGCCAGACGATCAGCGCCCACGTCTCTTTCGGATCCCACGACCAGTAGCCACCCCACGCCTCGGCCGCCCACAGCGCGCCCAGGATCGTGGCGACGGTGAAGAACGCGAAGCCGACGGAGATCGCCTTGTACATCACGTCGTCCAGCACGTCCAGGGACGGCAGGCGGTCGGCCAGGATGCCGTGCGACTTCAGCAGGTAGGCCGAGCCGACCATCGCGGCCAGCGCGAACGTGCCGTAGCCGATGAAGTTCGCCGGCACGTGGATCTTCATCCACCAGCTCTGCAGCGCGGGCACGAGCGGCTGGATCTCGGCGGCGTCGCGCGCCACCGTGTACCACAGCAGGAAACCGACGGCGGCCGAGATCACGAGCAGCACGAACGGGCCCAGCTGGCGCGTCTGGTAGCGCTGCTCGTAGTACAGGTAGAACATGGCCGTGATCATCGAAAACAGGATGAACACTTCGTACAGGTTCGACACGGGGATGTGGCCGACGTCGGTACCGATCAGGTACGACTCGTACCAGCGCACCATCATGCCCGTGAAGCCCAGCACGACGGCGGCCCAGCACAGCTTGGAGCCGACGCTGCCGCCGAACGGCGAACGGGTGAGCAGGCCCAGCCAATAAAACACGGTCGAGAACACGAACAGCGCGCTCATCCACAGGATCGCGGACTGGCTCGACAGCATGTATTTCAGGAAAAACCGCTGGTTGGCGGCATCCAGCGAACCGCCGTACAGCTGCACGGCCCACAGCGCCAGCAGCGCGACGAGCGGCATCAGCCAGCGCACCGGCTTGAAGGTCCAGCCGACGAAGGCGAACGTCGGCGCGGCCAGGACAAGAATCGCCTGCTCGTAGATGTCCATGTAGGCGCCGAAGCGGCTCAGCGCGTACAGCGCGGCGGCCAGCAGGCCGGCGCCGAACAGCCAGTCGACGGCCGTGAGGCGCTTGAAGAAGCCCGGCGGGCGGGTGTACGCCGCGCCTTGCGCTTGCGATGCGGATGAAATGTCCATGGATGTCTCCTGTTTCCTTGCTCTGCTAGCTTACGCCGATTGCGGCAATTTGGTCTTCAAGTCTTCGAATTCGCGCTCGAAATCGAGCGTCTTGCGCTGGGTGCTCATTGCCATCAGCGCGTGCGCGCCGCCGCCAGGTGCCGGCTTCACCCACACCCACACGCGGCGCTCGCGGATATAGAACATCGAGAAAATGCCCAGCACCAGCAGCAGGCAGCCCACGTAGACCACTTTCTTGCCGGGCGAACGCGTCACCTGCAGTACCGAGGCTTTCACTTCCTTGAAATCGTCCAGCGCCAGGAAGACGGGGGCGCCGTAGAAGAAGCTGTCCGACAGGGCGTTCGTCGCCTGCTGCAGGAAGCGGCCGTGGGCTTCCGTTGGCGTGGCGGGCTGCTCGCCGTCGCGCACGCGCGCGGCCTGCCACAGCTCCCACATGGCGCCGTTGAGCATCTTCATGAACACGGTGGCCGCCTTTTCCTGTTCCGCGGCAGGGATGCGCTCGAGGAATTTTGACACGGCCAGATAGCCGCCCTGGTTGCCGTCGCCGGCAAAAATGGCCAGGGTCTTGGCGGCCGATTCCTGCAACTGCGCGGACAGCGCCCCGCTCGCGTCGCCCGGCGGCAGTGCGCGCGCGGCATAGCGGCGGGCTGCTTCTTCACGGAGCGACGGGTCCGCGAGCGCGGCGCGCAGGCGCATCCATTCGCGCAGGCCGTGGTCGTCGTCGGCCGGGATACGCAGGAAGCTGAATTGATCGGACGGATTGCTGCGCACGCCGGCCAGGAACACCTCATGGCCTTCCAGGGTCACGGGCTGCATGTAGTTCAGGTATTCGCGCGCCTGGCCGGTCTTGTCGCGCAATTTATATTGCACGCTGGGACCGACATTCTTCAGGTCCTTGTTGCCCACGTTCTTCGCGGCCGAGCCCGAGTGCTGGGACAAGGTCTGGGCGAACTGTTCCTCGAGGCTCTTGCCCTTCGTGACGGCACGCGCGTCGTTGTTCTGGCTCGTGTTCTCGACGTTGAACGGCCGGAAGCCCGACCACTCGACGGCATACACGTCGGCGCCCTGCTTCAACTCGGTCGCGTTGCCGACTTCGCCCTCGAAGGCGAACGATTTGTCGCTCGTGCCCGTCATCGGCCAGCCCGTCAGCTTGAGCTTGCTGCCGCCATCCTCGAAGCTGGACTGGTAGACGGCGATGCCGCGGTAGATCAGCGGCTCGTTGACCTTGATGGTCGCGGGGAACGTCTTGCCCGTTTCGTGGTCGCGGATCACGACTTCGCTGGCGAACAGCTTCGGCATGCCCGTCGAGTAGAAGTCGATGATGAATTTGCGCAGCTCGATGGTGAACGGCAGATCCTGCACGAGCACGCCGTCGGCCTGCTGGAGCAGCGCGGTGTCGCTGGCCTGGCCTTCCGGAATCATCGTGTTGCCGCGGAAGGTCGGGTTGCCGAGGCCCAGGCGGTGCTGTGGCGGGATGGCGGAGATCAGGCCCGTGCCGGCATACGGCGTCTTGCCCATGAACCATTGCTGGAAGCGGATGGGCAGGTTCGAATCGAGCAGGCCGCCCAGCAGGATCACGATGATGGCCGTGTGCGCGAAGATGTAGCCGAACTTGTTGCCGGCACCTTTTTTCGCGGCGACGAGCACGCCGCCCGCCTTGTCGACCATCTTCGTCTTGTAGCCGGCGTCGACGAGGCGGCTCGCCGTCTGCTGCGCGAGCGGGACCATGTCCAGCGGCGCCGTCCATTCGCTCCGGTGGTGGAAATTGCGCAACGATTCTTCGCGCACCGAATCGCGCCAGCTCTGCATGTCGCGGATCATTTTCGGCGCATTGCGCGCGATGCACAGGCTCGTGGACACGATCAGGAACGCGAGGATCAGCAGGAACCACCAGGCCGAATAGACCGTGTACAGGCTCAGTTTGCGGAACACCTCGAACCAGAACGGACCGAACTGGTTTATGTAGTCCGGCATCGCCCGGTCCTGCTGCAGGATGGTACCGATGATGGCGGCAATCGCGATCATGACCAGCAGGGTGATCGCGAAACGCATCGAGGACAGCAGTTCGACCGCTTCGGCCACGCCGCGCCGGCGCGTCTTCAGTTCAATTCCGGTGGTGCTCATCGACTTTCACTCTAGACACAACATTGCTTGAGGATACAACAAAAGGGCGCCCCGCTTGCGCGGTCGCCCTTCCCTGTTGTTCCTGCTTTTTTTATTGTAGGCCGATTATTCGGCTCTATTGAATCTGACCGGCTTATACCGGCTATCACTTCAGGCCGGCGATATAGTCCGCCACGGCCTTCATTTCATCGTCCGACAACCGCTTGGCCAAGGTCGCCATCTGCGGGCTGTTGCTGCGCGCGCCGGTCTTGAACGCTTGCAGCTGGGCAACGGTGTAATCCTGGTGCTGGCCCGCCACGCGCGGATACTGGGCCGGGATGCCGGAACCGGTGGCGCCGTGGCAGCTGGCGCAGGCGGCCACGCCGCGGTCTGCAATGCCGCCGCGATAGATCTTGCGGCCCAGTTCCAGCGTGTCCTTGTTGCGTGCGGCGCCCTGCTTGGGCTGCTGCGTGGCGAGGTAGGCGGCGATGTTCTTCTTTTCGTCCTCGCTCAGCATCTTGGCGTACGTCGTCATCACGGGCTGGTTGCGGGCCGGCGTCGTGAAGTCGACGAGTTGCTTGTGCAGGTAGGCGTCGACCTGGCCGGCCAGCTTGGGATTCGTGTTGATGGTCGAATTGCCGCCGGCACCGTGGCACGATGCGCAGGCGGGCAGGCCCCGGGCGTTGTCGCCGGTGTCGTAGAGGGAACCGCCCTTGGCCGGGTCGGCCTTGGCGGCGGCCGGGGGCGCGTGGGCCGCGTCCGCTGCAAGAGCGCTGCCCACGATGAGGAAACTGGCCAGCAAGGACTTCACGATCGCCGCACATGCGGCCGGTTGGAACACACGATTCATTCAAGCACCCTGAAAAAGTCAAAGATAAACTTGCAGTTGCAGTGCAGCGGTCATGCTCGTGCCCCCGCGTCGGCATTCCAGCCTTCAGGCTCGCCGGCGGCAGGTAACTCCCTATTGTACAATAGCCTTTGTTTCCTGCCCTCACCTTCGTTGTCTTTTTCGCTCCACTTCCCTCATGTCCAAACTCTGGCAAGCCCGCTTCTTCACGACCGTCAACCAGTTGCGGGATCTTCCCAAGACCCAGGTGCCGGAAATCGCCTTCGCCGGCCGGTCCAATGCGGGCAAATCGACGGCGATTAATATCCTGACGAACCAGAAGGGCCTCGCCTTCGCGTCCAAGACGCCCGGCCGCACGCAGCACATCAATTTCTTCTCGATTGGCGGGGCGCACGTCGCCATGCACCGCAAGGATCCGACCAAGGTCGAGGAAATCGAGGGCCTGCTCGTCGACCTGCCGGGCTATGGCTACGCGGAAGTGTCGGGCGATGCCAAGCTGCACTGGCAAAGGCTGCTGGGCGACTATGTGCAACGGCGGGAACAGCTGGCCGCGCTCATCCTGATCATGGATTCGCGCCGCCCGTTCACCGAGCTCGACATCCAGATGCTGGAATGGTTCGCCCCGACCGGCAAGCCGATCCACTGCATCCTCACGAAGGTCGACAAGCTCAACCGCAACGAATCCGTCAATGCCTTGCGCCAGGCGCAGCAAGTGCTGGACAGCTATGTCGACGAGGACGGCAACGGCTTCCCGTTCACCGTCCAGCTGTTCTCGGCCCTGAAGCGCATCGGCATCGAGGAAGCCAACGACAAGATCATCGAACTGCTCGGCCTGGACGAGGACCCTGTTCCGGCCGATCCCGAACAATAAACTCAGGAACCGCCATGCCGATCATCACGCCTTCGCAATACCCCGCCGTGCGCATGCGCCGCATGCGCCGCGACCCGTTCTCGCGCGCCCTGATGCGCGAAAACGTCGTCACCGCCTCCGACCTGATCTACCCCGTGTTCATCCTCGACGGCCAGAACCAGCGCCAGCAGGTCGCGTCGATGCCGGGCGTGGAGCGCCTGTCGGTCGACCTGCTGCTGAAGGTGGCCGAGGAAGCGGTTGCGCTGGGCATCCCCGTGCTCGCGCTGTTCCCCGTCATCGAGGCGTCGCTGAAGACGTATGACGGCGTCGAGGCGACGAACCCGGACGGCCTCGTCCCGCGCGCCGTGCGCGAACTGAAGCGCCACTTCCCGCAGCTGGGCATCATGACGGACGTCGCCCTCGACCCGTACACGACCCATGGACAGGATGGCCTGCCGGACGAGAACGGCTACATCGTCAACGAAAAGACGATCGCGATGCTGACGCGCCAGGCACTGGCCCAGGCCGAAGCGGGCGTCGACGTCGTCGCCCCGTCGGACATGATGGACGGCCGCATCGGCGCGATCCGCATGGCGCTGGAAGAGAAGGAGTTCATCCACACGCGCATCATGGCCTACTCGGCCAAGTACGCGTCGGGCTATTACGGCCCGTTCCGCGAAGCCGTCGGCTCGGCCGCCAACCTGGGCAAGGCCGACAAGAACACCTACCAGATGGACCCGGCCAACAGCGACGAAGCCCTGCGCGAAGTGGCGCTCGACATCGCGGAAGGCGCGGACATGGTGATGGTCAAGCCGGGCATGCCGTATCTCGACGTCGTGCGCCGCGTGAAGGACGAATTCAAGGTGCCGACCTTCGCCTACCAGGTCAGCGGCGAGTACGCGATGCTGCAGGCCGCGTTCCAGAACGGCTGGCTCGATCCGGACAAGGTCATCATGGAGACCATGATGTCGTTCAAGCGTGCCGGGGCGGATGGGGTGCTCACCTATTTCGCGATGGATGTGGCGCGGCGCCTGAAGGCCGCGGCGTAAAAAAAAAGTCAGAAACGTTACACATTGTTCATGTGTGACAATTCGATAGCGTCCGGCAATCCTGGATCGGTAACATCTCCAGTTTTATGCCTGTGTCTCCCAAGGATTCCCGGACGTCCCCCTACCGCTGGCTGATCCTGGCCGTCGCCACCCTGCTCCAGGCCGGCGCGGCCTTCGTCACGCAAGGCATCGCCGTGCTGGCCGGATTCCTGCAAAAGGATCTGCACCTGTCCGCCACGCAGGTGGGCCTGCTGGTCACCGCCTCGACCGTGGCGCCGATCTTCACCCTCCTCTTCGTCGGCGACATGCTCGACCGGAAATCGGAACGGGCCATCATCGGCGTGGGCATGCTGATCATGGCCGCCGGCCTCGTGGGCGCGTGCGTGGCGCCCGGTTTCCTCGCCTTGTGCGCCGCCCTGTTCGTGATCGGCATGGGCTACAGCACGGTCCAGCCGGGCGGCAGCCGGTCGGTATCGCAATGGTTCCACGGCCACCAGCTGGGGATCGCGATGGGCATCCGGCAGGCGGGCCTGCCGCTCGGCGGCGCCGCCGCTGCGGCCGTCTTGCCGTTCCTCGTCGGCGTGCGCGACTGGCGCGCCGCCTTCCTGTTCAGCGTTGCCGTCGTGCTGGCTTCCGGCCTGCTGTTCTGGGCGGTCTATCGTCCGCCCACGCTGCCCGACCGTCCCGGCAAGCGCGCCGTGCTGACCGTCTTCTTCCTGGTCCGGATGGTGCGTCAACGGTGGATGCAGCGTGTCGTCTGGTCGGGCATGGCCCTGGTCGGCACGCAATACGGCATCGTCGTCTTCCTGATGCTGTTCCTGCGCGACCGGTTCGGCCTGCCGTTGCGCGAGGGCGGCTGGATGCTGCTGTCGATGCAGCTGTGCGGCGGCGTCGGCCGCATCGCGCTGTCGATCTGGAGCGACCGCTGCGGCAAGACGGGCGACCGGTTCGTGCCCGTGGCCGTCAGCATGCTGGTCACATGCATCGGCCTGCTTGCCCTGATCGGCCTGCCCGTCGACGCGCCCCGGTCCTGGCTGTTCGGACTGATTGCCGTGCTCGGTTTTTTTGCGCTGGGCTGGTATGGCCCCTGGGTCACCTACATCGCGGATTCGGCACCGGCGGACAGCGTCGGCCTCGCCCTGGGCGCCGCCATGACCGTCAACCAGATCGCCATCGTCCTGACGCCGCCGGCGCTCGGCCTGATCCACGATGCGGCGCGCGATTACGATGCCGTGTGGGGCATCTTGATCGGATGGATCGTGGCGACGCTGCTGCTCCTGCACGTGCTGGGCCGGTTCCACAAGCCGCAGGCGGCCGTGCACCCATCGCACGGATGCCGGCATTCGTCGGCCCCGCCGGCGCCTCCATCGCAAGAATCTTGAACGCCCCCTCCGGCGCGCCCTATGATGGCCCATCCTCATGTCAAGGAAGGGCAAGCAAGTGAAACATTGGATTGCCGTCGGCGTGATCGCGGTGCTGGCAACGGGGCTGAGCGTGGCGAGCGGCATGCGTCATGTCGACGCCGTGAGAACACCGGGCCTGCCCAGCGGCTGGGCCGCCCACAACGTGGCCGCGGGACTGGACGACATCGGCGTGGACCGGCCACGGGACGGCAGCCCGGCCGAGCTGGTCATCGTCAAGCAGGAAGACTCCCCCGCGGGGCGGCCGCTCACCGTCGTTCACACCATCGATGCGACGCCGTGGCGCGGGCGTACCATGATCGTCTCGTTTTATTCGCGCGCCGAGCTGGAACCCGAGGTCATGCGGCGCGCGAAGGGCAAGAAAGCCGTCGAGCTGCACGTCGAATGCGACGGCAGCCGGACCGGCGGCAAGGTGTCCGTGGACGCCCTCTGGCAGACCCGCCGCTGGGTCGAGCATAACGTCCCCGTCAAGGTCGCGCCCGACGCGACCCGCTGCAGCCTGGGCGTCGCCAGTCTCGTCAAGGCCGAGATCCGCCTGTCCCGGCTGCACCTGAAGGACCGTGCCGCGGAACGCGAAGCCTTTCTGGCCAGGCGGTGGCCCGACCTGCCCCTGCCCGCCGAGACCGAATCGATCTTCCCCGCCGGCGCCGCGGCGGCCGTCGCGACGCCGAACCTGGAGTTCAAGCAATGAGCACACTGTCCCTCAAGGCACACGTCGCCGCGCCCGTGTGGCGGCATTTGCGGCAGGCCGATTGGCCGCTGGTGCCGCTGATCCTCGTCGGTGTCCTGTTCGGCGTGCGCGTGGTGGGCGCGCAATTCTACGCGTACTGGAATACCTGGCTGACCTGCTTTACGGGCCTCCTCGGCGCGTATGTGCTCGCCGCCTGCACGCGCATCGTCCTGCAAAGCGTCTGTTTCGATAACGGCGTCGCGTGCTGGTGCGTACTCGTCGCGGCCGTGATCAACAGCTGGCTTTTGGGCAACGTGTTCGCTTACTACATCGACTATATGGGGGTGCCCACGTCGGTCTCTTCCCTGCCCCGGCTGGGCGCCCTGGCTGTCACCGTCCTGCTCGTCGTACCGGCGGAAGTCGCGGCGACGCGCGCCCGCTGGGCCCGGCGGGCAGCCGAGCTGGAGGCCCAGCGGATGCGCGAGGAGACGACGAAGCGCCAGCTGCTCGAAGCACGCCTGGCGGCCCTGCAAGGCCAGATCGAACCGCACTTCCTCTACAACACGCTGGCCAATGCCCGCGCGCTGATCCGGCAGGATGCGTCCGCGGCCGAACAACTGCTCCACCACCTGAACCAGTTCCTGCGTTCGGCCATGCCCGACCTGCGCGCCCAGAGCACGTCGCTGGGGCAGGAACTGGAACGTGCCCGGGCCTACCTGGACATCATCAGGATGCGCATGGGCGAGCGCCTGCGCTTCGACATCGCCGCCAGCGAAGAAGCGCTTGCATGCCAGATCCCGCCGCTGTCCGTGATGACCCTGATCGAGAACGCCATCCAGCACGGGATCGAGCCCAGGGTCGAAGGCGGTTCGGTGCGCGTGACGGCCGTGTGCGCCGCCGGGCGTCTGCGCATCGGCGTGGAAGACGACGGCGCCGGGTTCCAGGCCGAACTGGGCGACGGCGTCGGCCTGGTGAACCTGCAGGAACGCCTGGCCGCGATGTACGGCGACGCGGCCGAGCTGCGTCTCGAGCCGGGCGCGGACGGTGGCGTGTGCGCCACCATCGAGCTGCCGATGCACACTGGAGGGAAGACATGAGCTCTTCCGCCACCGCCATCCTGGTCGAGGACGAGCAGGCGTTGGGCACGGAATTGCGGACCGCGCTGGGCCGCTTCTGGCCCGAACTGGCCATCGTCGGCGAAGCGGCCGACGGCGTCACCGGTGCGCGCATGCTGTCCGGGCTGGCGCCGCAGATCGCCTTTCTGGACGTGCGCATGCCCGGCTTGAACGGCGTCGAACTGGCGCGCCTGGCCGCCGGCCGCTGTCACATCGTTTTCCTGACTGCCTACAATGATTACGCCGTCGACGCGTTCGACCACGGCGCGGTCGACTACCTGCTCAAGCCGCTCGACCCGGCGCGCCTGGCGGTGACGATTGCCCGCCTGCAGACGGCGCTCGGCAAGCAGCCGGCGGACCTGTCCGCGCTGTCCGCGCCCGCCAGGAACGGGCCGCTGCAATGGATACAGGCGTCGTGCGGCGGGCAACTGCGCTTCATCGGCATCAACGACGTCCAGTGTTTTCATGCCGAAGCCAAGTACACCTGTGTCGTCACCGCGAAGTTCGAAGCGCATATCCGCACGCCGCTCAAGGATTTGCTGGGCCAGCTGGACCCGGCCAGGTTCTGGCCCATTTCGCGCAGCGCCATCGTCAACGTCGGCGCGATCGACAGCGTGCAGCGCATCGACGGCGTGCTCAGCGTGCGCATGGTGAATTCGGTGCGTTGGCTGCCCGTGTCGCAGGCTTACCAGCACCAGTTCCGGCAAATGTAGGGAATCAATCAAACGACGTTTCGAACGCCTGCGCCAGGAAAGCGACCAGCGTACGCACGCGCGCCGACTGCTGCCGGTGCTGCGGATAGATCGCATAGATGTCCGCATCGGGTGTGACGTATTGCGGCAATACCTGCACGAGCCGTCCGCTGGCGAGGTAGCGCGCGACATCCCATTCCGCACGCAGCAGGATGCCGTGGCCGTCGAGTGCCCAGTTGACCGCGGTTTCGCCGTCATTGGTCGCCAGGTTGCCGCGCACCTTGACGGTGTCGCCGGGGCCGTCGGCGCGGTCCCGGTGCAGGCGCCACGTCCCGTGGGCGTCGTCGCCCTGGCGGATGCAGATGCAGTTGTGGCGCGCGAGGTCCGCGGGGCTCGCCGGCGTGCCGCGGGCCGCGAGGTACCCGGGCGACGCGCACAACAGGCGGCGGTTGCTCGCCAATTTCTTCGCGATCACGCGCGCGTCGGCGGGCTCCCCGAACCGGATGCAGACGTCGAACTGGTCGTCCGTGAGGGGCGGCGGCCTGACCGACAACTGCAGCTGGACGTCGACCTCGGGATACCGCAGCACGTACTGCGAGATGGCGGGAGCGACATGAAGACGGCCGAAACCCAGCGTCGCGTTCACCCGCAACTGGCCCTTGGGCTGGCCTTTCGACGCGCCCAGCAACTGGTCGAGGTCGGCGATGTCGTCCAGGATGCGCCGGGCGTGCGCGAGCAGGACTTCGCCATCGGGCGTCAGGCTCATGCGGCGCGTCGTGCGATTCACCAGGGGCAGGCCCAGCCGTGCCTCCATCTGCGCCAGGCGCTTGCTGACGGCAGCCGTGCTGACGCCGAGTTCACGCGCCGCGCCGCTCAGGCTGCCGCAGGTTGCCAGCGACACGAAAAACCCCAGCTCGGCCGGCTGTAAGCCCGTACTCATCCCGATTCTTGATCCCAGGTTAAAGATGCATTGAGTCTAGCCACGTTGTTTCCGTTCGTCCACCACCTACAGTAGCGCCACACCATCCACACAGGAGACAGGCACCATGAAGACGTATCGGATCGCAACCATTCCCGGCGACGGCATCGGCAAGGAAGTCGTGCCGGCGGGGCGCGCGGTACTGGAAACACTGGCCGCGGCGGGCGCCGGGTTCAACGTCGAGTTCGAGGACTTCGACTGGGGCGGCGACTATTACCGGCGCCACGGCGTCATGATGCCGGCCGACGGCCTCGACGCGTTGCGCGACAAGGACGCCATCCTGTTCGGCTCGGCCGGCGATCCGGACATTCCCGACCACATCACCCTGTGGGGCCTGCGCCTGAAGATCTGCCAGGGCTTCGACCAGTACGCGAACGTGCGGCCGACGCGCATCCTGCCCGGCATCGACGCCCCGCTGAAACGCTGCGCGCCGGACGACCTGGACTGGGTCATCGTGCGCGAGAACTCGGAGGGCGAGTACGCGGGCGTGGGCGGCCGGGTGCACCAGGGCCATCCGATCGAAGCCGCGACCGACGTGTCGATGATGACGCGGGCCGGGGTCGAGCGCATCCTGCGCTTCGCGTTCAGGCTGGCGCAGTCGCGTCCGCGCAAACGGCTGACCGTCATCACCAAGAGCAACGCGCAACGCCACGCGATGGTGATGTGGGACGAGATCGCGCTGCAGGTCGCCAGGGAATTCCCGGACGTCGCCTGGGACAAGGAACTCGTCGACGCGGCAACCGCCCGCATGGTGAACCGCCCCGCCTCGCTCGACACCATCGTCGCGACGAACCTGCACGCCGACATCCTGAGCGACCTGGCCGCGGCCCTGGCCGGCAGCCTGGGCATCGCGCCGACCGGCAACATCGATCCGGACGGCCGCTATCCGTCGATGTTCGAGCCAATCCACGGTTCGGCCTTCGACATCATGGGCCGCGGCCTGGCCAATCCGATCGGCACGTTCTGGTCGGTTGCCATGCTGCTCGACCACCTGGGCGAGTCCGGCGCGGCGCGGCAGGTGATGCGCGCGATCGAAAGCGTGACCGCCACGCCGTCGCTGCACACCCGCGACCTCGGCGGGACGGCGACGACCGCGGACGTCACGCGGGCCGTGTGCGACTTCCTGGCCGGGCCGGCCGTTCGTGCAGCATAGGTCTGTGCCGCATAACATGCCGAACCGGCCCTGAAAAACACAACATCCCCCAACTTGCGCCCCCCCACGACGACCGTTCCCGCCGGCGCTTCGCGCCTACGATAAGGAGATCCATCGTCCCAACCGATCTTCGAGGAGCGTTCTTCATGGGGAAGCACATCTACAACATCGCCGTCATCCCGGGTGACGGCATCGGCAAGGAAGTCATGCCCGAGGGCTTGCGCGTGCTCGACGCCGCCGCCAGCCGGTTCGGTATCCGGCTCGAGTACAAGCACATCGAATGGGCCAGCTGCGACTACTACGCGGCCACCGGCAGGATGATGCCCGACGACTGGAAGGCGCAGTTGTCCGGCATGGACGCGATCTACTTCGGCGCCGCCGGCTGGCCCGCCGCCGTGCCCGACCACGTGTCGCTGTGGGGCTCGCTGCTGAAATTCCGGCGCGAGTTCGACCAGTACGTCAACCTGCGCCCGGCCCGCCTGTTCGACGGCGTGCCCTGCCCGCTGGCCAACCGCAGGCCGGGCGACATCGACTTCATGATCGTGCGCGAGAATACGGAGGGCGAGTACTCGTCCGTCGGCGGCATCATGTACGAAGGCACGGAGCGCGAAGTGGTGATGCAGCAATCGGTCCATTCGCGCATCGGCAGCGACCGCGTGCTGCGCTTTGCCTTCGAGCTGGCGCGGCAGCGGCAACGCAGGCATGTCACGGTCGCCACCAAGAGCAACGGCCTGGCCGTCAGCATGCCGTGGTGGGACGGCCGCGCCGCCGCCATGGCGGCGCAGTACCCCGACGTGGACTGGGACAAGCAGCACATCGACATCCTGTCGGCGCGCTTCGTGCTGCAGCCGCAGCGCTTCGACGTGGTGGTCGCCTCGAACCTGTTCGGCGACATCCTGTCCGACCTCGGCCCCGCCTGCACCGGCACGCTGGGCCTGGCGCCGTCGGCCAACCTGAATCCGGAACGGGCCTTCCCGTCGCTGTTCGAGCCAGTGCATGGCTCGGCACCGGACATCTACGGCAAGAACATCGCCAATCCGATCGGCATGATCTGGTCGGGGGCGATGATGCTCGACTTCCTCGATGCCGACGGCGGCCCCGGGCGCCAGGCCCACGACGCCATCCTGGCCGCCATCCAGCAGGTGCTGCGCGACGGCCCGCACACGGCGGACCTGGGCGGCCAGGCCTCGACCACGGAAGTCGGCCAGGCCATCGCGGCCGCCGTGGCGGGGGCGTGACCATGGACACCGCCACGCTGCCCGCCTATCCGATCGACGTCGCCTTCCCGGACCTGCACCCCTACGCCGCCGGGAACGGCGGCATCCCCTGGCTGTACACGTACGACAGCGGCGTGCCGGGTCCGCACGTGATGGTCAACGCGCTCACCCACGGCAACGAAGTGTGCGGCGCCATCGCCGTCGCGGACCTGCTCGCCCTCGGCATCCGTCCGCGCCGGGGCAGGCTGACGCTCGCATTCGCCAACGTCGAGGCCTACCTGCGCTTCGACCCGGCCCACCCGGACGCTTCGCGCTTCGTCGACCAGGATCTCAACCGCGTGTGGACCGCCGCCATCCTCGACGACGCCGCGCGCGATTCGTCCGAGCTGCGCCGCGCGCGGCAATTGCGGCCCGTGCTCGATACCGTCGACGTCCTGCTCGACCTGCATTCGATGCATGAGCGCTGTGCGCCGCTGTCGGTCTGCGGCCCGCTGGACAAGGGCATCGCGCTGGCGCGCCGGCTTGGCACGCCCGCCTGGATCGTCAGCGACGAGGGCCACCCGGAAGGCCGGCGCATGCGCGACTATGCCGGCTTCGGCGATCCGGACAGCCCGAAGAACGCGCTGCTGGTCGAATGCGGCCAGCACTGGGAAGCCGCCGCGGTGGACGTCGCCCGGGACGTCACGGCCCGCTTCCTGCTGCTGCACGGGGTCGTCGATCCGTCCGACCTGCCGGCCGCGTGGCTGCAGCCGCAATCCGCCGCCACGCGCGTGGTGCGCGTCACCGAGCCGGTGGTCGCGGCCAGCATGGACTTCCGCTTTGCCGCCGACTACACCGGCCTGGAAACCTTCCGGGACGCCGGTGCCGTGATCGGCTGGCGCGACGGCGCGCCGGTCACGACGCCCTATCCGGACTGCGTGCTGGTCATGCCGTCGCTGCGCCAGCTGCGTCCCGGCGTGACCGTCGTGCGGCTGGGACGCTTGCTGGACTGACCCACGGCACAACATGCCGCCGCGGTGCGAAATACGCAATTTCCGCCGCTTTCCCGGCCGCCGTCCGCACACTCCTGTCGCACGGGCGGGCCTACCATGAAACGGTGCCGCGTTCTTTGCCGGCCCTTCCCGCTTCCACACAAGGACTTATGATCATGACTCTGACACTGACCCGTACCGACCTGCTCAAGGAGCACAACTTCATCGATGGACAATGGCGCGACAGCAGCAGCGGCGCCCGCTACGACGTCGCCGACCCGGCCTCGGACGAGTGCTTCGCCACCGTGCCCGCCAGCTGCGCGGACGATGCGTTGCTGGCCGTCGCCGCCGCGCAGGCCGCGCTACCGGACTGGCGCGCCCGGCCCGCGCGCGAACGCGCCCGCTTCCTCAAGCGCTGGCATGCGCTGATCGTGGCCAACACGGACGACCTGGCGAAGCTCATTTCGCGCGAACAGGGCAAGCCGCTGGCCGAGGCGCGCGGCGAAGTGGCCTACGGCGCGTCCTATGTCGAATGGTTTGCCGAGGAAGCCGTGCGCGGCTACGGCGACATCATCCCCGAACAGGTGCGCGGCAAGCAGCTGACGGTGACGAGGGAAGCGGTGGGCGTCGTGGCCGCCATCACCCCGTGGAACTTCCCGCTGGCGATGATCGCCCGCAAGATCGCGCCGGCCCTCGCCGCCGGCTGCACCGTCGTGGCCAAGCCGGCGGAAGACACGCCGCTGACGGCCCTGGCGCTCGTCAGGCTGGCGGAGGAAGCGGGGATTCCCGCCGGCGTGCTCAATATCGTGACGACGTCGCGCGACCGGGTGGCGGACGTGGTCGGCGCATGGCTGCAAGACGCCAGGGTGCGCAAGATCACCTTCACCGGATCGACCGCCGTCGGCAAACGCCTGGCGCGCGAATCGGCCGGCACGCTGAAGCGCCTGTCGCTCGAACTCGGCGGCAATGCCCCGTTCATCGTGTTCGACGATGCCGACCTGGACGCCGCGGTCGACGGCCTGATGGCGGCCAAGTTCCGCAACGGCGGGCAGACCTGCGTGAGCCCGAACCGCGTCTACGTGCACGATGCGGTCTACGCCGCGTTCACGCAAAAACTGGCGGCCCGCGTGGAAGCGCTGCGCGTCGGCCCGGCCACCTGGGCCGACGCGCAGATCGGCCCGATGATCAACGCCCGCGCGGTCGACAAGATCGACGCCCACGTGCGCGACGCGCTGGCCAGGGGCGGCCGGCTGGTCGTCGGCGGCAAGCGCGTGGCCAACGACGTCGCCTCTGGCCCGAACTACTACGCGCCGACCGTGATCGCGGAGGCCAGCCACGACATGGCGCTGGCCTCGGAAGAGACCTTCGGTCCGGTGGTGCCGCTGTTCCGTTTCGCGGACGAGGACGAGGTCGTCCGGCTGGCCAACGACACCCCGTACGGCCTCGCCGCCTATTTCTACTCGCGCGACATCGTGCGCGTGGCGCGCGTGAGCGAGCGGCTGGAGACGGGCCTGGTGGGCATCAACGAAGGGGTGCTGGCGTCGGAGGCGGCGCCGTTCGGCGGCGTCAAGGAGTCGGGCTACGGCCGCGAAGGCTCGCGCTACGGCCTGGACGATTACACGCAAACCAAGTACCGCTGCCAGGGCGGCCTGGCGTAAGCCTGACCCGCCGTCCGTCGTCTGTCCGCCTGCTCACCGCGAAGGTAAGCAGGCTTTTTTTTGCCCGGAATCCGGCGGCCAGAATTCGGGGGCAGAGCACATTTCGGATCAATGTCCGGCTGCACAACAAACGCCCGCAACAAGGACGAGGGGCCGCCCCGTCGCCATGCGACGTGGGCGGCCGGACACCATGGGCTGACGTTTGACCTTACCTCAAGGATCTTGCGCGAAAAAGGGACCTGACCCCGAATTTGGTGCCCACAGGCGCTCAGAAGATGTGGCGGATACCCCAGTCCGCGCGGTTGGCGTGGTTGGGGTCGATGTGGCCGATGGAGGTGAACAGGGACGTCCGCTTGGACAACGGATAGGTGTAGCCGATCGCATACTGCGCCGTGTCGGCGTTGCGCACCGAGCGGTCGTTCAACCGGTTGTACGACGCCAGGATGCGTCCGCCGCCCGCCGGGATCGTCAGGCCGAGCAGCAGGTCGCTCGCGTCCACCGGCGCCAGGCCGGCGGCGTCCGTTTGCTGCCGGTCGAGGCCGAAATGCAGCTTCGCCACGCCGAAGTCATAATTGCCGCCGACAAAGCGCAACTTGGCCGCCCCGGTGCCGTTGGCGTCGTTGTTATTCTGGTAGCCGTACGCCACCTTCAACTGTCCGATCGTATAAGTGAACGCGCCGCTGACCTGCCGGTTGGCCGACATGCTGCCGGCCGTCTCGCCGAACGCATACGACACCTCGCCCTTCAGCCCGCCGACCTGTTTCGCGTAGAAGATGGCGTTCTGCGTGCGGATGTCGATCACGGCGTAGATATTGCGGCCGAAGAAGGACTCGGCGGCGCCGGACATGCCGTCCTCGAACGGATCGATCACGTCCGTCAGCAGGCAGTACGACGGCGTCCAGGTGCGGCCGAAGCGCACCGTGCCGAAATCGCCTTTCAGGCCCACCCAGGATTGGCGGCCGAAGATGCGTCCGCTCTGGCCCGCGGTGCCCGTATCGGGGCTGAAGCCGTTTTCGAGCTGGTAGATGACGGACATGCCATTGCCCAGGTCTTCCGAGCCGCGGAAGCCGAGGCGGGAACCCCACCAGCCGCCGGGGTCGACGCCCCAGCGCGTGGGTGCCACATCGGATTTCGAATACACCAGGCCGATGTTGATCAGGCCGTAAACCGTGACACTGGATTGCGCGAACGCGGGGGCGGCAACGGCACTGCATACCGTCAGCGCAAGCAGGGATTTTTTCATGATTGTCTCCTTAAATTATGGTTTGGATGTAGCTCCAATTTAAGGCTGCTCCCGCAACACATTTCCTCGAAAGACGGCGGGCCGACAACATGAACACTGCGAAATCACCGTGCGCGACGGCGGAATATGCTGCGCTGTTCGGGGACATTATTCGGAGCGCTGGTAGATCGCGGCGAGGTCGGACAAGTCCCAGTTCCCGCCGCTTAAAACCGCGCACACTTTCTCGTCCGGCCGGACAGCGACTGCACCGGCCAGCAAGGCGCCGATACCGATGGACGCCGCCGGCTCGGCGATCAATTTCGCATCGTTGGCGAGCATGCGCATGCCCGCGACGATATGCTCGTCTTCCACCAGCACGATCTCGTCCACGTACTTCTCGATGATGGGATACGGATTGCGGCCGGGGACGCTGAGCCGCAGGCCGTCTGCCACGGTGTCCCGCAACGGCAGCGAGGTGCGTTCGCCGTTGATCCTGCTGTGGAAATACTTCGGCGTCAGGGCAGGCTCGGCGCCGATGACCCGCACCGACGGCTTCGTTTCCTTGATGGCGGTGGCGATCCCGGAAATGAGGCCGCCGCCGCCCAGCGGCACGATGACCGTGTCGACGTCTTCCAGGTCGTCCAGTATTTCGCAACCGATCGTGCCCTGGCCCGCCATCACCAGCGGGTCTTCGAAACCGTGGATCACCGCGTACCCGTTTTCTTCGGCGATTTCATACGTCTTTTTCCAGCGGGCCGCGTTATCGCCGTCGAACAGGATGACTTCCGCCCCGAGCGCCCTCGTGTTGGCGACTTTGACCTCCGGCGCGGTGGCCGGCAGCACCAGGAACGCTTTCACGCCCAACATTCGCGCCGCGTACGCGAGTCCCTGGGCATGGTTGCCCGACGACGTGGCGATCAGGCCGTTCGCCACGGCGTCCCGGGGGAGGGACAGCGCCGTGTTCAGGGCGCCCCTGATCTTGAATGCGCCCGTGATCTGCAGGGTTTCCGGCTTGAGCCAGAGCTGGCAACCGAGGGTTTTTTCCATCTTCTCCGCACGTAGCAGCGGCGTGTGACGGATGTGGGGTTTCAGCCGTTCCCGGGCTTCCCGGATATCCTGGATGGTCGGGTAGTTACGCATGATGTCTTTCTGATGGTTGCGTGAAGAATTCGAAGAAGGTGCCGACCCCGTTTTCCAGCGCATTCCGGTAGATCCGGGACGCGGTGGTGTTGTCCTGGATGGCCATGCCCGTGGAATCGAAGATCGTGATCTCGTCGTCGCTCTCCCGTCCCGGCTTCGTTCCCGCCAGGATCTCGCCGATCTCGCCGTGAATCTGCGCCATCGTGATGATGTTCGCGTTCAGCGGATGCCAGGTTTCGCCCTTCGTGACGCACTGCGCGATGGAGTCGTTGACGATCTTCGCGTTGCGGAAGATCGCCGGGTCGAATTCCTGCTTGCCGCGCTGGTCGGTGCCGATGGCGACGATGTGCGTGCCGGGCCGGACCCAGTCCGCTTCCACCAGCGTGCCCTTGCCGCGGGTCGTGGTCACGAGGATGTCGCCCCGGCGGACCGCATCCTCCTTCGACGCCGCCATCACGACGGGAATACCGAACTCCCTTTCGATGTCGGCCTTGTACTTCGCCAGCGTCTCGGGGTGGCTGTCCCAGGCGTGGATCGTCTCGATGGTCATGACCTCGCTGATCGCGCGGATCTGCAGCCTGGCCTGGATGCCCGTACCGATCGACGTGACCGTTTTCGCATCCTTCCTGGCCAGGGCTTTTACGGAAACGGCGCCGGCAGCCCCGGTCCTGAGGCCGGTGATCAGGCTCCCGTCCATGACGCAGGTCAGCGCACAGGTCCGCCCGTCGAACAGCAGGATGGTGCCCATGTTGGTGGGCAGGCCGTATGCCGCCGGGTTGTCCGGGAACCCGCCGGACGACGCCTTCATCGAAATCACCTCGTTGGCCTGGTAGTAGCCGAGCTTGAAGTCGATTTCCCCGCGCGGTGGCGGCAGGTGGATCCCGATATAGTCGGGTTGTTCGACCTGGCCGCTGCTGAAGGCCACGAAGGCTTCCGCCACGGCGGCGATGACTTCCTTCATGCAGATCAGGCCGCCGACGTCTTCCTTGTTGAGTAACAACGTTTTCATGGTGTGCCTCGACGTCAGGTGGGGCGGTAGATCACGTACAGCTTTGCCACGTGCTCGAGGTTCTCCCAGCTGCACGACGCCCCCTGCTCGATGAGGAAGATGTCGCCCTTCGAGAACGTGCCGCTGCGGCCCGCTTCATCGACGAAGGTCACGCTGCCTTCCAGCAGGAACATCAGTTCCATGTGCCGGAAGAACATCGCGCGGCGCGCATAGGGCGTCGAGTCCCAGGTGCCGCACGTGAATTCCCCGTCTTCGGACTTGTAGTCGGTGTGGTTGCGGCACACCGGCGCGGGCGTCAGCAGCAGATCGGGCGACGGGCCGCCGGCCGACGGGCCCATCTCCGGATTTTCCCTGATCGGCACGATCGCGCCGTCGCCCGCCCGGCTCTTGTTGTAGCGGACGAAGATCAGCGACACGGATCCTTGCGCGGACCAGGCGAATGCCGCGCCATGCTTGAGAATCGCGCTCTGGTTCGGCCCCAGCGTGAGGGACGTACCCTGCTGCGTCAGGGTCAGACTGCCCTGGTGGACGATGATGAATTCGTCCGCCGCGAGAGACTGCACGGCGCCGTTGCCTGCGTCAAGCGTGACGACGCCCGCCGTGACCGGGCCCTGCGCCCAGTCCAGGACCCGGCGGCTGGCGAGGAAGCGGTCTTCTCCCGCCGGTGCGGTCACGGCGATGCCCTGGGCCGGGTCCTGCGCGAACTTGCGCAGGTCGACGAAGGATGGCGTATGGACTGCGGCTTGCTGAAAATTCGACATACTGGTGGCTTGAGTCATGATGGTGGCTTGCATTGAATATTGATGAGAATGAGGTTCACGCCGCGTTCGCGACCGGCGTGGCGAACCGTCCGATGTGGTAACACTCGATCGGCGTGCTCGTGGCGCCCGTGGCGATCAGTTCCGCCATCACCTCGCCCACGCCCGGCCCCAGCTGGAAGCCTTCGCCGGAAAAGCCGAACGCATAGAACAGGCCGGGTACGCGCGCGCTCGGTCCCATCGCGGGCCGGCTGTCGTCCATGTAGCCCTCGATCCCGCTCCAGACGCGGATGATGTGCAGGTGGTCGAATGCCGGCATCACGACCGGTGCGCTCTTCAGCTTGTACAGCGTCCTGGCCGGGTTCACGTACGCGCGCCGGTTCTCGATGTCCGCCGGTTCATGGCCGCCGCCGCCGATGACGATATTGCCGCGCGCAACCTGGCGGAAATAGACGACCTGCTCGAACGTGTCAGCCATCGCACCGATGGTCGGCCGGATCGCGTAAGGCACGGGTTCGGTGACGCACATCTGCGGCGCCTTGGCGATCATCGGTACCGGTTCGCCGAAGTGCGTGCTGATGCGATTGCCCCAGGCGCCGGCCGTGACGAGGGCCACGGGCGCGCGGAAGGTCCGGCCATCCGCGGTGGTCGCGACGAAGTCCGCGCCGTCCTTTTCCAGGCTCGTCATCTCGGTGTTTTCGAACACCCGCGCGCCGGCGCGTACCGCCGCACGGCCGATGGCCGGCGCCGCCAGGCGCGGATTCGCATGCCCGTCGTGAGGGGCGTAGCACCCCGCGGTGATGTCCGGCCCGAGGTACGGAAAGCGCTCGTGCAGCGTTTTCGCGCCCAACATCTGCATGCCGATGCCGAACGATGCGGCATCCTCCGCATACTTCACCATGCGTTCCTCGTGCGCCGGCGTGACGCCCACGCGCAGGTGGCCGTTCAGCAGGAGCTCGACATCCGCACCGAACAATTCCTTGAACTTCAGCCAGATCTCGCGCGCGCGGTTCGCCAGCGGCAGCTGCTCGATGGGGCGGCCCATCCGGCGCGTGTTGCCGAAGTTGACGCCGCTGGCCTGCTGGCCGATCAGTCCCCGCTCGAGCAGGATGACGGACATGCCGCGCTGCCGCAGGAAGAAGGCGCTGGAGGCACCCATGATGCCGCCGCCGACGATGATGACATCCGCTTTCAACGCACTCATTCCACTTCCTCCCGCACCGCCATCGACAGCGGCTTCACCGGCGCCTGGCCACGCAGGCGTCCCACGAGCTCCACCGGCACGCCGGCCGCATGGGCGATGACTTCCGCGCCCGCGTGCCCGCAATACCGTCCCTGGCAGCGGCCCATGCCGACGCGGCACAGCGCCTTGGCGCGGTTCGCTTCGCATGCCCCCATCTCCGAGACCGTGCGGCGCAGCTCGCCCGCCGTGATGGCTTCGCAACGGCAGACGATGGCGTCGTCCGGCAGCGCCGCCGCCTGCTGCGCGGGCCAGGGGAACGCTTGCGCCAAGCCCTGGCGGAAGCGCTCCATCCTTGCCTGTTGCGCACGGAGCGTCCGCACTTCGTCCTTCGCGACCGTAAACTTCAAATCCGTCAGCACGGCCAGCGCCGCCAGGCGCCCGCCGATCTCGGCGGCGTCGGCGCCCAGCACCTTCATGCCGTCGCCGGCGAGATAGACGCCCGGTACCGACGTGCGTCCGTCCTCGCCCACGTCGGGCAGCCACTGGCGCGTCTCCTGGTCGAAGCGGAAGGCGCAGCGCGCCAGGTCGGCCAGCTGCGTCTCGGGACGCAGGTGGTAGCCCATCGCCACCGCGTCGCAGTCGAAGGCACGTTCACGGCCCCGGTTGTCGCGCACGGCCACGCCCTGCACGCCGGTGTCGGGCGAACCCTTGATTTCCACGGGCGCGACGCCGGTCAGCACCTGCACGCCGGCCCGCTTCAATTCCCCGACGAGCGCCAGGCCGTTGCGCAGCACGGACGGCCGCGCCATCAGCTTCGGCAGCGCCGCCACGCGCCGCATGAACGGCGACGTATCGAGCACCGCCGCCACGCTGGCGCCCGCCTTGACGTACTGCGACGCCACCAGGTACAGCAGCGGCCCGGTGCCCATGAACACGATGCGGCGCCCGATCGCGCACGCCTGCGCCTTCAGCGCGATCTGCGCCGCGCCCAGGCTGTAGGTGCCCGCCTGGTGCCAGCCTTTCACGGGCATCAGGCGGTCGGTCGCGCCGGAACAGATCACCAGCGCGTCGTACGGCAAGGCCCGGGACGTGCGCTGGTCGGTGACGTGCAGCGCGCGCTGGAAGATGTTCCACGCCAGCGTCTCCGGCAGGTAGTCGATCTTGCCGCGCAGTGCGTCGAAGCTCGCGTGCAGCGACTGCGCGCGTTCCGCTTCGGTGCCGTACAGCTTCGCGTACGGGCGGGTGAAGTTGTCGGGCTGGCGCCGGTAGATCTGGCCGCCGTCGCGGCGGTTTTCGTCGACGACGGTCGGGCGCAGGCCGGCCGCGACGAGGATTTCGGCGCAGCGTACGCCCGCGGGTCCGGCACCGACGATGATTACGCGAGGTTGGGCCATGTCGCCTCCGGTTGTGTCGTCACGAGGTTCATGCCGTCCGCCACCACGGTGGTGCAGGCGCGCAGGCGGCGGCCGTCGGCGGTCCAGACCCAGCAATCCTGGCAGGCGCCCATCAGGCAGAAGCCGGCGCGCCGGCCGTCGCCGAATTCGGAGTCGCGCAGCTGGCGCACGTTGTCGAGCATGGCGACCATCAGCGTGTCCCCGGCGAGCGCCTCGACCGGGTGCCCGTCGATCACGATGCGCACGCGCGCGCGGCCCGTCTCGGCCAGTCGTACGAAGCGGCTGCTCATGCGACGTCTCCTTCCACGACGCGCAGCGGCGCCTGGATCGCGCGCAGCTCCGCTTCCGGACGGTGGCACAGGATGCTGCCGCCGTCGTCGAGCACCTGGCGCGGCGGCGGCAGGCGGTTGCACATGCCGTCGACGCGCAGCGCGCAGCGGTCCACGAAGGCGCACATGGCGCGCGCCGGTCCGTTTGGCGTCAGCGGCGGCAGCGCCGCCGGCGTGGCGCCCGCCACCTCTTCCAGCCAGCCGCGGCGCAGCGCCGGCACGGACGAGATCAAGAGGTGAGAATATGGATGGAACGGCGGCAGCGCCTGCGCCTCGCGCTTGCGCGCCTCGACCTTGCGGCCGGCGTACAGGACGACGATCTCGTCGCAGATGGCGCGCACGGTGCCGATGTCGTGGCTGATGAACATGTACGACACGTTCAACTCCTTGCGCAGCTCGGCCATCAGTTCGATGATGGCGGCGCCCACCACGGTGTCGAGCGCGGAGGTGACCTCGTCGCACAGGATCAGGTCGGGCTGGGCCGCCAGCGCGCGCGCCAGGTTGATGCGCTGCTTCTGGCCGCCGGACAGTTCGCCCGGCAGGCGGTCGGCCACCGCGGCCGGCAGGCGCACCAGGTCGAGCAGCTGCAGCACGCGCTTGCGGCATGCCTCGCCCTTCATGCCGTGGTAGAACTCGAGCGGACGGGCAAGGATGCGCCCGATGCTGTGCTGCGGGTTGAGCGCCGTGTCGGCGTTCTGGAACACGAACTGGATGCGGCGGAACTGTTCGCGCGTGCGTCCCTCCAGCGTCGGCGCGAGGCGCTTGCCGTCGAGGAGGATCTCGCCTTCGGACGGCGCCACCATGCCGGCGATGGCGCGCGCCAGCGTCGTCTTGCCGGAACCGGATTCGCCGATCACGCCGATCGTGGCGCCGCGCGGAATCACCAGGTTGACGTCGTCCAGCACGCATTTGACGGGCGCCCCGCGCCGCGCCGTGCCGTAGGCCGCGTGCAGGCCGCGCACCTCCAGCAGCGGATGCTCGTGCACGGTCTTCGGTTCGCGCACGGCCGCAGCCGCCGGCTTCGGGGCGATCGCCGCCAGGAGGCTCTTCGTGTAGGGATGGGCGGGCGCGGACAGGATCTGCGCGGTCGGCCCCGATTCGCGGATCTCGCCGTCGCGCAGCACCACGATGCGGTCCGCCATCTGCGCGACGACCGCCAGGTCGTGCGACACGTAGACGGCTGTGCTGCCGCGCTCCTTGACCACCTTCTTGAATGCGCGCAGCACCTCGATCTGCGTCGTCACGTCGAGCGCGGTGGTCGGCTCGTCCAGGATCACGAGGGCCGGATCGGTGATCAGGGCCATGGCCGCCATCACGCGCTGCAGCTGCCCGCCCGACACCTGGTGCGGGTAGCGCTGGCCGATCCGCTCCGGATCGGGCAGCGCCAGCGCGCGGAACAGCTCGACGGCCCTGGCCTCGGCTTCGGCGCGCGGCATCACCTTGTGGATCAGGGCGCTCTCGACGACCTGGTCCATCAGTCGCTTGGACGGGTTGAACGCGGCGGCGGCGCTCTGCGCGATGTACGCCACCGTGCGCCCGCGCAGTCCGGCCAGCTGGCTCTCGCTCATCGCCAGCATCCGGTTGCCGGCCACGGTCACGTCGCCGCCGGCCAGGCGGCAGCCGGCGCGGGCATAGCCCATCAGCGCCAGCGCGATGGTGGTCTTGCCGGAGCCGGACTCGCCGATCAGCGCGAGCACCTCGCCCCGTTGAATCGAAAAGTCCGCACCGTGGACGATGGGCACCTCCTCGTCCATGTCGTTGCGCGCCGTGACCCGCAAGCCAGCCACTTTGACGATCGTGTTCGTGTCCATGTCAGCCCTCCCTGCCGCGGCGTTTGCGGCCTGCCAGGCCGTCGATGGCCATGTTGACGGCGATGGTCAGCGTGGCGATGGCGATGGCCGGCATGACGACGGCCGGCGCGCCTTCGGACAGGCCGATGATGTTTTCGCGCACCAGCGAGCCCCAGTCGGCCTGCGGCGGCTGGATGCCCAGGCCCAGGAAGGACAGGCCGCTGAGCAGCAGCACGATGAACAGGAAGCGCAGGCCGAAGTCGGCCAGCACAGGCCGGATCATGTTCGGCAGCATTTCGCGGCAGGTGATGTACGCCATGCCCTCGCCGCGTGCCCGCGCCGCCTGCACGTAGTCCATCGCCTGCACGTTGACGGCCAGCGCGCGCGCGATGCGGTAGGCGCCCGGCATGTAGCCGATGCCGGCCGTCAGGACCAGCAGCGGCACCGACGTGCCGAAGCCGGCGACGATGATCAGCGCCAGCAGCTTGTTCGGGATGCTGAGCATGGTGTCGACGATGCGGCTGACGATGCCGTCGAACCAGCCGCCCGCTACCGCGGCGCACATGGCCAGCACGGTGCCGCCGACGCTGGCCACCAGCACGGCGGCGAGCGCCAGGCCGATCGTGTACGGCGCGCCGTGGAGGATGCGGCTCAGCATGTCGCGGCCGAGGTAGTCGGTGCCGAGCGGATGCAGTGCGCTGATCGGCGCGAACACGTCGTCGCCGACGCTGCCTGCGTCGTCCGGGGCCAGGTACGGACCGGCCACGGCCATCAGCAGCCAGAACGCGAAGATGGCGCAGCCGATCACGCCGGCCAGCGGCAGGCGCCGGCGCGGCTTGCGCCGGGCGATGGAAGAAATCACGGAGGTCTTCATTTTCTTAACCTTGGGTTGGAAACGATTGCACACACGTCCGCCACGGTCAGCAGCACCAGGTAGCCGGCGCAGAACAGCATCGCGCAGGCCTGCACGACGGGCATGTCGCGCATGGTGACGGAATCGACCATCAGGCTCGCTATGCCCGGATAGTTGAAGATCGATTCGATGATGATCACGCCGCCGATCAGGTAGGACAGCGACAGCGCCACCGCGTTGGCGATCGGGCCGATCGCGTTCGGCAGCGCGTGGGACAGGACCATGCGCACCGGACGCACGCCCTTCAGGCGCGCCATCTCGACGTAGGACGAATTGAGCTGGTCGATCACGGCGGCGCGGGTCATGCGCGCCATCTGCGCCACGATCCCGCAGCACAAGGTCATGACCGGCAACGCATAGGCGCGCAGGAACTGGCCGAGAGTGGCGATATCGTCGGTGTGCGACAGCGCGGACAGCCAGCGCAGCTTGACGGCGAACAGCAGCACCGCCAGCGTGGCGATCAGGAACTCGGGCACGGACACGGTCCACACCGTCGCCACGCTGACGACGCGGTCGAACAGCGAGCCGCGGTACATCGCGGACAGGATGCCGAGCGCCAGCGCGAGCGGCACCGAGACGACGGTGGTGGCCGCCGCCAGCATCAGCGAGTTCGGCAGGCGGCCGCCGATCAGCTCCGTCACCGGCAGGCCGTTCGCCATGGCCACGCCTGGATGGCCGGTCAGCAGCCCGCCCAGCCAGTGCAGGTAGCGCACGTGGGCCGGCAGGTCCAGCCCGAGCTTGGCCCGCAGCGCGGCCACCAGCTCGGGCGTGGCTTCCTGGCCGAGCGCCGCCTGCGCCGCATCGCCCGGCAGCAGGCTGGTGATGGTGAAGATCACCACCGACACCGCCAGCAGCGTCAGCATCCCGACGCCCACGCGGTTCAACACCAGTCGCACGGTGGTCCCGTTCATGATCACGCCTCCAGCCAGATCTGGTCGGCGAACATATAGCCCATCATCCCGCCGAGCGGATGGCTGGCGTAGCCCCTGATCTTGTTGCCGAGGCCGTCGAGCGAGTGAATGAACATGGGGATGCCGACGCCGCACTGCTCGTGCACGAGCACCTGCATGTCGCCGTACATCTGCTTGCGCTTGGCCTCGTCGGTTTCGCCGCGCGCCAGGTCGAGCAACTGGTCGAACTTCTCGTTCTTCCAGCCCGACACGTTCATCGGCGAATCGGATTTGTAGAACAGCGAAAACATCAGGTCGACCGTCTGGCGCGGATTGATATTCCCGAACGACATCGGGTGCTTGGCCCAGTGGTTCGACCAGTAGCCGTCCGGCGGCATGCGCTTGATGTCCAGCTTGAGGCCGGCCCTCTGCGCCGACAGCTGGATGATCTGGGCCATGTCGACCGAGCCGCCGGCGGCGGTCGACGCGACGATCGGCAGGGTCTGGCCAGCCATGCCGGATTTCTTCAGGTAGAACTTGGCCTTGTCCAGGTCGAACTTGCGTTGCGGCAGGCCGGCGAAATAGAAGCGGTTGCCGGGCTGAACGGGCTGGTCGTTGGCGATGGTGCCGTAGCCGCGCATCGCCACCTTGCGGATCTGTTCGCGGTCCAGCAGGTATTTCATGGCCAGCACGAAGTTCGGGTTCTTCACCGGGCCGAGCTGGTCGCGCATGATGAGGTCGGTGTACAGGCCCGTCTTCGATTCGAACAGCGTGCAACCGGAGCCCGAGAAACTGGCCGCCGAGCGCGGATTCACGCCATTGATCAACTGCACGTCGCCCGACAGCAGCGCGTTGACGCGGGCCGCCTCGTCCGGGATCGAGAAATATTCGATCTCGTCCAGGTAAGGCTTGCCCGGCTTCCAGTACTCGTCGTTGCGCACGCCGATCGAGCGCACGCCCGGCCTGAATTCCTTGCACTTGTAGGGCCCGGTGCCGACCGCCGTCGCGAAGTCGGTGGTGCCGTCCTTGACGATGGCGAAATGGGATGCGGCCAGCAGCGCCGGCAGGTCGACGTTCGGAGAATTGAGCCTGATCTGTAATTCGAGCGGGCCCGTGGCCTTGACCTCCGCGAACTCGTCGGCCACGGTCTTGACCTTGGAGGCATTGGCGGGATTCTTGTGGCGCAGCAGCGAGTACACGACGTCCGCCGCGCCCAGCGGCTTGCCGTCGTGGAAGCGCACGTCCTTGCGCAGCTTGACGGTCCACAGCGTGCCGTCCTTGCTGTCGACCGATTCGGCCAGCGCCATCTGCGGCGCGAGCCTGGTGTCGATGGTGGTCAGGCAGCTGTAGAACATGTAGTGCCGCACGTAGTCGGCGATGGTGCTTCCCCTGGCCGGATCGAGTGTGTCGGCCGTCGATCCGGCGCCCATGGCGACCCGGATCCGGCCGCCCTTGCGCGGCGTCTGGGCCAGCGCGGTGCCGGGAAAGGTCAGCAGGCCGCCCGCGGTGGAAGCCAGCATGCCGCCCGCCAGCAGCGTGCGCATCACGTCGCGGCGCGTGGCGCTGGCGGGAACGCCGGCGGCGTCGAATGGTGTGTCGCTCATGATTGTCTCCTTGAAATAATTGTTCAGTGCAGCCAGTCCTGCAGCCGGTAATACGCGCCCACCACCGGCAGGAACCAGGGCGTGCCGAAATGTCCGGGCACGGCCGGCCATTCCAGGTGGCGCCACGGGTTCAGTTCGGCGCGGCCGGCCATGACGTCGGCCATCACCTGCCCCATGTGGACCGACATCTGCACGCCGTGTCCGCTGTAGCCCGTCGAGTAGTACATCCCGCGGTGCTCGCCGGCACGCGGCAGGCGGTCGGCCGTCATGTCGACCAGGCCGCCCCAGCAATAGTCGATGCCGATCCCGCGCAGGTCCGGGAACATCCGTTCCAGCGCCGCGCGCAGCACGACGCCGCTCTTCCGGTCCGAGCGCGGATTCGACATCGCGAAGCGCGCCCGCCCGCCGAACAGCAGGCGGTTGTCCGGCGAGATGCGGAAGTAATTGCCGATGTTCCTGGACGTGACGTAGTTGCGGCGCCGCGGCAACAGGCGGTCGAGCAGCGCCGGGTCCAGCGGTTCGGTGGCGATAATGAAGCTGCCCACCGAGATCATGCGGCGGCGGAACCAGGAGAACGGGCCCTGGCGCGAATTGCCGGTCGCCAGCAGCACCTGGCCGGCCTGGATGACGCCGCGGCTGGTGGTGACGCGGAACCCGCCCGCGGGCAGGCGGTCCAGCCCCGTCACCGGCGTGTGTTCGTGGATGCGCGCACCGGCACGGGCGGCGGCATGGGCCAGGCCGACGCCGAATTTCCCCATGTGCATTTGCGCGCTGGTGTTCTGCAGCAGGCCGCCGAAGAACTGGCTTGATGCGACCTCGTCGCGAATACGCGCCGCAGGCACCATCTCGACGTGCGGATCGACCTCGCGCCGCAGCACGTCGCAGCTGCGCGCCAGCTTGTCGTAGTGCTCCGGCTTGGCGGCCAGCTTGAGCTTGCCGACGCGCGCGAAGTCGCAATCGATGTCTTCCCGTGTGACCAGGCGTTCGACCGTGTCGACCGCGGCGTTGTAGGCCTGGTAGAACGAGCGCGCCGTGTCGACGCCGAGCCGGGCGGCGAGCGCGCCGAAATCGTGCGCCGTGCCGCTGTTGCAATGCCCGCCGTTGCGGCCCGAGGCTTCGCCGACGACGCGGCCCGCTTCGAGCACCACCACCGAGGCGCCGCGCCGGGCCAGCGTCAGCGCTGCCGACAACCCGGTAAAGCCAGCCCCGACCACGACCACGTCGGCGTGCCCCGCCACCGGTTCCGGTGCGCCGTCGGCAAAGGCCGGTGCCGTATCGAGCCAATAAGATTCGAGCTTCATGATCGTGTCCTGTCGAGGTAGCTTTCCGGGTGCATGCGCTTACAGGCCGACCAGCGCCGGCAGGCCGCCCAGGTCCGTGATCTGGCGCGAGCCCCACACCGGCCATGCCGGTTCGTGGCCGCGCGCCACGAAGACCTTGTTCTTGATGCCGACGTCGTCGGCCGACAGGTGGTCGTAGCGCATGCTCGACGACACGTGCAGGATGTCTTCCGGGTTGCAGCCCAGCTGGTCGATCATGTACTCGAACGCGCGCAGGCGCGGCTTGTAGGCTTGCGCCTGCTGCGCGGTGTAGACGCGGTGGAACGGCGCGCCGAGCTTGTCGACGCTGGCCTGGATCTGCGCATCCATCGCGTTCGACAGGATCACCAGCTTGTATTCCTTGGCCAGGCGCGCCAGCGCGGCCGGCACGTCCGCGTGCGGGTTCCAGGTCGGCACGGCCCGGTAGAAGTTCAGGCCCTCGTTGTCGCGGTAGTCGATGCCCCAGCGCTTGCACGTGCGCTCGACCGAGTTGCACAGCAGCTCGTCGTACGGGCGCCAGTCGCCCATCACTTCGTCCAGGCGGTAGCGCGCGAAGTCCGTGGTGAACTGCGACATGTTCTCGGGTGCGATGCGGTCGGCGAACAGTTCGCGCGCCAGCTCCGCCATCTGGAAGTTGATCAGGGTGCCGTAGCAGTCGAAGGAAATGTATTTGGGCCGCAGGTTGGTAGTCATGGTTCGGGTTCCTTAGATGATTGATGTTGGCGGTTCGGGTCAGGAAGCGCGTTCGTAGGGCGATTCGCGGTCACTGCAACGTCGTCTCCTGCATTCATTACACCACCGCCCCCCTGCACGAAAATCCCGTTCTGACCCTGGCAAAACAGAACAAACCGTGGCATTTGCGGCGCCTTTCGGCACACTATGCGGCGCCGAAAAACGTCAGTCTTCCAGCGCGAAATCGACCAGCACGCTCTTGTGGCGCAGGTTCGCTTCGTACGCCTGGCGGCCGAGGTCCTTGCCGATGCCGGAGCGCTTGTAGCCGCCGGTCGGGATCACGTAATCGGCCGTGCGGCCATAGCGGTTGATCCACACCGTGCCGGCCTCGACGCCGCGCGCCAGGCGCAGGGCGCGGCCGATGTCGGCGGTATGCACGCCGGCGGCCAGGCCGTAGTCCGGATGGTCGGCCAGCGCCAGCGCCTCCTCCTCGTCGTCGAACGCCTGCACCGTGATCACCGGTCCGAAGATTTCCGACTTCACGGCGTCCATGGCGGGATCGACGCCGGCCAGGATGGTCGGCTGGTAGTACGCACCGTCGTTGCCGCAGTCGATCGGGCCGCCGCCGGCGACCAGCCGGCCGCCCGCGGCGATCGTGCGCTGCACGATGCCGTCGATGCGTTCCATCTCGCGGCGCGCAATGATGGGGCCCAGCGTGGCCTCGGGGTCCCACGTGGTCCCGGCCCGGAGTTCGGCGAAGACCGCGGCGAGGCGCTCGACGACGCGATCCGCCACCGCGCGCTCCACGATCAGGCGCGAACCGGCCACGCAGACCTGGCCGGCATTCAGGGTGATGGCGCGTGCGACGGTGCGGACGGTGCGTTCGAGGTCGGGCGCGTCGGCGAACACCACTTGCGGGCTCTTGCCGCCCAACTCCAGCGTGACCGGTTTGGTGCCGCTTTCCGCGCAGGCGGCCATGATGGCGGCGCCGCTGCGGGTCGACCCGGTGAACGTCACTTTCGCGATGCGCGGATGGCGGCACAAGGCGGCGCCGGCGCCCTGGCCGTCGCCCTGGACGATGTTGAAGATCCCCGGCGGCATGCCGGCCTCGATGGCCAGTTCGGCCAGGCGCAGCACGGAGAACGGCGTCATCTCGGAAGGCTTGAGGACCACCGCGTTGCCCGCCGCCAGCGCCGGCGCCACCTTCCACGACGCCATGACCAGCGGGAGGTTCCAGGGGGCGATGGCGGCGATCACGCCATAGGGTTCGGCGATGGTCATGCCGAGATGGTCGCTGCGGGTCGGCGCGACGTCGCCGCCGATCTTGTCGGCCCACTCGGCGAAGAAGCGGATGCCGTCCGCGGTGAACGGCACGTCCCAGCCGGCGGCATCCTTGAGCGGACGGGTCGAACCGACCGCCTCCAGCCGCGCGAGGGCCTGCGCGTCGGCGTCGACCAGGTCGGCCCAGCGGCGCAGCACGCGCGCACGCTCGCGCGGCGCGCAGCGCGCCCAGTTGCTCGTCTTCCAGGCGCACCATGCATCCTGTACCGCGCGGTCGACCAGGTCGGCGTCGGCCAGCGGCACGCCGGCATACACCCGGCCATCGGAAGGGCGCCTGACGTCCATCGCGTGCGTGCCGCCCGCCACATACTGCCCGCCGATGAAGTGGGCGCTGCGTACCGCCACCCGGTCGGGGTCGAAACGTTCCATCGTGTGTCCTTTCAGTGTTGCGTCATGTGCGACTCTGAAAAGATTGTAGGAGCGTTCCCCAAGCATTTTATGTGGTCCGGCCGGCCCGGAACGGCACAAGCTTTCGTATTGAAGCGCCAAATGGTGGATCGTTTCGAATTGCATTTACCCCGTCGCCGGACGCATTCGTGTGTGGCATGATGCGGCCGGATAGCCACTCGGCGAGGAGCATTCACATGAAAGATCGAAACGCAAAAAGCCAGGTGCGGTACCGCCGAATGACGGCCGCCGACCTGCCGGCGGCGCACAAGCTGTCGCTGTCCGTGTTATGGCCGCACCGCCTGGAAGACTGGCAGTTCATCCACGCGCTGGGCGAAGGCATCGTTGCCGAAGACACGTCGGGCATCGTCGGCACCAGCATGTGCTGGCTGCACGGTCCCGACTACGCGTCGCTCGGCATGACCATCGTCGCACCCGGCCACCGGGACCGGGGCATCGCGAGCGCGCTGCTCGAGCGCATCCTGACCGGGATCGGCGACCGCAACATCCTGCTGCACACCACCGCGACCGGCGTGCGCTTCATCGAACACAAAGGTTTCGTCCAGACGGGCTGGGTGCACCAGCACCAGGGCAGCGTGTTCCGCGCCCCGTTCGTGCCGCTCGGCCCGGGCGAACGGATCCGGCCGGTCGGTCCGCGCGACGAGGCGGTGCTGGCCGACCTGGCCACGCGCTCGACCGGCGTGCCGCGCGCCACCGTGATCAAGCACCTGCTGACGGTGGCCGACGTCGTCGCCATCGACCGCTACGGCGAACTCGTCGCCTTCGCGGCGCTGCGCAAGTTCGGCCACGGCTATGTGATCGGCCCCGTCGTCGCGGCCGACGCCGGGCACGCGAAGGCGCTGATCGCCCATTGGGCCGGCACGCAGGCGGGGGCATTCGTCCGCGTCGACGTGCCGGACAGCAGCGGCCTCAGTCCGTGGCTCACCGAAATGGGCCTGGTCCAGGTCGAGGAATCGGTACACGCGATGACGCGCGGCGACCCGCCGCGGCCCGCGGGGCCGGTCAAGCGCTTCGCCCTGCTCAGCCAATCGCTCGGCTGACCGGAAGGACAGATCATGACAACGACATCTACCGCCATCACCTGCCGCCCGATGCGCGAGGCCGACCTGCCCGCGGCGCACGCGCTGTCGCAAGCCGTGCGCTGGCCGCATCGCCCCGAGGACTGGCAGTTCGCCCTGCGCCTGGGCACCGGCTTCGTGGCCGAGGAAGACGGCGCCGTGGCCGGCACCGCGCTGTGCTGGCATCAAGGCGCGCACCATGGTTCGCTGGGGCTGATCATCGTGTCCCCGGCCCACCAGGGCAGGGGCATCGGCCGCCGGCTGATGCACCTGGTGCTCGACGAGCTCGGCGACCGCTGCACGGTACTCAACGCCACCGTGGCCGGGCAGCCGCTGTACGAAAGCCTGGGCTTTCGTGCCATCGGCACGCTCCACCAGCACCAGGGCCTGCTCGCCGCTGCGACGGCGCCGGCGGCGCCCGCAGAAGCGCGTGCGCGGCCGGCCACCGCCGCCGACATCCCCGCCATCGTCGCACTGGCGAACCGCGGCACCGGCATGGTGCGCGACGAATTGCTGAAACACCTGATCGGCGTGGCCGACGGCGCCGTGCTGGAGCAGGATGGCGCCGTGACCGGTTTTTCGCTGATACGGCCGTTCGGCCGCGGCCACGTGATCGGGCCGGTGGTCGCGGCCAATGCGGCGTGCGCGCAAGCGTTGATCGCGACGTGGCGCGATGCCTACGCCGGCACCTTCGTGCGCGTGGACGTGACGGGTTCGAGCGGCCTGGGCGAATGGCTGGCGCAGGCCGGGCTGGCCAAGGTGGACACCGCGGTGACCATGGCCCGCCATGGCGAGCCGCCGCAAGACGCTACGGTCCGGCAGTTCGCCATCGTCAGCCAGGCGCTCTGCTGACTTTCAATAACCGCTCTGCCGGTCGATGATGCCGTCGACCGGCAGTCCCCGCTCGATCAGGGCGATCCTGGCCGCGATCTGCCGGGCGCTTTCCCCGCGCAGCGTCAGCGCGGCCACGTGCGGCGTGATCTCGATGCGCGGATGCCGCCAGAACGGGTGATCGGGCGGCAGCGGCTCTTCGCGGAACACGTCCAGCGTGGCCTGGGCCAGCTGGCCGCTGTCGAGCGCGCGCAGCACGTCTTCCTCGACCAGGTGGGCGCCCCGCCCGATGTTGATCAACTGCGCACCCGGCGCCAGCCGCGCGAACAGCGTCCGGTCGAGTATGTCCGCCGTGTGCGGCGTCAACGGGAGCAGGTTCACCAGCACGTCCAGGCCATCGAGAAAATCCGGCAACGCGTCCTGCCCGGCAAAACAGGCGATCTGGCCGACCTCACGCGGTCCGCGGCTCCAGCCGCGCACTTCGAATCCCAGCTGGGCCAGCGCGCCGGCCACGGGCGTGCCGAGCGCGCCCAGGCCCATGACCCCGACCGCATGCGTGCCGGCGTCGCGCCCCGGCAAGGTTTGCCAGCGCCGGGTCCGCTGGAGCGCCGCGTACTCGGGAAAGCGGCGCACATGGCGCAGCACGGCGGCCAGCACGTACTGCACCATTTGCGGCGCCATGCCGGCATCGTCCAGCTTGATCAGGGGCACGTGGGGCGGCAACAGGTCCGGCTGCGCCGCCAGCAGCGCGAGCACGGCATCCACGCCCGCGCCGAGGTTGAACACGGCCTTCAGCCCCATGCGTCCGGCGAGCGCCTCCATGGGCGGATTCCAGACCAGCGCATAGTCGGCGGCGGCACGGTCGCCCGGCCGCCATGGGCGCACGCGGGCCGCCGGCAGCACGGCGGCAAGTTCGTCGATCCAGGACGCGGCATCGCCGTCCGGCAGGCATAACAGGATATCCATGTGCACCTCAGGCCAGGCTTACGTTGACGGCCGCCGGTCGGCGGTCGAGCTGGAAGACGGCCACCAATTCGCCCAGCTTGCCGGCCTGGTCGCGCAGGGAGGCCGCGGCGCCGGCGGCATCGTCGACCAGCACCGCGTTGCGCTGCGTGGCCTCGTCGAGATCACCGATCGCTGCGCTGATCCGGTCGATGCCCGCGCTCTGCCGCTCGCTGGCGGCGGCGATGTCGCCGACGATGTGCGTGACCCGATCGACGCTGTCCACGATGTCCCGCATCGTCTGGCCGGCCTGGCGCACCAGCGCGGTGCCGGCGCCGATCTGGCCCACCGACGCGTCGATCAGGGCCTTGATTTCCCGGGCCGCGCCGGCGGAGCGCTGGGCCAGGCTGCGCACCTCGCCCGCGACCACGGCGAAGCCGCGCCCCTGTTCGCCGGCGCGCGCCGCCTCCACCGCCGCATTCAACGCGAGGATGTTGGTCTGGAAGGCGATGCCGTCGATCACGCCGATGATGTCCACGATGCGGTTCGCCGACGCGTTGATCGACTCCATCCTGTCCACCACGCCGGCCACGACCTCGCCGCCCCGTTGCGCGGTCGCGGCGGCCGAGGCCACCAGCCGGTCGGCGTCGCGCGCGCTGTCGGCATTCTGCTTCACGGCCCTGGCCACCTGGTCCATCGACGCCGCCGTCTGCCGCAGGGCGTTGGCCTGCTGCTCGATCTGGCCGCGCAGATCCGCACTGCCGCCGGCGACCTGCGTCGATGCGGCGCCGATCGTCAGCGCCGTGGCGTCGATCCGGCCGATGGTCCGGGCCAGGTCGCGCTGCATGGCACCCATGGCGGCCAGCAGGCTGCGCCGGTCGCCTGCGCGCAGGGCGACCCCGCCGCTCAAGTCCCCTGCCGCGATGCGGCGCACGATGGCGGCCGCGTAGGCCGGCTCGCCGCCGAGGTCGCGATAGATATGGCGGATCAGGTAGGCACCGAACAGCGCGGCGGCAAGCGTGCCCAGCGCAATGGCCGCCGCCGCGCTGTTGCGCAATAGCGTGTAGCGCGCGGCCGCCCGCTCATACTCGCGCCGTGCCGCGTCCACCTGCAGCCGGCGCAAGCCATGCATGTCCTCCACGACCTCCACCGCCAGCTCGCGCATGTGCTCCTGCGCGGCCTTGGCCGCTTCCACGTCGCCGCCCCGCAGGGCGGCCATGGCCGGCCGCAGCCCCTCCTCCTGCATCCGCGTCCAGGCGGCGCCGAAGCGGTTGGCCATGCGCCGCTCCTCCGGCAGGACCACGGCGGGCAGGCAGGCGCGCCAGGCCTCGTTGATCTCGGCGGCGTTGCGCTCGATGCGCGCCGACTCGGCCTTGATGTCGACCATCGGGTCGTTGATGGCCTGCGCCAGCGACAGGCGGTTTTGCAGCAGCAGCGCGTCGATGCGCGAGATCCGCTCCAGCATTAGTGCGCGGTTCTCGTACACCTCCTTGAGGCCCTGGTTGGCCAACCGCATGCCATGCAGGCCGAGCACGCCGATGCCGGCCGCAAGAATCGACAGGAAGGCGATCACGATGCCGAGGCGGGTCTTGATGGTGAGGGTCACGGCATTCTCCTGGTGGGTTACGGGCTGGGTCGGGCAGGCAGTATGGCACCGGGTGCGCAGCAGGAAATCCCGAATCCTTCGCAAATACGCAATGCCCGCCATGTTTTCCACCGCGCCGGCGGCAGCTATCGCTGCGTGCCCGTGGCTACCATGTCGCTGTCTTCCCCTTTCATCTGGAGCCCGACATGCCTACCCATTCCCTCGTCGCGCTGGACCGCGACCACCTGATCCACCCCCTCGTCAACTACCAGGCCCACGAACAAAGAGGCGTCACGATCCTCGAATCGGGCCACGGCGCCTACCTGCGCGATGCGCAGGGCACCGAACTGCTGGACGCGTTTTCCGGCCTGTGGTGCGTCAACGTCGGCTATGGCCAGGAGAGCGTGGTCCGGGCCGCCGCCGAGCAGATGCGCAAACTGCCTTATGCGACCGGCTATTTCCACTTCGGTTCCGAACCCGCCATCCGCCTGGCCGCACGCCTGGTGGAACTGGCGCCGGCCTCGCTGCGCCACGTGTATTTCACGCTGGGCGGCTCGGACGCGGACGATTCCGCCATCCGCTTCGTCACGCACTACTACAACTCGACCGGCCGCCCCGCCAAGAAGCACTTCATCTCGCTCGAGCGCGGTTACCACGGCTCGTCCACGATGGGTGCCGGACTGACCGCGCTGGCCGTGTTCCACCATAATTTCGACGTGCCCCTGCCCCAGCAGCACAAGATTCCCTCGCCCTACCCGTACCGCAATCCGGCCGGTTCCGATCCGGACACCATCATCCGCACGTCGGTCGAGGCGCTGCGCGCCAAGGTGCGCGAGCTGGGCCAGGACAACGTGGCCGCGTTCTTCTGCGAACCGATCCAGGGCTCCGGCGGCGTGCTCGTGCCGCCCACGGGCTGGCTCAAGGCGATGCGCGACGCCTGCCGCGAACTGGACATCCTGTTCGTGGTCGACGAAGTCATCACGGGCTTCGGCCGGACGGGCCCGATGTTCGCGTGCGAGGCGGAAGGCGTGGAGCCCGACCTGATGGTCGTGGCCAAGGGTCTCACGGCAGGTTATGCGCCGATGGGCGCCGTGCTGATGTCCGACGCGGTGTACCGAGGCATCGCCGACCATATGCCGGCCGGCGTGCCGGTGGGCCATGGCCATACGTATTCCGCGCACCCGGTCAGCGCCGCGGTCGGCCTCGAAGTGCTGCGCCTGTACACCGAAGGCGGGTTGCTGGCCAACGGCCAGGCCCAGGCGCCGCGCTTCGAGCAGGGCCTGCGCGACCTGCTCTCCCACCCCCTCGTCGGCGACGCGCGCAGCCGCGGGCTGCTCGGCGCGCTCGAACTGGTCGCCGACAAGGCCGGCAAGACCCGCTTCGACCCCGCGCTGAAGCTGCACGAACGCATCGCTGTCGCGGCCTACCGCAACCGCCTCGTGTTCCGCGCGTTCGGCGACAACGTGCTCGGCTTCGCCCCTGCGCTGTGCTATACGGCCGATGACTTCGACCTGATGTTCGAGCGCCTGACCCGGACCCTCGACGAGGTGCTCGACCAGGCCGAGGTGCGCCGCGCGCTCAAGTCAATTTGATGTGGTCCAAGGGAAAAATCGTCATATGCTGAACAGAGTCGCTGGTAGTATGATGACCAGCATCAACGGCGAGACGGAAATGGCAAAGCACGATGATCCCTGATACCCTCAAGCTGGACCGGATCGACATCCGCATCCTCAGCCATCTGCAGCGTAACGGCCGGGTCACGAACGTCGACCTGGCCGATGCCGTGGGCCTGTCTCCCAGCCCGTGCCTGATCCGCGTGAAGCGCCTGGAGAAGGCGGGCTACATCAACGGCTACGGGGCCCATCTGCAGCTCGAGAAACTCGGCGACATGCAGGTGGTGTTCACCCAGGTCACCCTGTCGGACCACCGCCGCGAGGACTTCGCCAAGTTCGAGGCCGCCATCCGCAGCATCGACGAAATCGTCGAATGCCATCTCGTCAGCGGCGGCTTCGACTACCTGCTCAAGTTCGTCACCCGCAGCGTGGCCCACTACCACAGCATCGCCGAGGACGTGCTCCGGCAGAGCATCAACATCGAGAAATACTTCAGCTACATCGTGATCCAGTCGCCGTTCGTCAAGCACCACTATCCGATCGAGAAGTTGTTCTCCTCGCACGAGTGACGGGACGGCGGCCGCGCCCTAGCGCGGCGGCTTATATTCCGGGAACATTTCCTTGTACAGGAAGGCCATCAGTTCCTGCGTATCCTGCGGCCGCGCCGACAAAGTGACGACGCGGTTCAGGCGGTGCGAATCCCACTCGAAGTCGCCGGTCTTTTCCTTGCGGATCAGTTCGATCATCTTCTTCACGATCGCGGTCTCGATGTCCGGCTCGCTGCCGCGCTCGACCGTCACGGCCGTCAGCCAGCGGCGCTTGAAGTTCGGGTTCCAGCCGCGGAATTTCAGGTCCGCCGAGCTGAACGTCTTGTTGGAGACGCTGAACACGCCGCCCGTCTCGTTCGGATCCTGGCCGCCGCGGCCGTTGATGGCCGCGATGTTCGCGAGCGCGTTGCGCGTGCCGCGGGCCGCTTCGCTTTCCTCGGCCTGGTCCGTCTGCGCCGGGGCGCCGCGGCGCTTGCGCTGGGCCTCGATGTAGGCCTGCATGTCGACTTCCTGCGGCGGCGCCTTCGTCTCTTCCTTCGGCGGCTGCGGCTGCGGTTTTTCCTCGACGGGTTTCACCTCCGGTACGGTGATCGTGTTCGGCAGGGGCGGCATCGTGATCTGCCGCGGCGTGAACTTCGGCGGGGCCGTCTTCGCCGTTTTCTTCGGTGCCTGCTCGGCCGGCCTGGCGGCGGGCTTGTTCGGTTTCAGCGGGGGCAGCCAGACGATGGCTTCGCCGGACTTCGGCGGTGCGTGATGCTCCGTCTTGGGCTGCAGCAGGTAAATGGCCACGAGCAGCAGGTGCAGGCCGATCGTGAACGCGATACCCGTGCGGTTCGGACCCTTCTCTCCATAGACAACCACTTTCCGTCCGGACAGCGGCTGGCCGCAATGTGCGCAGACATCGCTGTCTTCCAGCGGGATATGGGAATGGTCACGCAAGATAATGAACGCCTCCGGTCGGAGGACAAATAAAAGATATTGACGAGGCGCAGTCTAACCCGTTTGGATTAGCCGCGCACGCGGTGTTAAGGATCTGTAATGAGAGTACAAGCTGGGTAGCTTAATGGTTGTTACAGTGTGTATCAACCTTGCCCAACAGAATCATCACGCCACCTTCGTCAATACCACCTTCCGCCCCTGCTCCGCATCGACGAGTTGCGCATCCGTCATCGGCCCGGTGCCGCTGTATTTGTCGAGGTACAAATAGATCACCGGCGTGATGTACAGCGTGATGACTTGCGAGAAGATCAGGCCGCCGCACACCGCGAGGCCCAGCGGCTGGCGCAGCTCGGCGCCGGCGCCGAGGCCCAGCGCGATCGGGAGCGCGCCCATCAGTGCGGCCAGCGTCGTCATCATGATCGGGCGGAAGCGCAGGATGCACGCTTCGCGGATCGCCTGCTCCGGCGCCATGCCCCGGTTGCGCTGGGCGTCGAGCGCGAAGTCGATCATCATGATCGCGTTCTTTTTCACGATGCCGATCAGCATCAGGATGCCAATGATGGCGATCATCGTCAGGTCCAGGTCGAACAGGCGCAGCGTGAGCAGCGCGCCCACCGCGGCGGACGGCAGGCCGGCCAGGATCGTGATCGGGTGGATGAAGCTCTCGTACAGCACGCCCAGCAGCACGTAGATGACGCCGACCGCGGCGACGATCAGGATCAGCTGGCTCGACTGCGAATCCTGGAACACGGCCGCGTCGCCGCCGTATTTCGTGATGATCGACGCGGGCAGTTTCATGTCGCGGCCCATCTGCTCGATGGCCGCCGTGGCGTCGCCGAGCGGCGCGTCCGGCGCGAGGTTGAACGACAACGTGATCGCCTGCAGCTGGCCCTGGTGGTTGACGGCGATGGGGCCGACGGTGCGCCTGACGGTCGCCACGCTGGAGAGCTGCACCAGCTGGCCCGTCTTGCTGCGCACCGACAGGCGCGACAGCGCGTCCTCGAACTGGCGGTCCTCGTTGGCCGTTTCCAGGATCACGTAATAGCTGGCCGCGCTGGAATAAATCGTCGACACCTGGCGCTCGCCGAACGCCGCGTACAGCGCCGTGCGGATGTCGCCCAGTTGCACGCCCAGCAGATTGGCCTTGTCGCGGTCGATGTCGAGCTTGGCCTGCAAGCCCTTGTCCTGCGTATCGCTCGTCACGTCGCGGAACAGCGGATTGTTGCGCATGCGCTCCATGTACTGGTTGGCCCACTGGCTGATGTCGGCGCCGGACACGCTCTGCAGCGTGTACTGGTAGCGGCTCTTGCTCGGGCGGCCGCCCAGCTGCAGGTTCTGCACCGGGGCCATGTAGACGTTGACGCCGGCGATCCCGCGCAGCGACTTGCGCAGGCGGTCGACGACCTGCGGCATCTTGTCGCGCTGGGCGCGGGGTTTCAGCACGATGAACATGCGGCCGTTGTTGCCGCCGCCGGTGAACGACGTGACGTCCTGCACGGCCGGATCGGCCTGGATCACGTCCGCCACCTTCGTCTGCAGCACGACGAGCGCGGACGACGAGATGTCCTCGGCGGCCTCGGTCGTCACGCGCAGCTGGCCGATGTCTTCCTCGGGGAAGAAACCTTTCGGGATGGTCGTGTACAGCACGACGGTCAGCGCGAACGTGCCGAACGCGACGATCAATACGACGAAGCGGTGCTTCAGCGCCACGTCGAGCGTCTTCTCGTAGGCGTTGCGCAGGGCCGTGAAGCCGCGCTCGAAATGGCGGCCGATGAAGCTTTTCTCTTCCGTGTGGTCGTGGCCATGTGCCGGGAGCAGGCGCGACGCCAGCATCGGCACGAGGGTCAGCGACACGGCAGCCGACACGAGGATCGCGAGGCCGACGATGACGGCGAATTCGTGGAACAGCAGGCCGATCACGCCCGGCATGAAGAAGATCGGGATGAACACGGCAATCAGCGACACCGAAATCGAGACGATGGTAAAACCCATCTCGCGCGAGCCGTCGAGCGCGGCGCGCAGCGGCTTCTTGCCCATCTCGATGTGGCGCACGATGTTTTCCAGCACGACGATCGCATCGTCGACGACCAGGCCGACGGCCAGCGTGATGCCCAGCAGAGAAATGTTGTCGAGACTGTAGCCGAGCCAGTACAGCAGCGCCAGCGCGCCCAGCAGCGAGATCGGCATCGTGATCGCGGGGATGAACGTGGCCGACGCACGGTGCAGGAACAGGAAGATCACGAGAACGACGAGGCCCACCGTCAGCGCCAGCGTGAAGTTCACGTCGTGGATCGCCTCGCGGATCGATCTGGAACGGTCGTTGACGAGGTTGATCTTGATGGAAGCGGGCAGCTGCGACTGGAAGCGCGGCAGCAGGCGGCGCACGCCGTCGACCACTTCGACCGTGTTCGCGTTCGGCTGGCGCTGCACCAGCAGCACGATGGCGCGCTCGCCGTTGTAGGCGCCGAAGGCCCTCGTCGACTGGTAGCTGTCCTCGACGGTGGCCACGTCGCGCAGGCGCACCGGCAGGCCGTCGCGCGTGGCGACGATCAGGTTCTCGAAGTCGGCCGCCTTCATCATCTGGGCCGGGCCCTGGATGGTCAGGGTCTGCTGCGGACCGTCGAGAATGCCCAGCGCCGAGTTCGAGTTGGCCGAGCGCAGCGCCGTCGCCAGCTCGTCCATCGTGATGTTGCGGGCATTCATGAGGTCGGTCTTCGCGCGCACGCGCACGGCGAAGCGCTTGCCGCCGTTGACGGACACCTGCGCCACGCCCGGCAACGTCGAGATCGCGGGGGACACGAGGTTTTCCGCGTAATCGTTCAGCTCGGAGAGGTTCATCGACGGCGACGTCATCGTCATGAACAGCACGGGCGCGTCGGCCGGGTTGACCTTGCGGTACGACGGCAGCGTCGTCATTTCCTGCGGCAGCTGGCGCTGGGCGGCGAGCAGCGCGGCCTGGACGTCGACGGCGGCCGCGTTGACGTCGATCGACGGGTCGAATTCCAGCGTGAGTGACGTGCTGCCCTGCGTGCTCGTCGACGTGATCAGGTTGATGCCGGCGATCGTCGAGAACTGCTTTTCGAGCGGCAGCGCGACGGACGAGGCCATCGTCTCGGGGCTGGCGCCGTCCAGGTTGGCGTTGACGTTGATGACGGGCGTGTTATAGCTGGGCAGCGCCGCGACGGGGATGTGCGCATACGCGAGGATGCCGACGAGGATCAGGCTGATCGACAGCAGCACGACCATCACGGGCCGGCGGATGCACAGTTCGGACAGGTTCATCGTGTTCAGCCCTTGTCGGCGACGTGGACGTCTTTACCTTTGTTCATCTCGGAAGCGAGACGCACTTTCGCGCCTGGGCGCACGTTCTGCTTGCCATCGGTAATGACCTGCTCGCTGCCGGCGAGGCCGCTGACGGCCGCATCCACGCCCGCGCCGTACACGCGCTGCACCGGCACGAGGCGCGCGGAGTGATCCTTCTCGAGCACGTACACGAACGTGCCCTGGGCATTGGTGATGATGGCGTTCTGCGGGATCACGACGGCATCCTTCAGGGTCTGCACGATGACCTTCGTGTTCACGTACTGGCCGGGCCACAGGGTGGTCTCGCGGTTGTCGAACTCGGCCTTCACCTTGATCGTGCCGGCTTGCGGGTCGACCGTGTTGTCGACGAAGCTCAGTTGGCCCTTCACCGGCGCCAGGTCGGCGCCCGGCAACGCCTCGACCTCGACCTTGCCCCGCTTCTGCGCCGCGAGCAGCGACGGCAGGCTCGATTCCGGCAGGGTGAACGCGACGGTGATCGGGTCGAGCTGGGTGATGGTCGTGAGCGACGTCGCCGGCTGCACGAGGCTGCCCGGATAGACGTTGATGCCGCCCACGCGGCCGGACATCGGCGCGCGGATCGCGGTGTAGCTCGTCGTGACGCTGCTCGCGCGCGCGGCCGCGACGTCGGCCTGCAGCGTGGCGCGGGCCTGGTCGACCTGGGCGCGCAGCGTGTCGACGGCGCTCTGGGCGATGAAATGCTGGGCGAACAGGTCCTGGCTGCGCTTGTATTGCCGCTCGAGGTCGGCCAGGGACGCGCGGTCGCGTGCGACCTGGGCCTGGGCCTTGTCGAGGTTGGCGCGGTCTTCGCGGTCGTCGAGCGAGAACATCAGCTCGCCCTGTTTGACGAACTGGCCTTCCTTGATGTGGACCTGGCGGATGGTGGCGGTCGTCTGCGGATGCAGGTCGACGGTGCGGATCGGCGTCACGGTGCCGTTGGCCTGCTGCACGACGGCCACGTCCTGGCGTTGCGGCGCCACGACGTTGACGACGGCCGGCGGCTGCGCGCCTTTACCCTTGCCGCCCGGGGCGGCGGCCCCGTCGGCATGCGCATCGGACCCGCCTTTCATTGCCCACGTACCGACGCCGACGGCCGCGACGATGCCGGCGACAATCGCGATATTCTTGGTCTTCATTCCACTCCCTGTGCCGCTTGGCGCGGCCTTTCTCTTGTAATATTTTTATGCGATGAGGATGACGCCGGCCGCAGGGCCGAGCCTTCGTTGGCGATTGTCCCACACGGGTGTAACAGCAATGTTTCTGGCCGTGCGATTTTTCGAGCAGCTTATTTGCCCGGATAGAATTCCGGCAGCATCAGGGTTGCTTCGAGCCCGCCTTCCGGATGATTGGCGAGGCTGATGCTGCCGCCGTGCTGCTCGGCGATGTTGCGGGCGATGGTGAGCCCGAGGCCCGTCCCGCCCGATTCGCGCGAGCGCGACGTCTCCACCCGGTAGAACGGGTCGAACACGCGCGCCAGTTCGCCGCCCGGGATGCCAGGACCGGCGTCGCGGATGCGGATGCGCGCGGCGCCGTTGATGCGGTCGACGCTGACCCTGGCCGCGTGGCCGTACTTGACGGCGTTGTCGATCAGGTTCACCAGGCAGCGGCGCAGGTCCATCGGCCGGCCCAGCAGCGCCATGCCGGCGTGGCCCGTCAAGGTCACGCGCTGGCAGCTCTCGGCCGCGTCGGCGACGACGGAATCCAGCAGCGAATCGAGGTCCAGCATCTGCATGGCTTCGTTCGTGTCCATGCTGCGCGCCAGGTCGAGGCCTTCGCGCACCATCGCCTGCATCGCGGACAGGTCGCCGATCAGGCGTTCCTGCAGTTCCGGCTCGCTGACCTTTTCCAGGCGCAGGCGCAGGCGCGTGAGCGGCGTCTGCAGGTCGTGCGTGATGGCGGCCAGCATCTGCGTGCGCTGGAAGATGTACTGGCGGATGCGCGCCTGCATCGCGTTGAAGGCGGCGCTGGCCTGGCGGATCTCGTCGGCACCCGTGAGGTCGAGCGGCGGGTGGTTGATGTCGTTGCCGAGGTCTTTCGCCGCCTGTGCCAGCTGCTTCAGCGGCCGCGTCGTCATGCGCGCCACGAGGTAGGCGAGGAAGGCGACGCTGGCGAGGAAGATCGAAATGGTCCTGTAGTCCGTGTGCTGCGGCGCCAGTGCCGAGCGCGGCGGCAGGACGGACAGCACGAGCTCGTCGCCGTCGCGCAGGCGCACGCTGATGCTTTCGCACGTGCCGCGCCACTTCATGCGCAGCAGGCCGAACACGACGGGCTGCTCGCGCGCCGTCGCGCACGCGGCCGGGCGCGTGGCCAGCGACCGCATCGCATACCCCTTGCCCATGCGGCCGGCGAGCGCCTGGGCGAATTCGGAATTGGCCGGGGCCAGCGCGCCGGGGTGGACGTCGACGTCGGCGAGCTGCATGCCGGGACGGTTGGCCACGTCGAGGTAGGCCTTGCGCGCGGACTCGGGGACGATCTCGGTGGCCATGATCAACTGCTCGGCCCGGTCGAGGTTGTGCAGGTCGCGGAACTCGTCGATGGCGCGCGCGCGCTCGGCGTCGGCCAGCAGCTGGGTCAGAGCGGCCGTGAGCAGGATGCCCAGCAGCAGGGTAGCAAACACGCGGCCCGTCATCGAGCCGAGGAAAGCTCTCACGCGCTCGGCTCCACGGTGACCTGGCCGGCCAGCACGTAACCGCCGTTGCGGACGGTCTTGATGATCTGGGGCATGCGCGCATCCTCGCCCAGCTTCTGGCGCAGGCGGCTGATCTGGATGTCGATCGAGCGGTCGAACGGATCGGCGTCGCGGCCCTGCGTGAGGTTCAGCAGCTGGTCGCGGTTCAGCACGCGGTTCGGGTGCTCCAGGAAGACGCGCAGCAGGCGGAACTCGGCGCCGGACAGCATGATGACGACGCCCTGCGGATTGACGAGGTGGCGCGCGGTGAGGTCGAGCGTCCAGCCCGAGAATTTCATCTGCTGCACGTTCTCGGCCTGCGAGTTCGGCGGCATCGCATGGCTGCGGCGCAGCACGCTGCGGATGCGCGCCAGCAGTTCGCGCGGCTCGAACGGTTTCGGCAGGTAGTCGTCCGCGCCCATTTCGAGACCGAGGATGCGGTCCAGCGGTTCGCTGCGGGCGGTGAGCATGATCACGGGCATGGTCGAATGCGCGCGCAGCTTGCGGCACAGCGTGAGCCCGTCGTCGCCCGGCAGGTTGAGGTCGAGCACGATCAGGTCCGGACGCGACTCGTCCAGGAGTTTCCACATGGCGGTGCCGTCGGCTGCGGCAAGCGCGCGGTAGCCGTTCGCTTCCAGGTAATCGGCCAGCAGCGATCGGATATCGCGGTCGTCGTCGACGATCAGGATGGTAGATGGATTGTCCATATCACCATTATCGCGAGTTGTTTGAGCCCTGAACAGTCACTTTGTATCGGCTTGTATATGGATCTTCCAGGGAAACAAATTGATACAAAGAACGAGACAGCGGAAACGCTCCGCTTACATCTTGCGCCCATGATGGGAACCGTGCGAAGACGACGCGATGCACGCAGATCGGAGCATGAAGACAACGTTTGGCGGTTTGCCAACTAACCCTGACCAGGAACCAGAGATGAAAACCTATCGCAAACACCTCCTCGCCGCCCTGTCCGCGCTGACGCTTGGCGCTGCCGCACTGGGCGCCCATGCGCAGACCACGGACCAGGCCGCACCGCAGGCCCGCCACGGCATGCAGCATCAGAAGCTGACGCCGGAACAGCGCGCGCAATTCCGCGCCAAGCGGATCGCGAAGCTGCACGACGAGCTGAAGATCACGCCGGCCCAGGAAAACGCCTGGAACGCGTTCGTGAACTCGATGCAGCCGCCGGCACGCCAGCCGCACGACCGCGCCGCCTGGGCCAACCTGACGGCACCGGAACGCATGGCGAAGACGATCGAACGCCAGAAGCAGCGCACGGCCGCCCTCGAGCAGCGCCAGGCGTCGCTGAACACCTTCTACTCGGTCCTCAGCGCGGACCAGAAGAAGACGTTCGATGAGAGGGCGGCGCGCTTCGGCCACCGCGGCCACTTCGGCCACGGCCGTCGCGGCAATACCGCGCAAGGTTGAGCGTTACTGCAGCCTGCCCAACGAACCGAGAAACTTGTTCGCATCCTGATAGCCGATCACCCGGCTATCGGGAATTTCCTTCCCCTGCTTGTCGAACATGATGATGCCCGGCGGCCCGAACAGGCCGAAGCGCTTGAGCATTGCCCGGTCATCCGCATCGTTCGCCGTCACGTCGGCCTGCAGCAGCACCGTGTTCGCCAGCCGCGCCTTGACGGCCGGATCGACGAAGGTCAGCTTTTCCATTTCCTTGCACGACACGCACCAGTCCGCATAAAAGTCCAGCATCGCCGTGCGGCCACCGGTGGCGGCCAGTGCGGCGTCGAGCTGGTCGACGGTCTTGATGCGCGTGAACGCGAGCGGCTGCGCGGGCGCACCGCCCGTGAAGCGGGCCAGCGGCGCGAGCGGGTCGCGTGCCCCGCTGGCGACGCCGACCAGTTGCGTGGCGCCCAGCACGACGCTGGCGGCGCCCAGGGCGAGCGCGGCCCAATGCCCGCGCAGGCCGCGCAGCAGATAAAAGCCATAGCCCAGCAGCAGCGCGGCCCACAGGACCATCTGCACGATCCCCGGCAGCACCGGCGCGGCCATCCACAATGCCATCGCCAGCATCAGCACGCCGAAGAAGCGTTTCACCGATTCCATCCACAGGCCGGCGCGCGGCAGCAGCGACCCGGCGGACACGCCCACGAGCAGCAGCGGGATGCTCATGCCGACCGCCATCGCGAACAGGGCGGCGCCGCCGATGACGACGTCGCGCGTCTGGCTGATGTACACGAGCGCCCCCGCGAGCGGCGCGGCCACGCACGGGCCGACGATCAGCGCGGAGATGGCACCCATCACGAACACCCCCGCGAGCTTGCCGGACGACTGGCGGCCGGAGACGGTGGATAGCCGCGTCTGCAACACCGCGGGCACCTGCAGCTGGTAGACGTCGAACATCGACAACGCCATCACGACGATGAGCAGCGCGAAGCCGCCCAGCACCCACGGGTTCTGCAGCGCCGCCGCCAGGCCTTCGCCCAGCAGGCCGGCCGCCACGCCCAGCGCGGTGTAGACGATCGCCATCCCGAACGAGTAGGCGAGCGACAGCACGAAGCCGCGCGTGCGGTGCACCTCTTTTCCTTCGCCCACGATGATCGACGACAGGATCGGCACCATCGGCAGCACGCACGGCGTGAACGCGAGGCCCAGGCCCAGCAGGATGAACGCGGGGATGATGGCCAGCAGGCGGCCGCCCTGCAGCAGCGAGGCGATGCCGGACAGTTCGGATGGCGCCGCCGGTTTCGCGGGCGGCGCGGCAGGTGCGGTCGGGGTATCGACCCGCGGCGCGGGCTGCGGGGCCTGGCCCGGGAAGTTGAAACCGCCGCCCTGCCCCGGCGCGGCGCTCATCTGCGGTTCGCTGCCGCCGGCACCCGGCGTGAGCTGAACGGACGCATCCTGCGGCGGATAGCACAGGCCCTTGTCGGCACAGCCCTGGCCGGTGGCGGTCAGGGTGAACGGTCCCGCGGCCTCGACGGGGATGCGGATCTCGACGCCGTTGTGATAGGTCTCGACGTTTTTCTGGAACGTGTCGTCGTACTTGATCTTGCCCGGCGGGATAGCCGGCTCGCCGAGCTTCGCGCCGGTTGCCGTGAAGCGGAAGCGCTCGCGGTACATGTAGTAGCCGTCCGCGATCGCATAGTTCACGACGATCGTGTGCGCGTCGAGCATGCGCGCGGAGAACTTGAATGCCTGCTCGGGCGGCAGGAAATCGTCGTCGGCGTGGGCGGTGGAGACGAAGGCGGCGCAGGCCAGCAGCAACGTGCACAGGGCGGCCAGCAGGCGCGCGGCGGGCGATAGGGAAGATCGGAGCATGGATCGGCAAATTGGTTCAACGCATCGGGCATGGTACACCGGGCGCTGTTCCATTGCACGGCGGCCGGCGAAACGGCACGGCCGCCGTGTGACCGCTCAGGCAGCGAGGCGGACGGCCGGCACCGGCTTGCGCGGCTCGTTGCCGGTGTGGAAAACGCTCACGATGCGCGCGAGGTGCCGGGCCTGCTCGTCCAGGCTGGACGCCGCCGCCGCGGCCTGTTCCACGAGCGCCGCGTTCTGCTGGGTGGTGCCGTCCAGCACCGTGATCGCGTCATTCACCTGGTGGATGCCCGACGCCTGTTCGCGCGACGCCACGACGATTTCCGCTACGAAGGCCGACACGCGCTGCACGCTGGCAAGGATATCGTCCATCGACGTGCCGGCCTGGCTCACGAGACGGCTGCCGGCCGCGACACGCTCCACGCTTTCATCGATGAGCTGCTTGATTTCCTTTGCCGCCGCCGCGCTGCGCTGCGCCAGGCTGCGCACTTCGCCGGCGACGACCGCAAAGCCGCGCCCCTGTTCTCCCGCCCTGGCGGCCTCGACAGCAGCATTGAGCGCGAGGATATTGGTCTGGAATGCGATGCCGTCGATGACGCCGATGATGTCGACGATCCTGCGGGCGCTGTCGTTGATCGCTTCCATGGTCGCCACCACCTCGGACACGACCTTGCCGCCCTGCTGGGCCACGGTGGAAGCCTGGATCGCCACCAGGCTGGCCTGGTCGGCATTTTGCGCATTCTCCTTCACGGTCGACATGAACTCTTCCATGGACGCCGCCGTCTCTTCCAGGCTCGATGCCTGCGCCTCGGTGCGGGCCGACAAATCCGCATTGCCGAGCGCAATGTCGCCGGTCGTCGCACCGATGGTATCGACGCCGACCCGGACCTCGCTCACGATGTTGCGCAGGTTGTCGTTCATGCGCCCGAGGGAAGCGAGCAGCCGCGCCGTTTCGTTGCGACCTTCGGCCGCGATGCGCGCCGTCAGGTCGCCAGCGGCAACGCGTTCCGCGATTTCGACGGCACTGTTCAGCGGCTGGGTCACGGAGCGTGCGATGACATAGAGCATCAGGCCGCCGAAGGCAAACAGGACGGTGACGGCGGCCAGCATGCCCAGCCGTGTGCGCTGGAGGGCGGAAATCCGTGCGTCGAGCAGGCCGTCGAATTGCTCCGTAGCCTTGTGTGCGAACGCGTACTGGGCGTCGATGGCGGCCGTCGTGCGCTTGACGTATTCCGGTCCGGAGAACGTGAGCGACTCCGCCTTCACGATCTCATCCATCGCCAGCCTCATCGTCTGTTGCGCCTGCTCGCGCACGTCCCGGATCGAATCGCCCAGCGGCCCGGCGAACGCCGGGTTGGCGCGCGCGGCCTTGTCGTACTGGTTCGTCATCTGGTGCAACCGGTCGGCGACGCGCGCCACGATCGCGGACAACGCCAGTCGCTCTTCCGGGCTGGCGGCAGCGGCGGCCAGCAGGCCGGCGCCCTTCGCCCGCATCTTGCCGAGCTCTTCGGAAAGATATGGCAGCTGGTAATAAATGGCCTGGACCAGCTGGTACGAATCCACGCCGGGGTCCAGGTTCAGGCCGTAATGATCGGCCAACTGGTCCTCCACGTCGAGCAGCTTCGGCACCAGGGCCGTATGCGCCTCATAGCTCTGGGGCACCGTGATCGTGCCCGCGGCCACGCGTCCGCGCAGCGCTTCCCAGTCGCGCTTCGCCTCCGACCACGCCCGGTCGATGCGCGGGTCGTGCAGGCCGGCGACGATGGCCGACATGGCCGCATAGTTGGCGTCCACCTCGACCTGCTTCTTGTCCCGCTTCGGGATCGACTCGGCGACGCCGCCGACGACGAGCGCCGCCAGGCCGCGATGCTGTTGCGTGGTCTGGATGGTATCGAGGATGGTGGCCACCGGCGTGCGCGCCCTCGCTTCGAGTTCCAGGGCATCGAGCGCCTTGCCGGTCTCGCGCAGGTAGAGCGAGGCCGGGATCGCGGCGACGATGACGCCCACCACGCTGAGGATCGCGAATTTATGCCAGAGCAGCAGGTGCTCGAGTCGATGTCGTAGGCCCATGATCTTGTCTACCGTTGAATGATGGCTTGTATCCAAAAGGAAACAATAATTGCCCTTCACTTAAACCGCAACACGTATTTACTGGTTCGGGCGGAGATACGACAGATCGATGGGCGTCAGGGCGAAAAAAAACCAGGCGCAAGGCTAATGCCAGTCACTTAAGGCATTGACCTGACGGCAGCAAGAGCTACAACGGATT
>CAMLMV010000017.1 GCA_946481275.1 uncultured Massilia sp.
GCCAGCGTTCAATCTGAGCCAGGATCAAACTCTTCAGTTTAATTCCTGTTTTGTCGGACTAAATAGTCCGAACCCTTCCCATTGGTCAGGGTTCGCTCACTCAAAATACTGACCGTCACTCATTGCTGAGCAACGTATTTCTTTTGCGTGAACATTTGATAATTTAAGCATTCAGCAGCCACTTACGCGACTGCTGGCACTTCATCAAACGCCCACACTTATCGACTGTTTATTGTTAAAGAGCTTCGTATTCGGTACTGCCTTGCTGCGCTTGCGAATCGTTTTGTTCGTCAGCAGCAGAGAAGTGAGATTATGCAGTGTTTCGCTTAACTCGTCAACTTCTTTTTTCTCCCATCGAAGCGTTCAGAACCGTTTGAAGGCCTGTCGTTTGCGACGAGGGACCGAATGATACCAGCGTCGCATACAGCCCGCAAGTCCCGCTACAATGCACGCTTTGCCGCCCTCCCCGCACCGCCATGACCATCCTGCTCTCCACCCTCAATGCCCGCTACGCCCACGCTTCGCTGGGGCTGCGCTACCTGCTGGCCAATATGGGCGAGCTGCAGGAGCAGGCGAGCCTGATGGAATTCGTCATCGGCGCCAAGACCGTGGAGGTCGTGGAACGGCTGCTCGCGAAGAAGCCGCGCATCGTCGGCTTCGGCATCTATATATGGAACGTCGAGGAAACGACGAAGGTCGTCGCGATGCTCAAACGCGTGGCGCCCGAGGTGGTGGTCGTGCTGGGCGGGCCGGAAGTCTCGTACGAAACGAACGAACAGGAGATCGCGCGCCTGGCCGACTACGTCGTCACCGGCTGGGGCGATATCACCTTCCCCAAGCTGTGCGGCGAGATCATTAACGGCCCGAAGCCGATCATGAAGGTGCATGCGGGCGTCCAGCCCCCGATGGCGGACATCGCCCTGCCCTACACCTTATATACAGACGAAGACATCGCCCACCGCACGATCTACGTGGAAGCGTCGCGCGGTTGCCCGTTCAAATGCGAGTTCTGCCTGTCGTCGCTGGACAAGACGGCCTGGCCGTTCGGCATCGACACCTTCCTCGCGGAGATGGAAACGCTGTACCAGCGCGGCGCAAGACTGTTCAAGTTCGTCGACCGCACGTTCAACCTGAACGTCAAGACGAGCCAGCGCATCATGCAGTTCTTCCTCGACAAGATCGCAGCAAGCCCCGATGATCCGGTCTATGCCCACTTCGAACTGGTCCCGGACCACCTGCCGGAAGCGCTGAAGGCGACGATCGCGCAATTCCCGCCCGGCGCCCTGCAGTTCGAGATCGGCATCCAGAGCTTCAACCCGGAAGTGCAGACGCTGGTCAGCCGGCGCCAGGACAATGCCAAGGCCGCGGACAACATCCGCTGGCTGACGACGCAATCGCACGCCCACCTGCACGTGGACCTGATCGCCGGCCTGCCGGGCGAAGACGTCGAGTCGTTCGCGCGCGGCTTCGACCAGCTCGTCGCCCTCGGTCCGCACGAGATCCAGTTCGGCATCCTCAAGCGCCTGCGCGGCACGCCCATCATCCGCCACACGGAACCCTTCAAGATGGTGTACGAGCCGTATCCGCCGTACACGGTGCTGGCCACCGACCGCATCGACTTCGCCACCATGCAGCGGCTCGTGCGCTTTGCCCGCTACTGGGACCTGGTCGCAAACTCCGGCCGCTTCGCCCATACGGTCAAGGTGCTGCTGGGCGACAGCCCGTTCGCCAATTTCATGGCGTTCTCGGACTGGATCTACACCCAGCTCGACGCCACCCACCGCATCGCGCTCGACCGCCTGGCGAAGCTGGTGCAGGCCTGGCTGCAGCGCCAGGGCATGCCGGCTGCCGACGCTGCGGCCCTCATCGCCAGCGATTACGCCGGCAGCGCCCACAAGCCGGCCGAGAAGACGACGCGCGCCGCCCCCGAGCGCCAGGTCCGCCACCTCGCAGCGTAAATATATAAATTCGACGGCAATGTGCGCCATCGAACGCTATGAAGTCACGGTAACGTAGCGCTGGTGGCGGCAGTCGCGAATCTCTTTTACACTGCCGCAATGCGGATTGAAAATGCGCCAACATTAACCATCGAGCATCCAGACGCCGGCGCGGGGCAATCCGTGGTGGCGCGGGGCGTATGGCAGGTCCACGCATTCTCCCGGAACAGCTTCAAGGACATCGAAAAGACGCTGAAATCCCTGGCCGGCAAGCCGGTCGCCTGGGACCTGTCCGAGATCGCCAGCCTCGATCACATCGGCGCCCAGCTGTTCTGGAGTTCGTGGGGCAAGCGCCGCCCCGAGCAGCTGAAGCTCGACCCCAAGCAGGAAGAACTCTTCGAGCGCATCGAGAAATCGGGCCGGATCGAGCTGCCCCGCACCCGCAAGAGCCATCTGCAATGGGTGATCACGCTGGGCGGCGGCGTCCTGAGTTTCTTCGAGCACCTGCGCGGCGCGATCACCCTGATCGGCCAGGTCGTGCAGGACATCGGCCGTTTCATCCGCCATCCGCTGTCCGGACCATGGCGCGAAGTCTCGGCCAACATCTATCACTCCGGCTTCCAGGCCCTCGGCATCACGGCGCTCGTGGGCTTCCTGATCGGCGTCGTGCTGTCTTACCTGTCGGCGCAGCAGCTGCGCATGTTCGGCGGCGACATCTACCTCGTCAACATCCTCGGCATGAGCATCATCCGCGAACTCGGTCCGTTGCTGGCGGCGATCCTCGTCGCGGGCCGCTCCGGGTCGTCGATCACGGCGCAGCTGGGCGTGATGCGCGTAACGGAGGAACTCGACGCGATGCTCGTGATGGGCATCTCGCACGGCTACCGCCTCATCATGCCCAAGGTGGTCGCGCTCGCGCTGGCGATGCCGCTGCTCGTCGTGTGGACGGATGCGATGGCCCTGATCGGCGGCATGGTCTCGGCGAAGATCGAACTGAACCTGACGATGCGCTACTTCATCCAGAAGCTGCCGTCCGCCGTGCCGATCGTGAACTACACCATCGGCCTTGCGAAGGGCGTCGCGTTCGGCATGCTGATCGCGCTCGTGTCGTGCCACTTCGGCCTGCGCATCAAGCCGAACACGGAAAGCCTGGGCCGCGGCACGACGACGTCGGTCGTCACCGCGATCACCGTCGTGATCCTGGCCGACGCCGTGTTCGCGATCGTCTTCTCCGGGGTGGGCTTCTGATGGAAAAACCCCAGCGCCCGCCGCAGCAGCTGAACCGCAAGCCCGAGGAAGACGTCGGACCGCCGGTCGTCCAGATCCGCAACCTGTGGACGCGCTTCGGCCGCACCGTCGTCCACCAGGACCTGAACCTCGACATCTATGCGGGCGAAATTCTGTCCATCGTCGGCGGCTCGGGCACCGGCAAGACCGTCCTGTTGCGCCAGATGCTGGGACTGGAGCGGCCGGCCAGCGGCTGCGTGCGGGTGTTCGGCGAAGACGTCAGCAGCGCCAGCCCGGAACAGCTGCAGCGCATGCGCAACCACTGGGGCATGCTGTTCCAGCAGGGCGCGCTGTATTCCGCGCTGACCGTGTTCGACAACATCGCCCTGCCGCTGCGCGAACTGCGCGCCCTGCCGGAGGACGTCGTGCGCGACGCCGTGCTGCTCAAGATGGACATGGTCGGACTCGGCCCCGGCGACGCGAACAAGATGCCGTCCGACCTGTCGGGCGGGATGATCAAGCGCGCCGCCCTCGCGCGCGCGCTCGCGCTCGAACCGCAGCTGCTGTTCCTCGACGAGCCGACGGCGGGCCTCGACCCGGACCTGTCCGATTCGTTCGTCGCGCTGATCCAAACGCTGCACAGCGAACTGAAACTGACCGTCGTGATGGTCACGCACGACCTGGACACGCTGTTCGCGCTGTCCTCGCGCATCGCCGTGCTGGCGGAGAAGCACGTGATCGCGGTGGGGCCGTCGTGCGACGTGCTGCGCGTGCAGCACCCCTTCATCAAACACTTTTTCCTGGGGCCGCGCGGCCAGCGGGCGCTGGAAGTGCTGGAAGAGCGCATCGCAAGAAAGGAGTCGGAAGACTGACATGGAAAACAGATCGTATGCCCTCATGACGGGCTTCTTCACGGTCGCGCTGCTCGTCGCGGCCATCCTGATCGGCCTGTGGCTGAACCGCGACCGCACCACGATGCATCCGTACGAGATCGTCACCACGCAGACCATCCCCGGCCTGAACCCGCAGGCCGCGGTGCGCTACCGCGGCCTGGAAGTCGGGCGCGTGGACGACATCGTGTTCGACCCGCGCGTAACGGGCCAGATCCTCATCAAGCTGTCGATCGAGGAAGGCGCGCCCGTCACGAAGACGACGTTCGCCTCGCTCGGCTACCAGGGCGTGACCGGCATCGCCTTCATCCAGCTGGACGACGACCGCACCGGCTCTCCGCTGCTCAAGAGCGACAAGGATCACGTGGCGCGCATCCCGCTGCGCCCCGGCCTGCTCGACCAGCTGGAAAAGCGCGGCCTCGCGATTTTGGAAAAGACGGAGCGCATCACGGACAGCCTGAATAACGTGCTCAGTAAGGAAAACCAGGACAAGCTGACGGGCGCCTTCGACAGCATCAACAAGGCCGCCGCGGCGTATGCCGAGATCCCGGGCCAGTTGCAGCCGACGCTGGCACGCCTGCCCGCGCTGACGGATAAACTCGATCGCACGATGGGTTCCGTGCACGAGCTGTCGACGAGCGCCACCGCGGCCGCACGCAACTACGACAAGCTCGCGACGAGCCTGCAGGCTCCGGGCGGCCCGATCGAGCGTGCCGGTGCGGCCATCGATTCGCTGGGCGGCGTCACGTCCGACCTCGAGCTGCAGACCTTGCCGCACGTCGTCGACATGGCCGACGAGGCGAAGACGTCGCTGCGCGCCGTGCGCCGCACCGTGACGAACCTGGGCGACCGCCCGCAAAGCATCCTGTTCGGCGCGCCGGCCGCCGAACCCGGCCCGGGCGAACCCGGCTTCGTCCCCCCGACCAAATGAGGAACCCAGCGACCATGCATCCGACCCGCTACCTTCTCGCTGCCGTTCTGGCCCTTACGTTGTCCGCCTGCGCCTCGCAGAAGGGCCAGCCCACCACGCAGTTCGACTTCGGCCCGGCCGCACCGACCGCGCAGGCACCGGCGCAAGGCGCGCTCGGCTCGGTGGTCGTCACCGACGTCACGGGCTCGAGTGCCCTGGACAACGAGCGCATGTTCTACCGCCTCAGTTATGCCGACCCGCTGCAGGCCCGCACCTATGCGAACAGCCGCTGGACGGCGAACCCGCTGCAGCTGCTGACGCAGCGCTTCAAGACACGGCTCGCACAGTCGGGCGCGCGCGTGCTGTCGGAAACGGATGCGGCCACCGGCATCCCGCTGCTGCGCATCGACGTCGATGAATTCATCCACGACTTCGGCGGCGTGAGCCAGAGCACCGGCGTCGTCGCCGTGCGCGCGTCCGTGTTCCAGGGCCATACGCTCGTCGACCAGCGCAGCTTCCGCCAGGCCGTCGCCGCGCCCAGCGCCGATGCCGCCGGCGGCGCGCGCGCCCTCGCGGCCAGCACCGACGCCGTCGCGGCCGATATCGTGGCGTGGCTGGGCACCTTGAACCTCAACCGACGATGAGCGAGACGGAAGACGCGGCCGGCCCGCGCGCCTCGCCGGTGGCGCGCGCCGCGCTGCTGGCCTATCTGCTGCTGATCGTCTACGCCAGCTGGTTCCCGTTTTCCGGCTGGCGCAGCAGCGGGCTGTCGCCGTTCGCCTTCCTCGTCCTGCAGATGCCGCGCTGGTGGACCGGCTTCGACGTCATGGTCAACATCGTCGGCTACATGCCGTTCGGGACGCTGATCGTGCTGGCCCTGCATCCGCGCGTGCGCGGCGTATGGGCCGTGGCCGTCGCGGCCGTCGTCGGCCTGCTCGTCTCGGGCACGATGGAGGTCGTGCAGAACTACCTGCCCAGCCGCGTGCCGTCGAGCCTCGACCTGCTGACCAATGCGGGCGGCTGCCTGGCCGGGGCTGTGCTCGGCGCGTGGTTCGCCCCGATGCTGCTCGACCGCAGCCGTCTATATCTGCTGCGGCAGCGCTGGTTCGCGGCGCACGCGAGCCAGGGCCTCGTGCTCGTCGCCCTGTGGCCGCTGGCCCAGGTCTATCCGCAGAACTACCTGTTCGGCAACGGCCAGATCCTGCCGCTGCTGTCGGAATGGCTGTCCGACTGGCTCGACACGGACATCGACCTCGTCACCATGCTGCGCGGCGACGTGCCGATGAGCGTGGAGCAGTACTGGCTGTCCGAGACCATCATCACCGCGTGCGGCATGACGGGCGCCGCCCTCACGCTGCTGTGCCTCACGCGCCGCGGCGCGCCCCGGCTGTCGCTGATGCTGGCGCTGGTCGGCGTCGGCATCGTCGTCAAGACGCTCGCCAGTTCCCTGTTCTTCGCGCCGGACAATGCATTCGTGTGGGTCACGCCGGGCGCCGAAGGCGGCTTCCTGATCGGGCTGATCATGCTGGCCGGCCTCGCGTTTGCGCCCCAGGTCGCGCAGCGCCGGCTCGCCGTCGTGACGCTCGTGCTGTCGCTCATCGTCGTCAATACGATTCCGGCCAACCCGTATTTCGTCTCCACCCTGCAGGCCTGGCAGCAGGGTAAATTCCTGAATTTCAACGGGGCCGCCCAGTTCCTCGACATGGCCTGGCCCATCATCGCCCTGTGGTTCCTGCTGCTGCCGTCGCACCGCCTGAATCGGTCCTGAATTTAGCCCTGTTATCGGCGTATCATATGAAAGATACAGCTAATCCGGAACCGACATGAACGACGACCAATCCTTTTACAAACACCACGTGTTCTTCTGCCTGAACGAGCGCGAAGGCAAGGACTGCCGCCCCAGCTGCGGCAAGAGCGGCGCCGAAGCGGCGCAGCAACACGCCAAGAAGCGCGTCAAGGAACTGGGCCTGAATGGCCCGGGCCAGGTGCGCATCAACAAGGCCGGTTGCCTGGACCGCTGCGAGGAAGGCCCCGTCGTGGTCATCTACCCGCAGGGCACCTGGTACACCTACGTGGACAACTCCGACATCGACGAAATCATCGACCGCCACCTCGTCAAGGGCGAAGTGGTCGAACGCCTGAAGATCTGAACGAAGTACGCAATGAACAAGAATTCGCACAAGTTTTACCTGACCGGCCCCGCCGGCAAGATGGAGTGTTTGCTGGACGAACCGGAAGGCGCACCGCGGGGCATCGCCCTCGTCGCGCACCCGCACCCGCTGTACGGCGGCACGATGGACAATAAAGTGGCGCAGACGCTGGCCCGCGCCTTCGTCGGCCTCGGCTACGTGACGGCGCGCTTCAACTTCCGCGGCGTCGGCGAGTCGGAAGGCGTCCATGACGAAGGCCGCGGCGAAGTGGACGACATGGAAATCATGCTCGACCACATGATCGAACAGTATCCGGGCCTGCCGTACGCGCTGTCCGGTTTCTCGTTCGGCACCTTCGTGCAGGCGCAGTTGCAGCAGCGCCTCATCCAGCAAGGCCGCCCGGCCGAGCGCCTGGCGCTGGTGGGCACGGCCGCCGGCAAGTGGCCGATGCCGGAAGTCCCGGCGGACACGATCCTGATCCACGGCGAACTTGACGATACGATACCGCTCGCGCACGTGTTCGACTGGGCGCGCCCGCTCGACATCCCCGTGACGGTGATCCCCGGCGCCGACCACTTCTTCCACCGCAAGCTCGTTCACATTAAAAATCTTGTCGCGCAATTGTGGCGACGTGACATTTGAGGCGAACGCTGGCCTATAATGATGCGATCTTCTTTCAAGGCAATGCTTATGGGCATTGCCATCGCAGCATCGTCCACTGTTTACCTCTGAATTGTCTTCCATGAAAAAGCTAATCGCGGCCCTCGCCGCCAGTGCCCTTTTGATGTCGGCCGCCCAAGCGCAGCAGGTGCCGGCCCCGCAAATCGCAGCCCGTTCGTGGCTGCTGCTGGACGCCACCAGCGGCCAGGTCATCGCCTCGCAGGATCCGGACACCCGCATCGAGCCGGCGTCGCTCACCAAGGTCATGACGGCCTACGTCGTCTTCGAAGCCCTGCGCGACAAGAAAGTCACGCTGGACCAGATGGTCAACGTGTCGGTCCGCGCCTGGAAGGTCGACGGCAGCAGCTCGAAAATGTTCATCGACCCGGCCACCCCGGTCAAGATCAACGACCTGCTGTACGGCCTGATGGTCCAGTCGGGCAATGACGCGGCCGTGGCGCTGGCCGAAGCCGTCGCCGGCGACGAAGCGACGTTCGTCACCCTGATGAACCGCGACGCCGAGCGCATGGGCATGAAGAACACCAAGTTCGCCAACCCGCACGGCCTGCCGTCGCCGGACAACTACTCGACCGCGCGCGACCTGTCGATCCTGGCCGCGCGCGTCATCAAGGACTTCCCCGAGTTCTACAAGATCGACTCGGTCAAGGAATTCACGTACAACCGCATCAAGCAGCAGAACCGCAACCGCCTGCTGTGGCTGGACCCGACCGTGGACGGCATGAAGACGGGCCACACGGAAGCGTCGGGCTTCTCGATGATCGCGTCGGCCCACCGCCCGAACGGCCCGGCCGGCGAGCGCCGCCTGATCTCGGTGCTGTCGGGCGCCACGTCGGACGGCAACCGCACGGCGGAAAGCCAGAAGCTGCTGAACTGGGGCTTCCAGAACTTCGACACCGTCAAGCTGTACGCGAAAGGCCAGGCCATCCTGACCCCGGAGATCTGGAAGGGCTCCAAGTCGAACGTCAAGATCGGCTTCCCGAACGACGTGTGGGTGACGGTGCCGAAGGGCGTGGCCCAGAAGATGAAGCCGGTCCTGGAACGCAAGGATCCGCTGGTCGCGCCGCTGGCCCTGAACAGCCGCGTCGGCACGCTGAAGATGAACGTCGACGGCAAGCCGCTGCTGGCGCTGCCGGTCGTGGCGCTGGAAGAGGTGCAGGAGGCGTCGATCTTCGGGCGCGCGTGGGACTCGATGCGCTTGTGGATGAAGTAACATCACCACAACACGATCTATTGAAAGAACAACGATGACCCCAGCCCTCCCCCGCGACCTGTCCTGCCCGCGCATCGCCACCCGCAAGACCGGCGGCCTCGAACTGTCCCGCATCGTCGCCGGGATGTGGCGCATGGCCGACTGGGACATGACGGTGGAGCAGCGCATTGCCTTCATCGAGCAGTGCATCGCGCTGGGCGTCACGTCGTTCGATCATGCGGACATCTACGGCAACTACGGCGTCGAAGGCCTGTTCGGCGAAGCCCTGCGCGCCCAGCCGTCGCTGCGCGACCGCATGCAGCTGATCAGCAAGTGCGGCATCAGGCTGCTGTCCAATAAACGTCCGCAACACACCATCCAGCACTACGACACGAGCGCCGCGCATATCATCGCGTCGACCGAGGAATCGCTGCGCCAGCTCCACACCGACCGCCTGGACCTGCTGCTGATCCACCGTCCCGATCCGCTGATGGACTTCGACGAGATCGCCGCCGCGTTCACGCGCCTGAAGCAGGACGGCAAGGTGCTGCACTTCGGCGTCTCGAACTTCAGCCGCCACCAGTTCGAAGCGCTGAACCGCCGCATCGAACTGTCGACGAACCAGGTGGAATTCTCGCCGCTGCACGTTGGGCCGATGTTCGACGAGACCTTCGACGGCCTGCAGGATCAAGGCGTGGCGCCGATGATCTGGTCGCCGCTGGCCGGCGGCCGCCTGTTCACGTCGAACGACGCGAACGCGGAAAACCTGCGCCTCGTGATCAAGGAGATCGCCGACCGCCTGCACCAGCCGTTCGCCAGCGTGGTGTTCGCGTGGATCATGCAGCTGCCGTCGCGTCCCATCCCGCTGACGGGCAGCGGCCGCATCGAGGCGATTTCCGTCGCCGTCGCCGGCACCACGTTCCAGCTGTCGCGCGCCGACTGGTTCACGATCCTGCGCGCCGCGCGCGGCCACGAGGTCGCATAAAGCCGCCGCCATGGGCGAACCCCTCAAGATCGTCGAAGGCCGCGCGCTGACGGCGCAGCAGAAGAAGGACCTGCTGAACCGCCTCGCGCGCGTGGAAGGCCAGCTGCGCGGCGTGCAGAAGCTGATCGCGCTGGCCGACGCGCCGTCCGACTGCGACGCCGTGGCCCAGCAGATGGCCGCCGCGCGCAAGGCGCTGGACCGGTCGTTCGTGCAGCTCCTCACCGCCAGCATCGTCACCCATACGGGCAATGCGGGCGACGTCGAGGAAGCGAAAGCGGCGGCCGCACACCTGGCCGCCCTGTTCGACAAATTCGCTTAATCTGTCGCTTCGTCTTCGTACACCTTCGGCGGCGCGATCTTCGTCCACCCGCCCATCCACGCGATGTTCAGCAGCAGCGTCGCGCCGATATAAAACACGAAGAACAGCGCGAAGAAGCGCGAGCGCAGGAGCGCCAGCAGCACGATGCAGACGATGAGCGCGACGAGGGCCGCCTTCGATTTCGGCTGCTTGGAGCTGGGGAAGCGGATCGTCGACACCATCAGCGTGCCCACCGCGACCATCAGGAGCATGACGAGGAAGGCGCCGGCCATGTCGGCCACGGGGTCCGGCCATGCGACCACCACCGAGGCCACGCAGGCCGCGCCGGCCGTGATCGGCATGCCGACGAAGTAGCGCGGGTCCGTCTTCCCGACCATCACGTTGAAGCGCGCCAGCCGCAGCGCGCCGCAGGCCACGAACACGAAGCACGCCAGGCCGCCCATGCGCACGAGGGTCGGGTGCGCGGCGCCCATCTGCGCGAAGCCGTAGCAGTACAGCAGCAGGCCGGGGGCGCAACCGAAATTCATCACGTCGGCAATGGAGTCCAGCTGCACGCCGAACGCGGACTGCGTGTTGGTGGCGCGGGCGACGAAGCCGTCGAGCGCATCGAACACGCCGGCCAGCACCAGCAGGATCGCGGCCAGGCGATAGTCGGACGGATCGCCCACGGGCGCGTTGTCGACCGAGATCACGATGCTGCCGAAACCACAGGCGATCGACAGCAGGGTCACGAAACTGGGCAGGGCAAACTTGGCGCGCGCGAGGCGCTGCTGGCGGGTCGGATTCACTGGAATTCGTTAAAAGCGGAAGAATGGCTTATTTTACATGGGCTTACGCTGGGGCCGCGATTGTCCTTACGATCGTCACCGGGCCCCCGATTTCGCCTAGAATGGTGACTCTTTGACCCCAACAGGACGGACGCCGGGAGTTTTATATGACGAACAGTATGCTTCGCGCGCGGCAGATCGCCCTCGCCTGCACCACGGCGTGGGCGCTGGTCGCCTGCGGCGGCGGCGGAGGGAGCAGTGCCGGCGCCCCGAACGTGACGCCCTCGACCGGATTCTCGGGACAGGACGCCTCGGCACCCACGGCGACGAACAACATCGCCACGGACGGCCTGAACTGGATTAACTACCGCCGCAGCCAGATCGGCATGCCGGCGCTGGCACGCAACGGCGTCATCGACACCGCGGCCCAGGGCCATTCCGATTACCAGCGCGTCAACAACGTCGTGTCCCACGACCAGACGGCCGGCAAGACCGGCTACACGGGCGCGCGCCTGCAGGACCGCCTGACGAATGCCGGCTACGTGTTCGGGCAGCCGAATGCGATCGGCGAAGTCATTTCGGCAACCTCGAACGGGTCCGGTTTCTACATGGCCGAGGAACTGATCACGGCCATCTACCACCGCTTCGTGATCTTCGAGCCCGTGTTCAAGGAAATCGGCGCCGGCGCGGCGACGACGTCCGCCAATTACAGTTACTTCACCGCCGATTTCGTCGCCAACAGCGGCTACGGCACGGGCATCGCCGCGGGCACGATCGTGACGTGGCCGTTCAATGGCCAGACCCAGGTGACGCCCAATTTCAACAGCGACTACGAGGAACCGGACCCGGTACCCGACCGCAACGAAGTGGGCTACCCGGTCAGCGTGCACACGAACCTCACGCGCAAGCTGACGGTACAGAGCTTCACGATCCGCGCGCACGGGGCGAATACCGACCTGGCGACGCGCCTGCTGGCCCAGGGCCAGGACGCGAACACGACCACGCAGTCGGCAGCGGCCATCGTGCCGCTGGCCAGGCTGGCGTCCGGCACCACCTTTGACGTGACCTTCACGGGCGCCGTCGATGGTGTCCCGGTCACCCGCAGCTGGTCGTTCACGACGAAATAAGGTTCGCATGGACAGTCCCGACCACCGTTTCCCGCCAGACGCCAACGACGCCCCCGCCGTGAACCACGCCGGCGGCGTGGCGCGCCTGATGGGCGACGGGGCCTTGTTCGGACGCGTCCTCGCGCGCTTCCGCAACGAATACCGCCAGGCCGCGGCCGGCATCCGCACCGCGCACGACCAGGGCGACACCGCGCTGGCGCTGCGTCTCGTCCACACGCTGAAAGGGGCCGCCGGCATGATCGAGGCGGTGCCGCTGCGGCGCCAGGCGGACATCGTGGAGCGGCTGCTGCGCACGGGCACGGGCGACGTCCACGGCAGCTTCGCGCGCCTGCAGGATGAGCTGGAACGGGTGTTACGGGAACTGGACGCGCTGGCGCTCACCTTGCCGGAACGTCCCGCGGCGCCGGCGCAGCGGCCGGCGGAGCTGGATCACGATATCGTCGACCGCCTGATGGCGCTGCTCGACGAAGGCAATGGCGATGCGGTCGACCTGGTGCGCGAAGGTGCCGGCGCGCTGGCCGCGCAACTCGGCGAAGAGGATTACCGCCAGGTGACGGACCTCGTCGAAGGGTTCGACTTCGACGGCGCCCTGGCGCTGCTGCGCGAACGAACCGGCGGCTGACGCGCAGCCGGCGGTTCAGCGGTTGTATTCCGCTTCTTCGTCGAACGAATCGGCGCAGGATTTGCCGCAGAAACGGCGTACGCTGTCGAGCGGCTTGTCGCAATACCAGCACGCGCCCTTGGGCGGCAGGCTCAGGCGGGCGGGCACCGGCGTCGCACTCATTGGCGTACTCATTGGCGTAACTATCGGCTCGACAGGCACGCTCTTGTCATGAACACTTTCCTGTATCGTTTCCAAGGTTACCCCCCTTACCGGCAGCACGTCAGTAACGCTGAGATTACTTTAGTGGAACACCGTGTGCATGAGAAAGCGCAAGCGCGCTTGTGCCCGCTTCTGCGGTACGTGGTCTTTCAAACCAGTGTGCGCCGATTGCGTTACCTCTGCAACGCTTGTTGCCCACGAGTTTTAAAGAAACAACAGTCACGGTGCCCCGACGTCATCGTCACCGATGCCGGACCATCCAACTGCCCGAAATAATAGCAGTATTGGCAATGCGTGCGCCGGGCCGTTCAATCGTGCGAAGCGCTCGTGTCAGATTTACGACGAGCGCGCCGGAAGCCGTCAGCGCGCCGGTTCCAGCGTGACGAACAGGGCGCCGGGCGCCGTCTGGAGGCGGGTGGGAATGAATTGCACGCCGGCGTAGCGCAGGTCCTCGGGGCGGAAGGTATACACCGGCATGTCGCGCATCAGCTGGTTCACGAGCAGGTCGGCGGCGCGCCCCAGGTCGCGCGTGCGGTCGCCGTCCATGCCCTCGACGTCGAAGCTGTCGACATGCGTCGCGGACAGGACGACGGCATTGCGCACATTGTCCAGCACGAGGTGGCCGGACATGGCCAGCGTGCCGTTCCACGACTGGCGCAGGAACGGCGGCGACACGGACACGTCCAGGGAAAGACCCACGCGGTCGGTCTCCGGCATGATCGCGAGGCGCGGCCGGGTCAATTGCACGTCGAACAGCTCGAGCATTCGGTTGCGCAGCGGGAAGCGGCGCTCCAGCCCGGCCTGCAAACGGGATTGCGACAGTTCGACGCGGCGCGGCCCGATCACCGTCGCGCAGGATGCCAGCAGGCCACCGCCCGCCAGCGCCAGCGCCGCCTTGCCGAACCGCCGTCTCGTCATCGCCGTCATCATCTGCCTCGCTCGTTCATGGATGGGGCGAAGCCTAGCACATCAATAAAAATACGGCGTTGCGCGTGCCCATTCGCTGCGCGGCCAGCGCTTGTGCAACAGTGCGTGCGCCTTGCGCGACAGGGCCGACGCATCCTTGTCGAGGCAGCCGCCGCGCGTCGACATCACCACCACGTGCAGCAGCCAGGGCAGCTCCGGATCGGCCGGATGCGTCCCGGCCCATTCCATCACGTCGTCGCCGAACGTGCCGGTGGCCGTCTTCAGCGGTTCCAGGCGGCCCAGTTCCGTGCGGCGCGCCGCCGTGTCGCCCAGTTCCGGCGTCGCGGGCAGGCGCCACACGTAGCTGGTCGGCGTGTCGACGCCCGTCGACTTGAAGCTGCACCAGGCGGACGCCGTCGCATCGCCGGCCTCGATGCGCGTCACGGGCGGCGCCGCCATGTCGAGGTCCGCCGACAGGCCGAATGCGACCGACGCGACCAGCGCCACGTGACGGCGCTCGGCGGGCGTGGCGGCGCGGCCATAGCGCGTCGCCATCTCGCCCACGGCCGGCACCAGCCTGGCCAGCAGGTCCGCGGCGGCGCGGCCGGTCTCGGGCTGGTCGAGCAGCGCGGCGCGGATCCAGGCGGCGCCCGCGATGCGCGCACGCAGCGGCTGCGGCAGTGTCTCCACGCGCGCCAGCTCGAGCATGTCGGCGGTGGCGAGACCTCGCCTGAACCATACGATGGCGTCGTCGTTGAGCATGTCCTCGGCCGGTGCGGCGTCCGGACTCGCCATGTCGACGTTCGCACGCAGCAGGTATGCGCCCGCATCCCGCACCGACGTCGCGACGGCGAAGCGCTCTTCGCGGAACAGGTTGCGCGTGGCCGGAGACAGCTTGCCCTTCAGCGCGGCATCGGCGATCGCGCGCGCAGCATCGCGCTTGCCCGCCAGGCGGTACAGCCTCGCCAGGTGGTAGCGCACGGTGAGATATGCCGGATCGGGCGCATCGACGGCCAGCGCCGCCTGTTCCAGCGCTGGCGTCAGCGTTTCGGACAGCATCAGCGCGGCGACCAGCCACGGGTCGGTATGCCCGCGCGGTTTCGTCCCCTGCTGCCAGCGCTCCAGCGCATGGCGTGCAGGCACCGCGCAGGAGCCGTCCCGGCTGCCGGCGCAAGCCTGCAGCGTTGCGACCCAGTCGATGAAGGCGTGCTGTCCGCGCAGCGGTTCCGGCTTGGCGTCATCCATCAGGACCGACCAGTCACCGAGGCGGTCGAGCGCGTACGGGTCGTGCGCCGGGTCGGCCAGGTAGCGGTTCAATTCAGCGAGCCGGCTTTCCGGCGTCAGCCGCACGCGCATGGAACGCAGCAGCGCGCGGGCCGGTTCATGCATGGCTTGCAGCGACGCGTCGGCCACGATGGCGGCGCCGCGCTTGTCGAGGACCTGCGCCTGGCGCTCGCGCGCGTCGCGCGGCGTCTGCGGGACGGCGGCCACCGCGCGCCGGACTTCCGAGCGCAATGCGAGATACGCGCCGAGGCCCCGCATCGGATGGCCGGCCGTCGCGCCGATCTGGTCGAACAAGGCTGTGCTTTCGGCATAGTGGGCACCGTGGAACTGCCACGCGGCGCGCTGATAGTCGCGCAGCTGGCGCCAGTAAGCGGGTTCCGTGGCGGGCAGCGGCTGCGGCGCGGCGATCCCGGGCAGTTTCTCGGTGCGATACGAGTAACGCGCATCCTCGGCGCGCTGGCAGGATTCGCCCACCTGGTATTGCGCACGCAGCCACGCGTCGACCCGCGCGCGGTTCGCGTCCGGCCGTGCCTCCAGCTGGCGCAGGGTCGCGGCCGCGTAGGCATTGGCGGCCGCGGGACAGGCCACGATCATGCGCGCCGCCGGATCGTCGATCTTGATGTTCAACACCCTGGCGGCGCGCCCGACCAGGTCCGCGGACGTGTCCTCGCCGTCGACGTGGTCCCACCCGTAGCCGAACGCGCTGCCGTCCGCGCGGTCCAGGCCACCCTCGGTGCCCGGCTTCTTCGCGACCGGAGCGCCGAGCATGATCGCGCGCCACGCCGTGTACAGGTAGACGCGGCGCATGCCCGGCTGCAGCACGCCCAGATCGCCCGCCTGGAAGCGCGCGTTGGGGATGTCCGGCTTCGTGTACGCCTTGAACGTCGTGTAGCTGGGACCATAGTCGCCGCTGGCGAACGCGTTCGCCGCGACGGCGGCAATGGCGGCACAGGCAAGCAGGTATTTCATCGGGAATCTCTCCATCCTTTTTCGTCGAACCAGAACGTGCGCCGGTAGCGCGCCGCCACCGCGGGCGGGAACGCTTCCTGGCGCGAAAAGCCGGCGCTGCCCGCGCGGCACAGCGGGTGCAGCAGGCCGGGATGCGTCGCCACGATGCCGCGCAGTGCCCGGTTGTCGCGTCCCATGCGGAAGAACATCGGCACCACCTCATCCGCTTCCAGCCCGTCCAGCCACGCCGGCGCACGGCACCACCAGCCGAGGGCCGTGACGCTCAGCCGCATGTCGCCCGGCAGCGCGGCGCGGATGCGGTGCACGAGGTCGCGGTAGTCGGCGCGCTGCGACGGCCGCGCCTCCAGGTCCAGCTGCACCCAGCCGGACGTCGACGCACGCGCGGCACTGTGCATCGCAGCCAGCACGGTAGCGCGTGCGGCCTGCAAGCCGGGCGGCGGATGCAGCGGATCGATCTCGACGTGCACGACGGGGATCACGCGCGTGCCGGGTGCCAGCGCGCTCGGACGCGCCCCCGGCCGCACGAGCACCTTGTCGCCGGCGAGCCAGATGTGGCGGTCGACCACGGCGACGGTGTCGCGCGAAAACGCCGGGACGGGCGCATCCCGCCACAGCCAGGCGATGGCGCCGGCGGGCGGTTCGGGCGGCAGTGAGGGAATGGGCAAGCGGGTCTTTCAACAAGGCGGACAAACGCGGACGCTATGTTAGCAAGCTTTTGTTGTCGAATTTGCACACACAATCACGCGCACAGAAGGCAGCCGCTCAGGCAGCGGGACCGGTCTGCCCGGCCGCAGCCAGGAACGCGTCGTGCTTCATCAGCGATTCTCCCTCGTGGATCAGCCATCGGAGGCGTTCGCCGACCTGGGAGGCAGCGGATCTGCACCGCTCGAGGGGCCGACTATGGCATTGTTCCGGGAGCCGGCGCGGCGCCGTCCACCACGGGCAGGATGAAGCGCAGGCGCGTACCCTGCCCCGGACCGGCGCTGTGGGCGGACACCATCCCGCCGTGCGCCTGGCACACGCTGCGCGCGATCGCCAGCCCGAGTCCGGCCCCCGAGGGCATGCGGGCGGGATGCGCGGTGAACTTGCGGAACGGCTCGAACATGCTGTGCAGCTGCGCCGCCTCGACGCCGATGCCGCGATCCGTCACCTGCACTTCCAGCAACGCGCCGTCGATCGCGACGGCCAGGGCGATCTCGGCGCCATCGTCAGAAAATTCGCTCGCGTTGAGCAGGACATTGCCGAGCGCCTGCGCCAGGCGCTCGGGATCGCACCACAGGACGGCGTCCCGCGCGTCCGCGTCCACGCGCAGCGTCTGGCCGCGCGCGCACAGGATGCCGTCGGCCACGTCGCATGCCAGTTCGAGCACGCTGCCCACGCTGCTGGCCCGCATCGCGACGGCGATGTCGCACGCGTGCTCGATGCGCGCGCCGTCGAGCAGGTCGCCGATGAAGCGCGCGAGCTGGCGCGTCTGGCGCTCGATCATGCGCGCCATCTGGACAGTCTCGCGCGCGCCCCGGTGCCGCAGCAGCGCGGCGGCCGTCATGACCGACGCCAGCGGGTTGCGCAGTTCATGGGCCAGCACGCGCAGGAAGGCTTCCCGGTTGTCGCGCGCGAACCTGACTTCCTGGTCGAGCCGGTGCCGCTCGCTGATGTCGGTCAGGGAGCACAACACCCCGGCGGTCGCGCCGTCGCTCCGGAGGACAGGGTGAGCATGGATCACGAGGCGGCGTCTCTGCCCGTCTCCCGATTCGGCGACGAACTCGGCCGGCGGTGGCGCGACGCCGCTGGCCGCGGCCAGCGCGGCGGGCGAGGACGCTTTCTCGACGGGGGCGCCATCGAGCCGGTACAGGGCCGCGAAGCCATCCCATTGGCCCGCCTCGCCGGGCGCACAGGCGCCACCCCACAGGCGCTGCGCGGAGCGGTTGCTATGGACGACCGCGCCCGCGGGCGAGCAGCAGTAGGCCGGGCAACCGATCCCGTCGATCACCCGGCCGTAGGCCGCCGGCCAGGCCGGGACGTCCGCGTCCGATAGTGGTCCTGCGGAAATCGACGCCATGGTGACCCCTGGTTGGCTGCATGCGACGATTATGGACGCGTTGCCGGCGTCCGGCGTAGGACACGGGCTGGCGCGTCTGTCGTCCAGACCGCCGCAGTCCCACACGTATCAAAAAGATTGTTCGAGCGGACTTGAAATACTCCGTATATACTCCAATTGGAGTATAGATTGGAGAGATCATGAAACTTGTTACCTCACAACAGCGCATTCCGGACAGCGACAAGGTGACCGTCAACGTCGGCCTCGTCGACCTGGCCCAGGTCGACCTGCTGGTCAACGAAGGGTTTTATTCGAACCGCACCGATTTCGTACGGACCGCCATCCGCAACCAGTTGCTGGTCCATGCCGACGCCATTCGCCAGACCGTCGTACGCAAGCGCTACGTGGTCGGACAGCACCGGTACTCGCGCAAGGAACTCGAACAAGTCGTCGCGGCCGGGGAAAAACTCGACGTGCACGTACTGGGCCTGGCCGTCATCGAAGACGACGTGCCGGCCGAACTGGCCAGCGCCGCCATCGCCACGCTCCAGGTCCTTGGCGCATTCATCGCAAGCCCCGCCGTCCGGCAGGCGCTCGCGGACCGCATTCACACCTGACATGGAATTCATATGAAACCGTTCGACCAGTTCCTCAAACACATGATGGCTTCGGCGCAGCGCGTCCAGGCCAACGACGCCGCCGGGGCCACCGAGATCATCCAGCGCGCCCTGCGCGACGCCGGGCTGATGACGCCACCGGCACAGGAAACGCGGGAAGCACAGAACGCGCAGGCCGGCCCTGCCGACTTCGTCGACCTGAACGCCGCCCCGACCTGGGCCACGCGCCCACAGCCGGGACGCTGGGCGCGCATGCGGCGACCGAAGGCCGACAGCGGCACGACCGCCGTCCCGCCCGATGCGACAGTCGACGCGACGCGCGGACGTTTCGTCGACGGCGTGTTCGCCTGCGCCGCGGGCACGCGGCGCTACAAGCTCTACATACCGCCGGGCGGCGCGCAGGCGCAGCGTCCACTGGTCGTGATGCTGCACGGCTGCACGCAGAACGCCGCCGATTTCGCGGCCGGCACGGGCATGAACGCGCTGGCGGACACGCACGACTGCCTGGTGCTCTACCCCGAACAGGAGCGCGGCGCCAACCCGTCGGGCTGCTGGAACTGGTTCGACCCCGCGCAACGCGCGCGCGACAGCGGCGAGTCCGCGATCCTGGCCGGCATGACCCGCCACGTCATGGACGGGCACGCGGTCGACCCGGCGCGCGTGTATGCGGCGGGCCTGTCCGCCGGCGGCGCGATGGCGGCCATCCTCGGCGCCGAATTCCCCGAGCTGTACACCGCGATCGGCGTCCATTCGGGGCTCGCCGCGGGCAGCGGCAAGGACATGATTTCGGGACTGCACGCCATGAAGCATCCCGCGCGCGGCACGGCCGTCAAGAAGGGCGTGCCTGTCATCGTGTTCCACGGCGACGCCGACGCCGTCGTCCACCCGGGCAACGGCAAGGCGGTCCTGCAGCAGTTCATCGCCGCGCACGGCGGCCAGCTGAGCGAGCAATCCGAACGCAACGACGCCGCCGGCCGCCCATACAGCCGGACGCGCTGGCATGACGCCGGGGGCCGGTGCGTCGCGGAGCACTGGCTGGTCCACGGCGCCGCGCACGCGTGGCAAGGCGGCAAGGCGGCCGGTTCCCATACGGATCCCGGCGGGCCGTGCGCGTCGACGGCAATGCTGGCGTTCTTTCTCGGGCGCGCGGACTGACGCGCCGCGTGTTACCTGCGGCCGCGGGCGGCGGGACGCGGTCCGCCCCGGTGTTCGATGTGGCGGAACGTGATGCGCCCCTTGCTCAGGTCGTACGGCGACAGCTCGAGCTTGACCTGGTCGCCGGCGAGGATGCGGATGTGGTTCTTGCGCATCTTGCCCGACGTGTAGGCGATCAGCTTGTGACCGTTCTCGCAATCGACGCGAAAACGCGAATCGGGCAGCACTTCGGCAACGACGCCGTTCATTTCGATCAGTTCTTCTTTTGCCATTGATAGGTCCTTGGTGGGTGTGGATCGGTGGAAGGCGGGAACGACAATGGCGGGGCCGGCGCGCGGCGCGCCGTGCGCGGAAAAAAAAGCCCGCGTGCTGCGGGCTTCGTTTCAATGTGATACCAACAGTTGAATCGCTGATCTGCCCCTGCTATCTGCAGGGTGCAAAGCGTCGGACGCCCGTGCCATCCGCACGGTGCTCGTTCGTGTAATCGACCAATAATCGGGATGACACCCCAGGCGGCATGCTCGTCGCTGCCATTACACATGACAGGATACGTGCCTTCGAGAGAACGGCAGATCCATCAACCTGCCGCCGCGGCCAGTGTAACACGTCGGGGCAATACGCAAACAAATCATTTCGGGCGCACGGCCGGCGCCTCCAGGCCGCCCGAGGCGTTACGCCTGGATGCCGGTGCCGAACATGGCCTGCATGAGGGCGGCGTCGACCGGCCGGCTGAACAGATAACCCTGCGCCTCGTCGCACTCGTGCGCCTTGAGGAATGCGAGCTGCTCCTCGTCCTCGACGCCTTCGGCAATGACGCGCTGGTGCAGGTTCCTGCCCATGTCGATCACGGCGCCGACGATCGCCCCGTTCTTGCCCGCTGCGCCGTCGATCGCCCTGACGAAGGACTGGTCGATCTTGAGCACGTCGATCGGGAACTGGCTCAGGTAGCTCAGGCTGGAGTAGCCGGTACCGAAGTCGTCCACCGCGATCTTGACGCCGACCGTCTTGAACCGCGCCAGCAAATCCGCGCTCGTGGCCACGTCGCGCATCAGGACCGTTTCGGTCAGCTCGAGCTGCACACAGTCCGGATCGGCCCCCGTCTCTTCGAAGACGGCCAGTGCGTGGTCGAAGAAATCGCGCTGGCGGAATTCGACGGCGGACACGTTGATCGCGATCGACACGCCCGGAATGCCCGCCTCGCGCCAGCGCACGGCCTGCAGGCAGGCTTCGCGCAACACCCAGCGTCCGATCGGCACGATCAGGCCGCATTCCTCGGCGATGGCGATGAACCGCTCCGGCTGCACCAGGCCCCATTCCGGATGCATCCAGCGCAGCAGCGCCTCGACGCCGGTGATGCGATGGTTCTGCAGCTCGATCTTCGGCTGGTAGTGCAGCGTGAACTCGCCCTGCTCCAGCGCGCGTCGTAGATTGCTTTCGATCAGTTGCCGCTCCACGGCGCGCTGGTTCATGGCCTGATGGAAGAACTGGTAGTTATTGCGCCCTCGCTCTTTCGCGTGGTACATGGCCGTATCGGCATTCTTGATGAGTGTGGCCGCATCCATGCCGTCGAACGGAAAGACGCCGATCCCGATGCTGGTCGAGGTGTGCACTTCCTGGTCGCCGATCAGGAACGGCGTGGCGAGCGCATGCAGGATCTTTTCCGCCGTCAGCGCCGCATCCTGTGGATGGCGTTCGTCGGCCAGCAGGATCACGAACTCGTCGCCGCCGTAGCGACTGACGGTATCGGACGTGCGCACGCAGGCCTGCAGGCGTTCCGCGACCTCCTGCAGGAGCTGGTCGCCGACGCCGTGCCCCAGCGAATCGTTGATGTGCTTGAATTTGTCGAGGTCGAGGAACAGCAGGACCGGATACGCCTTGCTGCGCCTGGCGAGCGAGATCGCCAGCGAGACGCGGTCGTTCAGCAGCACGCGGCTGGGCAGGTTGGTCAGGAAGTCGTGTTGCGCCTGGTGCCGCATCTTCGCCGTCAACGCCACGTTGTGCGAGATGTCGCGGAACACCATCACCGCGCCCACGAGCTGCCGGTTCCAGTCGTGGATCGGCGCGGCCGAGTCCTCGATCGGAGTGTGCCTGCCGCGGCGGTCGACGAGGACGCACTCGCCCGTGATACCCGCGGCCGGGTCCCCCCGCAGGATGTATTCGAGCGGATTGACGATCGCCTGCCCGGTGGCGGTGTCGACGATCTCGAGGACCTCGGTGACGGGCCGCCCGCGTGCCTCGTCGCGCGACCAGGCGGTCATCCGTTCCGCCGCGACGTTCAGGTAATCGACGCCGCCATGCATGTCGACCGAGATGACGGCGTCGCCGATCGAGTTGAGCGTGATCTGCGCCCTCGCCTGGGCGATGTACAGGCGCTGCTCCACCTTCATGCGCTCGATGACGTTGCGCAAGGCTTGCGGCACCAGGTAGTTGTCGAAGTAGCCGCGCGACAGCCAGCCCTGGGCACCGCGCTGGACCGCTTCCTTGGCCTGGCCTTCGTCGTTGAGATCGCACAGCGTCAGGATGGGCATGTGGCGGGCCGCGTCGTGCACCCGGTCGAAACAGGCCATGCCCTGCGCGTCGGGCAAGGTCAGGTTCACGAGGACCGCGTCGATGCCGCCCGCCGCCAGCCGCTGCAGGCCGGAGGCGAGGGCGGGGACGCTTTCGACGTCAAAAGGGCCGTCGCGCGCATTGGCCAGCGCGTCCCTGAGGGAAAGGACATCGTCCGTGACGGCGGAAATGATGAGGACTCGATTCGCCATGTCGTCTCCCGAGTACTGTCTTTGACCGTCGGCCTGAAGAATGGTTCGCGGCGCGAAGGCGCCGGTCAAGCCGGCGGCGGACGCGCCGTGGCCATCGCGCCGCACGGTCCCGGCGTCGCGCGCCTGGTCCCGGTACAGCCCGGTGCCCCGCAGCAGCACCCGGCGGATGCCGAACAGTCGCGGGCTGTGCGGATCGCCTTCCCGCTCGCAGCAGGCGTGATGCTTGCGATGAGTGCCACCCACTCGCGCGTGGCCATGCCGGTGGCGATCCACAGCCAGAAGCGGCACACGTGGCTGACGGCCGGATGCAGCGCGAGGGCGCGGTGCGCCTGGCAGCGGTGCAGGTAGACCGTCACGGCGCCGATGGTCAGGTGGGTCGCCGCCGCCGTGTAGGCGACGATCTGCCAGGGGCGCCATGCGAGCATCCCGTGCGCCAGGTACTCCAGGATCGAGTGCCATGTGTGCGTCATGCGCCGCGCTCCTTCATCGCGATGCAGCCAGCCTGCGCCCGATCCGGCGATCCGTCCAGTACGTGCCGTGCGGCATGCCCGTAAGGACGGGTGGAAATCGCTGGTTGTACGCTGGACCGGCGTGTATGATGGGCCGAATCGACCACGGAGGATGGATGGACATGAGCGAGCGCCAGCGGCGCAGCGACGAGCCGACAGCCAATGCCGTGGCCCGCGGGTTGAACATCCTGGCAGTGCGCGACGCCGACGTCGCCAGGCGCTACATGCGGCACAAGCACGTGCCGGACCACGTGATCGAGCGTGTCCTCGACCATCCCGAATTGCGCCGCCGGGAAAGCGCCGCGCAATCCATCTCGGAAGCGATCACGCCATCCGCACCGCTGGATGAGTGACGGTGCCGCGGCGGCACACCCCAGCGGAGAGCGCGATGACACGACGTACCGGATCGAACGCCGAAGCCAGGCAATTGCAGGCCCTGCTCGCGCTGTCGCGCGAACTGATGCAGGTCGACCAACCCCGGGCCACGCTGGCCCTGGCCGGGCGCGCGCTGGCCGAACTGGGCGGCGTCGACAACGCGCTGCTGCTGGTTCGCGGCGAGGTCAACCACGACATCGGGTTCGACCGCGCAGGCATGCCGCACGCTGCCGGCCGCGGCCACGCCTGGCACCGACCGGCGCTGGCGCGCCTGGACGGCGGTCCCGAGGACGACGCCATGCCGGATCCGCGCACGATGATGGTGGGCGTGCCGGTCCGGCACGCCATGGCCGTGCTGGCCGCCGGCTGGCCGGACGCCGGCACGCCCGCGGAACAGGGCCGGCGCCGCCGCCTGCTCGGGACGATCCTCGAACTGTCCGTCGCGACCCTGTGCCGGATCTCCGCCCGCGACGCGCTCGAGGACCTGGTGTCGACCCAGTACGCGCAGATGGCGGGCACGGCCCGGGCGCATGCCGACGAGCTGGCCCGGCGCGACGACGCCGAGGACGCCATGCGCGCCCTCGCCCTGACCGACATCCTGACCGGCCTGAACAACCGGCGCGGCTTCTTCGTCCAGGCGGAGCACATGTTCCGGCTGGCGCGGCGCAAGCGCGCCAGTTGCATGGTGATCTATGCCGACATCGACGGCCTGAAACTGGTCAACGACCAGCTCGGCCATGAGACGGGCGACCAGCTGATCCGGGACGCCGCCGCCGTGCTGCGCGAATCCCTGCGCGACACCGACGTGCTGGCCCGCATCGGCGGCGACGAGTTCGTGGCCTTCGCACTGAACGACGTCCATCCCCGCGTGATCCTGTCCAGGCTGCGGGAAAACCTGCACGCCTTCAACCTGATGCAGGACCGGACGTATGCCCTGTCGATCAGCGCCGGCGCCGTGCAGTGCGATCCGGGCAGCGACACGCCGCTGCTCGATTACGTCCAGCGCGCCGACCGGGAAATGTACGCGCACAAGCGCAGTTGCCTGCACTAGGCGGCGTGGCGCTGCCGGGTCAGGACTCGGGACGCGCGTCGGCCCGGTCGCGGTCGCTCTCGCCGTCGAGGACCGCAGCCTCCCGTTCCTTGCCGATGCTGCCGGACAGCACCTGCCCGTCTTCCTCGTCCGTCTCGGGCGGATCGAGCATGTCCGCGAGCATCGCCTGCAGCTCCGGCGTGTCCCATGGCAGGCCGCTGCGCTGCCGGACATGGATGTAGTGCCTGATTTCGCTGTCCTGTTCGGCCGTCAGCGGCAGGCCGCGGAACATGTTCGCGGGTTCGGGTTCCATCATGACGCCTCCTCGACGCTGCAAGCCAGCCTCTCGACGCTACGCGCTTTTCCCGCATGCGGGCGCACGTCAGGATGAGATCCGGAACAGTTCTATTTACCGATACAGAACCGGCTGAAGATCACCCCCAGCAGGTCGTCCGGCGTGAACTGCCCGGTAATGCTGGACAGCTGGTCCTGCGCCAGCCGCAGCTCCTCGGCGAACAGGTCCAGCGACTGGTCGTCCTGCGCCGCATGCTCGGCGGCGTACCGCAGGTGCTCGCGCGCCTGGCGCAGCGCGACGAGGTGGCGTTCGCGCGCGAGGTACAGCGATTCGCCCGTCTGCTGCCAGCCGGCGATGCGCAGCAGTTCCGCGCGCAGCAAATCGATGCCGATCTTCTCGTGCGCGGACAGGTAGATGTTGACCGCATCGGCGCCCTGGTCCACGGACGGCTGGTGGCCCGACAAATCGATCTTGTTCCAGATGCGCACGACGGGCACGCCGGCCGGGAACGCGGCGACGATGTCCTCGTCGGCCCTGGCCGGGCCGAGGCTCGCGTCGAGCAGGTGCAGGATCACGTCCGCCTTGCCGACCTCGCCCCACGTGCGCTCGATGCCGATGCGCTCGACGACGTCGATGCCTTCGTCGATGGCGCGGATGCCGGCCGTGTCGACGATGTTCAGCGGGATGCCCTCGACCTGGATCGTCTCGCTGACCTTGTCGCGCGTCGTGCCCGCGATCGGCGTGACGATGGCGACGTCCGCCCCGGCCAGCGCGTTCAGCAGCGACGATTTGCCCACGTTCGGCTGGCCGACCAGCACGACGTTCAAACCCTCGCGCAGCAGCGCGCCCTGGGCGGCCTGGCGGAACACGGCGTCCAGCGCGTCGACGATGCACTTCAGCTGGCCGCGCGCATTGGATTTCTCGAGGAAGTCGATCTCCTCTTCCGGGAAGTCGAGCGTGGCCTCCACCAGCATGCGCAGGTTGATCGTCTTCTCCACCAGTTCATGGACGACCTTCGAGAACGCGCCGGACAGCGATTGCGACGCCGATTTCGCGGCGGCCTCGGTGGATGCGTCGATCAGGTCGGCGACGGCCTCCGCCTGCGCGAGGTCAAGCTTGTCGTTCAGGAAGGCGCGGCGCGTGAATTCGCCCGGTTCGGCGAGACGCAGGTCCAGGTCGCGGCCCGCCTCCAGCACGCGCGCGAGCAGCATGCGCAGCACGACGGGGCCGCCGTGGCCCTGCAGTTCCAGCACGTCCTCGCCGGTGTACGAATGCGGTGCCTTGAAGTACAGCGCGAGGCCTTCGTCGATGACGGTGCCCGCGGCGTCCTTGAACGGCAGGTACGTGGCGTGGCGGGGCGCCAGCTTCGTGCCGGGGAACAGCGCGGCCGCGAGGGCCGACAAGTCCTTGCCGGAGGCGCGCACCACGCCGATGCCGCCGCGGCCGGGGGCGGTGGCGATGGCGGCGATGGGAGAAGTATCGAGTTTCATGGTCGGATTGTAGTGCGAATAAAAAAGCCCGTGCGGACACGGGCTTTTCGGTCACCGGGCCAGGCTTACTTGGCCGGCGCGAACTTCTTGGTGATGACGTACTGCTGCGCCATCGAGATCAGGTTGTTCACGACCCAGTACAGCACGAGGCCGGACGGGAAGAACAGGAAGATGACCGAGAACGCCAGCGGCATGAACAGCATCATCTTGGCCTGCATCGGATCGGCCGGCTGCGGGTTCAGCTTCTGCGTGATGAACATCGAGATCGCGTACAGGATCGGCAGGATGAAGTACGGGTCCGGTGCCGTCAGGTCGTGGATCCAGCCCACCCACGGTGCGCCGCGCATCTCGACCGCGGCCTGCAGCACCCAGTACAGGGCCAGGAACACCGGCATCTGCACGAGGATCGGCAGGCAGCCGCCCAGCGGGTTGATCTTCTCGGCCTTGTACAGCTCCATCGTGGCCTGCTGCATCTTGACCGGATCGTTCTTGAAGCGCTCGCGGATCGCCTGCATCTTCGGCGTCACCGTCTTCATCTTGGCCATGCTGCGGTAGCCGGCCGCCGACAGCGGGAAGAACAGCAGCTTGATCAGGACGGTGAAGGCGATGATGGTCCAGCCCCAGTTGCCGATCATCGAGTGCAGCCAGTTCATCGTGGCGAAGATCGGCTTGGCGATGATCGCGGCCCACGCGTAGTCGCGCACCAGGTCCAGGCCCGGGGTCACGTTTTCCAGCAGGCTCTGCACCTGCGGGCCCGAGTACAGGCGCGCGGCGTTCGAGACGGTCGCGCCCGGTGCCACGGTGCCCAGCGGCTCGACGGCGCCGATCGCGAACAGGTTGTTACCCAGCGACTTCGTGTAGATGTCGCGCTGCGTGTTCGCCGGCGGAATGAAGGCCGAGACGAAGAAGTGCTGCGAGATCGCGATCCAGCCATCCTTCGCCGACTTCGCGTGCTCGGCCGAGCCCTTGCCGATCTTCTCGAACGTCAGCTTCTGGTAGTGCTCTTCCGGCGTCCACAGCGTGGGGCCCGTGTAGCTGCTGTTGAAATAGGTGTCGCCTTCCGGCTTCATGCCGTCATGCTCGAGCTGGAAGTACAGCGACGGCGTGACCGGAGCCTGGGTCAGGTTCGTCACGTCGTGGCGCACGTCGATCACGTAGTCGTTGCGCTTGAACGTGAAGGTCTTGGTCAGGCGCACGCCGCCCTGCTCCGCGTCCAGCACGACCTGCACCTGGTTGTTGCTGTCCAGCGTGCGCGGGCCCGGACGGACCGTGAACGGGGTGTTGTGGTTCGGCAGGACGCCGGCCGCGCTGGCGCCGGTCAGGCCCGTCTGGGCCAGGTAGACGCGCGGGCCGTTGGACTGGAACAGCACCTGGTTCTTGGTCTGGTCGACCTTGTCGCGGTACTTCAGCAGTTCCAGGCGGCGGATCACGCCGCCGGCCGTGTCGATGTCGACTTTATAGACGTCGGTGGTGACGGTGATGACCTGGGTCTGCACGGGCGCGGGTGCCGCGGGCGTGCCCGGGACGGCGCCGGCCGGGGTCGGGGTCGCTGCCGTCGGCAGGTCGTTCGGCTTGGCCGGGTTCGGAGCCTGCGCGACCTTGGCCGGCGGCTGCGCCGAGAACATCGACTGCTTGCCGTTGGCCACCATCCAGTCGTTCCACAGGACGACCAGCGAGACGGCGAACACGATCCACAGGATGGTACGTTTATTGATTTCCATTGGTCTTATTCAGGAATGCTTGCAACCGCAAGCGGTTGGTGAGGAATGCTGCTCCCCGGGACGCGGTACCAGGTCGACGCCGCCATCGTTCCACGGATGGCAGCGGCAGACGCGGCGCAGGGCCAGCCATCCGCCGCGCGCGGCGCCGTGGATCTTGACGGCCTCGATCGCGTAATTGGAACAGGTCGGATAGAAACGGCAGTTCTGTCCGAGCATCGGAGACACCAGCAACTGGTAACCGCGCAACAGCCAGACAAGCAACCGGTTCATGATAGTCCCGGTTGCGAACCTGAAGGCGCAACGCTTGCCGCCTGTGGAGCGGCATTGGCCTTACGTGGACGCGGCAACTGCGATGCGAACAACCGCGCCAGCTCGACGCGCAACTGTGCCTTCAGCGCGGACGTCGTCGCCGGACCGTCCTTGCCGTTGACCGGACGAGACAAGCGTACGATGCAGTCGAGCGCCGGCAGCTGTGTGGTCCGGAACAGTTCGCGCGTGATGCGCTTGATGGTGTTGCGCGTGACCGCGCGCGGCGCAAAACGTTTGGCCGCGACGACGCCCAGCCGCGCATGAGGCAGGGCATTCGGTCGGGTATAGAGCACGAAATGCGCGGTTTTTTGTGCAGGGCGCAAACGAAAAACGGATGAAAACTCATCCGTTTTTACGATACGCCGAACGCGCGCAAAGTCGTGCGAACCTTCGCCTGACATATGTCGTAGGCGTGGTCGATGCGGCTTTCCGGGCTTAGACAGCCAGGCGCTTGCGGCCCTTGGCGCGGCGAGCGTTCAGGACAAGGCGGCCACCACGGGTAGCCATACGTGCGCGGAAGCCGTGCGTGCGCTTGCGACGGACGACGGAAGGTTGGTAAGTACGTTTCATGGTGGTCTCGCTTAAAGCAAAATAGAATGCAAAATCGGGGCTGAGCTCACGCTGAGTCAGCATTGCGCCAATGACATTTCGCAGTTGTTAAGCCAGCGTCACGCCACAGCAAAGCTTGTCGCCTGTGTGCCATTTGTTGGATTAACAAGGCGTACGGGCGGGGAACCCTGAATTAGACAGCATTTTGAGTTCCACTGTCAAGGCAACCGTTGTGTCAAGGTCGCGTTATGGTGCGCCGCAAACGGTTGCCGACGCACGTCAGGCGTTCCTGTTTCGGTGGAAAATTCCTGTATCGCCTGTGGATAACTTGCGAGAACACAGGTAAAATAGAGTGTTACGCTTAACTTAGTCGATGTATGGATAACTTTTGGCAGACCTGTTCCAACCAGTTGGAGCTCGAGCTGACACCGCAGCAATATACCGCGTGGATCAAACCACTCGTCGCCCTCGACTACGAGGACGGCAAGCTGCGCATTGCAGCGCCCAATCGCTTCAAGCTCGACTGGGTGAAGTCGCAATTCGCCAACCGCATCACCGCGCTGGCGTCCGAGCACTATCAACGGCCGGTCGACGTGCAGTTCGTGCTCGACCCGAAGAACAGCATGCCGAAGAAGCCGGCATCGACGTCACCTGCCCCGATGCCGCCCAGCAGCGGCGCGTTGGGCATCAATGCCGCCGCCGACAAGACCGTGCCGGAGATGCCTGTCGTCACGCCGGACAACGTCATCGCGAACAATCCGCGCCGCGAGCAGAGCCGCGTCAATCCGGACCTCACGTTCGAGAACTTCGTGACCGGTAAGGCGAACCAGCTGGCGCGCGCCGCCGCGATCCAGGTCGCCAACAACCCGGGCGTCTCGTACAACCCGCTGTTCTTCTACGGCGGCGTGGGCCTCGGTAAGACCCACTTGATCCACGCGATCGGCAATCAGGTGATGGCCGACCAGCCGGGCGCGCGCATCCGCTATATCCACGCGGAACAGTATGTGCGCGACGTCGTGACCGCGTACCAGCGCAAAGGCTTCGACGACTTCAAGCATTACTATCACTCGCTGGACATGCTGCTCATCGACGATATTCAGTTCTTCGGTGGCAAGAGCCGCACGCAGGAAGAATTCTTCTATGCGTTCGAAGCACTGATCGCGGCGAAAAAGCAGATCATCATCACGTCGGATACCTATCCGAAAGAGATCACCGGCATGGACGACCGCCTGATCTCGCGCTTCGACTCGGGCCTGACGGTCGCGATCGAACCGCCGGAACTGGAAATGCGCGTGGCGATCCTGATGAAGAAGGCGGAATCGGAAGGCGTCATGCTGAACGACGACGTCGCCTTCTTCGTCGCGAAACACCTGCGCTCGAACGTGCGCGAACTGGAAGGCGCGTTGAGGAAAATCCTCGCCTACTCGCGCTTCCACGGCAAGGACATCACGATCGACGTCGTGAAGGAAGCGCTGAAGGACCTGCTGTCCGTACAGAACCGCCAGATCTCCGTGGAAAACATCCAGAAGACCGTGGCCGATTTCTTCAACATCAAGGTCGCGGACATGTATTCGAAGCGCCGCCCCGCCAACATCGCGCGTCCGCGCCAGATCGCGATGTACCTGGCGAAAGAGCTGACGCAGAAGAGTTTGCCGGAAATCGGCGAACTGTTCGGCGGCCGCGACCATACGACGGTGCTGCACGCGGTCCGCAAGATCGCCCAGGACCGCACCAAGAACGCAGAGTGCAACCACGAATTGCACGTGCTGGAACAGACCTTGAAAGGCTGATGCGTAAAGGGGGGGAAAACGCGGTCCCCCTGATGATTTCTGGCAAAATATTGCGCAAACAACACTTTACCCATAACCGAGGATATTTATGCAACTGGTCAAATCCACCCGAGACACGCTTCTCCGGCCACTGCAGATCGTGAGTGGTATTGTCGAGCGTCGGCACACCATGCCGATTCTGGCCAATATCCTCATCCGCAAGAATGGCGAAAGCGTCTCGTTCCTGTCGACCGACACCGAGGTGCAGATCACGACCCTGGCCAACATCGGTTCGGGTCCTGAAGAGACCGGCACGACCGTCGCGGCGCGCAAGCTGCTCGACATCCTGCGTGCCCTGCCGGAATCGGGCGACGTCACGATGACGCTGCTGAACAAGCGCCTGACCGTCCAGAGCGGCAAGTCGCGCTTCGCGCTGCAGACGCTGGCGGCCGAGGAATTCCCGACCGTGTCCGTGGCCGACAGCTACAACGCAACCGTCACGCTGCCCCAGAAAACGCTGAAGCACCTGTTCAACATGGTGCACTTCGCGATGGCCCAGCAAGACATCCGCTACTACCTGAACGGCCTGCTGCTCGTGCTGGACGGTAACAACGTCATCGCCGTTGCCACCGACGGCCACCGCCTGGCATTTTCCCAGGTGACGGCCGAGCAGACGTTCGAGCGCCAGGAAGTGATCATCCCGCGCAAGACCATCCTGGAACTGCAGCGCCTGCTGGAAGAAAGCGACGATGAAGTCCGCCTGGACATCGCCGCGTCGCAGGTGAAGCTGACGTTCGCCGACATCGAGCTCGTCTCGAAACTGGTCGAAGGCAAGTTCCCGGATTACACCCGCGTGATCCCGAAGGGTTACAAGAACGACTTCACGATCAGCCGCGACGAACTGCTGCGCTCGCTGCAGCGTGCCGCGATCATGACGAGCGACAAGTTCAAGGGCGTGCGCTGCATGATCTCCCCGGGATCGATGAAGATCAGCTCGACCAACGCCGACCAGGAAGAAGCGGTGGAAGAACTGGAAATCGACTACGGCGGCGACACGATCGACATCGGCTTCAACGTCACGTACCTGCTGGACGTGCTGAACAACCTGAAATGCGACCAGGTGAATATCTCGCTGGGCGATTCGAATTCGTCGGCGCTGATGTCGATTCCGGAAAATGGCGACTTCAAGTATGTCGTCATGCCGATGCGTATTTAATTAGGGCAAAGCGCCCATATATTCGTTGTTTGCCGTCTGTTTGCGGCGTCGGCTGGTGCGGGAGACATCCTGCCCGGCCGATCGACGATCGAGACCGCGGGCCCGCGCGCCCGCCGTCTGATTCACACGTTATTTGAGAAAGCAGTCATGTCCGAGAACACTCAAGCAGTTTTGGAATCCTCCCCTGCCAAGGCGGAAGAGTACGGCGCCTCGTCGATCCAGATTCTGGAAGGCCTGGAAGCGGTACGCAAGCGTCCGGGCATGTACATCGGCGACACGTCGGATGGCACCGGCCTGCATCACCTGGTGTTCGAGGTGCTCGATAACTCGATCGACGAGGCCCTGGCCGGCTACTGCTCCGAAATCCACGTCACGATCCATTCCGACAATTCGATTTCGATCACCGACAACGGCCGCGGCATCCCGACCGGCATCAAGATGGACGACAAGCACGAGCCGAAGCGCTCGGCGACCGAGATCGCCCTGACGGAACTGCACGCCGGCGGCAAATTCAACCAGAACGCCTATAAAGTGTCGGGCGGCCTGCACGGCGTGGGCGTGTCGTGCGTGAACGCGCTGTCGAAGCTGCTGCGCGTGACCGTGCGCCAGAACGGCAAGGTACACCAGCTGGAATTCTCGCGCGGCGTCCCGCTGGACCGCATCATCGAAGTCGTCGACGGCGTCGAAGTCTCGCCGATGAAAATCCTCGGCGACACCGACAAGCGCGGCACCGAGGTGCACTTCTGGGCCGACGAGGAAATCTTCACGCACGTCGAGTTCCACTACGAAATCCTGTCGAAGCGTATCCGCGAGCTCTCGTTCCTGAACAACGGCGTCAATATCAAGCTCTCCGACCAGCGCACCGGCAAGGAAGAAGTGTTCGCCTTCGAAGGCGGCACCCGCGGCTTCGTCGAGTACATCAACAAGGCCAAGACCGTCCTGCACCCGACCGTGTTCCAGGCGACGGGCGAGCGCGTGTCGGAAAACGGCACCAACATCTCGGTGGACGTGTCGATGCAGTGGAACGACGCGTACAACGAGCAAGTGCTCTGCTTCACGAACAACATCCCGCAGCGCGACGGCGGCACCCACCTGACCGGCCTGCGTGCGGCGATGACGCGCGTGATCAACAAATACATCGACGAGAACGACTTCGCCAAGAAGGCCAAGGTCGAGATCTCGGGCGACGACATGCGCGAGGGTCTCACCTGCGTGCTGTCCGTAAAAGTGCCTGAGCCGAAGTTCTCGTCGCAAACGAAGGACAAGCTCGTGTCGTCGGAAGTGCGCGGCCCGGTCGAAGAGATCGTGGCGAAGACGCTCACCGACTTCCTGATGGAAAAGCCGAACGACGCCAAGATTATCTGCGGCAAGATCGTGGAAGCGGCACGCGCGCGAGAAGCGGCCCGCAAGGCCCGCGACCTCACCCGCCGCAAGGGCGTGATGGACGGCTTGGGCTTGTCGTCGAAGCTGGCCGACTGCCAGGAACGCGACCCGGCACTGGCCGAGCTGTACATCGTCGAGGGTGACTCCGCAGGCGGTTCCGCCAAGCAGGGTCGCGACCGTAAGTTCCAGGCCATCCTGCCGCTGCGCGGCAAGGTGCTGAACGTGGAAAAGGCGCGCTTCGAGAAGATGCTGTCGTCGGAGCAGATCACGACCCTGATCGCGACGCTCGGCACGTCGATCGGCCCGGACGAGTTCAACGTCGACAAGCTGCGCTACCACCGCATCATCATCATGACCGACGCGGACGTCGACGGCGCCCACATCCGCACCCTGCTGCTGACGCTGTTCTACCGCCAGATGCCGCAGCTGGTCGAGCGCGGCCACATCTACATTGCGCAACCGCCGCTGTACAAGGTGAAAGCCGGCCGCGACGAGCGCTACCTGAAGGACGACGTCGAGGAAGCGAGCTACATGATGCGCGTCGCGCTGAACAGCGCCGCCTTGCTGCCGAAGGAAGGCGCGGAGCCGATCACCGACGGCGCGCTGGGCGAGCTGGTCGACAAGTACAACAGGGCCAACGCGATCATGATGCGCCTGTCGCGCGTGATCGACCGCGCTGCCCTGTCCGCCATCATGACCGGCGTGAAGCTGGACCTGTCGACCCAGGAAGCGGCAGAGAAATCGGCCCAGGCCATGGCCGACGCGATCCACGACCCGAGCGTGAAGGTGGGCGTGCGTTCGGACGAGCTGTCCGACAAGCACAGCCTGCGCATCGAACGCATCCACTACGGCAACGTGCAAGTGACGTCGATCGACGCCGACTTCGTCGCCGGCGCGGATTACAAGACGCTGGAAAACTCGGCCGAGACGTTCCAGGGCCTGATGGGCGAAGGCGCCATCATCCGTCGCGGCGAAGGCGACAAGATGAAGGAATTCGCTGTGCGCGACTTCCAGCAGGCCATGGAGTGGCTGCGCGAGGAAGCGGAGCGTGGTGTTTCCAAGCAGCGCTACAAGGGTCTGGGTGAGATGAATCCCGAGCAGCTGTGGGAGACGACCATGGATCCGACGGTGCGTCGCCTGTTGAAGGTGCAGATCGAGGATGCCATTGCGGCGGACCAGATCTTTACCACGCTGATGGGTGATGAAGTCGAGCCGCGTCGTAATTTCATTGAGTCGAATGCGCTGCAGGCGGGGAATATCGACGTCTAAATTGATGCGAAGGAAGGCAGCATCACTAGGACGTTATGAAGAGTGGCACTTCGTAAGCATTACAAGAAGGAGGTCCCTGCCTCCTTCTCCGTTCAATCTGCGCGCTGTTCTAGAAAATCTTTAATCCTGTCGAGTAGCTCAGGATCGCGCAGTTGGCATTCCCAGATTACCAACACCTTCCAACCCTCATCCATGAGCGCGTGCATGTTGCGCTCGTCCCGCTCTTTATTTGACTCGAGCTTGGACATCCAGAAATCTGCGCGCGATTTGGGAATCCGGGCGTTGTGACACCCATCGTGTGAATGCCAAAAACACCCATGAACGAAAATTACTTTTTTTCGCCCAGGAAATACCAAATCCGGGCTTCCCGGAAGTTTGGATAAATGTAATCGGTAACGGAACCCAGCGTTATGAACCAGGCGTCGAACAAACAACTCCGGACGGGTGTCCTTGTTTCGAACCCGCGACATGATTTCGCTACGCCTGGCGACACTGACGGTGTCAACCATCTTTCCTCCCCAGAGAAGCTCGCTATCATAAGGCGCTTCCGTTAATATTGTTGCAGCTCAACGGACGCTAGTCTTCTAGTTGGGGGGAGACCACGATTTTTAAAGGTCAGTGGGTACTACACGACATCTTCAACTTGGACTGCTGTACACATATACAGTAAAATGTACCCAACTTACCATCTCCAACGGCACTAACATCTTATATTTGTGTCAATCCCGATCCGGTTACAGCGATTTTTCACTTGCTATTTTCACAATAAATTATGACGATTAACTCGATTGAATTATTTGCTGGCGCCGGAGGATTGGCTCTCGGGTTTTCCGGTCACGATGTGATTCACGAAGCGGTAGTGGAGTGGAATACGCACGCCTGCAATACGATCCGTTTGAACAAAAAAGAAAATGTTGACCCGGTAGCTCATTGGCCAGACGTAACGGAAGGAGATGTGCGGAAATTCGACTATGCGAATTTCAACAATATCGACTTGGTCACTGGTGGGCCGCCTTGCCAGCCATTCTCGCTCGGGGGCAAACATGGCAGCTTTCTGGATGTCCGTGATATGTTTCCCCAAGCGGTCAGGGCCGTACGCGAGACAAATCCACGCGCTTTCGTTTTCGAAAATGTCCAAGGCTTGACTCGAACTGCCTTCAAGGATTATTTCGATTACATTCTTCTGCAATTGGAATTTCCGTCATTGAGTGCGGACGCCACAGAAGAATGGTTGCTACACCTGGATAGACTCCGTCAGCATAAAGCGTCGGGCGCGCCGAGCGAATATCGAGTTAAATGGAAATTGGTGAACGCGGCGAACTATGGGGTTCCGCAGAAACGCATGCGCGTGTTTATTGTGGGATTCCGCGCCGACCTCGGGATCGATTTCGAATTTCCAGAAGAAACCCATAGCCAACATGCTCTGTTGTTAACACAATGGGATTCTGGGGATTACTGGCAGCGCCACCAGGTGGCCAAACGCGATCAACCGATACGGCCAGTCGGGATTGAGCGTGTTCTCGATGCGATCAAAAAGAGGCAGACTGGAAGTCGGCTTTCGCCATGGTTAACGGTACGCGATGCGATTTCCGATCTTCCTGACCCGGAAACGAATCCACGAGCATCGCGGGTTCAAGCGCATAAGTTTCAACCCGGCGCACGGATTTACCCCGGCCACACAGGCAGTCCCTTGGACGAACCTGCCAAAGCCCTAAAGGCCGGTGACCACGGTGTACCCGGTGGAGAGAATATGTTGCGCCGACCAGATGGCACTGTGCGATATTTCACCGTCCGTGAATCCGCGCGCATTCAGACGTTCCCGGACAATTTCATTTTTCAGGGCTCATGGACTGAAACCATGCGTCAATTAGGTAATGCCGTACCAGTCCGACTGGCTTCCGTCATGGCCGAACGCGTATGCGATTATTTGAAAGCCGCCGAACAACAAATGCTCGATCTTGCCGCTTAATACACTAAAGGATCAACTTCAATCCCGTACGGATAGTGTTTGCTGGTCTTATAGAGCACCATGCCGTAACTGATGATCGCCCCCCGCCAACCATCGCCAAGATGTGTGACGATAGCCTGGAGCAAGTCATGTGCGACGTGGTTGACGGACTGCAAGTGAATTGTACTCAGCTGGATGCTCGCGGGAACGTCATATCGGAAGACATACGGCAATTGGGACTTCATCTTGGCAAGCAGGTGTCCAAGCTGGATGCTGCCCTCAAGATCCAGATCAATTTCAACAGGGTAGTCATCGATAATGGGATGCTGTTGATCGAACTTGCCGGGCTTGGTGGTGTCCCGCTCTTTCCCGGGATCCTTGGGGCCGAATCCCGCCCCGTTCCACATATCCGCATACTGCGTCCTGAATAGACCAATCAGGATATCTTCATTAGCTGCGGTACTCATGCTCTGATCAAGTATCAGGACTTTGTACGCAAGCTTGTCGAGATCGATATGACGACGACCACGTAGTTTTGTAAGGTGCTGCGCAAGCCGCTCTTTGACGTTATTTGCTTTGCCAATATAACGGGGTTGCCCGTCATAAATTAACAGGTACACCCCTTGAGTAGAACGGGATTCGACTTGAAAATCCTGTAATCGGCGAAGCGCAGTATCGTCCAAGGGCGAAGCTGTTAACGACTCCAATTTTTCCTTTAACTGTTCGGAGACGGTACGGAGAAAGTCGAAAATATATAGAGCCTGCAAACCAACACCTTTTGGCTGGGTGAACGAACGAATCCTAACTCAACGCATGGTCGTAATCTTGAGGTCACTCCCCCGGGAACGAGTCGAATAGATTTAGCTGACGGAATGGCCGTTCAACGCTGCCGATTTCCGGCAGCGAAGGCAGTTTGGCGACTTCTACACCCGAGCGGAGCTTGCCAATTCGTTCACGGAAAAGGTTGCAGAAAGGGTGAGTGGCGCGGCCATTGTCCGGTGCGCTTGTCCCGCCCGCCCAGTAATGCTGCTTGTGGTCGTATTGCACCCCCTGTTTAAGATCCACTACACCACCGCAAATTTCGCACCTGACCGGGGAGCCGAGCAGCGCGCGGACGTTGATCTCGGCCCGACTTGTTTTCGAAAAACTACGGCTTCGTCCGCCCCTGGTCGCAACCTTGCTCGGCTTCGCCTCGAACAGCGCTGCCAATCGATCTCCCCGTCCCTCATCGTCGAGCCCACGGGTCTCGATGAGCAGGGTAACCAGTTCTTGGATAAAATTCGTTACCCTTGCAAGCGACTTGAAGCCAGCACCTGCGCGATGCTGGATCTCAGCGAACTCGTCCTTGTAACGCGTCAGCACATCCTCCAGTTCGCCACGAACCGACGACACTACGATTTTGCGGGACTGGATCTCGCTGTCGGAACCCGACAGCAACCAATGCATCCATCCGTACATCAGCGCACGCACGAAACCGCCGCGGCGGTTGTACCAATAGATCAACGGTACCAGTGCGAGGGAAAGCGATCCGTTCCCCTGGCCGCCGATGTGCTCGAGCTTGTTCTCGACCCGGCCGAGCAACTCGTCGGCGTTGATGATCATATCTTGGACGGGACCGCCGCTGTCCTTTCCAAGAAGTTTCTTGATTCCGTCGGCGTCGACGGGCACCCCCTCCGACAGCAACGGGAGCAATTCGATCAAATGCTGTTGAAGACGGAAATGTCCAGGAGCGACGATCAAGGGAACGTTGATGTCGCGCACAGTCGTATCGAACGGCGGCACGAACAAGGTGCGGTGCAACTCCGCACAGCGGCCGTCGAACGTCGACAGCTTCGCCTTGAGTGGCTCGGTTAAAGGCTCGGAGGCCGGAGGGTGCGGCCAATAATGCCCTGCTGCGCCGGCGTTCGCGATACTCATGATCACCCTCGCCATGCTGCCGTTCCGGTATTCGATGAGAAGGGATTCCAGATCGTCGAGGGGAACGCCCTGACGGTTGATCGCCAGGAACGACTCCTCGGCTGCGGCATAGTCGCCGTCCTCCCACTGGGCGTGCAGAGTTCGGTTCGAACCGAAGGTGTCAAGATAGAAGCGGGCCATCTGCGCTCTTGCCTGCGACATCGAATGCATTGGGGCGCCGCCTGCGAGGGCAATCTTGTCGAACTCCGAGCGCGCTTCCTCAAAGGCCTTGAACGGACCGATGCTCTGGTTGACCGCATCGCGCGCGGCGTGGGCGGCCTGGAGGATATCCTCGAAATTCTCGTTCTTGCCGTAAAATTCGCCCGCCTTGTCGCCCCAATCGTCGATCATCCAGGCACGCAGCACCGACAGGCGATGGGCCCCGTCGAGGACGTATACAAGCCCGGTCTCGTTGCTCCGCCAAAGAATAATCGAAGGAATAATCCTGCGGTTCAACACCGACCTCAGGAAGGTGACGCATGCCTGTGGATCCCAGGCACAAGTGGCGCGCTGAAAGTCGGGCTTGACGATCCTGTTGAACCAGCCATCCTCTTGCTTGATGTCGTCGAACCTAATGTTTTGGTCGGAACGATGTGACGACATGGGACGTCCATCGCCCTCAATGCTTTTCGGCGGCGAGTATCGCAAGCTCTGCCTTTTTATGAGATGGTCGAGATGCACTCGGAGGTTCGTGGTCATCGGAAGAGCGGCAAGTATGCGTTAAGGATGCAGCGCAGGTGGTGATGCGTACAATACCATTCTAATACTGTTTCTTGAAAGCAGCGAAATCTGCGGGTGAGTCGTCAACGGAACAAGAGTAGTTTTGCGCCCACTTCGATTGCTCAAAAGCTACCTGCCGGTAGGATTGCCGCCATATATTGATTGATCAGCAACGGAAAATGGATCTCCTGCGACGCAAGAAATGGACTTCCGAAAAGTAAAAATCCGGCGAGTTTCCTCACCGGGTTCTGAAGAACGGCCGGCTCGGGAAGGAGAATGCTTGGCCCCGAGCGCTGTACCCAAGGCTATCTATGTTGCGTGTTGTGGATAGCCGTACGTTGCATTGCCGTTCCTTTCCCAAAAAAAGTAATTGATCGAAAATCGATGAGGTGAGATTCCGCGCCAGCCCGATCTTGCTTCCCAAAGATTTCATGCTTCGACGTGGTTTTCAGCAAAGTCGCCCTTGTGGTTACTTCTTGTTGGGGCGAGCATGGGGGCGCGATGTGAACTGGCAGCATCGAGCCGCGCCCCCCCCCCCCCGGCGAGTCGTGAACAGCGCCGTCAATTCAATAACCGGCTGTGCTTGGGCAGTTGCGCCGCCAGATACTCATGCTGGTCAGCAAGAATATTCCGCCCGCTCAGCAGATAATGCTCCGCACGGCAGGGCACATAAGGCACATAGATCAGCGGCCGGAATTGCTCCACCAGCAGATTGCCCTTCTCCTGGTTGCAGCGCTTGCAGGCGGTCACGCAATTCATCCACGTGTCCTTGCCGCCGCGCGACCTTGGCAAAATATGGTCGCGCGACAGTTCCTTGTGCGCGAAGCGATTGCCGCAATACGCGCAAGTATAGCGGTCGCGCTTGAAGAGCAGATCGTTCTGGTTGGTGAGCGGCAGTCCCGTCCTGAACATGCGGGTCATGATTTCGCTGCCGGCGATGGCAATGATCGGCTTGACCGCGATTTTCGACTGCACGCCCGAACGGGAATAGCCGCCGCGGAAAACGAATTCGCGGCCGCCCAGTTCCCAGGCCACTTTGCCGAGTGCGTAGTACAGGATGGCGTCCTCTGGCGCGATCCAGTCGAACGGGTTACCTGCGATATCGAGTGCCAGGATTTGCGTGTTCATCATGTCACCTTCGTTTCGTAGTGACAGCGTAGCTTGAACACAAATAAAAGTCAGCAATCGTGTGCTGACTTCGACTTCAACCGCGCAATCTCACGGGCTTGGCGCCGAACGTCCGCACCGCCACCGGCTTCGCCAGCCCGGCCAGGAAGCGGCCCAGCGGCGCCTCGACCCAGTGATGGAACAGCGCCCCGGACGCCACGCTGGCCGCCCACGCCCACACGACGCCTGCACCTTGCAGGTAGGCATCGTCCGGCACGAACCGCGTGAATGCCGCGTTCACGACGAGGCACACCGGAAAGTGCACGAGAAAAATCGAATACGAAATCTTGCCCAAGTAATTGATGAGCGACCATCCCGAGCTCGCATACGTGCTCAGCCGCGTGCGCCCATACAGGCACAGGAAGCAGGCCACGACAGACGCCACCGCGATACGGATCCGGAAATCCAGTTCCAGCGCCAGTACGGCCGGCACGACCATCATCACCAGCAGGGAGAACGTCGCGACGAACGGCCGGCGCGGATCGCTCGCCCACCAAGCCAGGATGCCCAGGCCATAGCTGCCGAAAAAGTACGGCGCCCATACGTCGAAATTGGCGTCGCGGTTGAAGTACAGAAGCGAAATGCTCACGCCCAGCGTCACCAGCAGGGGCATCAGCCAGGGCATGGGACGGTTGCCGGCAATGCGTCCGCCCAGCCACAGCAGGCAGGTCATCAGCGCATAGAGTTGGAAATCGATGGCGACATACCAGGCGCCTGCGGACAGCGATTCATAGCCCAGCACGCTGTGCAGCAACAGGACGTGCGCGGCCAGCTGGGACATGTTCGGCGGCGCCGAAATCGAATCGTGGACCATCCAGGTGCGCGCGAGCGCAGAAGCGCCGATCGCCAGGAGCATGGCCACGATGAACGGCGGCGCCAGCTTGATGTAGCGGCGCCAGATCGTGCCCAGCGGGTTGCCAATGCCGGGCAAGCCGGTCGGCGACAGGGATTTCGCGGCGAGGAAGCCGCTGATGACGAGGAAGGCCTGGACGGCGATACGGCCGTACTGGTCGAGCCAGTCGATTATCGGCGGCATCAGCGGCCGCGCGGCGTCGGCCATCGGGCCGTAGAACGCCAGGTGGTGCAGGACGATCAGTTGCGCGGCACCGGCCTTCAAGAGGTTGATCAAACCAAACTGTTTTTGGACCGTCGCGTTCGGTCCGGATGCTCCCGTTTCTTTCATGTGCAAGCCCAGCCATTCAATGTTGCCCAGTGTCAATCAAGCAACAAAGTTGTCGATACAGCTGAGCGGGCCGCCATCATAGCCGAGCTGAATCGTGCGGGACCACGCTTTACACCTCGTAAAGCCTGTTACATAAAGATGCAAATTAATCGTAGAAATAACGGCTGAAATCGCGTTTTGCGCAAGATTTCAGCATGCAGGGCAACTAAAGTGTTTTAGGAACAACTCCCATACGCGTAATACCCCGCCGACGTCTGCCTCACATCCGTATAAGCCATCACCATGTAATACCCCAGATACTGGTTCGAATTCTTCGCATACACCTGCCCATCCGCACCGATATAAGCCCGGCCGGCCGACACGTGCGACACATTGCTGGCATACCAGTGACTGCACGTGAACGGCGCCGCCGCGTTGCCGCTGACGACCTTGTCGATCATGGTCTTGATGGCGACCATCTGCCCTCCGCTCTTGGCCGGGAAATTCACGTCCTCGTAACCCCACCAGTCCCAGCATCCGCCCGGATTGTTCGCGGTGACGATCGTTTGCGGATACAGCACGACGATGTTGTTCGTATCGGCCCAGCGGTTATAGCCGGCGTTCTGGTAAAACGCCGTGCCGGCGACCGACGCGCTTTGCAGGCAGCCGTGGAAGGCCACGTGCAGCCGGCAGGATTGTCCCGCCGCGCAGCTGGCCGGCACATAGGCGTAGCCGCTGCTGGCCATGCTGTAAAAATTCGGATTGAAGTTGCCCCAGAAAACGGACTGGTCGAAGTTGATGAAGCTGCCGGACAGCACACCTGTGTTCTTGGGATTCAGCGGCCCGTAAATCCATTTCAGGATCTCGCCCGCCGTATCGAAGTTGCAGTTGTTGACGTAAGGGCTGCCGCTGATGGCGCAGCCGTTGCCGAAGAAATCCGTCGGGATCGAATGCTCGGCCGCGAGATTGTTCTTGTAATAGATATTGGCGGCTGGGAGGTAGTTACCGTACATCGTTTTGAGATCGTCCATGACGGGCTGGCGCACCGTGGAATCGATCGTCCCCGACAGCAAATAGACCTTCGATGCGGCCATGTTGCTGGTCGGGTCGATATAGCCATTGCCCGACCACGTATTCACTACCGAAATCAGATAAGGCAGATTGCGCGAGCCGGTATTCGCCATGCACGGACCGACCGAAATCGCAACGTTCCCCTGCGAGCAGTAGACCGGCCCGCCGGCAATGATGCCCGCGCCCTTTTTCACCGTCTTCGAATACGCGAAATGCATCTGCGCCGCCATGTGGGCGCCGGACGAAAAGCCGGACACCGACACCTCGTTCACGCTGACGTTGTACTTCGGTAGCGCGACGACCGCCGCGAAGGCGCTCGTGCCGATAAAGCCAATGAGGATGCCGGCAAGATGCCTTGCCCTGATCAGGATTGCCATGGAGTCTCCGATTGTTTTATAGGTTTGACCCGGATCAGCTTAGATGAGGTAGACCGATGTGCAAGCGCAAAGCGGTGTGCGCTTGCGATCAGGCGACTGTGCAAAAAACGATGCATCCGGCGCTGAGGCGCGCAGCGTGTACCATGTGCGCATGACCTATCGCCTCGTCCTGTTCGATTTCGACGGCACGCTCGCCGACTCGTTTCCCTTCGTCCTCACCGTCTTCAACACGATCGCCGACCAGCACGGCTTCCGCCGCATCGACGTCGCGCGCGCGGACGAACTACGCCACCTCCACGTGCGCCAGATGATGGACCACGTCGGCATGCCAGCCTGGAAGCTGCCGCTCGCGTCGAAAACCTTCATGGCGATGATGCGCGACAGCGCCCACGCGATTCCGCTGTTCGACGGCATCGCGGACGCGCTGCGGCACCTCCACGACCGGGGCGTCGTGCTCACGGTCGTCTCGTCGAATGCCGAGCACAACGTGCGCGCGGTGCTGGGGCCGGATCTGGCGGCGCTGATCCGGCGCTTCGAGTGCGGCATGTCCGTGTTCGGCAAGGCGAGCCGCATCCGCGCCGTGCTCAAGGCCTGCGGCGTGGCGCCTGCGAACGCCATCTACATCGGCGACCAGGCGACGGACGCGGAGGCGGCGCAAAAAGCCGGCGTGGCGTTCGGCGCCGTCCACTGGGGCATTGCGACGATCGAAGCGCTGCGGGCACAGGCTTGCGCCACCGAGTTCGTCACGCCGGCCGACCTGCGCCGTATCGCCCCCGCATCCTGATCGAGTCCCGGCACGCATCGGCGGCCACCTTGAAGGAAAATACTTCGCATGCTAAACTTTCGCATATAAACAGTGAACAAGAGAAGTATTTACGAAAGTCAACATGCACCTCACCGACCAGACCCTGAGCAGTCTCACCGCCGCGCTGACCCATGCGTCGCGCGCCTACCGTGCCGCCGCCGACAAGGTCGCGTCCGACTTCGGCCTGTCCCAGGCGACCGGGCTGCCGGTGCTGGTCATTCACCGTTTCGGCGAGAACGGCGTGCGGCCCGGCATCCTGGCCGAGACGCTGAGCCTGGAAGCGTCGTCGCTCGTGCGCGTCGTCGACCACCTGATCGGATCGGGCCTCGTCGAGCGCCATGAAGATCCGCAAGACCGCCGCGCCAAGATCCTGCACCTGACCGACGAGGGCCTCAAAACGGCCCACCTGATGGACCAGGCGCTGACGCCCTTCCGCCGCAAGCTGTTCGGGCAGTTCGACCCGGCCGACGTCGAGGCCACGCTGCGCGTCCTCTCCGGCCTGCCGACGGCCATCGCCACGATCCAGGCCGCATGAACTTGCCAACCCGGTCGGAGATGCTGTTCTCCGTCAAGTCATTCGCGGCAGCGATGCTCTCGGTATATCTATCGATGCGCATCGGACTGCCGCGACCGTTTTGGGCCATGATGACGGCCTACATCTGCGCTGCGCCGTTCTCCGGCCCCGTCCGCTCCAAGGGGCTGTACCGCGCGGGTGGCACCGTCCTCGGCGCGGTTGCCGTCACGTTCCTCGTGCCGCGCCTGATCAATTCCCCTGAACTGTTGTCGCTGGCACTGGCGCTGTGGATCGCGGGTTGCCTGTATGTTTCGCTGCTCGACCGCACGCCGCGTTCGTACATGCTGATGCTGGGCGGCTATACCGCCGGCCTCATCGCCTTCCCCGCCGTCAACGAACCGGCCGCCATCTTCGACATCGCCCTCGCACGCGTGGAAGAAATCCTGCTCGGCATCACGTGCGCCACCGTCGTGCACAGCCTCGTGCTGCCGCAGCCGTTCGGCCCGATGCTGGTGGCGCGCCTGGACAACGCCGTGCGCGACGCCCAGCACTGGATCCGCGACGCGCTGAACCCGGCCGGCGACGCGCGCAGTGCCTCCGACCGCCGCAAGCTCGCGGGCGACATCACGGAGATGCGCCTGATGACCACGCACCTGCCGTTCGACACGTCGCACCTGCGCTGGACGGAGAAGGCGGTGAACGCGCTGCAGGAACGCCTGGCTGCGTTCGTGCCCATCGTCTCCGGTGTGGAAGACCGCCTGACGGCGCTGCGCGACCTGGGCGCCACCGAGGTGTCGGAACGGTGGCACGCGCTGCTGCGCGACGTCGTCGCCCTCACCGAGAGTCCGAAGGACGTGGCGATCGATGCGCAGGGCGCCGCACTCCGCCAACGCATCGACGCGCTCGAGCCGAAGGTCGACGAGACGCTGGGCTGGACGGGCATGATCGAGGTGAACCTGGCCGCGCGGCTGCGGCGCCTGATCGAGATCTGCGTCGAGACGCGCACCTTGCGCCAGCACATCGACGCCGGCGTGCACGGCCGCCTGCCCGAGGCCGTCCGTCACCTGCCGGGCGTGCCGGTGAGCGCGCTGCACCTGGACCGCGGCATGGCCGCGCTGTCCGCATTCGCCGCCGCTGCCGCCGTGCTGGCCTGCTGCGCATTCTGGATCCTGACCGGCTGGCCGGCCGGCGCGGCCGCCCCGATGATGACGGCCGTGCTGTGCTGCTTCTTCTCCACGCAGGACGACCCGGTCCCGTTCATCAAGACCTTCATGTGGTACTCGATCTACGCGATCCCGCTGTCGGCCCTGTACCTGCTGGGCATCCTGCCGGCCGTGCACAACTTCGAGTCGCTCGTCCTCGCGTGCGCCCCGACCTTCCTCGCGCTGGGTGTCTTCCTCGCGCGTCCCTCGACGTTCGGACGCGCGATGCCCTTCCTGTTCGCGATCTGCGGAACCCTGGCCATGGTCGACACGCACAATGCCGACATGGTGTCCTTCGTGAACAGCACGCTGGCGCAGGTGGTCGGCTACATCGCGGCCGCCGTCACGACGAGCGTGTTCCGCCGCGTGGGCGCCGGCTGGACGGCGCGCCGCCTGCTCAAGGCCGGCTGGAGCGAGCTGTCGCGCATGGGCCGCGGCGAGCGCGTGCCGTCGCTGCCGGAATTCTCGGCCAGGATGGTCGATCGCGTCGGCCAGCTGACCCCGCGCCTCGCGCTGGCCGGCAAGGACCAGGACCTGCAGGCCGTCGATGCCCTGCGCGACCTGCGTATCGGCCTGAACATGACCTTGCTGCAAAGCGTGCGTGCGCGGCTGGGCCGCGACGAAGCGGCCGTCGGCCCGCTGATGAAGCAGCTGTCTCGCCATTTCGCGCTGCGCCCGAGGGTCGATGCCGGCTGCGAACGCAGCCTGCTGGACACGCTCGACAACGCCCTGCGCGCCATCTGCGCCGGCGAGCGCGACGCGGCCCAGCGCGAGGCGCTTGCTGCCCTCACCGGCATGCGGCGCGACCTGTTTCCCAAGGCGGCGGCGTATGAGCCGTCGCTGGCAACTGCAATCTGAAAGGAGATCCGATGATCGGCGAAGTCAGCATCTACGGCCTCTACGTTCCTCCGCTCCTGCTGCTCACACTGGCGGCGCTGGTGGTCTCGCGGCTCATCAACCTGGTCCTGGCGAAGACGGGCTTTTATCGCGTCGTCTGGCACCCGGCCCTGTTCGATTTTTCCCTGTTCGTCATCGTGCTCGGCGCACTGACGTATTACACACGCAACTGGTCCTGAATGCCCATGAAAACTATTTTGTCGACGATTGGCCGGGTAAGTATCACGGCGGTGGTGACCGCGGGCGCGGTCTACGCGGGCTGGCAGCTATGGCGCCACTACGAGGTCGAGCCCTGGACGCGCGACGGCCGCGTGAAAGCGTATGTCGTGCAGGTCGCGCCCGACGTGACGGGCCAGGTGACCAAGGTCTACGTGCACGACAACCAGCAGGTGAAGGCGGGCGAGCCGCTGTTCGACATCGACCGCGCCCGCTTCGAACTGGCCCTGCGCCAGAGCGAAGCCCAAGTGACGGCGGCCCAGGCCGCGCTGGCCCAGGCGCTGCGCGAAAACCAGCGTAACACCCAGCTCGACGACCTCGTGTCGCAGGAAACCCGGGAACAGGGCCAGACCCGCACCGACCAGGCCCGCGCCGCGCTGGCCCAGGCCATCGTCAACCGCGACACGGCGAAGCTGAACCTCGAACGCACGCGCGTTGTCTCCAGCGTCAACGGCATCGTGACGAACCTCGACCTGCGCGAAGGCGCGTACGCCACCGCGGCGCATCCCGTGATGGCCGTCGTCGACAGCGGCTCGTTCTACGTCGAAGGCTATTTCGAAGAGACCAAGCTGCCCGGCATCCAGCTGGGCGACCGGGTCGACGTGACCTTGATGGGGACGCGCCAGCCGATCCGCGGCCACGTGGAAAGCTTCGCCGAAGGCATCACCGACCGCGACCGCAGCACGGGCGCGAACATGCTGCCGAACGTGAACCCGACCTTCAACTGGGTCCGCCTCGCGCAGCGCGTGCCGGTGCGCATCGCCATCGACCAGGTACCGGCCACCGTGCGCCTCGTCGCCGGACAGACGGCGACGGTCAAGGTGCTGCCGGCCACACCTTTGGCCAAACCTGCGGCCAAGGCAGTGGCTGCCGTTCCCGCTGCGACTACCACGCATTGATTGTCATGAACCGCTACCGATCCTCCGCAAATAAAGTCTTCACGCTGCCGCTGCTGGCGGCCGCGCTCGCCGCCTGCACGACGGTCGGCCCCGACTACCACGTGCCGAAAGAGGCCGTGGTCAAGCGCGACGCGGCCAACGCGCCGTTCATGGGCGCGGCCGAGCAGCCCTTCCAATCCGAGCCGCTACCGGCCGACTGGTGGCGCCTGTACCAGGACCCGCTGCTCGACAAGCTGGTCGCCAGGGCCTTCGCCAACAACGCCGACCTGCGCGTGGCCGCCGCCAACCTGCAGCGCGCCCACGGCGTGCTGGAAGAGGTCGAGGAAAAGAAGCGGCCCGAAGTCGAGATGAGCGCTGCGCCCCAGTACGGCCGCATCGCCGGCGCGCAGCTGGGCATCCCGGAACAACTCCCCACCGACGGCCTGTACGACGCCGACGTCAAGATCGGCTACACGCTCGACCTGTGGGGCCGCATCCGCCGCGCCGTCGAAGCGTCTGAGGCGGACGTCGAAGCCGCACAGGCGGCCAGCGACCTCACGCATGTGATCGTTGCCGCCGACACGACCCGCGCCTATGCGGAAGCGTGTTCGGCCGGTTACCAGCTGAAGGTGGCGCAGGAGTCCGTCGATCTGCAGCAAAAGTTCGTGAAGCTCACGGCCGAACGCGTCAAGCGCGGCCGCGGCATCGCCATCGACACCACCCGTGCACAAGCCCAGCTCGACCAGTTGCGCGCCAACCTGCCGCCGCTGGAAGCGCGCCGCCGCACGGCGCTGTACCGTCTGGCTGTTTTGACAGGTGAAGTGCCGAGCCAGTTCCCGGCCGAGGTCGCTCAATGCGCCACGCCGCCGCGCGTGGCCGCGACGATTCCCGTCGGCGACGGTGCCGCCCTGCTGCGCCGCCGTCCCGACGTGCGCCAGGCCGAACGCCAGCTGGCCGGCGCCACCGCGCGCATCGGCGTGGCGACGGCCGAGCTGTACCCGAACATCAACCTGGGCGCATCGGTCGGCATGATCGGCATGATGAACCAGTTCAACGATGCGAACACGTGGAAATTCAGCCTGGGTCCGCTGATCTCGTGGAGCCTGCCGGCGACCAGCTCCGCCCGCTCGCACATCGCGCAGGCCAAGGCCAGCACGGCCGGCGCGCTGGCCCGTTTCGACTCGGTCGTGCTGAACGCGCTGCGCGAAACGGAAAGCGCGCTGACCGTCTACGCCCGCGAGCTCGACCGCAACGCGCTTCTACGCGCCGCACGTGACCAGAGCGCGCTGGCGTCGCGCCAGTCGGCCAAGCTGTACCAGTTCGGCCGCACGGACTTCCTGTCCCAGCTCGACGCGGACCGCACGCTGGCCAGCGCCGAGAGCGTGCTCGCGGCATCCGATGCGCAGCTGGCGGCGGATCAGGTGCAATTGTTCCTGGCACTGGGAGGCGGCTGGGAAAGCGCCCGTAATGTGCATGACATCGATCATGACACGGAGTATCGCAGCGCAATCAACAACAAGGCCCGACACGTTGCAGGGACCGAATGAAATGCGATAACGCAGCGCCATGGATTCAGCTTCGATTTCACAGCGCTCTCATCCAAGCGCTAACGCATCAACACGTTCGCGCCTCCGATTATTGCCTCTATCCGTCTTGCTTAACATTTGATCGCAATCAAATAACATTCGGAAAAACCTGATCCAACGTCTACTTGCGGTAAGCTTTAATGTTGATTTGGCTCAACATTTTTCCGAACCTCTAGTATGGACATTTTCCAAGAAATCAATAGTCTTAGTGGAATTTTAAGTAACGGTACAATCATGGCTGGCCTTGGAGGTGTTGCTCTCACACTCTTTGTCTGGCGCCGAACGCGCTCTTTTCACTCCATCATGTCCCGCCTTTGGGGCTTATTTGCTGATCGCAAAGAATGTGATGATCCTACCATCGATTCTTTTTTAAAAAACCGTTCAGCTCTGATGCAGTTCAGGTTTACCACAGGCATTCGAGCATCGACCTCGGAAGAAGCGCATGCTGTTATCAATTACGCCAAGAAAAAACGTATCGACCCAGACCGCATTGCAGCATGTGGAGAATATTTTGACGTCACTATCCCCTCTTTAAAAGATGAAAAGTATTTGCCCAAAAAATGGGGATTGGTGTTTCTTGCTGTTTCATGCATTATTTGCAGTTTAGCCACTTGTACGTTTCTTCTTGGGAGCTTGAGCGACAACATGATTGTTCGCATGAAAGAGAGCGGCACTTGGTTCGCTCTTGGCAATGATCGAGCCAAACCATTGTTCGGTTCCACTGCGTTAAATTTCAGCCAATGCACGAGCGATCATACTCAACTCGCACGTCAAATCGGCTTTACTTCAGGCGAAATCGATATTCTTTGCAAAGAAAAACCGGAAGAAATTGCCAAATACGTGAAAAATGGCCTTCCTGAACAGCGCTTTGCATTTGCATACGTTATGGGAATTTTCTTTTACCTTGCCGCGTCCCTATTTTTCTGGTCATATCGCGGCATAAACGCTAGGCAATTACATAAATTTCTCAATGAGAGTACAAGGACAGAGCCGCTCGATACATCACCCGACACGCCGTACCGGTAAGGTGAATGCTTCTTTACGTCACCGCATATTTAGAATGAAATCTGGTAGACCTAACCTTTTATAACAATTTATCGAGCGTGATCGGCAGATCCCTCACCCGCTTGCCCGTCGCGTGGAACACGGCATTCGCGATGGCCGCGCCCACGCCCGTGATGCCGATCTCGCCGATCCCCTTCGCGCCCAGCGGATTCACATGCGGGTCGTCCTCGTCGACGATCTGCACGTCGATCGCCTGGATGTCGGCATTCGTCGGCACGTGGTACTCGGCCAGGTTCCCGTTCACCGCACGCCCCTCGCGCCTGTCGATCAGCGTCTCTTCGAACAGCGCCAGGCCGATGCCCCAGACGATGCCGCCCATCAGCTGGCTGTAGCCCGTCTTTTCGTTCATCAGCTTGCCGACGCCGTAGACGCCCACGACGCGCGGCACGCGGATCTCGCCCAGGTCCTCGTCCACCGTCACCTCGACGAACACGGCGCCGAACGCGTGCATCGAGTACTTCTGCTTCTCGTCGCCGGGTTCGGCCTTCGCCGTCACCTCCACGGGACTGCCATGGCGCGCGGCGATGGCCTGCATCGCTACACGCCGCGCCGGATCGGCCAGCAAATAAAGCTCGCCACCGTCCGACGCCGCATCGACGCCCACCTGGTCGGCCGTCGCGCCGAACAACGGCGAGCGTTCATCGGCGGCGGCGATGCCGAGCAGTTTCAGGCGCAACGCCTTCCCCGCTGCCTGGACGGCCGGTGCCACGCTGGCCACCGTCGTCGATCCGCCGGAGACAGGCGCTTCCGGCATCTGCGAATTGCCCAGCTCGAAACGCACGCGGTCGACGGGCACGCCGAGCGCATCCGCCGCCACCTGGGTCATCACGGTATAGGTGCCGGTGCCGAGGTCCTGGGTACCGGAGCGGAACAGCGCGGTGCCGTCCGGCAGCAAGGTCGCGGAACATTCCGCCGCTGAACGATTGGTGGGGTAGCTCGCCGTCGCCATGCCCCATCCGACGAGCTTATGTCCCTGCCGCATCGAGCGCGGCTGCGGATTGCGCTCGCGCCAGCCGAAGCGCTCGGCGCCGATCTCGTAGCACTGGCGCAGCGATTTACTCGAGAACGGCAGGTTCTTGCCGGGATCGCGCTCCGTGTAGTTTTTCAGGCGCAGGTCGAGCGGGTCCATGTGCAGCTCGTAGGCCAGCTCGTCGATGGCGCAATCCTGGGCGTACGAGCCGGTCGCTTCCCCGGGCGCGCGCATGAAGGTGGGCGTGCCGAGATGCATGCGTGCCAGCCGGTGCGACGTTTCCTGGTTCGGGCTCTCGTACATCATGCGCGTGACGAGGCCGCACGGCTCGATCCAGTCCTCGATCATCGACGTGTAGGCGATCGTGTCGTGGCTGGATGCCGTCATGCGGCCATCCGACAGCGCCGCCATGCGCATGCGCTGCTCGGTGTTCGGGCGCGTGCCGACCGGGCCGAACATCTGGTTGCGGTCCAGCGACAGTTTCACGGGACGGCCCAGCTGCTTCGCGGCCATGGCCGTCAGCACGACGTGCGACCACACGGAACCCTTCGAACCGAAGCCGCCGCCCACGTAGGGGCAGATCGCCGTGACGTTTTCCGGCGGAATATCGAAGATGCTCGCGACGATGCGCTGCACGCCCTTCATGTACTGCGTCGAGTCGTACAGGGTGAGGCGGTCACCGTCCCACTGGGCGATCGTCGCATGCGTTTCGAGCGGGTTATGGTTCTCGACCGGCGTCGTGTAGGTGACATCGATGCGTGCGCTGCCGGCCAGCAGCCCGGCCTGCAGGTCGCCCCGCTTCGTGTCGGTTTCTTCCGTCAACACCTTTTCCGGCGGATGCACGGCTTGCTTGGCCTGTTCGAAGTCGAGCACGGCCGGCTTGCGTTCGTACTCGATGCGCAGCCGGGCGCCCGCCTCGCGCGCGCGCTCGAACGTGTCGGCTACGACGACGGCGATCGGCTGGTTGTTGTAGTAGACGTCGTCTTCCTGCAGCAGGGTCAGCCTGCGCCCGATCGGCGGCTGGAGTTTGCCGTCCTTCATCTTCGGCGGCAGCCGCATGGCGTTCGCGGGGGTCATCACGAACAGCACGCCCGGCACCTCGCGGGCCGCGCTGTCGTCGATGGACAGCACGCGTCCACTGGGGATCGTGCTCGTGACGAGGACCGCATGGGCCACGTCGTCGACCGGATGCTCGGCCGAGTAGCGCGCCGCGCCGCTGACTTTCGCCCAGGCGTCGACGCGATTGATGGGAGCGCCCGTGATCGTCATGCCATCCCTCCCATCACGCCCGTGGCGATTCGCAGCGCCCGCGCCACCGCGCGCCGCGCCAGTTCGACCTTGAAGGCGTTGTGCGCATGCGGCTGCGCGCCGGCGACGGCATCCGCCCCGACCTTGCCCAGCACGTCGTCCGTGAGCGCTCCCAGCGACTGGCCGCGCAATCGCTGTTCCGCGCCCAGCGCGCGCCAGGGTTTATGGGCGACGCCGCCCAGGACGATGCGCAGGTCGCGGATGGTGTCGCCATCCACGTCGACGGCGGCCGCCACCGACACGAGCGCGAACGCATAGCTCGCGCGGTCGCGCACCTTCAGGTAGTGCGCATGCCGGGAGAACGGCGTCGGCGGCAGTTCCACCGCCGTGATCAGTTCGCCGGGGCGGATCACCGTGTCGTCCTGCGGGCGGTCCTCCGGCAGGCGGTGGAACTCGGCGACGGGGACTTGCCGCGTGCCGTCCGGTCCCTGCAGATGAACGATCGCATCGAGCGCGACGAGAGCCACGCTCATGTCGGACGGATTGGTCGCGATGCAATGCGGGCTCGCGCCCAGGATCGCGTGGATGCGGTTGTGGCCGTCGATGGCGTCGCAGCCCGAGCCCGGATCGCGCTTGTTACAGTGCGGGAAGGTGGGATCGGTGAAGTAATGACACCGCGTGCGCTGCAGCAGATTTCCGCCGACGGTCGCCATGTTGCGCAACTGGGTCGACGCGCCGTTCAGCAGTGCCTCCGACAGCAGGCGGTAGCGCTGGCGCACGAGCGGGTGGTTCGCGGCCGCCGTGTTGCTGGCCATGGCGCCGATGCGCAGGCCGCCGCCCGGCAGCTCGTCGATGCCGGCCAGCGCCAGCCGGCTCACGTCGACCAGGCGGACGGGCTGTTCGATGCCGCTCTTGTACAGGTCGAGCAGGTTGGTGCCGCCGCCAATGTATTTCGCACCCGGCTGGCGCCCCAGCTCGAGTGCATGGTTCACGTCCCTGGCACGGTCGTAGAAGATCGATTGCATGCACGTCCTCCTACGCCTGGCGCAAGACCACGCTGTGGATGGCCTTGACGATGTTGGGATAGGCGCCGCAGCGGCACAGGTTGCCGCTCATGCGCTCGCGGATCTCGTCTTCGGACAGCGCACCCGGCGCCAGCTGGTCGCCTTCCGTCAGCATGCTGGCCTGCCTTGCCTTCACTTCATCCAGCAGCGCCACCGCGGAACACACCTGTCCCGGCGTGCAATAGCCGCACTGGAAGCCGTCGCAATCCATGAAGGCCTGCTGCATCGGGTGCGGCTGGCCTTGTTCGCCGAGACCTTCCACCGTCGTGATATCGCGGCCGTCGTGCATCATCGCCAGCGTCAGGCATGAATTGATGCGCTGGCCGTCCACGAGGACCGTGCAGGCCCCGCACTGGCCGCGGTCGCAGCCCTTCTTGGTGCCGGTCAGGCCCAGCACCTCGCGCAATGCGTCCAGCAGGGTCACGCGCGGCTCGATCGTCAGGTTGTGCTCGGCGCCGTTGATCCGCAGGGTGAGCGGTTGCGGCGGCGCATGGACCAGCGTCGCGCCCTGCGCACGCTGCTCCGATAGACTTTGATCGTCGTCTGGCATGGCTTTGCTCGCTTTCGAAGATGGATTGCCTGATTCATCATCTCCGAAATCAAAAAATGGGGGAGCGCGCGAGAAGCATGCCGTTGCGGCAAGGGTTTGAAGGGCTCTATACTCGCGCAGTGATGCATAGAAGCATCGGCAACCCGGAAATGACCATGCGCTCCACCTTGCTCCTGTTGACACCGCTCTTGCTGCTGGCCGGCTGCGTCAATGAATCGGCCAGCTATACGATCGACGGCAACGACCACGCCCTGACGGTGATCGTCACGCAGGATTATTTCTGGAGCAAACAGGTGGGCCTGCGCGTGATCGCGTCGCGCCTGCCGGACTGCCAGCGCCAGTTCGACCTCGGCAAGACGCCGCTGGCCGACCTGAACGTCGAGCTGTTCTCCACGGGCGACGACGCCTTCCTGCTGCGCGCGGGCGACGAGATGTGGCAGCTGGAAACCCGCAGCTGCAGCCAATTGCCGGAACCGTCGGACAATGTGCAGGCCCAGCCGATCGGCGTCTTCCACATGGATGCGAAAAAGAAGTTCGTGTTCGAGCCGGCGGAAGGGTCGGTGGCGGCCGCGCGCTAGTCCCTCTTCGCGGGATAGCGCTCACACAGGGCTCACAGCGGCCGGCGGCAGGCCGGTCATCCGGCACCGCGGCCCGGCTCAGCGCTGCCCGGTCAGCTGGCGCAGCCGCGCGATTTCGGCCGTGCGCCCGAGCCGGTCGAGCGCCTGCTCGAGCAGGGTGCGGTCGCCGTCGCGCAGCATCGTCCATTGCGTGAAATATTCGTGCACGGTACGCCAGGGCGGGAACTCGGGCGGCATGCTGCGCCACGCGCTGCCGGTGTGGAGGAAGTACAGGACGGCGCAGAACACATCGTACAGATCGTGCTTGCGCGGCCGGGTCTTGCGGCGGGCCGCTTCCAGCATTTCACGCACGGTCTCGAACTGTTCACGCGGTACATCGCTTGGAAAGGTTTGCCTGGCCATGTCGATCGCCTCAAATTCACTTGGAGACACGTGATCCGGAACAGGTTCCCGATCATCGACGGGGCGTAGCGCATTGTCGCGACGGATTCGAACACGGCGCCCAGTAAATACAGTCTAGCAGCGTGTTCGGAATCATGGCGCCTTTTTTTCAGGCGCCATGCGTGCGGGGTCGGGCAGACGGTCAGTCGCGGGCCAGCGACAGGAACTCGGTACGCAGCGCCAGGTTCGGCTGCAGTTCGCCCAGCAGGGTCGACGTGATGGTTTCTTCGCCCGGCGTGCGGATGCCGCGGCTCTCCATGCACATGTGGCGGCACTTGATGACCACGCCCACGGCTTTCGGTTCCAGCACTTCCATCAGCGTGTTGGCGATCTGGACCGTCAAGCGTTCCTGCACCTGCAGGCGCTTGGAGAACACGTCGACGAGACGCGTCAGCTTCGACAGCCCGACGATCTTGCCATTCGGCAGATAGCCGACCGTCGCCTTGCCGAAGAACGGCGCCAGGTGGTGTTCGCAATGGCTGTAGACCGGAATGCCGCGCACGACGATCAATTCGTTGTACTCCTCGGCGCCGTCTTCGAATGCCTTGAGGATCTCGACCGGATCCTGGTCGTAGCCGGAAGTCCAGTGTTTCCAGGCCTTGGCGACACGCGCGGGCGTCTCGTGCAGGCCGGAGCGGTTGGGATCTTCGCCAAGGCTTACCAGCAGGCGGCGCCAGTCATTCTCGGTGAAGACTTCTTTGTCAGACATGGTTAACCCTAAAATTTTCGATTGCCGAGAGTATATAGAAAATGGAGCGGATCCACAGATGCCGGCGGCTTCCTTGCGCAAAACGAAAGCCGGACTGTGGCGGATGCGCTAGCGTAGTCGAGGTCCTGTCACTGCGCGGAGAACAGCCATGCTTGGGAGCACTGTCCTGGAAGTCGCTATCGGCCTGACATTTTGTTATGGCACGGTCGCCCTGATCGTCAGCACCTTGCAGGAAGCGCTGGCCGCGGCGTTCCGGCTGCGTGCCAACACCCTGCTGGCGGGCGTCAAGACCATGCTCAACGACCCGCGCTTCGACGGGCTGGCGCGCGCCGTCTACCTGCATCCGCTGGTCAACCCGCACACGGACGGCACCCAGCCGGACGAGCGGGACATGCGTACGCGGCCATCGTACATCGAACCCGCGCATTTTGCGATTGCGCTAGTGGACAGCCTCTGGAAAGCGCCGGGCGACTTCGCCCAGCTCGGCAACGCCATCGAGACGATCCCCGATCCGCAGGTGCGGCAGGTGATGCGCGGGCTGTACCGGCGCGCGCGCGACTTGCAGCAATTCCAGGACATGCTGGCCGGCTGGTTCGACAACGCGATGGCGCGCATGTCCGGCACCTATAAACGGCGCCAGATGCTGATTTCACTGCTGCTGGCGCTGCTGCTGGCGATCCTGTTCAACATCGACAGCATCCATCTGTTCCGCACCCTGTGGCAGCAGCCGGCCCTCGCCGCGCATCTGCATGACGCGCCCGGCGCACTGGACCCGGCCGTGTTCGACGCCCTGATGGCGCTGCCGATCGGCTGGACGCGGTTCCCGCCGGTACCCAATGCCGATTTCGCGCTGCAGGTCGCCGGCTGGATCGTCACGGCGTCGACCGCGCTGTTCGGTGCTCCGTTCTGGTTCGACCTGATGCAGCGCGTCGTGCGCATGCGCAGCACGGGCACGCGGCCGGAAGAAACGCCGCTGGCGTTGCGCGTGGAAGGCAAGATCGCCGCCACGTCCACGCCCTGAGCGGCTGGCCGTCAACGGCCGGGCGGACGGTGGCTGTCGACCAGCATGCTCGAGATCGACACGTGCGGCACGCGCTCCGGCCATTCGTCGCCTGGTCCGAACCAGCGCGCCTCGCTGATCTCGTTGGGGTCGGTACGGATGTCCCCGTCCAGGTAATCGGCCGTGAACGCGATCATCAGCGAGTGCGGGAACGGCCACGACTGGCTGCCGAAATAGCGCAGGTTGTGCACGCGCAGGCCGACTTCCTCGAACACTTCGCGGTGCACGGCTTCCTCGATCGTCTCGCCCGCTTCCAGGAAGCCGGCCAGCGGCACGAAGCGTTTGACGGCGGACTGCGTGTGCAGCGCCAGCAGCACCTTGTCGCCGTTGCGGATCAGGACCATCATCGCCGGCGAAATGCGCGGATAGGCCATGTGGCCGCAATTCACGCACTTGAAGCAACGCTCGCCCGCCGCCAGCACGGTGCCGCTGCCGCAGGCGCCGCAGAAGCGGTGCGTACGCGCCCATTCGGCGACCTGGCAGGCACGCGCGGCCACGCCGAGGCGGCCTTCGTCGAACTCCCCGAACAGCAAGCGCAGCCCGCGCCAGGCGTAGCCGGACGGTGCCAGGGCCTCGTCGTCGACCCAGGCCGTCTGGCAGTAACGGCCGTCCAGCAGGCCTACCGGCTGCAGGCGCGGCGGGTCGAGGGCGAGGCTGCGGACCGCGGCCTCGTCGGGCAGGCCGAGGTCGGCCTCGCGCACGAGCAGCCGCCCGCCGTGGAAGACGAAGGACAGCGGTGCGGCATCCTGCTGCGGAGCCATCAGGGGCGTGAACGAGGCGGGCGTCTGGAGCATGGGGAATCCGTCATCAAGGGCACTGCCGTCGATGATACCGTCTTTCGCCGTACCGTTCAGGCCGCCCCTGCCGCCTTCCGCCGCATCGACATCCAACGACCGCGCGAATGGATGAACTAATCCAGCTCATCGTGCTCCAAGCCTCAGCAGGACCGTTGCATCGCAACCCAACGCGGAGGAAACGATGACCGATGTTCCCGTCGTGCTCGGTATTAACCGGACCCAGGACGCCAGTGCCTGCCTGATGCAGGGCTCGCGGCTGCTGTGGGCGATCCAGAAGGAGCGGCTCACGCGCCACAAGCATCACTGGGGCCGGCCGGGCGACGTCCGCGACCATTACGGACCGCGCCTGCCGTGGCCGGAGCGGCCCATCGACATCGTGGTCGAATGCTTTTCGTGCGACGACGAGGCGCGCCACCAGGCCCGGTACGACACGGAACTCGGCGCGACGCTGCGCCTCGCCCCCGGCTGCCGGCATGTGCGCATCTCGCACCACCTGGCGCACCTGGTCAGCGTCTTCCACCCGTCGCCCTTTCGCGAGGCCGCCGTCATGGTCATCGACGGCCAGGGCAGCCCCGTCGCGGACCTGACCGACCACTGGAGCGGCGCGGCATACGTGCCGGGCGACTGGCGCGAAGTCGCCTCGTTCTACCGCGCCGACCGCGAACGCGTGCACTGCATCGGCAAGCACCTGTGGGACCGGGACGACACGCGCCTCGTCGGCCTCGGCATGTTTTATTTCCTGCTGACGCAGGCCATCTTCCCCGGCGAAGGCAACGAAGGCAAGGTAATGGGGCTCGCCCCGCACGGCCAGCCGCATGCGCTGGGCCTGCCGCCGCTGGCCGCCGAAGGCGGACAGGTGACGTTGCCGCCGGCCTGGCGCGACATCCTGCGCGACCACGAACGCTTCCGCTACGGCCAGCCAGGGGTCGCCTTCGCCGACTGCGCCAACCTGGCGGCGGCGGGCCAGCGCGTCTTCGAGGACGCCATCCTGGCCGTGGCCCGCTGGCTGCATGCGGAGACGGGGCTGGACAACCTGTGCTTCGCCGGCGGCACGGCGCTGAACTGTTCGGCCAACGAGCGCCTGCTGCGGGAAACGCCGTTCAAACAGGTCTTCATTCCGCCCGCGCCGGGCGATGCCGGCACCGCGCTGGGCTGCGCGCTGTACGGCCTCACCGAACTGGCCGGCGCCGGCTGCGCCTACCGCTGGACCCACGATTACCTGGGCCCCGTCCCGCGACACGACGACATCGAAGCCGCCCTGGCCGACCGGGACGATCTACACATCGTCCATCTGGCGGATACCGATGCCCTATGCAGCCACATGCTCGACCTGCTGTGCCGGGGCCGCGTACTCGCGCTGTACCAGGGCGGCAGCGAATTCGGACCGCGTGCCCTGGGCCACCGCAGCATCCTGGCCGATCCGCGCCAGGCCGAAGTCCGCGACTGGATCAATGCGCGCGTCAAGCAGCGCGAATGGTTCCGTCCGCTGGCACCCGTCGTGCTCGCCGAACGGGCCGCCGAGTATTTCGACCTGCCCCGTACCTCGCCCTTCATGCAGTTCGCCGCGCCGGTCCGACCAGGCATGATGGCGCGCGTGCCGGCCATCACCCACGTGGACGGCAGCGCGCGCCTGCAGACCGTCGGCCCGGACGACGATCCGCTGCTGCGCCGCCTGCTGACGGGCTTCGACGCGCGCACGGGCGTGCCCGTCCTGCTGAACACGTCGTTCAACGGCAAGGACGAACCGATCGTGGAAACGCCGGAGGAAGCGCTCGCGTCGTTCCGCCGCATGCCGCTGCACGCGCTCGCGATACCGCCTTTCCTCGTGACCAAACGGATCGAACCGGAGCTTCCCGCATGATCCGTGCGTATCCAGGGCGGGCCAGCGTACTGCCCGGCGCCACGCTGCACCTGCACGTGTCGACCGACAGCCGCCGTTTCCGCGTCACGTTCTATCGCTGGAGCGACGGACCGGTCGAGATGCTGCGCAGCGACTGGCTGCCCGGCGCATGGGCCGCCGATGCCGCGCCGGACGCGGACTGGCACTGGCCGGCCTATCCCTTCACTATCCCTCCGGACTGGCCCTCGGCCGTCTACATCGCCGACTTCGAAGAAGAAGGACGCAAAACCACGTTCGACCTCGCGCGCGGCCACGGCGCCGCCCTGTTCGTGGTACGCGCACGGCCGGGCGGGCGCGGCATGCTCTACAAGCTGCCGCTGGCCACGTACCACGCCTATAACGCCAGCGGCGGCGGCTGCTTCTACGTCCACCCGCCGCGTTCGGTCGAGCCGCCGGGCGCGCGGGTCTCGCTGCGCCGTCCCGGCGGCGGCATCGGCGGGCCCGTGTGGTGTGCCGCCGACCACTACGACGCCGCATCGCCCCGACAGACGTTCGCCCATTGGGATGCGCGCTTCATCCGCTGGCTGGCGCGCAATGGCTACCGCGCGGACTTCTGCACGGACCTCGACATCCACGCCGACCCGGCGCTGCTGGCGGGCTACCGCCTGCTCGTATCGGCCGGTCATGACGAATACTGGAGCACCGCGACACGCGACGCCGTCGAGGACTTCGTCTCCCTCGGCGGCAATCTCGCCTTCTTCGCTGGGAATGTGTGCTGGTGGCGCATCCACGTCGCCGATGACGGGACGGCCATCGTCTGCCACCAGGGCGGCCCGCACGGCGCCCGCGATCACTGGTGGTCGCCGCGCGGCGCCGCGCGTCCGGAAGACAGTTTGAGCGGTGCCAGCTACCGGCATGGCGGCGGCTGGTGGGATGGTCCGCGCACGTCCGGCGGCTATCGCGTCCAGCAGCCGGATCACTGGATCTTCACGGAGACCGGCCTGGCCCGCGGCGACGCGCTCGCACGGCATAGCTGGCCACCGCTGGCGGGCTATGAATGCGACGGCGTCCCGCTCGACGTCTTCGATGCCGGCCATGGTGCACTGCTGTCCGCCTGGGCGGACGAAGACGGCACGCCGGACGGCTATGCCTTGCTGGCGGCGGCGCGCCTGGGCCCCGGCTGGCAGGAATTGCCGGCACGTGCCCGCCACGCGGCCGGCGAAGGCATCCACACGGCCGCCATGGGCCTGTTCTCGCGCAACGGCACCGTGTTTTCGGCCGGGACCACCGACTGGGCGCAAGTCCTCGACGCCGGCCGGGATCGCCAACTGGAGCGCGTCACGCGCAATGTCCTCGACGGTCTGTTGCGCGGATAAGGCGACCTCACCGGAAAGACGCGCGCACGACCGCACGTTTTAATGGAGGAAGAAGTGTACCGTCGACCACTGCTGCAACGCCTCGATCCGCCTTCGGTCATCGTATTCCGCGCCCTCCACCTGGGCGACATGCTGTGCGCGGTGCCCGCCCTGCGCGCGCTGCGCGCCGCCCTGCCCCGTGCCCACATCGCGCTGGTGGGTTTGCCATGGGCGCAGCAATTCGCAGACCGGTTCAGTGCCTGCGTCGACGAATTCATCGCCTTTCCCGGCCACCCTTTGCTGCCCGAGCAACCGGTCCGGCACGAGGCGCTCGCGCGTTTCTACAACAGTCTCTGCACCCGCCAGTTCGCGCTGGCGCTCCAGTTGCACGGCAGCGGCGACGTGAGCAACGACATCGTCAGCGGCTTCGGCGCGCAGGCGATGGCCGGGTTCTGCCGTGGCGCGCCCGTCGTCCGCGACCGCACCGTCCTGTTTCCCTATCCGGAAATCGGCGCGGAACCGGAGCGTCTCCTGTCGCTGATGGAGCAGTTGGGCGCGCCATCGACGGGGGTCCACCTGGAATTCCCGCTGTCACGCGACGACGAAGATGAATGGCGCGCCAGCGGCCTCGGCGCGACGCTCACGCCCGGCCACTACCTGTGCATCCATCCGGGCGCACGCAAGCGGGACAAATGCTGGCCGGCGGCCTTGTTTGCGGAGGTCGGCGACCGCCTCGCGGCCGAGTTCGGCCTCAAGGTGGTGTTGACCGGATCGGCCGAGGAAGCAGACCTCACCGCCGACGTCGCGGCCCGCATGCATCACACGCCGCTCGACGCCGCCGCGCCCATCTCGATCGGTGCGATGGCCGTCCTGATGCGTGATGCCAGGCTCTTGCTCTGCAATGACACGGGCGTGTCCCACGTCGCGGCGGGCCTCAGGCTCAAAAGTGTCGTCGTGTTCAGCAAGGCCGACATTGCCCGCTGGGCGCCGCTCGACCGCCATACGCACCGCTGCATCTGGGATCCCGATGCGGAGCGCGCCCAGGTGGTCCTGCAACATGCACGTGCACTACTGTCCGGCACGGCACCGAGCCGCCAGCGCAGTGTCGGCATGTGGCCTTACTGGTGAAATTATTGATGAGCCATTGCCGCATGGGCCAGTGCCTCCACCTCGTCGATGCCGACATCCGCGACAAAGCTCACATCGTGCGGACAGCGCGTTCGCAGGTTGTCCTCATCGCAGACGGGACAGCGTGTCCGCACCGACAAGGCCACGTGCAGGGTCGAGGGACGCAACGGCATCCCGTCGATCAGGTTCGTCAGCCAGAAGATGCCGACACTCGGCACGCCCAGGGCGAGACCCAGGTGCAGCGGGCCGGTGTCGTTCGACACGAGCAGCGCGGCGCGCGCCAGCAGGCCGCACAGCCCGCCCAGGCTCAGCCGGCCTGCGAGTGCGATGGCCGGCGCATGCATGCGCGCCACGACCTCGTGCACAAGATCCATTTCTTCCGGCGAACCGTTGACGGCGACACAGGCGCCGTCCTGCGCGAGCCGGTCACCCAGTGCCGCGAACGATGGCGCCGGCCAGCAGCGGCGCGGATCGGTCGACCCCGGCTGCAGCACGATGAGCCGTTTGCCCGCCAGCCCAGGCATGATCGCCGCAGCCTCGTGCCGGTCGGCTTCCGTGAGCGCGAGTTCCGGTTGCGCGTCAAGCGCCAGCCGCATCTCCGCGCCGGCCAGCCCCGCGATCTCGAGCAAGGCCAGCCTGCGCGGGCTGGGTTCGCGATACGGCACCCAGCGATCGAGCAAGGGCACGCCCGGCGCGCAGGCCCCCGCCGTCAGGCGCGCACCGAAGCGCAACAGGAATGGATTCGAATGACGCCCTCCCCCGAACATCTGCAATGCGATATCGAAACGTTCGGCGCGCATTGCATCGACGAAGCGCTCCACCTGTTCCACGACCGTCTCTGCCGCCCCCACGCCTTGCACGGGCGGCACCTCGACGACGCGGTCGACCGGTCCGGGCCGCCCCTGCAGGAACGCGCGATGCCAGGCTTTTCCCGCCAGGACCAGCTCGGCCGCGGGATACGCCTGCTTCAGCGCGTGCAAGGCCGGCAGTGCGAACACGAAATCGCCCACCGCGCTCGGGCGCAGCACGACGATTTTGCGCACCTCGTCGAGACGATCATAGGCCGGTCGCATCATGCGGCTCGCTCATCGGTATTACGTCAGCGGCAACACATAAGGCGCATCGATGGCCCGTGCCGTGATGGTCGTCGGCAGTTCCATGTGATACGCACCGGACGGCAGTATTGCGCAGCCGCCGTAAAGCGCCATCACGCGCTGCTGGGCCAGCACGTCCTCGCCGCAATGCTGGGCCGGCAGGTCGCGCCAGAAGTCGAAACCGCCCACGGCCCGCAGCTTGACCGTATCGAACATCACGCAGCCGCCGACCCAGGCAATCTTGTAGCGCCTGTTGCGCGAGATTGCCCCGGTCTCGTCCGCCAGGCGGGTCTGCACGTGGAACAGGTTCGCCGCGCTGTGCAGGTGGTGGCGTGCCCACGCCGGGCTGCCGGGCCGCACGGTTTCCGGCGTCACGGGGCCGTCCCAGAATTCGATCGCTTCCTGCATCGGCCGCAACTGGCCCAGGTAGCTCAACCCGTGCAAGGCGCTGCCGACGAAGCCGCAGCGTTCTTCGCCGAGGACGGCATGCAACCGGGCGATGAGGTTTGGCTCGAGGATCACGTCGTCGTCGACGAACAGGCAGCAGGACGCGCGCACCTGGGCCAGCAGGAAGGCGCGCTGTTCGGCCATGCCGCGGCGGCGCGGGCGCCGGAACGTGTCCACGCTGCGGCCGGTGACGCGCAGGTAGCGCAATACCGCCTGCACCTCCCCATGCGTGCAGACGCCGTCGCCATCCGACTGGTCGGCCAGCACGATGCGCAGGGACGGCCAGGTCTGCGCGCCGAGCGCCGTCAGCGTGACCGCGAGCGCCGCGGGGCGGTTGCGCGTCGGGATCAGGACGTCGATCGTCTCGTTCACGGCGCCGCCCTTCCATCCCCCTGCGCCTGGCCGTTGAGGTACGGGTTCAGGGCGGGATCGTTGTACATCTTGAACTGGCGATAGAGCTTGAAATATGCCCGTCCGGCCCGCGCTTCCGTGAGCAGCAGGTCGAGGCAGGACATCAGGTCCTGGCGCTGCGCGAGCAGGCGGTCGAGCTTGGTGGTGCACGCGCGGACGTGGGCATCGTCCGCGTCGGCGCGCTGCGTCTGCGCGCGCATGTGGTGGATTTTGAGGGCGAGGATCGACAGGCGGTCGATCATGGCGCCGGCCGTTTCGCTGGAGAGCCGCGCATCGGGCACGCAAACGACGTGGCGCAGGCCGGCCAGCAGCCCTTCGTCGATGGATTCGACCGCGTCGTTGCGCTTCTGGTTGTAGCGGTCGATCAGGCGCTTGCCGGCCGCGATCTCGGAAGGCGGCACGTCCAGCCGGCGCGCCCGGTCTTCCTCGCGCCACAGCAGGCCGTTGTAGCGGTGGTTGGCGGCGATCCATTCCCATAAGCCCAACCCGCCCGCATCGGCGGAGACATGCGACATCACGGGCCAGTCGCGTTCGCGCAGCTGGCGGTCGTGGAACCAGACGACGGACACGGCATCGATTTCGCTTTGCATGGCAACTCCGATCCTGGGCAGACGAGTGACGTTTGCTTGGAGTACGCAGGCGTACTGGAGTTCTGCGGAATGCGCGCGGGCTTGGCACAGCGCAAAAAAACAGGGCGGCGCCATCGGCACCGCCCTGAACAAGGAAGAAAGGGTGATTACTTCAGCAGGCGCGAACGGCTGGCCACGAAGGCGATCAGGCAAGCCAGGCCGCCGATGTAGGCGATGGCGATCTGCATGCCCATGCCCTGGGCGATGGCGCCGATCACCGGCGGACCCATCAGGCTGCCGCTGTAGGCCAGGCTGGCCACGCCGGCCAGTGCCGCCGGACCTTGCGCGCCCGCCGCGCTGAACACGAACGGGAAGACCAGTGCCATACCCATGCCGGCGACGGCGAAGCCGAACAGGGCGAAGTAGGCATTCGGCGACAGCACGGCAAAGAACAGGCCGGCGGCGCCCAGCATCGAGCCGCTGGTGACGAGCGGACGGGCGCCGTAGCGGACCTTGAGCTTGTCGCCGACGAGGCGGGCCAGCAGCATCATCACGGAGAACGACGACAGGGCCAGCGGCGCCAGGCCGTCCGACGCACCGAAATGCTCTTTCAGGAACACGCCGCTCCAGTCGGCGATGCTGCCTTCGGCCATCGAACCGAGGAAGCCGAGTGCGCCCAGGAACAGCAGCGGGCCGCGCGGCAGCGAGAACGATTTTTTCTCGACGACTTCGCCGGCGTCATCCGCTTCCAGCGACGCATAGCCATAGTAGAGGGCCAGGGCCAGCGGACCGGCCAGCATCACGAAGTGCGTGAGCGGCGCGATGTGCAGGCCGGCCATCAGGCTGCCCAGGGTCGCACCCGCCAGGCCGCCGGCGCAGCCGAGGCCGTGCAGCTTCGACAGTTCCGACTTGCCCGTCTCCTTTTCGCGCTTCGTGGCGGCCGAGTTGACGGCGACGTCGAACGTGCTGGCCGTGATGCCCAGGCTCAGGACGGCCATCATCAGCAGCGGCACGGTGGGCGCGCCGCCGATGGCGACCAGCACGGCCAGCAGGGCCAGGCCGGAAATGAGCATGGTCTTGCGGGCGCCAAGCGAGCTCATCATGCGCGATGAAATCGGGTACGACAGAACGGCACCGAGGCCGCCGCACAGCAGGACCATCGACAACGCCGAGTGCGACACGTGCGCGCGCTCGGCCATGGCCGGAATACGGCCGGCCCACGAGCCCATGATCACGCCAAACACCGTGAACAGGAGCGGCAGGGCGAACGACTGCGATTGCGCGAGCGGGAGGCTGCGAGAGCGGACGGCAGTCGTGGCGGGCAGATTATTTTGCATTTGGTAGATGACTTTTTTTAAAAAAATGTCTGGATCAAAAAGCAAACGCCAACCGAGCGGTTGGCGCGTGGAAAGCTGATGGGAGGCAATTCTAAACGGTTCTCGAGAACTTTGCTTTGCCGCTCGGAAAAAACTTTTCACCGTTGCGGGATGCCGACAAACACCGGCAGTTTGTAACCAGATGTGAACTTATAACGAGAAATAAGCGCGGGCGTTGTAAAAAATATAGTGGAGATGAAAACGATTCCAAACTAGAATGACCGGGCCCAAAAACGGACAGGAAAACCATGACGCCCTCCCCCGACATGCCCCGTACCGACTCCCGCCTCGACCTGGTCGATGCCCTGCGCGGCTTTGCCATCGTCTCGATCATGCTGCTGCATAACATCGAGCACTTCGATCTCTACTTTTCGCCGCCCGGCGAGCCGGCCTGGCTGAAGGAGCTGGGGCAACACATCTGGGACACGATGTTCGCCCTGTTCGGCGGCAAGTCGTATGCCATCTTCGCCCTGCTGTTCGGCCTGACGTTCCACCTGCAGGACGATGCCCGGGCCCGGCGCGGGGAGGATTTCCGGCCGCGCTTTGCCTGGCGCATGCTGCTCCTGCTCGGGTTCGGGCTCGTGAATTCCGCGTTCTACGAGGGCGACATCCTCGCGATGTATGCCGTGCTCGGCCTCGTGCTGATCCCCGTCGCGCGCCTGGGCACGTGGACGGTCTTCCTGCTGGCCTGCTTCCTCAGCCTGCAGCCGGTCGCGTGGCTCGATGCGTTCGCGGCGCTGGGCAGTGCGCCGGGCAAGCTGCCCGATCCCGCCTCCTGGGCATACTTCGGCCGCGCCGAGGAATACCTGAAGCACGGTTCGCTGCTCGACGTCTGGATCGGCAACCTCACGAACGGCAAGCAGGCCGTGCTGCTGTGGAGCTGGGAAATGGGCCGCCTCCTGCAGATTCCCGCGCTGTTCATGTTCGGCATGCTGGCCGGCCGCCTCGGGCTGTTCGCCGTGAATGACAGGAACATCAGCATCTGGCGCCGCGTCTTTTTCGGGGCATTGTTGCTGCTCGGTCCGCTGATCTTCATCCACGGCCACCTGGCAGCGTGGTTCCCCGCCGAGGCCCTGCGCCGGCCGCTGGACGCCATCGTCAAGCCGCTGCTCAACCTGGACATCATGCTGTTGCTCGTGACCGGCTTCGCGCTGCTGTATCGCCGTCCTGCCGGCGCGCGCGTGCTGGGCTCGCTCCGCTGGCTGGGCCGGATGAGCCTGACGAGCTACATGATGCAGTCGATCGTCGGCACGACCCTGTACCACGGCTTCGGCTTCGGCCTGTACGCGGTGGCGGGCACGGTGATGGCGCTGGCGATCGGCATCGTGCTGGCCGTGTTGCAGGGTTGCTTCAGCGCCTGGTGGCTCAAGCATCACAAGCAGGGTCCGCTGGAAGCCCTGTGGCACCGCCTGACGTGGATCGGCGCCGCCCCGAGCCACAATGCTCAGCCCGCAACGCGCGTAAACAACCCCTCGTAGCGCAGCACAATGCCGTCGCCGTCGACGTCGAGGTCGGCGGCGAACGGGCGGGACAGGCTTTCGAACCGCACCTGGTCTGGCGCCACCCGCGTGTACGCCTGCGCGACGGGCTGGACGTCGAGCTTGGGCAGGTCGACGTACGCGACGCGGATTTCCTGGCGATCGCGCAGCGCGTCACCGAGGCGCCGGATCGGCAGCGTGTTCGTGAAAGGGCTGCCGGACAGGTCGACGTCCGTACAGCCCTGCAGCGCCGGCAACGGCGTGCCGTCCGCGTCGGTCCAGTTGCCGGCCCCGTCGGCGCGCAGACTCACTCGCCCCTTGCCCGCGACATGGACGTCGAGGCGGCGCACCCGCCAGTGTTCGTCGCAGCACAACAGATAACTGCAGGCGAACAACCGGCCGCCGGCGGGGCCGATGAGGACGCCCTCCGCCGTCACGTCCGCGTTCCCGGTGTCCAGTTCGACATGCTCCAGGCCGCCACCCTGCTCCGTTGCCCAGCGATAGCTGCGTTTCACGTGGCCCTCCTTGCGTATTCCATGCACGCCTAATGTAGCACCGGGCGGCCGAGTTGCGCGCCAGCGAAGACGCCCCCGCCGTATCATCATGACAAGGCCTGCCGCAGCGGCGGGCCGCTGACAGGGAGACGGCGTGTTCGGTATCGAAGCGCGTACGGCCCGCGTGGTGTGGACGGCCGCGCTGGTGATTGCAGGTCTGTATGGCGTCTTTCTCGTGCGGACGACGCTGCTGGTGATGCTGATCGCCGTGCTGTTCAGCTACCTGATCTATCCGCTGTTCGTGCTGGCCCAGCGCGTCGTCGGTGGCCGCATGCCGCGCACGCTCCTGCTGTGCCTCGTCTACCTCGTCGTGGTCGGGCTCGTCGCCTTGGCCGTCGGGCTGTTCGGCAACACCGTGGCCGCGCAGGCGACGGCGCTCGCACAACAGTTGCCGACCCTGCTCGATCCCGCCACGCTGGAGCGGCGCCTGCCGCTGCCCCACCTGCTCGAACCCTTGCGCGCGCGCCTGGCCGCCTTCCTGCGCGACCTGTTGCAGGGCGGTTCGGCGGAGGCGATGCCGTTCGTGCGCAACATCGGCTTCGGGTTGATGCACCTGGCCGGCAACCTGATCTACGTCGTCGTCGTCCCGATCCTGAGTTTCCTGATGATCCTGCAAGCGCCCGTCTTCGACGAGCTGCTCGTGGCGATGCGCCACCGCCGCAACGGCGCCTTCTGGACGGACGTGCTGCACGGCCTGAACACCGTGCTGTCGAGCTATGTGCGGGCGCTGGCCCTGCTGTCGCTGGCGACGCTCGTCGCCTACGGTCTCGTGTTGTCGCTATTGGGGGTGCCGTTCGCGCTGCTGCTGGCCGGCGTCGCGGCCGTGCTGGAAGTGATTCCCGTGCTGGGCCCGCTCGTCGCGGCGGCGGCCATCGTGGGCGTCGCCCTGTTCAGCGGCTATGAGCACGTGGGCTGGATCATCGTCTTCATCGGCGGCTACCGCGTCTTCCAGGACTACATGCTGAGCCCCTGGCTGATGAGCGAGGGCGTGGACGTGCCGCCGATCCTCGTCGTGTTCGGCCTGCTCGCCGGTGAGGAACTGGCCGGCGTGTCCGGCATCTTCCTCTCCGTTCCCTTCCTGGCCGCGCTGCGGATGTTCGTCGTGCAGATGCGCCTGCATCGAACCAAGATCACGGGCACGTCGACGCCCGGCGATGCAAACGTGTTGTAAACGCCACACGCTTTCCACACGTATCGCTGTGCACAACTGATAGCGCTATCAGTCCTGTTTCGATAGTTTCCCTCTGGTGCAGCGGAAATATCCCCGTCATTTCATGCAAATTGCATGGATGGCCTCCCGCACAGTTTGCTCCGCAACATGAATATCGCTTTACAAACGTCCCGCCTTATTGAAGACTTGGCAAAAATGATAGCGCTAACGGTCGCTTCGAATTGAACAGAAAGAGAGACAGAATGGCATCACCAAGCGATGTATCCAACCAGTCGGGCGAAGGCTACCGCTGGGTCATCATGGGCGTCTGCGGCTGCGGCAAGAGCACGATCGCTGCCGCCCTCGCCGCAGCCTTCGACGTCGCCTTCCTCGAGGGCGACGCGTATCACCCGGCGCCGAACGTGGTCAAGATGTCGGCCGGCGTGCCGCTGACGGACGACGACCGCGCCGGCTGGCTGCAGGCCCTGGCTAACGAAATCGCCGTCGCGCGCGAACGCGGCACGGGCGTCGTCGTGTCGTGCTCGGCGCTCAAGCGGCGCTACCGCGACCTGCTGCGCCAGGCCGACCCGAACCTGCGCTTCGCCCACTTGCAAGGTCCGCGCGGCATGATCGCGGCGCGCATGCAGACGCGCATCGGCCACTACATGCCGATCACCCTGCTGGACAGCCAGCTGCGCGACCTCGAGCCACTGCAGCCCGACGAGGCCGGCATCACCCTGGACATTACCCAGCCGCCAGAAGCCCTGGTGGCCACCATCATCGCATCGATCAATCAATAAGTAAGTAAGTAAGCCGTCGCACCGGCCCAGCCGCTCATCCGAGGCGGCATGCCGACCACATGAGAATAATGGAGACTACCATGCGTACACCACTGCAACGCACCCTCATCAACCTCGCCGTCGCCAGCGCCTGCGGGATGCTGGGCGCTGCCCATGCGCAGCAAGCCGAACCGGCACAACAGTCGGCGACGGATGCCCAGGCAGCGCAGGCCCCTGAAGCCGCCCCCGCCGTCCCGGAAGCGAACGTCGTGCGCATTTCCGGCTCGCGCATCGCGGCCCGCGGCTTCACGCAGCCGACGCCGACGACGAGCCTGTCCAGCGCCGACCTGGAAAAGGCCGCCAAGCCGAACCTGTTCAACACGCTGGCCGAACTGCCGGCGCTGCAGGGCAGCACGGGCCGCACGACGAGCACCAACAGCACGTCGAGCGGCATCCAGGGTCTGAGCTCGCTGAGCCTGCGCGGCCTGGGCACGATCCGGACCCTGACGCTGCTCGACGGCCAGCGCGTCGTCGGCGCGAACGTCACGGGTGTCACCGACGTCAGCCAGTTCCCGCAACTGCTGGTGAAACGCGTGGACGTCGTGACGGGCGGTGCGTCCGCATCGTACGGGTCCGATGCGGTGGGCGGTGTCGTCAACTTCATCACCGACAAAAAATTCACGGGTTTTAAAGCGAACGTCGAGGGTGGCCAGACGAAATACCACGACGACAAGAGCGGCACCCTGCAGGCCGCCTGGGGCAAGGGCTTCCTGAACGACCGCCTGCACGCGACCGTCAGCGGCGAGTTCAGCAAGGAAAACGGCATCGATTCGCCGGGCTTCGGCGAAGTGGGCGCGGGCGGCCGCACGTGGTATCGCAACACGGTGTTCCAGCGCCGTCCGCTGTCGCAGACCAATGACGGCAAGCCGGAATACATGGCCATCGACCACGCCCAGCAATACCAGTATTCGAAATACGGCCTGATCACGAACGGCCCGCTGCAGGGCACCGCGTTCGGCGACGGCGGCGTGCCGTACCAATTCAACTACGGCTCGAACGGCGTGCCGACCGGCACCGGCCAGGTCACGAATTGCGTGAACCCGTTCTGCGTGGGCGGCGATCTCTCCGGCAGCGTGGGCGCCGGCACGAACCTCGCGATGAATTTCAAGCGGCAGGTCGCCTACACGCGCCTGTCGTGGGACCTCGACGCGGATAACGAGATCTACTTCACCGCCAACTATGCGCAGGTGAAATCGCACTTCTCGCCGAATCCGGGTGCGGCCAAGCAGGCCAACCTGACGATCCAGTGCGACAACCCGTTCCTGCCGGCGTCGATCGCGGCGGCCTGCGCGGCCAACAACATCAAGAGCTTCCAATACGGCACGGCGAACGCCATCTTCCCCGCCAACATCAACGTGCATCCGACGCGCACGCAGCGCCGCTTCGTCGTCGGTGCGGACGGCAGGTTCAACCTGTTCGGCAAGGAATGGTCGTACGACGCGTATGCGGAACACGGCGAGAACACGACGAACATCAACGTCCACGACATCACGCTGAACACGCGCTACAACAATGCGATCGATGCCGTGCGCGATGCCAGCGGCAAGATCGTCTGCCGCAACGCCGTGGCCGCCGCGAACGGTTGCGTACCGCTGAACATCATCGGCAACAACCCCGTCGATCCGGCCGCCTGGGGCTATATCGCGCCGGCCGCCGGCCCGATCCAGCGCACGACGCAAAGCCAGGACGTGGCCAGCGCCAACTTCAACGGCGAGATCTGGGAAGGCTGGGCGGGCCCGCTGTCGATGGCGACCGGTGCCGAATGGCGCCGGGAGAAGTACGACGTGCACGGCGACCCATACGGCGCCGGCGTCTCCCCCGATTCGATCGGCGGCGCCGCCTACCCGGCCGACCCCACCCTCAACAGCACGGTCGGCAACAACTGGTATGCAGGTAACTATCACAACGGCGCAGGCTCGTACAACGTGCGCGAGGCGTACGTCGAGCTGAACCTGCCCGTGCTCAAGTCGGACACCTGGGGCGAAGCGAACCTGAACCTGGCCGACCGCCAGACCAAGTACAGCACGGCCGGCAGCGTGAGCAGCTGGAAGATCGGCGCCACGTGGAAGACGCCCATCGACGGCCTGCGCTTCCGCGCCGTCAGCTCGAAGGACGTGCGCGCGCCTAATCTCTCCGAACTGTTCGCGGCGCCGGTCGTCGTCAACAACCAGGTCCAGTACCAGGGCAACACGGTCAGCGTGCAGCAGCGCACCGTCGGCAACACGAACCTGCGCCCGGAAATCGCGCGCAACAACTCGTTCGGCATCGTGCTGAGCCAGCCGAGCTGGGCGCCGGGCTTCTCGACGTCGCTCGACTACTACGACATCAAGGTCAACGACGTGATTTCGACCTTGTCGATCCAGCAGGAAGTCGACCTGTGCGTGGCCGGCAACCAGGAGATCTGCCAGGCGATGGTGCTGAACAGCCCGGGCAACAACTACGTCACGGTGCAGAACTTCAATCTCGCGTCGCTGCATTTGAAAGGCTTCGACATCGAGTCGGCGTACCGCACGAACCTCGACAAATTCAGCCTGCCGGGCCGCTTCACCGTCCGCGCGCTGGCCACCCGCACGCTGCACTTCATCACGGATTCGGGCGTTGTCGGCACGATCCCGTCGGAAGGCGCGGGCGTCAATTTGGGCAACACGCCGAAGTGGAAGGTGCTGGCCACGCAGACATGGGATAACGACAAGCTGAGCCTCACGCTGACGGAACGCTGGTTCAGCGACGGCAAGTACAGCAACGAGTACATCGAGTGCCAGACGAACTGCCCGGTGTCGACCCTGATCCACCCGACCATCTACAACAACAAGATGAAGGGCGCGACCTACGTCGACTTCGGCGGCAGCTACAACGTGTCGAAGCAGCTGATGGTCTACTTCAAGATCGACAACCTGGCGGACCGCGATCCGGAACCGGCACCGCAGGCCAACCCGAGCTTCGCGATCAACCCGGCCCTGTACGACGTCGTGGGACGCACCTACCGCGCCGGCCTGCGCTACAACTTCTGAGCGGAGGCCCGCCGTGTGGAACCTCCTGTCCGTACTGCTGGCGGTCGGGCTGCTGACGGTGATGATCGCGTGGGGCAAGATTCAGCCGCTCCTCGCGTTCGTCGTCGCAGCGATCGTCGCCGCCTTGATGCTGGGGATGCCCGCCGCGAAGATCCCGGGCGCCATCGAAAAGGGGATCGGTGACCTGCTCGGGTCCCTGGTCGTCGTGATCTGCCTGGGCGCCGTGTTCGGCAAGCTGATCGCCGACAGCGGCGCGGCCCGGCGCATCGCCATCAGCCTCGTCGACCGGCTCGGCATGGCGCGGATCCCGGTGGCGATGACCGTCACCGGCTTTGTCGTCGGCATGCCGCTGTACTACAACGTCGGCTTCGTGCTGATGATCCCGCTGATCTTCTCGCTCGTGTACCAGTCGGGCCGCCCGGCCGTGGCGCTGGGCATGCCGCTGCTGGCGGGCCTGTCGATCGCGCACGGCTTCCTGCCCCCGCACCCGTCCGCGACGGCGCTCGTCGTCGCCGTGCACGCAGACATGGGCAAGACGCTGCTGTATGGCCTCGTCGTCGCGATCCCCACGCTGATCATCGCCGGGCCGATCTTCGCCATGTCGCTGAAACACATCCGCGCGGAGCCCGCGCCGATGTTCCGCACCGCGCAGCAGGCGATTCCCGACAGCGAGCTGCCGGGCACCTTCAACAGCTTCTTCACCGCATTGCTGCCGGTCGTGGTGCTGGGTACCCTCACGCTCGTCACGATGGTCCGTCCCGACCTGTCCAAGCCGCTCGCGTTTCTATCCAGTCCGCTCGTCGTGATGCTGCTGTCGTACGGCGTTGCGGTCGTCACGCTGGGTATCGGCCGCGGCCAGCCGTTCTCGAAAACGACCGACAGCGCCGCGGGCGCGCTGCGCGAGATCTCGCCGATCCTGATGATCATCGCCGGTGCGGGTGGCCTGAAACAGGTGCTGATCGATTCCGGCGTCAGCGCGGAACTGGGCACGCAGCTCGCCCACATGCCCGTGCATCCGCTGCTGCTCGGCTGGGCCGTCGCCACGCTGATCCGCGTCTGCCTCGGCTCCGCCACGGTGGCCGGCATCACGGCGGCGGGCGTCGTCGGGCCGCTCGTGGAAAGCTCCGGCGTCGACCCGAACCTGATGGTCCTCGCCGTCGGCGCGGGGAGCCTGATGTTCAGTCACGTGAACGATTCCGGCTTCTGGATGTTCAAGGAATACTTCGGCCTGTCGCTGAAGGATACGTTCCGCTCGTGGACGATGATGGAGACGATCGTCGGCGTGTTCGGACTGCTGTTCGTGATGTTGTTGTCGCTGTTCGTCACTCAAGGATAACTATAAATGAAGACTACGCTTTCAACGCTTTTACGTCCGCTTCCGGCGGCGCTGGTGCTTGCGTTCGTGCTGGCCGCGCCGGCATCGGCCGCTTCCGTATCCGCTTTCCAGACCATGCCCGAGGACCCGCGCGCCGTCGTCGTGCACGCGAAGGGCGACGGCAGGACGGACGACACGGCCGCCATCCAGCAGGCCATCGACGCCGCCGCCAACAAGGGCGAAGGCGGTGTCGTGTTCCTGCCATCCGGCCGCTACCGCATCACGAAGAGCATCCTGATCCCGCTCGCCGTGCGCGTGTACGGCGTGGGCGCCACGCGTCCCGTGTTTGTGCTGGCGCCGAAGACGCCCGGCTTCCAGCAGGGCGTCGCCAACATGGTGATCTTCACCGGCGGCGACCAGTACACGGTGGGCAAGGTGCCGATGCCCGTCGCGGGCGCCGTCGGCGCGGAGAAGGACGTGCGCGACGCGAACTCCGCCACGTTCTATTCCGTGCTGTCGAACGTCGACTTCGAGATCGGCGACGGCAACCCGGCCGCCACCGGCGTGCGCATGCACACGGCGCAGCACTCCAACCTGTCGCACATCGATTTTCATATCGGCAGCGGCCTCGCCGGCGTCTACCACGTCGGCAACATCGCATACGACCTGAAATTCCACGGCGGACGCTACGGCATCCTCGCCGAGAAGACGTCGCCCGCCTGGCAGTTCACGCTCGTCGACGCGACGTTCGACGGCCAGCGCGACGCGGCCATCCGCGAGCACGAGGCCGGGCTCACGCTGGACAACGTCGACATCCGCGACACCCCGGTCGGCATCGACATCGACCGCGGCTACGGCGACTGGCTGTATGCGAAGAACGTCCGCTTCGAGAACGTGGCGAAGGCCGCCGTCGTCATCAGCAACGAAGACAACGTCTACACGCAGATCGCGTTCGACCACGCCAGCGCTCGCAATGTACCGACCTTTGCGAAGTTCCGCGACAGCGGCAAGACCCTCGCGGGCGCCGGCCGCGCGTACGAGGTTACGGAACTGAACTACGGCATGAAGGTGGACCAGCTGGGTACGCCGGGGCGCTTCACGACCAACTACAAGACGGCGCCTTTGAGTGCCAAGGCCACGCCGCAGCGTGTGCTGAAAGCGCTGCCGCCGTCGAAGGAATGGGCCAACGTGCACAAATTCGGCGCGAAGGGCGACGGCCGCGCAGACGACACGGCCGCCATCCAGAAGGCCATCGACAGCAACCGCGTCGTGTACCTGCCGCAGGGCTTCTACATGGTCAACGACACGATCCGCATGAAGCCGGACACCGTGATCGTCGGCCTGCACCCGGGCCTGACGCAGCTCGTGCTGCCCAACGGTTCGCCCCTGTTCCAGGGCGTCGACACGCCGAAGGCGCTGCTGGAAAGCGCGCGCGGCGGCGCCGGCATCGTCTCCGGCATCGGCCTCGCGACGGGTGAAGTCAACAACCGCGCCGTCGCGCTGCTGTGGCGCGCGGGCGAGCAATCGCTGGTCGACGACGTGCGCATACAGGGCGGCCACGGCACGCGCCTGTACGACGGCACGCGCGCCGATCCGTACCAGAAGTCCGCGAAATGGGATACGACCCTGTGGTGGGACCGCCAGTACCCGAGCGTCTGGGTGACGGACGGCGGCGGCGGCACGTTCACCGGCATCTGGTCGCCCAGCGGCTATGCGCAGGCGGGCTTCTATGTGACGAACACGAAGACGCCGGGCCGCGTGTACGAACTCTCGGCGGAGCACCACATCCGCAACGAGATCGTGCTGGACGGCGTGGAGAACTGGTCGTTCTACGCACCGCAGACGGAAGAAGAAGTCCGCGACGGCATGGATTCCGTGTCGCTCGATATCCGGAATTCGAAAAACATCCTGATCGCGAACTACCACGGTTACCGCGTCACCCGCTCCATCAAGCCGGCGGTGACGGCCGTGCGCATCGCGAACTCCAGCGACATCCGCTTCCGCAACGTGCACGTGAACGGCGAGAGCGGCTTCGCCACCTGCGACGAGAACGGTTGCACCACCTACCTGCGCGCGTCGAAGTATCCGTACGAGAACGCCATCACCGACGTCACGCACAACATCGAGGTGCGCGAGCGCGAGTTCGCGATCCTCGATTACACGGGCAAGCAGACGGCCGCGCCGGCGCCCTCCGGCAAGGTCGAGAAGGTCGCGGACGGCTTCTATTCCATCGCCGGCGCCGCCGTCGACGCCAACGGCAAGCTGTACTTCATCGACCGCCACTTCAAGCGCATCCACGCCTGGAGCCGCGACCGCGGCCTGGAGATCGTGCGCGACACGCCGCTCGACCCGATCAACCTCGCCATCGACCGCAGCGGCAACGTGATGGTCGTGTCGCACTACGGCCCGAGCGCGAGCGTGTATGCGTTCAAGCCGGACGTGCCGCCGACGCCGGACGGCTACACGATGATCAAGCCGACGGCCATTGCAGCGCGTGCGGATGCGCGCGTGGCCATCCCCGTCAACTTCTGGCAGAACGGCGAATTCCAGGACCAGATCGATCCGAAGACCTACGAGTTCACCACCTTGAGCGAGATGTTCGCCCGCGACGTGGCCAAGCCGAAGGCGCAGGAATACGTGTCGCCGGACGGCAGCCTCGTGCTCCCGGCGTGGCGCGTGACGCGCCAGGGGCCGACGGACCACATGGGCTACCGCTGGTCCGACACGCTCGACACGCACGGCTTTACCAGCGCCCGCGTGGGCGAGCGCGTGATCTTCACGAACGGCTCCGAGAACCGCACGTTCAGTGGGCTCGTGGGCCAGGGCGGCGCCATCACGGACCTGAAGCAGGTGGCCGACCGCGGCGGCGAAAGCGCGACCTTGGGCCCGGACGGCAACGTCTACGTCGCCAACGGCCAGGTGTTCATCTACGGCCCGGACGGCAAGGAACGCGGCCGCATCGACGTGCCGGAGCGCCCGCTGCAGCTGATCTTCGGCGGTGCCGACAAGCGCACCCTGTTCATCCTCACGCACCACAGCCTATACACTAGCCAAATCGCGAGCCATGTCGACTAAGCGCATCGTTGTCTCCGCCCTGCTGGCGCTGGGCTGCGCCGGCAGCGCGCTCGCCCAGCAGGCCGTGCAACTGTGGCCCGACGGCGCGCCCGGTTCCGAAAAGCGTCACGGCGAGCCCGAGAAGCTGACGGACGGCGCGTACGTCAGCAACGTGCACGACCCGTCGCTGACGGTGCTGCGCGCCGATCCGCGTCATGCGAACGGCGCGGCGATGATCGTCGTGCCGGGCGGCGGGCATCGCATGCTCGTGTTCCAGAACGAGGGCGTCGTCGCGGGCAAGCTGCTGAACCGCATGGGCGTCACCGCCTTCGTCTTGAAATACCGGCTCGCGCGCGATCCGGATTCCGCCGGCTACAGCATCGAAGGCGACGGCGCGGCCGACCTGCGCCGCGCCGTGCGCTGGGTGCGCGCGCATGCGGGAGACTATGGCATCGACCCGCAGCGCGTGGGCATCATGGGCTTCTCGGCCGGCGGCGAACTCGTGTCGCTCGTCGCCGACAATCCGGAACCCGCGCAGCGCGGCAAGACCGATGCGCTGGACCGCCAGAGCGCACGCCCGGACTTCCAGGTGCTCGTGTATCCCGGACCGCTGGGCTCCCCCGCCAGGGCCGTCGACGGCGCGCCGCCCGCGTTCCTCGTCGCCGGTTCGCGCGACACGTGCTGCATGCCCCCCACCGTCACCCTGTACCAGCAACTGGTCAAAGCCGGCGTGTCGGCGGAGCTGCACCTGTATGCGGACACGGACCACGCGTTCAACGTGGGCCAGCGCGGCGAACGCATCTCGCTGCAGCACTGGCCGGATCGCCTCGCGGACTGGCTGTCGGACGGCGGCTGGCTCGTCCCCCGCAACGGACGCAAGCCGGAAGGCGTGCCCGCCCCCTGAAAGGATTCATATGAAACGTATCGCATCGGCGCTGGCCGCGGCCCTGCTGGCCACGCCGGCGGCATGGGCGGCGGACGTGCAGTACAAGCTGCTCGTGCTGGCCATCCCCAACAAGTACCACTACGAATACATCCCCATCGCGCGGGAGAGCCTGGAAAAGCTGGCCAAGCTGCACGCGTTCGAGTTCAACTACACGAACAAGACCGAGGTCTTCGACGGCGACCTGAAACAGTATGCGGCGGTCGTCTTCCTCAATACGCCGGGCGAGGAACTGAACCCGGCGCAGCGCGCGAAGTTCGAGGCGTACATGCGTGACGGCGGCAATGCCGTCGTCGTGCACCGCGCCGCGATCACGCCGCCGAACGGGTGGGTATGGTACGAAAAGCTCGTCGGCCGCTCGTTCAAGACGCACCCGATGCTGCAGACGGGCGCCGTCGACGTCGTCGATAAAACCTTCCCCGCGACGTTCGGCATCCCGCCGCGCTGGATCTGGAGCGACGAGTGGTACGAGACGACGAACCCGTACAAGGTCGCCATCCACCCCGTGCTGAACATCGATGAATCCAGCTACGACGTCACGAAGATCTGGCCCGGCCAGGTGTCGACGGGCATGGGCAAGGATCACCCGGTGTCGTGGTACCACACGGTCGAGAAGGGCCGCGTGTTCGTCACGCTGCTGGGCCACAACGGCGACATGTACCGCGACCCGCAATACCTGTCGCACCTGATGGGCGGGATCTGGTGGGCGGCGACGGGCCGCGGCCAGCAGCGTTAAACGGCGCTGTAGAAGGCCAGCCAGCTCTCCAGCCGGCTGCGCCAGAACTGCGCGTCGTGGCCGCCGCTGCCCACGTGCAGTTCGCTCGCGGCGCCGAGCACGGCGTGCATCGCTTCGTCCTGCTTGCGCAGCGGGTCGCGGTCGCCGACGTCGAGGTAGAAGCGCAGGCCGCGCAGGTCGGCGTGTGCCGCGAGCAGCAGCGGATCGCGTTGCGCGCGCAGGGCCGGCGTCGGGTACAGCCAGTCGCGCTGGCCCGTGAACTGGTCGGCGCCGCTGTAGTCCCACAGCGCGGCGCTGTGCGCGCCCACGCGGGAGAACATCTCCGGGTGGCGCAAGGCGAGATGCAGCGCCGCGAATCCGCCCATCGACACACCGCCGATGCGCCGGTCCGCGCGCGCGGCCGTCACGCCGAGCCGGGCTTCGACGGCCGGCAGCATCTCCTGTATCAGGTAATCCTCGTACAGGCCGATCGTGCCGCCTGAGGTCAGCGTCCCTTGCGCCGGCGTCGTGTTCACGCCGAAGCCGTTGTCGTAGTCGGGCGCGGCGATGACGAGCGGTGCGCCCAGCCGGTCGGCCGCGCGGTTGATGGCCAGGCCGGCATCGAAGAACGCTGCGCCGTTGCCGCCGAAGCCGTGGAACAGGTAGAGGATGGGATGGCGCGCGCCGCCCGGCGGCAGGTACAGCGCGACGTTCATCGTGCGGCCCAGCGCGCGGCTGGCGACGGCGAGGGTTTCGATGGTGCCCGCCGGCGCGGCAGGGGCGACAGGGGCGGCCTGCTGGACCGAAGCGTTACCGCCCCCGCAACCGGCCAGGCAGGCAGCCGTGGCAAGCAAGAAACACCGACGTTCCATTCGTGGCCTCCCATGAGCACCGGCTCATTCTAGCCACGGATGGAACTGGGTTTCTTCAGGCAGTCTTCAATAATTGAAGCCAGCGCGGATGCCGAACATGCGCGGCTCGACGTAGGTGGCTTTCATGAAGCCGCCCCACAGCGAATCGCTGCTCGTCTTGGCGCGCTTGTCCGTCACGTTGCGCACGTACGCTTCCGCATACCAGTTGCCGTCCGGGGCATCCAGGCGTGCCGACGCATCCGCCAGCGCATACGCGGCCTGGTAGCGGCCGATGCCGGCCCAGTCCGAGTTGCGCAGGTCGAAGTAGGCCTTGTCGCGCCAGTTCACCTTCACGTACGGCGTGAGGCGGTAGCCACCCGGCAGATCGAACTCCTGCGAGAAGTTCAGGTAGACCTGGTACTTCGGCGTGTTCGGCAGGTGATTGCCGTCGATGTCGTACAGGCGCCGTCCGAGCAACGACTTGTCCGGGCCGTTGTAGATGGCCGGGCAAGGCTGGACGCCGAACTCCGCGCGCACGTCGCCGCACTGGTAGTCGTCGCTGTAGTTGTAGAAGCCGTGCACCTTGGTGTCGATGAAGGCGAAGCCGCCGCCCACGCGCGCACCGCGCCACGGCTTGTAGTCCCACTCCAGTTCCAGGCCCGGGATGCGGGTGTCGCCCACGTTGATCGTGCGCCAGGCTTCGTACACGTCGCACTTCGGCTGGTCGGCCGGGCAAGGCTTGCCGTCGTCCGGGATGATCTGGTTGATGAAGTAGTTACCCGTCAGCTGCATGTCCTTGTAGCGCATGTAGAAGGCGGTGGCCGAGAGGCTCAGGCGGTTGTCCAGGAAGCGGCCCTTCCAGCCCAGTTCATAATTTGTGACGGTCTCCGGGCCGTACGGCAGGAACGTCGCCTCGCCCGGCTTGCCCGTCGCGGCGCACAGGTGGTAGTTGCAGCTGTCGACCTTGTCCGCGAAGCCGCCCGCCTTGTAGCCCGTCGAGACGGAGGCATACATCATCTGGCGCGGCGTGATCTGGTACTGCAGGCCCGCGCGCCACGTCGTCTTGCCCCAGGTTTCCTTGTGATCGTTGTTGGTCGCGTTGGCATAGCCGGCGTACGCAATCGGACCGCCGCCCGCCCAGCCCATCTGCTGCGTCAGGTCGGTGCCGTCGTGGATGCGGAAGCCCGGCGTGCCCGGGATGCCGCGGTCGTACAGGCCGCGGTAATAGGCCGGGTTGCCGATCCAGTTGGCGCCGTACACCTTGCCGCCCTTGTCTTCCTTCGAATCGCGGCTGTAGCGCGCGCCCAGCGTGGCCGTCCACTTCGGTGCGAAGCTCCAGTCGGCCTGGCCGAAGATGGCCTTCGAATCGATCTGGCGGTTCGGCTGCGCGTACACCACGCTGCCCGGGTCGCCGAACGGCTTCTGGATCGCTTCCGTCATCTCGTAGTCGATGCGGTTACGCTCGTGCATCCAGAACAGGCCGGACACGTATTTCAATGAACCCAGCTGCTGCTTGAGCTGCAGTTCGTGCACGGTCGACAGGTAGCGCGAATCCGCCGTGCGGTGCCACGTGTCGCGCAGCGGCCAGGTGCCCCAGTTCCCGTCCTTCGTATTTGGGAACGGGGCGATGTCGGCCCAGGACGGCGCGTTCTGCAGGCCCAGGTCGTCGTCCGAGATCTGGCTGCGGCGCTGGTCGGCGATGGCGAAGTTGTAGCTGACGGACGTGCGGTCGTTGACGTTCCAGTCCGCGCCCGCGCGCACCGTGCGGATCGCCATGTCGGTCTGGCCCGGCACGTTGACGTTGATGGTGAACTCGTCGTTGGTGCAGGCGTAGCGCGTGCCGACGCCGGCGCCGCAGTCGCGGAAGAACGCGTAGCCCGCGCCCGAGTCCTGGAAGTGCTCGTAGGCGGCGTGCAGCGTGAGGTCCTTGTTGACGCGCAGGAGGGCCTGCAGGCGCGCGGCCCATTCGTTCTGGTTGGTGTAGTAGTCGGACGGGCGGACGGGGCGGTTGTAGCGCATGTCGACGTCCGGCACGCCGTTCGGGATCCAGCCTTTCGACGGCACGTTCGCTTCCGACAGGTCCTGGTGCTGGTCCGCGTAGCCGTCGCGGCGCACGCGCATGAAGGAACCGCGCAGCGCCAGCTTGTCGTTGACGACGACGTTCTGCACCCAGTTGACCTGCTTCTTGTTGTAGTTGCCGAGGTCCGTCTCCACGCGGCCGTAGTTGCCGTTGAAGTCGGGCTTCGCGGTGATGACGTTGACGCTGCCGCCCGTCGAGTTACGGCCGAACAGCGTGCCCTGCGGACCGCGCAGCACTTCCAGCTGGTCGATGTCGAACATCAGCGCCTGCGCGCCCTGCGGCCGCGGCGAATACAGGCCGTCGACGTGGAAGCCCACGGCCGGGTCGCCCGTCTCGGTGAAGTTGGTCGACGTGATGCCGCGGATCGTGATCTGGACGCCGTTGTCGAGGCCCGAATCGATGGTGACGTTGGGGATCTCGTTGGCGAGGTCGCGGATGTTGGTGGCGCCCTTGCGGGTCAGCTGGTCCTGCGAGAACGCCGTCACGGCGACCGGTGTCTTGAGCAGCGAGGTGCTGAAGCGGGTGGCGGTCACCGTCACTTCCGGAATCGTGTCGGCGGATTGTGCCCAGGCAGGCATGGCGGCGAAAGTGCAGGCACTGGCGACGGCCACGCTCATGGCCGTCCGTTTGATTGGATGCAGCATCGTATCTCCTTGGTTTTTTGAATTCTGGGTGCCGGCGAACCGGTCACCTACAGACGAGTATTTCAACCAGAATTCGTAAAATCAAAGAATTTCGCATGACACCTTTCAGTTTCTTCGTCTTTACTAAACAATCAACTTGTCGCGCATGTTCAAGGCTGCGCGGCGTCCACTGCGACCGCCTGTTCCGGGCCGTTCCAGGCGCGCACGGCAACCTTCAGCGAACCTTGTCCGCCCGCGAATTCGGCGCTGACGGTGCGGCTCTCGCCCGGCATCAGCGCCACGTAGTTGTCCGACCAGTACACGGGCAGCACGCGCGCGCCGGCCGCGTCGAGCAGGGTCAGTTTCGTGTTCAGCACGGGCACCCGGGACGGATTGGTCAACGTGACGTCCACCTTGCGCGCCGTACCCTCCGTGCGGGCCGTGGCACGCACAGTCACCGGCACGCCGGCGAGCGTATCGAGGCCGCGCTGGCGCTCGGGGCTCGTCGACGGCCAGTACACGTTGTCCGACAGCGTGCGGCCCGCGCCGTCGGTCAAGGTCAGCTTCACGACCAGCAGGCCTTCGCGCGCCAGCAGCGGCGCGATGCCGAGGTCGATCGGCCCCGACGTGGCCACGCCGGGCACGCTGACGGTGGCGGCGCCGCGGCCCGCGAGCCGGCCGTCGACGGTCCAGGCCTCGAACGCGACCCGCGCATTGTCGAGCGGCGCGGTCGGGTTGTTGATGACGTCGACCGCGTGATCGGGCAGGTTCAGTTGCACGTGCACGGGTTCGGACGCGTGTTTCGTGCCGTAGTAGGCGGCGTGCGTGTCGTAGTCGTGGCTGAGGATCTGCCACATCGTGCTCGGCCAGGCCGGTTGCGTCATCCACAGCATGCGGCCGCTGTTCTCGCGCCACAGCCCCGCGTTCATGCCTTCGAAGATCGCACGGTGCGATTCGTAGTTCATCAGCTGCGCCTTGCGCTCGAAATCGGCCAGCGACGCCGGAGACCCGTACTGCCGCTCGAGCGCCTTCATGAACGGTTCCACGCGGCCGTTGCCGCTGGGGTGCCAGTCGTGGTACGCGGCCGTGTCGCCCAGCGGCCAGCGCTCGGATGCCGGCACGGCCGCCTCGAACGCCTCGCGCGTGGGGAACGACGGGGTGCCCACTTCGACCGCGAAACCCTTGCCGTGCGTCGTGAAATACGTCTCCGGCGGCTGGTAGTCGTACGGGCCGCTGTTCTGCAAATTCACCCGGTTCGAGCTGCCCGTGTACCAGCGCGTGCCGTCTTCCGCGTAGATCAGCGCTTCCAGCTTCTCGTTCAGCACCGGCTGCGGCACGCCCTCGTTGCGGCCGAACCAGGCGACGATCGAGGGGTGGTTGCGGAAACGGCGCACGACGTCGACGGCGTTCGCCATGAACAGGTCGACGTCCTGCGGCTCGATGTTGTAGTCCTGCGTCGAGGCCCAGAAATCGTTCAGCACCATGAGGCCGTACTCGTCGGCCAGCTCGAAGAACGTCTCTTCCGTGTTCTGGCCGACCCAGTTGCGGATGATGTTCACATGGGCGTCGCGGTGCAGGCGGAAATAGGGTTCCAGGCGCGCGCGGTCGACGCGCTTCATGAAGTCGTCCATGCCCCAATTGCCGCCGCGCGCCGCGATGCGCACGCCGTTGACCTTGATGACGAGGTGCGGCGCCAGGCTGCCGGCATCGGGCAGTTCGCGGATCGCGGCCGTGCCTTCCGCTTCCGGACGCAGGCTCGTCGCCCACTGGTTGCCCGCGACCTTGCGCAGCGCCTCGTGGCGGGCGTCGGTGATGCGCACGCCGAGCGCGTGCGCCCTGGTGAAATCGGCCTCCACGCGGCGCAGGTGGCCCGTGCGGTCGACCAGCGACAGTTCGTAGGTCACGCTGCGGATGCCGAACGCGGTGCGCGCATGGTCGGACAGCGCCGCGCCCTGCAGCACGTCGACGTCGAGGTCGTGCAGCTCCGGCTTGCCGTAGCCGTTCGGCCACCACAGGCGCGGCTGCTTCACCTTCAGCGCGGCGAAGTCGTTCGATGCGAAGCGCACGGTGCGCGTGCCGGGCGCCACGTCCAGCGTGCGGCTCACCACGATCGGTTGCATCGATCCCGCCCGGGCGCGGATGGTGGCGCGCACGGTCGCGCGCACCGTCTTGTTCGACAGGTTCGTCACCGGCACCTCGATGCCGACGTCGGCCTCGCGATGGTCGTCCGCGAGCGCCGTGATCACGTGCGCATCGCCCACGCGCACGTCGCCCGTGCTGCGCAGGACGACGTCCTGCCACAGGCCCGTGTTGCGGTCGCGCACGGACGGGATCCAGTCCCAGCCCTCCGTGGCGATGAAGGTCGGACCGTCCTGCGCCTGCACGCCGCCGTTCTCGCCGACGCCGGCCGCGACGGATTCCTCGTGCGCGATGCCGGGATGCGGCGGCGGCGACACCCTGACGGCGATGACGTTCTCGCCTTTCGGGTTCAGGTACGGCCCCAGGTCGACGCTGCCGCGCACGAAGGCGCCCCGCGTGGTGCCGGCGCGGCGGCCGTTGACCCAGATCTCGGACGCGTAATTGATGCCCTTGAAGGTGACGAACAGGTGGCGGCCGGGACGATGGCCGCGCGGCAGCGTGAAGCTCGTGCGATACCACCAGTCCTGGCGGCTGAGGCTTTCCGGGATCGCGAGGTTGTCGAGGCCATACGCCGGGCTCGGATACACGCCGCGGTCGACGAGCGTGGTGAGCACGGTCCCCGGCACCGTGGCCTTGTACCAGCGCGACGCGTCATAGCCGCCGCTGGCGATCTGCTGCGCGGATCCCGGTGCCTGGTCCGCCGATTGCAGCGTCCACGCACGGATCGTCCATTCGTTCGCGCCCCGCGGTTCCAGCGCCGGTCCCGCGTAGGCCGGCACGGCGACGGGCTTCGATGGCGGCGTCGCGCTGCGCGGCAGCGTCCACGCATCCTGCGGCGCGAGCTGGCCGGCCATCTGGCGGGTCTGCAGCGGCCAGTGCGGGCTGCCGGTCTCGAACACGATCATGCCTTCGTTTGGCGGCGTCGCCGCGAGCCGTGCGACGGCTTGCGCATCGTCCGCCAGCGTCAGCCCGGCCACGCGGCCCGCGAACGCGGCACCGGTCCCGGTACGGCGTGCGATCGCGATCTGCGCGGCGGCTGCCGCACCACCTTGCACCTCCTGCCGCGCCACTTCCCTGCCGTTCGCGTACAGGACGACGTGGCGCCCGTCCCGGCTGGCCGCCGCGTGGGTCCAGGCGCCGGCGGGCAGCGGTACGCTGCTGCGCACCGGCGCACCCGCGCCGCAGAAGGCCAGCATGCCGTCCACGCTGCACAGGTAGCCGATGCCGTCCGCGCCGGCCAGCAGCGCGGTACCGCGCGCGGTCTCCGACGGCTTGAACCAGCCGCCGATGGCGACGCGCTGCGCCGTCAGCGTCACGCCGGCCGGTGCCTTCTTGACCAGGCCATCGGCGGCGGCGGGGAATTCGGCGTTGAACGGTCCCCACGTGGCGGCGTGGGCGGAGGATGTCGCCAGCAGCACTGCCGCGAGCATGGCGTTCATGGAATGGGATCGGCGGGCGAGGCGCATGATGGTCTCCGGGATAGGCATGAAGTCCCGGCGCGGACGGCCGGGATCGTGATGCGCCGGATTCTGCATCCGGCCCGAAAGAGGGTCAAACGCCGGAAAGGCTTTGCGGCGCTGTTTAGCGATGATTACTAAACTGGCCGCGATTGATGGCCGAAAGATGCCGCCCGCCGCGCGGGCAGCGGCGCGCGGCGTTTTAGTAAAGGCGCCGTTCAGCGCTGCGGTTCGAAGAACAACACCTCGCCCGTCGCGGTGGCCGCGATCAGCTGGCCGTCGTACCAGGCCGGCGAGCCGATGAAGCCGCCGAGGCGCTTGACGTATTCGACGGCCGAATACAGCGCATGCGGTCCGCCCTTGTACATGTGCTTCGTGTCCAGCTTGCCCGTCGCCGTGTCGATCACGCGGCCGTCGTTCACGGCCAGCGCATCGCTGCGCCACGACCAGCGTGCGCGCCCGGTCGCCGCGTCGAGCGCGTGCAGTTCTCCCTTCATCGATGCGGCCACGACGACGTCGGCCACGCGCAGCGGCGACGCGAACGTCCACACCTTCGTCTCGAAGCGGTACCGTTCGCGGCCGGTGCGCTTGTCCAGCGCCAGCAGCAGGCCCGTGTCCGACGTGCCGACGTACACGCTGTCGCCATCCACCGCCGGCGTGCCGACGACCCAGCTGCCCTGCGCGTCGTAGCGCCACTTCGGCTGGCCGCCGGCCGCATCGAGCGCATACAAGAAGCCGTCGCGCGAGCCGACGTAGACCGTGTCGCCGTCGACGGCGGGCGACGCCTGGATGCCGAACATGATGCTGGTCTTCTGCTCGACGCCCGTCTGGTGGCGCCAGCGCTGCTCGCCCGTCTGCGCATCGAGCGCATAGACGGCGCCGTCCCAGCTGCCGACGACGATGTTCCCGCCCGCGAGCGCGGGCGACGAATGCACCATGCCGCCCGTGCGCCACGCCCAGGCCAGCTTGCCATCTTTCGTATCGAGCGCATACACGTGGCCGTCGCTGCTGCCCACGTAGACCTTGCCGTCATGGACCAGCGGCGACGACAGGTACAGGTCCCACGGGTCGGGCACGGGCTGGCCGTCGCGCGGCATGCCGAACATGCCGTGCGCGGCGAACACCGCCTCGCCCTGCGTGCGGAAGGTCCACCGGGGCGATCCGTCGTCGGCCTTCAGTGCATGCACCGTGCCCGCGCGGTCGAGGAAGTAGACGGTGCCGTCGGCCACCGCGGGCGTCGACGCAATGCCGCCGCGCGCGTGATACAGCCACTGCAGCGTGCGCGTCTTCGCGTCGAGCGCGTACAGGTTGCCGTTCTCCGCGCCGACGAACACGCGCCCCTGCGCCGCCACCGGCGACGCGTGGATCGCCGCGTGCGCGTCGAACCGCCCCGCGAGTTTGAACCCCTTGATGGCGCGCGTCTCGCCGGCCGCGCGGCCGGCATGCGCGGGGTCGCCCATGAACATGGGCCAGTCGGCGGCGAACGATGGGGTGGCGAGGAAGGCGAGCAGCAGGGCAAGGCGGCGCATGAGAAGTCCTGTCGTTGGGATGCCGTCATTCTAGAGGCGAGAAGCGCGCGCAATCTTCAGGGAGGCTTCACGGCCGATAGGCGCGGCGGCGGCGCGTCGCTATACTTGCGCTCCATGCGACTCCTACTCGTGGAAGACGACCTGGCGCTGGGCCGCGCGCTGCAGTCGGTGCTGCACAACGACGGCCATGACGTCACCTGGGTGCGCCTGGGCAGCGATTGCGCGCGCCTGCTGGACGAGCGCCGCCACGACGCCCTGCTGCTGGACCTGGGCCTGCCCGACGGCGACGGCGTCGCGCTGCTGCGCCGCCTGCGCGCGGCCGGCCACGTGCTGCCCGCCGTCCTGATCACGGCGCGCGACAGCCTGCAGGACCGCCTCGACGGCTTCGACGGCGGCGCCGACGATTACCTGATCAAACCCTTCGACATCCCCGAGCTGCTGGCCCGCCTGCGCGCCGTCGTGCGCCGTGCCGGCGGCGCGCAGGCCGACGCGCTGTGGCAGGTCGGCGACCTGGCCATCGACGCGCGCAGCATGAGCGCCACCTGCCGCGGCGCGCCCGTCAACCTGTCGCGGACGGAGTTTGCGCTGCTGCACGCGCTCGTGCGCAACCCGGACCGCATCGTCACGCGCACGGAGCTCGAACAGGGCGTGCTGCCCTACAGCGAGGGCCAGACGCTGGACGTGCATATCTCGAACCTGCGCAAGAAGATCGGCGACGGCTACATCCGCACCGTGCGCGGCGTCGGCTACATGGTGCGCCATGACGGCGACCGCTAGAGCGACCGCGCCGAAGTCGCTGCTGCGCCGCCTGCTGGCCGGCTTCATGCTCGTCATGCTCGGCATCTGGCTGGCGGCGCTGGCCCACATCGTAAAGCAGGTCAAGATCGACAAGGTGCGCCAGACGGCGGCCGTCAACCGGGCCTGGACGCGCCAGATCATGCTCAACATGCAGTCGCTGCCGCCCGACCCGGCGGCACTGGCGCGCATCGGCCAGCGCATCGAAGACCTGCGCCTGGACATGTTCCGCGAGTTCGGCTATCCGACGCAGGCGCGCATCCGCGTCTGGCTGGGACGGCAGCTCGCGTACGATTCGGCGCCGGGCGCGCCGCTGGACGACGGGTGGGCGCGCTGGACCGAACGCGACGCCACACGCGGCATCACGGTGGAGCGGCGCGAAAAGCCCGACAGCGACTGGGTGTTCACCCCGTCGGCCGCCAACTACCTGCTTTCTCCGCTCGTCTACAGCCTGCCGTTCATGCTGCTGCCGGCCTGGCTCATCGTGCGCCTGGGCCTGCGCCCGCTGCGCGCGGTGGCGCAGGCGCTCGAAGCCCGCAGCGCGGCGGAGCTGGCGCCGCTGCCGGCGTCGCCCTACCGCGAGCTGGCGCCCGTCGTCGACGCGGTGAACCGGCTGATGCGGCGCCTGTCCGAGCGGCTGGCGCGCGAACACGAATTCCTCGCCGACGCCGCGCACGAGCTCAAGACGCCGCTGTCGGTCGTGCAGCTCAATGCCCACCTGCTGGAAGGGGCCACCGACGCGGCCCAGCGGACCGAAGCCGGCACCGGCCTGCGCGAAGGCGTCGCGCGCGCCACGCACTCGGTGCACCAGCTGCTCGCCTACGAACGGGCACGCCAGGAACCGACGGACGCGCCGCTGCAGGACCAGGACCTGGCCGCGCTGCTGCGCGAACGCATCGCCGTGGCCGCCCCGCTGGCGCTGCAGCGCGGCATCGACATCGAATTGCGCGCAGCGTCCCCCGCCATCCTGCCGCTGCACCGCGAAAGCATGGCCGCCCTGCTCGACAACGTCGTCGGCAACGCGCTCAAGTATTCGCCCGACGGTGCGCGCGTGGACGTGTGCCTCGACGCCGGCCCGTGCATCACGGTGACGGACCAGGGCCCCGGCATCCCGCCCGCACTGCGCGCCCGCGTGTTCGAACGCTTCTACCGGGTGCCAGGCCAGGACCAGGCGGGCAGCGGCCTCGGTCTCGCGATCGCGGAACGGGCCGCGGCCCGCAACGGCGCCCGCATCGCGCTCGACGGCGGCCCCGACGGGCGCGGGCTGGCCGTGCGCATCGCGTTCAGCGACGCCGGCTGCGCTACCCCTTCGCCATGAACGCCGCGACCAGCGCATTGGCGTGACCGTGGCCGAGCTGGTGCCCGGTCTTGAGGTGGTTGACCAGTTCCATGTGCTTGCGCGGGCCCGCCTGCTCCAGGACCTGCATCCAGTGCGCGATCGGCTTGCCGTACTTCTTTTCGATGGAGGGGAAGTACGAGGCGGGGCCTTTTACGGTGTCTTGCGTTGCCATGTCGGTTCCTTTCAGTCGTTGATGGATCGTGCTGCCTGACGACGACGAACGAGGGCAGCGTATTTCGACATGCTATATTGGCCGGGCTCCGCTTCCTCACCATGAACGTTTCTTCACCCGATCGCCTGTGCACGCGGCTCGCGCTGCTGCTGCGCGCCAATGCCATCCTGCTATGGGCGGCGCTGGTCGGCTGCGCCGGCGCGCTGGCGACGCTCCTCTTCCGCGACGGTCTCACGCTGCTGCAGGCGCTGCTGTTCGGCCGCAGCGGCTCGTTCGTCGACATCGCGACCGCACTGCCCTGGCAGGCGCGCCTGCTGATGCCATGCGCGGGCGGCCTGCTGGCCGGCTGCGTGCTGGTGCTGGCACGCCGCCATGCCGGCGGTGCGCGGGCGGACTACATGGAAGTGGTGGCCGTCGGCGACGGCAAGGTGCCGGTGCGGCTTACGCTCGTGAACAGCGTATCGTCGCTGCTGTCGATCGCGTCCGGCGGCTCGATCGGCCGCGAAGGCTCGATGATCCAGCTGGCGGCGATGAGCGCGTCCGTCGTCGGCCGCATCGCCCGTTTCAATACCGAGCGCCTGCGTCTGCTCGTGGCGTGCGGCGCGGCGGCCGGCATCGCGGCAGCCTATAACGCGCCTATCGCCAGCGCGTTCTTCGTCACCGAGATCATCCTGGGTGCCATCACGATGAACAGCCTCGGGCCGATCATGGTCGCCGCCGTCGTCGCCAACATCACCATGCGCCGCCTGCCCGGCTATCACCCGACGTACGAGATGCCCGCGTTCGCGCCCATCGCCAACCTGGAGGTGGTGTGGTTCGTCGCGCTGGGCGTGCTCGCGGGGCTGATCGCGCCGGCCTTCCTGGTCGCGCTGCAGCGCACGCGCGGCCTGTTCGCCCGAAGCGGCCTGCCGCTGCCGCTGCGGCTCGCGCTCGGCGGCCTGGGCGTGGGCGCCATCTCGATCTGGGTGCCGCAGGTCTGGGGCAACGGCTACAGCGTGGTGAACGCGCTGCTGCACCAGTCCTGGCTGTGGCAGGCCGTGCTCGTGGTCCTCGTCTGCAAGATCGCGGCGACGCTGCTCACCAGCGGATCCGGCGCCATCGGCGGCATCTTCACGCCCACGCTGTTCGTCGGCGCGGCCGTCGGCCATTTGTTCGCGCTGGTGCCGCAGGCGTTGACGCCGGAAACGGCCGCCGCGCCGGCCGCGTTCGTCGCCGTCGGCATGGGCGCCCTGCTGGCCGCTGCCACGAGCGCGCCGCTGATGGCGATCCTGATGATCTTCGAGATGACGCTCAGCTATGCGTTGATGCTGCCGCTGATGCTGGCCTGCGTCGTCGCCTTTGCCGTCGCGCGGGCCGTGAACGGGCCGTCGATGTACGAGATCACGGCGCGCCGCGCAGCCGACGAGCAGGAACGCGAACGCCTGCGCACGATCCGGATGCAGGAACTGATCCGCCCCGCCGATACCGTCCTGCCGCTGGATGCCCCGGTCGCGCAGGCCGCTGCGCTGTTCCGCCAGCATCCCGTGAAATACCTCTATCTCGTCGATGACGCCCGGCGCTACCGCGGCGTGGTGGCCCTGCATGACGTCGCCGCCCTGTACCAGCAGAACGAGGCATCCGCACGCACCTGCGCCGACCTCGCGCGGCCCGACGCCCTGCCCCTCGTCACGGCCGACATGGGCCTGGACGACGCGCTGCGCCAGTTCATGCGCCACTTCGGCGAGCGGCTACCGGCCGTGCGCAGCGCGCTCGACCCCGAGCTGCTCGGCGCCGTGCACAAGACGGATGTGCTGGATGCGTATGTCAGGCTGAATCGGGCGCCGCTGGGGACGCAACAGGAAACGTAATTGCGTTTCAACCTTGAGATCGATAACATCACGGGACCGCCACCTTCTCCCGGATATCGACTCATGGACATGCTTTCCCGCCGTCGTTTGCTTGGTTCAGCCGCCCGACTGGCGGCATCGCTTCCCGTCGTCCTTGGCGGCGGGTTCGGTGGCAGCGCGCAAGCGCACAGCACGGCGCGCCACGACGTGCGCGACTACGGCGCGCGCGGCGACGGCGGAACGGTCGATTCGGACGCCATCAACGCCGCCATCGAGGCGGCCGCAAAGGCCGGCGGCGGCACCGTTCATGTCCCTCCCGGGCGGTATCTGTCGGCATCGATCCGGCTGCGCAGCCGCGTCACGCTGCATCTGGAGGCGGGTGCCGTGATCGAGGCGGTCGACTGGAAGGTCGCCCGCTACGATCTGCCGGAACCGAACGAGGCGGGTGGGAACTACCAGGACTTCGGCCACAGCCACTGGAAGAACAGCCTGATCTGGGGCATCGGCCTGGACAGCGTGGCGATCACCGGCACCGGCTGCATCGATGGCAAGGGACTGAACCCGGGCTACCGGAGGCTGCCCGACGGGAGCATCCGCTACGACGCGGACGGCGGGCCGGGCGAAGGCAACAAGGCGATCTCGCTACGCGAATGCAATAACGTCCTGCTGCGCGACTTCGGCATCCTGAGGGGAGGCCATTTCGGCATCCTGGCGACCGGATGCACCAACGTGACCGTCGATAACCTCCGTATCGATACCAACCGCGACGGCATGGACATCGATTGCTGCAGCAACGTGCGCATTTCCCGGTGCAGCGTCAATTCGCCCTGGGATGACGGCATCTGCCTGAAGGCGTCGTATGCACTGGGCAGGGTCGCGGCCTGCGACAACATCACGATTTCGGATTGCTACCTGGCCGGGAATTTCGACGTCGGCACCTTGCTGGACGGGACATTCAAGCGCAGCGCGCCCGACTACCACTCGGGCCGCGTCGGGCGGATCAAGCTGGGCACGGAATCGAACGGCGACTTCAGGAACATCACGATCACCAACTGCGTTTTCGACGATTGCCGCGGCCTCGCCATCGAAAGCGTGGACGGTTCGCACATCGAAGACCTCGCGATTTCCAACATCACCATGCGCAAGGTGGCCAACGATCCGATCTTCATCTACCTCGGCGCGCGCCTGCGCGGACCGGATGCGCCGCCGATCGGCTCCATCCGGCGCGTCAACATCAGCAATATCGTCGTCTCGGCCGCCCAGGCGGGTTTCACCAGCACGATCAGCGGCTTGCCCGGTCATCCGGTCGAGGACATCCACTTGTCGAACCTGCGCGTGCACGTCGAAGGCGGCGGCGCGGCCCTGCTCCGCGACGTGGTCCCGCTGGAAAAGCCGACCGCGTATCCCGAGCCAGGCATGTTCGGGCCCTGCCCGGCCTATGGCCTGTACGTGCGCCATGCGGCGGGCATCGACGTCGACCATGTCACGGTGACGTATGCCCGGCCCGACGCGCGTGCCGCCTTCGTGCTGGACGACGTGCGGGACGCCGTCTTCAGTGCGGTCAACGCCCAGCCGGGCAGCGGCGGCGCGGCGCCGTTCGACCTGCGGTCGGTGACGGACTTCACGGTACGCGGCGCGCGCAGGGTCAAGGACCAGCACGTTCCCGACAGCGGGAAGCGGAAGCGCGTCTGATTCAGTAGGCCAGCGACCCCTCCAGGGCGGTCTGCACGAGCGCATCGATCTCGCCGGTGATGTTGGTCATCGTGCTCGCCACCACGGCGAACTCCCTGCCGACCGGGCCCGCGCGCGCGGCGACGATCTGGGCGTTGAAGGCGACCATGCGCGCCTCCCGCGCGATGGTCTTGATGTCGCCCATCAATTCGTGCATCTGCCGGCGCTGCTGGAGCGCGTGGCGCTTGGATTGCTCCTCGTACACGAGAGTCAGGGTGTTGAGCACGCTGAGCAGCGGCGTCGCGCTGCGCACCAGCTCGTCGAGCAGCCCGGGCGCGCGCCGCGACGTCGTGCCGATGGCGTCCAGCGTACTCCCGGCCAGTGCGATGAACTCGCGAATGATCTGGTCGCCCCGCATCGTGCCGAAATAGGCGTCGCGCAGTTGCTGGCAAAAAATGCCCGGCAGCCCCTGCTTGCCCTCCACGAGCGTGAGATGCGCATCCCTGAAGGCGGCCAGCGTGTCGCGCGCGGTCTTGTCCGCGCCGTCATGGCCGAGCGAGGCCAGCACCGAATACAGCACCACCCGCTGGGATGTGAAGCGGCGCCGGCCGGACAGGTTGATCAGGGCGCCGAACACGTCGCCGGACAGTTTGACGTCGGGCTGGACGGTGGAGTGGGTGGGGAGAGTTTCTGCGTGCATCCTGGGCTCCGATCGGTTTGACCGCCGGCGGCGGCTGATGCGGGAGTTGATGCAGGTTTTATGCCAGCTTGATTCATGGCTGGTGTCGTTACATGCACTAACTTGAATCAAACTAGCGTGATGACTTGCACCTGGGGCGTGAGGACAGCCCGAATAATGGGCAGGTCGTGCGGGGCGCTTGTTCAGGATTTTTCTTGTTCACGTAACGTGAACAACCTAAAAATATGAACATCCGGTATACTTGTTCATATCTTGGCCATGTTCACGTAACGTGAACGCTAAAAAACTATGAACAACCTGTTTGTATCTGGGGGTAAAGCCGCATTCGTGGCGAGCGCCCTTGATGCACTGCACGATTCGACAAGCATTCAGGGCGAAGTCATCGATACTCCAAATGACGATACCGATGCTGCGGTCGCCCTTACGATCAATGGTCGAAAGTTACGATACGATTGCGAAATCAAGAAAAAGGTCGATCGCTATGCGCTGCCACTTCATCTGCTGAACAGACTCGGCAATACGCAGAGCACACTGCTGGTCAGTTCCCCACTCAGTCCTGATATGGCGAACCGTTGCCGCGACATCGGTCTGCAGTTCATTGATACGGCGGGAAATGCCTACATTAATGACGGTGCGGGAATCTATGTCTATGTGACCGGCCGACGCGGTCATGCCGAACTCCTGCCTCTGGTGAGCAATACGATGACGCCAGCGGTACTCAGGTTGATGTTTGCAGCCCTGGCCGAGCCCGCACTGCTCAACGCCCCCTACCGGGATATCTCGAGCAAGGCACGGATATCGACCGGCGCCATTGGCAAGGCATTCGAAACCCTGGAATCACGCGAGTTGATCGGTTCTGCGGCCAACGGGAAACGCATGATCCGCACGCCTGAATTGTTTTTAAACGAGTGGGCCAGTGGTTATGCCGGCAGGCTCAAGCCCAAGCTCAGAAAACACCGATTCGCGACCGACAATTTCGATCACTTCCTCAACTGGGTTCCCGGCCTCCGGCTTGCAGCATACGGCGGCGAGCAGGCAGCCATGTACATGACCGGCCACCTCAAACCCGAGGCGTGCACGATCTATGTCGACATGGATGACCCACATGCGCTCAAGGACATCGTCAAGAATTTTCGCTTGCGCGCAGATCCACAAGGCCGTATTGAAGTCGTCGAGATGTTCTGGAACCCGGACGACTTCACCAAGTGGTTTCCGACGGTACCGCCACACCTCGTCTACGCGGACCTGATGGCGAGCCACGATTCACGCAACATTACCGTAGCACGCGAGCTCGCGCCCGACATCATCCAGTATGTACACGATACGACCCGATAAACCCCTCAATCCGATCCTTCTCGAGATCCTGTCCACGGTTCAGACGGTAACGGAAGAGCTCGACTGTGACTACCTGCTTGTTGGCGCGACCGCACGCGATATGCTGATGACGCATGTGTTCGGCCTCGACACCCGGCGGGCGACTCATGATGTCGACTTCGCCATCGCACTCGACCACTGGGAACGTTTTCACGCACTAAAAGCCGCTCTCGTGGCCACCGGCAGCTTCGTACCGGCCGCAGACAAGGTGCATCTATTGCATTACAAGCCCACGGAACACGGCAACGCGTTTCCGCTGGATCTGATTCCTTTCGGTGGCGTGGAACAGGAAGCACATCGCATTTCCTGGCCACCCGACATGAACGTCGTCATGAGCGTCATGGGATATGCCGAAGCATTGGCATCGGCACTGGACGTGGAAGCACGTAACGGCCTTGTCATCCGGGTCGTATCGATTCCAGCGCTTGCCGCACTCAAACTGCTGGCATGGGACGACCGGGGTCTGCACGATAACAAGGATGCCCAGGACCTTCTTTTCCTTCTCCAGCACTACCACGAAGCAGGAAATGGTGACCGCATGTATGAGGATGCATTCGAATTGCTCGAAGCCGCCGGATTCGACTTGCCTCTGGCTGGCGCCAGCCTGCTCGGCCATGACACGCGTGTCATCTTGCACGACGATTCATTGCACGCCCTGCTCGCCATCCTGGCCGATCCGCGCAAACGCGACCGCCTTCTCGTCCACATGACCCGCTCTACCGGCATCGAATCCGATATGGTGGAAAAGCTGCTGAGCCAGTTCGAGATCGGCCTTCAACTCTAACTGCTCAGCACTTTCGTCCGCTCGTAATGCCGCATCTCGTCAAGATCGCCCACGAACGGCCGGACACTCGCAAAGAACTCCCGAAACTCGGCACTCTTGCGGAAACCATTCATATGCCCCTCGACCGAATCCCACTCGATCCGCAAAATGAACGACGTCGGCTCTTCCGTACACCGGCTCAGCTCGAAGCCGAGACAATGGCTGGACTTGCGTAGCGCCTCGCCCGCCGTCGCATAAGCGGCAATGAACTGGTCGGCCTGGTCGGCCGGTATCTTGTAGCGGACATATTCGATCACCATCGCGGTCTCCTGTAATAGAAAAAGCCCGCTGTTCTTGCGAAGAGCGGGCTTTCGTCAGCGGAAAACGGATTCCAGTTTAGAACGGAATGTCGTCATCCATATCCGAGAAATTCGGTGCCGGTTTCGGCTGCGGACGTGCGGCCGGGGCCGGCGGGGCCTGGCGCGGGGCCGGGCGGCTCGGCGGGGCGTCGTAGCCGCCCATGTCGTCGCCACCACCGTAGCTGTCGCCGCCGCCCATGCCCTGGCGGCCGCCCAGCATCTGCATGTTTTCAGCAATGATGTCGGTGGCGTAGCGCTCGATGCCGTCCTTGTCGGTGTACTTGCGAGTCTGCAGGCGGCCTTCCACGTAGACCGACGAACCCTTCTTCAGGTACTGGCCGACGATTTCGGCGAGGCGGCCGAAGAACGAGATGCGGTGCCACTCGGTCAGCTCTTTCTGCTCGCCGGTGTTGCGGTCCTTCGATTTGTAGGACGTGGCCACGGCGATGTTGGCGATGGCGTCGCCGCTCGGCATGTAGCGGATTTCCGGATCGCGGCCGAGATTGCCGACGATGATGACCTTGTTAACTGATGCCATTTTGTAAAGCTCCTTTGTATGATCCCTGACTCTGCATGAAGACTAAGCGTTAGGGAAACTGTTGATGTTGCGTCCGCTATTATGCTGGTCAGTCGCCTTAGAAAGCAACTGGTTCCGCACCGACCGGACACCCGGGTTGCAGCACCCGATCAGACCTCGTAGATGGGGACAAAGTGCCCGTTTTGGAAGAGATACATATCAATACCGCCGGACGAAAAATTTTTCGGTTTTCTGGTGAGTCTGCCATTGAATTGCGCCTCTCCCGGGCCACATACAGAACGCGCACGTTGTACCGGAACGGCAGATCTTGACAGGTCGTCATATCATGCTGCCAAGCCTCGCAGACTTTTTCGAGGGCCGGCATACCACTGTAAATAAAAACAGGTAAACTAGTGCGCTTTCCCGTTCGGCCCGCTCACCTGTGCCATTCGTGCGCCGGCCCCGCAACCATTCGAAAGCCTTCAAACAACAATGGAAGAAATCCGTATCCGCGGCGCCCGCACGCACAATCTCAAGAACATCAACCTCGACCTGCCGCGCAACAAGCTGATCGTCATCACCGGCCTGTCGGGTTCCGGTAAGTCGTCGCTCGCTTTCGACACGCTGTATGCCGAGGGCCAGCGCCGCTACGTCGAATCGCTGTCGGCCTATGCGCGCCAGTTCCTGCAGCTGATGGAAAAGCCGGACGTCGACATGATCGAGGGCCTGTCGCCCGCCATCTCCATCGAGCAGAAGGCGACGTCGCACAACCCGCGCTCGACCGTCGGCACCGTCACCGAGATCCACGACTACCTGCGCCTGCTGTACGCACGCGTCGGCACGCCGTACTGCCCGGACCACCCGGAAGAGCCGCTGGCCGCGCAGACCGTGTCGCAGATGGTCGATGCCGTGCTGGCCATGCCGGAAGGGACCAAGCTGATGATCCTGGCGCCCGTCGTGGCGAACCGCAAGGGCGAGCACAGCGACCTGTTCGAGGCGATGCAGGCGCAGGGCTTCGTCCGCTTCCGCATCCAGAGCGGCACGCACGCGGCCAAGATCTACGACGTCGACGACCTGCCGAAGCTCAAAAAGACGGAAAAGCACACGATCGACGTCGTCATCGACCGCGTGAAGGTGAATGCCGAGATCAAGCAGCGCCTGGCCGAGAGCTTCGAGACCGCGCTGCGCATCGCGGACGGCCGCGCCGTCGCGTACGAGATGGACACGGAGAAGGAGCACATCTACTCGAACAAGTTCGCGTGCAACGTCTGCGGCTATTCGCTGCAGGAGCTGGAGCCGCGCCTGTTCTCCTTCAATAACCCGATGGGCGCCTGCCAGGAATGCGATGGCCTGGGCCATATCGAGTTCTTCGATCCGAAGCGCATCGTCGCGTTCCCGAACCTGTCGCTGGCGTCCGGCGCCGTGAAGGGCTGGGATCGCCGCAACCAGTTCTACTACCAGATGCTGACGAGCCTCGCGTCGCACTACGGTTTCGACCTCGACAAGCCGTTCGAGCAACTGCCGAAGTCCGCGCAGGACGTCGTGCTGTTCGGCTCCGGCAAGACGTCGGTGCCGTTCGCGTACGTGAACGAGCGTGGCCGCACGGTGATGCGCGAGCACACGTTCGAAGGCGTCGTGAACAACCTGCAGCGCCGCTACCGCGAGACGGATTCGATGGCCGTGAAGGAAGAGCTGGCGAAGTTCATCAACGAGAAGGAATGCCCGTCGTGCGGCGGCGCGCGCCTGCGCACGGAAGCGCGCTACGTCAAGATCGGCAACGGCCGGCAGCAGCGCGCCATCTATGAAGTCGCGAAGACGCCGCTGCGCGACTGCCTCGGCTATTTCAAGGACCTGGAACTGACGGGCGCGAAGAAGGACATCGCCGAGCGCGTCATCAAGGAAATCGTCGCGCGCCTGTCGTTCCTGAACGACGTGGGCCTCGATTACCTGTCGCTGGACCGCAGCGCCGACACGCTGTCGGGCGGCGAAGCGCAGCGCATCCGCCTCGCGTCGCAGATCGGCTCGGGCCTGACGGGCGTGATGTACGTGCTGGACGAGCCGTCGATCGGCCTGCACCAGCGCGACAACGACCGCCTGATCGCGACGCTGAAGCACCTGCGCGACATCGGCAACAGCGTGCTGGTGGTGGAACACGACGAGGATGCGATCCGTACGGCGGACTACATCGTCGACATGGGTCCGGGCGCGGGCGTGCACGGCGGCGCCGTGATCGCCGAAGGCTCGCTCAAGGACATCATGAAGAGCAAGGAGTCGCTGACGGCGGCCTACCTGTCGGGCAAGAAGAAGATCCACGTGCCGAAGAAGCGCACGCAGGCCGACCCGGACCGCCAGCTCGTCATCACGGGCGCGACCGGCAACAACCTGAAGAACGTGTCGCTGGAGCTGCCGGTGGGCCTGCTGACCTGCGTGACGGGCGTGTCGGGCTCCGGCAAGTCGACGCTCGTGAACGACACGCTGTACCCGGCGCTGTCGCGCCATCTGTACGGTTCGCAGACGGAACCGGCACCGCACGACGCCATCCACGGCCTGGAGCACTTCGACAAGGTGATCTCCGTCGACCAGGCGCCGATCGGCCGCACGCCGCGTTCGAACCCGGCCACGTACACGGGCGTGTTCACGCCGATCCGCGACCTGTTCGCGACGGTGCCGACGGCGAAGGAACGCGGCTACTCGGCCGGCCGCTTCTCGTTCAACGTGAAGGGCGGCCGCTGCGAGGCGTGCCAGGGCGACGGCGTGATCAAGGTCGAGATGCACTTCCTGCCGGACGTGTACGTGCCCTGCGACGTCTGCCACGGCAAGCGCTACAACCGCGAGACGCTGGAAGTCGAGTACAAGGGCAAGAACATCACCGAAGTGCTGGAGATGACGGTCGAGGATGCGCACGAGTTCTTCAAGGCCGTCCCGGTCATCGCGCGCAAGCTGCACACGCTGCTGGACGTGGGCCTCGGCTACATCAAGCTGGGCCAGAGCGCGACCACCTTGTCGGGCGGCGAGGCGCAGCGGGTAAAACTGTCGCTGGAACTGTCCAAGCGGGATACCGGCCGCACGTTGTACATCCTCGACGAGCCGACGACGGGCCTGCACTTCGCCGACATCGACCTGCTGCTGAAGGTGATCCACCGCCTGCGCGACCAGGGCAACACGCTCGTCATCATCGAGCACAACCTGGACGTCATCAAGACGGCGGACTGGATCGTCGACCTGGGTCCGGAAGGCGGCGCGGGCGGCGGCACGATCGTCGCGCACGGCACGCCGGAAGACGTGGCCGACAATCCGGCCAGCGTCACCGGCAAGTACCTCAAGCCGCTGCTCAAGGCGTGACGATGGGCGCCGGTGCGACGGATCCGGCACGGACCCTCGCGCTGGCGCTCGTACACGTGGCCGCCGACCTGGAATCCATCTGGGACGACCTGGCCGCCGCCGGCTATGGTGAAGAAGCCGCCATCGGGCGCGAACGCATCCTCGCCTTCGCGCCCACGCCCGAGGCGAAGGCGCAGTTGCGTGCCTACTGGCGCGAGTGCGCGATGGAGCGGCTGTCGGCCCTGCGCGGGCCGATCGACGTGTGCAAAGGCGTCTACGCTCCCACGCAGCCCTATCGCTCGGCGCTGCTGGAAGCCTTGCGCGAGCGGGCGCCCACGCTCGTGTCGCCGACGGACCTGACCGCCCCGCAGATCGAGCCGGCGATCAAGCTATGTCTCGAAGACTACCTGAATCCCATCCACGACGAGACCGTGCGCTGGTCGCGCGAGGCCAAGGCGCGTGCGATCCGCGCGGCCGGCCTGCGCGACGATCCGCAATTCAACGCGCTGCCGTGGACCGGGCGCGTGCAGCTGCTGCGCGAGCGGTTCACGCAGGTGCTGGCGCCGCATGGCTTCGCGGTCAAGAACAAGGGCAAGAACGTCGTGGTCGCCGAACGTCCCACGACCGACGGGCGTTTTATCCATGCCCTCGTCGACGACGGGGGCGCGAACCTCGGCAGGTATGGCCAGCTGAGTCACTGGGTCGCCATCCGCACGCCGCGGCAGCGCCTCTCGCACGACCCGGAGAAGGACCAATCGCTCGCACGCTTCAACATCAGCGACCTCGTGCCCGAGTTCCACTGGTCGTCGCGGCATTTCCAGACGTATCCCGAGTTCTGCCGGGCGGTCGATAGCGCCGCATACGCGGCATTGTGCATCTTCCGCAAGGTGGATGCGGCGCTGCTGTCTTAATCGGCCGTGTAGAACGGCTGGCGGATCCGCACCGGCCGCACGTCCATCCTGATCCGGTAGATCGAATACGCATCCTCGCGGTTCGTCACGTATTCCGCGGTGTCCGGCACGCGCGTGAACGTGAACTCGAACCCGCGTTCCGGCAACTGGCTGTCCGGCCCTTCGAACGCGACGCCGACGGCGCGCTGCAAGTCGCTGTCGACCAGCTTTTCGAGCAGGTCCGCGACCGCCGTGTTGCCGAGGATGTCCGTATAAAAAATCGGCGGCCGGTGCTCGACATATTGCCGGTCCACGGGCTCCTTGCCCGGTCCCGGCGTGTACGTGCGCGTGGCCAGGTTGAACCGGTCGCCGCTGTCCAGGTAGCTGATGCGCGCATTGGCGAGATTGAATCCCGGCTTCGACTTGTCCGTACTTGCCCCGGCCAGGTCGAGCACGAGCGCGCCGCGATAGCCGATCACCGTGACGTCGCGCGTCGGCCCGACGACGGCGGCCGTGTTCTCGTCGATGCCCAGTCCCAGCGTATAACCCTTGGCCAGCATCGCGGGCAGCATGCGGCCGAAGCGGCCGCGCGCGAGCAGGTGCTGGTCGACGAAGACGTCGTCGCCGATGAAGCCGAGGCCCGGCGCGACGTCCTTGCCGTCCACGACGCCGTTCTTCAGCACCGGCATCACGTCCAGCGGCGGATCGTTGAACATGGTGCTGCTCATGATGGCGGCGCCGGCGCTCGTGCCCGCGATGACGCCGCCGCGCCGGTACAGTCCCCACAGCGCGTCCAGCACGGCCGTGTTGCTGCCGTCCGCGCGCCGCAGCGAGCCCGTGATGCGGGCTTGATCTCCGCCCGTGAAGAACGCGCCGCCGGCCTTGCGGATCGCATCGGCCAGCGCGGGATCGTCCGCGGCCTTGCGCACGTCGGTCCCGGCCAGCATGGGCGCGACCGGGACGACGAACGCGCGCGCGCCGTAGCGGTTCAGCGCATCCACCGTCAGTTGCGCTTCCTTCGCGGGCGTCTGCGCGGCCGTCGGGAGCACGGCGATGCGCGCGCCCTTCCCGCCCGCCAGCGCGACGATCTTTTCCCACACCTCGGCGTTGTTAACGCGCAGGCCGCCGCCGATGATCACCAGCGATCCCTTGGGGCCGGATGGCGCGGCGGCCGCCCATGCGCCGACGCCCGCGAGCGCCAGCGCGAAGCACAAGCGCTTCAGCATGTCAGCGGAACGAGTAGTTCACGCTCACGAACGCGCTGCGGCCGCGCGGGTCCGTGTAGCTCGGGTCATACCCGGCCAGGAAGAACCAGGCCTGGTTCGAGAACGGCGGATCCGCGTTGAACATGTTCAGGACGCCCGCGCGCACCTTGAGCTGCTTGCTGATCGTCCAGCTGCCCGTCAGGTCCCACAGCGAGTAGTACTTCACGTGGTTCGGCGCCAGCAGCGTGTCCGTGTACGGGTCGTAGGTCGTGTTCTGGTCCGTGTAGCCCATCGAGTACTGGTTCGCCAGCGTGAGCGTGACCGGGCCGTTGTCCCACTCGAAGTTCACGCGGTGGCGCCACTTCTGGATCGCCTGGTCGTTCAGGAACACGCCCAGGTTCGTGCGGAACGGTTCCTGCGGACCGAACTGGCGGTCGTAGTGCAGGATCAGCGTGCCGGACAGGTTGACGCCGAAGCGGCCCCACGGTCCGCGCTCGGAGCGCCAGTCGCCGGCGATGTCGAAGCCGGACGTCCTGAGCTTGCCCTGGTTTTCCTTCATCAGGAGGATGTTGGAGATGAAGCCGTCCTCGTCGCGCTGGATGTACTTGCCGTTGTAGGCTGCCGGGTTTTCGATGATGACCTGTTCGCCCAGGGTGCTGATCACGTCGCGCTTCTCGATGTTCCAGTAGTCGATCGAGAGGCTCGTGCGCTTGACCGGTTCGAACACGACGCCCAGCGAGAACTCGCGCGATTTTTCCGGTTTCAGGTCCGGGTTCGAGCGGCGTTCGACGTTCCACTGGTCGGTACACGTGTCGATGCTGCCTTCCTGCTTGACGCACTGCGGATCGGTCAGGATGCCGGCCGTCGTGCCGAAGATCGTCGGGCGCTTCAGGTCCGACAGCGACGGCGCCCGGAAGCCCGTGCCCGCGGACGCGCGCACCAGCAGCGACTGCATCGGCTGCCAGCGCAGGCCGATCTTCGGATTGGTCGTGTTGCCCACTTCGCTGTAGTGGTCGTAGCGCACCGCGAACTGCATCTCGAGTTCCTTGGTGAACGGCGCGACCACCTCGGTGAACACGGAGGCCACTTTTCTCGTGTTGTCCGCGGTCTCGACGTCGGCCAGTTCGCCGGCCGGAATGGTGCTGTCGCGGTCACCCTGGATGTTATTCGAGCGCAGCAGGTCCGACGGCCTGAACGTCTGGTGTTCGTGACGCAGTTCGCCGCCGACCGCCAGCGCCAGGTCGCCGCCGGCCAGCGCCGTCAGCGAACGCGACATCTTGCCGTCGAGGGAAGTCGACACGCCCTTCGCATTGCGGGCCTCGTCGTTGATCCGGATCTTGTTGATGAGGTCCCGGCCGGCCTGCGACGACGGCCCGAACGGATTGATCGCGCCCGAGCGCACGCCGGCCTCGAACTGGTCATACAGGAAGTAGCCGTCGACGTACTTGTCGATGGCCTTGTTCTCGGCGCGGCCCAGCGCCACGTCGTAGTCCCAGCCTTTGATGGTACCCGTGGCGCCCAGCAGCAGGCGCTGGCCGGTACTCGTCACGTCGTTGGTGCGGTTGCCCGCTTCCGACATCCGGTAGCGGATCCGGTTGACCGTGGCGGGCAGGCCGGGCGCCGACAGCGCATTGCGGTACGCCTCCGGCAGGATGCTGACCGGCAGGTTGCGCAGGGTCGACACCGGGTTCGGCGACAGCACGTATTTGGTCTTGGCCTGCGTCTGCACCAGCTCCGCGAACAGCTGGTTGTCCGCATCGAGCTGGAAGGTCGCGCGGCCGATGAAGCCGATCTTGCGCGAGTCCGGATAGATCTCCGTATCTTCCATGTAGTCGTAGCTGCAGCCGGCCGCGCCGCCCGGGCCCTTCTCGGCATATACGGTGGCGGGCGGATTGCACTTCGGCGAGCTTGGATTGACGCGGCTGGCCGTGCTGCCGGCCGGCAGGAGGCCCGCGGCGATCAACGCGGCACGCTGCGCGCCCGAGATGTCGATATTGGCCGGGAAGGTGTTGCTGGACATCTGCGCCGGCAGCGTCGTCGCGAGCGGGTGCTCGGAGATGAAGCGGCGCTGGCCCGAACGCAGGCGGTCGAGCTGCTGGATGTCGAGCACGCCGAACACGTTGAAGCGGTCGGTGCTCAAATCGCCCGTGCCGCCGCTGAGGCTCAGCGTCTTCTTGCCCGCCCCGCCCTGCTGCGTGCCCGCGGCCGATGCGGCCAGGTCGATGCCCGTGTAATCCTTGCGCGTGATGAAGTTGATCACGCCGCCGATGGCATCGGTACCGTAGATCGCGGATGCGCCATCCTTCAGCACCTCGACGCGCTGGATCGCGCCGGCCGGGATGTTATTGAGGTCGACGCCCGAGTTGTCGCCGGGCGACGCGAAGTTGGCGAGACGGCGGCCGTTCAGCAGGACCAGCGTGGACGACACGCCGAGGCCGCGCAGGTTGGCGCCATTCAGGCCGCGCTGGCCGGACGTGCCGTCCGTGATGCTGGGGCCGTCCGTCACCGGCGCCGTGTTCGCGCTGATGTTCTTGACCAGTTCCGCGGCCGTCGTCGCGCCCATCTTCTCGATGTCCTCGCGCGAGATCAGCTGCACGGGCAGCGCGGTCTCCGTGTCGATGCGCTTGATCGACGAGCCGGTGATCTCCACGCGGTGCATCTTCGGTTCGTCCGCCTGCGTCTGCGCGGTGGCGTGTTGCGCCATCAGGGCAGCGACGGCCGCCGCCAGTATGGTCGGTTGCAGGGCTCTCGAAATGTGCTTGGTCATGCGGTGCTCTCCCTCTTGGTGTCTTGTGGTGACTCAGGTTTTTTTGACGAGCTTGCGAATCTGGTGTTCGCCGTAGAGATACGCGGCGATCGCCTCGGTGTGGCGGGCCGCCTTGGCCACGTTGGCTTTATTGGACGTCATCAGCGACACGGCCAATGCTTCGATGACGGCCAGCGCGGCGCTCGAACTGCTGGGCAGCACCGGGTGCGTGCTGTGCGCGTACAGCACGTGGTGACCCAGTTCGGCGAGCGGCGACGCCGGCGAATCGGTAATGGAGACGATGGTCGCGCCGGCATCGCGCGCGAACCGCGTCAGCGACGCGGCATCCAGCGTGTAGCGCGGCAGCGAGATCACGACCAATACGTCCTTCCCGGTGATGGTGGCGAGATGGCTTGCCGCGACTTCCGTGCCGCCGCTCGCAGCCGCTTCGACGACGTGGCGGCAGAACGGTTGCAGGTGCATCGCGAGCGCACCCGCGAGGAACGACGACAGCCCGAACCCCAGCACGTACACGGTGCGCGCCTTCGTGAGCACGGCGCCGACGCGGTCGATCTGCGTGCCGGACAGCGCGCGGCTCGTGGCCGTGATGGCCGCTTCCGCATAGCCCAGGCTTTCCAGCGCCGGCGACGCTTTCGCAGCGCGGCGCGCGATCGTGCTGCGCAGCTTTTCGACGGGCTGCAGCACCGACTGCAGCGTCTCCGCCACCGCGCCGCGCATCGCCGCGTAGTTCTTGAAACCGAGGTCGCGCGCAAAGCGGCTGATGGTCGCCGTCGACACGGCGCACGCGTCGGCCAGCTCCTCGATGCCGAGCGCCGTCACGCGCACCTGGTTGCGCAGCACGTAATCCGCGATCGCGCGGTTCGACGCCGAGCCCTCGGCCAGCACCCGCAGCAGCGACTGGCCGAGCGAAGATTCGGCGAAACCGATGTCGGGCGAAGCGCTGGACGGGACGGCAGAAGTCATGTGACCGGATGTCAATGAGTTAATGTTTTTTAATGTAAAACAGTTACAGCGCCCAACTCAACAACATTTTTGAAAATAATCTTTCATCGATTTACGTTGTGTAAAAATTCATACATAATCGGCCGCAGACCGACGCCAGGAGACACGTCCGCATGCATACGAAGACCCATCCGATCGCGACCGAACCGGGCGTCGCCACCTACCAGCTCACGTCGTACCACTACGGCAGCGCGGGCAGCGGCAAGAAGGTCTACATCCAGGCGTCGCTGCACGCGGACGAGGTGCCCGCGATGCTCGTCGCGCACGTCCTGCGGCGCGAACTGGAGCAACTCGATGCGGCGGGCCGCATCCATGGTGAGGTGATCCTCGTACCCGCCGCGAATCCGATCGGGCTGTCGCAGATCGTGCACGGCACGCCGTTCGGGCGCTTCGACCTGGGCACCGGCACCAATTTCAACCGCGCCTTCCGCCACGTCGCCGACGAATTGAAAGACACCTTATCCGGCCGGCTCGGGCCGGATGCCGCCGCAAACGTGGCCGCGATCCGCGCCGAGGCACGCGCCGCCGTCGGACGGTGGGCGCCCCAAGACGCCACGCAGGTGCTGAAAAAAACGCTGCTGGAGATGGCGATCGACGCCGACATCGTGCTCGATCTGCATTGCGACAACGAAGCGCTGCTGCATGTCTATACCGGTCCCGCGCTGGCGGACCGCGTGGCACCGCTGGCGACGCTGCTCGGCGCGCGCGCCTATCTGCTGTCCGCCGGTTCGGGCGGCGAGCCGTTCGACGAGGCGTGCAGCCGGCTGTGGTGGGACCTGGCCGCGCACTTCGGGCCGTCGATCCCGATTCCGCCCGCGTGCGCCGCCGTCACGGTCGAACTGCGCGGCGAGATGGATGTGCGCTACGATTACGCGGAGCAGGATGCGCGCGCGCTGCTGCAGTTCCTCGCCCGCGAAGGCATCGTCGACACCCCCTCGGCCCCGCTGCCCCCGCCGCGGTGCGCGGCGTCGCCGCTGGAAGCCGTGGAGCCGCTGCACGCGCCGCAGACGGGCGTGCTCGTGTTTTTGAAGGCGCTGGGCGACGAGGTGAAGGCGGGCGACGCCGTCGCCGACATCGTCAACCCGGTCACGGGCGACACGGCGACCGTGCACGCGAACCGCGACGGCCTGCTGTTCGCGAGCACCGCGCACCGCCACCTGCTGCGCGGGATGCACATCTGTAAGATCGCGGGGACGACGCCCTTCCGTTCGGGTTCTTTACTGAGTCAGTGATATGCGACTACGAATTCCCAATACCTTCGTGCTGCTGTTCGCGATCCTCGCGCTGATCGCGCTGGCGACGTGGTTCATCCCCGGCGGGAAGTACGAGACGCACCTCGTGAACGGCAAGCAGCTCATCGACCCGGCCTCGTTCCACTATGTCGAGAGCGCGCCGCAAGGCCTCGTCGCGCTCATGAAGGCGCCCATCAAGGGTTTCGTGGAGGCGGCGCAGATCATCGGCTTCGTGCTGGTCGTCGGCGGCGCGTTCGCCGTCGTGCAGAAAACCGATGCGATCGACACGGGGATCCGCTCGATCGCCCGCATGCACGAGCACTCGGCGCTCGTGCGCGCCGCGCTGATCCCCGTCTTCGTCACGCTGTTCTCGCTCGGCGGCGCCACGTTCGGCATGAACGAGGAAGCGATTCCGTTCGTGCTGATCTTCGTGCCGCTCGCGCTGGCGCTCGGCTACGACACCATCACCGGCGTGTCGATCCCGTTCCTCGGTTCGCAGGCCGGCTTCGGCGCCGCGTTCCTCAATCCGTTCAACGTCGGCATCGCGCAGGGCATCGCGGGCGTGCCCGTGTTTTCGGGGATCGGGTATCGCCTCGTCGTGTGGGTGGCGACGACGACGGTCACGATCCTGTTCCTGATGTGGTACGCGGCGCGCGTAAAACAGAACCCCACGCTGAGTCCGACCTATGTGCTGGACCAGACGCGGCGCCAGGAACAGCCCGTACATGTGGGGCTAGACCGCATGACGGGCCGGCACAAGGCAGTGCTGGCGATCTTCGCGCTGTCGCTCGCGGCGATGGTGGTCGGCGTGGTGAAATTCGACTGGTACATCGACGAGATCGCGGCGTTGTTCCTGTCGATGGCGATCGTCGTGGGGATCGTCGGGCGCCTGGGGCCCGACAACTGGGTGGCGGCCTTCATGCAGGGTGCGAAGGACCTGGCGCCGACGGCGCTCGTGATCGCGATCGCGCGGGGCACGATGATCCTCGCGCGCGACGCCCACATCATCGACACGATGCTGCACGGCCTGATGCCGCTCGTGCAGTCGAGCCACCCCGTGTTCGCGGCGCAGAAGATGTACCTGATCCAGTCGGTGATCAACTTCTTCATCCACTCGGGCACGGGCCAGGCCGCGCTGACGATGCCGATCATGGCACCGCTCGCGGACCTCGTGGGCGTCACGCGCCAGACCGCGATCCTCGCCTTTCAACTGGGCGAGCTGTCGACGCCGATGATCCCGACGTCCGGCATCACGGTCGGCGTGCTCGCGCTCGCACGCGTGCCTTGGATCACGTGGGCCAGGTGGATGATCCCGCTGCAGCTGATCTATCTCGTGCTGGCCCTCGTGCTGCTCGTGCCCCCCTGCCTGATGCAGTGGAGCTGAGCCGGATTACTTCGCGATCTTCACCAGCACCACGTCGTTCACGCGCATCGGCACCTGCACGTTCGCGGTGCCGTTCGCCGCGACCTTCACGGTGCGCGTCTCGGGCTTGTCCACCGTCAGCGCCTGCAGCTTCGCGAGCTGGTCGGCCGTCAACGTCTTCGGCTTGCCCATCTCGATATAGGCCGTGTACGCGTCGTTGGCCTTGAAGCCCGTGCGGTACACCTGGACGTTATACGTGCCCGGCTTCATGCCCTTCAGCGACAGTTTCAGCGGCGTGCCGTTCTTCGTCGGCTGGACGGCGCCGAAGAACGGGCGGTTGGTCTTCTTGCCCATGTCCGGCGTCTGGAAGTCCCACGCCAGCACCTGCACGCCGTTCGCGTCCTTCGTCACCCAGCTTTGCTTGTCGGTGGTCTGCACCTGCTGGTCGCCCAGCTCGTTCATGTACTTGTAAGCGAACCAGGCGGCTTTGCGGATGCCCTGCGGGTTCATCAGGCCGAAACCGCCTTCGAACGGCGCGGTCGGCGGACCCGGTTCCTCGAACAGGTCCGTATAGGTCCAGTAGCTCATGCCTTGCACGATGCCTTCCGTCGCCTTCAGCTTCGACAGGATGTAGGCGGCACTGATGTACGAATCGTGCACGAGGTCGCGCGGGTTGTAGCTCGTGCTCCATTCCGTGAAATACAGCGGCAGCTTGGGCAGGTAGGACGCTTCGATTTCCTTGCGGACCTTGCGCACGTCGCCGACGATGCCGTCCGGCGACGGCGACAGCTTCTGGTCGCCCTGGCCGTTCTCGTCCAGGAAGCCGCCATCCACGCCGTAGGTGTGCGTGGCGATGAAGTCGACAGCGGCACCGCTCTTCTGCGTGTGCGCGAGGAATTCCGGCACCCAGGCCGCACCCGCCGTCGCCGGACCGCCTACGCGCAGGGTCGGATCGATCGCCTTGATGGTCTTCGCGGTCACGTCGTACAGGTCGAAGTAGGCCTTCTGGTCGGCCTTTTCCCAGAAACCGTCCAGGTTCGGCTCGTTCCACACTTCGAAGAACCAGGTGCGTACCTCTTCCTTGCCGTAGCGCTGCTGCACATGGCGCACGAAGGCGTCGACGAGGCCCGCCCACAGCTCAGGTTTCGGGTGCGAGGTGTTGCCCTTCCAGTAGAAGATGCTGTTGTCGGACGTCTTCATCGCTTCCGGCGTGAAGCCCAGCTCGACGAACGGCTTGATGCCCATGCCCAGCAGCTTGTCGTACAGGTAGTCGATCTTCGTCCAGTCGTACACGGGCTTGCCGTCGACGACCTTGAACGTGCCCAGCACGTCGTGGAAGATGCCGTGGAAACGGATGTAGCGGAAGCCCAGCTCATCCTTCGCGATCTTCAGTTGGGCCAGGCTGTCGTCGCGGATCAGCGTGCCCGGGTAATCGGAGCCCACCGACAGGTCGGCGAAATGGTCGCGCGCGACGGTCGGCGCGTTCGCGTCGATGACGATCTGGCGCGCATCAGCGGCCAGGGCGGGCAGTGCGAACGGGGCGGAGAATGCCAGCGCCAGAGCGGCGCGCAGCACGGTGCGGCGGTGTCTCATGTCTATTGTCCTTTTACGTCGAAGCTCGCTTCTATATAAGATGTTTGCGCTAACAATGCGAGTTGACGACAGGATAGAGGATAAGCCTCATTTAGTAAAATCAAAAAACCAAATGATTTTCCACAAAGTGATGGTTTAAATTCGTTAAGGAAGCGATGCACGGCGACACTGCCGCTGTGCACGTCGGTTAGTTGCAGTATGTCACCTGAACATGCATCGATGAGGTAATGAAAAAAGGACAGGCCACCAAGCCTGTCCTTTCCCATTTTCTCGCGGCCGCATCGTCGTGCGTGCGGCCGTCGTCTCCTCGCCTGTATTTCTCCGCCCGTATTTCTCCTTCAGTCTTACTCGGCCAGGCGCTTCTCGAGCTGCGCCTTGGTCGCGACCAGTTCCTGCGGCAGGCGGTAGGCCAGCTTGTCGAACAGCTCGCTGTGCAGCTTCAGTTCCTCGCGCCACGCGTCCTTGTCGATCGACGTGATCTGGTCGAACTGCTCGTTCGTGAAGTCGATGCCGGTCCAGTTCAGGTCGCCGTAGGTCGGCGTGGTGCCGAACATGTGCTCGACGCCGCCGGCCTGGCCCTGGCTGCGGTCCAGGATCCATTTCAGCACGCGCATGTTGTCGCCGTAGCCCGGCCACACGAACTTGCCGTTGTCATCGGTGCGGAACCAGTTGACGCAGAAGATCTTCGGCAGCGCTTGCGGGTTCTTGCCGGCGACTTTCTGGCCCAGGTTGAGCCAGTGCTGGAAGTAATCGCTCATGTTGTAGCCGATGAACGGCAGCATGGCGTACGGGTCGCGGCGCACGATGCCCATCTGGCCGGCGGCGGCGGCCGTCGTTTCCGAGCCCATCGTGGCGGCCATGTACACGCCTTCCGTCCAGTTGCGGGCTTCCGTCACGAGCGGCACCGTCGTCGAGCGGCGGCCGCCGAAGATGAAGGCCGAGATCGGCACGCCGGCCGGATCGTCCCAGGCAGGGTCGATCACCGGGTTCTGCGTGGCGGCGACGGTGAAGCGCGCGTTCGGGTGGGCGGCCTTGGTGCCGGACGCCGGGGTCCAGTCCTTGCCCTGCCAGTCGATCAGGTGCGCCGGGGCTTCCTTGGTCATGCCTTCCCACCACACGTCGCCGTCGTCGGTCAGCGCCACGTTCGTGAAGATGACGTTTTCGCGCAGCGAGGCCATGCAGTTCGGATTCGTCTTTTCGTTCGTGCCCGGGGCAACGCCGAAATAACCCGCTTCCGGGTTGATGGCGTACAGCTTGCCGTCCGCGCCCGGCTTGATCCAGGCGATGTCGTCGCCGATGGTCGTCACCTTCCAGCCTTCGAAGCCGGCGGGCGGGATCAGCATCGCGAAGTTCGTCTTGCCGCAGGCCGACGGGAACGCGGCCGCGACGTATTTCTTGTCGCCCTGCGGCGATTCCACGCCGAGGATCAGCATGTGCTCGGCCAGCCAGCCGGTGCCGCCCTGCTGGGCTTCCTGGTAACCCATGTTGGAAGCGATGCGCAGCGCGAAGCATTTCTTGCCCAGCAGCGCGTTGCCGCCGTAGCCCGAGCCGAACGACCAGATCTCGCGCGTTTCCGGATAGTGCACGATATACTTGGTCGCGTTGCACGGCCAGCGCACGTCCTGCTGGCCCGGCTGCAGCGGCATGCCGACGGTGTGCACGCACGGCACGAAATCGCCGTCGGCGCCCAGCACGTCGTACACGGCCTTGCCCATGCGGGTCATGATGCGCATGTTGACGGCGACATACGGCGAATCGGACAGTTCCACGCCGATGTGCGCGATCGGCGAGCCCAGCGGGCCCATCGAGAACGGCACGACGTACATCGTGCGGCCGGCCATGCAGCCGTCGAACAGGCCGTTCAGGGTCTGGCGCATCTCGTTCGGGTCGGTCCAGTTATTGGTCGGGCCCGCCTGCTCCTTCGTGGCCGAGCAGATGAAGGTGCGGTCTTCGACACGCGCCACGTCGCTCGGGTCGGAGCAGGCCAGGTACGAGTTCGGGCGCTTCTCCGGGTTCAGGCGCTTCATCGTGCCCGCTTCGACCATCTGTGCGCACAGGCGGTCGTACTCTTCTTCGGAGCCGTCGCACCAGTAGATGGCGTCGGGCTTCGTGAGGGCCGCGATCTCGGCCACCCAATTGATGAGTTTATTGTGCTTGATGTAAGCTGGGACGTTCAGTGCGGCGACGCCGCCCATCACGGGCTGGTTCATACATACCTCCAATGCCAATTAAGAATCCCTGGCGATTCCGATGGCGCAGGTAGCGCAGAGGCGGCGGCCTGCAATGCGCGCGGCTTTCGGAATCCCGTTAATCTTGTCCCGGCAGGATCGTCGTCAAGGATGGCCTCGTGGGCCCGCACCTGGGAATCCGTGCGGTTCACGGCTCGGCGCTACGGCGGTCATGTCGCCAGCCCGGGGGTCGCGTGTGCGCGGTGCCGGGAGCTGGTTGGAACGTGTGCTGCTGGCCGCAAATGATGTCAATCTGACATCTCCGGCTCTTATTTCTGGTCGATTCTACACCTGTGCAAACCCGTTTTAAATGCTTCAATAACAAAAATGTAGGAATTTTGGTTGAGTAAAGTAGTAGGCTATTTCCTACCGTTCAAATTCTGTCATTTCATTACTTTCTTGCTGATAACATCCGCTAACATCCATGAAAATTGCGATCCTTGACGATTATCAAGATGCCGTCCGCACCCTCGAATGCTTCCGGCTGTTGGACGGCCACGAGGTCAAAGTGTTCAACAGTTCGACCCGCGGCCTGGGCCAGCTGGCGATCCGCCTGGCGCCGTTCGACGCCCTCGTGCTGATCCGCGAGCGCACAGCCTTCCCGCGCGCGCTGCTGGCCAAGCTGCCCAACCTGAAGCTGATTTCACAGACCGGCAAGGTCTCCGGGCACGTCGACGTGGCGGCCGCGACCGAGCACGGCATCGCGATCGCGGAAGGCGTCGGCTCGCCTGTCGCGCCGGCCGAACTGACGTGGGCACTGATCATGGCGGCCAGCCGCAAGATCGTGCCTTACGCCAACAACCTGAAGGATGGGCTGTGGCAGACGGCATCGATCAACCCTGAACTCAACGGCCTGGGCCGCGTGCTGAAGGGTCGTACGTTGGGGATCTGGGGCTACGGCAAGATCGGGCACATGATCGCGGGGTATGCACAGGCGTTCGGCATGCAGGTGATGGTGTGGGGCAGCGAGAAAAGCCGGGCCGCGGCGGTTGCCGACGGTTTGACGGCCGCGCCCACGCGCGAAGCGTTTTTCGAGCAGGCGGACGTCTTGAGCCTGCACCTGCGGCTGAACGATGCGACGCGCGGCATCGTCAAGGCGGACGACCTGGCGCGCATGAAGCGCGACGCGCTGTTCGTGAACACGAGCCGGGCGGAACTGGTCGAAGAAGGTGCGCTGGAGGCCGCGCTGCGCAAGGGACGGCCGGGGTACGCGGCGCTGGACGTATTCACCAGCGAACCGCTGGCGGGCGACGCGGCTATCCTGAAGATTCCAACCGTCCTGGCGACGCCCCACCTCGGCTACGTGGAGCGCGACAGTTATGAGCTGTATTTCCGGGCGGCGTTCGAGAATGTCGTGAACTTCGCGAACGGCAACCCGACCAATATCCTGAAACCCTGACGGCAGAGGGCTCAGCGGTCACCATTTTCCTCGACAGCGAGGCGCGCACCTGCCGCACGGGAATTCAGGGTCTCGACCAGCCTGTCGATACCCTGGAAGTCCAGCGCGTCAGCGCAACGCTGGACTTCCCTGAGAAAATCCGCGTAATCGGCATGGACCGCCTGCGCGTCGATCCATCGCTCGATATCGGTAAGGCGGCCGCTGCGCGCGAATTCGGCCAGCCTGTCGAGAGCTTCAGGGGCTGGGCAAGATGGCATGCCATCGACGCGGGGCATGGATTCCGCTGCTGGCGGCGCCGGGCGGTCGACCTGCGCGGGCGCCACGCACATCGATCCGACGGTACGCGCCGCAATCCGGAACGAGAACGACGTGCCGGCGCCAGGCAGGCTCGATACCCGCAGCGTGCCCCCCATGGACCGGACAATGCGGTCGGCAATGAACAGCCCCAGTCCCGCTCCGCCGTCGGTCGGGTGCACCTGCTGGAACGCCTGGAAAAGATCGGCCTTTCCATCCACGTCGAAGCCAATGCCGGTATCCGCGACGTCGATGCCGATGAGGTATTCGCCGGCTTCCTCGCGTGCGTCGACGGAAAGCGTGACCTGGCCGTCGCGCGTAAACTTCGACGCGTTGGACAGCAGGTTGAGCAGTACTTGCTGGAGGCGTGTCCCGTCGACGATCACCGTTCGTGGCAGCGGCGTGAGCAGGCGGTAGGTGAACCGGTTGTTTTGCTGTGCGCACAGGGCAACGGCGTAGCTGCCGATATCGTCCAGGAAGGCGGGCAGGTCGGTTGCCTCCGGATCGAGGGCGAGCGGTTGCAGTTCGGCTTTCGCAAATTCAAGCAGTTCGTCGATCAGGGCAAGCTGATAATGGATGCTGCGGTCGATGGACTGGATGAGCCTGGCCTGGTGCTGAGTCGCACTTTCCTGCAGGAGTTTGGCGTAGCCATGGATCGTGGAGAGCGGCGCGCGCAGGTCGTGGCTGACATAGCCGAGAATTTCGATCTTCTGCCGCACGTTGACCTCCGCCTGGTGCAAGGCGTCATTGAGCGCAAGCGTGCGTTTCGCGACTTCCGCCTTCAGGCGTTCCTGTTCCGTACGTTGTTGACGCTCGAGATGTTCTCTTGCTTCGCTGCGTTGCCGGCCCACGTGATGGATCCAGGCGGCCAGCACGACGAGATTCGTTGCAAGCGCGATCGTCGCGGTGACGGGATTGGGAAAAATATCCGATTGCAGCCAGGACAAGGCCGGCTTCAGTGCGTCGATCCCATCGAGGGTCCGGATCGCGTAATTGAACAGCGCAAAGACGACCGTGACGAGCATCAGCCGCCCGGTCGGGGTCCGGCGCACGGCGAGCAGCAACGCCATGCAGATATTCAACAGGCCGAATGCGACGTTAAGGCCCGCACAAAACCGGACCCAGACATGGAGGTCGCCAAACGCCGCACCGGCCATGCCGACACATTCGAGCGCGAATATCGTCAGATAGGCGATGCGCACGGGTATGCGTACGCGCTCGCCGTTCGAAATTCTCAAGACGAACAGGATGAAGCACGCGACCGCGAAATAGACGGACACGGTTTCGCCGCGAGCGGCCCATTCGGGCGAAGATGGCAACAGAAAGGTTCGCAAATAACCACGGATGCCCGCCTCGTACACGGCAGTGCCGAGCGCCACCATGGCCAGCGACAGAAACGTGAAGCTGCGCGAAAACACGCCGATCAGCAGCGCGCACCACGCGAGTGCGAGGAATCCGCCAAGGAGGCCGGCATCCCACAGCGCCGCGCGCACTTCCCCGGCGTGCCATGCCGTCCAGGTGACGACCGCAGGTCGCAGGCGTATCGGTTTGCGCGAGGAAATGCGCACCAATACGGGAAGTTCGTCGTGCGGCGCGAGGTTCAGGTCGAGCAATGGATACCGCAAACCCGCCGCATTTGCGGCGGCGCCGGCCGGAGGAAACACGGTGCCGACGCTCCACCTGCCATTTCGAAAAGTATAAAAATCGGCGCATTCGACCCGTGGATCCTGTAATGCCAGCACCAGCGTGCGCTGGATGTCGTCGCGATTGGCCACAACGATATGCAGCCACCACGCGGACTGCGAAAAGCCGGGATTGAGCTTCTCCCTGGTCGCCGGGAGGAAACCGTTTTGCGGATGACCGAGCCGCGCGGCCACCTGGCCGACCGTCAGCGCGCCCGTCGGATCTTCGAATATCGACATGCCGGCCTCCGCGGCCCGGGCATTGCAAAGGAAGAGGCATGTCGACAGCAAACAAAAGACAAGCGCCCGATAGAGCAGCACGGGGAGATCGCAAGGCCTATGCATCGGACGGTTGTTCCTGCGCGTGGCGGTCCCCAATCAGGCCTTTCTGGCGGCGCCATTCGGACGGCGTCATGCCGAAGCGGTCCCGAAATGCGGTGGCGAAATTCGCTGCCGTCGAAAAACCGATTTCTTCCGCAATATCGGAAATGGACATCGACGTATCGAGAAGAAAACGCTGCGCCGTCTTGAGCCGCGTGTGGCGAACATATTCGCCGACTGTCTGGCCGAGGTTGTCGCGGAACGCCCGGGACAGGCGTTTTTCATGCGTACCGACGAGCCCCGCGAGTTCCTCGACCGTCGGCGCATTGCGCCTGTCGCGCAACAGCACGGCGACGGCGGCGCGAACGAGCACCGCATCCGGTCCGTCGGGCAGCACCGGCAGGTGCTCGTCCAGTCGCCTGCGGATGACCTTCTTTAAATGATTCCGGATTCGGGCAATCACCTCGGCTGGCTCGAACGGCTTCACGATATAGTCCATCGCGCCAAGCTCGAGGCCGTGGATCCGATCGTCGAGTTTATCGATGGCGGTCAGGATGAGAATCGGAATGGACTGCGTGGCGGGGTTCGCCGCCAGCAAACGGCATGCGGTAAAACCGTCCATGCGGGGCATGCTCACATCCATCAGGATCAGATCGGGCGCAAGCAACTGCGCGCGGTTGTATGCCTGCGCGCCGTCGAATGCGACGCTGATCCGGCAGCGCGATGCGCGCAAGATTTCGATGAGTAACTGCAGCTCGTTGGGACGGTCATCCACTACGAGAATATGGGCGCCGGAGATATCCTGGGTAGCGAGTGACAGCGTCGAGCTGGGAAAGCGGGACGACATGGGGCTGCGAACAGTGGGATGCAAAAGTTTCCGAAGACAATTTTTGTAAATACCGTACGCATTATAAGGGTAGCCAGGAAATCTTTAACGAAAAGCAATTACGCGCCTCGGCTGGGCGCGCCCGCGCGGCGGTTGCAGGAAGGGATGTGAGGGACAGGGCGGCCGCAGGACACATGCCGCCCGATTGTCATCGCGGGGCGTGTCCCGCGACGACGGATGCAATTCAATTACCAGCGATAACCGACGCCTACGCCCGCACCGAACGAGCCGCGGCGCGACACGGGTTTCGACATCGAGCCCTTGACGAGCCATTTGTCCGTCGCGGCGGAGATACCGACGGCGAGTGCGCTTTGACCGCCATACGTACCGGCGCCCATCGTGACGACGCGCTCGCCGGGCAATACCGCTTGCGGCAGGCTGGCGATTGCAATCGCGCTCGCCGTACCGGCGTTGGCATCCTTGTGATACTGCGACATCTCGTCACGGACCGAGCCGATCGCACCGTTCAACTGGCGCAGGTTCACGGCGTCCGTCGGTGCCGTGCCATCCGCGACGTTCGCCAGTTGGCGTTCCGCGCCGGCCGAGCCGATCGACACCGTATTGTCACGATCGGCGACCGAGTTCGCGCCCAGCGCGACGGCATTGTTGGCCGTGGCCTGGCTGTTCGCGCCGATGGCGGTTCCGTTCGCTGCCGTCACTTTCGCGTTCGTGCCGGTGGCAGTACCGTTCGACGCGCTCACGGCAGAGTTGCGGCCGACTGCCGTTCCGGTCTGGTCGGCGACCGTGCCGGCCGACATGCTCGCTTCCATCTTGCCGACAGTCGTATTCAACGTCGTCACCTGGTTGGACACCGAGGTGACCTGGGTCGCAACCGTGTCGACCTTGTCGGAGACCGTGTTGACCTTGTCGGAGACCGTGTTGACCTTGTCGGAAACCGTGTTGACCTGGGTCGCGACCGTGTCGAGCTTGCCGGAGACCGTGTTGACCTGGCCGGCAACCGTGTTGACCTGCGCTGCGACCGTGTCGACCTTGTTGGAAACCGTGTTGACCTGGGCGGCAACCGTGTCGACCTTGTTGGACACCGTGTTGACCTGGGTAGCAACCGTGTCGACCTTGTTGGACACCGTGTTGACTTGGGTGGCAACCGTGTCGACCTTGTTGGATACCGTGTTGACCTGGGTGGCGACCGTAGCGACCTGGTCGGTCACCGACGACACCTGGTTGGCGACCGAGTACAGCTGCGAGCCGTTCACCGCGTCCGTGCTCGTTGCGCTCACCGCGCCAGCCGCGACGTTGACGACCTGGCGTTCCGCGCCGGCACTGCCCACGCTCGCGACACCGGCCGGGGTGCCCGCGAAACCGCCATAGGTCACGCTACCTACCGTTGCATTGCTTTCGGTCGTTGCAGCGCGCGTCGTCGTGTTGGCGCCCAGCGCAACGGAATTCGCGGTGGTCGCCTTCGCACCTTGTCCGATCGCCGTCGACTGGTCGACTGCGGAAGCGCCCTGGCCGAATGCCGCGGCCGTTGCCCCGTTCGCGACGGCACTGTCGCCGATAGCCGTTGCCTGTGCCCCGCTGGCGACGGCACTGGCGCCGATTGCCGTCGCGTTATCCCCGTTTGCGCTGGAATTGCCGCCCACCGCCGTCGCCGCGAGACCAGTTGCGGATGTCATGCGTCCAATTGCCACGGCTTCGCTGTACGCGGTCGGCGACGTTGCGTTCGAGCTGGCCGAGGCACCGATCGCGATATTGTCGCAACCGTTGGCACTTGCGGGATAAACGCCGCTACCCGAAATTGCAATATTACCGTCACAAAATGCGGACGCTTTGGTTGTCGTACCGTTCGCCGTGTAATCGGCTCGTGCCGGTGCGGATGCCGCCAATGCGACCATCGCTGCACTGATTGCGACCGCAAGGGAAGCTTTCGATTTCGCCGGCATACGCTGAACCGGATGTACAAACACCTGCTGCTTATTGCTCATGTCTTTTCCGTAAAATATGAAGTTGTCCTTGTGCCATCTTTGTCCCCTCCATTTTTTATCTCGCACCGCGCCACGGATTACCGTCAGCTCGGTGGTCGCACTACATCGGGGGGATTCTGGGTTAGGTTGCCGAAACGGACTTTTGCCACGGGGCAATAATTGTTTTATTCACCGTAAATATTTCGATTGCTACGGCAACGGCAGGTGGCACAAGCACATTCACCGCGGAGCGGGCGCACGGGCTTTGGAAAAGGCGGGGGTAAGGCTGCCAGGCAACCTCGCTGGAGGCGCTGGCGTCACGGACGGTGATGTACGCCCGAACGTTGTCCAGGCGATCAGGTTGGTAAAGCTATCGCGCGGAGGCGGCGTTATACAATCAGCGCAACTCCGGCTCGCCGGTGAAATTGGGCTTACGCATCGGCATCTCGTGCCGGCGCGTCCACATGCCGGCCCAGCCCGGCGGCCACTCGACTACGGGCCCGGCATACGCCGGCAACCCCGCGCGCACGGGCACGATGGGCACCGGCGGCATCTCGATGAGGCCGCCGTTCGCGTTCTTTTGCATTGGCGCCATGTCGAAGGAATACATGTAACCCGGCAATAGCGCATCGCATACGTTCGCGAACCACGCCGTATGGTCGTCGTCGCGCCCCAGCGCGCGGGCGAGGCCTTCCGGGTCGAACCTGGCCAGTGCGTGGATCAGCTCGTCCGTGCTCGCACCCGGTGCATCGCCCCATCCCATCACGGGGTTGTTGTTGTAGTCGGCGCCCGACCCATACCAGCCTTCGCGCCACGGCCGCTGCATCCAGTCGCGCTTACCCGTGAACAATTGCCAGCGCCAGTGCAGGCCGGACGGCTTGGGCCAGGAATACAGGTACAGCTTTTCGTAGCCGGCCTTGTGCAGCTCGCGCACCATCGCCATCAGGCGCGCATGCGGCATGCGGTCCGGCGGCGAGCGGCGGAACAGGATCGCTTCGCCGTCGGCGTGCTGCACCTCGTCGGTCGACAGGTTCAGGTCGAGCGTGCGCGACTCATTGCCGAAGCGTGCGGAGATCCAGCCTGTCAGCAGGTTGACGTGCGTGATGACACCATAGCCGCGATGGCGATGGAAGATGACGGTTCCAGGTGCGACGGGTTTCATTGGGAAGGCGGGCTCGGCCCAAAAAGGAGAAAGGATACTCATCCGATCCGGACGATTCTAGCGCAGACACATACGGATACACTACGGTTTGCGGCTATCATTACCCACCTTTTTTTACCGAGTTTTCAAATCATCATGACTTTGCGGATCATCGCCACCGGCGGCACTTTCGACAAACACTACAACGAACTCAATGGCGTTCTGGGCTTTGCCGAAAGCCACTTGCCGGAGGTCATCGCACGTTCCCGCATGACCATTCCCGTCGAGCTGCAGATAGTGTCCCTGCTCGATTCGCTGGAGATGCAGGACAGCGATCGCCAGAACGTGCTGGCCGCCTGCCAGTCCGCCAGCGAGAAGCAGATCGTGATCGTGCACGGCACCGACACGATGCGCGAAACGGCCGAGGTGCTGGGCGCGGCAACGTCGGACAAGACGATCGTGTTCACGGGCGCCATGATCCCGTACGAAATCGCCAACTCGGACGCCCTGTTCAACTTCGGCTTCGCCTGCGCCGCCGCGCAGATGCTGCCGCCGGGCGTCTACGTGGCGATGAACGGCAAAGTGTTCACCTGGGATAACGTCACGAAGAACCGCGCAGCGGGCGTGTTCCAGGCGCTGTAAATAAACTCTGTCGGGCGCTGCGCAATTTCGGCAATTTCTATAATCGCTTTTCCCCACGAACCAGGAGGATTCAGCGATGAGTGAGCAGCGCCCCACCTTGACCACGCGCCAGGGCCATCCCGTCCGCGACAACCAGGCCATGCGTTCCGTCGGCGAACGCGGTCCGGCCACCCTCGAGAACTACCAGTTCATCGAAAAGATCACCCACTTCGACCGCGAACGGATCCCCGAGCGCGTGGTGCATGCGCGCGGCACGGGCGCGCACGGCTATTTCGAAGCCTACGGCAAGATCGGCAACGAACCCGCCAGCAAGTACACGCGCGCCCGCGTCCTCAACGAAACCGGCGTGCAGACGCCCGTGTTCGTGCGCTTCTCGACCGTGATTGGCGGCAGGGAATCGCCGGAGACGGCACGCGATCCGCGCGGCTTCGCCGTCAAGCTCAAGACGGTCGAGGGCAACTGGGACCTCGTCGGCAACAACCTGAAAGTCTTCTTCATCCGCGATGCGATCAAGTTCCCGGACATGATCCACGCGTTCAAACCCGACCCCGTCACGAACCAGCAGGAGCCGTGGCGCTTCTACGATTTCATCTGCAGCCACCCGGAAGCGCTGCACATGGTCACGTGGGTCAAGAGCCCGTGGGGCATTCCGGCCAACTACCGCGAGATGGAAGGCTCGGGCGTCAACACTTATAAACTCGTGAACGACCAGGGCATCGCCCACCTCGTCAAATTCCACTGGCAACCGAAACAGGGCGTGCGCAACCTGACGAGCCAGCAGGCGGCCGAGATCCAGGCGCACGACACGAGCCACGCCACGCGCGACCTGTACGACGCGATCGAGCGCGGCGAGTTTCCCGAGTGGGAATTCTGCGTGCAGATCATGAGCGACGGCGAGCATCCGGAACTGGAATTCGACCCGCTGGACGATACGAAACGGTGGCCGGAAGACCGCTTCCCGCTGCTGCCCCTGGGCCGCATGGTGCTGAACAAGAACCCGGACAATGTCTTCGCCGAAACCGAGCAATCGGCTTTCGGCACGGGCGTCCTCGTCGACGGCATCGATTTTTCGGACGACAAGATGCTGCAGGGCCGCACCCTATCGTACTCGGACACCCAGCGCTACCGCGTGGGCCCGAACTATCTGCAGCTACCGATCAATGCGCCGCAGGAAAAAGCGGTGGCACGCACGAACCAGCGCGACGGCCAGATGACCTTCTATGTCGACGGCGGCGGCGAGGAAAAGCACATCAATTACGAACCGAGCCTGCTGGGCGGCCTGGGCGAAGCACCGCAGCCCGAGAAGGATTACCACCAGCACGTCGAAGGCCACCTGGGCCGCTACCAGACGAGCCGCACGGCCGACGACTACCAGCAGGCCGGCGACCGCTACCGCACGTTCGCGGACTGGGAGCGCGACGAGCTCGTCAACAACGTCGGCAACGACCTCAAGAAATGCCCGGAAGTGATCCAGCTGCGCATGGTGTGGCACCTGTGGCATTGCGACGAGGATTACGGACGTCGCGTGGCCGGGATCGCCGGCATCGACCTGGACAAGGCGAAAGCGCTGCAACCGCTGCCGGGCAAGCCGGCGCCGGGAGAGAATCGCCCGGGCTCGACCTACACGAGCGGCCAGCCGGAAAGCGGCGGCGGCAGCAAGGAACCGGCCACCACGGAAGAAGTGGCGTCGGCGAAATAAAACTAACGGCCCCGATGATAAACGTCGGAGCCGTTTTTTATTACGCCTTGGCTTCGCCGCCCAGCGCCTCGACCAGGTCGGTCAGCATCTTGGCCAGCTCGCCGGTCATCAGCATGATGTCGTTATCAAAACGCTCGTCGTCGCTGTAGGTGATCGTTTCGTTTTCCTTGATCACGTCCAGCGGCTTGATGCCCTTGACGGCCAGCTGCTCGGTCAGCACGAACGAGATGCGGCTGTTCCACGTCATGGCCAGGCGCGTGCACTGCTTGCCGTTGGCGATGTGGCGGCGGATGTCTTCCGGATCCAGCGAGTGCTTCACGTAGCGCACGGCGGCCTTGCTCTCGCCCGTGGCGCGCAGTTCCGTGTCCTGGTCGATCGTGAAGTTGTACGGCGCCTCGTCCGATTCCAGCCAGCCCGTCATCACGGCGACCGGCGACTTTTGCACGCGCAGCGATTCCAGCGGCAGCTTGTCGACGGCCTTCAGCAGCAGCTTGATGACGTCGTCGGCCTTGCTCGGGCTGGCGGCGTCGACGATGAGCCAGCCGTTGACCGGGTCGATCCACGTCCACACGTTGCCGCGGATGGAGAACGCGCGCGGCAGCAGCTCGTCGGCCACGCGTTCCTTGAGTTCTTTCATCGCCTTCTTGCCCGGCGGGAAGCCCTGCTGCTCTTCCAGCTCGGCGGCCTTGGCCTTGGCGACCTGGTTGATGACCGAGCTCGGCAGCAATTTCTTTTCCGTACCCAGCATCATCAGCATCTGCTTGTTGACGACGTGGACGAGCTTGCCGTTGCCGCGTGGCGAATCCCAGCCCTGGCGCAGCAATTCGTTGCTGCTGGCGGGCGTGAACGCCTGCGATTGCAGGGCCTCTTCCATCTGTTCAGGGGAGAAATTCCACGGTGCGGGCAGGCGGTAGATCTGAAGATTCTTGAACCACATAACGTTGCTTCCAGTTATCTCGATATTTCAAAGGAACGACATTCTACACGCTGACTGGCGGCAAAATTCACGTCGTCGACAAGGGATTTTTATTGTGTTGCACGTTCGTCAAACAAGCTCAGCTGCTCGACCGTTTCCGTATCGCTGAGGCGCACGCCAACGCCCAGCAGCCGCACGGGACGGCTCGCCCGCAGCCAGCCCGTCTCCATCAGGTGACGGAACGTCGTCATGTTCGGGGCGTAGCCGACGCACTCGACGGTCGTGCGCTGGAAGTCGGCAAACTTGATCTTCACGAACAATTTGTTGATGAATTTTTCAGCATTGTTCCGCTTGATCCGGCCGAGCAGATGCTCGTACAGGTCCGGCAGCAGCGCGAGACAGCCTTCCAGGTCGGGGACATCCGGCGTGTACGTCTCCTCCGTGCTGATCGACTTACGCTCGCGCACGGGATTCACGTCGCGGTAGTCGATGCCGCGACACAGGTCGTGCAAGCGCGCGCCGAACGAGCCGAAGTGCTGCTGCAGCTTGTCCATGTTCCAGTCGCGCAGGTCGCCGCACGTCTGCGCGCCGAGGCGGTGCAGTTTCGCGGCCGTCACCTTCCCTACCCCGAACAATTTCTTCACCGGCAGAGCAGCGACGAACGCGTCGACCTCATCCGGCCGCACGAGAAACAGCCCGTCCGGCTTGTTCCAGTCGCTGGCGATCTTGGCCACGAACTTGTTCGGCGCCACGCCGGCCGACGCCGTGATGCCGACAGCGTCATGAATACGGCGGCGGATTTCCTGGGCGATCAGGGTCGCGCTGCCCTTGCAGTGCGGCGAGTTCGTGACGTCGAGATAGGCCTCGTCCAGCGACAGCGGCTCCACGAGGTCCGTGTAGTCGCGGTAGATGTCCATGATCTGGCGCGACACGACCCGGTACTTTTCCATGTTCGGTGGAATGAGGATCAGGTCCGGGCACAATTTCACCGCCTGCGCGGTGGCCATCGCCGAATGGATGCCGTAGCGGCGGGCCTCGTAATTGCAGGTGGCGATCACGCCGCGTTGCTCGGCCCGCCCACCGACGGCCAGCGGCCGCCCGCGCAAAGACGGGTCGTCGCGCATCTCGACGGATGCGTAAAAACAATCGCAATCGCAGTGGATGATCTTGCGGACGGGGGCGTTCACGGTGGCGGTCGCCCACGCCGAGCGACTACTGTAATTGCATACAGTATCGTCGGTTTGTGACTTTCGTGCAAGAGGGAACGCCGCCGCAGGACGCGGCGGCGGGTGAGGCAGGTATTACTTGGTCACGCTGGAGTAGCTGCACGACTTGACGACACCGTGGGCCGGATCGCCGAACACCGCGTTCGAGCACTTGACGGAGCCGGTGAAGGTCTTCGTCACGAAGCTCGTCGCGGTGCCGTAGCGCACGTCACGCGTGCCGGTGAACGAGCAGGTGCCGTTTTCGGCGGTGCAATAGGTCCAGGTCGGGGTGGTCGTCGTGGTCGTCGTGGTCGTCGAGCCCAGCGCCGCGTTGACGGCGGCGGCCGCGTTGACGATGCCGGCACCGCAACCCGAGCACGCGGCCGGGAAGGCGCGCGCGGTGGACTTCAGCTTGGCGGCCACGTCATCCGGCGTCAGGTTCGGATTCGCCGACAGCATCAGCGCGACGACACCGGCCACGTGCGGCGTCGCCATCGACGTGCCCATGTAGTACGCGTAGTTGTCCGATGCCGGCGTCGTCGTGCCCGAGTTCAGCGTCGACAGGATGCCGGCGCCGTTGTCGCCGCCCGGTGCCGCGATCGTCACGTTGGTGCCGTAGTTCGAATACGACGCCTTGCCGCCCGCACGGTTCGTCGCGGCGACGGTGATCACGCCCGCGCAGTTGGCCGGGTTCGAATTGATCGCATTCGTGTTCGAGTTGCCGGCCGCGACGACGACCACGGCGCCGCGCGAGCGGGCGCTGTTGATCGCGTTCTGCGTCGTCGTGTCGCAGGCGCCGGTGCCGCCCAGCGACAGGTTCAGCACGCGCGCCTTGTTCGCATTGGCCGGCACGCCGGTCACGGTGCCGCCCGAGGCCCAGACCATGGCGTCGGCGATGTCGGACGTGTAGCCGCCGCAACGGCCCAGCACGCGCGCCGGGACGATCTTCGCGTTGTATGCAATGCCAGCGATACCCTGGCCGTTATTCGTCTTCGCGGCGATCGTGCCCGCCACGTGCGTGCCGTGCCAGCTCGAGGCCTTGTCCGCGGCTGGGACGCCCGTGCCGCAGCTGCCGGCAGGGGTCCAGTCGCCCGGGTCGCTGGCGTCCGTGTCGCGGCCGCTGCCGTCGTTGGCGATGGTGGTCGTCGAGATGAAGTCATAGCCCTGCAGGATCTGGCCCGACAGGTCCGCGTGCGGACGGTAGCCCGTGTCGATCACGGCGACATTGATGCCGGCGCCGGTCGACTTGTCCCAGGCGGCGGGCGCGTTGATGCCGCCGGTGGCTTCGTACAGGTCCCACTGCTGGGTATAGCTCGGGTCGGTCGGGGTGGCCAGCGGGACCATGATGCGGTCCGGCTCGGCGTACTCGACGTTGGCGTCGCGCGACTTCAGTTCGGCGGCCAGCTGGCGCGCCTCGTCGAGCGACATCGTGCGGTTGAGTTGCAGGACGTTCGCGCCGTTCGCCGTCGCGCGCAGCGCGCGCATCGTGGCGCCATAGGTCTGGCCGGCACGGTCGATCAGCGCCTGGCGCGCGCGGTCGATGCCGCGTGCTGCCACGCCGGTCTTCGACGTGTCGCTGTCGTCCTTGTACTTGACGATGATGCGGTCGGTCTGGGTGACGAAGTGAGTGGTCTGCGCCGCGGCCTGGCCGGCGAAACCGGCGGCAACGAGGGCCGCTGCACAAATTTTCAACAAAGAAGAGATCGTGTGGCGCTGCGTCATGCTGCATCCTTTTCAGTGAACCGAACTGTGCAGCGTAACGAAAAACGGCCCGCATGGGGCCGTCTTTCGGGGTTTCTACAACAGGAAAATTTCGTTAAGTAATTGAATTTTAACGATTATTAGTCCAGTTATAACGCATTACCAGGTCAGCTTGAGCGTGTACTTGCCGCTGGTCGAGCCGGTGCCGCCGCTGTAGTACACGACGCGCACATAACGGGCCGCCGTGGTCGAGCCCGTATTGGACGACGTGGCGCTGTCCACGCTGCCCGTACCGTTCTCGCTGCGTGCCAGCAAGGTGCCCGCACTGTTGTAGATGTACAGGTCATAGTCCGAGCTCGAGTTCGGCGTCATCGTCGCGGTCAGGGTTTTACCGGCCGGCAGCTGGACGGAGAAGTAATCCGTGTCCGTCGAGCTGCCCATCGCGGCGTTGACCGTCGTGCCGGACGTCGTCACGCCGTTGGCCGTGCCGAGCGTATTGTTCGACTCCGTTTCCGAGATCGTCGTGCCCGTACCGCCACCCGTGCCGGTGGCCGCATCCACCGCGGCGGAGGCATCCACGATGCCCGTGCCGCAACCCGAGCAGCTGGCCGGGAACGGGCGCGTGCTCGACTTCAGGCGCGACTCGACCTCGTCCGGCGTCAGGTTCGGGTTCTTGGCCAGCATCAGCGCGACGACACCGGCCACGTGCGGCGTCGCCATCGACGTCCCCATATAGCCCGCGTAGCTGTCGGCGCCCGGCGCCTTGGTGCCGGCGTTCAGGGTCGACAGGATGGCCGCGCCGCTGTCGCCGCCCGGTGCCGCGACGTCGACCACGGTGCCGTAGTTCGAGTACGACGCACGGCCGCCGGAGCGGTTCGTCGCCGCCACCGTGATCACGCCCGCGCAATTGGCCGGGTTGCTGTTGCTCGCGTTCTGGGACTCGTTGCCGGCCGCCACGACGATCACCGTGCCGCGCGAGCGGGCGCTGTTGATCGCGTTCTGCGTCGTCGTGTCGCAGGCGCCGCCGCCGCCCAGCGACATGTTGATCACCTGGGCGCGCGCCGCGATGGCCGGCACGCCGGACACGGTGCCGCCCGATGCCCAGATGATGCCGTCGGCGATGTCGGACGTGTAGCCGCCGCACTTGCCGAGCACGCGCACGGGCACGACCTTGGCGCCGTACGCGACGCCGGCGACGCCGGTGCTGTTGTTCGTTGCCGCGGCGATGGTGCCGGCCACGTGGGTGCCGTGCCAGCTCGAGTTCGACGCGGGTTCGCCGGCGCCGCACTCGCCCGCCGCGGTCCAGTCGCCCGGGTCGCTGGCGTCGCTGTCGCGGCCGTTGCCGTCGTTCGAGATGGCCGTATCGGAGATGAAGTCATAGCCGGCCAGGATCTGGCCCGACAGGTCGGCGTGCGGACGGTAGCCCGTGTCGATCACGGCCACGCGGATGCCGGTGCCGGTCGACTTGTCCCAGGCGGCCGGCGCGTTCAGGCCGCCGGTCGCTTCGAAGAAATCCCACTGCTGGCTGTACATCGAGTCGTTCGGCGTGAACAGCGGATGCATCATGCGGTCCGGCTCGGCGTACTCGACGGAAGCATCGCGCGACTTCAGCTCGGCCGCCAGCTTGGCCGCTTCGGCCAGCGACACCTTGCGGTCCAGCTTGAAGACGCGGGCGCCGGTGGCGATCGAATGCGATGCCTTCACCAGCATGCCGAACTGCTGGCCGGCGCGGTCGACCACGGCCTTGCGCGCGGCCGCCAGCGGCGCCGCGGCACGCGACACCGACACCTGTCCGCCCTTCGTGACGACCGGCGCGCTCTCGTCCTTGTACTTGACGATGATGCGATCGGTCTGGTCCGAGACGGCCACACGCTGCGCGGCGGGTGCGGCCGGCACGTCCGCGGGCACCCCCGCGCCCGCAACGCCGGCGCCGAGACCGAGGACGGCCGCGGCGCACAGTTTTAGCACTGCCGGATACTTCGATTGCTGAGACTTCATGTTTATTCCTTTTAGAAAAACACAAAAGTTGATTTTCCGCAGGCGTGATTGCCTGAGATCTAGTTGTCTCGACGCTTTTTTAAGCGTCGATTTCCCGTCTGAAAAGCGGGGATGCCAGATTAGCGCGAAAGAAATGAACGTGTAGAAATTTCACAATTAGATTCGATGTCTATACAACACTTTCGGCGTCTGGTAGCGCTAAAACCTAGATTCTTCGGAAAATTGTGAACTCAACAGAAGAACATATTGCCTCGGCAGGACCCAGGAATTAACAATGTTTCGTGACTGTCAGGCGTTGCGCACATATGCGAACTCTCAACATTGAGATATCTCAATCGTCACCAAGGAAGGAAATTCGGGGTCAGAGCACTTTTTGGTGCACGAGCTTTAAAGCAATTCGCAATCGGGGCCGCCTGCGACTCCGAAGCGATACGCCGACGGAGCGTGCGGACTTGAACGATTCGGGATGCGCAAGAAAATTGATCCGAAATGTGCTCTGACCCCGAATTAAAAAAAAGGCCGCGATCGCTCGCGGCCTTTCTGTCTGACGACTTGGTAAAACTTAGAAATTGCCTTTGAACTGGACACCGTAGGTGCGCGGTTCGTTGGTGAAGCCCGTCAGGTTGTTGAAGTCGATGGCACCCGAGATGCGGCGCTGGTCGAGGATGTTGCGGCCGAAGGCGGCCACTTCATACTTGCCGTCGGCCCAGATGTAGCCCAGGCGCAGGCCGCCTTCCGTCAGCGGCTTGCCCGTGAACTCTTTCGCTTCGTACAGGAAGAAATTGATCTTCGAACGGTACGACCAGTCGGTGTAGACGTAGAACTCGCCGTCGGCGACCGGCATGCTGTAGCGGGCGTTCAGGTTGACGATCCACTTCGGTGCCTGCGGCAGCGGATTGCCATTGATGACGACGTTGCCGGCGGCGTTCAGCGGATCGGTGATCGTGCAGGCAGCGCACTTCGTCAGCGACAGGTTCGGGTCGCGGATTTCCGTGAAGTTGTACGACGCGCTGGCGCCGACGCGCAGGTCCGGCGTCACGAGGCCTTCCAGGTCGAACTCGGCGCCGCGGCCTGCCGTCTTCTTCGCGTTGATCAGCTTGGTGACGTTGGTGTTGCCGCCGACCACGGTCAGCTGCTGGTTCTTGATCTCGTAGTCGTACAGCGAGAACGCGGCGCGGGCACGGCGCTCGAACAGGTCGGCCTTGATGCCGCCTTCGTACGACGTGATCGTCTCGGCGTCGGCAACGGTGATGCCCACCGGTGCGAAGGTCGAGGCCGGGGCGATGCTCGGGGCGCGGAAGCCGGTCGCGACGCGCGCGTACAGGTTCACGTCACGGTTCAGCTTGTACGTGCTCGACAGGTCCCAGCTGATCTTGTCCTTGCTTTCGCCGACGCTGTTCGGGCCCACCGGGGTGAAGCCGATCGCGGTGACGGTACGGAAGTCCTTCTTGTCGTCCGTGTAGCGGATACCGCCGCGCACCGACAAGGCGTCGTTGATGTTGTACGTCACGGAACCGAACGCGGCCCACGCCTTGTTGTTCTGCTCGCTTGCCTGGCGCGACGTGCGGGCACCGGTGGCGCTGTTGTAGCCGTCGCTGCCGCCCGTCACGTCTTCCTTGAAGTAGTACACGCCGGCCTGCCAGTTCAGCGGGCCCGTGTTCTTCGACTCGACGCGGAATTCCTGCGAGTACTGCTTCAGGTCGTCGATGAAGCCGCCCGTCTCGGACTGGAACGGAATGAAACCCGGACCTTGCGGCGTGCCGCCGTCGATGTCGCCGCGGCTGTAGTAGCTGCCGACCGACTCGTAACCGGTGATCGAGTGGAAGATGACCGGACCCAGGTCCCACGTCAGGCGGGCATTGGCGCCGTTCGTCTTGAGGCTCTGGAAGTTCTGGGCGTTCGTCACGATGCTGTCGAGGTCGTAGCCGTCGGCGATATCGTTCGTGCCCTTCTTGATCAGGTTCGCGCGGAACAGACGGGCGCTGCCGTTGGTCGTGCGCTGGTGCACGTTGAACAGGGCACTGAACGTGGTATCCGGCTTGTACAGGAATTGCACGCGCTCGGCGTGTTCGTTGTAGCCATCCAGTTCGCCGGTCTTGTTCGTCTTCGCGATGTCGCTGTAGTTGTCGACGAAGTCGTCGCGGTGCTGGCGCAGGGTCGACACGCGCATCGCCCACTTGTCCGACAGCGGCACGTTGATCGCGCCTTCGACGTTGGCCGTGCCGTGGGTGCCGTACGACAGGTTGTAGTAACCCTCGGTCTTCTTGAGGTTCGGCTTCTCGGATTCGAATTTCACGACGCCGGCCGGGGTATTGCGGCCGAACAGCGTGCCCTGCGGGCCGCGCAGCACTTCCACGCCGGCCAGGTCGAAGATCGGGTAGCCCTTCAGGATCGGGTTTTCCTGGACGATGTCGTCATAGATCAGCGACACCGGCTGCGATGCGAAGGTCGAGAAGTCGGTGTTGCCGTAGCCGCGGATGTAGAAACGCGGGAACGTGCGGCCGTTCGAGGACTCGACGTTCAGGCTGGGGGTCTTGCCGGCCAGCAGGCGGATGTCCGCGCCGCCGGACACAAGCACGTCCAGCTTCTCGCCCTTGATGGCGGTGACGGACACCGGTACTTCCTTGATGTTTTCGGTACGGCGCTGTGCGGTCACGGTCACCGTCTGCAGTTCGGTCGCCTGCGCAGTCTGGGCCAGGGCCGCGCCGCCGGGTACGGCTGCGAGCGCCAGCATTGCGCCATGCGCGGCGATGACGCGCTTGTGCATCTTGGACATCTTGATCATTGAGTTTTTCCTAGCTGGGAAGAGTAAAAAAACTGCCGCGTTGTCTCCGCCTGTCTCTCCTGCCTCGGCAAACCCGCACCTGATTGTTGATGTCTAAATATTGCCGGCATGTAAACCGGCAATTGTCGATTATGTGTATATCCTTATGCAAGGAATACGAATCGGCTTACACATCCATACAACAGTTTGTTGTATATGAGAACGTGGTTTGTCACATCCCTGTTCACTTTTTTCTGAAAAACCCTTGCAGGTTTTCGAAGGGATACGCTATGATTCGGGCCTCTTCGGACGTGATGACAAACGTCGGCAAGAAAAACCCTGAAACGGGCGCTTAGCTCAGTTGGTAGAGCGGATCCCTTACAAGGATTAGGTCGGGAGTTCGAGCCTCTCAGCGCCCACCAGTCAGTTTCAGCAGGTTTGAATTTGCAAAGTGAAGAACCGATCAGAGTAAACGGAGCGGTAGTTCAGTTGGTTAGAATACCGGCCTGTCACGCCGGGGGTCGCGGG
>CAMLMV010000018.1 GCA_946481275.1 uncultured Massilia sp.
CAAGGTCGAGGCGACCAAGTTCACCGAGGTCGGCTATGTCGGCCGCGACGTCGACACCATCATCCGCGACCTGATCGACATCGGCATCAAGCAGACCCGCGCCAGCGAAATGAAGAAGGTGCGCCAGCGCGCCGAGGACGCGGCCGAGGACCGCATCATCGACATCCTCGTGCCGCCTGCGCGCGACTTCGGCTTCAACGTCAGCAGCGACGCCAAGGATGGCGACGACGCCACGCGCCAGACCTTCCGCAAGCGCCTGCGCGAAGGCGCGCTCGACGACAAGGAAGTCGAGATCGACGTGGCCGAGGCCTCGCCGCAGATGGAAATCATGGCGCCGCCGGGCATGGAAGAAATGACGGAACAGATCAAGTCGATGTTCGCCGGCGTCGGCGGCGGCCGCAAGAAGCCCCGCAAGATGAAGGTGAAGGAAGCGATGAAGCTGCTCGTCGACGAGGAAGCCGCCAAGCTCATCAACGAAGACGAGATGAAGCAGAAGGCCATTGCCAACGTCGAGCAGAACGGCATCGTGTTCCTGGACGAGGTCGACAAGATCGCGTCGCGTTCGGAACACGGCGGCGCCGACGTCTCGCGCGCGGGCGTGCAGCGCGACCTGCTGCCGCTCGTCGAAGGCACGACGGTGAACACGAAGTACGGCATGATCAAGACGGACCACATCCTGTTCATCGCCTCGGGCGCGTTCCACTTGTCGAAGCCGTCGGACCTGATCCCCGAGCTGCAGGGCCGCTTCCCGATCCGCGTCGAACTGGAATCGCTGTCGATCGAGGATTTCAAGAGCATCCTGACCTCGACGGACGCGAGCCTCACCAAGCAGTACGAAGCCCTGCTGGCGACGGAAGGCGTCAAACTCGAGTTCGCCGACGAGGGCATCCATCGCCTGGCCGAGATCGCGTATTCCGTCAATGAGCGCACCGAGAACATCGGCGCGCGCCGGCTGTACACGGTAATGGAAAAGCTGCTGGAAGAGATCTCGTACTCGGCCACCGACAAGTCGGGCCAGGCGCTCGTCATCGACGCGGCCTACGTCAACGAACGGCTGGATGCGCTGGCGGTCAACGAAGACCTGTCGCGCTACGTGCTGTAACGCATCGGAAAGGAGGCGGCGATGGCAAACAAGGCACTGGCAACCCGGCAAAAGATGCGGCTGCGTGTCGAGCCGACGCCGCCGCTCAAACCCCGCAATCCGTTCGCCGGCTTTGCCAAGGCGCGCGCGGCCGGGGCGCATGCGAAACCCGAGGCCAGCGAACGGCTGGCCGCCAAGCGGGCGCTCAAGAAGGTCAAGCTGGAGCCGGACGAGGAGTGACCGGCACCGTTATTTCGCCGGCGTGATCAGCGGCTTGCCCTTGTCGACGAAATAGGTCGCGATGCCCGCCCCGGCCACTGTGCCGGGGTTCCTGGCCGCATGAATGGTACCGGCCGGAATGAAGACGGATTGCCCCGCCCTGAGCACCACGGGCGCTTTGCCGTCGGGCATGTACTCCAGGGTGCCCTCGACCACGTACAGGACTTCATCGCCCGGATGCGTATGCCTGGGCACGCCACGGCCGGGGTCGACCTCGACGCGCACCTCGACGACTTCGCGTCCCGGCACGACGCTGTCGTGCTTGAGCAGGTCGGTGCGGCGCACGCCGGGCGCCTGCGCCGCCCCCTGAGCAAATGCTGCCGCACTCAATAACGCCAATACGATCACGCTTACCGTTTTCATACGCTCTCCTTTGGTCTCGATTGGACACCGGCGCAGCGGCGAGTGCACGGACGTTCGCACCTGAACTGATGCGTATCATAACGCTGACCGGACCCAGCAGGCGGTCGTGGCTGGCTGGACTCGACATTTCTTGAACTGGCCTGCCTTCTTCTGTACATTCGTTAGCGCCGAGTTGACGAACGAAAACAGAAAAGCGACCCAATCATGAGCTCCCCCGACATGCTGCTGGACGTGCTGCGCGCCGAACTGCGCGCCGCCGGGATCACCTACAAGATGCTGGCCGACCGCATCGCGATGAGCGAATCGAGTATCAAGCGCATGTTCGGCCAGAAGGACATGACCTTGTCGCGCCTGGCCCAGATCTGCCAGGCGGCCGGCATCGCCATGGAAGACGTGCTGCGGCGCGCGGCCGATGCGCGGCCGCAGGCCGACACCTTGACGCTCATCCAGGAAACGGCGCTGGTCGCCAATCCGCGCCTGCTGCTCGTGGCGATCTGTTGCCTGGGGCACTGGAGCCTGGAACAGATGGTCGAAACCTATCGTTTGAGCGAACCCGAATGCATCGGCTTGCTGGTGGAACTCGACCGCCTCGGCGTGATCGAACTGAAGCCGCTGAACCGTTATACGCTGCGGGTCTCGAACGCGTTCCGCTGGCTGCCGGACGGGCCGGTACAACGCTTCTTCCGCGCCCACGTCGTCGAGGATTATTTTGCCGGGAAGTTCGACGGTGCCGGCGAAACCCTGATGTGCCTGCCCGCACGCCTGTCGCTGGCGAGCGCCGCCGAGCTGGCGGAAAAGATCCATCAACTGGCCGGAGAACTCGCGCGCATGCACCGCAACGACCGCCGCCTGCCCCCGCAGGAGCGCGACGGTTTTACGTTGCTGGTCGGTTTCCGTTCGTGGGAATTTTCCGCATTCACGGCGTTGCGCCGCTGATGTTTACTGCGTATTCATCTGGCCGGCCGGATTTTGCGGCGGCACCTGCTGACCGTTCTGCGCCGGCGTGATCGAATTTGCATTCGGCGGCGGCGGATTGTCGTGCGTGCCGACGTCGCCCGGGTTCGTCATCGACGGCTGCGGCTGCGGCTGGACGGCGCCCGGCGCCATCGGCGGCTCCGGCACGGCCTGCACCGGCTGCGCGGCCGGTGCGGTCGTGATCTGCTGCGGCTGCGGGAAAGTCTGCTGCGGCATCTGTTGCGGCATCTGTTGCGGCATGGCGCCGGGCGCACCGCCACCGGGACCGCCCATCGCCGCCGCGGGCTTGGTGTCGGTCGCCAGGTCGACGCGCTTCATGACGCCGCCATCGGACAGCATCACATAGCGCGGATGGACTTCCGCCAGCGTGATGCCGGGCGCCAGTTCCTTGCCGACCCGCAGCGCCTTCGGCGGCGAACCTTCGGCGACGATGATCGCCACGCTGCTGTTGCCGTCCGCGACGACGCCCGTCAGCTGGTAATTGGTCGCGCTTGCCACCGAGACCTGGCCGCCGAACAAGGTAGCGGCAGCATCGATGGTCGGGTCGGGCATGGCGGACTGGGGCACCGCCGCGATCGGGCGCTGGGGCGGCTGGTACAGCTGCATGATCCAGTACGCGAGCGACACGGCAAACAGGATCACGCCCAGCAGGCTCAGGAGAAAAGGCACGCGCTTGTTCATCAGTTTCCTTGTCACTGCACCAACTGGTTGATTTCAATGATCGGCATCAGCACGGCCAGCACGATCAACAGCACGACGAGACCCATGGCCAGGATCAGCACCGGCTCCAGCAGGCCGGCGATGGTCAGGGTGCGCCGTTCGAGGTCGGCCTGCTGCGAATTCGAGGCCCGTTCGAGCATGGCCGGCAGCTCGCCCGTGATCTCGCCCGCGCGGATCATGTGCACGAGCATGGGCGGGAACAGCTTCTGGGCCGACAGCGCGCGCGCCAGGCTCACGCCCTCGCGCACGCTGGCCGTCGCCTGTTCCACGAGTTCTTTCATCGCCACGTTCGACAGCGTGTCGCGGCTCGTCTCGAGCGCGCGCAGGATGGGCACGCCGGAGCCGGTCGTGATCGCCAGCGTGCTGGCGAAACGGGTCGTGTTCAGGCTGCGCTCGAACTTGCCGTACACGGGCGCGTTCAGCAGCCACGTATGCCAGCGGCGCTTGAGCACCGGATTCTGCAGCGCGCGGCGCCACATGAACCAGGCGGCGATGACGATCAATGCCACATAGATCCCGTAGGCGCGCGTAAAGTCCGACACGCCCAGCATGACGACGGTCAGGAACGGCAGTTTCTGCTTGGTGTTGGCGAACACCGAGACGATCTGCGGCACGACATAGGTCAGCAGGAAGATCACGATCGCGAACGCGACGACGGTGACGATGGCCGGATACGTGAACGCCAGGCGCACGCGCTGCACGAGGGCATTGCGGCGTTCGATGTAGTCCGCCAGGCGCGACAGCACGCGCGACAGCTGGCCGATCTGTTCGCCGGACGCGACGAGCGCGCGGTAGATCTCGGCGAAGTCGCGCGGATGGCGCGCCAGCGCGCTCGAGAACGAGGCGCCGCCCATCACTTCCGAACGGATCGACGCGATCAGGTCGCGCACGTAGGCGCGCTCGGCCTGTTCCAGCAGCGCGGTGAAGGCTTGCTCGAGCGGCAGGCCCGCTTCCAGCAGGCTCGCGAGCTGCCGCGTGAACAGCGCGAGCTCGACCTGGGACAGGCGTTCGCCGAAGCCGCGCGCACGCGCCGCCCCGCTCTCGTCGACCTGGGCCGCGATCGCCTCGACGGCGAGCGGCGTCAATCCCTGCAGGCGCAGGTCGGCGCGCGCGGCACGCGGGCTGTCGGCGTTCAGGACGCCCTTGCGGGTGACGCCGCCCGTGTCGACGGCTTCATAGCGGAAGGCGGGCATCGATCAATCCACCTTCGTCACGCGCAGCAGTTCGGCTTCCGTCGTGATGCCTTCCTGCACCCACCGTTGGCCGTCGTCGTGCATGGTCTTCATGCCGGATTTCAGGGCCGCGTTGCGGATCTCGGCCTCGGCGGCCTGGTTGTGGATCTGCGAACGGATCTGTTCGTTCGTCTCGAGCAGCTCGTACACGCCCACGCGGCCGTGGAAGCCCGTGTGGCCGCAACGGTCGCAGCCGACCGCCACCCACTGCCCCGCTTCCTGGCGCTTGCAGTGCGGGCACAGCTTGCGCACGAGGCGCTGCGCCATCACGCCCAGCAGCGACGACGACAGCAGGAACGGCTCGATGCCCATGTCCAGCAGGCGGGTGACGGCCGAGGCGGCATCGTTCGTGTGCAGGGTCGCCAGCACGAGGTGGCCCGTCAGCGATGCCTGCACGGCGATCTGGGCCGTTTCGAGGTCGCGGATCTCGCCGATCATGATCACGTCCGGGTCCTGGCGCAGGATCGCGCGCAGGGCCTTGCCGAACGTCATGTCGATGCGGGCGTTGACCTGGGTCTGGCCGATGCCGGGCAAGTCGTATTCGATCGGGTCTTCCACCGTCATGATGTTGGTGGTCGTCGAATTCAGGCGCGACAGCGACGCGTACAGCGTCGTCGTCTTGCCGGAACCGGTCGGGCCCGTGACGAGCACGATGCCGTGCGGCTGGTTGATCAGCTTGTCGAACTGCGGCAGCATCTGCCCGCTCATGCCGAGGTGGCTGAGGTCGAGCCGGCCCGCTTCCTTGTCGAGCAGACGCAGCACGGCACGTTCGCCGTGGCCGGTCGGCAGGGTCGAGACGCGCACGTCGACCGGCTTGCCGCCGATGCGCAGCGTGATGCGGCCGTCCTGCGGCAGGCGTTTTTCCGCGATGTCGAGCTGCGACATGATCTTGATACGCGAGATCAGCGAGGCGTGGATGCCCTTGCGCGGACGTACGATGTCGCGCAGCGCGCCGTCGATGCGGAAGCGCACGACGGACGTCTGCTCGAACGGTTCGATGTGGATGTCGGACGCGCCTTCGCGCAGCGATTGCGTGAGCAGCGCGTTGATCATGCGGATGACGGGCGCGTCGTCGGACGATTCCAGCAGGTCCTCGATCGCCGGCACGTCCTGCAGCAGCTTCGTAAGGTCGAGGTCGGCGTCGAACTCGTCCGCGACCTGCGACGCGTCGCCGCCGGCCGACTGGTACGCGGCGGCAATGGCCGATTCCAGTTCGGCGCGTTCCATCCGCCGCAGGGTGATGCGCCCGAAACGGCGCGAGACCTCGGCGATCGCCGCCGGCTTGGTCGCATTCGAGACCAGCACTTCGACGGCTTGCGACGGGTCGCCGTTGGAACGCGCCAGCACGCCGTAATCGCGTGCAAATGCGTAGGGCAACAAGTTATTCATCGTCTTCAGTTCTGTTGGGTCGGTGTCGCCGGCCGGTATTCAGGTTGCGCAGGTTGCACCGGACGGAATTCCGGCGTGCCCGGCGCCTTGGGTTGCACGGTGCCCGGCCCGGTGGCGGCGCCCGGACGCGCGGCGGCGGGTGCCGGCGGCGGCATCGTCGCCATCGCGCTGCCCACGGGCGGCTGGCCATTGACCAGGCTCGGCAGCACCGGTGCGCCGAGGTTCTTCAGCAGCACGGTGTCGTCGACCGGTTGTGCCGTCGTGCCGGCGGCGCGCATGAATTCGTAGCGGTCCATCGACAGGCTGTCGTTCTGTTCCTTGCTGCGCACCACGACCGGGCGCAGGAACACCATCAGGTTACGCTTGGCACGCGTCCGGGTGCGGTACTTGAACAGGTTGCCGATGATCGGAATATCGCCCAGTCCACGCGTCTTTTCGTTGTTCTCGGATTCGTCGTCCGAGATCAGCCCGCCCAGCACGACGATCTGGCCATTGTCGGCCAACACGTTGCTCTCGATCGCGCGGACGGTGGTCACGATCCCCGACGCCGAGCTGACGGAATTGTCGATCCCCGAATTCTCGTGGTAGATCGCCAGCTTGATCGTACCGCCTTCGGAAATCTGCGGGCGCACTTTCAGCAGCAGGCCCACGTCCTTGCGGTCGACCGTCTGGAACGGATTGCTTGCCCCGCTCGCGCCCGTCGTGAAGGAACCGGTGATGATCGGTATGTTCTGACCGACCTTGATCGTCGCCAGTTCGTTGTCCAGCGTGATCATGTTCGGTGTGGACAAGATGTTGGCGTGTCCCGTACTTTCAAGGGCATGCGCGATCGCACCCAGGCCCAGCTCGCCGTTCACCTGCTTGAAGAGGCCGATCGACAGGCCGGTCGGCGTCGGGATCGAGCTGCCGGTGGTGGTGCCGGAGGCGCCGCTGATGCCCGTCGCCGCTGCCAGCGCCAGGTTGACGATGTTGTTGTTGCTGCCGCCGAGGCTGAACGACTGCAGGCCGCCCACGCGGTAGCTGCTGTTGTTGTTGCCGGTCAGGCCCACCCATTGCACGCCGAACTCGGACGCGTCGGTCGACGTGACCTCCACCACCAGCGCCTCGATGTAGACCTGGGCGCGGCGCACGTCGAGCTGGTCGATGACGGCGCGCAGGTTGCGGTACACGGCGTCCGGCGCCGTGATGATGAGGCTGTTGGTCGACGCGTCGGCCTGGATGAAGCCCGAGCCCTGCCCGCCGCCGGCACCGCCGGCCGTGGCCTGGCCCTGCTGCGAGAACGAGCCGCCAGTGCCGCCCATGCCGACGCTGCTCTGCTGGCCCTGCTGGCCGCCGAGTCCGCCGGCGCCGCCGGCGCCACCGGTGGCGGTGGACTGGATCGAGCCGCCCGCCGTGCCCTGCTGCTGCACCGGCACGGCCGACGCATCCTGCGACACGACGGCGCGCAGCGTCTGCGCGACCTTGCTGGCGTCGGCATTCTTCAGGTAGACCACGTGGATGTTGCCGAGTTCCGTCGTCGGCTGGTCGAGCTTGGCGATCAGGTTCTTGGCCATGCTCGCGCGGGCCGGCGACGGGGCGCGCACGATGACGGCATTGGTGCGCGGATCGGCCAGCACGGTGACGCGGCCCGCATCGCCGCCGGCGGCCGGTTCCATCAGGCGCGTGACGAGCGTGGCGACGTCGCTGGCGATGCCGTTGCGGATCGGGACCACGTCGAGGTCGCCAGTGGCCGGCGAATCGAGCGCGGCGATGATCTTCGACAGGCGGCGCAGGTTGTCGGCATAGTCCGTGATCACGAGGCTGTTGTTGCCCGGATCGGCCATGATCGAGTTGTTGGGCGAGATCAGCGGACGCAGCACGGCCGTCAGGTTGGCGGCGGATTCGTGCTGCAGGCGGTAGACCTGCGTGGCGATCTGGTCGCCGCGCACCTTCGAGCCGCCGATGCCGACCTGCGTGGGCGACGATTGCAGCTTCGCTTCCGCTTCCGGCACCACTTTCGCGTAACCGTCGCCCGTGACGACCGCATAGCCCTGCAGGCGTAGTGCCGAGGTCAGCAGCGAGAAGGCCTGGGCGCGGGTCAATGTCTTTTCCGAGACCAGCGTCAGCGTGCCTTTCACGCGCGGGTCGATGATGAACGTCGTCCCCGTGTAGTGGCCGACCGCCTTGATCACGGACTCCATGTCGGCGTTGACGAAGTTGAGCGCAGCGCCACCACCACCCGCTTCCTGGGCGTAGGCGAACGGCGGCAGGACGCTGGTTCCGACGGTGCAGCACAGCATGGCGCCGGCCACGATGCGGCGCAGTGCCGGGAGTTGCTGGATGCTGCGGGTTGGATTTTTTTTCATCATCTGAACTCTAACGCGATTATGTTCTTGCCGTTCACCATACGCCGTTGACCCAGCAGGTTGAGCAGGTTGCCCAGCGTGTCTTCGTACTTGTCGGCCGCCGCTGCCTGTCCCGAGAAATGCAAGCGGCCGTTTTCCAATGCTCCGTTACCAGACAGCAAGAGCGCACCGCTCACCGTACGCAGCACCACGTCGGCCCGCTGGCCGTGCCAGTCCATGGCCATCTCGTAGCTGCCGAGCGGTTTGATCGGGCTCATGCGCGATCCCATGTCGGTCAGCGACAGCACCGTGCGTCCGCTGACCGCCACCGTATTGCCCTGGCGCGCGATGTCCAGCAGGTTCCAGGACAGCTTGATCGTGCCCGTGAGCGCGAGCGTGTTCAACGGCGCGCCCAGGCCGGCCAGGCCCTCGGCCGGCAACAGCAGCTGGCCGGCGCTGACCTGCCATTGCGACCAGCTGCCGCTGATGTGCACGGGCTGCGCCAGCGCCTGGTCGTTGGCCAGGTCCATGCTGACATCCCCGAACAGCACCAGCGGCGACAGCCGCCAGCTGAAACGTCCCGGCAGCAGCGGCGTGACGGATCCGCCCGCGCCCGGTGCGCCGCCCACAAAGGCTGAGCCGCGCCAAAGCGTACCCTGCGCATCCCCCAGAGTCAAACGGCCCTCCGTCTGGCGTTCGACCATCGGACCGAGCCATGCGGCCGGCAGGAACGCCAGTACCGTCAGGATCACCGCGAGCGTCGGCAGCGCGATCCAGGCGAACGTGCGCTTCATTGGCCGCTGCCGGTGTTCTGGCGCAGCGTCAGGCTGGCGTCGACCTGGCCGGCGGCGGGCAGGGACGTGACGACGGCGTCCTGCACAAGCAAGCGGTTGGCGCGGCGCTGCTCGTCCAGCCACGTGGCCAGGTTGGCGAACGCCACGTTATTCAACTGCAGCTTGATGTACTCGCCGTTCACCGACAGCGATTCCGGATTCAGGCCGCGCCCCGACAGGCTGCTGCTGACGGTGTCGCGCGTGAGCGGCACGACGTGCGTTTCCGGCGCCTGCGCCAGCGCGCTCGCTTCCTGGGCCATGGCCTGCAGCTCGGCGGCCTGCTGGCGCAGCTGCGGCAACTGGCGGCGCAGCTGGGCGCGCCCTTCGATGGCCGGGTCGACGAGCAGCAGGTACAGCAACGCGGCCAGCACGACGGCGCCGCCGACCGCCAGGAAGCGGCGTTCCTGCTCGGTGCGCGCGAGCCAGAGCGCCGTGGCGCGCTCGCGGTACTGGGCGAAGGTGGTGGCGATGCTCATGGTTTGGCTCCCGTGCTGCGGATGACCCAGTTGCCCGGCGACGCTTCTTCCAGCGTGAGCCGGCGCGTGGCCAGGGCCGTGCGCAACTGCCCGGTCAAACCGGGGTCGACCGTTTCAGGTTTGACTTTGACGGTCAACGCGCGTTCGCGGTATTCGATTGATGCAATTCCAACCGGACGGCCGAGCGAGCGCGTCGCTTCACCCAGCGCCGAGGCGAGGTAAGTAAATTCGTCCGGCGCCACGTCGCCCGTGCTGGCGCGCGCGCGCGCGATGTGCTGGCGCATCTGCAACACGGGATCGAGGATCGTCGTCTCGCGCGGATACACGTTGCGGTAGGTCTGGACCATCGACTGGCGCACCGTGTTGGCTTCGCGGCGCAGGCGCAGCCAGTCGACGTTCAGCCCGATCAGGTTGACGGCGATGGCCAGCGCACCGAGCGCGATCGGCCAGCGCCAGCGGCGCCAGTCGCGCGAGGGCGCGCCCGCCGCGCCGAGGCCGCTCACGAGGTCCAGCGCAGTCGTCTTGGAACCGGCGATCCAGTGCGTCCAGTTATCGGCCTCGATCAGGATGCCGGGGCCGGCTTCCTGCGCCAGCGCCTGGTATTCGCCCAGTTGCGCGGGCGGCACGTACAGCACGAGCGGGGCATCGCCGCTGAACGCGCGCGCCGTCTGCAGCACGACGGCCGGCGTGGCGTCGAGCGCGAGGCCGAAACCCTGGAACAGGCTCTGGCGCAAGGTCAGCTCAACACCGGAAATCGCGGCCGCGACACTGCCCGGCTGCAAAGGCAGGCACAGTTGCGCGGGCTCGGCCATGATGGTGCGCGCGCCCTGCGCCAGCAGGCTTTTCACGATGCCTTCCAGCCAGTCGCGCTCGACGACGGCGATGGGCCGCGTGCCGTCGGGCTGCTCGGGCGCGGCCACGAGGACGGCGTCCATCGGGTCGCCGAGGATGTGTTCTTCGACGAGGGCCGGCAGCGCCGCCTTCAGGCGCGCGCCGGACAGCGGTGGCGCCTGCACCTGCAGCAGGGTCACGTCGGTGGCGGCCAGCAGCAGCACGATGCGGCGGCTCGTGCCGACCAGGTCGCCCAGGTTGCGCAGCGGGCCTTCGCCATGCTGGTCGATCGCGCCGCCATCGGTGACGAGGGCGAAGCGGCACAACGCATGTTCACCTTCGGCACGCGCAGGATGCCGGATATAAAGTGTGCTCAAACTGTCTCGCTTTCTCGATCTCTTGTTGGTCTTTTTAACATGCCCTGCGCTATTCCTCGAGACTTCTTTCCATGTTCAATACTGGCGGATCCATACCACCTTCGGCCCGCCGCCCGCCACCAGGTTCGGCGTGCGCTGGATCAGCGCCTGCGCGTCCAGTGCTGCACGGTCCAGGCGGATGCGGCTGTCGACGAAGAACCAGTCGCTTCTCACGCTCGCCGCACCCTCCGTCAGCTTCCGGTCGTGGATGTCGTTTTGGAAATAATTGAGATCGCGCCACGCCGCCTGCTTGCGCCGCACGATCAGCGTATTCGCTTCCGACACCGACATGTCCGGCACCACGGCCGCCAGCACTTCCGCCGGCGCCGTGTTCACGTTCACCGGCGTCTTCGACACCGGCAGCACCGTCACGAATGGCCGCAGCCGCTCAACGATCGCTGGCGTCACACCCCGCACCGACAACAAATCCTCCACCTGCAAGATCTTCACCGGCGCGCCGACCACGGGTGCGGCCTGCCGCGTCGGATCGTTGCCCTCTTCCATCGTGGCCGGCAATCCGGCCGCGACGAAGTTCGCGATGCGCTGCGCCAGGCCCTGGTCCAGCTGCAGGTTGTTCAGCAGGCGTCTGAAGATCTCCTGCTGCAGCGGATCCGGCAACCCGCGGCTCATCCCCAGATTGCGTAAATTGTAACGCGAGCATGCGTCGGTAATGTTACCGGACAGGCTCGCATCGAACGTTTCTCCTTCGACCCGCTGGCGTTCGACGTACTGGTCGAGGCGCGTTTCCGCCAGCGGCGTTGCCCACACCTGGTCGAGCGACGTGTAGTCGCGGTGGTCGATGCCGTCCTGGAACAGGACCAGCGTCGCCCAGTCGAGCGCGCCGCGCAGGATCCACTTGGTCTGCAAGTGCAGGCGCTGGTTTTCCATCGAACGCACCTGCACCTGCTGCTGCCAGAACAGGCTGGCGACGATCGCGATCGCCAGCGTCGTGAGCAGCAGCGCGGTGATCACGGCCACGCCGCGTTCGCGCGCGGGTCGGCGCTGTCGCGTTCTCATGGTTCCCCCAGCAGGAAGGATTTGACCATCGGCTGTTGCAGGTTCTGGGACTGCAACGCGACCTGCAGGCCGGTCGGTTCGTTGCTCACCTGTGCCGCCGGGTCGGACTGAGGCTGCGTTTGCGGCTGCACCTGGACCGTACCGGCCGCATTCGCGCCGGGATCGACGCCGCCCTGGCGCCACGAGTTGTTGATCCAGGTCGCGGCCTGCATGCCCGTCACGCCCGTCTGCAGCGCCACGGACGGATTGGTGTCGGCATTGCTGGTGACGGCCTGCCACAGCGCGTCGAGCTGCACGAGGTCGCGCACCGGCTGCGATTCGCGCCGCATCAAGGTGCCGTTGACGATGCGGTACGCGACCACCTGCAGCCGCGACGGCTGGTTTTCCGTGAACACTTCGCGCACGAGCGTGAGGCTGTCGGCGCCGACGAGGAGATACGGCCGCTGGTCGACGACGTCGCGCTGGGCGATGTGTTCGCAATCGCTCTGCATCTGGGCGAAGGCCAGCTGCATGCCGCGCGTCGTCTCCATCTGCTGCGTGAGGGCCACGCGCGCGCGCACGATGCCGTCCAGTCCGCGCCAGCCGAGCACGGCCACGATGGCCAGGATGCTGATCGCCACGAGCAGCTCCACCAGGGTGAAGCCGCCGGCCCGGGAATGCGTTCTCATCGCCACGGTTTCAGCACCAGTTGCACCAGCTTGACGATGCGCCGGTTGGGGTTTTCGATGTCGTACACGGAGACCTCGACCCGGCGCAGGCGCGGGTTCGGGCTGGCGATCACTTCTTCCTGGCACACGAGGTGCAGGTCGCCCTGCGGGCAATCGAAGCTGTGCTTGCCGATGTCGGGGAATTCCTTGCCGAGACGGATCTGCACGAGCCGGTTTTCCGCTGACCACGTCGCCATCATCGAGGCGCGCAGGCCGGTGCTGTTGGCGGTCAGGCTGCCGACGGCGCGCAGGCCCGCACTCAGCGCGGTGCCCACGATGACGAGGGCCACGAGCACTTCGAGCAGCGTGAAGCCGCGTTGCCGGTTCGGGAATCGCATGCCGTTCATCGTTGCCCTCGTCACTCCACCGTGAAGTGCCCGACGCCGTCGGCGCGGATGGCAACGCGGTCGTTGCCGCTGGCCAGCGTGAGCACGAACGGCTTGTCGACCGGTTCGCTGCCGAACGTGATCCGCAGCGGATTCAGGGTGCCCGCGCTGGTCGGATCCAGCAGCAGGGTCAGCGGGGCATTCTTGAAGTCGCGCTCGCGCAGCAGGTCGTCGTTCGTGATCGGTTGCCAGCGCGTTTCGGTGCGCACGAGGAAGTGGTAGCGCTCGGGCGTGGCTTCGAACGCGACGAGGCGGTTGCGCACGATGGCTTCGTCGCGCGCCAGCTGCAGCAGCAGCGCAATGCGCTGCGCTTCCTTCTGCAGGTCCTGGTGCGGGCTGGGAATGGCATTGAGGCTGGCCAGCCCCAGCGTGACGCCGATGATGACCATCACGACCATGATCTCCACCAGGGTGAAGCCGCCGGCGCGGCCCGGCGCGCGCGTGGTCATCGACACACCTACGTTATTTGTTGTCCCACGAACCGACGTCGGCATCCTCGCCGGTACCGCCCGGCTGGCCGTCCGCGCCCAGCGAGAACACGTCGATCTCGCCGTGCAGGCCAGGCGACAGGTACTGGTATGGATTGCCCCACGGGTCCTTCGGCAGCTTGTCGATGTAGCCGCCTTCCTTCCAGCCGTTGGCGGCCGGGCCGCTGGTCGGCTTCTGGACGAGGGACTGCAGGCCCTGCTCCGTGGTCGGATAGCGCTGGTTATCGAGCTTGTACATCTTGAGTGCCGACATCAGCGTGGCGATGTCGACGCGGGCCGCGGTCACGCGCGACTCGCCGGTGCGGCCCAGCAGCTTGGGCACGACGAGCGCGCCCAGGATGCCGATGATGACCACGACGACCATGATTTCGACGAGGGTGAAACCGCCCTGGCGGCGCTGCCGTGCGAAACGATGCTTGAAGTTCTGCATAGATATGATGGATATGGTCGAAAAAACAGTATAAGGCCGAACGAGTCGGGATGACGTTAAAAGTCGTTTGGAAAATGTTCCAACTCGTCAGGAAAATTGTCTAATTGTAAGACGGCCGGCGCAAAAAGACACCTTCCGCGTAAAGGCCGGTGCCGCAGCCCATTCTACGCCGGGCGCCCCGCGCAAACGGGGCAGCACGAATTGCGCGCCACGCCGATCTCCGTCCATTCCATGACGCGCGCATCCAGCATCTGCAGCCGGCCTGCCAGCGAACGGCCGCTTTGGGCCAGCAGCTTCAACGCCTCGGCCGCCTGCATGGCGCCGATGATGCCGACCAGCGGCGCGAACACGCCCATCGTGCTGCACGCCACTTCCTCGAACCTGCCATCCTCCGGGAACAGGCAGGCATAGCAGGGCGAAGCGGGATCGCGCACGTCGAAGACCGAGATCTGCCCGTCGAAACGGATCGCCGCGCCCGCGACGAGCGGGACGCCGGCGGCCACGCAGGCGCGGTTGACGGCATGGCGGGTGACGAAGTTGTCGCTGCAGTCGAGTACGACATCGGAATCGCGCACGAGTTCCCCTAAACGTGCGGCATCGGCGCGTTCACGCAAGGCGACGACCTCGACCTCGGGATTGATCTGGTGCAGGGCTTCGCGTCCGGACTCGACCTTGGGCTGGCCCACGCGCGCCGTCGTGTGCATCACCTGGCGCTGCAAATTCGTCAGGTCGACGGTGTCGTCGTCGACGAGCGTCAGGCGACCCACGCCGCCCGCGGCGAGGTACAGCGCGGCCGGTGAGCCGAGGCCGCCGGCGCCGATCACGAGCACGCGCGCGGCCAGGAGGCGCTCCTGGCCTTCGATGCCGATCTCGTCGAGCAGGATATGGCGCGAATAGCGGAGCAGTTGCTGGTCGTTCATCGCTTCGGCGCAGCCGGCCTGGCGCCGTCCTTGAGTTCGGCCGGTTTCGGCTCCTGTCCCGGCAGGCTGGCCGGCGCGGGCTTGTCCTCGTCCGGATCGGCCTTGGCGAGCTGCACTTTCAAACCCTTGAAGTGATTCAGGGCTTGGGCCAGCTGGAAATCGTCCTTGCCGCCGAATTCGACCGGCTTGGCATTCTTCAGCGCGGCCATGGTGAACTGCTCTTCCTCGAGCTCGTCGCGGCGCTTCGCGTTCGCGCTCTTGCCGGCCGCCTCGTTCGTCAGGTGGTGGTCCAGGTCGGCTTCGCGCACGCGCACGGCGTTCAGGCCGTCGCCCTCCGGCGTCTCGTCGACCTTCAGGTCGGGCACGATGCCCAGCGCCTGGATCGACCGGCCCTTGGGCGTGTAGTAGCGCGCGATCGTCAGCTTGACGGCCGTGTCGGGCGTGAGCTGGCGCAGGTCCTGCACGGAGCCCTTGCCGAACGTCTGGCTGCCCATCACGATGGCGCGCTTGTAATCCTGCAGCGCGCCCGCGACGATTTCCGAGGCCGATGCCGAGCCCGTGTTGACGAGCACCACCATCGGCACGGTCTTGAGCGCGGCCGGCAACCTGGCCAGCGGATCGGCGCCCGGCTTGACGGCATAGAACTCGCGCCGGCCGTAGTACGTGACGTTCGACGTGGGCATCTGGCCCTTGGTCGAGACGATCACGTCGTTCGCCGGCAGGAACGCGGCGGACACGCCGATCGCGCCCTGCAGCAGGCCGCCCGGGTCGTTGCGCAGGTCCAGCACGAGGCCCTTGATGTTCGGGTTGCGGGCGTACAGGTCCTTCAGCTTGTCCGCGACCTCGTCGACGGTCTCTTCCTGGAACTGGTTGATGCGCAGCCAGGCATAGCCGGGCTCGATCATCTTCGCCTTGACGCTGACCACCTTGATTTCCTCGCGCTCGACCGGTACGACCCACGGCGCGTCCGCGCCGCGGCGGGCGATGGTCAGCATCACCTTGCTGTGCGGCTCGCCGCGCATGTGCTTGATGGCGTCGTCCAGCGACAGGCCCTTGACGGGCACGTTGTCGATGCGGGTGATCAGGTCGCCGGCCTTGATGCCGGCGCGGTAGGCGGGCGACTCCTCGATGGGCGAGACGATCTTGACGTAGCCGTCTTCCATCGCGACCTCGATGCCGAGGCCGACGAAGCGGCCCTGCACCTCTTCGCGCATCTCGGCGAAATCCTTCTGGTCCAGGTAGACGGAATGCGGATCGAGCGAATTCACCATGCCGGCGATGGCGTCCGACAGCAGCTTCTTGTCGTCGACCTTCTCGACGTAATCGCTCTTGATGAGGGCATACACGTCGGCCAGCTGGCGCAGCTCGTCCAGCGGCAGGGGCGCATCGCCGCCCTTTTGTGCCAGCGCCGAGTACTGGACCGAGGCGGCCACCCCGGCCACCATGCCGAGGCCGATCAGACCGAGGTTCTTGAGTTTCTTGCCCATGCTGTTCCCTGGATTGTGCTTCCGGAAATTAGAACCTGACCCAACTCGACGGATCGAACGCTTTTCCCAGATGCCTGAGCTCGAAGTATAGCCCCGATTCCTCGTTACCGCCGGTATTGCCGGCACTGGCGATGACGTCGCCAGGCTTGACGGCGTCGCCGGCCTGTTTCACCAAGGTCTGGTTGTTGCCATAGATCGACAGGTACTCGCCACCGTGGTTGATGATGATCAGGTTGCCGTAGCCGCGCATCCAGTTGGCGAACACGACACGCCCCGCCGCGATGGCGCGCACGTCGGTCCCTTCGGGCGCCTTGATGAACATGCCGCGCCACGTCGGACCGTCGCCGCGCTTGGCGCCGAAGCGGGCCGCGATCTTGCCGGAGATCGGCGCCGGCAGGCGGCCGCGCAGGCTTTCGAACGCGCCGCTCGGCAGATCGGCGGCCAGCGCGGTGTCGGCCGTGCGCTGCGGTGCTTCCGGCTTTTGCGGCGGCTCTTCCGCCACCCGCGTCTCTTCCGGCTCCGGTTTCGGCGGCGGCAACGGTTTCACGGGCTTGCCGGTCTTGGCAGCCTCCTTCGCGGCTTCGCGCGCGAGGCGTTCGCGTTCTTCGCGCTGCGCCTTCGCCCGCGCCAGCGCACGCTCGCGCGCTTCGGCGGCCGCTTTTGCGCGCGCGGCGGCAAGTGCCTGCTGCCGCTTGCGCTCGGCCGCGGCCGCGATTTCCTGTTCGCGGATCAGGCGCGTCAGGCGGTCGACGAGGCCGCTCATGCGCTGCTCGTCCTGCTCCAGGCGGCTCGCCTGCTTGCGCTGGTCCGTCAGCTTGCTCGACAGGTTCGCCAGCAGGGTCGCCCGTTTCGCCTTTTCCTTTTCGAGCAGCGTCTTTTGCGACTTCTGCTCTTGTGCAATTTCTTCCAGCTCGTCCTTGGCGTTCTGCGTCTCGGCGTGGTTCGCCTCGACGGCCGCCAGGTTCGCGCGCAGGGAATTCAGTAATTTCGCTTGCGCCTGCGACACGTAGGCCATCATCTGCAGGTCGCGGTTGATCCGGTTCGGGTTATCGCCCGACAGCAGCAGCTTGATGCGGTCCTCATTGCCGGCAACATAGTGCTCGCGCAACAGCTTCGCCAGCTGGCGCTTCTGGGCCGCGATGGTGTCGCCCAGTCTCGCCTCTTCGGTCGCGAGATCCTTCAGCCTGGTATTGGTCGCGGCCTGCTCGTCGGCCAGCTCACGCAGCGAACGGTTGGCGTCGGAGATCGCTTCTTCCGATTCCGCCAGCTCGTCGGCCGCGTCTTCCTTTTCGCTCTCGGTGCGGCTGATGTCCTTCTTGAGCGCATTGAGCTTTTGCTGGATACCGGCGCGCGCCGCCTCGGCGGCGGCCTTCTCCTTGCTGCGCGTGGTCTGGCGCGGCGCCGCCTGCACGCTGCCCAGGGCGAACGCGCAGGCCAGCAGGCCGCATACCAGCTTGCCGCGGGCGGACAGGCCCGCGGACGTCGACTTCACGAAGGAAAAACGCAAGACTTACTTCGCCTTCCCTTGGTTGGCCACGGCAGCCATGGCGGCCGCGATCGCTTCCTGGTCGCCCAGGTAGTAATGGCGGATCGGCTTCAGGTCCGCGTCCAGTTCATACACGAGCGGCGTGCCGTTCGGAATGTTCAGGCCGACGATGTCGCTGTCGCTGATGTTGTCCAGCATCTTGATCACGGCGCGCAGGCTGTTGCCGTGGGCCGAGATCAGGATCTGCTTGCCGGCGCGGATGGCCGGGGCGATTTCTTCGTCCCAGGCCGGCATCACGCGGGCGACGGTGTCCTTCAGGCATTCCGTCAGCGGGATCTGGGCCTTGTCGAGGCCGGCGTAGCGCGGGTCGTTGAACGACGTGCGCGGATCGTTTGCTTCCAGCGCCGGCGGCGGCGTGTCGTAGCTGCGGCGCCATACGAGCACCTGCTCGTCGCCGAACTTGGCGGCGGTCTCGCCCTTGTCCAGGCCCTGCAGTGCGCCGTAGTGACGCTCGTTCAGGCGCCAGTCGTTCTTGACCGGCAGCCACATCATGTCCATCTCGTCCATGGCCAGCCACAGGGTGCGGATCGCACGTTTCAGGACCGAGGTATAGGCCAGGTCGAAGGTGAAGCCGGCTTCCTTCAGCAGGCGGCCGGCCAGCTTGGCCTCCTTGATGCCCTTTTCGGTCAGGTCGACATCGGTCCAGCCGGTGAAACGGTTCTCGAGGTTCCAGGTGGACTCGCCGTGGCGCATGAATACGATTTTGTACATAGGTGCTTTATAGAAAAAGGTGAGCAGGAAATACCGATCCGACTTCTATTTTATAATGCGATGATTCAGTTCAACCAACGGAACCTTCGTGAATTTCATCATCGACCATTTCATCACTGTTGCGATCGCTGTCCTGTCGGGGGGCGCCCTGCTGTGGTTGTCGCTGGCGCCGCGTGGCCGCGTGGCCTCGCCGCTGCAGGCCACCCAGATGATCAACCGGGGTAAATCCACCGCCGTGATCGATGTGCGCAGCGCCGACGCATTTGCCGCCGGGCACCTGCGCGACGCGAAACACATTCCGCTGGCAGACTTGGGCAATCGCACCGGCGAGCTGGACAAGTCGAAAGTCAAGACTGTCATTATCGTCGACCAGGACGGCAAACACGCCGATAAAGCGGCGCGTCTGTTGAAAGCGGCAGGGTTTGAAGATATCTATGGCCTGGAAGGCGGTATCGCGGCCTGGACGGCTGCCGGCCTGCCCCTGATCAAATAATTTGAAAGGAAATGCCATGACAGCCCATGTTGTCCTCTATCACACCGCAAGCTGCCCCTACTGCGTGCGCGCCGAGCGCCTGCTGGAAGCCAAGGGCGTGACCGACATCGAACGCATCCGCGTCGACCTCGATCCGGAACAGCGCGCCATCATGATGCAGCGCACGGGCCGCCGTACGGTGCCGCAGATCTACGTGGGCGACACCCACGTGGGCGGTTTCGACGACCTGTACGCACTCGACCAGGCGGGCCGCCTGGACCCGCTGCTGAAGGGCGAAGCAGCCTGATCGGTGCTGGCTGGTCAGGGCCTCCGGCAAACTATTGAAACCGAATTGGTTTTGATACAATTGCCGGCGCCTTGACAAGTCAAGCACCTCGAATGGCAGGATGTTGCCATTCTTTTTAAAAATTACACGAAAGCGTTCCATGGCTGACGAAAACCTGCAACCCGTATTCCAAATCCAGCGTATCTACCTGAAAGATCTGTCGCTGGAACAACCGAATTCCCCGGCGATCTTCCTGGAGCAGGAAGCCCCGACCATCGAGGTCTCGCTGGACGTCGGCGCCGAAGGCATTGCCGATGGCATCTACGAATCGACCGTCACCATCACCGTGACCGCCAAGGTCAAGGACAAAGTGGCGTTCCTGGCCGAAGGCAAGCAGGCAGGTATCTTCGAAGCCCGTAACATCCCGGCCGAGCAGATGGATCCGCTGCTGGGCATCGGCTGCCCGAACATCATCTACCCGTACCTGCGCGCGAACATCGCCGACGTGATCACCCGTGCCGGTTTCCCGCCGGTCCACCTGGCCGAGATCAACTTCGAAGTGTTCTACCAGCAGCGCCGCCAGGCGCTGGCCGAGCAGGCTGCCGCTGCAGGCACGCCGGCTGGCAACCAGTAATATCCCGGGCGTCCCGCTTCGCCCATCCCGGGCGGGGCCGGACGCCTTGTTTCTTTGACGCGCACGCCGATGTACGGCATGCAGCGTCTTCAAAGGCCCACATGCGCCCCATCCGCTTCCGCCATCGACTCATCGCAGGCAGCTTGCTGCTGCTGGCATCGTGCGCGGCCGCCGCGTTCGATTTCAAGACGGTCGGCGCGCATGCCGCGATCCTGTACGAAGCCCCGTCCACCCGCAGCGGCAAGCTGTACGTCGCCCCCACCGGCATGCCGGTCGAGGTCGTCCTCAGCTATGGCGACTGGGTCAAGGTGCGTGACGCCACCGGCGACATGGCCTGGACCGAAGCCAGGAACCTGTCGGCACGGCGCAACGTCATCGTGCGTGTCGCGTCCGCCAAGGTACGCTCGGCACCCGACGACAATGCACCCGTCGTGATGACGGCCGAAAAGAACGTCCTGCTCGAGCTCGTCGATCCGGAAGCCGGCACCTGGATACGCGTGCGCCACCGCGACGGTACCAGCGGCTACGTCAAGGCGTCCGACATCTGGGGCATCTAGCTCGTCTTTCCATACCCATGCACGAACCGAAACCACCCCAAAAGATCACCGTCCTCGGAGCCGGCGCCTGGGGCACGGCGGTGGCGATCGCGCTCGCCGCGCGCCACGACGTCCTGCTGTGGGGACGCAATCCCGCGCAAATGGCGCAAGCCGCCGGCGCGCGGGAGAACACCGAATACCTGCCCGGCTTCCCGTTCCCGGACGGCCTCGACGTCACGGCCGACTTCGAAGCTGCCGTGGCGCATGTCGTTGAAGCCGCCGGCGAGGCGCCGCTGCTGATCGCGGCCTGCCCGGTCGCCGGCCTGCGCCCCCTGTTGCAGCAACTGAAGGGCCGCGCCATTCCGAACATCGTCTGGCTGTGCAAGGGCTTCGAATACGAGACCGGCCTGCTGCCGCACCAGGTGGTGCGCGAGGTGCTGGGCGATGCCGTGCCGGCCGCCGCGCTGTCCGGCCCGTCGTTCGCGCAGGAAGTGGCGCGCGGCCTGCCGTGCGCGCTGACGGTCGCCTCGACCGACAAGGCGCTGCGCGAGCGCGTCGTCGCGCTCGTTCATGGCGGTAATATGCGTGTGTATTCCTGCGATGACATGGTCGGCGTGGAAGTGGGTGGCGCCGTCAAGAACATCCTCGCCATCGCCACCGGCACGGCCGACGGCCTCGGCCTGGGCCTGAATGCGCGCGCCGCGCTGATCACGCGCGGCCTCGCGGAAATCACCCGCCTCGGCACGGCGCTGGGCGGCCATGCGGGCACCTTCATGGGCCTGACGGGGATGGGCGACCTGATCCTGACCTGCACGGGCGACCTGTCGCGCAACCGCCGCGTGGGCCTGGCCCTGGCCCAGGGCAAGCCGCTCGACACGATCGTCCGGGAACTCGGCCACGTGGCCGAAGGCGTGCCCTGCGCCAAGGCCGTGCGCGAGCTGGCGGCCAGGCTGGGCGTCGACATGCCGATCACCAATGCGGTGGCCGGCGTGCTGTTCGATGGCGATTCCGCCAGCGACATGGTGACCAGGCTGCTGGCGCGGGATCCGCGCGACGAGCTGGCCTGATCGCAGCTTATTGCGCCGGACTAGGCGCGGGCGTGTTCCGCGTCGGCCCACCCGTGTTATCGCCCGGATGCAACAGGATAGTCAGCAACGCGACCGCATCCTGGTTGGCCTGGACTGCATGCGGCTCGCCGCCGGCCAGATAAACCATCTCGTTCGGCCGCAGGATCGTCGTGCGGCCGTGTGCCTGGAACGCGATCTCGCCTTCCAGGCACAACAAGGTCATCTCGCCTTCGACCCAATGTTCCGGCAGCGGTTTTTCCTTCGGTATCACGAGCCGGATCAATTCCATGTGATCCGTCTTGATCAGTGCGATCGAGGTGAAATTCGCGATGTCGTCTTCGCCCCGCTGGAGTGCGATCCGCTCACCCGAGACTGCGTGGTGCAACGCCATGTGTGACTCCCTTTACTCTTCGAATGTCTGCGGCACCCCGCGCAGCCAGTTGACGAGCGCGGTGGCGTCCTTGAATCCCTGCGCGAGTTGCGGCACGAGCTTGTCCGGGGCGTTGATGTCCAGCTTCTCTTCCTTCCAGACGAAATAGCTCTTGAGCTTCAGGTATTCGACCAGCGGATGGTTCGGATCGAATCCCTTCGGCGGGCGTTGCAGCTTGTCTTCCGGCTGCAGGTCGCCATACGCCTCGCGCAGATGTTTATTCTTCAACATTTTGGCGAAACCTGTCGCATCGTTGACGACGTGCTCGCGGATCGCTTTCAAACGCGCCGCCGGCGGCAGGTATTCGCCGGCGCCGTACAGCAGCGTACCGTCCGCTTCGATGTGGAAGTAATAAGTCGGCCCGCCCCCTTCGCTGGGCCGGCGCTTGTTGCCGGGCGCGATCCCGGCCGAAAAATGGGTTTTATATGGCGTCTTGTCGTGCGAAAAGCGCGTATCGCGCTGGAAGCGGAACATCGCCTTCTTCGGATCGCAGGCGACGACCTGCTTGTCGAACCGGCCGATTTCCTTGATCAGTTCCGTCAGCACTTCCAGGAACTCGACCCGCAGGATGTCGTAGCGGGGCTTGTTCATGATGAACCACGGCCGGGTGTTGTTCTCTTTGAGTTCGCTAAGAAATTGCGTCAGGTCGCGCAGGTGCATGAGGGGTCCAAATGAGGTCCAAATGATTCAGGGGGTCTGGCGCGGACGGCGGCCGACGGTCACGTCAACGGTCGTCTCGCGGTTCTTGCGCATCACCGTCATCTTCGCCTTGCCGCCGGGCGGCAGGTCGGCGATGAGGTTCATCATGTCGTTGGTGCTGCCAACTTTCTTGCCTTCCACGGCCAGCAGGATATCGCCCGGGCGCATGCCAGCGCGGTCGGCGGGTCCGCCGCGGACGACGCCGGCGATGATGGCGCCGCGATCGCGCGGGAGGCCGAAGCTGTCGGCGATGTCGGGGGTGATGTCCTGCGATTCGACGCCGATCCAGCCGCGCACGACCTGGCCATGCTTGATGATGGAATCGAGCACGGTCTTCGCCGTCGACACGGGAATCGCGAAGCCGATGCCGACCGAACCGCCCGTCTGCGAATAAATGGCCGAGTTGATGCCCAGCAGGTTGCCGCGCGTATCGACCAGCGCCCCGCCCGAGTTGCCGAAGTTGATGGCGGCATCCGTCTGGATGAAATTCTCGAAGTGGTTGATGTGCAGGTTGTTGCGGCCCAGCGCCGAGATGATGCCGAGCGTGACGGTCTGGCCGACGCCGAATGGATTGCCTATCGCCAGCACGACGTCGCCCACGCGCGCCTGTTCGGGGTCGCCCAGCACGATCACGGGCAATTTATCCGCCTTGATGCGAATGACGGCAAGGTCCGTTTCCGGATCCGTGCCGACGATGCTGGCGGCCGCCTTGCGCCCGTCGGCGAGGCCGACCTCGATCTCATCGGCACCTTCGACCACGTGGTAATTGGTCAGGATATAGCCGTCGCCGCTGACGATCACGCCGGAGCCCAGGCTGGCCATCTGTTCCTGCGGCGGCATCTTGTCGCCGAAAAACCGCTTGAAGAACGGATCCTTCAGCAGCGGGTGGGTGTCGCGCAACGCCTTGCTGGTGAGGATGTTGACGACGGCCGGCATGGCGCGGCCGGCGGCGTCGCGGTAGCTGGCCGGCGCCGGACCGCCGCCAGGCGCTTGCAGCACCGGCACTGCCCGCTCCGGGCCGCCGACGCCGACCTGGGTCGGCGCCCGTCCCGTCCACGCCGGCCGCAGCGCCGCGATCACGACGTAGATGCCGAGGGCGATCGTGACGGTTTGCGCGAACAGCAGCCAGTAGCGGCGCATCGGGGGACTCCTCTATCGCTTCAGGGCGTCGCGGATTTCGCGCAGCAGCACGACCTCTTCCGCCGGCGGCGCCGGCACGGCCGCAGCCGCTTCTTCTTCCTTGCTGGACGGGCTGCGCAGGCGGTTCATCAGGCGCACCATCTGGAAGATGACGAACGCCAGGATCACGAAGTTCAGCAGGATCGTGAAGAAATTACCGTACGCCAGCACCGCGCCGGCTTTTTTGGCCTCGGCCAGTGGCAGCCCGTACGCCTGGCCGTTGAGCGGGATGTAGTAGCTGGCGAAATCGAGGCCGCCGAACAGCTTGCCGATCGGCGGCATGATGACGTCCTGCACGAGCGAATCGACGATGCGTCCGAACGCGCCGCCGATGATCACGCCGACCGCCAGGTCGACAACATTGCCCTTCATCGCAAACTTTTTGAACTCTTCCAGCATGGCCATCCGGCACCTCCCTTGTGTTTTTTAAAACCTTGTCAGGTTCACAGCGATGATACAGGAAACGTGAGGCGATCCAATCCAGGGAGATATCCATGTGGTCAAGGGGTCCAAGTCAAAAACGGGCGTTTTGGGAAGACGCCTGACACCGCAAACGTTTTTTCTTTAATTTGCAAAACTGTTCACCTATAATCGACTGTTGCAAAAAAGCCTTTTACTGGTTTGCAACGTATTGCATTGCAACATTTCGCATTTGACGAATGGAGTTGGTATGAGTAATGAGAAGCAGGTCGATTCAGGCCGGCGAGGCTTGCTCGTGGCTACATGCGCGGCGGGTGGCGTTGTCGGTGTTTCAACGGCCGGGGTGCTGGTCAGTACGTTGCAGCCCTCGGAACGAGCGAAGGCGGCCGGTGCTCCGGTCGAAGCGGATATTTCAGATGTCAAACCGGGTGAACTGAAAGTCGTGGAGTGGCGCGGCAAGCCCGTATGGATCCTCCGCCGCACTCCCGAAATGTTGGCCAGTCTGCCGAAGAACGACAACCTCGTTGCCGATCCGAATTCCGATAAACCCTATCAAATGCCGGTGCCGGCATACGCGAAGAACGAATTCCGCGCCTACGAAAAGCACAAGGAAGTGCTCGTCGTCGTCGGCATCTGCTCCCACCTGGGCTGCTCGCCCTCCGCCCGCTTTGCCGAAGGCCCCCAGCCGAACCTGCCGGACGACTGGCACGGCGGCTTCCTTTGCCCCTGCCACGGTTCCACATTCGACCTGTCGGGCCGCGTCTTCAAGAACAAGCCGGCCCCTGCCAACCTCGATGTTCCCCCGTACATGTACCTGTCCGACAACAAGATCGTGATCGGCAAAGACGAGAAAGGCGAGGCATAAGATGGGCGCAGCGTTCAAGGACACCAAACTCCCGGCCGACGCGCCGAAAAGCCACAAGGCCCTCGCCTGGGTCGACGACCGCTTCCCGCTGTCGAAGCTGTGGAACGACCAGTGGGGCCGCTACTATGCCCCGAAGAACTTCAACATCTGGTACCTGTTCGGCTCGCTGGCCATGCTGGTGCTCGTGCTGCAGATCGTCACCGGCATCTTCCTGACCATGCACTACAAGCCGGACGCCAACCTCGCGTTCGGTTCCGTCGAATACATCATGCGCGAAGTCCCGTGGGGCTGGCTCGTGCGCTACATGCACTCGACGGGCGCCTCGGCCTTCTTCATCGTCGTCTATCTGCACATGACCCGCGGCCTGCTGTACGGCTCGTACCGCAAGCCGCGCGAGCTGATCTGGCTGTTCGGCTTCGCGATCTTCCTGTGCCTGATGGCCGAGGCCTTCTTCGGCTACCTGCTGCCGTGGGGCCAGATGTCGTACTGGGGCGCCCAGGTGATCGTCAACCTGTTCAGCGCCATCCCGTTCATCGGCCCGGACCTGTCGCTGTGGATCCGCGGCGACTACGTCGTGTCGGACGCCACCCTGAACCGCTTCTTCGCGTTCCACGTGATCGCGATCCCGCTGGTGCTGCTGGGCCTCGTCGCCGCCCACCTGATCGCGCTGCACGAAGTGGGTTCGAACAACCCGGACGGCATCGAGGTCAAGGAAAACCTGGGGCCGGACGGCCACGGCGTCGACACGATCCCTTCGCACCCGTACTACACGACGAAAGACCTGTTCGGCGTGTCGATGTTCCTGCTGATCTACAGCGCCGTCGTGTTCTTCGCACCTGAGATGGGCGGCTACTTCCTGGAATACAACAACTTCCTGCCGGCCGATTCCCTGAAGACCCCGCCGCACATCGCGCCGACCTGGTACTTCACGCCGTTCTACTCCGTGCTGCGCGCGACGACGTCCGACTTCATGTGGGTCGTGATGGCAGGCGTGGCCGCGTACGTCGTGTTCATCTGGCTGCGTTCGCGCCTGTCGTACAAGACCAAGGTCGCGATCACCGTCGTCGCCATCCTGGCCGAGATCGGCATGCTGCCGCAGGTGCTGGACGCGAAATTCTGGGGCGTCGTGCTGTTCGGCTCGGCCGTCGTGATCCTGGCCCTGCTGCCGTGGCTGGATCATTCGCCGGTGAAATCGATCCGCTACCGCCCGGACTGGCACAAGTACGTGTACGCCGTGTTCTTCGTCGCGTTCCTGACGCTCGGCTACCTCGGCACCCAGCTCCCGACCCCGGCCTACACGCTGCTCGCCCAGGCCTGCACCCTGCTGTACTTTAGCTTCTTCCTCCTGATGCCGTGGTGGAGCGCAATGGGCCGGTTCAAGCCGGTACCGAAGCGCGTTACGTTCACCCCGCATTGATTCCGGAAACTAGCCAAAGGACAACCATGATGTTTTTCTCGAAAAAACTGCTCGCGGTCCTGGCCCTGCTGCCGGGATTCGTGTTCGCGAACGAAGGGACGGTCGCGCTCGACCGGGCGCCCGAACGCACCGACATCTCGTCTCTGCAAAACGGCGCCAAGCTGTTCGTCAACTACTGCCTGAACTGCCATTCCGCATCGTCGATGCGCTACAATCGCCTGCGCGATCTGGGTTTGAGCGAAGACCAGATCAAGAACAACCTGCTGTTCTCGGGCGAGAAGGTGGGCGACATGATGACGATCGCGATGCGTCCCGCGGATGCGAAATCCTGGTTCGGCGCCGTGCCGCCGGACCTGTCGGTGATCACGCGCGCGCGCGCCTCGAGTGCCGGTACCGGCCCCGACTACATCTACACTTACCTGCGCACGTTCTACAAGGACGACACCCGTCCGACCGGCTGGAACAACCTGGTCGTGCCGAACGTCGCCATGCCGCACGTGCTGTGGCAGATGCAGGGTGTGCGCACGGTCAAGATGGTCGAGGAACCGGATCCGCACGAACCGGGCAAAAAAGTGCACCGCTTCGCCGGCTTCGAGCAGGTGACGCCGGGCACGCTGAGCCCGCAGGAGTTCGATTCGCAGGTGGCCGACCTCGTCGCGTACATGGACTGGATGGCCGAACCGGCGCGTGATTTTCGCAAGCGCCTGGGCGCGATCGTCGTGATTTTCCTCGCATTATTCGCTTTCCTGGCGTGGTCGTTGAATGCTTCTTATTGGAAAGACGTAAAGTGACTTGATTGCCCGGTTATAATGCGGGCAATGTCTATTCGGGGTGAGCCGCCTGGCGCTTCACCCCTTTGTTTCTTGAAGGAACTATAAACCATGATGGTTCTCTACTCCGGCACCACGTGCCCGTTCTCCCAGCGCTGCCGCCTGGTCCTGTTCGAAAAGGGCATGGACTTCGAAGTGCGCGACGTGGATTTGTTCAACAAGCCCGAGGACATCTCGACGATGAATCCGTACGGCCAGGTGCCGATCCTGGTCGAGCGCGAACTGATTCTGTATGAATCGAACATCATCAACGAATACATCGACGAGCGCTTCCCGCATCCGCAGCTGATGCCGGCCGACCCGCTCATGCGCGCGCGTGCCCGCCTGATGTTGTTCAACTTCGAGAAGGAACTGTTCGTCCACGTCAACACGCTCGAAAACGAGCGCAACAAGGTGGGCGACAAGAGCCACGACAAGGCCCGCGCCGAAATCCGCGACCGCCTGACGACGCTGGCCCCGCTGTTCCTGAAGAACAAGTACATGCTGGGCGACGAGTTCTCGATGCTGGACGTGGCCATCGCGCCGCTGCTGTGGCGCCTGGATCACTACGGCATCGAACTGTCGAAGACCGCGGCGCCGCTGATGAAGTATGCCGAGCGCATCTTCTCGCGTCCGGCCTATATCGAAGCCCTGACCCCGTCCGAAAAGGTGATGCGCCGCTAAAGCGCCGCCTTCGTTGCACGCCAGTTTACGACGCCGCAGGCGAATCGAAGTACACTGGCGTGTAACATCTCGCATCATTCCGATCACACCATGCCAGACATCTCCACCAAGCCGTACCTGCTGCGCGCCATTTACGAATGGTGCACGGACAGCGGCTACACGCCTTACCTGGCCGTCAAGGTCGACGCCGCCACCACGGTTCCGATGGAATACGTGAAAAAGGGCGAGATCATCCTCAACATCAGCTACGGCGCGACCTCCGGGCTGAAAATGGACAACGACGCGATCACGTTCCGGGCCCGTTTCAACGGCGTGTCGCGCGAGCTGTACATTCCGGTGCAGAACGTGCTGGCCATCTACGCCAACGAAAACGGCCAGGGCATGGCCTTCGACGTGACGACGACGGCCGCCGACCTGCCTCCGTCCGCCCCGGAACCGGCCGCCGCCCCGGCCCCCGGCTTGGCCGCCGTGCCGGCCAAGACCTCCGAGGTGTCGCATGTACCCGACGACGACGACGAACCACCCAAAAAAGGTGGACGTCCCACGTTGACCCGGATCAAATAAGGGTATAATTCTGGCCACATTGCCGGCTTAGCTCATCAGGTAGAGCAGTTGATTTGTAATCATCAGGTGGCGGGTTCGAGTCCTGCAGCCGGCACCAATAGAATCAAGCACTTAGCCCAGCCATTGCGGTTGGGCTTTTTGCTTTCTGGGGTCCATGTAACCGCTGTGTAACCCGTTTACGCTAGGAAACTGGGTTGATCGGGCAACGACGGTGTTATCGCAGCCCGCAGCGCAGAAGATCACGACCCAACCTTTCGCCTTCCCGCTGTATCTTCGCCTGGATCGTCTTGGCATTGGTCAGGTCGGCAGGCTCAAGCTGTCGACTGGCGGCATCCGAATACCAGTATCCGCCTTGGGCACTCGGATTCGATAGGTAGACAGCTGTCACCTCAGCATTACTCGGATAGCGGTTCGACTTCACCTCGGCCGCGAATACCACATCGTCTACACCGTCTGTATTCAGGTCCACATAAACCGGCTCAGAGATCCGCGCGCAGTCATCGTAGTTCGCCTGAGACGGAACCTCTACCAATACAGGGTCTTTCAGATCTGCAGACAAGATCACAAGCCGGCAATACGCATTCGTAACGCCTGAAAACCGGACATGCAGAAGCCAACAGTCTCCTGTCGGGCAGCGCCGAGTTCCAGCGAAAAACGCCTCTTTTTGCTTAAGAAGTGGCGCAGCCTCAGGCAGATCATCGTATTGCTCGAATGCGGTAGGGAGCGTTTTACCTGCGCCCGTGCTTCGGCTTCCATGCTGCCGTGCCTGCCCGCACGCATGTCGTTGAGTTGCTGCTGGATCTCATGGCGTATGCTCCAGCAGGTCGCCGCCGGGTCCCCTCCACCGCGCCCATTCCGGGCCGCTGCCGAGTGCCTGCTTCCAGGCGTCGAATGCACCTTGGTTCCGGAACTGGACCGGGTACGGCCGGCCATGGAGCCTGCCGACGCGGCTCTTCTTCAAGGCCGGGCCGACCTCGATGCGCTCCACTGCGGGGGCGTTCGGGTAACTACTGTTTGCGGGCCTTAGAACGATGTCCATTCCCATAGGCTCTCCCCTTGTTTTGCGCTGCTTGTTGGCAACCAAACGACAAATGTAGAGCCCGCCCGTCAGTTCACATTGCGATCAATCAAGCTGAGCAAAATCAGCACGTGTGGTGAAAGTTCGCTGCACTGCCGCTGCCCATCAGGACGACAGCAGAGCCCGGTTCTTGCTTATTATCAAGGCCGTCTGAAAGCGCTTGGTTACCTTAGCCGATGGAAATTTGACAGCTTTACACCATCGGAGGCAACGCATGGACGGAAGCCAAGCGATCGCGGCGGGAGCTGCGCTATCGGCGTTCGGTCACGATGCGCAGCACGACCGCCTGCTGCGCCTGGACTTCCCCCGCAACGACGGTCCGGATCGCATCCTCCTGCCGAACCGACTCAAGGCGCACGAGGAAGTCTCGCGGTGCTTCCGCTTCGAGGTCGAACTCCTGTCGGACGACGCGCGGATTCCCCTGAAGGCAATGATGGCCAGGATGGTCACGATCTCCCTCGTGCGCGAGGACGGATCGCTGCGCTACTTCAACGGCTACGTCACCGAATTCCGTTTCCTTCGCACCGATGGTGGCTTCGCCTTCTACCACATGGTGCTCGAGCCCTGGCTGGCGTTCGCCAAGCTGCGCAAGGACAACCGTTCGTTCCTCGGCAAGAGCGTCATCGAAATCACCGAGCTCACCTTTGCCCATTACCGTCAGAACGACTGGAATCCAGTCATCGTTGGCGAGTTTCCGCGGCTGACCTGCGCTAACCAGTACGACGAGACCGACTACAACCACCTGCACCGGCGCTGGGAGGAGATCGGACTGCACTATTACTACGAGCACCGAGCCGACGGGCACACGCTCTTTCTCAGCGACCGGAGCACGCTTGCCCAGCCCATCGATCCGACCGGGATCGACGACTCCGGCGAGATCCCATTCCGCGACCAGGCCGGCTCGCTCGAAGACGACGGCATCCGCGAATGGAGCGCCGTGCGCCGGCTCGGCTCCGGCCAGACGACCCTGGCCAGCTTCGACTACAAGAACCCGGTCGCGCAGCGCTCAACTGCCGAGTCGCTCAACAAGCAGGGCGACGTCTACCCTTACGAAATCTACGAGAACACGGGAGCGTACAGTTTCCGCACCCATGACGAGGGCGAGCAGCTCGCGCAGCAGCGTATGGGGGAGCGCGACGCGAACACGCAAACCTTCGAAGCGCGCGGCAACGACCGCACCGCCCAGCCGGGCCGGTGCTTCAAGCTCGGCGGTCACTTCAGCGCCGAGCTGCGCGTTCCCAAGCACGGCGAGCCGGCCCAGCCCAGCATCCGCGACCGCGACTACCTGATCCTCTCCGTCGACCACGAAGCCAGCAACAACTACCAGGCCGGGCCAGGCGCCCCATGGCATTACGAAAACACGTTCCGCTGCGTGCGCAAGGACATCCAGTGGCGCCCGGGCCGCCACTACAACAGCCAGCCCTGCGTCTATCACGGCATCCAGACCGCCATCGTGGTCGGCCCGGCCGGCGCCGAGATTCATATCGATGGCTACGGGCGAGTCAAGGTCCAGTTCCACTGGGACCGGCTGGGCAAGCGCGACGAGAACAGCTCGGCCTGGGTGCGCGTGATGTCGCCGGGTGCTGGCGTCGAGTTCGGGCATATCCGCCTCCCGCGGGTGGGCGAGGAAGTGGGCGTGGTCTTCGTCAACGGGAACATCGACCATCCGCTGATTCTTGGGGCGCTGTACAACCACACCCACATGCCGCCGTGGCGGTTGCCTGAGCAGCAGGCCTTGAGCGGTCTGCGCAGCCGGGAGCTGCAGGCGGGCGAAGCGAGCGGGCGCGGCAACCACCTCATCCTGGACGACACGAAGGAACAGATCCAGGCACAGCTGAAAAGCGACCATCTCGCCAGTCAGCTCAGCCTCGGCCATATCATCCGCATTGAAGACAATGCCGGCCGTAAGGACGCGCGCGGCCAGGGCTTCGAGCTGCGCACCGACGGCCACGGCGCGGTGCGCGCGCAGCAGGGCCTGCTGCTCAGCACTGAAGGACGGCCGAACGCCCGCGCCCATATCACCGACATGGCGGAGACGCTGGCGCGCATGGCGCAGGGCCAGGAGTTGCACGACAGCCTGTCGCAGGTCGCCCAACAGGCGCAGGCGCACCAGCCGGGCGACCAGGATCAGGTCGCCGCCGCGCTGAAGGCGCAGGTCGACGCCCTCAAAGGCCAAGGGGGTACACTGGCGCAAGGCGAATTCCCGGAATTCCAGGCTCCCCACCTGCTTCTAGCCAGCCCCGCCGGCATCGAAACCAGCACACAGGGTTCCACCCACCTGATGAGCGTGGAGCACACTGCCCTGACCAGCGGCGGCCATGCCAGCCTGAGCGCCGGCAAGAGCCTGCTCGTCAGCGTCAAGGAAGCGGTGCGCATGTTCGCCTACAAGGCCGGCATGAAGCTGGTGGCGGCGAGCGCCGACATCGACATCGCCGCCTTGAAGGACAGCGTCAACATCCTGGCCAAGCTCAACATCACCCATACCGCCAACCGGATCACGATCACGGCAAAGGAGGAGGTGGTGATCAACGGCGGCACCAGCTTCAGCCGCTGGAACGCATCCGGGATCGTCCATGGCACCAACGGCAACTGGGTCCAACACGCAGCGAATCATAGCTTCGTCCCCGGCAAGAGCGAAGGCACGCCGAGCTTGCCGCAGCCCGTGCAGCTGGCGCCGGGACAGCTTGATCTGTACCACCAGTATGTAAATTCGGAAGGCGGCAGGAAGCAAGGCATCCAGCAAGGCGACTACACCGTCATCGACTCCGAAGGTGGCATCCACCAGGGGACGCTCGATGGCAACGGCTTTGCCAGCGTGACCGGCCTGCCGATGGGAATGGCCACGGTCAGCTACGGCAAGGACCCGCGCGACCCGTGGGATGAAGGCAGTTACCTCGGCCAGGGGACCGAATGGCCGACCGTGGCGCCGCCCGAGGCTGGCGCCGCTGCGGCTGCCGCTACTTCGGCAAGGTCTGACCGGCCGACGCCGGCACCGGGGACGCAGAATCCCGGACTGCTCGCCGGCGCCAAAGCTGCGGCAGGCAGTCTCAACGGCGCAGCCGGCAAGTTCGGCGCGATTGCGCAAGCCGCGCAGCAAGCGGCCAGCGCGGTGCAGTCGCTGCCAAAAGGCGGCGCGCAAGCATTGCTGGCGCCAGTCGGGCAGGCGGCCATGGCCAATGTCGCGGGCAAGCTCCCGGGCGGCGCGACGGTCCTGGATACCTACGGCGCATTAAGTGCCGGCAAGCCTACCGCCGCCGTCGCGCCCACCCTCGGCTTGCCCGGATCACTGCCGCGCATCGACGCTGAAGCACCGCCCTCGATCCCGAAAAAATCCGTCATATAAAAGATAAAAAGCCACCATGACCGTACCCACGCAAGCCCCGCCCAAGCCCGCCGAACGCGCGCCGGAAGTCGCCGTCGCCCCGCTCAACACCATCGACCAGCAAGACATCGGCGCCGGCGCCGCCGCCTTCGACAAATGGCTGCGCAAGATCAGCTACGACTACGTCACGCTGGAGCGCCTGAGCACCGTGGCCGGCAGTCTGCCGCTGATCGGCAACATCATGGCGCTGATCGACGCCATCATGGACATGGTGCAGGTAACCCAGAAGTACATCGCCAAGAAGGAAGTCGATTTCCTGCAATGGGTCAGCCTGGGCATCAACCTGATCGGCGTGATCCCGGTGCCGCCAGCGATGAGCGCGGCGCGCATGAGCCTGCGGCCGGCGCTGCACCTGGTCCGGCAAAAGCTGGCGCTGGGCGTCAAGGATCTCGGCCCCGCGCTGATCGAGGTGCTGATCGTGCACCTCAACGCCAGGCTGGCCGGCGAGATCGAAACCTTTGTCGACAGCGCGATGAGCAAACTGGCGGGCATCCTCGACGATTGCGCCAATACTGCCGATGGCATTGCCGACGACCTGATCAAGATCCTCAATCGCTGTATCGGCAAGGAACCGCTGTTCGATGTGGCATCCCCGGCGGCAGTGGAGGCCAAGCTGCACGACCCCAAAGTGGAAAGCAGCTGGCGCCGCATGCTTGGCGCCCTTGCCCGGCAGTACAAGAAGGCCGCGAACTATGCTGCCGCCGCGGCAGCCAGCCAGCTGCCACGGAGCGCGATAGCGGGCGTGACGGGCATCATCGGTCACCTGACCGACTTCAAGGGGGCGTTTCGCAGCAAACTCGCCGCCTTGGCCGACGAAAAGGCGCAGATGAGCATCCGGTGGATACTGATGCGGCTGCGCGACGCGGTCACCAAGCACAAGAAGCGGTATCCGGCGATGGTCCCATCAAGCAAGGGCGCGGACCACAAGAAGAACAACCCCGGCCACGAGCTGGGCGCCACCGGCCGGCAACACCCGGCCACGGGCGACGCCAATGCCTGCAAGCTGTGCCCCGCAAAAGGCGGCACCGCGCACTCGATCAGCTTTGCCACCGGCGCCGAAACCTTCACCCACCTTGACTTCGTACTGGATGCGCCGCTCCCGATCGAATGGAGCCGCACCTACCGCAGCCAGCTGAGCGCCTATGACCGCGGCAATCTCGGCGCGCGCTGGCTCACCCCGTACAGCACCCGAATCGACGTCGTCGGCCAGGACAAGCCCGCCGGCCTGCTCTATCACGCCGCCGATGGCCGCAGCCACCGCTATCCATGGCTGGGCATCGGCCAGTCGCACCACGACCCTGTCGAGCAGATCACGCTCACCCGCATGAGCGCCACCTTGCTCACGCTCGACTTCGGCAAGCCGCTGCCGGAGGGCGAACCCAGCCCTTGGCGCGAAACCTACGAGCTGGTCGACACCGTGCGCGCCAAGGCGGCCGACCTGGGCAAGGAGCATTTCCGGCTGATCGCGCTGCATGCCCGCGACGGCGCCGCCCTCGGCCTGCGCTACGACCACGTCGTCGCCACTGGCCCCTACGCCGGCGAAGCGGTGCTCAGCGACATCGTCAGCAAGCAGGGCGAGACCATCATGGCCCACGCCGGCACCCAGATCGACGCCGATAGCGGCCGCATCCTGGCGATCTGGGAAATCAAGGATGGCAAGCTGCTGCGCCAGCTTGCCGCCTATGACCACGACGAGCACGGCGACCTGGTCCGCGCCCAGGACGAAAACGGCGCCCCCTGGCACTACCAGTACGACCGTCACCTCGTCACCCGCTACACCGACCGCACCGGGCGCGGTATGAACCTCGCCTACGATACCAGCATCGACAGCGGGCTTCACGCCAAAGCGATACGCGAGTGGGCCGACGACGGCAGCTACGACACCCGGCTCGAATGGGACAAGAACATCCGCCTGACCTACGTCCTTGATGCGCTTGGCCACGAGACCCGCTACTACTACGACATCGCTGGCTACACCTACCGCATCGTGTATCCGGACGGGCGCGAGGAATGGCTTTTCCGCGACGACGCCAAGAACGTCGTCCGTCACATTTACACCGACGGCAGCAGCGAGCATTACCGTTACGACGACCAAGGCAACCTGCTCACGCACACCCGCGCCGATGGCAGCCAGGTCCACTTCGAGTATGACGACCAGCACCGCGTCACCGGCATCCGCGACGGCGAAGGCGGCACCTGGAAGCGCGATTACAATGCGCAGGGCCACCTGATCGAGGAAACAGACCCTCTCGGAAACAAAACCCAATATGCGTACGACAAAGCCGGCCGGCCGGTTGAAATCACCGATGCCAAGGGCGGCGCCAAGATACTCGCCTACACTCCGGACGGCCAGCTCGCCAGCTATACCGACTGTTCCGGACACAGCAGCCAGTGGGAATACGACGAGCGCAAGCGCCTGGTCAAGCGCATCGACGCCGCAGGCAACGTCACCCGCTACCGCTACACCCCGCTCAACGCCGCAACGCTGACGCAAGCAAACAGCAAAGGCACCGACAGCGGCAATCATCCGGGCCAGCTGGAAGCCGTCATCCACCCCGACGGCAGCCAGGAGCAGTTCCGCCATGATGCCGAAGGCCGGCTGCTGGCGCACACCGACGCACTCGCGCGCACCACCGCCTACCGCTATACCTCGGCCGGGATGATCGCGAAGCGCACCGACGCGCTGGGGCACAGCCTACACTACCGGTGGGATGCACTCGGCCGCCTGTCCGCCCTGGAAAACGAAAACGGCAGCGTCTACCGCTTCCAGTACGACCCGGTCGGCCGCCTGCTGCAGGAGCAGGGCTTCGACGGCAAGGCCACCGAGTACCGCTACGACGAAGCCAGCGGTGTGCTGGCGGAAACCGTCGAAGCCGGCGTGACCACCCGGCTCGACTTCGATCCCATGGGCCGGCTCGTGCAACGCCGGGCCGCAGCCCCCGGCCAGGTGGAGCAGGTCGAAACCTTCGCTTACAACGCCAACGGCCAGCTGGCCGAAGCGAAGAACGAACACGCCCGGCTGCAATGGTTCTACGACGCTGCCGGCAACCTGGTGCGCGAGCACCAGCACTACCAGGGGCCGTTCCATCCCGACAGGGGCACCGCGGTCTGGCACCACCACTACGACGAACTCAACGAACGTAGCGCTACCGTCCGCCCCGACGGTCACCGCCTCGACTGGCTGACCTACGGCGCCGGCCACGTGCATGGCCTGCTGCTCGACGGGCAAGACCTCGTCTCCTTCGAGCGCGACGCGCTGTACCAGGAAACCGGCCGCACCCAGGCCAACGGTCTGCTGCAAACGATGAAGTACGACCCGCTTGGGCGCCTGATCGAGCAGCAGCTCGGCGCCATCGCGCAGGCCAGCCAGAAGCACCAAGCCAGCATGCAAGCGGCGATCCTGCGGCGCTACCGCTACGACCCATCCGGCCAACTGACCGGCCTTGAAGACAGCCGGCGCGGCCGCCTCGAATACCGCTACGACCCGGTCGGGCGGCTGCTGGAGGCAAACAGCGCATTGGGCCATGAAACCTTTGCCTTCGATCCGGCCGGCAACATCCAGGCAGCCGATAGCGTGCAGCAGGAACCCATGACCCGGCGCGACCCGCCGCCTAAGCTGCCTAAGCTGCTGGACAACCTGCTCAAGGAATATGCCGGTACCAAGTACCGCTACGACGACCGCGGCAACCTCGTCGAACGCGTACAGAACGGCGAGCGGTCCGAGTATGCATGGGATGCGTTCAACCGGATGACCCGCGCCACGACCTGGCGTGGCGTCACTACCTTTGCCTACGATCCGCTGGGGCGACGCATCGCCAAGCACAGCCAAGCAATGGAAGGCGCTGCCTTGCGGGAGACGGCCCGGACTATGTACGGCTGGGATGGCGACACACTGGCGTTGGAAAGCAGCGTGCACCGGGGCCATGCGGCGGACGAACGGACGGTGCACTACGCGTACGAGCGCGACAGCTTCGTGCCGCTGGTGCAGGCAACCCGAAGCCAGGCGCTTCGACTGGCGCCCACCACCGATGTGAAAGCGCTGATGGCGGGCAACGGCGGCAAGTACGACATTGCGCTCGATCCGCTATGGAACGGCGAGTACGAGCAGGAAGCCGAGCCGTTCGGTAAGGATGAGATCGCCTTCTATCAATGCGATCATTTGGGCACGCCTCAAGAACTGACGGATTGCGAGGGCCAGGTTGCGTGGTCGGCGCAGTACAAGGCGTGGGGGGAGGCCAAAGAGGCGATCAGCGAGGCGGCATACAGGGCCGGGATTCGGAATCCGATCCGGTTCCAGGGGCAATACTTTGATGAAGAGACGGGGCTGCATTACAACCGGTATCGGTATTACGATCCACACAGCGGACGGTTTATAAGCCGCGATCCTGCCGGGCTACTGGGCGGTTTCAACGTTCACTCCTATGCTCCCAACCCCATTCATTGGGTGGACCCACTTGGTCTCGCACCTATCTGGGATTGCAAGTCGAGCAAATGGCGCGATAGCGCTACAGGCCGGTACAGAAGCAGACCGACCGAGGCGGTAAAGACCGAGCCCAATCAGGCCTTCTTCTGGTCAGGCCGCACCGAGGGCGTAGGTGGCGAACACGTTGCCAAACAAGTGGCAACTGCTCATGGAGGAACTACGCTGGAGTTGCAGTTGGAGAAGAACGGTGTGGTGATGCCCCCGTGGGACCCCAACAACCCAAAGGCTGTCAAAGAGTGGGAAGAGATTTCGAAATCCTACGCCCAGCAAGCGTGTGGTTTGACTCACGGAGTGATTGGGCAGGAGCTCCGGCCTGGCAACATTTGGGAAACGCGGGAAAAAGGGGCATTAATGGGCAACCCATCCGTGACCCAGATCGACACCATTGACCCCAAGACTGGCACCACGAAAACTATCTTTAGACGATGACCGACATGGAACTGACAGAAATTGCACGTGGACACCTTCGGGTGAAGGACGGCGCTAAGAGCGTCACCGTATACGGTGAAGCGCTTTTGAGAGGGTACGGATCTCCCGACTTCGTGCTGTATCAGAACAGCATTGAAAAATGGGATGCGCCAAATGACCAAGAAGACGTTACTCCCGCCGAGAAGGAGCAGCTGATTCAGTTCCTAAAGGAGGAGTTCTCTAGAAGAAAAATGTTCTTAGAGACTGATTAGTGAGTTTAATCGCGAACCGGGATTAACCTTTTGATGGCCCAAACTCTACTAGTCATCGTAGATTTAAACCATGTCGTCGAAGCGCCGCTAGCAGTCTCGGACCGGACGTTCTACCAGTGCATTAACTGCTGGACCATTCTCCGGTCGAACCCACCGGACAATGAGTACTGTGTCTGCGGAAATGTCTCCATTGATGTTGATGCCGGAAGGGCTGGGGCTAGGGCCGAGTGGTTGCTTCGAGTGTTGGAAATCACTCATGCAGACTGATTCAACGCATGATCATTCCTTTCACCGTGGAGAGTTCGTCCCGGTTTAGCTACAACCCGCTGGGCCAGCGAAGATGCACATTGGGGGTCATGAGCAATCGAGTCATCCGAGTCGGCGACCTCACCAGCCAAGGCGGCAAGGTGCTCGCCAGCAGCGCGCCGCATTTCACCATAACCGGCATTGCGGTAGCACCGGTAGGCGCCCTTGTATCTGCCTGTATATGGAGTTGACAAGCCCATGATTAACCTCACCAAAGGACAAATAAATCTCGGCGATAAAAATATCGTCGCTGTTTCTGACGAAGAATTAAAAGCTCTCGCTGAAAAATGTTTAATTGAGAAGAGAGAAACTGGTGGAGGCAGGCTTTACTACTACGTCGAAGCTGCAGCTGACGGTATGAGGTTTGGGGTTTTTATCAGGTTGCGAGAGAAAAGGATAGAATGGCTACGATTGAGCTGGTTAGACAGTCCTGTAAAGGGATGGGATGACGTAAGTGAAAAAGCGATGAAAGATGAGTATCGTCTGCTATCGAATTTCGTAGAAAAAGTGGTCGGAAGTCCACCTGATCATAAAAAAAATAGACAGCGTACCTGGCGCTTCAATTGGGGGCAAGTTGAAGTAAGCTATGAGCCGCGCGCCTATCAGGCGGACATCTATATGGTACCTCGGTGAGGCAGATCGACAGAAAGGTTGTGATGGGCAGCACACTCGATCAGCTTCGCCACTGGTGTCGAAACCTTCATCCACACGGACTTCGTACTGGATGCGCCGCTCCCTATCGCATGGAGTCGCACCTACCGCAGCCAATTGCGCGCCTATGATCGCAAAAAACCGTATGAGTATGGAAAAAGGCCCAATTATGGGAGATAACACGCCCATGATTAATTTCATTGAAGGACGACTTAATATAGGCGAGAAAAATATTCTCGCTGCGTGTGATAATGATTTAAAGGCTCTCGCCGAAGAAGGCTTAATTGAGAAGCGGAAGACCGGCATAGGCGAGACTTACTACTACGTCGAAGCTGAGGCAAATTGCATGAGATTTGGTGTTGTCATCAGTTTGCGAGAGAAAAAGATTGAGTGGCTGCGATTACACTGGTTAGATAGTCCTATGAAAGGGTGGGATGACGTAAGTGAAAAGTTAATGATGGACGAATATCGCCTGCTATCAGATCTCGTTAAAAAGCAGGTCGGAGCTCCCCCCCGACAATAGAAGAACCGCGACACGAACATGGCGCTTTAAGTGGGGACAAGTTAACGTGAGCTATGAACCACGTTCCTTCCAATCTGACATTTTCATGAAACCTCGATGAGACTGCTCGACATCAAGGTTTTTGATAAAAATCAGGTTTTTGCAACCAGCACGGGCAAACGATTGGCACCCGAAATATTAGTTTAACGGGTTTGTGAACAAGTGAAACTTAACAACTATATTTTTAGCGATGGGAATCTAACAAAGCGGGGTTACGCGTCATGCGCTATTTTTTGAAATCAAGATTGACGTCTAATTTACGTTAGACTGCTCGGTGCATCTGAAATTTCCTGAAGCTTTTTTTCGTTGGAACCTCAAGGAGATCATAGTGCAGTTCAAAAAAATCATTGTAGCTGCAACCCTTATGCTTGCAGCATCTATGACAATGGCTGAGTCGGCACCAAAAGCTGTTGATTTAAATAAACTTTATGGACGTTTTGAAAAATCCGGACACTCATCCCTAGAGCTTATGGAGACCACGAAACGGTTCTAATTTCAGGTGTGGCACTTGATGTTACGCAATCGTTTAGTGGCAATTCTATTTTAAAAGTCGGCGTACACGCTAACTCGCAGGAATTAGCGAGGCTCACCGCTGCCGATGAGACTCAGGAAAATAAGCTAAAGGCGTTGCAAGCTGGCGCAAAATTCAAGGCCGTTTGTGATTTGGCATTCTCCTCAGGGGCACAATATATTTCCTTTGAAGGGTGTGTTTTCAAATAAAACGGCCTAACATTGCATTAACCAGGGCGTGCGTACGGCACGCCGGTTAATTCTAAATGTTATAGCAGCAATCCCTGATTGCACTGCAAGCGTCAGCTAAGATATATCTACGTTAGCCTAACGATCGCAATTAGCCGGAAGGCCCACCGATCTCCTAACGTCACCGATTCCACTGGAGAGCCAAATGTCATTAAAGATCATTACAGTCGGAGACAAAACCGATCATGGCGGCACAGTTATTAGCGGTTCGCCCAACCACGACATCAGGGGAAGGGCGATAGCCCGACTGGGTGACAAAGTTGACTGTCCGCAGCCCTACCCTGGTGGCAAACCGCACGGTGTAAATAAAATCATCACTGCCCACGACACACTTACAGTCGACGGCGTGCCCATTGCGGTCGAGGGATGCACGACGGAATGCGGGTGCAAGCTGATCGGCAGCTTGCCGGCGACGGTCGGTTGAAAGCCTTGATCGGGTACGTTCCTACTGCTTTCATGGACTGTCCAAGTAACGTGCCATGACGCGTTCGCCCAGCAGCTTGAAGCATCACATCTTCACTTCAACAAGGCTGCGGCAGTGGTAGTCGCTCCATTTTTTCGGATCGCCCGGTCAGCCTGCGCATGCGCACCGTGTGCCGGATGGACGTTCCGGGCATCCGCACCGCAGCGATTCGTCTTCCGAAATTTGGCGTTCTTGCGGAGCGGGATCGACGCATACACGGCGCGCAAAGCGATCGCCTCATGGCAGTCCTTCGTGTCGCAAGCGCCGTCGTCCTTGACGCTGGCAATGCGCTTCTCGGCAGGAATCTGATCAAGCAGCCTTGGCAGGACAGGCGCCCAATACTGTTGCCGGGCGCACAACACGAAGGCAAGTCGTATGCCTACGACGGAGACGTGACCGAATACGGCGAAAAATTGATCACGTCATTATGAGCAGGCCGTTAAAAGTACGGCTACCTCAGCCAGCCATAATGCGCAAGGGGGCTGCCAACGGTGGGTTACGCGCTCATGCACGTAGCCCTTTTGTATTTTTAACGCGGCGCCACCGTACAACTGTCGACATCATCCCGCCTGTCGAACGTGAACCGCACGGGCAGGAACGTCTCGATCACCTGCGCATTGGTGCGCGCATGCATCGACACCTCGTCCAGCGTGAAGCCGCCGCCGCCGGCCAGCGCGAGCGGGAGCATCATCTGGTCGGCCAGGTATTCGGCGAATGCCGCCCGCGACATCAGGTACTGGCGCGCACGCTGCACCACCTGGCGTGCCACCTGTTCGGACGCAACGGACTTTTCGCCGAACGCCGTGAACACTTCCGTCGCATGGTCGTAGTCGAGGGTCAGCATCAAGGCATTGCCCGGTCCCTGGTCGGCCGACAGGTCGCGTACCAGCAACTGGTCTTCTCCCCAGTTCATGGCCCGGCCGACGCATTCCAGTTCGCGCTGCGCCACCCGTCCCGGGACGCCGGCCACGAACGCCTCGGCGTACGCGGCACGGCGTTCGCCGCGCGTCATCCACGTGCGCGGCCGCAGCTCGGCACAGGGCTCGACGCGGGCCATCACGACGCCGCCGCCGGCCGGATAAAAGCCGAAGCGCTCCAGCTGGATGTCGATGCGGGCGCCCATCTCGGCCAGGCGCGGGCACCAGGCGCGCTGCAGGAATTGCACGGGCGGCGCCATCGGGTTGTGCGTGCCGCCCGCGAGCCGCAAGGTCGACGGTTTGTCCGCCCTCAGCAGCGCCGGCAGCACGGTCTGCAGCACCAGCGTGCAGCTGCCCGCTGTGCCGATGGCGAATTCGTAGTCTCCCCCGCGGACCGGGCCCGGCACGAACGCCAGGTCCTGGCTGCCGAGCGCCGCGCCTGTCGCCTCGCCGCCGCACACCTGCAACGCCGCCTGCACGGCCACGAGGTGCTGGCGCATCAGGCCGGGCCTGGCTCGGTTGGCGCGGATGTTCCGGATGCGGAATGGCCGCCCCGTGACCATGGCAAGCGTCAGCGCGCTGCGCAGGATCTGCCCGCCGCCCTCCCCGACTGCGCCATCCAGTTCGATCATGTCATGTCCTTTCATCCCCTCATTTCATCCTTTAACGCAGACAATCTGCTTCAGGGTATGCACGACCTCGACGAGGTCGCTCTGTGCTTCCATCACGGCGTCGATGTCCTTGTAGGCCATCGGGATCTCGTCGATCACGCCGGCATCCTTGCGGCATTCGACGCCCTCGGTGGCGCGCACCTGGTCGTCGATCGAATAACGGCGCTTGGCCTCGGTGCGGCTCATCGTGCGGCCGGCGCCGTGGCTGCAGCTGTGGAAGCTCTCCGGGTTGCCCTTGCCGCGCACGATGTAGCTCTTGGCGCCCATCGATCCCGGAATGATACCCAGCTCGCCCTCGCGTGCCGACACGGCGCCCTTGCGCGTGACCAGCACGTCCTTGCCGAAGTGGTGCTCCTTCTGCACGTAGTTGTGGTGGCAGTTCACCGCTTCCACGTGCGTCTCGAACGGCTTCTTGATGACCGTGCGTACGGCCGCGATCAGGTTCTGCATCATCACCTCGCGGTTCATGCGCGCAAACTTCTGCGCCCAACCCACCGCCTCGACGTAGTCGTCGTAGTGTTGCGTCCCTTCTTTCAGATAGGCCAGGTCCTGGTCGGGCAGGTTCGCCAGGTGCGTGCGCATGTCCTGCTTGGCCACTTCGATGAAGTGCGAACCGATCGCATTACCGACGCCGCGCGAGCCGGAGTGCAGCATGAACCACACGAAGCCCTGCTCGTCCAGGCAGATCTCGATGAAGTGGTTGCCGGTGCCCAGCGTACCCAGGTGCTTGTAGTTGTTCGTGTGCCTCAGCTTCGGCGTCTTCTGGCAGATGACGTCGAATTCGTCCTTCAGCACCATCCACGCCTGGTCGACGGCCTGCGGCGGCGTGTCCCACGATCCCTTGTCGCGTCCTTTGAACCCGCGCGTCTTCGGCGACATCCCGTGCGGCACGGAGCGCTCGATGGCGCTGCGCAGCGGCCCCAGATTATCCGGCAGGTCGTTGGCGCTCAAGGTCGTCTTGGCGGCCATCATGCCGCAGCCGATGTCGACGCCGACCGCGGCCGGGATCACGGCGCCCAGCGTCGGAATCACGCTGCCGATCGTCGAGCCCTTGCCCAAGTGGACGTCGGGCATCGCCGCCATGTGTTTATAGATGAACGGCATGCGCGCCGTGTTGGCCAGCTGGCGCTTCGCTTCCTCTTCGACCGGGACGCCGCGGGTCCACATCTTGACCTGACGGCCGCCTTCCACGTCCAGGACATCGTAGTGTTCGTGTTTCATCTTATTTTCTCCATTCATATCTCGTTTGCTGTACCCCTTCCATTGCAAGCGGCATGCCACTTCCTCGGCGCGTTACGAGGATGACGCTAAATCGCTGATTATCCAGAACATTTATTGTTGACCGACGCTGCGGCATGAGCAGGCTTTCATGATAAATTTATCCTAATTTATAAAAATTTATATTCATGAAAAAGAAGAATACCGTCGTCATCGGCTTCATCGGCACCCAGCTCGACAGCGGCAAAGGCGGCGCGCGCTGGGAAAAATGGCGGCCGACCGTGGCCCTGACGCAGCATGAAGACGTGGTCATCGACCGCCTGGAACTGCTGTACAACGGCGAGCCGACCGCGCTGCTCGACCAGGTCATGCGGGACATCGGCACGGTGTCGCCGGAAACCAGTGTCGTGCCGCGCCGGGTCGACATCGACGATCCGTGGGATTTCGAGCAGGTCTACGGTGCCCTGTTCGACTTCGCGCGCGCCTACCCCTTCGAACCCGACCGGGAGGACTACTGGGTCCACATCACGACCGGCACGCACGTGGTCCAGATCTGCATGTTCCTGATGACCGAGGCGCGCTATTTCCCGGGCTGCCTGCTGCAGACGTCGCCACCGCGCCGCCATGGGCCCGGTGCGCCCGGCACGCTGGCGCTGATCGACCTCGACCTGTCGAAGTATGACCAGATCGCCCGGCGCTTCTCGCGCGAGCAACAGGATGCCGTGGCCTTCCTGAAATCCGGCATTGCCACCCGCAACGTCCACTTCAACACGATGATCGACGAGATCGAACGCGTGGCGATCAAGTCGCGCGCGCCGATCCTGTTGATGGGGCCGACCGGCGCCGGCAAATCGTTCCTCGCGCGCCGCCTGTACGAGCTCAAGAAGACGCGCCGCCAGGCGGCCGGTCGCTTCGTCGAGATCAATTGCGCGACGCTGCATGGCGACGGCGCGGGCTCGACGCTGTTCGGCCACGTCAAGGGCGCCTTCACGGGCGCGATGTCGGAGCGCAGCGGCCTGCTGCGCACGGCCGACAAGGGTGTGCTGTTCCTGGACGAGATCGGCGAACTGGGGCTGGACGAACAGGCCATGTTGCTCAAGGCGATCGAGGAAAAGCGTTTCCTGCCGGTCGGCGGCGACCACGAGGTGCACAGCGACTTCCAGCTGATCGCCGGCACCAACCGCGACCTGGGCCGCGAGGTCGCCCACGGGCGCTTTCGCGAAGACCTGTTTGCCCGGATTAATCTGTGGACGTACGAGTTGCCGGGCCTCGTCGAGCGCAGCGAAGACATCGAGCCGAACATCGACTACCTGTTGCGCGAATTCGGCGCCGAGCACGGACAGATGGTGCGCTTCAACAAGGAGGCGCGCGACCGCTACATGCGGTTCGCGATGTCGCAGGACGCGCGCTGGACGGGCAACTTCCGCGACCTCTCGGCCTCCATCACACGCATGGCCACGCTGGCCGAGTCCGGCCGCATCAACGACGCGATCGTCGAGGGAGAGATCAAGCGTTTGCGGCAGCTGTGGCGGCCCTTCAGCGACGTCGCCCAGGCACCGACCGACCTCGATGCGCTGCTCGGCGCGGACGCCGCAGCGCAGCTCGACCAGTTCGACGCGCTGCAATTGCAGGCCGTGGTGGAGATCTGCCGCCAGTCGCTGTCGCTGTCGGACGCGGGCCGCAAGTTGTTCGCCGTCTCGCGCACGGCCAAGCGCCAGCCGAACGATGCGGACCGCCTCAAGAAGTATCTGGCGCGCTTCGGCCTGGCCTGGGAAGACATGCATGCCTGATGGCAGCATGGCACGGCGATTCCACGGCCTGTACCGCCAATGCTGCGTTCTGTCGCAATCGACGGGTTCCGTGCGGGGTGTTTGCCTATAGTGATTCCATCAGACCACTATTTGGAGACCCCGAACATGAACAACCTGATCAAGAGCGCCTTCCTCGCCACGACCCTGGCCCTGAGCGCGCATGCCGTGGCCGACGACCTCGTCCGCGAAAACCGCACCGTGGATGCGAACGTATCGAAGGTGCGACTGGGCGGCGTGATCCGCCTGAACCTGCACCAGGGCGCGACGCCGTCGCTGGTGGTGTCCGGCGACCGCCGCTATGTGACGAAGGTGACGACCACGCAGCGCGGCGACACGCTCGTGATCGACATGGAGAACAATACCCGCTTCGAAGGCAACAGCAAGAACGAGCTGCGTGCCGACCTCACCGTGCCAAACCTGCGTGAATTCGTGTCGCAGGGCGTCGGCTCGAGCGAGGTCTCCGGTTTCAGCGGCGACAAGCTGAAGCTCGCGCTGGACGGCGCCGGCGCCGTGCGCTTCACGGGGCAATATCGCGACGTCGACGCGCGCCTGGGCGGCGTCGGCGGCCTCACGCTGAATCCCGGCCAGGCCGACCGCATCGAACTGCACCTGGGCGGCGCCGGTCACATCACCGTGGCCGGCCAGACCAAGGTCTTGCGCGCGCAACTGGGCGGCGTCGGCGGTCTCGACGCTCAACAATTACGCGCAGAAACCGTCGACCTGGACATGACCGGCCTCGGCGGCGCCAGCGTGTACGCGAAAACGGCGGCCAACGTCAATCTGAGCGGCATGGGCTCGGCCACCGTCTACGGCAAGCCGGCCACGCGCAATGCGACGACGAATGGCTTCGGGAAGGTGAGCTGGCAATAAGCAGCTGGCAATAAGTCAGCGGATGACGGTGTCGTTCTTGACCGACTTCACGCCCTTCACGCCACGCGCGATTTCCACCGCTTTCTGGGCGGATTCGCGCGAATCGACGAAGCCGCTCAGCTGCACCGTGCCCTTGAACGTTTCCACCTGAACCTGGGTCGCCTTGACCGTCGGATCGGCGGCGAAGGCCGCTTTCACCTTGCCGGTGATCACGGAATCATCGATGTATTCGCCCGTGCCTTCGCGGGTCGGTGTCGGCGCGCAGGCGGCGAGCGAGACCAGCAGCGAGGTCGCGAGAACTGACTGGGCAATGGCGGACTGAAAACGAGTGAGCTTCATGGCGGTTCTCCCGAGTTATCAAGAATTTTATTATTCCGAATTTCGGAGGAGCCTGTCGCCCGCTACTGTTGTGAAAACGGCACTCCAGCGTTCAAGGGGCATCGGCCCGGTCCGCCTGCGCAATGAGCGGGCCCGACGGCGGTTTTGCGACGATGCGCTGCAGCGGCACATCGTGGCCGATGACGAGGCGCACGTCGGCGTGCCCGGCCATGTTCACCTCGACCGGCGCGCCGGTGCCGACATGCCGTGCCAGACGCTCCGCCGCCGTCCGGAACGCCGGCTGGTACTCGACGCGCGTCTGGCGCACGTCGAAACCCTTTTCGTTGGTCAGGCGCACCACCTTCAGTCCCGGATCGCGCAATTGACGTGATACAAGGCGAGCCAACCCCTGACGGCCGTTACCGTTGCTGATCTCGAGCCTGGCGACCGCTTCCGGCACGAGCGCCGGGCCGGCCGCGTCGTCGACGGGCGCGCTGTGCAGCGCGCCCGCTTTTGCCGGCACGCGGCGCAATTCGAGGATACCGTCATCCCTGCGGATCACTTCGACGGATGCCCAGGCGTCGTCGTCGGGACGCCGGTCGGTCTTGACCGCCTGCTCGATGGCCGGCAAGCGCGTGCCGCCGTTCGCCGTCGCATAGTCGGCGCGGAAATCGTGCTCGCGCAACGCCTCGGCCTGGCGCAGCATCTGCCGGCCACGTTCTTCCTGGCCCAGCTTGAGCAGCGCCTCGCCCAGGTATTGCCAGGCGCGGTGGTTGAGCGGGTCCAGGAGACAGGCTTTTTCGAGCGCGACCTGGGCCGCATCAAAGTCGCCGCTGAGCAGGTACGCATACCCCAGATTGGAAAACAGGAAGGCAGAGGCGGGGCCGGATGCCAACGCGACGTCGCGGGTCAGCTCGCGCCAGATCGGGATCGCGCGCGCGAAATCGCGCTGCTCGGCGTAGGCAATCGCCAGCCCGTTGCGCGCATTGACGTGTGTGGCGTCGATCCGCAACGCGGCCTGGTAGGCGACGATCGCGTCGCCGTAGCGACGTGCCAGGTACAGATCGCGGCCACGCAGATAACTGTCGTCCGCCGCCGGGACCGCGGAAATTCCGGCGTACGGCTGCAGCGATGGGCTGCTGCAGGCCAGCAGCACGCCGCTGCACAACAATGGCAGGCCGTAGAGGCGGATACGCGAGCGCATGACAATCTCCGTTCGTTCAGTTGGAACCGCCGACGGTGCCGCCGAAGAGCTTGGCGATCTGGATGCCGGCAGGCCCCAGCAACACGATCAACAAGGTGGGGAAAATGCAGAAGATGAGGGGGAACAACAGTTTCAGCCCGATCTTGGCGGCGGCCTCCTCCGCCACCATGCGGCGCTTGCCGCGCAGCGTTTCCGAGTACACGCGCAGGGCGTCGCCGATGCTGGTGCCGAACCGTTCGGACTGGATCAGCATGGCGACGAGCGAGTCGACGTCGTCGAGCCCCACGCGCAGCGCGAAATTGCGCAGCGCCTTTTCCTTGCTGAAGCCGGCACGCATTTCCATCAGCACCAGCTGCAATTCCTGGCCCAGCGTGACGCTCTTGATATGGATCTCGGCGGCGACCTTGACGAACGCACGCTCGAGGCTCAGGCCCGCCTCCACGCACACCGTGAGCAGGTCGAGCGCGTCGGGGATGTTTTCGAAGATCTCGCGCTTGCGGCGCTTGACGACGCGCTCGAGGAGTGTGTTGGGCAGGTAGTAGCCGCAGGTTGCCGCGAACAGCAGCAGGAACAGCAAGCCGAGTTCGGCGATGGTGGCGGGCACGAAGGCCAGCACGATGCCGACCAGCGCGGGCAGGCACAGCGCCAGGGCTGTCTTGGAGGCGAAGTACAGCGTCGGCGCCGCCGGGTTGCGCCAGCCGGCGTTCATGAAGCGCGTGCGCAGCGCCGACTTCTCCCAGCCTTCGTCTGGCACCGACAACTTGGTGAGCGGCTTGGCGACGCGCGCCACGCGTTCGACCCAGCCGCTGCGCTCCGCCGTGCCGTCGTCCTTACGGCCCATGAAGCTCGCCAGCCGGGCACGCAGCGCGGCGGGCGCGAACAGCACGGCCGCGAGCCACGCAAGGCAGCAGACGACCGCGAAGACGATCAACAGGAACAGCAGCTGTGCGCGAGTCATCGATGTCTCCTCAGATGCGGATGCGGATCACCTTCTTCAGCCAGATCACGCCGATGATGATCATGACCAGCGCCATCCATAGCATTTTCACGCCCAGCGGATCGGTCCACAGCACCTTGATGTACTTGGGATTCACCAGCAGCAACATGGCACCCACGGCAAACGGCAGCAGCCCGAGGATCCAGGCCGACATGCGCCCTTCGGCCGACAGCACGCGGACCTGCGCCGCGAGCCGCAGCCGGCCGCGGATGATGTGGCCGATGTTGCTGAGTATCTCGGCCAGGTTGCCCCCGGTCTCGCGCTGGATCAGGATGGCGATAACGAGGTAGCGCAGGTCGGTCAACGGAATGCGGGCCGCCATGTTGTGCAACGCTTCACCCAGCGGCACGCCGTAGTTGATTTCCTCGCGCGCGATGCGGAACTCGCCGCTGAGCGGCTCCGCCAGTTCGTTGCCGACGATTTGCAGGACGTTCGAAAACGAGTGCCCCGCACGCAGCGCGCGCGCGATGAAGTCGGCCGCGTCGGGCAGTTGCTCCTCGATGCGCGCGAGGCGGCGCATGCGCGCACGCCGCACCAGCAGCAGCGGCACATAGGCGCACAACAGGACGATCCCGACGCGGATCGGCAGCGGCAGCGGCCACTGCAAGACGAGGTATGCGGCGGCCAGCATCGTCGCGGCAGAGCACAGCAGGAAACGCTCGACCGACCAGGCGATGCCGGACTGCACGAGGAGCCTGTCGAGGCGGTGCGCGAAGCGGAACCGCTGCAGCAGGCGGTCGACCACTTCGTGCCGGCCGAAGCGGCGCAGCTTCAGGATCGAGATGCGCTCGGCATTGCGGCCCTGGTTCCCCGACATCAGCTGCAGCCGGCGCGCGATCCGTTGGGCGCTGGCGCCATGCGTGCTCACCCACCATAGATAGACGCCTTCGATGCCGAGGACGGCGGCGGCGAACAGGAAGACGATGAATCCGTAGAAGAGGATGTCCATGCGTGACTCTCGCGGCGATACGGCTCAGGTGAACACTCGGTCGGGGTCGAACGTGTCCTCGGGCACCGCGGCGCCGAACATGCGCAGGCGGTCGGCGAAGCGCGGCCGCACGCCGGTGGCGCAGAAATGGCCCTGCACCTTGCCGTCCGTGTCGATCCCCGTCTGCTCGAAGCGGAAGATTTCCTGCATCGAGATGATGTCGCCTTCCATGCCGGTGATTTCCTGCATGCTGACGACCTTGCGCGTGCCGTCCGCCAGGCGCGAGGCCTGCAGGATCACGGTGATGGCCGAAGCGATCTGCTGGCGGATGGCACGCGGCGTCAGGCTCACGCCGGCCATGCCGACCATGTTCTCCAGGCGCGCCAGTGCATCGCGCGGCGTGTTCGCGTGGATGGTCGCGAGCGAGCCTTCATGGCCCGTGTTCATGGCCTGCAGCATGTCCAGCGCTTCCGGTCCGCGCACCTCGCCCAGGATGATGCGGTCGGGGCGCATGCGCAGCGAGTTGCGCACGAGCGCGCGCTGCGTCACTTCGCCCTTGCCTTCGATGTTCGGCGGGCGCGTCTCGAGGCGCACGACGTGCGGCTGACGCAGCTGGAGTTCGGCCGCGTCCTCGATCGTCACGATGCGCTCGTTGCCGGGAATGAAGCCCGAGATCAGGTTCAGCATCGTCGTCTTGCCGCTGCCGGTACCGCCCGAGATCAGGATGTTCACCTTGGCGAGGCCGAGGCTCTCGAGCACCTTGATCATCGGCGGCGTGACGCTTTTATAGTCGAGCAGGTTCTGCACCGTGAGCGGCGTCGCGCCGAAGCGCCGGATCGACACCAGCGGCCCGTCGACCGCCAGCGGCGGAATGATCGCGTTGACGCGCGAACCGTCCGGCAGCCGCGCGTCGACCATCGGACTCGATTCGTCCACGCGGCGGCCGACGCGCGAGACGATCTTCTCGATGATCTTCATGAGGTGCGCGTTGTCGTGGAATGACACGTCGGTCAGCTCCAGGCGGCCGCGCCGCTCGACGTACACCTTGTCGCAGGTGTTGACGAGGATGTCCGAGATGGTCGGATCGTTGAGCAGCGGCTCGAGCGGGCCGAAGCCGAGCATCTCGTGCTGGATGTCGAGCACGAGATGATGGCGCTCCTGCTGGTTCAGCACGATGCGCTCTTCCTCGATGATGCGCTGGACCAGCAGCGCCAGTTCGTGCTTGAACTGCTCGCTCGTCAGGCGCTTCAGGCGCTCCAGGTCGATCCGGTCGAGGATCATCTGGTGCATCGTCTTCTTCAGCTCCGCGTAGGCTTGTTGCGCCGCGGCCGCTACCGGCTGATGCTGGCGCTCCTCGTCCGTCACGGACAGGCGTTCACGCAGGGACATGGACGGCTCCTTGAAAGAATCAATCGTCTTCGCCGCGCCCGAACAGGCGGTCGAACAGACCCTTGGCCTCGGGGATGCGGCGCGCGGTCACCACTTCCACCAGGTCGGCCAGGCTGCGCGCGGCGGCGCTGCCGCGCGACAGCTGCAGCACCGGAATGCCCTGGTTGACGGAGTCGGTGACGGCGATGTAATCGTTCGGGACGGTGTGCAGCACTTCCGCGCCCAGCGCCGCGTGCAGGTCCGCCAGGCGCAGCTTGCCGCCCTTTTCGTAGCGGTTGACGATCAGGCGGATGTGGTCGGTCACGTAGCCCAGCGAGCGGAAGATGTCGAGCAGGCGCCGGGCGTCGCGGATGTCCGGCAGGGCCAGCTGCAGCACCGGGTAGATCGCGTCGGTGCTGTCGAGCGCGCGCAGCGATACCGCGTCGATCTGGCGTCCGACGTCGAGCAGGATGTAGTCGTAGTGCTGGCGTGCGACGCGCAGGATCGTGTCGATGTGTTCGGGCTTGGCTTCGATCGTCTGGCCCGGGTCGTCGGCGGCCGCCAGCACGCCGAAGCCGGGTGCCACGTGCACGAGGCACGATTCCAGGAACGGCCCGTCGATGCGCGCGATCTGCTGGCACACGTCCGACAGCGTCATGGCCGGCCTCTGGTCCGACACGTACAGCGTGGCGTCGCCGAACTGGCGATGGAGGTCGATCAGCAGCACCTTCTTGTCCGCCAGCGTGGCCAGCGCGTAGCCGAAATTGGTGGAGATGAAGGTGGCGCCGCTGCCGCCCTTGCACGCGATGAACGCGAGTATCTTCCCGTCGCGCATCGTGGCCACGCCGGCGCTGGCCGCGATGCGGTCGATCGCCTCGTGCAGCGCACGATGCACCAGCGGCAGTTGCAGCACTTCGCGCACGCCGGCGCGCATGGCGCGGATCAGGACATCGGGATGGTGATTGTCGGTCAACAGCATGAAATGCGCTGCCGAGTAGTGGCGGGTCAGGCGCTCGAGCAGGTCGCCGTCGGCGGCATCGGCATCGCTGATGTCGACGATGATCAGGCTGGGACCATCAGGCAGCGGACGTTCGAGCGCATCGCGCAGGCTGGCGCGGCTGGCGGCGACATTCAACGGCGGCACGCGTGCCGCGCCCTGGGAGGCGATCTCCGCGTAAAGCTGGGCGTCGCGGCTGATCAGGAAGGCTTTCACTTGTTGCCCACCCCGCTGATGACCAGCGCCCTGATGGGTTTCTCCGGTTCCTTGAACGAATTCTCGTAGCGCTCGTGGGAGATGATGGCGGCGGCACCTTCCATGCCGGCGGCCGGATTCGTATTGGCCGCGGCGGCCGGATCGAGCACCTGCGCCGCCACGTTGGCACGCACGGACGTGCCGAACTGCGCGTTGAAGCGTGGGGTCGTGCTGCATCCGTACAGCAGCATGCACGACATTGCTGCGCACGCCATTCGCTTGCATCTGATGGCCATCGCTCTCTCCTATTTCAGTTCGAATCCGCCGGAACTTTGCGCGGAAGGTGCTACCGGGGCCGGCGTCGACACGTCGGCTGTCGTTGCCGTCGGCGGCTTGCCTTCCAGGCGACCGCCCAGCATCAACCCCGCGCGCGACGGCTCGCCCACCTTGTCGGTCGGAAGCGAGTAACCATTACCGGACAAGGGCTTGACGAGGTGCGCGGTGATCACGAACACCAGTTCGGTGCGGTCCTGCTGATAATCCGCGCTGCGGAACAGGGCGCCCAGCACGGGCAGTTCGCCCAGGACGGGCAACCCCTTCAGGTTGGCGACCAGGTTGCTCTTGATCAGGCCACCGATCGCGAAGCTCTGGCCGTCGTACAGCTGGACCGTCGTGGTGGCGCGGCGCGTCGTCACGACCGGCAGGATGGCGGTTCCATTGAATCCGGTGGCCGACAGGCCGATGCCTTCGCGCGACAGCTCCGACACCTCGGGCGCGACGCGCAGGTTGATGCGCCCGCCGCCCAGCACCGTCGGGGTAAAGCGCAGGCCGACGCCGAATTCCTTCTCTTCCAGCGTCACCCTGTTGTTGTCCTGCGCGACCGGGATGTAGAACTTGCCGCCCACGAGGAACGTGCCTTCCTGGCCGCTGATCGCCATCACGTTCGGCTCGGCCAGCACTCGCACCAGGCCATCCTGCTTCTCGGCCGCGGCGGAGAAGTTTCGGTCGGCACTCTTGCCCACCGAGAGCGCCCCATGCGCCGTGCCAGTGATGAAATTCGACAGCAGCATGGCGCCCCAACTGCCGGAACTGAAGGTCCATCTGGCGCCGCCTTCCAGGCGGTCGAGCAGGCTCTTCGACACCTCGGCGATCTTGACTTCCAGTTGCACCTGCTGCGGCGCGCGCACAGCCAGCATATTGACGACGCGCGCCGCTGCGGCGTTGCCCTGGTTCTGACCTTCTCGCTGATTCTGGCTGGCGGCGTCTTCCTTGTCCGGCACCGTCAATCCGCGCAGGGGGCGCCGCACATAGGCAGTGGCCAGTTCGACGGCACGCGCGGCAGCGACGGCATCGCTCACGGTGCCGGTCAACACGAGCGCGTCGGATGCGGCCAGCACCTTGATGTCCTGCTCGTCCGGCATGGCGGTGGCCAGCATCGCCTGCAGGGCCGACGGATCCATGGCCACGGTGATGTCGAGTATGCTGCACAGGCCGCTCTTGCCCTGGATGATCATGTTGGTCGTGCCCACGTCGACGCCGGCGATGTACAGCGTGTCGGGCGCCACCATCAGGGCCTGCACGACGAGCGGGTTGCCGACGCTGCGGTGCTGCACGGGTTCCGGCAGGCGCATCAGGCTGGACTTGCCGACCTGCAGGGCCAGCTGGGCCGGCTTCGCGGCCTCGCCCTTGCAGTTGGGCCCGGCTTCGGCACGCAACGGCGCGGCGTCGGCCGGGTTGTCCGCGGCCTGGGCTTTCGATTTGGCGGCCGCGCCTGCGGGGCCGGCAGCCGCCAGCGCCAGGCCGGCGGCGAACAGGCAGCGAAGCAGCGGTGATGGCGTCAAGCATCCGTTCATGGCTTTACCCTGGATGAAGTTCAGAAGCACTCCTGCGACACGCGCAGGCCGTTGAGCACGGTGACGCAATCGCGCCGTACCGGCGCCGCCACCTTGACCACCACCGGCGCGGGGCGCGCCACGGGTGCCGGCTTCGGCGCGGGCTTGCGCGGCGCGGGCGGCGGTACCTCGGGCAGCAGCGTGAGCTTGGTCGCGCCTTCGGTACTGGCCGACTGCGGGTCGACCTGGTTGCGCAGGGCCAGCGACAACGTGCCCACGCTGCGCGCCAGGTCGAGCTTTTCGGCCTGCTCCGGCGTCACTTCCAGCGTGACGGCGTTGACGACCTTCGGCTTGGTTTCGTCACGGTTGACTTCCTGGGCGACGGCCAGCACGAGGATCCGTTCCAGCACGATTTTCGAGATGTTCTGCTGACGGGCGTCCACGCCGGGCGGCACATCTTTCTGGGTGCTGACGATGATGTCGACATAATTGCCCGGCAATGCGAAGCCGGCCACGCCGATCACGTCGTTCACGCGCACCGTGATCGCGCGCTTGCCTTCCGTGATCAGCGCCGACAATCCGCCGAGCGTGCCGGCCGGTGCCAGCCTGGCTTCGCTGACCGGCTCGCCCATCAGCAGGTTCGTCTTGAGGACGCGGCCGCCGAGCTTCTGCGGATCCGTGAAGGCGCCTTTCGGAACGCTGTGGGCAGGCCAGTCGGCCAGCTTGAACATCTCGGGCGTCAGGCGCTGGCCGAGGCTGATGTCGGCGGCGGCCACGAGAATGCGGCCGCTGCTGCTGCCCGGCTGCTTCAGCAGCCAGCGCGACGCGAACACGACGGCCGCGCATCCGAACAGGATTGCGACGGCCATGACGAGGATGGCACGCTTGTTCTTCATTTTTGATTCTCCGTCGCGCAAGCGATGAACATGCTGCGCCAGGCCTGCTCGACCGCCGCGATCGTGAGGCGCGGTTCGGTCCCGGCGAAGCCGGCGAAATCGGCTACCCTGTCGAGCAGTTCGCCCGGGTAGCAGGCCAGCAGCGCGCGCCCGGATTGCGGGTGCAGCCGCTCGATCAGGTGGTCGACCGCCGCGTCGTCGACGTCGATGCGACGCAGCCGGCACTGGCGGAGCAGCAGCGCGCGATAAGCATTCGGCGACCAGGCGCCGATGTCGGCCTTGTAGCCGATGCGGCGCAGCGCCGCATCGTCGAATACGCTGGTCGGGGCGAGGTTGGTGGCGAACACCACGGCGGCATCGAACGGCACCCCTTCCGCCTGGCCGCCCTGCAGCGACAACTGGTCGGTCCCGGCATCCAGCGGCCCGATGAAACGGTTCAGCAGCTCGGCCGCGGCGATGCGCTGCCGGCCGACGTCGTCGAGCACCAGCATGCCGTTGTTCGCCTGCAGGTGCGGCGGCGCGTGATAGACGCCCTGCTCTGCGTCATAGCGCAGGTCGAGCATGTCGCGCCCCAGCTCGGCACCGACGTGGACGAGCGGACGCTGGCACACGGTCCAGCGCGCATCGCAGCTGCGCCGTTCTTCCTGCTGGCGCGCGACCGGCGGCGGCGCCACGTGCACGGCGGGATCGTACAGGCGGATCACCTGGCGCCCGGCCATCAGCGCATACGGCACCGCGATGGAGCCCGGCAGCAAGCGCCCGAGCTTGCGCGCCAGCGTCGTCTTGCCGCCGCCGGACGGTCCGTACAGCAGCAGCGAACGGCGCGCGTACAGCGCCGCGCCCAGCACGTCGCGCGCGGCCTGCGACAGGCCCTCGTCGCCCAGCGTGCCGGCGACCTGTGCGGACGTGATGCGCTCGGCGTCTGCATGGCGCAACGCCTGGCGTTCGACCACGGCGCGGTATGAAGCGAGCGTGACCGGGGCCGGGCCGACATAGCCGCAGCGCGCCAGGGCGTCGACGGCGCCACGCTGGCCGTGCGCGGTCAGCTGGTACTGCATGTCGATGTCCGACTCGCCGCACCACGCCACTTCCACCTGTTGTTCCGCGATCAGCGGATTGAGGACCTCGCGCAGCACGCTGATCGACAGCCGCAATTTGCCGGCCAGATGGGTCAACGGGGTCTTGCCGCCGGCCTGGATCACCTTGAGCACCAGGTCCGTCACGAAGCGCGGTTCGAGTCCGGTATCGCGCACCGTCTTCGCCTGGCGCGGCAGGACTGGCGCGATCTCCGGACCGCCCGCAGCCGTGGGCTGCGCGGTCCGCGGCGCCGCCGAGGTATTGCCTGTCGATAGCGTTTCAAACATCGGAACCCCCTTGCCTTGCTTGTTTTCCGAAACAGGTCAGAATGATTCTAACGACCGGTCTTTTGGCCACCCTTGAGCTTCGCCAAGAGCGGGCTCATCCATATTGAGTGACGAGAACGAAGATCGTGCCGGCCGCGATGGCCAATCCATAAGGCATCGAACCGGCACTCTGCGGGAGCGTCATGTCGGCCAATTTCGTGCCCGGCACGATGAGCCCGCAGAGCAGGCGGCCAATGTTGGCGAACGCCAGGCGCACGCGGCTGCGCAGCAGGATGAGCAGAAGTGCCATCACGCCGCCTGCGCACCACGTGAAGATGGCGATCTGGAATGCTTCGGCCGGACCGGTGAAGAAGCCGATCACGGCCATCATCTTGACGTCGCCGGCTGCCATGCCGCGCACCAGGTAAAACGGCAGGAAAATGACCAGGCCCAGCAGCATGCCGCCACCTCCCGACAGCAATGCGGCGGCCGGTTCGGCGGACAGCAGGTGCAAGCACAGCGCACCGGCCAGGCCGGCGAGCAGAAGACGGTTCGGGATACGCCGCGTCGCCAGATCGTTAACAGCGGCAATGCTTACCATGAGCAGCAGCAGCGCATCGCGGTATTGTTCGATTTGCATGACAGCCCCCAAAAAAAAGCCCTCCGGGCCCTGAGACCCGGAGGGCTGCTTCACTACATCACGACGCAGCCGGCAGCTTGTCCTTGATGGTCGTGAAGAGGTCGGCCAGGCGTGTGCCCAGGGTTTCCGCTGTGCCAGCCACCACCACGCCGATCAGCGCAGCGATCAGGCCATACTCGATGGCCGTTACACCGTTCTCGTCAGCAGCGAAGGTTTTGACTGCGGAGATGAAGTTGCTCATGACAAACTCCCATATGGTGGGTTAATAAGAACAGCTACCAGCCCGAAACGCCGGTCAAGTCACCACTTCCAGCTGACTTGCTGCGTTCCGTGCCAGTGAGTTCACTATAAGTTTTAATGCCGCATGGCAACTTGACCGTAGACAACTTTGCCTTGTGGAACTATTTTTTGTTCGATGGAATCAAAATCCCCCCGGGCTGGGGGAGCACGTTGCAGTTTGGCTTTGAGAAAATTCACTCAGGCTAAAAAAATTGCATTTGCATAATTGCTTAGAATGCAAAAACGCTATATCCTGTTTCGCTTGCTCTTTGTGAAACGCCTGATACCTGCGAACGCGACGGCGGCTGTGCCCAGCCTGCAGGTCGGTTGATTACATTGCTGAGAACGACATGGATTCGCTTCTGAAACACATGGTGGACATGACCGGCCACCGCGATCACGCGATGCTCGATATTTCCGTGATCTCGGCAGTGCAGGAGCTGGCCGGTGCGGCGCAGACGCGCATACTGGCCATCACGACCGTGTCGGGACAGCAATACCTACGTGCGCGCGCAAGTATCGTGCGGGGCGGCGCGGCCCGCCTGGAAGAATCGCAGGACGGCGTGCTGGGCGATCCGGTGGCCGCCCTCCCCGAACTCAAACGCTGCCTGGCCGAGCATCAGGCCAGCGCGGAAGCGATCGCAGCCGACGGTATGCGTGTGCTGTGGCTGCCGATCTGGTTCGGCGACAAGGCCACGACCTGCCTGGAAATCCGCGACGACAAGGCGTTTTCGCGCGAAACTGTGTACGTGATCGGCGGCATCGTCGGCGTCTACCGGAATTTCCAGAACCTGCTCGACTACAGCGAGCGCGATTCGCTCACCGGCCTGCTCAACCGCAAGACGTTCGACGACCAGCTGGCGCGCATGCTGCAGCATTCCCATGGACGGGATCCGCGCCTGCCGGGCCAGCCGGAGCGGCGCCAGCACCATGCCCAGGAAAAGCAGTGGCTGGCCGTCGTCGACGTCGACCACTTCAAGACCGTCAACGACAAGTTCGGCCACCTGTACGGCGACGAAGTCCTGATCCTGATCGCCAACCTGTTGCAATCGTCGTTCCGCGCCCAGGACCGCGTGTTCCGCTTCGGCGGCGAGGAATTCGTCGTGCTGCTGCGCTCGACCACGCTGGACAATGCCTGGAAGATCATCGAGCGCTTCCGCATCAACGTCGAAAGCCATGTGTTCCCGCAGGTGGGACGGGTGACGGTCAGCGTCGGCTTCGTCAGCATCAGCGCGTACGACTCGCCCGTGGTCACGCTGGGCCACGCCGACCAGGCGCTGTACTACGCGAAAAGCAACGGGCGCAACCGCGCCTGCCATTACGACGACCTCGTCGCGCACGGCCTGCTGCAGACCGTCGCCTCCAACGACACCGCCGAATTCTTCTGAGGCTCAGGCCACCTGCAGGAAACGCAGCGGGTCGACCTGCCATTTGTCGGGCGATTCGTGGCGCACGATCTTGTCGGCGCCGCCGAAGCCCACGCCACGCGCCAGGTCCACCGTCTCCGGTTTGATGTAAGTCTGGCTCTTGGTGCTGTAGAACACGTTGACCTTGGGCGTGAGCAGGCTCGTTTCGTGCGACTCGACGACCACGGCCAGCCGGCCCGATTCCAGCAGGACGAGTGTCCCGACCGGGTAGATGCCGACGCAGCGCATGAATTCCTGCGTCAGCGCCGGATTGAAATGGAACTTGCTCCACTCATACATCTTGCGCAGCGCCTCGGCCGCCGGGATGCCCTTGTGGTAGCAGCGGTCGGCCGTGATGGCGTCGTACACGTCCACGATCGCGGCCATCTGCGCCAGCTCGCTGATGTCCTGTTCGCCCTGGCGGTCCGGATAACCCGTGCCGTCGCGCCGCTCATGGTGGTGCAGCGTGATGTCGAGCGGGATCGGGCCGATCCCGGGCGAACGGCGCAGGATGTCGTAGCCGTCCCTGGGATGGCGGCGCACGATGTCGAATTCCTCGTCGGTCAGGCGGCCCGGCTTGTTCAGGATGGCGTCCGGCACCATGGCCTTGCCCGTGTCGTGCAACAGGCCGCCGATGCCGGCCTGGTAGGTGGTCGCCTGATCCAGCTTGCGCGAGCCGCAGAAGGCGACCAGCAGGGTGCACACGCTCACCGAGTGCAGGAACGTGTAGTCGTCCTTGGTCTTGATGGCGGACAGGCCCAGCAACGCGGATGAGTTGCGCAGGATCGAGGCGGTGATGTTCTCGACGACCGGCGACACCTTGTCCATTTCCACCGCCTTGCCCAGGCGCGCATCCTGCATCACGGTCTTGACGAGGCCGGCGGCCTGGCGCCGGATCGCCACGGCGCGGTCGAATTCCTCGGCCAGCGTCGTGCGCAGCGGCGCCACTGGTTTGGCGGCGATCGCGGCGACCTCGGCCTCCGTCGCGGCGTCCGCTTCGGCCACCGTGGGGGCATCGGCCACGTCGAGGCCGCGCGTGCAGTCGATCGTCACGGAACGGATGCCCGCCGCCATGATCTTGCGGATCTCATCCTCGGTCGTGATGCTGAAGCGGTTGCGGACGAAAGGATGCTCCATCCAGCCGCAATCGAGGTCATGGATGAACATCCCTACGCGCAACCGGGAAGAAGCAACTTTCTTGAGCATGCGATCGTCCAGAAGGTGTGTGTTAATCTCGCCGCGATCCGGCGTCGTTCAAGTATAACAACTTGATGACAGGAAACTTTCCCATCGTAGACTTCCGGTTATTTTCTGTAGTCATAAAGATACAAATATTTACAAGATGGAACTCCGTCAGCTGCGCTATTTCGTTGCCATCGTGGACCACGGCTCGCTGTCGCGCGCCGCGCTGGTCCTCCACGTGGCGCAGCCGGCGCTGACCCAGCAATTGCGCCAGCTGGAAGAAGAGCTGGGTGTGCAACTGCTGCACCGCTCCGCGCAGGGCGTCCTCAATACCGATGCCGGCAAGGTGTTCTACGAACACGCGCAGGCGATCCTCAAGCAGGTGGCGGATGCGCAGGCCGCCGTCGTGCAATCGGCCGAACGCCCGTCGGGCAGCGTCACGGTCGGCCTGCCGCACAGTATTTCGGACGCCCTCGCGCTGCCGCTGCTGACGGCGATCCGCCAGCGTTATCCGGAAATCACGCTGCAGTTGACCGAGGAAATCACCGGCAGCCTGGCCGAGCAGCTGCGCGCCGGCCGCATCAACCTGGCCGTACTGTTCGACGACGGCCAGCTCGGCAGCTTCACCGCCATCCCGCTCGTCGAGGAAGAGCTGCGCTTCATCTGCCGCGCCGACGCGCCCGCCGCCGCCGGGCACGACAGCCTGACCCTGCGCGATGCGTTGGACACCACCCTGATCCTGCCTGGCCTGCAGCACGGCGTGCGGCCGCGCATCGAAAGCACGGCGCGCGCCGCAGGCCTGGCCACGCGCGACGTCATCGAAATCAACTCGATCGCGATCCTGAAATCGGCCATCCTCGCCGGCATGGGCGCCACCATCCTGCCCGTGGCGCCGGTGCAGGCCGAGGTCGAACGCGGGGCCATGCGGGCGCTGGCCATCCGCGACCCGGCCATCGCGCGTACCGTCGTCCTGTGTACCTCACGCAATATTCCGCTGACCAATGCAGCCGCGGCCGTCAGCCGCCTCGTCGTCCAGGTGGCGCACGACCTATGCGCCGGGGGCCGCTGGATCGGAGCAACCGCACTGTAAAGCCAGGCCATCATTTTTTCTTATGGCTCCATCCCCAATTCGTATTTCCGTATACGTCAACTTGTCTCTACACTGGGTGTAACAGCCGCCAAAGCGGCACCGGGACCCATTCCGGCCAGCGCCTACCCGGCGCGCCTCCGGCACGGGTCCATCTGAAAACACAAAGTTTGGAGACACCATGCCTGACACCGTCCTGGGCCAGGGCGCACCCGCGTCCACCCCTGCCGCGCCCGCCGTTCCCGCTCCCCTCAAAGACGTCAGCCTCGACGACAAGTACACCGCCACCTCCGGCAAGATCTTCCTGTCCGGCATCCAGGCCCTCGTGCGCCTGCCGATGATCCAGAAGCTGCGCGACGAGAAGGCCGGCCTGGACACCGCAGGCTTCGTCTCCGGCTACCGCGGCTCGCCGCTGGGCGGCCTGGACGAGAACCTGTGGAAGGCCAAGGGCCACCTGGAAGCGAAATCCATCCAGTTCGTGCCCGGCGTGAACGAGGATCTCGCGGCGACGGCCGTCTGGGGCACGCAGACCGTGGACCTGATCGGCCCGGCGAAATATGACGGCGTGTTCGCGATGTGGTACGCGAAAGGTCCGGGCGTGGACCGCTGCGGCGACGTCTTCAAGCACATGAACCATGCCGGCACGGCAAAGCACGGCGGCGTGCTGCTCGTCGCGGGCGACGACCACGGCGCGTATTCGTCGACCCTGCCGCACCAGTCCGACCACATCTTCGCCGCGTGCATGATCCCCGTGCTGTATCCGTCGAACGTGCAGGAATACCTGGACCTCGGTGTGCACGGCTGGGCGATGTCGCGCTTTTCCGGCCTGGCCGTCGCATTCAAGGCGCTGGCCGACACGGTGGAATCGAGCGCTTCGGTCGACGCCGATCCGTTCCGCGTCGACGTGAAAATCCCGCAGGACTTCGCGATGCCGGAAGGCGGCCTGAATACGCGGCTGTCGGCGATCCCCCTGGGCCAGCAGGCACGCAACCAGGAAGCCCTGATGCAGGACTACAAGATCTACGCGGCCCTCGCGTACGCGCGTGAAAACAAGCTGAATCGCACGACGATCGACAGCCCGGATGCGAAGCTGGGCATCATCGCGTCGGGCAAATCGTACGTGGACGTGCTGGAAGCGCTGGAAGAACTGGGCATCGACGAAGCGATGGCGGCACAGGTCGGCCTGCGCCTGTTCAAGGTGGCGATGATCTGGCCGCTGGAGCCGGAAGGCGTGCGCGAATTCGCGCAGGGCCTGGACGAGATCCTCGTCGTCGAAGAAAAGCGCCAGGTCGTCGAATACCAGCTCAAGGAGCAGCTCTATAACTGGCGCGACGACGTGCGTCCGCGCGTGATCGGCAAGTTCGACGAAAAGGGAGAATGGGTCGCGCCGCGCGGCGAATGGCTGCTGCCGCCGAAGGCCGATTTCTCGGTCGCGCAGGTGGCACGCGTGATCGCAGGCCGCATCACCCGTTTGAACCTCGACGACCGCACCCGCGACCTGATCAAGGCCCGCCTCGCGTTCCTGGAAGCGAAGGATGCGGTGCTGATGAAGGCCGTGACGACGCCGTTCCGTCCCGCGTTCTACTGCTCCGGCTGCCCGCACAACACGTCGACGAAGGTGCCGGACGGCTCGTTCGCGCTGGCCGGCATCGGCTGCCACGTGATGGCGACGTCGATCTACCCGGAGATGAACAAGCTGACGACGCACATGGGCGGCGAAGGCGCGCCGTGGATCGGCCAGGCCGCGTTCTCCAAGGTGCCGCACGTCTTCCAGAACCTGGGCGACGGCACCTATTTCCACTCGGGTTATCTCGCCGTGCGCGCCGCCATCGCGGCCAAGGTCAACATCACTTATAAAATCCTGTACAACGACGCCGTCGCGATGACGGGTGGCCAGCCGGTCGACGGCACGACGTCCGTGCCGCTGATCGCGCGCCAGATGGCAGCCGAAGGCGTCAAGCGCATCGCGCTCGTCACGGAAGACCTGTCGCGCTACGAAGACCGTTCCGCGCTGCCGGCCGAAGTGACGCTGTACGACCGCAGCAGGATGGACGACGTGCAGCGCGAACTGCGCGAGATCCCCGGTGTGACGGTCCTCATCTACGACCAGACCTGCGCGGCCGAGAAGCGCCGCCGCCGCAAGGCGCGCGCGCACGGAGCGCGTGCCGGAGAATTTCCGGACGTCGCAAAACGCATGGTGATCAATGAAGCCGTGTGCGAAGGCTGCGGCGATTGCGGCGTCCAGTCGAACTGCGTATCGATCCTGCCGAAGGAAACGGAATTCGGCCGCAAGCGCGCCATCGACCAGTCCGCGTGCAACAAGGATTACTCGTGCGCCAAGGGCTTCTGCCCGAGCTTCGCCACGGTCGAGGGGGGCACGCTGAAGAAGAACAAGGCCGGCGCCAGCAAGAAGGACGGCGACGACGGCTGGGGCCCGCTGCCGGCGCCCGCCCTGCCCTCGATCGCGGCGCCGTACAACATCCTGATCAACGGCATCGGCGGCACCGGCGTCATCACCGTCGGCGCGCTGATGGGCATGGCGGCGCACCTCGAGGGCAAGGGCGCGTCCGTGCTGGACATGACGGGCATGAGCCAGAAGAACGGCTCCGTCACGTCGCACGTGAAGATCGCGGAGACGCCGGAACGCCTGCGCGCCCAGCGCATCGCCACCGGCGAGGCCGACCTCGTGCTGGGTTGCGACATGCTGACGGCCGGCGCCGCCGACGCCATCTCGAAGATGCGTCCGGGCCGCACGATGGTCGTCGTCAACCTGCATGAACAGCCGACCGGCACGTTTGCCCAGCAACGCGACTGGGAATTCCCGGCCGACCAGGTCCGCTCGCTGATCGTGGAAGCGGTCGGTGGCGAGGCCGGCGCCGACTTCCTCGACGCGACGAAGCTGGCGACGGCGCTGATGGGCGATTCGATCGCCGCCAACCTGTTCATGCTGGGCTATGCGTGGCAAAAGGGCCTCGTGCCGCTGTCGGAAGCCTCGCTGCTGCGCGCCATCGAACTGAACGGCGTGGCCGTCGCATCGAACCAGCGCAGCTTCCTGTGGGGCCGCCGCGCCGCCGTCGACCTGAAGCGCGTGGAACGCACGGCGATCCCGGCGCAGCCGGTGTTACTGCAAATGCCGCAAAGCCTCGACAGCGTGATCAAGAAGCGCGTCGAATTCCTGACCGGTTACCAGGACGCGGCCTATGCAGCGCAGTACGAAACGCTGGTCGCGCGTGTGCGCGAACGCGAGGCGGCGCTCAAGCTGGGCAACAAGCTGTCGATGGCCGTCGCGAAGTCGTATGCCAGGCTGATGGCCTACAAGGACGAGTACGAAGTGGCACGCCTGTACACGGACGGCCGCTTCGTCGAGCAGCTGCAAAGCCAGTTCGAAGGCACGTTCAGCGTGAAATTCAACCTGGCCCCGCCGCTGTTAGCGAAGAAGGACGCCAAGGGCCACCTCGTGAAGGCCGAATTCGGGTCGTGGATATGGGGTGCGTTCAAGCTGCTGGCCAAACTGAAAGGCCTGCGCGGCACGGCATTCGACGTGTTCGGCTACACGGCCGAGCGCAAGATGGAGCGCGCCCTCATCGCCGAATACCGTGACATGATCGAGGCGCAGCTGGCGTCGCTGGATGCATCGAACCACGCCGTCGCCTTGGAGCTGGCGGCGCTGCCGGAGCAGATCCGCGGTTTCGGCCACGTCAAGGAAAAGGCCGTGGCCGAGTACCGCGTGCGCAAGCAGGAATTGCTGTCGGGCAGTGTGAAAAAACGCGCCGCATGATGCCGAGAACCATTCTTGACGTTTACGTTAACGTCATATACCGTACAAAGAACCCACAGTTCGCTTCCGTTTTCCAGGGAACACCATGAACGACATTACGCCCGCGGCCAAGCTCGACCTGCCGGAGCACGCCAAGCTGTCCAACAAAATCCGCTTCGTCACCGCCGCCTCGCTGTTCGACGGCCACGACGCCTCGATCAACATCATGCGCCGCATCCTGCAGACGAACGGCGCCGAAGTCGTGCACCTGGGTCATAACCGCTCGGTCGACGAAGTCGTCACCGCGGCGCTGGCCGAGGACGTGCAGGGCATCGCCATCTCCAGCTACCAGGGCGGCCACGTCGAATACTTCAAGTACATGATCGACCTGCTGCGCCAGCGCGGCGGCGCCCACATCAAGGTGTTCGGCGGCGGCGGCGGCGTCATCGTCCCGCACGAGATCGAAGAACTGCACGCCTATGGCGTCACGCGCATCTTCTCGCCGGAAGACGGCCAGCGCATGGGCCTCGTCGGCATGATCCGTTCGATGCTGGAAGCGTGCGACGTCGACCTGTCGACCTATGCGCCGACTACCCTCGATCCGCTGCAGACCGATTCGATCGAGCAACGCCACCGCCCGCTCGCGCAACTGATCACGGCGCTGGAAAACGGCAAAGCGTCCAGCGACCTGCGCAAGCGCATCATGGACACGGCCGAAGGCCTGAAGGTGCCGGTGCTGGGTATCACGGGCACGGGCGGCGCCGGTAAATCGTCGCTGACGGATGAACTCATCCGCCGCATCCGCCTCGACCAGGGCGACCGCCTGAACATCGCGGTGATTTCCATCGACCCGTCGCGCCGCAAGTCCGGCGGTGCGCTGCTGGGCGACCGCATCCGCATGAATGCGATCAACCCGTGGAACGGACAAGCGCGCGTGTTCATGCGCTCGCTCGCCACGCGCGAAGCGGGGTCCGAAATTTCGCAGGCACTGCCCGACGTGATCGCGGCGTGCAAGGTCGCGGGCTTCGATCTCGTCATCGTCGAGACGTCCGGCATCGGCCAGGGCGACGCCGCCATCGTGCCGCACGTCGATGTGTCGATGTACGTGATGACGCCGGAATTCGGCGCCGCGTCGCAGCTCGAGAAGATCGACATGCTGGACTTCGCCGACTTCATCGCCATCAACAAATTCGACCGCAAGGGCGCCCAGGATGCGCTGCGCGACGTGGCCAAGCAGGTCCAGCGCAACAAGGAATTGTGGAGCAAATCGCCGGACGAGATGCCCGTCTACGGCACGCAGGCGTCGCGCTTCAACGACGACGGCGTCACCGCCCTGTACCTCGGCCTGCTGCCGGCGCTGGCGGAGCTCGGCCTGAAGATCGACACGCCGAAGCTGCCCAGGCCGGCCACCAGATACTCGAGCGGCAAGAACGTGATCGTGCCGCCCGCACGCACGCGCTACCTGGCCGAGATCGCGGATACGGTGCGCGGCTACCACCGCAACGTGGGCAGGCAGGTGAATCTCGCGCGCGAGCGCCAGCAGCTCACGGAGACGAAGCGCATGCTGGCCGCCGCCAACCGTGAAGTGGTCCTCGACGACCTGATCACGGAACGCGAGAACGCGATGGAAGGCGAGGCAAAGACACTGCTCGCGTCCTGGCCGCAGCTGCAGGCGACGTATGCGGGCGACGAGCACGTGGTCAAAATCCGCGACAAGGAAATCCGCACGAACCTCACGTACACGACGCTCTCGGGCAACAAGGTGCGCAAGGTTGCCCTGCCCCGCTTCGAAGACCACGGCGAGATCCTGCGCTTCCTGATGCTGGAAAACGTGCCGGGTGCCTTCCCGTACACGGCCGGCGTGTTCCCGTTTAAACGCGAGGGCGAGGATCCGACCCGCATGTTCGCCGGCGAAGGCGACGCTTTCCGCACGAACCGCCGCTTCAAACTGGTCTCGCAGGGCATGGACGCGAAACGCCTGTCGACGGCGTTCGACTCCGTCACCCTGTACGGCGCCGACCCGGCGCTGCGGCCCGACATCTACGGCAAGGTCGGTAACTCCGGCGTGTCGATCGCGACGCTGGACGACATGAAGGTGCTGTACGACGGGTTCGACCTGTGCAGTCCTGCTACCAGCGTGTCGATGACGATCAACGGCCCCGCTCCGACCATCCTCGCGATGTTCATGAATACCGCGATCGACCAGCAGATGGACCGGTTCGAGCGAGACAACGGCCGCAAGCCGAACGTCGACGAAACCGCGAAGATCCGTGCCTGGGTGCTGGCCAATGTGCGCGGCACCGTCCAGGCGGACATCCTGAAGGAAGACCAGGGCCAGAACACCTGCATCTTCTCGACGGAATTCTCGCTGAAGGTCATGGGCGACATCCAGGAATACTTCGTCCAGAACCAGGTGCGCAATTTTTACTCGGTGTCGATCTCGGGCTACCACATCGCGGAAGCGGGCGCGAACCCGATCTCGCAACTGGCCTTCACCCTGTCGAACGGCTTTACCTTTGTCGAAGCCTACCTCGCGCGCGGCATGCACATCGACGACTTCGCGCCGAACCTGTCGTTCTTCTTCTCGAACGGCATGGACCCGGAATACACGGTGCTGGGCCGCGTGGCGCGCCGCATCTGGGCCGTCGCGATGCGCGACAAGTACGGCGCGAACGAGCGCTCGCAGAAGCTGAAGTACCACATCCAGACGTCGGGCCGCTCGCTGCACGCGCAGGAAATCGACTTCAACGACATCCGCACCACCTTGCAGGCGCTGATCGCGATCTACGACAACTGCAACTCGCTGCACACGAACGCGTACGACGAGGCGATCACGACGCCGACCGACGAATCCGTCCGCCGCGCGCTCGCGATCCAACTGATCATCAACCGCGAATGGGGCCTGGCCAAGAACGAGAACCCGAACCAGGGCTCGTTCATCCTCGAGGAACTGACGGACCTCGTCGAGGAAGCCGTGCTGCAGGAATTCGAGCGCATCGCCGAGCGCGGCGGCGTGCTCGGTGCGATGGAAACCGGCTACCAGCGCGGCAAGATCCAGGAAGAGTCGATGCTGTACGAGCACCGCAAGCACGACGGCAGCCTGCCGATCATCGGCGTGAACACCTTCCGCAACCCGAAGGCGGCCGAGGCCCCGGCGACGATCGAACTGGCCCGCTCCACGGACGACGAAAAGCAGTCGCAACTCACGCGCCTGGAAGACTTCCACCGCCGCCATGCGGACGAGGCACCGGCCGCGCTGGCCGCGCTGCAGCAGGCCGCCATCGACAACGAGAACGTGTTCGCCCGCCTGATGGACGCCGTACGCGTCTGCTCCCTGGGCCAGATCACGACCGCGCTGTTCGAGGTGGGCGGACAGTATCGCCGTAACATGTAAGCCTCGGGCTGCGCGGTAAAATTCGGGGTCAGAGCACATTTTCGGCTCAGCCGAAAATGTGCTCTGACCCCTAAGGAGCCATGCATGCCCATCCAGCCGCAACAACTCGCCGCCCTCATGCGCGAAGTCGAACAGGAAGACCCGATCGACTTCGCGGATCTTCCTTTCCCCGAGGATGACCTGCGCGAACTCGTCGCCAGCCATCTGTGCGAGATGGCCGCCTCGATGGAAAACTTCAGTACCGAAGACCGCTTGATGACCCTGCTGGCCGTCTCGGCCAAGCTCGTGCTCGAAAACCTTGTATTGCACGTGCAATTGTTACGTCGCCATGGCTTGCCCGTCGGCGACAACGTCGAGGCCCTGCTGAGCCGCCTGCGCAAAGGTGAAAACGGACCGGAATAGTAATACGGACGTCATATTGTCGAGAAATGACGTTAAAAGTGACGGACTTCCACCACTTTGGTGGGGGGATTTGCAACAAGACGGCAAACTTGTGCGTCTTTGTTAGTATTCCTTCAGGTATTATTGTTGAAGAGGAATCCGCACAACAATGCGGTTACGATACCTATCTCAAGGAACTGCCAGATGCCGCGTCACCCCAACAAGCTCAAACTTACTGCTGCCATCCTGTCCGGTGCATTCATGGTAGCCGGGCTGTCCGCCTGTGGCCGCTCCACGCAGTCGACCGAGCAGCTGCTGGCTGAAGCCAAACAGTATCAGCAGAAGGGCGACCTGAAGGCAGCAATGATTCAGCTCAAGAATGCCGTCGAAAAGAGCCCGGAAAGCGGCGAGGCGCGCATGGAGCTGGGCAGTCTGGAACTCAGCACGGGCGACTTCGCCTCGGCCGAGAAGGAATTCCGCAAGGCGCGCGCGAACGGCATCCCCGCCGACCGCGTGCTGCCCCAGCTGGCCAAGGCGATGTCGCTGCAAGGCAAGTTCAAGGAAATCCTCGACGAAGTGACGCCGGAGATCGCCGCCAAGTCGGCGCCGCTGCTGGCGCTGCGCGGCGAAGCGCTGCTGGCAAGCGGCAAACCCGACGACGCAAAACAGGCCTATGAACAGGCGCTGGCGCTGAACCCCAATGCGGGTGAGGCCCTGCTCGGTCTGGCGCGCTACTATGCCGGCGTCAAGCAGGACAGGGCCACTGCCGAACGTTATATCAACGAAGCGGTCGAGAAAGACCCGAAGAATCCGGACGTGTTCATGGCGCGCGGCACGTTGCTGCGCGCGCAGGGCAAGAACGACGAGGCGCTCGTTGCCTTCGACCAGGCGCTGGCGCTGAACCCGCATCATCGCACGGCGCATATCGAAAAGGCGTACGTCAATATCACGCGCGGCAAGTTCGCAGATGCAAAAAACGAAATCGATGCGGCAGAGAAAAGTGCCCCTGGCAACCTGCTCGTGTCGTACACCCGTGCGCTGTACGAATTCTCGCAGGGTAAATACCAGGCTTCCCAGGACGCCCTGCAACGCGTACTGAAAGTCGCGCCGGACCACATGCCCAGCGTGCTGCTGGCGGGCGCTTCCGAACTGAACCTCGGCTCGCTGCAGCAGGCTGACCAGCATCTGCGCAAATATCTGGAAAGCTATCCGAACGACGTCTACGCCCGCAAGCTGCTGGCCCAGGTCCAGCTCAAGAGCTCCCAGCCGAACGATGCGGCAGCCACCCTGGCACCGGCACTGAAGAACGCGGCGGACGACCCGCAGGTCCTGGCCCTGGCCGGCGAAACCTACATGCAGGTACGCGACTTCAACAAGGCCAGCACGTACCTTGAAAAGGCGGCGCAAATGGCGCCGAAGGCAGCGACCGTGCGCACCTCGCTCGGCCTGTCCAAGCTGGCGCAAGGTGACCAGGCAGGCGGCTTGAACGAGCTCGAGCTGGCCACCACCCTGAATCCGAAATCGACCCAGGCCACGATGGCACTGGTTCAGGCCGAACTGAACCTGAATCACTACGACAAGGCGCTGGCCGCCGTCCTGGCGCTTGAAAAAGAACAGCCGGACAATGCCCAGACCCAGAACATCAAGGGCGCCGTCTACCTCATCAAAGGCGATACCGCGAATGCCCGTGCGGCTTTCGAGAAAGCGCTGGCGTTGCAACCGACCTATTTTGCCGCCGCCAACAATCTGGCGCGCATGGACCTGGCCGAGAAGAAGCCGGACGCTGCCAAACAGCGTTTCGAAAAGCTCCTTGAAAAGGACAAGAACAATTTCGGTGCGATGGCCGCGCTCGGCGACATCGCCATGGCGCAGAAAAAAACCGACGAGGCGACCTCGTGGTATGAAAAGGGCAGCGCCGCCAATCCGGACGCGGTCGTACCGGCGCTGAAGCTGGGCGATCACTACCTGCGCATCGACCAGCCGCAGAAAGCCTTGACGCTGGCACGCAAGTTCCAGACCGCGAACCCGACCAATCCCGGCCTGGTCGAACTGGTAGGCCAGGCCCAGGTCGCGACCAAGGATTACCCCGGCGCACTCGATTCCTACAGCAAGCTGGTCAATCTGTTGCCGAAGTCGCCGCAGGCCCAGTTGCGTCTGGCCGGCATCCATCTGCTCATGAAGAATGAAGCGGAAGCGGCGAACGATATCAGGCGCGCGATCGACCTGGCGCCCAACTTCATGCCGGCACGCGTGGCCCAGATGGAAATGGCGATGCGCGCCAATCATCCGGAAGAGGCCCTCAACATCGCCCGTGAGATGCAGAAGCTCAATCCGAAATCCCCGCTCGGCTTTGCCGCCGAAGGCGACGTGCTGATGGCCCAGCGCAAGGCCGCGCCGGCAGCCGCAGCCTACGACAAGGCGCTGGCCCTTGGGAAGTCGAGCCCCGCCCTGCTCAAGTCCCTGATGGCACTGAGCGCAGCCGGCAAGGGCAAGGAAGCGCAAGCGCGCGCCCAACAGTGGCTCAAGGAGAATCCGGACGATCAGGCGGTCGGCATGTATGCGGCAGAAACCAGCCTCGTCAACAAGGACTTCAAGTCAGCAATTGCCCTACTGCAAGATTTAACCAAGCGCAATCCCAACAATCCGGTTGTCCTCAACAATCTTGCTTGGGCTTACCAACAGGAAAAAGATCCGCGTGCACTTGAGACTGCTGAACAGGCATTCAAGCTGGCGGGCGATAACCCGGGGGTCATGGACACACTGGGCTGGATGCTGGTTGAACAGGGCAATACCGCGCGCGGCTTGCCGTTGCTGCAAAAGGCCCGGGGTCTTGCGCCGAATGCTCCGGAGATCCATTATCACCTGGCAGTCGGTCTGAACAAATCGGGCGACAAGCAGGGTGCGCGCAAGGAATTGGAAAAACTGCTAGCTCAAGACAAGCCGTTCCCGCAAAGCGCGGAGGCACGTGCATTGCTGAAGACGCTCTGAGGCACTGGTTCATCATAACGTAGCAGAACGTAACTAATTCTTGCAATACTGAAACTGACGCGCCAAAATCAGATATCTGCAAGCCATTTCTCCATCACATCATGTGATTAGCCTGCGATGAATACAGAAGACGACTTTAGCGATGCCAAGGATGAAGCGCCCCCATCCTTATCGGACGCACATGTTCTTGATGAACGAGATAATATAGCCTCCTCTCAATTTGAGGATGTGATCGTGAACCACGATTCATACGGAATCCGGCTTACCGATACAGCGGATGGGCGCAATTCGGCCAGTATGTTGATCAACAAGATGTACGCCTGGCGCGGCTATGCAGGCACGCATCAGCTCACCGACGACCCGAATCGCATCACGCTCACGGCGACTGACAAGGGCGACGTGGTGGGTACGCTGAGCATCGGTATCGATTCCCCCAGTGGCCTGCTTGCGGACCAGCTCTTCAAGGAGGAGCTGGACATTCATCGCGCACGAGGCGCACGTTTATGCGAGTTCACGAAGCTGGCGTTCGATCCGTCGGTACGTTCTAAAACGGCACTTGCCAACCTGATTCACCTGGCGGTCATCTATGCGCGCGATATTCACAAATGCTCGGAGATCGTCATCGAAGTGAATCCGCGCCATCGCCGCTTCTACGAGCGCATGCTCGGTTTCAAACAGGAAGGCGAGCTGAAAACGAATCCGCGCGTCAATGCGCCGGCCTATCTGCTCTACATCAGCCTGGATTACATGTCACAGCAGATCCGGGAACATGGAGGCACTTACGATGGCAAGGGGGAAATGACGGACCGCTCCTTCTATCCTTACTTTTTTTCCCCTCGAGAAGAGTACGGCATTATCAATCGCCTGTTACGCATGGACGAGCATGTGGCGTCCTGACAAGGAATGCCGCCTGCAGGCGGCATTTTCGTTTCATCAACAACCTTTTTTCCCTCTCCATCAATGAGCATGTCGTTCAACTACGAAGCCGCATTCTCGCGCAATATTGGCTGGGTTACGCCCGAGGAGCAGCAACGCTTACGCAATAAACGGGTGGCCATTGCCGGGGGAGGAGGCGTCGGTGGCGTGCACCTGCTGACACTGGTGCGCCTGGGCGTCAGCAAATTTCACATCGCCGATTTCGACCGCTTCGATGTGCCGAATTTCAACCGCCAGGTCGGCGCCATGATGTCGACGCTCGACCAGCCAAAATGCGAGGTATTGGCCCGCATGGCGCGCGACATCAATCCGGAAGTCGAGATCAAGCTCTTTCCGGAAGGTGTCAACCAACAAAACCTGCAGGAGTTCCTGCAGGATGTCGACCTGTACGTTGATGCACTCGACTTCTTCGCGTTCGACGCACGGCAACAGACGTTTGCCAAATGCGCTGAACTGGGCATACCGGCGACCACCGCGGCGCCGCTCGGCATGGGCGCCGCCCTGCTGAACTTCATCCCCGGGAAAATGACCTTCGAAGAATATTTCCAATGGGGCGACCTGCCCGAGGTCGATAAAGCGGTTCGCTTCCTCATTGGCCTGTCGCCGGCGGCCCTGCACCGGTCTTACCTGGTCGTTCCCGGGGCGATCAACCTGGCCGAGCGGCGCGGGCCGTCGACGATCATGGCCTGCCAGATGTGCGCAGGCATCATCGGAACGGAAGCGCTCAAGATCCTGCTGGGACGCGGCAAAGTATGGGCAGCACCTTACGGCATCCATTTCGATGCCTATCACAATAAACTGGTGCGTACCTGGCGTCCGGGGGGCAACAAGAATCCAATCAGCCGCTTGATCATCAAAGCCATGACCAAGCGAATCAAACTTCAGTTGGCCAGCCAGACCGCACAATCATGACCATTCCACAAAGCATCTACCGTATCCTGGATCTGGCCCGCTGGGCCCCAAGCGGCGACAACACCCAATGCTGGCGTTTCGAAGTGGTAGCCGCCGATCACGTGCTGGTGCACGCCCACGACACGCGTGCCGATACCGTCTACGACCTGGATGGCCATCCGAGCCAGATCTCGGTCGGCGCACTGCTGGAAACCATGGCGATCGCGGCAAGTGAACAGGGGCTGCGCACGGATATATCGCGCCGTGCCGACAGCCCCGTCGAGGCGCCCCTGTTCGATGTGCGTTTCAGTCCCGATCCCAAGGTTCAGCCTAGCCCGCTCATCGGCGCCATCGAAAAGCGCACGGTGCAGCGTCGTCCGATGAGCACACGTCCTTTGACGACGGAAGAAAAACGTGCGCTCGAGGATGCGGTCGGACCGGGATTCTCGGTGACGTGGATCGAGGGATTCGGCCCCAAATTGCGGATCGCACGTTTGATGTTCGATAACGCCAAGCTCCGCTTGACCATGCCCGAGGCCTACGAGGTCCATCGCCGCATCATCCACTGGAATGCCGTGCGCAGCCCGGACAAGGTACCGGACCAGGCCCTGGGCGTGGACAACATGACGCTCAAGCTGATGAAATGGGCGATGGCGAACTGGAAGCGCCTGTCGACGATGAACACGCTGATGGGCACGTGGGCGCCGCGTCTGCAGATGGATTTGATCCCCGGCGTGGCCTGCGCCGCGCACTTCGTGCTGAAAGCGCGCCAGGCGCCAAAGGGAATCGACGATTACGTCGAGGCCGGACGGGCCCTCCAGCGTTTCTGGCTCACGCTGACGCGGCTTGGCCTGTTGATGCAGCCCGAGATGACCCCGCTGATTTTCTCCAAATACGTACGCGAAGGCACGCACTTCACCGCCAATACCCGTCTGCATGGGCCGGCACGGCGCCTGGCGGAAGAAGTCGGTGCCCTCGTCTTCACCGATGACCTGTCCCCGGTCTACATGGGCCGGCTCGGCGAAGGACCACTTCCCCACGCGCGCTCCGAACGTCTTCCGGTCGAACGCTTGCTGAAATAAGTTCGCCCGTTCCTTGTCGGTTTTTTTTACAGTCGTCGAGATTCCACTTTAGCTTTTTAAGAAAATTCGAGTTAAATCAGTTACTTAAGATCTCTGGCACAGAACATGCTTATATGAAGCCAGCAGCCGGCAGATGAAACTCTGCACAGATCACTACTGATGAACAAGGAGAGTCAGATGAACGCAGTATTTAAAGCAATTGTAGGCGTTGCAGTTTCCGCAACGGTCATGTCGAGCGCGTATGCAGGCGCCCTGATCGACAAGTACACCCTGAACCTGCCGGGTCAGACCGTCACCAACATCGGCGCTCTGGGTTTCAACGGTGAGAGCTATATCAACAACACGTTCGTGGACCCGCTGAACAAAGACAAGTTCACCTTCCTGGACAACGGTATCTTCAACGTCACCACCAACAACGGTGGCGCTTCGCTGCTGGACTTCGGTCAGCTGACCCTCGACTACCAGAACGGCGTCGGCACCGGTAGCCTGTCGGGCGGCACGATCACCTTCGGTGCCGGCGGCACCCTGGACGTCTGGTACAACCCGACCAAGGCCTATGCCAATGCTTCCAAGGGCGCTACCGCAGCCAACCGCTTCGGCGCCGCAACCGGCATCAAGATCGCTACCTTCACCCAGCTGGCAGGTGGCGGCGGCTTCATCAATCCGGACGGCACCCCGTCGTCGAACGGCAACCTGACCCTGCTGTTCGAAGCAACCAACCTGGCTGACGGCATCTGGTTCGACAAGGACGGCAACGAACTGAAAGAAGGCGTCACCTTCGGCTTCGTGACCACGAACGCTTCGCAGGACGTCAACTCGATCGACCCGCTGCTGAAGACGACGCTGAGCGGCTCGAGCGGCACGGGCAACGCACCGCCGGATCACTTCTTCGTGCAGAACGGCGGCCAGCTGAAGCTGGAAGGCGCCGTGCCGGAACCGGCATCGCTGGCCATCTTCGGCGCTGGCCTGCTGGGCCTGGGCGCTCTGCGTCGCCGCAAGTCGTAATCTGGCGATTCGAAAAAAAACCGGCTTCGGCCGGTTTTTTTTCGTCCATGTTTTTATCCGCCTGCACTCACGAGGGCGCACCCCGCTGCAGGCGGCGGTTCAGCTGCTCGATCAGTTCGGACGCAGCGCCGACGATCTGGGCCGGCTCAAAACCCGCCCTGGTCATCTCGCTGAAAAACGAGCGCGCCAGGATCTTCGCGACGTCCTCCGGGTTGCGATAGGCAAGCCGCACCGGGTCGCCGGCGTGCGCGCGGGCTTCCTGCAGCAGCGCCATCTGGGCGAAGCGCGAATCGAGCAGGTGCTGCAACTGCTGCACCTGGATCGATTTGCCGATGAACAGGGCCGTCACTTCGAGCAGATGCAGCTCGGTCTCGCCGAAGGCCGGCTGGCCACGCGTACTGGCAACATTGATCACGCCGACCAGCTGGCCGTCGATGCGTATCGGCGCGCAAATCAGACTGGTTCCGGCCTGCGCGTGCCTGCGCGCGAGCGGCGCCAGTTCGGATGTGCCGATGTCGGGCACGAGCAGCGCTTCGCCGCTGGCCAGGACCCGGCCGGCGATGCCTTCGCCACGTCCGACCGAGGCGCGCAGTGCCTCCTCGGGCAGCGGGCCATGGCGCGCATACATGCTCATGCGCGTCCCTTCGTCTTCGCCGCCGCCCAGCAGCATGATCGAACAACTCGATGCGCCGATCAGCGCCGTAGTCATCGCGGCTTGCTGGTCGAGGCTTTCTTCGAGCGTGCCGCTGGCCAGGACGTGCTGCAAGTCCCGCAGGCGCAACAACGGATTGCGTGCATCGTCCATGCCATCCTCACTGAACAGGCGTTGTATTAAATTCAAGACGCCAGGGTATGGTATGCGATTTGCGGCGTGGAAACCAGCCGCATCGGCGCCGCGGCTCAGGGCGCGGATTCGGAACGCGGCCTGAGAAAGGCTTTATGGAACAGGTGGCGCGACAGCAGCAACGGCGGCATGCGCAGCCAGTTGCCGCGCACGTAGAGCACGAAGCGCGCGATCGCGCTGGCGGGGGTGTCGCAGCTTGCGTGCTGCGGACGCAGGGCGCGTTCGAACAGGCTGTCCATCAGCTTGCGCAGCACCGGATTCGGACCGTCCTGCGCCACCGCGTCCAGTACATCTTGCGGCACTGTGGTGCCGAGCAACAGACGGCAGTAGCGCAGCGCATAGAACAGCGGCCGCCCCAGCTCCAGCGCGCGTGCGCGCGCCGGCAGTCCTTCCCAGAAGCCCGGCTCTGCGCCGAACTGCTCGAGCAGGCGGTGCAGGTCGAACAGGTCGCGCAAGCCCTTGTCGAATTCGCCGTCGAAGAACAGGTGCACGGCGCTGTGCAGCACCATGTCGTGCGGCGCCAGCACGGCCAGGCCGGGGATGCCGTCGATCGGACGCGCGTGCGCCCGCAAGCTGTCCGGGTCGGGGCGCACCGGCGCCGTCTCCGGCAGGATCGCGTGGTGCACGTCGATCGAGTTGCCGCGCCGCGCGTGCTGCATCGGCGGCAACTCGTGCATCCATTGCCGGTAATAGCGCTGGTCGTAGGCGTCGTGGTGGGTCGTGATCCAGCCGTTCATCATGAGGGCTGCTTCGACCTCCGGCAGGCGCGCCTTCGGTACGAGGATGTCGATGTCGGAAAACAGCCGGCCGCGGCCGGCGTCCAGGCCCGCCATCGCATACGCCGCACCCTTAAGCAAGATCAATGGCAAGCCCAGTCCCGCCAATGCCCGGCCGATCTGGCGGACCTCGTAGCGCGCGGCCCGGGCGTGGCTCGCCGCGCCCACGCGCGTCCACTCCAGGTGCGTGCGCGGCGCGGCCGGCACCGTGTCCAGCAGCCCGGCATCTTCCAGCCGCACGAGCAGGAGAGCGTCGAGATTGGCGACATCGGCCTGGCGCAGCAACAAGTCCCAGCCGGCGTCGTCCAGGTCCCGCACGACCGATGGATCGCGCAACACCCGCACCAGTACGGGCAGGCGCTTCATGCCTCCCCCTGCGCCAGGCGTTCGAACAGCGCCATCGCTTCGGGCAGGCTGCTGTAGCGGAACGTATAAGCGTCGCTGGCGTCGACCAGCCGGCCGAGTGCCGTAAAGCCGCGCGCACCCAGCACCTGATAATTGAAACAGTTGTCGGCCACCTGCATGAAGGCGCGCGCTTTCGGCAGCGGGTCAAGTTGCACGGCGGCGCCGGCCTCCCAGCGCGGGAACACGATGCAGGCCGGCCGTGCCGGTTCGACGGCGCGGGCGATGCTCTCGGCCGGCGCCTTCAGGTGGGCGATCGTCCCCTTGGTCGTTTCCTCCACGGGACGGCTGAGTACGGCATCCGGACGGAACGCGCGGATGATGTCGATCGACGTATTCTTGAGGCTGACCGGGCGCGGCAGCGGCACGAGGACGCCGTCATCGAGGTGCACGAGCGTCATCTCGTCCGACAGCAGGCGCCAGCCGTGTCCCAGCAGGGCAGCCGTCAGCGTGCTCTTGCCGGAGCCGGGCGGCGCCGGCAGGATGATGGCGCGGCCATGTTTTTCCAGCACGGCCGCGTGGATGATCAGGTAGCCGTGGGCACGGTGCGAGACGCACCAGTTCATGGTCCATTCCAGCATCGGATACGCCTGCGCCAGCGGCAAAGGCTGGAATGGCGTGGTGCCGTCGTAGGCGAAATGCACCTGCGACCGGTACCAGCGGCGCAGGCCGCCCGAGCGCCTCAGTTCGAGATGGAAATCGACGAAGCCGCCTGTGGGCTCGACGGGATAATCCGCATACATCAGCGCGACGCTGTCGATCAACGGCGCCACGTCGCTGCGGATGCGGTTGGTGAAGGGTCCGGTGCGCAGCACGAGGCCGTCACCGGACAGGCGCGCCACGAGCTCGGCGCGCGGCAGCGAACCGACCGTCAGCATGGCTCGATCAGGTCCAGTCCGGCAAGCGCCGCGAGCATCTCGTCGATCAGGAAAACGAGGTCGTCGTCCCCGGCCTCGAAGCGGTCGGCCAGGCGGCCGGCCAGTGCGGCCGCATCGGCGGGCTCGTCACGCAGGGCGAACAACAGGTCGAGCGCGGCGCCGTCCAGCAGGTGGGTATTGCCCGACAGGTCGTTGTACAGCACGGCTTCCCCATCCCATTCCCGGCAGGCCAGCGCCTGGCCAGGCGTCAGACGCCACATGCGTTTCGCTGCCTCGTTCAGTCGTGAATGGAGGCGAGGTAGTTGGCGACCTGGGCATTGTCCCAGTACACGCCAGCGGTCGGGCAGTAGCGGCCCGTGGTCTGCAGCTCGCTCCACATCGTCTGCAGGTCGGTAAGATCGAGGAAGCCGACCAGTTTCTGCTGAACGTTCAGGTAGGCCGCCACCAGATGCATGCCGACGTTGTTCGTGTCGAACGGCTGCGGGTTCAGCATGTCTTCAAGCTTGGCGCAGCCGTACGAACCCGGGTGGTAGCACTTGCCCGGTTCGTACGACGCAGCGCGCACCGGACAGTTGGTGCCGGGCGTGCCATAAAAAACATCGGTGAACTTGAGGTCGCGCGACACCGGCCATGCGTGCTGGGGCTGTTTCCAGTGGCCGGGCGACAGGCCGTTGCAGGCCGGTGCCTTCGTGCCGTAATGGCTCGTGGCAAGGCCGTTCGACAGCGAGCCCGAGGGTGCTCTGCAGACCATCGACGCCATCGCCGATTTGCTTTCAAGCGTTGCGAGTACCCCCGCGCCCATGCCCGCTTTGGCCAGGCGGCGGCGGGCCGCGCCCCGTTTGGTCAAGGACGGCGCCGTTTCGATTTTGTCGTTATCTTGATGTTCGGTAGCCACGTGCGTTCCCCAAAATGTTGTCGCTCAGTGAGGGCGACCAGTACCAGATCAAGCAAGTTTTGCGCCAGAGTGCTGCCTGGAAGAAAAACTTACGTTAAATCAGGTGCTTATTTTGGCGCTGTACCACCCAGCAACTACTATTGTATGTTGGAACACCGGATGGTGTAAAAAATATCGACGGCCGCTGTTGTCAGAAGAAGCTTTCCGGGATGACCAGAACATCGCCCGGACGCATCGGCACGTTGGCCGAGATGTCGCCGTCCTTGACCAGGTCGTCCAGACGGACGTTGAACCGTTGTTGTTTGCCGTCCACGTTACGGATCAGGCTTGCGCGATTACCCGCGGCGAACTCGGTGGTGCCGCCGACGGCGATCATCACGTCCATCAGGCTCATGTCGCGGCGATACGGCAGCGCCTGCGGCTTGGTCGCCTGGCCGATCACCCGGATCTGTTCGGAATAATTGCCGACGAAGTTCGTGACGACGACGGTGACGACAGGCTGCTGGATATACTTGGCCAGGGCTTTTTCGATGTCGCGTGCGAGTGCAGTCGACGTCTTGCCGGCGGCCGGCAGGTCTTCGACGAGCGGCGTCGTGATCTTGCCGTCCGGACGAACCGGCACTGCCATCGAGACTTCCGGGTTGCGCCAGACGATGATGTTGACGGAATCGCCGGGCCCGATCAGATACTGGGCATCGGTCACCTGCGTCTCGATCGGCTGTTGGCCGCCGCGCGTTGCGCAACCGCCCAGCGCCAGCGCGCACGCGGCGGCGAGCACGATCGCCGAATATTTCCCCAGATTCGCCTTGTACTTGCCCACGTCAGATCCCTTTCGGTAAAGCCGTTGTTATAAAGCCATTAACAGCTTGGTATTGTATAACATAGTGCCAAACGAACAGACGCCGCACAATATAAATTGTTCTTCGTCATGATGCGCTTGCAGCTTTCCTGCTCATTTTTTCCGCAACAGGTCACGAACATAGTTCGAAGGAACCGCATACGTGATGCCGCTCGGTGCCGAGATCGCCGTCTCCTTCAGCCCTTTGACGAACACGGCATTGATCACGCCGAGCACCTTGCCGGTGGCGGGATCGTAGACGGGGCTGCCGCTGTTGCCTGGATACGCCGTCCCATCAAGCTGGAAGATATTGAAGGGCGCGCGCTGCAGTGCTGCGATCTGGCGCGGGTCGAGGCTGCGCGCGCCGAGCGACGGGCGGACGATGGGCGTGACGGCCGCCAGCGTCGCCCGGTGCGTGGCGGCATGCAGGCCCAACACCATGGCCAACGGGAAACCCGTCAACGCCAGTTCCTGCCCTTCCTCGACTGTATCCGAATCGCCCAGTTCGAGCGCGGGCAGCGGCGTGCCGGACAGGCGCAGGTGCGCCAGGTCGTGTTCGTTATCGCGCGTCACCAGTTCGGCCGGGCGGAAGCGTACGCCTTCGCCATCCGGCAATACAATGCCCAACTGGACTATCTTGCCGTCGGCCGGTGTGGCAGACACGACGTGGGCGTTGGTGATGACGTCCAGCCCGTCGCCGACGACGAACCCGGTACCGTTGAAGATGATCGACGGACTGCGGGTCCGCTCGAACGTACCGATGCCGACGACCGACCGTTTGATTACCGGTACGATGGGCCGCAGGTCGGTTGCCATGGACAGGGTCGGCAGCATACCGGTTGCCACGGCGACGACAGCCAGCAGCCCCCCCACGCACCGGCGCCGGGATCGGAACCTGTTTCGGAACGGCATCAACCGTGCACCCCATTTTGCAATTTAGACATTACAATAAAGCCTTTGAGCTTGAAAAATTGCTGAAACGTAAGTCTACGCGAAGCGATCGCTCAATGTCCGTCATGAGGTTGAAGGCATACAACGGTTTAACGATTTTTTATTAAATCCATGCTAATAATTCACGGATATTAAGTAAAAACCCCACGGTCCTCGGCTTGCTTGGTGGCATGTGTGTTGCAGATGAGGCACTCCCGAATAAGCTCACCATATTTTTCTCGCGTGTAATTGCAATTGCTCGGGGTACAAGCGATCATGCGAGGTATTTGATTATTTTTTGGGCCCCTCTTCCCCACGGGTAATGGGCTGTTCATGGCGAGACTGACGAGATGGCAGAGATCACAGCCGTACTTTTAAACTTCCTCAAAGCGATTGGCAAATACCGTTGGCATGCCGTCGTCATCACCTGGGTTATCGCACTGATAGGCTGGGCGGTGGTATTGCGACTGCCCAATCAGTACGAAGCGTCGGCGCGTGTCTATGTTGACACCCAGAGCATCCTGAAGCCATTGCTTTCGAGCATGACCACGGTGCCGAACCTGGAACAACAGGTCATGTTCATGCGCCGTACGCTGATCAGCCGCCCGAACGTCGAGCGCCTGATGCGCATGGTTGACCTCGACGTGAAGGCAAAAGACTCCAAGGAACACGACAAGCTCGTCGATGAACTGATGGCGCAGATCAAGGTGACCGGCACGGAGCGCGACGACATCTATACGATCACCTACGTCTCCGACAATGCGAAACTGGGCAAGGACGTCGTGTCGTCGCTGCTCACGATCTTCGTCGAAGGCAGCTTCAGCGGCAAGAAGCAGGATTCCGAGAAAGCGGTCCAGTTCATCGACGACCAGATCAAGACCTATGAGGAAAAGCTGGCCGCGGCCGAGAACTCGCTGAAGGAATTCAAGCTCAAGAACCTGGGCATGCTGCCGCGTGAAGGCGGCGGTGGCGGCGACTTCGGCAGCCAGCTCTCGGCGGCGACCGACCAGTTGAGCCAGGCCAGGCTGGAACTGGCCGAGGCAGAGCAGGCGCGCAATGCGATCCGCCGCCAGATCGACGGCGAACCGGCCAAGCCGGGCACGGTCACGGTCGACCCGACCCTCGTGGATCCGGAACTGGAGGCCCGTATTGGACAGGCCCAAAAGAACCTGGACAACCTGCGCCTGCAGTACACGGAACAGCATCCCGACGTGATCGCCAACCGCCGCCTGCTCGAGCAGCTGCTGGCGCAAAAGGCCGACCTGGCCAAGAACAAGAAGCGCAGCCTGGATCCGGGCGCCAGCTACAGCCCGATGCTGCAGCAGCTGAACGTCTCGCTGTCGCAGGCCGAGGCCCGCGTGGCGTCGATGCGTGCCCGCGTCGCGGAATACGAGAACCGCGTGGCGCGCTTGCGTAACCAGAGCACGACGGCGCCGGAAATCGAAGCCCAGTTCGCGCAGCTGAACCGCGACTACAGCGTCAACCGCGAGAACTACCAGAAGCTGGTCGAGCGCCGCGAATCGGCACGCCTGTCGGGCGACCTGTCATCCGCCACGGACATGCTGCAGTTCCGCGTGATCGATCCGCCCACCGTGCCCAACCACCCGACTGGCCCGAACCGCCTGCGCCTGTTCTCGCTGGTGTTCGGCGGCGCCCTCATCGCCGGCCTGGCCGTCGCATTCCTGATGAGCCAACTGCGTCCGACCTTCCTGAGCCAGAGCACGCTGCGCGACGTGACCGGCCTGCCGGTGCTCGGTTCGATCGGCATGAACTGGACGCCGGAACAGACCGTCAAGCGCCGTCGCCGCCTGGTGGCGCTTGCAGGTTCCGTGCTGCTGCTGTTCGGTGCCTATGGCATCGGGATGGCCGCGATCCTGGTCCGCCCCACGCTTTAAGATTAAGGAGTACACCGTGAGCATCATCGAAAAAGCGGCCAGCCGGATCGACCAGCAGCGCCATGCGCCCGCCACCGCCAGGGCGCCGGAAACAGCCGCTGTCGACGCCATCGGGGCGGACGCGCCTGTCGTGCAGGCGGCCGAACCCGCTCCCGCTCCCGCTGCGACCCAGGCATCCGCGGCCGCCGCAGCGGAAGCGCGTCCGGCGCAAAAATTCTCGACCCGGCGCGTCGAACTGGACCTGAACCGCATGCGCGACATGGGCATGGTCACCGCCGCCGGCGGCCGCACGCGCCTGCTGGAAGACTTCCGCGTGATCAAGCGCCCGCTGCTGCAGCGCGCCTTCGCCGAACGCGCGGAAGGCGAGAAGCCGGGCAACCTGATCATGGTGACGAGCTCGCTGCCGGGCGAAGGCAAGACCTATTGCGCGATCAACCTGGCGATGAGCATTGCGATGGAACTCGACCATACGGTGCTGCTCGTCGACGCCGACGTCGCGCGCCCGTCGGTGCTGCGCTCGCTCGGCCTGCCGGCACACCGCGGCCTGATGGACATCCTGCTGGACGACAAGATCGACATGTCCGACGTCATGCTGCGCACCAACGTCGACACGCTGTCGATCCTGCCGGCCGGCACCAGCACCCCGCGCGCGACCGAGTTGCTGGCCAGCTCCGCCATGAGCACGCTGGTGAACGAGATCGCCCACCGTTATCCGGACCGCGTCGTGATCTTCGATTCGCCGCCGCTGCTGCTGACGAGCGAATCGCGCGTGCTGGCCTCGCACATGGGCCAGATCGTCATGGTGGTCGAAGCCCAGACCACGACGCAGCATGCGGTCAAGGAAGCACTGCACCAGCTGGAAGGCTACGAGAACGTCAATCTCATCTATAACAAGACCAGGGAGTTCCCCGGCATCGAAGAAACGTATGATTATCACTACGGCTGATTTGTCCGTCCGCCGCGTGCTCCGCCTCACGCCGCTCGCACTGGCGGCATTGTTGCTGTCGAACGAAGCGCGGGCGGACTGGCGGATCACACCCACCATTCAGTTGCGCGAAACGTATTCCGACAACGCCAGCAACCAGGCCGACGAGCAGGCGCGCGGCAGCTTCATCAGCGAAGCGGCATCCAGCCTGACCGTCGCGGGCACCAGCCCGCGCCTGAAGTTTGCAGGGAGCGCGGAGTGGCGCAAGTACGCGTACAGCAGCGATAACATCCCCAATACGCGCGACAGCGACCGCCGCTACCAGGCGACGGCCGAGGCGATCGCCGTCAAGGAATGGCTGTACGTGGACGCCAGCGCCAGCAGGGCGCGCCAGGCGGTGTCGGCGTTCGGTCCGTTGCCGAACAACTCGTACACGGCCAACAACGGCACCGACATCCGTACCTGGAGCATCAGTCCTTACCTGCGCCACCAGTTCGGCTCGACGGCATCGGCGACGGTCCGTTACACGCGCGACTCGGTCGAGGGCGGCAGCAGCAGCGGTTTCGGCAACAGCCTGTCCAGCTCGAGCGCATTCGACGTGATCAGCGGTCCCGCCTTTCCCGATCTCGGCTGGAACCTACACTATTCGCACCAGGATATGAGCGCCCAGCGCACGGGCAATACCACGACGGAAAACAGCCTGGCGGGCCTGCGGTACCGGGCCACGTCGCACCTGAGCCTGACGTCCAGCGTCGGCTACGACGATTACGAATACAAAGCGACCGCGCTGGCGCAACGCACGCGCGGCCGCAGCTGGTCGGGCGGCTTCATCTGGCAGCCGTCGACCCGCACGCGCATTGCAGCCACGTTCGGGCGCCGCTACTTCGGGAAGACGGGCTCGTTCGACGCCAGCTACCGCACCGCGCACAGCGTATGGTCGTTGACCTATGCCGACATCATCACGACGTCGCGCCAGCAATTCCTCCTGCCGGCCGCGCTCGACACGGCCGCGATGCTGGACGGCCTGTTCGCCCGCCAGTATCCCGATCCGGTGCTGCGCCAGCAGGTCGTCCAGGCATACATCGCGCAGGCGGGCCTGCCGCCGGTACTGCTCGACAGCATCAACTACCTGAGCAACCGCTACATGCGCAACAAGCGCTTGCAGGGCAGTGCCACGTTCCGGGGCGCGCGCAGCACGCTGCTGTTCACCGTGTTCAAGGACCGCACGAATGCCCTGTCGCTGCAGCAGGAAGACAGCACCCTGCTGCCGTCGCAGGTAAGCTCCCTGAACGAGGACACGAGCCAGCTCGGCGCCAGCGCGAACCTGGATTACCGGCTGTCCTCGCGCGCGTCGGCGCATGCCACGCTGTACGCCGTGAACATCAAATCGCTGCAGACGGGCCAGGCCAACGGCGTCCGCCAGCTGAGCATGGGCATGAGCCGCCGCTTCGACAGCAAGACCACCGGATCGTTCGACCTGCGCCACTCGACAGGCCGCGCCGGCGTATTCGACAACCGCGACTACCACGAGAATGCCATCGTGGCGACGCTTTCCGTCCAGTATTGAGCCCGCGGAGGCATACGATGTACGAGTCTTTTTACGGATTATCCGCCAAACCTTTCCAGCTGCGCCCGGACCCGCATTTCTTCTTCGGCAGCAAAGGCCACAAGCGTGCCATGGCCTACCTCGAGTACGGCCTGTCGCAGGGTGAGGGCTTCATCGTCATCACGGGTGAAGTCGGCGCGGGCAAGACCACGCTCGTGCGCAACCTGTTCAACCGGCTGCCGTCCGACCAGATCGTGGCCGCCCACATCGTCAACACGCACCTCGATCCGGACGACACGCTGCGCATGGTCGTGTCGGCCTTCGGCCTGCCGTACGAAGGCGCCAGCAAGACGGACCTGCTCACGCGCCTGGAAAAATTCCTGTGCGACGTCGACCACCAGGGCAAGCGCGCCCTGCTCGTGATCGACGAAGCCCAGAACCTGTCCGCGCGCACGGTCGAAGAACTGCGCATGCTGTCCAACTTCCAGACCGACGACAAGTCGCTGCTGCAGACCTTCCTGCTCGGCCAGCCGGAATTCCGCGCCACCCTGCACAGCCCCGGCATGCAGCAGCTGCGCCAGCGCGTGATCGCCAGCTACCACCTGGGCCCGATGGATGCGCAGGAAACCCGCGCCTACGTCGAGCACCGCCTCGCCACGGTCGGGTGGAAGAACGACCCGTCGTTCGACGACGGCGCGCATGCCGCGATCTACGCCTACAGCGGCGGCATACCGCGCAAGGTCAACACGCTGATGGACCGCGTATTGCTGATGGGCTTCCTGGAAGAGATGCACGCGTTCGGCGAGCAGGACATCAACACCGTCGTGAAGGACATCAGCGAAGAATTCCAGGTACCGGATCCGATCGGCACGCCGGCGCCGGACACGCTGCCGGGCCATCTGTCCGAGGACGATGGCGATACCGACTACAAGACCGGCCTGCGTACCATCGACCAGCGCATCGGCGAACGCCGCGTCAGCAGCGTCGAGGTACTCGACGAACGCATGATGCGCCTGGAGAAATCGATCGTTTCCGTGCTGTCGATCCTGAAGAAGATCGTCGCCACGCCCCACGGGGCGGTAACCCACCCTATGGACAATCAAGAATGAACATGGTCGAACTCGCCCCGCGGCCCCTGCCTGCCCCGGGCCAACGCATCCGCAATGCGATGACGTGCGACGTCGAGGATTACTTCCAGGTCTCCGCGTTCGCGCCCTACATCGATCGCGCCAGCTGGCCGACCCGCGAATGCCGTGTCGAAGCCAACATGGACCGCATCCTCGCGCTGTTCGAACGCCACGGCGTGCGCGCCACCTTCTTCACCCTGGGCTGGATCGCCGAGCGCTATCCGCAGGTGGTCAAGCGCATCGTCGCCGCCGGCCACGAACTGGCCAGCCACGGCTACGGCCACCTGCGCGCATCGGACCAGACCCGCGCGGAATTCGCCAACGACATCCGCTCGGCGAAAGCGCTGCTGGAAGACATCGGCGGCCAGGCCGTGCTGGGCTACCGCGCGCCCAGCTTCTCGATCGGCCGCGACAACCTGTGGGCGCTCGACGAGCTGCTCGACGCCGGCTACCGCTACAGCTCCAGCATCTATCCGGTCGTGCACGACCACTACGGCATGCCGGAAGCACCGCGCTTCGCGTTCTACCCGAACGGCACCGACGGCCTGCTGGAAATCCCGATCACGACCGTGCAGATGATGGGGCGTAACCTGCCGGCCGGCGGCGGCGGCTACTTCCGCCTGCTGCCGTACGCGCTGTCGCGCTGGATGATGGCCAAGGTCAACCGCGAGGATGGCCAGCCCGCCCTGTTCTACTTCCACCCGTGGGAAATCGACGCCGGCCAGCCGCGCCCCGAAGGCCTCGACGCCAAGGCGCGCTTCCGCCACTACATCAACATCGACCGGATGGAACGCCGCATCGAAGCCCTCGCGCGCGACTTCGCGTGGGACCGCATGGACAACATCTTCCTGAACCGCCCATGAACTCCATCATCGAAGCCGCACAGGCCAAGCGGGCCGCTCCCGTATTGGCCGCCTCCCCCATGACGCTGCACGTGCTGCAGGCAGACGAATACGCCCGCTGGGACGCGTTCGTGCGCGCCTGCCCGGACGCCACCTTCTTCCACCTGTCCGGCTGGCAGAAGGTCATCGAAGGCTCGTTCGGCATCAAGACGTGGTTCTATTACGTGCAGCAGGACGGCCAGATCCTCGGCGTGCTGCCGCTCGCGGAAATCAAGAGCCGCATGTTCGGCCACTCGCTGGGCGCGATGCCGTTCTGCGTGTACGGCGGCCCCGCCGCGACGAACGATGCGGCGCGCGGGATGCTCGACCAGGCCGCGCACGAACTCGCGCAACAACTCGGCGTCGGCCACCTGGAATACCGCGGCATGCAGCGCTTCCATCCGGACGACCCTGACTGGCACACGAAGGAACTGTACGTTACCTTCCGCAAGGAGATCACCGGCGACGACGAAGCGAACATGAACGCCATCCCGCGCAAGCAGCGCGCGATGGTCCGCAAGGGCATCAAGCTGGGCCTGCGCGGCGAGGTCGACAACAACGTCGACCGCATGTTCGAAGCCTATGCCCGCAGCGTGCATCGCCTGGGCACGCCGGTGTTCCCGAAAAAATACTTCGCCATGCTGCAGGAGGTCTTCGGCGACGAGTGCGAAGTGCGCACCATCGTCACGGACGACAACCGCCTGGTGGCCGCCGTGCTGTCGTTCTACTGGCGCGACGAGGTCGTGCCCTACTACGGCGGCGGCACGGACCTCGCGCGTGAAGTGGCCGGCAACGACTTCATGTACTGGAACCTGATGCAGGCGGCGGCCGCGCGCGGCTGCCGGCTGTTCGACTTCGGCCGCAGCAAGCTGGGGACCGGCGCCTACGACTTCAAGAAGAACTGGGGCTTCACGGCGCAGCACCTGCCGTACGAGTACAAGCTGTACGGCTCGACCGCGCTGCCGGACAACAATCCGCTGAACCCGAAATACCAGCTGTTCATCAAGATGTGGAAGAAGCTGCCGCTGCCGGTGGCGAACTTCATGGGCCCCTACATCGTCCGTAACCTGGGATAAGCGATGGAAGACCTGCTGCTGCTGATCCACCGGATCCCGTACCCGCCCAACAAGGGCGACAAGATCCGCTCGTACCACCTGCTCAAGCACCTGGCCCGGCACTACCGCGTGCACCTGGCCACGTTCGTGGACGATCCCGACGACTGGCAGTACGTGCCGCACGTCGAGGCGCTGTGCGCCAGCAGCCATTTCGCCGGCATGAAGCCCCTGCTGGCGCGCGTGCGCAGCCTGCAGGCACTGCTGAAGAACCGCTCGCTCTCGCTCGAGTACTACCGCGACGCGACGCTCGCGCGCTGGGTCGACGACACCGTGGCCAAACACAAGATCGAGCGCGTGCTCGTGTTCTCGTCGGCGATGGCGCAGTACGCCGACCCGTACCGCTCGGCGCGCCGCGTCGTCGACTTCTGCGACGTCGACTCCGATAAATGGCGCCAGTACGCCGAACAGAAATCGTGGCCGATGAACTGGCTGTACCGCTACGAGGCGCGCCGGCTGCTCGCGTACGAACGCCGCGTGGCGCGCGACTACGATGCGTCGCTGTTCGTCTCGGCGCCGGAGGCTGACCTGTTCCGCAAGCTGGCGCCGGAAAGCACGGCCAAGATCGGCCACTTCAGCAACGGCGTCGACACCGACTACTTCTCGCCCGACCAGCCGCATGCGAATCCGTACGCGGCGGGCGAACGCGCCCTCGTGTTCACGGGCGCGATGGATTACTGGCCGAACGTGGATGCCGTGCAGTGGTTCGCGGCCGACGTCTTCCCGCAACTGCGCGAGCGCTTCGGCGACGTGAAGTTCTACATCGTCGGCTCGCGGCCGGCGCCGGCCGTGCAGGAACTGGCCAGACTGCCCGGCGTCGTCGTGACGGGCACCGTGCCGGACGTGCGGCCGTACATCGCGCATGCCGCCGTGTCGGTGGCGCCGCTGCGCATCGCGCGCGGCATCCAGAACAAGGTGCTGGAAGCGATGGCGATGGCGACGCCGGTCGTCGTGTCGCCGCAGGCACTGGAAGGCATCGACGCCGTGCCGGGCAGCGAACTGGTACTGGCCGGGGATGCCGGCGGCTTCGTCGACGCCGTGAGCACGCTGCTGGCCGGCCAGGAGAGCGCGGCCGCCGCGATCGGCGCCGCCGCGCGCGCCAAGGTCCAGCGCCGCTACAGCTGGTCCAGCAACCTGGCCTGCATTGGGGAGAGTCTCGAATGTTCCTGAAACCGCCGCCCGGCGTGATCAACACCACTTCCGCTCCGATCTCGCGCCAGGGCACGGCCCTGATCGCGCTGGCCCTGCTCGCACCGTTCCTGCTGTACCTGGGCACGGTGCGCTCGATCGTCTCGGTGTGGAACAGTTCCGAAACCTTCGCCCACGGCTACGTGATCCTGCCGATCAGCCTGTGGCTCATCTGGCGCCGGCGCGAGAATTTCAGCCTGTACCCGCCGAAACCGTGGCCGCCCGCGCTGCTGCTGCTGGGCGTCCTCGGCGCCGGCTGGCTCGCGGCCCAGCTGGGCGAGGTGCAGGTGGTGTCGCAATACACGTTCGTCGCAATGCTGCCCGTCGCCGCGCTGGCCCTGTTCGGCCCGCGCCTGGCCGGCTCGCTCACCTTCCCCCTGCTGTTCCTGCTGTTCGCGGTGCCGTTCGGTGAAATCTTCGTGGGACCGCTGATCCAGTTCACGGCCGACTTCACGGTGTGGGCCGTGCGCGCCACCGGCATCCCCGTGCTGCGCAGCGGCACCCGTTTCGAACTGCCGACCGGTAACTGGTCCGTGGTGGAAGCCTGCAGCGGCGTGCGCTACCTGATTTCCTCGATCACGCTGGGCTGCCTGTACGCCTACCTGACCTACCGCTCCACGGTCCGCCGCGCCCTGTTCGTGGGCCTGTCCGTCATCGTCCCCATCATCGCCAACGGCCTGCGCGCCTACATGATCGTGATGATCGGTCACCTGTCCGGCATGGAACTGGCGACGGGCGTCGACCACATCATCTACGGCTGGCTGTTCTTCGGCCTCGTCATGTTCGTCATGTTCTGGATCGGCAGCTTCTGGCGCGAGGACACCGTCCCCGCGCCGGCTTCCGCCTCCGCGACTGCGTCCGCGGCATCCGCGCCGCGCGCGGCGGGCACGCCGCCGCGCCTGCCGGCGATGGTGATCGGTGTCCTGGCCGTGTGCGCGTTCTGGCCCGCACTGGCGCTGATGGGCGAACGCGTCAACCACAACCCGGCCCCCGTGCGCCTGGCCGACGTCGCCGTGACCGCGCCGCCGGCCGCCGACTTCGCGGACTGGAAGCCCTTCTACATGGAACCGGATGCGCGCTTCCACCGCGCCTACCAGGCAGGCGGCCTGCCCGTCAGCCTGACCGTCCTGTACTACCGCAACCAGAACCCGGGCAAGAACCTGATCAGCTCCATGAACCGCCTGAGCGGCTACGAGGATGCCTGGCACGAGGTCGAAGGCACGTCGCGCGCCGAGACTGTCGCCGGTACGCCGGTGACGCTGCACGAGGGCATCCTGCGCACGCCGCAAGGCGCGATCATGGTCTGGGCCTTCAAATGGGTCGGCGGCCATTACACGGGCAGCGACTACGTCGGCAAGCTGTGGCAGGCCGCGAACAAGGCGATGATGCGCGGCGACGACGGCGCCGCCGTGATGCTCGCCGTCCCATACGACAACGACAAGGAACGCGCGCGCGCGGCGCTGCATCGCTTCCTGGCCGAACAGGGTCCGGCACTGGACCAGGCGCTGAACGCGACCCGAACCCACAAATAACGCGATAACCAGAACGGAACTACCACCATGCGTGTACTGCACGTCCTCGACCACTCGATCCCCCTGCACAGCGGCTATACCTTCCGCACCCGTTCGATCCTGCGCGAGCAGCGTGCGCTCGGCTGGGAAACCTTCCACGTCACCGGCGCCAAGCAGAATTCCGGCGACATGCTGGAAGAAACCGTCGACGGCCTGCACTTCTACCGCACGCCGGAATCGAAGGGCGCGCTGGCGAAGATGCCCGTGCTGAACCAGGTGAACGTGATCGACGGCCTGGCCAGGCGCCTGGCCGAGATCATTCCGCTCGTGAAGCCGGACGTCCTGCACGCGCACTCGCCGTCGCTGAACGCGATCGCCGCGCTGCGCGCCGGCAAGCGCTTCAACATCCCCGTCGTGTACGAAGTGCGCGCGTTCTGGGAAGACGCCGCCGTCGACCACGGCACCAGCACGGAGAACGGCCTGCGCTACCGCCTCACGCGCGCGCTCGAGACCTATGCGCTGAAGCAGGCCGACGCCGTCACCACGATCTGCGAAGGCCTGCGCAAGGACATCGTCGCGCGCGGCGTCCCGGCCGACAAGGTCACCGTGATCCCGAACGCGGTCGACATCGAAAAATTCTCGATGGGCGGCACGCCCGACCTCGGACTCAAGGAGCAGCTGGGCCTGGGCGGCTCGCGCCTGATCGGCTTCATCGGCTCGTTCTACGCCTACGAAGGCCTGGACGTGCTGCTGCGCGCCGTGCCGAAACTCGTCGCGCGCATGCCGGACCTGCGCGTGCTGCTCGTCGGCGGCGGCCCCCAGGATGCGCAGCTGCGCCAGATGGCGAAGGACCTGGACATCGCCGACAAGGTCGTGTTCACCGGCCGCGTGCCGCACGACCAGGTCAACAAGTACTACGACCTGCTCGACGTGCTCGTGTACCCGCGCCTGTCGATGCGCCTGACCGACCTCGTCACGCCGCTCAAGCCGCTGGAAGCGATGGCGCAGGGCCGCATCCTGGCCGCGTCCGACGTCGGCGGCCACCTGGAACTGATCGCCGACGGCAAGACCGGCGTGCTGTTCCGCGCCGACGATCCGGACTCGCTGGCCGACAAGGTCGGCGCGCTGCTCGCCGCGCAGGAAACGTGGCCGCAACTGCGCCAGGCCGGCCGCCACTACGTCGAGACGGAACGCAACTGGAAGGTCAGCGTGGGCCGCTACCCGGCCATCTACGGCCGCCTGGCGAAGAAGGCGCTGGCGGCATGACCACGAAGGCACGACGATGAATGCACCTGCTCCTGCGCTCACACCGGCCGGCGTCGACACGCGGCCGCTGGTCGTGCACCTCGTGTATTCGCTCGGCGTGGGCGGCCTGGAGACGCTGCTCGTCGACTGCATCAACCGCATGCCGGCGTGGCGCCACGCCGTCGTCTGCCTGACGACCTACACGTCGTTCGCCGACCGCATCGCGCGCCGCGACGTCGAGCTGCACGCGCTCGGCAAGCCGCCGGGCCTCGGCCTCGGCACGCACCTGACGTTCTGGCGCCTGATGCGGCGCCTGCGTCCCGCCGTGCTGCACACGTATAACCTGGCGGCGCTGGAGTACGCGTTCACGGCGACGATGGCCGGCGTCCCCGTACGCATCCACGCGGAACACGGCCGCGACGCGAGCGACCCGCACGGCCTGAACCCGAAGCACAACTTCCTGCGCCGCCGCCTCGTCCCGTTCGTCGACCGCTTCATTCCCGTGTCCGAAGACCTGAACCGCTGGCTCGGCGACGTCGTGCGCATCCCGGCCGCGAAGACGCTGTTCATCAAGAACGGCGTCGACACGGACAAGTATGCGCCCGGTGGCACGCCCGCAGCGGATGCGCCCTTCAATGCGGACGACATCGTCATCGGCACCGTCGCCCGCGTGCAGGACGTCAAGAACCACCGCGCCCTCGTCGACGCGTTCGCGCGGTTGCGCGCGCAGCTGCCGGACCTGGCGCCGCGCCTGAAGCTGGCGATCGTCGGCGACGGGCCGCTGCTGCCGGCCGTGCGCGACCAGGTCGCAAAGCTCGGCCTCGACGGCGCCGTGTGGCTGCCGGGGTCGCGCGCGGACATCGCCGCCGTGCTGCACACGTTCTCGATCTTCGCCCTGCCCTCGCTGGCCGAAGGCACACCCGTATCGATGCTGGAAGCGATGGCGTGCGGCCTGCCCGTCGTCGCCTCGCGCGTCGGCGGCATCCCGGAAGTCGTCGACGAAGGCGTGCAGGGCCTCCTGGTGCCGGTCGGCGACGTCGACGCCTTGACGGCCGCACTGGCGCGCTACGCGCAGGATGCCGGCCTGCGTTCCAATCACGGCGTCGCTGCCCGCGCGCGCGTGGAAGACCGTTTCAGCCTGCGCGCCATGGTGGCCGCGTACGGCGCGCTGTACGACGGACTGTGCCGAAACAAGGCACACTGACGCGTTACCGTTTCACCCTCTACAAGCAAGAAAGCCAACACCATGTGCGGAATAGTCGGAATCTTTGACACCCAGGGCAACCGGGAGATCGACCGCGAAGCGCTGCGGCGCATGAACGAAAGCCAGCACCATCGCGGTCCCGACGAAGGCGAGCTGTATCTGGAAAAGGCCCTGGGCATGGGCCACCGCCGCCTGTCCGTGATCGACGTGGCCACGGGCCAGCAGCCGTTCCTGAATGCGGCGCGCGACGTGGCCCTCGTCTTCAACGGCGAGATCTACAACTACCGCGCGCTGCGCGACGAACTGGTCGCGCTGGGCCACGTGTTCCGCACGAAATCCGACACGGAAGTCGTCATGAACGCCTGGATCGCATGGGGCGAGGACTGCGTGCGCCGGCTGCGCGGCATGTTCGCGTTCGGCGTGTGGGACCGCAGGAAGCAGACGCTGTTCCTCGCCCGCGACCACGTGGGCGTGAAACCGATGTTCTATTCGCTGCTGCCCAGCGGCCTGTTCGTATTCGGCTCGGAACTGAAGTCGATCATGACCTTCCCCGAACTGTCGCGCAAGCTGAACCCGCGCGCCGTCGAGGATTACTTCGCCTACGGCTACGTGCCGGAGCCGAACACCATCTTCCACAACGCCTATAAACTCAGCCCCGGCCACTCGATCCTGCTGAAGGTCGGCGACCGGGCCGTGACGCCCAAGCGCTGGTGGGACCTCGCGTTCAACGTGGCGCCGGCGCGGCCGGAAGCGGACGTGGAGGCCGAGCTGATCGAGCGCGTGCGCGAAGCGGTGAAAAGCCAGATGGAAGCGGAGGTGCCGCTGGGCGCCTTCCTGTCCGGCGGCGTGGATTCCAGCGCCGTCGTCGCGATGATGGCGGGCGAACGTGACGGCACCGTCAGCGAAGGCGTGACGACGTGCTCGATCGGCTTCGACGATCCGGAATTCGACGAGACGCAGTACGCGATGCAGGTGGCGCAGCGCTACCGCACGCACCACCACGCGCAGATCGTCGACAAGGACGACTACGGCCTGATCGACACGCTGGCGCACCTGTACGACGAACCGTTCGCCGACAGCTCCGCGATCCCGACCTACCGCGTGTGCCAGCTGGCACGCCGCCACGTGACGGTGGCGCTGTCGGGCGACGGCGGCGACGAGAATTTCGCCGGCTACCGCCGCTACCGCTTCGCGATGGCCGAGCACAGCGTGCGCTCGAAGGTGCCGGAAGCGATCAGGAAGCCGCTGTTCGGCACCCTGGGCAGCCTGTATCCGAAGGCCGACTGGGCACCGCGCGTGTTCCGCGCCAAGACGACGTTCGAGTCCATCGCGCGCGACCTCGTCGAGGGTTATTTCCACGGCGTGTCGCGCCTGCCGGACCGCCAGCGCGACCTGCTGTTCTCGGACACGTTCCGCAGTGACCTGCAGGGCTACCGCGCGATCGACGTGATGCGCGCCCACGCCAAGGAGGCGCCGACCGACGATCCGCTGTCGCTGATCCAGTACCTCGATTTCAAGACCTGGCTGCCGGGCGACATCCTGACGAAGGTCGACCGCGCCAGCATGGCCCACTCGCTGGAAGTGCGCGTGCCGCTGCTCGACCACGAATTCTGCGAATACGCGGCGACGCTGCCCCCGGGCCTGAAACTGCGCGGCGGCGAAGGCAAGTACATTCTCAAGAAGTCGCTGGAGCCGCACCTGCCGCACGACATCATGTACCGTTCCAAGAAGGGCTTCTCGATCCCGCTGGCGGCCTGGCTGCGCGGCCCGCTGCGCGACGCCGTGCGCGAGGCCGTGCTGGGCGCGCGCCTGGTCGATACCGGCATCTTCAACCGGCGCTACCTGGAAAAGCTGGTGGCCGAGCACCACGCCGGCACGGCCGACCACAGCGTGGCGTTGTGGTCGCTGATGATGTTCGATGCGTTCCTGCGGGTGAGCGCAGGGTCTTAGACGAGAACTTCGAGCGCCGCCGGGTGGCCGAGGAAGGCACCCGGGCTGGCCGACGGGCCGTAGGCACCGGACTGGAACACGACGATCAGGTCGCCGACCTGCGCATGCGCGAGTTCCATGCGGTCGGCCAGGATGTCGAGCGGCGTGCACAGCGGCCCCGTCACGCTGGCCGGGCCGCTGTCCACGGCCGCCACGCGGTTGCCCACGGCGACCGGATAGTTCTTGCGGATGACCTGGCCCAGGTTGCCGGAAGCGGCCAGGTGGTGGTGCATGCCGCCGTCCGTCACGAGGAAGACTTCGCCGCGCGAGACCTTGCGGTCGACGACGCGCGCCACGTACACGCCACATTCTCCGACGAGGTAGCGCCCCAGCTCGAGCGCCAGCCGCGCCTGCGGCAGCGCGGCCGCCAGCTTGTCCACCTCGGGTGCCAGGCGCGCGGCGATGGGCGCCACGTCCAGCCGTTCCTCGCCGGGGAAATACGGGATGCCGAAGCCGCCGCCGATGTTCACCTGGCGCACGGGCACGGGCGCCGCCTCGGCCAGGCGCAGCGCCAGTTCGATGCTGCGCGCCTGCGCGTCGATGATGGCGTCCGCGCGCAGGCTCTGCGAACCGGCGAAGATGTGAAAGCCCTGGAAGTCGACGGCGAGCGCGCCCGCCGCGCGCAGCAGGCGCGGCACCTCTTCGGCGTCGATGCCGAACGGCTTGGCGCCGCCGCCCATCTTCATGCCGGACGATTTCAGTTCGAAGTCCGGGTTCACGCGCAGGGCAATGCGCGGCGCGATCCCGAACGCGTCGCCGATGCGCGCGAGCGCGATCAGTTCGCGCTCCGATTCCACGTTCACGCACACGCCGGCCGCGACGGCCTGCGCCAGCTCGTCCTCCTGCTTGGCCGGACCCGCGAAGCTGATGCGCTCCGGCGCCATGCCGGCATCCAGCGCCGTTTTCAGTTCGCCGCCGGACGCGACGTCAAGGCCGTCGACGAGGCCCGCCATATGCTGCACGAGCGCCGGCATCGGATTGGCCTTGATCGAGTAATGCAGCAGCACGCCTTGCGGCAGTTGCGCGCGCAGGTCGCGCACGCGCTGCGTGCACAGGGCGCGGTCGTAGGCGAAGAACGGCGTGCGGCCCACGCGCTGCGCGAGCCGGGTCAGCGGCATGCCGCCGACCTGCAGGACGTCGTCGACGACGGGAAAGTGGATCTGCGGTGCGTGGCGCGGTTTGTTCATGGTGCGTCGTTGGTGTGCAGGGTTTGCCGCAGCAAATTGCGGTCGATCTTGCCGTTCGGGTTGCGCGGCAGCGGGCCGGCACGCAGGTCGACGCGGGCCGGGACCATGTAGGCCGGCAGGCGGCGCTTGCATTCGGCCAGCAGGGCGGCGCTGTCGATGGCGCCCTCTTCCACCGGCACCGCGATCACGGCGATCGCCTGGCCCAGTTGCGGATGGTCGATGCCGAAGGCGGCCACCTCGGCGACGAGGCCGGTCGCGTGCAACACGGATTCGATCTCGGTGGGGCTGATGCGGTAGCCCGACACCTTGATCATGTCGTCGCTGCGTCCGATGAAGTACAGGTAGCCGTCGGCGTCGCGGCGCACCGTGTCGCCCGACCAGACCGCGAGCTCCGGCACGGGCAGGCCCGGATCCTGGCCGGGCGCGGGGCGGAACCGCTGCGCCGTGCGGGCCGGGTCGTTCCAGTAGCCCAGCGCGACGAGCGCGCCGCGGTGCACGAGTTCACCCGGCTCGTCGGCAGCGCACGGCGTGCCGTCCGGGCGCACGACGAGGATCTCGGCGTTCGGGATCGCGCGGCCGATCGAATCGGGACGGCGCGCGACTTCCTCCGGCGGCAGATACGTGGAGCGGAACGCTTCCGTCAGGCCGTACATCAGGTAGATCCGCGTGTCCGGCAGGATCTCGCGCAACGCCTGCACCGTCGGCACCGGCATCGCGCCGCCGGAATTGGTGATGAAGCGCAGCGTGCAATCGGCCGGCCATGCGAGGCGCGCCAGCGCGATCCACAGCGGCGGCACGGCGGCAAGGCCCGTGATGCGCTCGCGCGCGACCATCGTCACGATGTCCTTCGGGAACAGGTAGTTCATCAGCACGACGCTGGCGCCGCGCAGGAAGGCCGTCGTCAGCTGCGACAGGCCGTAATCGAAGCTGAGCGGCAGCACGGCCAGCAGGCGGTCGTCGGCGCGCAGGTCCAGGTAGCCGGCCACGCTCTGCGCGCCCGCGACCATGTTCCGGTGCGACAGCACGACGCCCTTTGGCTGGCCCGTGCTGCCCGACGTGTACAGGATCGCGGCGACGTCCGTGTCGATGCGGCGGTGCGGCGCGAAGGCCGCAGCAGCAGCGGCGCCGGCGCGTGCCGGCCAGGCCAGCACCGGCAGCGCGGCATCCGGCGGCGGCGCGTCGCCGTCGGCCAGCAGCACGGCGCGCAGGTCCGGGCAGCGGCCGAGGACGGGGGCCAGCTGCGCGAGGCGTTCGGCCGTCGTGGCCAGCAGGCGCACGTTGCAGTCGGCGAGGATGTAGGCGACCTGCTCGGGCTTGAGCAGCGGATTGACGGGGACGAAGACGCAGCCGGCGGCCGCCGCGCCGAACAGGGCGGCCACGTTCTCGATGCGCTTTTCCATGTACACGGCCACGCGCGCGCCGGGCTCCAGGCCGGCGTCCAGCAGCAGTGCGGCGACGGCGCGCACGTCGCCGGCCAGCTGTGCATAGCTGCAGCGCCTGTCGCCGTATGCGAGGGCTTCGGCGGCGGGCGTGCGCGCCGCGGTCTCGAACAGGGAGTCGTGGATCAGGTGGTTCATCGATGCCAGGGGGCTGCCCGCAACGGGCAAATGCCCATCTTACCAGTTCGGGCCGCGCACATGAAAACGGTCAGCGGCCCACGGGGACGGCGCCGCGGCGCCCGGCGAACAGCGGGGCAAGCAGCGACCGGTACCAGTTCGTGCGCCGCTCGGTCAGCTCGCCCATGCCCACGACGCCGAGCAGCAGCAGGCCGAAGAACGGCAGCGCCGCGTGCACGCCCAGTCCGTTCCAGATCAGGACCGCCAGCGGCATATGGAATACGTACATGGAAAACGTGAAGCTGGCCAGGTAGCGGATCACCCGTTTGAACTTCAGCACCAGGCTCATGCCGAGCGAGCCGGCCGCCAGGAAGTTCAGCGCGACGATCAGGCCGAGCAGGAAGTCGCCGACGAACTGGTTCGAGCCGCGGGTCAACTCCATCGCGTCGGGCCACATGGCCCGCATGATTTCGCGGATGCGGGCGCCGACGTCGATCCAGAAGAACGCCAGCGCGGCGACGGCCGTGGCCAGGAAGAGCCACAAGGCCGTCCTGCGGTCGAGGACCGTCATTTTGCGGTGCAGGACCACGCCCAGCAGCCATACGGGCATGAGCAGCAGGATCTTCGGCCCGGCGACGATTGCTGCAACCAGCAGCAGCAGGCGGCTGGGGTGGTAGCACCAGATGCCGAACAGGATGTAGTACCAGACTTCGTAGTTCAGCGACCAGAACGGGCCGTTGTACGGCAGCGCGACGTTGCACCACGTTTGCGCGAGGAAGGTCGCGTTCAGTGCCGTGTCGAGCAGGTCCGTCCCGCCCGATCCGGCGTACTGCATCGTGCTCACGCCGAATGCGGACAGCAGCAGGGACAACACGACCGCACCCAGCGTGACGGGATAGATGCGCGCGGTGCGGTGGTGCAGATAGCCGCGCAGGCCGAGTTCGGGCCGCGCCGCGTGCGAAATCACGAAGCCGGACAGCACGAAGAAGACGACGACAGCGGAATGGCCGGGCCACGGCAGGGGATGCGCCGGAAACGCGAGCACCCACAGGTGGGACAGCACGACGACGGACGCGGCACCGAAACGGACCAGGTCCAGGTACACCGACAACCCAAGGGGGATTTCGCGCTTCATGATCGCAATCGTACTAACTTCAGCGTTTCGAGCCCTGTTTCTGCAACAGGGGCTTGGTGTCCGGCTTACCCTGGCCTCGCGAGAACACTTTGCCCAGGATTTGCTGCATGTCCCGCAAGAACGGCTGCGGGTCTTTCCGGTCCAGCACAAAATAATGGCTGCGCGGACGTACGAAGTCGGCCAGGTAGCTCAGCACCTCGGGAATGCGCTTGAACGACAACGCCCGGTCGGGAATCTTGTGCGCGGCAAACAGGACGCGCGCCAGGCGCTTCGTTTCCGGCACCATGTAGCGGCACCGCACCCCGGCGCGATAGGCCGGTGCGTCGGAGACGGGCAGGCCGAGGCCGAACAGGCGGTAATACAGGTAGGGGAAATGCGCGCCGGCGTGATAGGCCAGCGGCAGGCTGCCCCAGAAGCGGCCGTTGATCTCCATGAGCGCCGTTTCGCCGGTCGCGGGATCGTAGCGGTACTCGACCATCGCCACCCCTTCCCAGCGGAGTGCGCGCAGCAGCGCGATCGACTTGTCCATCAGCGCGCGATGCTGGTCGATCGGGACCGATTCGCACAGGCTGGACGAGCCGCCCTCCGGCGGCCACTCGTGCACGCGGTAATGCTGGAACGTGTAGTGGGCCTGCCCGTCCTTCATCAGCACGAACTGGCCCAGGCCGTTGCCGGCGACATATTCCTGGATCAGGGGATACGTGCCGGCCGGCTCGAACCGGCGCAGGCATTGCATCAGTTCTTCGTGGGTCTGGCAGTAATACGTCTTCTCGGGCGTGACGCCGAACGGCGAGAGCAGCTTCCACGCTTCGTGCGGATTGGCCCACTTGAGCACGACGGGGAACCGTAGTTCCGTGCGCAGGCGTTCGGCCTCGTCCAGCCTGGCAATGGTCGCCGTGCGCGGCCCGCGGATCCCGACCTGTTCCGCGACACGGTACGTTTCGGCCTTGTCCAGCACGCTCGCCAGCCGGGGGGCATCGGCAAACAGGCACTTGAAGCCGCCCAGGCGGTCGCGGTAGCGGTTGAGCAGGACGATGTCGGATTCGGAAATCGCGAACAGGCACGCTTCGCCCAGTTCCTGGCCGAGCGCCACGATCTGGTCGATCAGGGCGTCGGGCGTTGCCGGACGGACGAGGCCGCGGCGCAGGAAGCGCGAATGCATGCCCAATGCCGCCGGCCCGCGGCCGATGCCGTACACGGGCACGCCGTGCATGCCCAGGTCGCGCACGACGGTCAGGCCGATCGGTGTGTCGATACCCAATACGATGGCGGGTAGCATAGGTGTGGTCATAGCGCCTGCTCGTGTGCTGGATGGAACGCCCGCGGCGTTTGTTTCAGGTGCGGCAGTTCCGCGGCGAGCCGGCGGACGGCCTGGTCGACGCGGCGGAAATTGGTGTCGAAATAGCCGCTGCTGAGCGTGTGCGGATCATGCAGGTGCGGCACGATCGGCTTGCACCACATGCCCAGCAGGCACACCTGCACGTCGTCGCGCGGCCCCAGCCTGCGGCGCAATTCGTGCGCCTGGCGGATTTCCATGACGAGCAACAGGTCGCCGGGCAGCACCTTGAAATCCGTCCAGTCGATGGCGCGATGCGCCGTCATGTCGACGTTCAGGCGTGCCGCGGCCGCGACGGCTTCCGCAGGCGACGCGCCGCCGGTATGGGTCGACAGGCCGAACGACGCGACCGGCAGGCCGCATTCCTCGACGATATGATGCGCATAGGCGCTGCGGCAGATATTCCCCTGGCACACGGGCACGACGCGGCGCACGGCTTCCGGATGCTTGAGCATGAACGGACGCAGGCGGCCGGTGGCGAGTTCGAGATACGCCAGCAGCAGGCGTACCAGGCCGCGCCAGGTGCCGAAGCGGCGGTTGATCCAGTTTTTCATGCTGCGGCCCTCGTACGTGCAAGCGCCCAGCGCCCGAAATAATCATAGGCGACCTGTGTGCCCATACGGGGCGCGCTGTGCCAGATCGGCGTGGTCAGCAGCAGGTTGCGTTCGTCGCGGCAGGCCGGATCGTCGGCCGCGCGCACCATGCCGCACGCGTCGAAACGGTCGTTGTTCGCCTGCAGGAAGGCGCACAGCTGGGTCAGGCGCTGCTGGGTGACGCCGTGACGGCGCGCATGGCGGTAGGCCAGGTCGTCCTTCTGCACGAATTCGAACGGGTGCGTCAGGATGACCACCAGGGGCACGCCCGCCGCCTGCGCCTTGTTCAGCAGCACCCGCATTTCCGCGAAGCTCGTACCGGCGATGCTGAGCGCCTTCAGGTGCGTACGTCCGCCGATCTGCCAATCCGAGTACGTGAGCACCGGGCATTCCAGCACGCCCAGCCGTTCGTGCGTCCCGCTGTACAGCTTGTAGTCGGGATGGCCGCTGTGGAACACGGACACGGCCACGTTCGAGCTGTAGGGAATGCCGACCTGGTTCAGCGCCTTGAAGAGATTCTCGTCATGCTGCAGGTTGCCGCTGCGGAAGGCGCGTGGACGCGGCAAATCCCAGTCGGCAAATGTGTCGATACCTTGCTGCAGGAGCCGGACCGAATCGTCCAGGCTGCGGCCGAAATAATTGTCGGGCGCCTTGGCGGTACGGGCGCGCTCGCGCCAGTCGTCATGCTCGAACAGCGACCAGCAGGGATGCGAATGCAGCTGGACCTCGTGCCCGGCTTCGTGAATCTGGCGGGCAATCGCCCGCATCGGATCCGCACTCTTGAAATAGTAGCGCTGGACCGTTTCGACAAAAAACGTCGCTTCCACCTGGTATTTGCGGAACGTATCGAGCATGAAGCCCAATCCTTCCGAACGTCCTTTGACATTGCACCAGACGTTCTGTTCTGCCACGGGAACACGCGTGGCATCCGCAAAAGCACCTCCGATGGAGAATTCGGTATCGATCGTTATGCAAACCTTGGTGCGCATGGGTGTATGGCTCTACTGAAAACTCGGCGCTATGTCGCGCCGGCAAGATGACATTGTATCAACCATCGACTCAACGATGGAGATAATGCCGCGCAGAAAGATGATGGTCAGGTGAAAGCGCGACAGCCGGCTCGAACAACAGGCGATCGGCGTATTTTCGCGGACATGGCCATGAAGCGAAGGCGGTCCAGGTGCAACGCTTACGGTAGCATAAAAAATTTGCAACTTGCAAGAAATTTTGGCAACGCGGCCGCTTCGCGCGGTTTTATACAACAACGTCCCCCGCGGATCGCACGGCGGCGCGCATGTTATATTTAATGCATGTCGTCAATCATCACGCCGTCATCCTCCCGCCGCGCCATTCCCCACGTGCCCGTGCTGTCGCTAGCCGCATTCGCGGGCGGGCGCCGCGCTGCGTTGCCGTCGCTGCTGGACGGTGCCGACGTGCGCCTCGTCACGAGCGGCCGCATCGCGATTGGTCTCGCACTGCGCGCGCTGGGCGTGGGTGCGGGCGATGTCGTGCTGGTGCCGGCCTACCACAGCCCGTCGATGATCCCGCCCGCGCACTGGTGCGGCGCCGAGGTGGCGTTCTACCGCGTCCGCCCGGACACGGCGCCCGACCTGGCCGATATCGACGACAACGTTGCCAGGGGCCGGGTGAAGGCGATCATCGCCACGCATTTCTTCGGTATCCCGCACGACCTGGCGCCGCTGCGCGCGCTGTGCGACCGCCACGGCATCGGCCTCGTCGAGGATTGCGCGCATGCGTTCTTCGGCGCGCGCGACGGTGTTCCGGTCGGCAGCACGGGAGATTATGCGATCGGCAGCAGCATGAAATTTTTCCCCATCTATGAGGGCGGCTGCCTGGTGTCGCGCCGGCATACCCTGGACGTCGCGCTGCGCGGCGCCGGCGCCGGCTTCGAACTGAAAGCCGCGCTGAACGCGCTCGAAGCGGCCTTCGCCCACGGCCGCCTGCCCGTGCTGCGCGTGCTGCTCACCTTGCCGTTGCGCCTGAAAAGCGCGCTGTGGAACGCGCTCAAGTCGCGCGGCAGCGGCAACAGCAGCGGCGGCATCGCGCCGTCCGCGCCCGCGCTGGCGCCGTCGTCATCGGACAGCAGCTTCGATTTCGATGCGCGCTGGGCCGACAAGCGCTCGTCCTGGTTTTCGCGCGCGGTGCTGCGCGGCGTGTCGCCCGCACGCATCGTCGCGCGGCGCCGGCGCAACTATCTCGAGCTGCAGCGCGCGCTGGACGGCGTACCCGGCTGCCGTCCCCTGTTCCCCCGCCTGCCCGACGGTGCCTGTCCATGGATGTTCCCGCTGGTGGTGGACCGCCCCGAGGCCGTGGCCGCCGCGTTGCTGCGCGCCGGCGTGCCGATCACGCGCTTCGGCGCGACGCTGTGGCCGGGCGTCGACGCGAGCGTGTGCGCCAACAGCGCGGACCTGGGCCGGCGCCTGATCGCCCTCCCTTGCCACCAGGCGCTGGAGGACGACGAGCGGGCGTGGCTGCACACGCAGGTGCGCCATGCGCTGGAAACCAGTGCGGCGGTGCCGGCATGACCTGGACCGTGGTTCCCGCGCGCGACTTCGGGCAGCATGCCGGCCGCTGGCAGCGGCTGCACGCGGCGGGTCCGGCCTCGCCCCTGCTCGCGGTCGACTTCGTGCGGCCCCTGCTGGCCGTGTTCGGCACGGGCCGCGAGATGCTCGCCTGGCATGACAGAGACGGCGAAACGGACGCGATGACGATCGTGACACCCGGCCGCTTCGGCGCGTGGAACACGTTCCAGCCGGCCCAGGCGCCCGTCGGCCTGTGGCTGCAGCGCGATACCGGCCTCGCCGACGGCCTGCTTGCGGGCCTGCTCCGCGCCTTGCCCGGCCCCGCGCTGATGCTGGGCCTCACGCAGTGCGACCCGATGCTGATGCCACGCCCGGGAGGCAGCCACAGCTTCGATTACATCGAGACGGCGCGCATCACGCTGCAAGGCACCTTCGAGGACTACTGGAATGCGCGCGGCAAGAACCTGCGCAGCAACCTGAAGAAACAGCGCAACCGCCTGCGCCAGGAAGGCATCGCGACGCGCCTGGAAATCGTGCGCGATCCCGCGCTCATGGCCGGTGCCGTGGCCGACTACGGCAGGCTCGAGACGGGCGGCTGGAAGGCTTCCGAAGGCACCGCTGTCGCCGCGGACAACGACCAGGGCCGCTTCTACTGCGCGCTGCTGGAAGGGTTCGCGCAGCGCGGCGCGGCCAGCGTCTATCGGTACTGGTTCGACGGTCCCGACGAGGTGGGGCAAAACGCGCGCCTGGCCGCGATGGACCTGTGCGTCGAAGGGGGCGGCTGCATCGTGATCCTCAAGACGGCGTACGACGAGGCACTCGGCCCGCAATTGTCGCCGGCCCTGCTGATGCGCGAGGAAGCGACCCGCAGCCTGTTCGACGAAGGCCGCTTCGAACGCATCGAATTCTATGGGCGGGTGATGGAATGGCACACCCGCTGGACCGACGAGATCCGCACGATGTACCACCTGAACGGCTACCGCTGGCCATTGCTGGGCCGGTTGCGCGCCGGCGGCGTCAAGAACGTTCCGTTGCCCTCCGGTCAGTGCTGACCGGCCCGCAGACGCACGGCTGATCCCTCGGAGCCCGTGCTGTGCCGCAGCGCCTGCTGCAGTTGCGACAGGCTCATGAACTCGCCGCCGACGCGGTCGCGGAACCACGCGCAGTAATCGTGCACCGTCGTGATCAGGTGCTCCAGGTCCGCCTCGCTGCGCACGTACGGCGTATGGCCCGGCATCATCGACGGGCTGTGGTACGTCAGCGAAAACACCTGGCACCCGCCGGCCAGCAGCGCACCGGTGAGGCGGCGCATTTCGGAACCGGTCGCGACTTCCGGGCTCAGGCGTACGCGCTCGAGCGCACGCGAGCGCGCCAGCACGCTGCCCAGGCGCAGGCGCCGTGCCCAGCGGCGCTGGGCGACGTCGTACAGGCGCGACCCGGCATGCCGCAACCAGCCGCAATACCCGGTCGTGACCGGCAATTCGAGCAGCTCGCGCCGCCCCGCCTCGAACCAGAACGGATGTTCGTCGTAGGTACGAAAATCCGGGCCGCCGTCTTCCGTGAAGGCGCTGTACGGGACGACGGACGCGTCGACTTCGTAACCCAGCGACGCGATCGACTCGGCCGTGTGCGGACCGAGGCCGTAGCGGCCGGCCTTGAAGGCGCGCGGCTGACGGCCGAACGCGTCGGTAATAGTCTCGGTCAGCAGGCGCAGCTTGTCGTATTCGAGCTGGCGTGGCAGGTTGCCGCCGTACGAATTGAAGTCCGACAGCGCTTCTTCGTAGGGAGGCGAGACCCAGGGATGCAGGTGAGCACCGATCTCGCAACGTCCGGCATCGAGCAGGCGGCGCAGGGTGGCGACGGCGTCCGGGGTCGTCGCCACCGGCCAGTCGACCATGTAGGTAGGCACGATGCCGAACTTGTCGAACACGCGCGCATGCATCAGCGGCTGGCTGGCGATCGACGTCGTCCCGACCGCGCTGCGATTGAACGGCTGGTCCCAGGCGAATTCGCCCTCGGTGTCGACGATCACGAGCAGGACTGGACGCTGTCCGGGTGCCAGTTGTGCCGGCACATGCTGAGCTTTTCTTAACATTACTTGCGTTCTTGCGCCCCGTGCCCGTTGCCGCGGTAAAAATGGTCGTCGGGCATTCATATCGATGCCGTTAAAGTGTTGCAATCCTAGCACAACAGCTTATTGTTAAGTATCAACCGTGCGGAAGACGGAAAGACGCCGAGAATCGTAACTTTATTGCAACATCAGCGTAAAGCTGTGGCGGATCGCTGCTACATTTTCTGCTCCGCACGTTACAGGTGTTGCACTTTAGATAGCTTATCAATAGGCTATAATTTCGCGCCGGTTGTTGTCAAAGTGAAACTAAAGCCGGCCGAACAACATCATGCCGGAGAACAGGGTGCCCCCAGCGGACAAGCCAGGAATCGTATTCACGATGCGTTATCCCGATGATACGGGCTACGTATGGAATTTCACCGCCGCCGTGCGCGACCGGGCGAGTGCCGACCTGCGCGAACGGGCGAACGTGTACATGGCATTTCCGAAGCTGTCCGGAAATCCCAGCTACCAGCCAAAGAATCTGCAACCCGTAGAGTTGGATTGCTACGACAATTCGCCTGCCGGCCGCGCCGCGATCGAACAATTCGTGCGCACCCATAACGTAAAAGTCATGGTGTTCATGAGCGCGCTGTCGAATACCGTGTGCTTGGACCTGCTGCGCCGCCTGGGCGTGCGCACCATCAACACGGAAAACGACAGTTTTGATCCGCGCCAGCGCGACGGTGCGGCCAAGAAAATCGCGAAATTCGTGCTGCGGCGCGTGCTCCGCATGCAGCAGCACGACCTCCACCTGGCCAATTCCGTCGCCCAGGAAGAATTCCTGCTGAATTACCAGAAGCTGCCGCGCGACAAGGTCATCCTGATGCGCAACTCGGTCGATTCGGTCAAGTTCTACCCGGGCGACCGCGCCGCCGCGCGCGCACGGCTGGGCCTGGACCAGGACCGTTTCTGGATCCTGGCCGTCGCGCAGGCGCGTCCGGAAAAACGCATCGACCGGTTATTACAAGTGGTACGCGACGTCATCGACGCGCGCCCCGATCGACGTATCGGCTTCATCTACGTGGGCGACGGTCCGCCGGCCGTGCAATGGCAACAGTTCGCGCGCGAACTCGGCCTGGCCGACGTGTGCGTGTTCGCCGGCCGCCAGAACGATCTCGTGCCCTGGTATCGCGCCGCCGACCTGCTCGTGCACGCGGCCGAGCGCGAAAGCTTCGGCAATGCGATCGTCGAGGCGATGGCGTGCGGCATCCCCGTCGTCGCCAGCGCGGCGCTGGGACCGAAGGAAACTATCCTCGACGGCAAGACCGGCGCCGTGATCGGCCTGGACGATTTTGCAAGTTTCACGCAGGCCGTGCTGCACTATGTGGACGATCCGGAAATGACAAAAATGCATGGAAACAACGCGCGTGCGCACGTCGATACCGCATATAATGTTGTGCGTCAAAGCAAGGAGTTCGCGGCACATATCGCGCGGTTCCTTTGATCGCCCAGCAAACGCGTGCTTTGAATTTGATCAGCAGAAGAGGGAGTCCAGAGGAATGTCTTTAGTCGAGAGGGTGGTCCAGCGCATCAGGCGAGACTATTTCCGATGGCAGTACCAGAAAGTCGCACGCCAGATCCTGGACACCCGCCCGGTCAAGCGCGGCGACCTGCCCTTCACGCTGCTGTCGATGGTGCACCAGCGCGACGTGCATTCCTACCTGGTCGCGGTCAAGTCGTTCACGCACTTCCTGAATCCGTCCCGCATCGTCGTCGTGTGCGATCCGTCGATCGACGAGAACGACCGCGCCGTGCTGAAGCATCACCTGCCGCACGTGACCCTGCGCGAGGCGCATGAATTCACCCATCCGGACATCCCGCGCGGCGGCACCTGGGAGCGCCTGTTCGCGATTTCCGGCTATGCGCTGGACAGCTACGTCATCCAGCTGGATGCCGACACGCTGACCATGCAGCCGATCCCGGAAGTCCTGCAAGCCATCCAGACCGGCGCCGGCTTCGTGCTGGGCGAAATCCCGGACACGCCGATCCGCCCGCTGGACGCCGTGCGCGCGCACGCGCTGCCGAAGGTGAAGCCGGGCGCGCACATCCAGACGCTGTCGGAAGCCGAGATGGCCAACGTCGGCCTGCCGGGCGACGCCCGCTACGTGCGCGGCTGCTCGGGCTTCACCGGTTTTCCGCCGTCGACGACGATGCGCGAGCACCTGCTCGACTTCTCGCGCCGCATGACGGGCAAGCTGGGCGACGACTGGAAACGCTGGGGCACCGAACAGGTGACCTCGAACTACCTGGTGGCGAACGCGTTCGCCACGAAATCGCTGCCGTTCCCGAAATACGGCACGCCCGACTGCGCCACGGCGGAGACGGCGTTCTTCCACTTCATCGGGCCGATGCGCTTCATCAACAACAAGTACAAGACGACGTCGCGCCAGGCCATCCACCTGATCTCCAACGCGCCGGCCTGATTTTCGGCGCGTTTTTTTCCCTCCCGGTTGCCCTGTCATGGCTGATTTGCGTCGTTCGCTGGTCATCAACTTTTTCGCGACCTCGGGCACCAGGATCCTGCAATTCGTCGTCAGCATCCTGCTGGCCCGGATCCTGAGCCCGAGCGAGATCGGCATCTATTCGATGACGGTCGTGTTCGTCAACTTCGCGCAGGTCTTCCGCGACTTCGGCGTCACCTATTACCTGCAGCGCGAACCCGACCTCGACAACGACAAGATCCGCTCGGCGACGGGCGTCGTGTTCACGACGTCCTGGGTCATCGCGGCCGCCCTGTTCGCGGCCAGCGGCTGGCTCGGCACGTGGTTCAAGGAACCGGGCATCGTCCCCGTGATGCGCGTGCTGGCGATCGGCTTCGTGTTCATCCCGTTCGGCACCGTCACGGGCGCCCTGCTCGCCCGTAACTACGAGGCCCGGAAGCAGGCCATCGTCCACGTGGTCGGCACCGTGTGCTTCTGCGCCAGCACGCTGATCCTCGGCGAGATGGGCTTCGGCGCCATGGCGATGGCCTACGGTAACCTGATCAACATCCTCGCCTGCGGCATCGCCTACATACCGCTGCGCCCGAAAGGCATGCCGTGGCTGCCGGGCTTCCGCCACTGGAAGAGCGTCGCCCACTTCGGCATCGGCTCGCTCGTGACGAACTGCGCGACGACGCTGAACAACTCGATCCCCGACATCCTGCTCGGCAAGCTGGGGTCGGCGCGCCACGTGGGTCTCCTGAGCCGCGCGAATTCCACCGTGTCGATCTTCAGCTACGTGGCCGGGTCGACGATGAACTACGGCGCCATCCCATACCTGGCCCAGACCTGGCACAAAGGCGAATCGCTGGCGCCGATCCTGGCCCGGTCGACCCTGCTGCTGACCGGCATCGGCTGGACCGCGCTCGCGCTGACGGCCGTGCTCGGCCAGGACATCGTCGTCGCCCTGTACGGCGCCAAATGGCTGGAATCCGTGCCGGCGATCCTGCCGCTGGTGCTGGCGGCCGCGCTGACCCTCGCCTTCAACTACATCCCGATGGCGGTGACGGCGATCGGCAAGCCGTACCTGAGCGCGTTCCCGCTGATCGTCACCCTGGCGACCCGTATCCTGTTCGGCGTGCTGCTGTACGACGGCAGCCTGAGCGGATTCGCCTGGGCGCTGCTGCTGGCAACGGTCGTCAGCGCCCCCGTCACCGCGATCCAGCAGAGCCGCTATTTCGGTTTCACGACCACCATGATGCTGCGCGCCCTGCTGCCCAGCGCCATCGTGGCGGCCGGCACCGGCGCCGTCGCCTGGCTGCTGGCGCTGCTGCTGCCGGCGTCCATCCCGGCCATGGCGCGCCTGCTCCTGATGCTGTTGCCGCTGGCCCTGACCTGGTACCTGCTGCTGCGCGCCACCCGCCACGAACTGGCGGGCGAAGTGCACCGCCTGGCCGCACCGTTGAAAGCCCGGCTGGCCCTGTTGCGTCCGAATGTATAATCGACCGCTCGCCCCATCGGGGCGTGGCGCTTACTGAACCGAATGACCATCATGACGTATCTCGACGAAGTCAAAGCGACCCTGATCGACGTGCTGAGCCTGGGCGACGCCGGCCAGCGCCTGAACGCCGATTCCCCCCTGCTGGGCAGCCTGCCCGAACTCGACTCGATGGCCGTCGTCAGCCTGATCGGCGCCCTCGAAGAACGCTTCGGCATCGCCATCGACGACGACGACCTGAGCGCCAGCACCTTCGAAACCCTCGGCAGCCTGGCCGACTTCGTGGCCGCGAAACGCGCCGAATGACGCCGGAGCGCGCCGAGGTGGACACGGAACCGTTCTTCCTCGGCAGCGGCGCGGACCGGCGCTTCTGCCTGTTCCACCGCCCCGCGGGCGCCTGCCGCGGCGCCGTCCTGTACGTGCCGCCGTTCGCCGAAGAACTCAACCGCACCCGCCGCATGGCCGCCCTCGGCGCACGCCGCCTGGCCGCGCATGGGTATGGCGTGCTGCAGATCGACCTGCTCGGCACCGGCGACAGCGCCGGCGACTTCGCGGACGCCCGCTGGGACCTGTGGAAGCACGACCTGGACACGGGCGCCGCGTGGCTGCGCGCGCGCGTCGATGCCCCGGTCACGCTGTGGGGCCTGCGCCTCGGCGCCCTGCTCGCGCTCGACTTTGCGCACACGACGGACGTCCCGCTCGCGCCCATGCTGCTGTGGCAGCCGGTGGCCGCGGGATCCACGTACCTGACCCAGTTCCTGCGCCTGCGCACGGCGAACGCGATGTTGGGAGAAGACGCCGCCGCGCAGAGTGGCACGAAGGCGCTGCGTGCCGCCCTGCAGGCCGGAGAGACGCTGGAAATCGCCGGCTACGATCTCACGCCCGGACTCGCGCTGGCCATCGATGCCCTGCCCGCGGCCGACGCGATGGTGCCGTCCGTGCCCGCGCACTGGTTCGAGGTGCTCGGCGCACCCGGCCAGGCGCCTTCTCCTGTTGCCGCACGCGTCAAGGCAGCGTGGGAAGCGCACGGCACACCGCTGCATGTCCACACGGTGACGGGCGCGCCGTTCTGGGCCACGACGGGCATCTCGACCTGTCCCGCCCTGCTCGACGCGACCGTCGGCGCCACCCTGGAGCGCGCCCATGTCGTATGAAGAACGCGCCCTGGCGTTCCGCTGCGGCGACGCGGCGCTGGTCGGGATCGCGTCGGTGCCGGCGGCGGCGTGTACGCGCGGCGTGCTGGTCGTCGTCGGCGGACCGCAATACCGTGTCGGCAGCCACCGCCAGTTCGCCCTGCTGGCGCGCCACCTGGCGGAACACGGCATCGCCGCCATGCGCTTCGATTACCGTGGCATGGGCGACAGCGACGGCGAGGAACGCGATTTCGAAGCGATCCAGGACGACATCCGCGCCGCGCTCGACGCCTTCATCGAGGCCGTGCCGGGCCTGGCCGAGGTCGTGCTGTGGGGCCTGTGCGACGGCGCGTCGGCGGCCGCGATGTATGCGCCGGGCGATGCGCGCGTGCGCGGCCTCGTGCTGCTGAACCCCTGGGTGCGCACGGACGACGGCGTCGCCCGCACGACGCTGAAACACCATTACCGCGACCGCCTGCGCGACCCGGCATTCTGGCGCAAGCTGGCGCGTGGACAGTTCGACTACGCGGGCTCGCTCGCGTCGATGCTGAAACTCGTGCGCACCGCGTTCGCGGGGCGCCCGGCGTCGGAAGATGGACCGGCCCCGCTGCCCGAGCGCATGCGCCAGGGCCTGCACGGGTTCCAGGGCCACACCCTGCTCGTGATCGGCGGCGCCGACCTGACGGGCCGCGAATTCTGCGACGTGGCCGCCTCGACGCCGGCCTGGAAACGCCTCCTCGCCGCGCCGCGCGTGACGTGGCGCCGCCTCGAGGACGCCGACCACACGTTTTCGCGCCGCGCGTGGCGCGACCAGGTGGCCGAGTGGACCCGCGAATGGGTCAAGGCTTTGCCAGGCACTCCGTAAAGCGGGCAAACGCCCCATACACGGCGGGCGTGGCCCGTTTGGTGCCGCACAGGTCGAGCGCCCCCGCCGGCCGTTCTTCCTCGTCCGCTTCGGCGCGCAGCGGCGCACCGTCGCGCCACGTAAAATCGCCGGCTTCGGGCGCCCGGAACAGGCCGCGCACGGGGTGGCTGCCCAGGTAGGCGCGCCACAACGGCGTCGCGCGGTTGTCGCCCAGGTGCACGATGCCGCCGTCGCGCCCGCGGATCGGTCCGTCGACGAGGTTGCCGTCCACTTGCGCGCTGCTGGCCGGATAGCGCACGTCGATGCCCGTCGTGTCGATGAGCGTGTTGTCGAAGACCTTGCTCCCCGCCGCTTCGTTCAGGTAGATGCCCGCATCGGAACAGCCGACGATCAGGTTGGCGCGCACGGTGCTGCCCTCCTGTTCCGTGATGCAGCGGCCGTCGCGGCAGAATTCCGCGCCCGTGCCGCCGCCGCCCAGCGACAGCCCGACGCGCTGACCCGGCAGGCCGCGCAACACCTGCTCGCACCACACGACGTTGCGCTCGAAGACGTTGTTCCTGCCGGCGCCCTTGGCATAGGCGCCGTAGCTGACCTGGTTGCCTTCGCCCTTGACGAAGTCGGTGATCAGGTTCGCGCGCACCGTCCAGCCGCTGGCCGTCACGATGTCGATCGGCGTCACCGGCTTCGTGGTCGTGCGCACGTGCGTGGCGGTCAGGGTCGTGTGCTCGATCAGGCCGTCGTCCGGGAAGCGTCCGCCGGACGCGTTGATCTTGAAGTGCGCGTTGAAGTCGCGGATCGTGTTGTTGACGCTCGCGAAGTGGTGGCCGTCGCCGACGATGTGGAAGGCGTGTTCGCAATCGTCGTCGGCCGGGCACGTGCCGTCGATGTTCAGGTTTTCGAAGCGCCAGTACGGCGCGCCGACGACGAAGCCCTCGAGCGTCTGGAGTTCGATGTGCACGGTGCCCGGCTGGGCCGCGCGCACGACGATGGGCGCATCGGCGCGGCCGGCACGCGGCACGTTGATGCCCTTGCCCTGGAACCGGTAGGTGCCCGGCGCCAGCGTGATGACGTCGCCCGGGGACGCCTGCAGCAGCGCCGCACGCAAGGCCTCGGGCGTCGCGACCTGGATGCCGGCGCCGTCCTGGCCGGCGGGCCGCGGCTGGGCGCCCGCCACGAGCGCGAGCCGCGCCGGCGCCGCGTCGGCGCTGCCGCGGTCGAGCGACGTCAGGATCGCGGCGACGCGGCGGCCCGTGTGCTCGATGAGCGGATTGTGGCCGCTGCTGCGCTTTTCGATGTACGGCGCGAGCGTGCGGGGCGCGCGGCCGACGTGGTCGATGGCGGCCAGCAGGGCGCCGCCCGACACGACGGCGAGCACGCCTGCGGCCAGCAGGCCGCGGCGCGCGAGCTTTGCCGCCGCGCTCACGCGCTGGCCTTGATGCCGTGGCGTCCCATCAGGTCGTACAGGGTGGGCCGGCTGACGCCCAGCATTTCCGACGCCTTGACGATGTTCCCGTCCGTGCGCGCCAGCGCGCGGGCGATGGCCTTGTACTCGGCTTCGTCGCGCACCTGGCGCAGGTTCAGCGGCTCTTCCTCGGCGACCGTGTCGGGCAGGCCGAGATCGTCGGCGACGATGGTGTTCGCATCGGCCATGATGACGGCGCGCTTGATGCAGTTTTCCATCTCGCGCACGTTGCCGGGCCATTGGTAGGCTTCGATCGCGGCCAGCGCGTCCGGCGCGAAGTGCAGCGACGCGCGCGACTCCTGCGTGCAGAACTTGTTCTTGAAGTGATGGGCCAGCAGCGCGGCGTCGCCCTCGCGCTGGCGCAGCGGCGGGATCGTCACGACGATTTCCGACAGGCGGTAATACAGGTCTTCGCGGAAGCGGCCCTGTGCGCACAAGTCCTTCAGCTTCTGGTGCGTCGCGCAGACGATGCGCACGTCGACGGGGATCTCTTCGTGGCCGCCGATGCGCTCGATGACGCGCTCCTGCAGGAAGCGCAGCAGCTTGGCCTGCAGCGCCATCGGCAGGTCGCCGACCTCGTCGAGGAAGAACGTGCCGCCGTGGGCCAGCTCCACCTTGCCCTTGGTCTGCTTGGCCGCGCCCGTGAAGGCGCCTTTTTCGTAGCCGAACAACTCGCTCTCGAGCAGGTTTTCCGGAATCGCCGCGCAGTTGATCGCCATGAAGCGCTCCTTCGCGCGCGGCGACAGCGCGTGGATGGCGCGCGCCAGCACTTCCTTGCCGGTACCGGATTCGCCCAGCAGCATGACGGACGCGGACGTCGGCGCCACCTTCTCGATGGTGCGGCACACCTTGAGCATGCCCGGGTCGCGCGAGATCACGCCGGCCAGCGGCGAATCGGCCTGCGACTGCTGCATGCGGCGGTTTTCCTGCTGCAGGTTGTGCAGGAAGAAGGCGCGCTGGATCACGAGGTTCAGCACTTCCGGATCGACCGGCTTCTGGTGGAAATCGTAGGCGCCCATGCCGATCGCCTTGACGGCGTTGGCATGGTCCTGGTTGCCCGTCAGGACGATCACGCGCGTGTCCGGCGCGAGCGCCAGGATCTGCTGCAAAGTGGCCAGGCCTTCGGTCGAGCCGTCCGGATCGGGCGGCAGGCCCAGGTCCATCGTGCAGACGGCCGGCTCGTGGCGGCGGATCTGCGCCAGCGCCGCCTCGCGGTCGCCGGCCACCGCCACGTCGTACGCGTCCAGGCTCCAGCGCAGCTGCTTCTGCAGGCCCGGATCGTCTTCGATGATCAACAGCTTGGGTTTTTGTTGGGTCATGGTGTCTTCTTTCAGGCGATCGTCGCGGCGGCCGCGACGCGGTGCAGCGGCAGGACGACCTTGAATGTAGTGCCGATGCCGGGTTGGCTGGTCACTTCCAGCGCCCCGCCCAGCTCATTGATGTATTCGCGGCTCTCGAACACGCCGATGCCCATGCCGGCCGACTTGGTCGAGTCGAACGGCTTGAACAGGCGCTCGCGGATGAATTCTTCCGTCATGCCTTCGCCGGTATCCGTGATCTCGACCTCGACGGCGTGCTCGCGCCCGTCGGCCGGCGGCGCCACGCGGACCATCACGTTGCCGTCGCGCGGCGTCGCCTCGATCGCGTTCTGGATCAGGTGGCCAAGCACGCGCTCCAGGCGCTCGCGGTCGGCCAGCACCCGCAGGCCCGCCTGCTCGACGAGCAGTTGCGGATGCGGTTCGAACGCGCTCTTGAGGGCCAGCGCCTGGCGCACGACGTCGTCGACGGCCAGCGGCTGCGGCTTGTCGGCATTCTCGCTGCGCGACAGCTTCTGCAGCAGCAGCTTCATCTTCTGCACGGAGTGGTTCAGCGTCTCCAGCATGTCGCGCTGGAACTCGGGGTTGTCCTTGTGCTTTTCCGCGTTCGCGTTCATCAGCGACAGCTGGGCGACGAGGTTCTTCAGGTCGTGCACGACGAACGTCGACATGCGGTTGAACGACTCGAACTGGCGCGCCACCATCAGCGCGTTGGCCGCGTCTTCCTGCGCCAGGTAGCTGGCGGCCTGGCTGCCGGCGATCTCCAGCAGGTCGATGATTTCCCAGTTGAGTTTCACCGGGCTGCGCGCGCGCTGCAGCACGACGAAGCCGAACAGTTTTTCCTGCAGCATCAGCGGCACGACGAGCCAGCGGCGCGGGGCGTCCAGCAGCCACTCGGGCAAGGCGAGACCTTCGTATTTGTCGGGGCGCGCGACGTACTCGTCGACGTCGACCACCCACTGGGTGCTTTCCAAAAAGCGGCAGAACGGCGAGTTGGCCGGCTCGCTCACGTGGGTGTCGGCCGTCGGCCAGCCCGCCTTGACGGTGAAGCGGCCGCCGGCATCGCGCTGCCACAGCGTGCCGCCGGGGCATTCGACGAGGACGGCCAGCGCCTGGATCGCGCGCTCGCCCAGGTTCGGGCCGCGCTCGGACAGCGTGCGCGTAAACCGCATCCATTCTTCGCGGTAGTCGTAGTTGTAGCGGTAGAAGTGCTTGCTGATCGATACCTTCAGCCAGGAGCGCGCCGTGCCGGAGAACAGGATCACGGCCAGCAGGGAGATGGCGCCGAACAGGAAGCCGGTCTGCATCACCGTGCCCCAGCTGCCGCCCACGTAGCGCAGGTAATAGCCGACCGACCCCATGGCCAGCAGGTAGATCGCGGAACCGAACAGCGCGGCCGAATGGAAGACGACGCGGCGCGACACGGCGAACGACGTCGTCCACGACTTGCGGCGCGTGATCGACAGCGCGATCAGCGGCACGGTCAGCGCGTTGACGAAACCGCGCGCCGTCCACAGGTCGGCGCTCAGTTTGCGGAACAGCAGCGCGTTGCTGTACATGTAGAGGTCGTAGGCGAACATGCCGCCGATGCCCAGGCAGGCGAACTTGATCGCCCAGCGCTCCTCGATGGTCTTGTTGCGGTAGACCTGCTCGACGAGCAGCATCCCGTACACGGACAGGCCGACGTAGCCGATCAGGATGGGCAGGCCGAGCGCGGGCAGGAATTCCTGGTTCCAGTGGGCGAAGCCCACGCCGGACAGCAGTACCAGGTAGACGCATCCCGCCGCCAGCAGCGCCGGACGCGGCGCGGGGAAGCGTCCGAGGATCAGGCGTGCCGGCGTGCCGTCCGCCGCGCTGTGCCAGTGGCCGAGCAGGGCCACGAGGAACAGCGACCAGGCGCCGTCGCGCAGCACTTCGAGCGCGGCCGTGCCCGTGTTCCACAGGATCTCCCGGGTCGCATCCAGCGCCAGCGCCGCGGCCCACGCGGCCGTCGCGAGGCAGGCGGTACCGAGCGTGCCGCGCTGGGCACGGCCGCGCCAGCCCGACAGGACCGACAGGCCCAGTGCGAGGAAGCCGATGGCGGCCAGTGCGTAGCTGGAGACAGCGATATTGATCACGTTACTGGGCACGATTCGGTGGACATCCGCGGCCGGCCGGCATGGCGCCGGCGGCCGCGGGGAACGTCAGCGTCCGCTGCGGAACAGGACGACCTTCAGGGTATCGATCAGGATCAGGACGTCCAGGAACAGGCTGTTGTTCTTCACGTAGTACAGATCGTACTGCAGCTTCTGCAGCGCGTCCTCGGCCGAGGAGCCGTAGCCGTAGCGCACCTGGGCCCAGCCGGTAATGCCCGGCTTGACGCTGTGGCGCACGTTGTAATACGGGACCACTTCGATCAGCTGGTCGACGAAGTACTGGCGCTCCGGGCGCGGGCCCACGAACGACATGTCGCCCTTGAGCACGTTGAGCACCTGCGGCAGCTCGTCGATACGCGTCTTGCGCATGAAATTGCCGACGCGCGTGATGCGCGGGTCGTTCTTCTGCGCCCATTGCGGCTTGCCGCCCTTTTCCGCGTCGGTGCGCATGCTGCGGAATTTGTGGACGAAGAACGCGGCGCCGTCCTTGCCGACCCGCTCCTGCGAATAGAACACGGGGCCGCGGTCTTCCAGCTTGACGGCCAGCGCCGCCAGCAGCATCAGCGGGAGCGTCAGCACCATGATGATCAGGCTGCAGACGATGTCGAAGCTGCGCTTCATGAACGTGCGCACGAAGCTCTGGTCGAAGCCGCCGCCGAACACGAGCCACGACGGTTGCAGCGAGTCGACGCGGATCTGGCAGGTCTCGCGCTCGAAGAAGGTGGCGGCGTCCGTCACCTTGAAGCCTTGCAGCTTGCACTCGAGAAGATCCTTGATCGGGAAGCCGCCGCGGCGGTTCTGCACGGAGACGACGATCTCCTCGACGTTGTACTGGCGCGCCAGCGCGACGAGCGATTCGCCCTCGCGCGACTTCAGGAGACTGGTCGACGGCACGCACAGTTCCTCGGTCGGCGTCGGCACGAAGCCGGCGATGTTGTAGCGGTGGTAGCTGGTGCTCTGCATCGCCAGGTCGCTGCATTCCTTGGCGAGCGGGCCGCTGCCAAGGAACAGGATGCGGGTTTCCAGGAAGCGCAGCTCGGACGACTTGAAGAACACCATGCGCGCCAGGAAGATCCCGCCGGCGGCGATACCGAACACGAGCGCCATGATGCCGCGGCCGAAATACAGGTCCGGCGCCACGTAGAACACCAGCGTCAGGATCAGGAAGCCCATCAGGAACGAGGGCATCAGCTTCATGAAGAACGGATGGCGCAGGCCTTCGTTGAAGTCGAGCTGGTACATGCCCATTGCGCTCATGCTGAAGATGATCGCGGCGGTAAAGGCGATGGCGGATGTAAAGAAGTGATGGTCGAGGCTGGGCAGGGACGCGTTCTGGCCCAGTTCCATGAATCGCACCGTCGCGCCGATGTAGGCTGCGCCAAGCAGCACCAACACTTCGACGAACAGCAGGACGAATACGATCTTCGACACATAGTGATTAGAAATCCTAAGCACAATTGCCTCCGGTGTAGCTGTTATTGCTGACTTTCACAACCAATGGTTGAACCGGGAGACGCGTACGCGTTCCCAAAAGTTTTTGACTCAAGGAAATTAGATAGGGCCAAGAATAGCCAGGAACTGTCATTGTCATCATTGCATGCAAAACGGCAAGGCTCGAAGTCCAAGCGGCCTGCCCTCGGCACGACCCATCGAATAGTCACGGCATCCGCAGTTGCGGATGCCGGCGATACATTACAAACGCCAGAGGCAGTAGCCCGCCTCGCGGATCCCGTTCGGATCGAACTGGGCCTTGACGTCGACGAAGCAGCCACCGTCGTTCAGCTTGGACTGGAAGTCCGTCAGCGAACGCGCCAGCACTTCCTTGTGCGGGACGGCGACGATGAGCGCGTCGGCCTTCGGCAGGTCTTCCCAGCGCTCCAGTGCGATGCCGTATTCGTGCTGCGCCTCGTCCGCTTCGGCCACCGGGTCGTGCACGTGCACTTCCACGCCGTAAGACTGTAGCTCGTACACAATGTCCGCGACCTTGGAATTGCGCAGGTCCGGGCAATTTTCCTTGAACGTCAGGCCGATCACGTTGACTTTCGAGCCCTTGACGTGGAAACCCGCCGAGATCATCGACTTGACGGTTTTCTCGGCCACGAACTTGGCCATGCCGTCGTTGATGCGGCGCCCCGCCAGGATCACCTGCGGGTGGTAGCCGATCATCTCGGCCTTGTGCGTCAGGTAGTAGGGATCGACGCCGATGCAGTGACCGCCCACCAGGCCCGGACGGAACGGCAGGAAGTTCCACTTCGTGCCGGCGGCCTTCAGCACTTCCAGCGTGTCGATGCCGATCTTGTCGAAAATGATCGCCAGTTCGTTCATCAGCGCGATGTTCAGGTCGCGCTGCGTGTTCTCGATGACCTTGGCCGCTTCCGCGACCTTCAGGCTGGACGCGCGGTGCACGCCCGCCTTGACGACGGTTTCGTACATGGACGCCACGCGCTCCAGGGTTTCCGCGTCATCGCCGGACACCACTTTCATCACGTTGGTCAGCGTGTGTTCCTTGTCGCCCGGGTTGATGCGCTCGGGCGAGAAGCCGACGTGGAAACCTTCCTTCCACTTCATGCCGGAGAATTTTTCCAGGACGGGGATGCAGACTTCCTCGGTCGCGCCCGGATAGACGGTCGATTCATAGATGACGACCGCGCCGCGCTTCATGTGCTTGCCGACGGTCTCGCTGGCGCTGATCAGCGGCGCGAAATCGGGGACGTGGGCGATGTCGACGGGGGTCGGAACGCCGATCAGGATGTAATCGGCCTGGGCCAGCGCGGCCGGGTCGGTGGTGACGCTCAGGTGGCGTGCGGAACGCAATTGCTCAGTCGACACCTCGCCGGCGGGATCGACAAATTTCTTGTAGCTCTCGACCTTTGCCGTCGACAAATCGAACCCGATCGTCGGGCCAAGCTTGCCGAACTCGACAGCCAGCGGCAAACCTACATAACCCAATCCCACTACTGCGATGACCTCGTCTGGCTTCATATTGATTCCGTTCCGCTTGGTTGCTATTACGATAACTTTGAGTCAGCACGGAAAACGCCTGCCCGCTCGACGAGTCACCTCGTCGTGCCGCCAACGGCGCCTTGCGCCATCGTCGTTTGCAGACCAACGTTCACATCGTGGGAGCCCATCTGATTTTCACGAATCCTCACCGCCGTGCTGATGAGATAATAACATTTTATCGATTACAAGTTAGCAACAAGACATACCGTGCGCATGAATCGAAACGCTCCGAGAACAGCAGAATAAGTGGCTGCGGTCAAAACAGGCAAGCACTACCTTGTCTTGACGCTCCGGAGTGTTGTAAGCATGGTTATTGAACGCCCGTAACTTGTCGTAATGTTATGCTTCCCGGGTATGCAGTGCCGCTAGAGGTCTCGAGATCGAGGAAGGCGGCGCGCCCGGTTTTGCTGCGTTCGCGGTTGGCAGCGATGGCCGCCTTGTCGATGCCGGCCAGCAGGCGGATCTTGGCCAGCTGCAGCTTGACATCGTGAATATTCACGCGCGCCAGCGCATAGCCGAGGTGGGCGAACACCGACACCCACTCGCGGCCGAAGGAGAACTGCGTGTTCGGGTTCGAGCTGCGTGCGATGACTTCGCGGCGGAAGGTTTCGCCCGATTCGAAGAATTTGCTGGGCGGACGCTGTTCGCGGTCGTGATAGATGCGCGCCGTGGGCAGGACGCCGAGTTTCAGCTTGTGGAACTGCAGGCGCTGCGTGTAATTGTCGTCCTCGCCGTAATGGAAGAACGACGGGCTGAAGCCGCCCACCTTTTCCAGGCATGCGCGCGTCACCAGCCAGGCGGCGGCATTCACGAAGCCGACGTCGTACACGTCCTTCACCCGGCCGAGGTAGATGTCCGAGTACAGGCTCCGGCACTTGTTCGGCCCGATGTAATTCGAAAAACCGTAATCGAGGCCGTCACCGGCGCCGTTCAGGTGCATCGGGCTGATGACGCCGTACGCGGGATGTCGCTGGTGGGCCTCGACGAGTTTCTGCACCGCGTCCGGATCGATCCAGGCGTCCTGGTTGAGCAGGAAGACATAATCCGCGCCGCGCTGGTACGCCAGCTCCATGCCGATGTTGTTGGCCTTGCCGAACCCGTGGTTCTTTCCGGTATCGACGACCTCCACTTCCGGATACTCGGCCGCGATGCGCGCCAGCGTGTCGTCCTTCGATCCGTTGTCGATCACGATCGTGTGCAGCGGCACGGTCGACTTGCGCAGGCTCGAAAAGCACGGGGTCACCCACTTGGATCCGTTGTAGGTCACTATGACCACAAAAACCTTGGCGCTCATCGTCGTCCTCTTTGAAATGACTGGAAAATCTGCTGCAAGGTCGAATGTTGACACATTTGCAGCAAATCCGAAAGGAAACGGAGCTGTCGCGTGCGGGGAGAGGAAGAAGGCATGGCGCGGCTGGCGGGGATCGAACCCACGACCCTTGGCTTCGGAGGCCCAAAATAGTGCCTTTTTCTAAGCCATTTCTCTAGATATTTCCCATTTATTGGCACAATTTTGGCACACTTACGGCTCAGTCAACAACAGGGCCGTACATGGCAACGATACGCAAGCGAGGCGAAGGCCAATACCACGTTCAGATTCGCAAACGCGGCTATCCCACCCAAACCAAGACCTTCAGCAAGGAAGCCGATGCACGGCGATGGGCAACCATCATCGAATCAGAGATGGAACGTGGCGTGTTTGTTTCACGCAACGAGGCGGAGGCAACGCTTGTTGAAGAGGTGTTGACACGATATGCCAACGAGATACTGCCGACCAAACGAAGTGAGCAATCTGACAAGTCGCGTATTAAAACGCTGATTGAGGCGTTTGGTCCCTACAGGCTTGCGAGCTTGAACTCATCACAAGTTGCTCAGTTCCGAGACAAACGGTTGAAAGTCGTTGGGCCGCAGTCAGTGATACATGAGATCAGTCTCCTGAACCGGGTACTGAAGACAGCGACTATGGAGTGGAACATTGCTTTACCAGGTGGAATCCCAACTGCGCAAGTACGTAAGCCAATGAAGCCGCGTGGTCGTGACCGTCGAGTGAGCGATGCAGAGATCACAAAAATTCTTAACACAACCGAATCTGCCGAGCTGCGCACGATCGTCATTCTTGCGATCGAAAGCGGGATGCGGAGGAGTGAGCTTGCGACTCTGACTTGGGAAGAAATCGATCTGAAAAGCCAGACAGCTCATCTTCCGCTGACGAAGACTGATGTCCCACGTACCGTACCGCTTTCCAAAACTGCAGTTGCAGCGCTGAAGAAGTTCGGCAAAAAACACGAGGGGCGCGTGTTCTCTCTTCAGGCAGAATCAATGAGTCAAGCTTTCGAGCGCGCCTGTGAACCGCACAGAGCAAATATCGTCGGCTTACGCTTCCATGACATGCGACACGAGGCGACCAGCCGACTATTTGAGAAAGGTCTAAACGTTATGGAGGTTGCTGCAATTACAGGTCATAAGACGTTAGATATGCTAAAACGTTATACCCATTTGCGAGCCGAAGATCTAGCGAAGAAACTAAATTAATAGCCATTTTTGTCACGCTCAGATTTATCAAGGGCAGCGAGAATTTTCAACTTTAACTCTTCACCATAATCTTCCTCGTAAATCAAACAGCACAATATCTCTCTCAACAATTCTCGATCAATAACATTGTCCGCTACCCAAACCGCGACGTTCTCCGTCTCGATGATAAATCTTTTAACTACGTGACCAAATCCATTCAATTGAAGAAAATATGCGCTTAACGCTATACAAGAGCGCTTGTTTCCATCTGAAAACGCGTGGTTCTTATTGATTGAATAAAACAAATGTGTGATCTTGTCTTCTAGCTCTGGATAGTAAAGCTCGTTTTGTATCATCTGTAACGGGCTTTCCAACAGTCCTTCGTTCTCCATACCTGACCGACCACCCGAGTTAGCGATGATCCAATCATGTACGGCAATTGCATGTGACTTATCAAAATAAATAAAGATGTCGGCCATTTTTTAGCGATCCTTAAGCCGCTTGAAGACCTCCAGCGTCTCCGGATCAGCCAATTGCTGCTCTAGCGATTTGCTTGCCTCGCCCAAGAATCTTTCGAAATCACCCTCAGGTACAGTTTGAATATACGCCTCTAATTTCTCATGAAGAGCATCACGAAAGCCCTTGTCTCGACTAGCCATCTTCGTTCGAGCGTCTTCGATTATTGGTTTGAGATAAGGATTTCTCTCTGCTCCGTCCAACATCGTATCAACCTCGGCAGGTAAAAGTTTCCTCCCCAGTGAATTGAATTTCTCTTTCATCTCGTAAGCCAAACCGTTTTCAATGCTGGCGATTGCTTTAAGGACTTCAGAGTACAGCGTGTCACGCAAATTATCGTTTGTGGCGAGTTTTAAGATTCTCTTATATTCACTGGCATTTTCGCGAAACACGAGCTGATAAATCTTATTAGTATAGACGCCGAATTTCATTGGACCCATGTCTAAGTAATTAGACAGAGCCTCTGTGAACATTTTTCTATAGTTAAACTCTTGATAAGCTGCAGGTAAATATTCGCGGTCCCGTTGATTGATATATTTTGTGTGACCACCTGATCGCTCAGCCATTACGTCGATGACAATGTCTAGAATCCGGCTACGCATGACTCTAGCGGCATCACTTTCAGTCAACAGCATTGCAAAATTTAAAGTTGCCCTGAAGGAAAAAATCCCAAGTTGAGAGAGGGTACCGTAACTTGTTACGGTATCCCCTACTAAGTCTTTGAATTCTTTGAGTTTTTTACCTTTCAGTACAGTATACCCGTTGGCTTTTAGCTCATCACCGTACGTGGACAAGTACTTTTCGATGGTACTTTCGCTGACAGAGAAGATCGTCGCCAGCTGATGCTTAGTAAAAATTACTTCGCCGGCATACTGGATCCCTGGAAGTGCTAGGTGGTCCTGTACTTTTTGACAAGCGTAGCGATTGTTGAGAACGTTCTGTCGATCGCTGTGTGATGCTGTCAGGTCGTGTGGCATTTTTTTCTCTATAAGTAACACTTAGGGGAGGCCCCATGGTATCTCTGTAGGCTGAAAAGAGCCAGATGCCCCCTTCCGGGGTCGCGGTTAGGAGAGCCGCTCTGCAGGCCGTGGCTCAGAGCACGTTAAGAGCCACCAGAACGCGAGCTCAGCCAGCACTCAGCTGAGTGCTCGACCGCATTCAAGCTGTTTAGCACACTTCCGGTAATCCCCCCGTTTTTAGAGCGCGCTAAAAGTAGAGGTTAAGCGGCAAGGGCA